>CAVYNY010000010.1:0-825486 GCA_963769935.1 uncultured delta proteobacterium | reverse complement strand
GTTTATTTCTTTTATCTTCTTCCGGAATGAAATTCAAGACAAGCCCCGATACGACGATGTTTACCGAACAGTTATCCAATGGCAAGGACAGCGCATTACCAACCCAGCAATGTGCCCGGTTACCGAGTCGATGACGAGGCCCGGGGTCGTACCAGGCTATGTGACTGTAATTAATAAAAATGAGCTTTAAAGACGCCTCTTATTTCGGCTTAAATCAATGTTTTTGGCATCAAAATAACAACTTTAAGAAATCCCTCTGAATTCTGATCCTCCTCTTGCCATATAACCCTAAACCTTTCACGATCTCACTGAAAAGACAAAAAATTCCGCTTTCACTATATAGGAAACTCTTTCGTTCCCTGAGCTCGTATCCTTTTTTAACCGCTGCCAAGTTCAATAATTTTTTTAATTCTCTCCAGGATGATAGATCGCCGCCCCTGGCTTGCCTGATCAGGCAGTAGATGGCCCGGCAAGGCCTCCAGAAAGAACTCGTCCTCCAAAAACCCCTGTAATGATTTAACGATAAAATCTTTTAAATCCGGTTCTGAGTTTTTGATATCCTCTATTACCTCGGCTCGTCCGTTAATGAAGTTGATAATGTCCTCCATATCATGGCTTGCGAGATAATCCCCTCTTCCGCGACCGAAGAATGCGTCGAGCTTCGTCCCCAAAAAATATCGAGTGTTGTTTCATTTTTTTATGCTACGAAATTCTTGATTGAACTTCTTCTACAGCAATTTTTCTTTCACGAGCCCTTCCATCACGGATGGCATCTACGAGCGCCAGCAATTCATAGAGTTTTGGATCGACCTTGCAGGCATGGGGAACCGAGCTGTATAGAGGGGAGAATTCATAGCCGCGCACCTGTCCTTCCGGGTCGGGCCAGACCGGCGGCGGCTCGTCGGGCTGCATGATAAGATCTCTTAGAGGCTGAGCAGCATAACCCGTTGGCATTCCCCGAGTAATTCCACCGCGATCGGGAGGGTAGGCATATTTAACACCGTGTATTAAGAATTCGAGCAGGCTGCTCTTAATGGGTATTTTTCGGTCCAGGTCCATTAGTCTTGCAGCAGCTGCTCGCTTGACGCCGGCATGCACTTCCGAGGCACTCATAGACAGCTCATGTGATAAAGCCGGATAAGACCACTCAGAGCGATTCCAGACTACCAGCTTTAACATAATAAAGATATCTTGCGGTTTTAGTATCATGGCCTTATTCTATTCGCGAATCGCGAATTGCGCAAGGGAAATTTTTAAGAATGGGAAACTCGGTCTTGACTGAGTTGGCTAACTCCGATCTTATTTCATTCAGCCTCCAAAGTTACCCTTTTTACTGATTTTACTGAGCAGGTCTGGCCTTTAAAATTTTTCCCCGAACCTTTGCGCGTTGAATGAGTTGGTCAATTTGCTCGTAAAAGTCCAGCCACGTAAAGAACTCACGTACTCGCCTGATGAGCCGTGGCGGACTTAGACACTGCGTTAGATATCCCACCTGAATAAAACGTTCCGGGTCAGCCGCGAAAAAGCCCCATGCTTCCCTGGAAACATGTATGTCGGGGTTCCCAAGATGGCGGCGGACCTGGGTGTCCGTGATAGATCTGGCTACTGCAACAATGTGGAGCGGGCCGTAAGCCAGTTTCCAGTTTTCGACGCAGCTGCGGAAAGGATACCCCACATAGCGGGCAGCGTCGGAATAAGAAAATCTATCCGGGCAGGCACTGAAAAGGACCGGGATATATATCGATTTTTTGTTTGATCGAATGCGCAGCGAATATTGGTCTGCAGGCTGGTTGACTGCCTTAAAAATCATTCCCAGTATTCGTGTATCCATCAGCTTGATTTTTTCAGCCTCCGTGCGAAATGTTGCCATCATTGCTTCATGGCGTTCTGTGAACGTCATCAATTCCCATTCTGTTTCCCTGCGGGTTTTGTCGCTTGCATAGGCAGGAAATTGGCGAATGGCCCTCAGGGTTTGCGCACAGAATAGTTCAACGGAATCAAGTACCAGAGTTACCAATTCTTCTTCAGAATCAAACCAATTGACGATTTTACCTCCGCGATAATCCTTAAGCGATGAAATCAGTTGCTGGTAGGGTTCAGGCTGTCTCGACAATACTATTGGATCTTGCAAGTTTTTTTGCATGAAGACGAGCATTTTTTCACGGCTGTCTTCAATAGCGGCATCGAACTCAATTTGTGTGGCCGATAGTCCGGTATTCTCGATAAACCCGTAATCATCCACCAGAATGCCAATAAAAAGGTGACATTGCCGGGATTTGACTTGTGTCGTCCGTCGTGGATCTGCCGCACCCATTGCGGACCAATCTTCATTGATCTCTGCGGACAGAAAAGGAAATTGCGTCTCGATTTGCACAGCCAGTTTTCGGCGCACCTCTGACAGCGTCTTTCCGCTCGGAAGTTTGTACGAATTGAGTGATGAAATAAACACTTTTGCCTTTTGGGGTCCTTTAATGGCACCCATATTGCCTCCGTCAATTAACAATTAGAGAAATTCGGGGATGTCGTTGCTGAGTTGACTAACGTTGACCTCATTACATCCAGCCTCCAAAGCTTCCCTTTGTTTTTTTCAATTTTTACGACTACGCATGCCGTATTTGGTTTGGCCTTCTTTTAGGTAGCCGATTTTTTTGGGCTCCGCCGTCAATGGCTGATTGTTAGTTGTCCGTTGTTGTTAAACGAAAGCCTCACTTCGCCTTGCTCAGTGAAGGCGAACGGAGGATATTTCGAATGATGCCCCCTTTTTAAGATCCCAATTTGTGATCTTAAAGAATCGTGTTCCTTTTTGGTTCAAACATGAAATCATCATCATTCTTATCCAATGGATGCTAAAAATTATCCAGCACATACCCCAGCCAGATATCTTTTGGATTAACTATCGAGACACTTTTTGATGAATCAATAACTTTAAATCCAAGCCCTCTAAACAGCTGTTTTAACGCCTTATCATCCCACAGATAAAATGTTCGGCCATCCGCAGCCGATTTAGCTCCGGCTCCCTCTTTAAGCGAAAGGTATATTACCGAGGCATGTGTCTGATTTGCAATTTTTTTTATCAGGTTCGAAAGCCTGTCGTGCTCAATATGAACCAGTGATCCAGAAAATAGAATCGCATCTGTCCGTATTTCGGAAAAGTCGAAGATTTCAAAATCGCCTTCAATAATTTCACAGCCCGCGTTTCTTCTGGCAAGACCGGCCAGCCCTGGGGACTTCTCAAATCCGATGACTTTGAAGCCGCGCTTTTTTAACCAGAGCAAGTCCCGGCCGGAGCCACATCCGATATCAAGGATCGTTGCTCCGGGTTTCAGGTTTTCAGCAAAAGGCGTTAAAAACCTGGCCGAATCCACGAAAAATGTTTTTTCATGATAGGTTCTAAAATTTTGCTGGTAGTAGTCCGACATGGTATCAATTGACTAAGCTCTCAAGCCAAATTTTTTCGTGCGATGCCATTCTAAATTCGCTTTATCCGGCCAATATGTTTGCTTGGCAGGTTTAAAAATAGGTCGATCTATCAGCGTTAGGATGTGGCCAAGAAAATTCTGTTCGGTTCGGACTCGTTTTGAAACCAGGACCTCATAATTTTTGCCGACCCCCATGAGCCCTTCATCGCTTTAAGGTGCCAAATTGGCGCCTTAAAGACCGGTACTCTCATCAGTCAGTTGAAACATAAAATCATGTGGAAAAAGGTCGATATTCCTAACATAATATGATCTATTGACAATGAATCAACAGTGTGGGATATTCCCACTATGAGCACATACACCGTCGATACCAAAAAGAGGATCCTCCTGCCTGGCGGACGACCAGGGGATGTCTTCGACATTCAGCAGCAGGCGGAAGGGCGCTTTCTACTGATTCGACTTGAGAAGCCTGAACGCAGCGAGCACATGAGCAAGAAGGCTTGTATGGAAGCCATGCGCAAGGCCCCTTTGCGACTGACGATGACATGGGAAAAACTCCGCGATCTGACCCGTGAGCCATGATCCTTCTGGACACCAACGTACTCGTCTACGCTTTCGATCGCGACTCGCCTTTCTGCCAATGGGCCAAAGAGACGATCGCCGATGCTATAGCCGGTGAGGGCGCCGCCATCAACGCGGTCAGCCTGGCCGAGATTTGTGTCGGGGATGCAGATCCTTCAACTGCTGCAGACCGGATACGCAGCTGGGGCGTCGAGATTCTCGATGTGCCCGCCGCAGTGGCAGACGGCTGTGCCGCGGCATACCGCAAGTATCGGAGGCGGCGGACATCTCAGACCGATGCACCGGTTCCCGTTATGCCGCTTCCCGACTTTTTTATCGGCGCCCATGCCGAAATCATGGGCTGGAAACTCGCCACCGGAGACCGAGGCCGGTTCCATACTTACTTTCCTTCCGTTGTTCTGAAAATGCCGCAATGATCTAATGTATGTTCATGGAAAATAGGGGACTGAGTTGACTACCTCCGATCTTATTACGTTCAGCACCCAAAGATTTCCCTTAACGTTTCAATTTTTCCGGCTACGCTTGCCATACTTGGCCCTGCCTTCCTTTATATAGCCGATTTTTTTGGGCTCCGCCGTCAATGGCTGATTGTTAGTTGTCCGTTGTTGTTAAACGAAAGCATCACTTCTCCGTATCTCACAATGAAAATGACTTGTTCGTATTATCTTTTTCTTGCCGTCAGGGTCGGTGATGACTCTGCGGGAAGAGGACATCACTATATTTCTGATTGCATTGCATCCTGACCAATGTTTTTCACCTATTTTCCCTACAACAAGAAATCTTGGTTCATCGGTCATATTCGCAGGAATCTCCAATAAGTCGGGATCATTCCAAAGCGCTTGAGCATCCATGGAATCAATCCCATGCTTGTTTTTATTGGTATCTGATTTTACAGGGTCAAATTCGAAATCCATGGTATAAAAAATATCCCAATTAGGTATAATGTGTCAATCATCAATGAGGGGGGGTATAGATTCGAACGCTGCGCGCTACCGGCGCGCGGTGGCTTATCGCGCAGGTAAAAATTCATCTTACCTGCAAACTCAGCCTTGAATTCCACAGCCTTCAGCTCAATAACCCCATAACTCCGCAACCGCAGTTAATTAGTTCTTTTTCAAATGGAAAGTAATTTTATTCCGGTTCAGGGGGCGTGCAGGTGAATAACCGCCGGCTGTTGCTGTTGAATTTGTCAGGGGTTGAACTGCTGGGTTTTGATTAGCGCGACCTCGATTTCATGGTCCTGACGGATGACCATGAATGCGGTAAAAAAGGGTGGCAAAATAGATCCTTGACATTCGCGGGCTGGAATGTTTCCCTCTTCTTGACAAAGGGGCATTTACAGGCATCAAATGACAATCGACATAATCATTCGAGGCAGACCATGAAGGTCGGACGCAATAAACCGTGCCCGTGCGGCAGCGGCAAAAAATACAAAAAGTGCTGTCTAAATAAGGAAAAAGTGTCTTCAGACCTTTTATACCGGCGCCTGGGGGAGGCGTACGACCGGCTGGTGCCTTGCTTGATGGAACACGGGTACAAGGTATTTGGGGAGAATGCCCTGGGTTTCGCGCTGGATGAATTTATGGGTTGGCCGGATGAAGGCCTGTCCGATGAAAATCTGGCTGACCACGAGCCTCTCTTTTATCCCTGGTTCATATTTAACTGGGAATATGAACCTGATCCGGATCTCCCGCAGCTGAACGGACCTGAAGATATGACGATTGCGGAATTATACGCAGCCGATAGGAAAAACCGGCTGAATCACCTCGAGGCGCAGATCATCGAAGCCACGGTCCGTCAGCCCTACAGATTTTATGAAATCCAGGAGGTCCGTCCGGGAGAAGGCTATCGTCTGAAGGACATTTTCTGCGGCACGGTCAGCAACGTGATTGAGAAAAAAGGGATCTGAAAATGCCCGCCCGGGACAGATCCTGTTCGGGCGGGTGGTTCAAATCGATACCGTGGCCATGCTGATCGGCTGCGGAACCATTCTGATACCGCCGAAAATGAAGCCCGAGTTGATCCGATTTCGGCAATGGCTGATGGATGCCGGCGATTCGATCGACTTCGATACATTGTACGACCATGATCTCGAGATTCGGGAGCTTTATTTTAATATTTATTCAGCACTGTTGGAGCCGCCTGCGCTGCAAAACACCGACGGTGACCCGCTGAGGTTCCACACAATCCACTATGAAATCGATGCACCCGGGTTGGTCTTTGAGAAGCTGAAAGATTTGTCGGCAACAACCAGTGAGGCGGAGCTGATGGAGTCCGCCGAGCTGGATGAATCCGGGCGGGTTATCCGGGCCGAGATTCCCTGGAGCCGAAAAGGTCAAAACATGACGCCAGCGCTGGAAAACATAATCCTCGGCAGGCTCATGATCGAAGACCGGCGCCTGAAGATAGAGGTCAATTCGGCCCGCCGCGCGGAAACCATTCGTAGAGAAATTAAGACGTGCCTTGGCAGACACGCCCGCTATATCACAACTGAAATCCAGTCGCCCGACGCCATGCTGGAAAAGATGCGGGAACGAGGAGGCGAGATGGCCGCGCCGGATCCGGAGCAGAATGATCTGATGCAGATCCCGGAAGTTCGGGAGCAGATCGAAAAGGCTATGCTTGCCCACTGGGAAAATTGGGTGGATATGAAAATACCCGCCCTGGGTCAGCTGACGCCCCGTCAGGCCGTCAAGACCCCGGACGGCAGGGAGAGCGTCGAAGCCCTTCTGGTTGATGCAGAGATGCATCCTGCGGCTGCAGATGTACCCATGCGCGAAGCCGAAGCGGCTGCCATAGCAGGTGTCCGCCGCCGGTTAGGGCTCGATAAGCTGGAATCACCCAGGACCGCCCGGGCCGGAGCCGGCGCCGGCCGCAAGGAGGATCGCGTCGCCGAGATCAAAGATAAAATTGAGGCATTTGGCCGCGCCAGACTGGATCCGGAATACACCGGTCTGGCTCTTAAGCTGTGCGATAAACTCGGCAGGATGCGCAAGCTTTCTATCCAGCGGGGTCGGGCCGAAATCTGGGCCGCGGCTATTATATGTATGATTGCAAGGCTGAATTTTTTGTTTGATCCGGAGAACGAAGTTTACATCACGGCCGACGAACTGAACGCTTTCTTTGGAACGAAAAACTCCACCGTCAGCAGCAAAGCCGGGATGATTCAAAAATCTGCCAACCTATTTCTGGGCGATCCCGAATACAGCTCAGCGAAAATTGCCGGCATGTTTCGTTTTTATGAAACCGAGGAAGGATTTGTGGTTCCCGGCTCTATTCTCGATAGCTTGGAAAACCAGCAGGATCAAAACCAAATAAATTTTTCTCGGCCAGTGCAGCCGGCTGCCGATACAAAACCGCGGAGCTCAAAACCCCGGGCGAAAAAGTCCGCCCGCGACAATAATAAAAAAGATATCGACGATCATCAGCTCAAACTTTTTGACGATGAGCCGTAACTGTTTCTTTGCAGAAAGCCTGGTTGCATCATTGCGGGAGAAACTATCCAGTCTTTCGAAACTTATGCGAGAAATCAAGTTTGGATACGTACGGTTTTGGGCGGCTCTAAAATGCAAACATCTGCTGCAAGACTGAAATAACTTCCAATTGTTCCTTTGAATCAATTGTGGCGAGCTTCTTAATGAGCCGAATCTTATCTATTGTTCGTATCTGATCCAATACGATTTGGCCTTGTTTCTTTCTAAATGTACAGGATACACGGGTGGGATAGTCTTTATTGGCCGAAGTCATCGGTGCAATGATTACGGTTCGAATGTGACGATTCATTTCATCAGGTGAGATAATCAAGCACGGTCTGGTTTTTTTAATTTCAGACCCAACAGTCGGATCAAGATTCACCACGTAAACGTCAAAACGCTTCACTACCACCGCCATTCTTCTTCATCCCATGAATGTGTGAGGTTTTCATCATCGATAATAGGTTTGTCATCACCCTTTTTTCCCATTATCTTGAAGGCATCATCCCATCCTTCCCGGGCATTTTTTATCGGCCGGATAATGATTTTATTTTTTCCCACCTCTATTTCAACATCATCCATAATGCCTGTTTGCTCAAGAATTGGCTTCGGAATACGCAACCCTTGCGAATTACCAATTTTAATTACACGTGCTCTCATAAGGCGCCTCCTCACTCTATGTGAGCACATTGTAATTACATTGGTGTTAATAGTCAAGAATGAATTGTGAAATAATGGACCGAATGGAGGGTATACGGATTCGGGCTTCATTGGATCAAAGAGGGGCACGCTGAAACACGGCCGTTAACCAGATAAGCCGTTATCGTGTCTCCGGTGACAATGAATTGGAATCAGCAAATTTTATAGCATGAGCTCTTCTTTTGAAAACTCCTCTTCTGCTTGTAGAATAAGATCTCTAATTTTTCGGGTATTTCCAATTTATCTATAACCCATCCCTCTTTAGCCGCGTCTGCGACTCTGGCCTTTACTTGACTGCAATATGATCGATAATCGATACAGGATTTGATATACATATACCGTATAGTTAGTTGACATTTGAAGCTGTCAAGCTTGAAGATAGAATTACTCCAAACCAATGCCGGAAGATCCGGTTATTTTTACGGGAAATAGGATATTCAGACGGTGCTGACATCACCCGATCACCGGAATAAACTCTGCGGATCCAATTTTTGAATCTGTTGGGTGCGTTTTTTAACCTTTTGCAGGATAGCGAGAGATGAATAACTTTTCAATTTCGTTTGGAAAAATGAGAATGATTCCAATCAAAGAAAATGATAATGATTATGCCCCGATAAAATAATAAATTTTATTTAATTTATTTGTTGACAAAAAAAAATTTATTATTTAAGGTGAATTGACACAAGGTGGCATTGTAGGTTGCATATTGACGTGTCGGCCCCGATAGCCGCTTTTCAGCCCATCGGGGAGATTGAAATATTTCTTGAATCTCACTTTTCCGGGTATTGAATACTTCGGATGTATCTCCAAAACCACATTGATGCGGTCGATCCGGATATTTGCCTGCATTAATTGAAAACCTTTTAATGTAATATAGGACCGCCACTGCGCCATTCATTCGAAGGCGTGCATTTTTGATCCATCTCTATCTTAACCGCCCGGCAAAGCCTGGACCTTCAGCTTGGCTGAAGGCTTAAGGGGTTGATTAAAAATCTGTGTCTCCCTTCTCGATCATTGGAAAGGCCAATGTCTGCATATTAAATCTTTAAACCTAAAGCCAAAGGAGGATCTCATGGCGAAAAACAAAATTACACGAAGGACATTTCTGGAAAAATCACTGAAAGTGGGGACAGGATTGGCATTTGCTCCACTTATCGGCTCCTCTGTAGGTCTGTTTCCGAGGTCTGCAAGGGCTGCATCCACCGGTGCCGACACAGTGGTGTTTCTATCCGCGGAAAACGTGACCGGCAACTGGGATCCAACATCCCATACCACTCTGGCTCAGCTGAATGTAGAGGCTTTTGTCTTCAATTACCTTACGCGCTGTCCGATGACGGTTGAAAAGCCTCAGGAACTCATTTACGAGCTGGCCACCTCCCAGGAAATCGTCGATCTTTACACCATCAAATACACGTTGCGGGATGGGGTCAAGTTTCACGACGGCAAGGATTTCTCAGCCGAGGATGTGAAGGCAACCTTCGAATATGCATCCGATCCCCAAAAAGCAGCCGGCGCCTGGTATCCCGGCCCCTGCAAGGTCGAGGTCGTCGATCGGCTCACCTGCCAGGTGCATACCCGTGATTACGGCTACCCGGCCTATCATTTCTGGTTTCAATCTTCTTTTCTGCCGATCATGTCCGCTAATGATATCAAAGATCCCCAGAGGCTCGCTCAGCGCCTCAACGGCACGGGACCCTTTAAATTCGTTGAGCAGCGCAAAGATGATACCATTATGGCGGCCAACGAAAATTATTTCAAAGGGGCTCCGAAAATCAAAAAGCTTCACTTCATTTATGTGCCCGATTCCACCACGCGTTTGATCTCTTTGCAGTCCGGAGAAGCCGATATCATCGAAAGGCTGGAATCCGAACAGGTGGATGTCGTTGAAAAAGACAAAAACCTGAAACTCAATACGGCGGTCTCGGTGGAAAACAAATACCTGTGGTTTCGATGCAGCAAACCGCCTTTTGATGATTGGCGGATCAGAAGAGCCGCCTGCCACGCCATCGATCGTCAGCAGATCTGGTATCTTCTCGGCAAATCCGGCTACCCCAGTTATGCCCACATTTCACCGGTGAAATTCGGCTACACCAAGGTGCCCAATTATCCGGAGTACGACATGGATCAGTGCAACAAATTCCTTGAGGAGGCCGGATATCCCAAGGGAGTAGGGCTGCCCGAACTGGAATACATCACCTCGGTCGGGTTTTACCCGAAGACCAAGGAGTACGGAGAAGTCATTACCGCGATGCTCAACGAAGCGGGCTTCAATGTCAAACTTTCGGTGCTGGAAACCGCTGCCTGGAACCAGAAGCTCTACGATCGCCCCGGCGGCGGTCCCGGACACATGATCGACTGCGGTTGGTGTACCGGCTCCCCGGAGCCCGATCTGGTGCTGCGGATGCATTTCCATTCGTCATCCAAACGGATCACGGGCATCATAGACCCGGAAATCGATGCCTCCCTTGATCGTGAGCGAAACGCGGAAACCCTCGAACTCAGAGAAAAAATCATTAAAACCGATACCCTGCCGCTGATCGCTGAAAAAGCGCCGAGCCTGTCTTTGTTTACATCGGTGTTCATCCACGGGCTCAATAAAAAATTGGAAAACTACTATATTTATCCAAACGGCATGATGGATCTGGAAAAAGCGACGAAAACCGGGTGATTTTCTTTTTTGCAAGACGGAGTGGAAGACTTCCACTCCGTCTGTGATGAGAAAGGCAAAAGATGGGTTACATACTTTATTTTCTGGCAAGAAGGAGCGCGCAAGGCCTGATTATCGTTTTTTTTGCCGTCTTTTTTATATTTATGGTCATGCGGGTCGTACCCGGGGATCCGGTTCGGTTGATGGTGGGCGGCGCGGCACCGGACCAGGTCCTGCAGAAGGTCGCCAAAGAATTGGGACTGAAAGACCCTTTGCTCATCCAGTTCGGGCGCTATTTGAAAGGAATCGTAAGAGGCGACTTCGGGAATTCTTTTATCCGGCCCAAAAGCGGCGGCTCGGTCGGCGGCGAGGCCTGGAATGATAAAAGAGCCCACGCCAGGGCCGAGGTCTTCGATCTGATTGTCGAGCGAATCCCGCTGACCCTGCTGTTGGGGGCAATGGCCATCGGGTGGGCCCTTCTCATGGGTATTCCTCTGGGTATTGTCGCCGCCCTCCGACAGGGGGGATGGATAGATAAATTTGCCAATGCCTTTGTCTCTGTGAGCATCTCGGTGCCTAATTTCTGGTTGGGCATCATTTTGATGCTCATCGTCTCTATACGGCTCAAAATTTTGCCCAGTGTGGGATACAAGGGATTTACCTACGTCATTTTGCCGTCTTTAGCCGTTTCTCTGGAGCTGGCGCCGATCCTTTTGCGAACCATTCGTTCTTCGATGATCGATGTTCTGCAAATGAATTTCGTCAAGGTCGCCAGGGCGCGGGGACTATCGGCCTGGTCCATTATCATGAAGCACTGCTTCCGCAACAGCCTGATTCCGCTGCTCAATGTGCTGGGCGTCCAAATTGGTATTCTGTTGGGCGGGGTGATTGTTGTCGAATATGTTTTTAACTTTCCGGGTCTCGGGTTGTTGACCATCTATGCGGTATTGCAGCGCGATTTTCCGCTCATTCAGGGTATCGTGATCCTGTTTGCCGGCGTTTTCGTTTTTATCAATATCATCGTCGACCTCCTGTGTTCATACGTCGACAGGCGAATCACCTTCTAGCGCGGTCCTTGAATCGGTGTATTTGACTTCATCATCCAATGGCTTGAAAGAATAAAACGATGCAGGCGTCTAAAAATCCTTTTTTTAAACTCGCTCTCAGAAACGTCGGCGTCATTGCCGGACTGAGTATATTTCTTATCCTGCTGGCGGCCTCCATCGCCGGACCGCATCTGCTGCCCCACGATCCCTATAAAATGAATATCAGGAATCGTCTCAAACCACCGGTTTTTATGAGCGGCGGCACATGGGAATATCCGCTGGGAACGGATGCTTTGGGCCGGGATCTGCTGGCAAGAGTACTTAGCGGCCTTCGGGTATCGCTGATTATCGGATTTTCCACGGTGCTGCTGATCTTTTTGTTCGGATCGGCACTAGGAATGACTTCGGGCTATTACGGGGGAGTATTCGACACCATCCAGATGCGCATTACCGACGCACAGCTTTCTTTGCCCATGATTGTGCTGGCCATTGCCATACTGGGTGTCACCCGACCCAACATGTTCAGCATCATCCTGGTTCTGGCCATTTCGAGTTGGCCGATATACGCCCGGGTAACCCGCAGTATTGTCTTGGGTGAGCGGCAAAAAGAGTATGTGCGGGCGGCCAAAATTATCGGCGCTTCCGGACCGCGGATCATTTTTCGCTACATTGCCCCGGGAATACTGCCGAGTGTCGCACTGGTGGCCATCCTTGATATCGCACGCATGATCATTTTTGAAGCAATTCTCGGTTTCCTGGGTCTCAGCATTCAACCCCCGCAGCCCTCTTTCGGCAATATCATTGCAGACGGGCGAAAATATCTGGTCAACGCCTGGTGGATTGCCACCATGCCCGGTGTTGTCTTGAGCATGCTGCTGATCTCCATCAATATGGTCGGATCCGGCATGGAAAAAGTCCGCAAAACCATTATAGAAACGTAGGGCACCGACATATAGAAACCGCGACGATCAAAACTGTCGGGCACAAAATCGAGCAGCTCCGACGACTTCCCTGCTGAAAGGCATTGACATCGCATGAAATCGATTGAACCGAAAGATAAAGCCGCCGGCGGCCAAGCGACCGATATAGATGTTCCGATATTGCAGGTAAACGGGCTCACGGTAAGATTCTATACCCGCAGGGGCGTCATCCAGGCGCTGCGGGGCATTTCATTTGACATGAAAAAGGAGCAGGTTTTAGGCATTGTCGGAGAAAGCGGATCCGGAAAATCGGTTCTGGCCTTGTCAATCCTGAATCTAATCGAAAAACCGGGGCAAATACTGTCCGGCGAAATATTATTTAACGGGATGGATTTATTAAAGATAGACAAAAAAGAAACGAACAAAATCCGCGGCAGCCGGATATCGATGATCTTTTCCGATCCGATGTCCGCATTTGACCCGACTTTGACGGTGGGCAGTCAAATTATCGAAACGATTCGGCGGCATCACAAAGGCATCAGCAGAAAAGACGCCACAAATTTGGCTGTTGAGCTGTTCCGAAAAGTCAAAATTCCCTCGCCCCGCAGACGCCTTGAAGAATATCCGGCGATGTTCAGCGGCGGTATGATCCAGCGTGCAATGATCGCCGACGCTCTAAGTTCGAATCCCGAATTGATCGTGGCAGACAACCCGACCCAAGCATTGGATGTCACCATCCAGCAGCAGATTCTCGAACTTCTTGCAGAACTCAAGCGACGCCAGGGAACCACCCTGATTCTGATAACAAACTCCCTGCCCATACTGGCAAGATACGCGGATGAAATTATGGTGTTATATGCCGGTGTTATCGTGGAACACGGCGAAAGGCAGGCGGTGTTCTCACAACCCTCCCATCCATACACCCGGGGATTAATCGACTCGACACCGCAGATCAAGGGTCAACGACTCAAACGCCTGAAAACGATACAGGGATTCACCCCCAGCCGCGTCGAAACAGATCTTCAAAATCCATTATGTGTATTTCTGGATCGCTGCGATCTGGCAATGGCCGTCTGCCGCCGGAATCCGCCGGATCCCGTATTTCTCAAAGACACCGGTATGCACTATTCAAAATGCTTTCTGGCATCCGAGCTGAATCGAACGCCGCTGTGATTTACCTGACCGTCGCTGCCTTTCCATTCAGGGCGGCAATACCGAGGATTGAAATGGAACAAGCACTTATCGAAGCCAAAAACATTTATAAGGACTATCCGCTGAAGAAAAAAAGTCTCTTTAAAAAATCCGAGGTCATCAAGGCCGTCAGGGGCGTTTCTTTTTCTCTGCTCAAAGATGAATCATTTGGATATGTCGGTGAATCCGGTTGTGGAAAATCTACGTTGTCGCGCCTGCTTATAATGCTGGAAAAACCCACCAGCGGCGAGGTCCTGTACCAGAGAAAAAACATTCATAAAACGACAAAACGGGAAATGAAGCAGCTGAGAGAAAAAGTGCAGCTCGTGCTTCAGGATCCCTATTTGTCGCTTCCCTCCTGGATGAAAGTCGGTGATATTATAGGCGATCCGTTAAATATCCATCGCAAAAACATGACCGCCAAGGAAAAACGCAAAAAGATCATCAGCGTTATGGCCGAAGTCGGCCTCGAAGCAGATGCATACGACCGTTATCCGCTCAGTTTCAGTGCGGGTCAGAGACAAATGATAAACATTGCCCGGGCCATTATTCTCGATCCGGCGATCGTCATCCTGGACGAAGCCGTGTCAGCACTGGACGTATCGGTACAGGCCCACATCTTGAACCTGTTTTCCAGTTTAAAAGAGAAAAGGGGGCTCTCCTATCTGCTCATCGCCCACGACATCGGTGTGGTCAGACACATGTGCGATCGGGTGGCGGTCATGTATCTTGGCAGAATCGTCGAACGCGGCAGTAACGAGGATATTTTTGATAATCCGCTGCATCCTTACACTCAAGCGCTTTCGGCGGCTGTTCCCTCTATAGAGGGCGGACTGATGCAGGAAGATTTGGAAGTGCTTAGCGGGGAGGTTCCGAGTCCGATAAACATTCCAGCCGGATGCAGCTTTCGCTCCAGATGTCCGGAAGCAATGCCGGTTTGCAAAAAAATCGACCCTCAAATGATTCGAACCAGCAACACACACGAGGTGGAATGCCATCTTTTTGCTTAAGGGCTCACTCAAAAATAACTTCGCATTTTATACGCTGCTGCATCCCGCCCGGCTGCGTTGCGAAAGCTCGGAATATCCAGATATTCCTGCGTTTTCGCGCCTTGCCAGCCGGGCGCCGCAACGCCTAAAATTGTGAACTAATTTTTCGTGAACCCTAAGCCGAATGTCCAAATTCAGTTGCGGGCATACCAAAGTGAATTTGTCCGGAAAACGGAAAGAATATTTCAGAGGAGGTACGGAGATGAAAACGCATGAAGAGCAGTTGATTGAAATCATCAACCGAATCGACGCCTGGAAGGATAAGACGTGTCAATATGAGCTGGTTCCAGGGGGAAAAACCAACATCAACTGGAAGGTAACGGTTGATGGGAGCAGCTATTTCGTAAAGATCCCGGGGGTGGGCACGGAAAGTTTTATCGACAGAAAAAATTGTCACGAAGCCAACCTGATTGCCCAAAAGGAGAGCATCGGCCCGGAAGTGTTTCACTTTTTCCCGGATAGCGGAGTGGAAATCTTCAGCTGGATTCACGACTGTGTGCCCATGAAGTTTGGCGATGTCTTTGACGAAAACAAATTTTATAAAATGATCGATACCGCCAGAAAGTTTCACAACCACGCCCAGCTCGCCATGCCGCTGCAGCAAACCGCCTTCGAGCAGACCAAAAACATGCTTCAAATGGCCCGGGAACTTGGCGGATACATCCCCTACGAAATAGACCGGATGGAATGGCTTTTTAAAAATATCGAAGATGCCATCTATACCGCCGGTATCGACTATGTGCCGTGTCACAACGACCTGTGGTCCGCCAATTTCATGTGGGTAGAGGAAAATCAGCAAGTGTATCTCATAGACTACGAATACGCCTCGATGAATGATGCCTGGTACGATTTTGGCATCTGGTCGGCTGTGAACTACTTCACCGAAGCCATGCAAATGGAACTGGTCAAGTACTACTGCGGCGGATTCGACGAGGAAAAATTTGCACGCATGAAACTTTATCAAATTCTCCAGGACATCAAGTGGGCGATGTGGTCTTGTGTCCAGGCGGTCAACTCGCCGGTAAGCACGTTTGACTACTTTGAATGGCTTGGTTCAAAAATGGCCAGATTGCGAAGCTTCTGGAGCGATCCCAGGATCGACTACTGGCTGAACCTTCTGAAAGGAAAGCCGATTTTTTAATTCCCTTAATTTGCCGCTGCAGATAGGAGTGCTCATGTTTCAGGTAGATGAATCGATACGCCGTGAACTGATTGAACTGACCCAGGCCTTGATAAGAATTCCGTCTTTCACCGGGGAAGAAAAGGTGCTGGCTGATTTCATTTTAGCTAAACTGAAAGAATACCATGTGAATGACGCATTTATCGACGACATCGGCAACGTAGTGGGTGTGGTGAAAGGATCCCGACCCGGTCCCACCGTTCTTCTCAACGGACATCTCGACATTGTCTCCGCTGGCAATATCGAAAACTGGAACGGCTTCGATCCCTTTGGCGCAGAAATCGATGATGACGCCAATATCCATGGCAGAGGCGCCTGCGATCTGAAAGGCGGGCTTTCCGTCCAACTTTATATGATGAAGCTGTTTCAGCAACTCAACAATTCCGGACAAGGATTGTCCGGCACGCTCGTGTTTAGCGCAGTGGTCCACGAAGAGGCTGCAGAGATGTTTGGTATCGAATATCTATTCGAAAATACGTTCTCGAAAAATAAAATCCACTGCGATGTTGTCTTTTTGAGCGAACCTACCGGGCTCAATGTGGTTCTAGGACAACGGGGAAAAGTGGAACTTGTAGTCAAAACCTTTGGCCGAACCGCGCACTCGTCCCGCCCGGAAGCCGGCGTCAACGCACTTGAAAAAATGGTGCCCATATTGGAGTATATTTTCGGATCCGCGGCGGACCATATGAAAAGCCACGAGTTGCTTGGAAATAGCTCCATCACCATCACCAATCTCGTTTGCCGTCCCGGCACGTTGAGCATCATACCGGATGAATGTGAAATCTCTATTGACAGACGCTATATGCCCGGACAAGAGGTGGCGGACCTGATGCGAGAATTTGAGACTCTTTTTGTGAAAATACAGCAAACGGATCCGGACTTTAAGGCCGCCGTATATCCGAGAAAGTTCGTGGAGACCTCCTATACGGGATATCAGAAAGAAGTTCGAAAATATCATCCTCCATGGATTACAGAGGCCGATCATCCTTTTGCGGTCAAAACAATGAACGCGCTGAAAAAAATCGGCCAAACGCCGGAAATTAATTATTGGAAATTCGGAACCGACGGCAGTATGACCGCGGCACTGTTGGGAATTCCTACCATCGGCTATTCAGGGACTGAAGAAAAATATGCTCACACGCCCGAAGAGCAGGTTAATATCGAAATGATGTTGAAGTCCCTTGAGGGATACTATGCCATAATAATTGAACTATTGGTGGAAAACTCCGCTGATTTATAGTATTTTTACTAGTGGAATGAACCCGGCGTATTAGAATGAGGAAGAAATGACTTAAAACCCTTTTTGGCAACATTACAAAGCTTATCCCCCGATGCTCCCAGAACAAAATATATTAGTTAAAATCCGACGCCTCTTACCTTATTTGAATCCGGCCGTCAAGCGTGTGGGACGGTATGCATTGGAAAACACGGACATAATCAAAAAATTAAAAATAAGCGAACTGGCGGCCAAATGTAATGTTTCGGAAGCCACGGTGACCCGATTCGTCAAAGAAATCGGCCTCAACAATTTTCAGAATTTTAAAATCAGTTTGGCGGAAATATCTCCGGAAAACGTCATAGAGGCCAACAGTAAAGAAAAGTTTGTTTATGATGATGTCGATAAAGATGATCCTATCGAAAAAATCGTGGAAAAAATTTTATACCGGAATATCGAGGCAATGCAGGATACACAAAAGGTTATAAATCCGTTAGAAATTGAACGGGCGGTAGTCGCCATCGATAAAGCCGATTTCGTGGTTCTCTATTGTGTGGGCACATCAACCATTGCGGCTGAAAGTGCCAAAATGCGTTTTTACCGGATCGGCAAACAGTGTATTGTCTATAATGATCCAGCTCATCTGGCAGTAAGTTCCTCTATTTTGAAAAAAGGCAACGTTGCCATCGGAATCAGCAATTCCGGCAGCACGATTTTCACCGTCAACGCCCTAAAAGCAGCCAAAGAAAATGGTGCCACCACCATCTGCATTACCAACTGCGATGACTCGTCCATAACTCGCTATAGCGACATCAAGCTTTTTACCGCTACAAAAGAGTCTTCTTTTTTTCAAGAATCCATGCTATCGCGCGTCGCCCAGATACTGATAATCGATATATTGTATGCCTGCTGTGCATCGAAAACCTACATCGATTCCATTAAGCTTCTCGAAAAATCCGCTGCTGCCCTAAAAAGAGCGCTGCATTGAAGCCTAACCTAGTTTAAGATAAAATTGTGATGTAATCTAAACCTCATAGCCTCCGGTATCGGCAACTTTCGGTTTCAGACCGCAAACTTTTCCAGGCACTTTTCTGAAAGCCGATCGCGCGCCTTTGGTGTTGCAGAATTTTTGAGTCAATTTTAAGACCCCGGGCACTTTCTTCCTTGGTATCGAATAAAAGACCAAGATCGATCGCGCATTCCAATTAATGGATTCCGCCCGGCGACAGGTTGACAGTTTTAAAGGTTTCGTCATTGTTTCCGGAACCTTGTCTGCCAACCCAATTCCGGACCCTCAACCCTGGTACGCGTTGAAGCTCCCGCTGGTTGTTGGTTACTATCGTGAGGCCTGCCGTTTTAGCGTGCGCGGCGATCCATGAACAATGGGGACATCCGTTCTATTTCTACATTGACCCCCGGAGTTGTTGATTTTGTTGGGCCGCCTGAGCCGGAAGCCAAGCCATGTGTCTTTAATTACAACAAATGAGTTAGCCGCTGCTCATTCACTCAGCTACTTGTTTGGTTTCAGCTCCTTAAAGCTTCCATAAACTGATTCTTGATGTAGACGGGGCTTTTCGGCGGGCGGCCGAGCGCTTTTGACGAATCTGTCCTGGCCACCAGGATCCAGGGGCCGGGTTGGGAGAGGATTTGGGAAAGTGCCTCTTTAAAGGCGGCAAGTGTGGCTACAGTTAAGGCCTGCTTGAAGCCGGCGCCTCTGGCAATTGCTTCGATATCGGCTTTTCCGCCGGTATGGGTAGGCTGACCGCCGGTGATCTGATACTGCGCATTGTCCCAGATGATGTGAATGAGATTGGCAGGCGCTTTGCTGGCCGCAGTGGTCAATGAATTTAAATTCATCAAAATAGCCCCGTCGCCATCCAGCACGATCACCTTCTTATCCGGGCGAGCCATAGCCAGACCCAGGCCGATGGAGGAAGCCATGCCCATGGAGTTCCACATATAAAAATTGGCCTTCCTTTTTTCGGCGGCGGCAAACAGGTCGAATTTCGGATTGCCGCAGGACGCTATTATGGGCTCGTCGGAAAGCTGCTCGACCAGGTAGCGGGTTGCTTCAAGTCTGTTGATCATTTTTCATCCTTCCATCCGACCAGGGCGGTGGACAGAATAATCGCAACCGGCTGCTCGGACGTATAGGCCGTTTTAATGGCGCCGTTTAGAATAGTTTCCAGTTCATCTTCGCGATTCACGGTATAGTGCTGGATTCCCAGGGCTTCCAGGATACTGCGAAGCGCTTTTCCCATGGCGACGTGGCAGGCGTTAAACTCCCCCAGCTCGCCGCGCTGGCTGATCAGCATGACAAACGGAATCTGGTAGGGAATCGCAAGCGACGCCAGCGCATTGACGCAGTTGCCCAGTCCGGCGCTCTGCATCATCAGGGCACCGTGACGACCCCCCAAATATTCCCCCGTGATGATGCCGATGCCTTCTTCTTCCCGCGCCAGAGTCGTCAAATGAAAATACGAATCCTTTTCAGCCGCTTTCAGAATCCGGCCGATAACGGAATCCGGTATAAATGATATTGAACCAATATCATTGGCCTTCAACAATGAAACAATTTTACAGGGCCACTCCAATTTTTACCCCCTTAATAAACAGTGCCGTTTGGCAAGCTTACCCTGATGCCGCAAAAGCAGCAACAATTTAGCCGTCTGAAAAAAGCCTCGAATCAGCACGAATTTAATATTGATCACAAGTGATCCTTATTTTGCTTTCAGCCTTAATTCGTGATTATGGATTTTAAGGCCTGGGGCCCGGGGTGGTACCAGGGCCCGGGATCGTACCAGGCTATGTGATTGCAATAAGATTTGGGAAAGCGTCAAGTAGGTCTCCAATAGAGGCGCTTTCTCCCAATTTGCGGATGATAAGCTCCACCGGAATCCTGGCCCCTCTAATGACGGGCTTGCCTAACATAACGTCAGGTTTTTATTCAATCCGGTCATGGAAGGTTTCCATTGTTTTGCCTTTGGATTATATGGATACTGAGTTTATCCATTTGTCCGGTTCCGGTAGATTTTTTCGACGAATCGTAGGCGTAGAATTTTTAAATAATTTAAGCATCATAATGGTAAAAAGTCAAACCAGATGAATGCTTGCCTATTCCGCTCGATTCCGGCCGTCGATTGTGTGACCGGAGTCAAAGCTTGACGGGCTGTGGCTCAAAACCATTTTTAGATGTGTGCTCGCTCATGGCAAATCAGCGGCATGAACACTTAGTGATTCGGCCAGCCGCCTTCGCATCAAGGCCGCTATTTTCTGCCAGTCGGCGCCGAACATGGGGTCACGTCCGGTGATCAGCGGCTCCAGCTGGTGCAGGAGATCCTTGTCGCCGGCGCGCCAGAACCCCATGGCGGCAAAGTCGACCAGGGGGATATCGGCCGGCAGCGCATAGTAGTTATAGCCCGGCGGTCCGTCGCGGCCGGTGTAGATGCCCAGAAATCGCTGCGGCGGCGCCAGCAGGCCGGAAAAGTCTGCCAGCGGATAGCCGGGTTCGATAAAAACCGGACGCAAGGGCACCTCCCGGCCGCCGGCATTGCGGCCATAGATGACATCCCGGGCCCATAAGCGTGGTTTTCTGGCCGGATCGATCAGGTAGGCCACATCCTTGAAAAAGGGGACGACACGGTGATATACGGGGACCGTTTGGCCGCCGTCCAGATACAATTCATTGCTGCGAAAGGCCGCCGCCAGACAGGGCCTTTCAGTGGATGGAAAATCCGGGCCCGGCAAATAGGTCTGCTGGTAATTGTGTTGGGCAAGGGTCAGCAGGCGCAGTCTTTGCGCACGATCAAAGGCCATAATGGCCGCCACGTGGATGTCCAGCCGATGCCAGCGTTCCGGATGGCCGCCGGTCAGAAGGGCACCGGCGTGGGCGAGCCAGCTGATCTCGGCCGGCAGCCCGCTCCAGTCGAAAACCAGATTATACTTGACATAGGTCCACTGTTCGGCAGGATTGCCGGGCGCTTCATCCCGGAAAATCTGGATGTAAACCGGGGCTGGTCTGGCCGCGGCGACATCCGGTGCGTCGAGATGAAGACGGCACTGCTCCTCTTCGCTGAGATCGGCCAGACTGCGCCAGGTGGGATGCTGCCCGACCACCCGGTTGTCGCTGTTGCGAACAACCCGGGCGCGAGCCAGATAGTCTTCAAAAGAGATCGGCTGCCAGCTTTGCGGATGGACCCACAGCCGCGGCATGAATCCCAGCGCCAAGGCCTTGTCGGACGCCGGGACCGGGTAGATGCGATGCTGCTTCATGTAAGCATCTTTGGCGGGCCTGACCAGGGTGACGAATTCGTCGCACCCGGCAGCTTGGGCGATCGCGACGGTAGACAGTAATAGGATAACGCTGGCTGCCAAGCATTTCATGAAATCCACCCCGGCAGGGGTCGTTGGACGCCGCCGCCACTCCGCAATTGAGGCCGGCGGAAAATCCGCCGACGGCTATATCGGCGGGCACATTCATCGCAATATTGACAACCCGGTTCTCCCTGTCTCCGAGCTGTAGGCTCTACGAGCCGGTAGCCGGGCTGTAGGCCCTTCGGGCAGGAAGCTGGTTCAGGATTCCCGGCTCTCTGCCGTTTAGGCATGGCGGTCGGCGGGTCTGACCCGGATCAGGTTGTCTACAGCTTCTACCCCGCTGACGCCCTTGACAACCTCAGCGGCCCTGACTTTGCTTGTTTCATCGCCGACCGTGCCGTCCAGCCGGACTTTTCCCATTTCTGCCACGGAAACGGTTACCGTCAGAGAGGGCCCATATGACAGCCCGGCCTCCTCGATAGCGGCCTCTGCTCTTGCGGTCAGAGCCAGTTTAGCCAGAGTCTCCATGGAATCCAGCGAGCACGAGGTGATCTCTTCGGAGCGCGCGATCCCGACGAGGGTATCAACGGCCAGGGGAATGCTCAGCTTGTCCATATTCAATAACACGTCATAGAGGCCCGGGTCATCCCAGTTTTTGCCAAAGGCATAGCTGATAAAACCGGCTCGTTCACGGTCGCTTTCCTCGATAGCCCGCAAGGCAGACTGCTCATTGAATCCTCTCTGCAGCAGGTTGTGAATGCGTTTTTGATGTGACGCAATCACCCTGACGTGCAAGGCACACGAAAATGACTTCAACAGGATATGCCCGCCGCGGCCCAGAAAAACCCCGTTGCCGTGTTTGGCCAATTCGTAAATCACTGAATTCAGGCGCGCCTGGTTTATTGCAGCTTTGTGGGAAAAGAAGCGTTTGAAAAAAGACGGTGTCCGCTCATCAGAACCCTCAACACTGTCAAGAAAACCCATCTGCCGGGCGACATTGTCGATGCTGTCCGTATCATGAAATTTATACCCCAGCTTCTCGGAAACCTCCCGGGCAATTTTAGCGCCGTTGGACCCCAATTGTCGCGAAATTGTTATAAATTTCATTCGCATTCTCCTTTAAATTCAGTTGTCAACTGCGAGCCTGACCTAAGGTGTGGCAATAGTCTGCCTGGCAGGCAATATCGGCAAACTTTTTTACAAAAGATGGGCACTTTTTACAGCCTTGTCAAAACCGAAGTCGAGTGGTGGACGATAAGCTGGAATTGGCCCGGCAGCTGGGCGCCGATTTAACCGTCAATGCCCGGAAAGAGGACCCAATCGAGGCCGTCCTCGATCTGACCGGCGGCAGGGGGGTCGATGTGGCGGTGGAAATGGCCGGTACCCAGGAGGCCGTCAAAGTGGTGCTGGAGTGTGAAAAAAAATAAAGGTGGCCGGCAAAGGCCAAAAGCAATGGAGAATTCACTTGCAATGTACATCGCGGCAGCGCTGATCGATCTGGTGGACAATTCGGGACACCATTTTTTCATCCAGGACGCTGCCCTGATTTGAATTCAGAATGGATCGAGCCTCTCTGGGATTGATTACCGGCAAACTGTTGGCCGACATACGGTCAACAAACCATCCCGGCAAAGCTACAACCGGTTGAACGTGAATGTAATCGCCGACCGCCGAACTGAGCCATTTTGAAAGCCACTGGGCTCGCCTGCGGGCCTGCTTAAGCGGCTTTGTCTCCGTCCAGTCGGGGAAATGCAGCTTTTGGCCGTCGTAAATGACTTTGCCATCGGATTGCCCGTTGCCGGTTTTCGCCGTTTGCCAGGCTTTGGTCGCAACCGCATACACCCCTGCCGGCCCCACGACAATGTGGTCGATGTTGAATTTATCCGCCGGAAAATCGTGATAGACATAATATCCATACCGCAGCAGCTGGTTCAACTCCTGACCGACGGCAAGTTGGCCTTCATAACCAAGCCTGAGTTTGCGGCGCCTGTTGATTAACTTTACCAGTTTAAAGATGAAATGCGCTTCCAAAACTGCCGCCGGTAAGATTGTCATCAGAATGAACGCCACTGAAGGTGTATTGTTGCCGAAATAGGCCTGCGTAATAAGGCCCGAGTAAATAATCAGCGGTGCAAGAAAGGCAGAGAATAAATAGACGTTGATATCAGCATTGACGCTCTGTAAACGGCTTCGGAATCGCTCCCCGGGGATTCTCAGAAAATTTCCTGGAAAAGGGGATTCTCTTTTTTTAAGCTTGTTGCGGGCAACCAATACCTTTGCCGTCAAATAGAACAGGCCATATACGAAGAGAACCAAAAGAGATGGTAAAAATTGTGTGAGATGATTCAAATTTTCCACCCTAGGGCTCACTCTTCGATTTCGATGGCCACCGGCACGCACTCGGCGGCTGCCTGACGGACCAGATCGTGGTACTTCTCCGGGATTTCGTCAAATTTGACGATGGACAGCAGCTGGTCTTCGTCGTATTCGAAAACCTCCGGACAAAGCTTGTTGCAGTTGCGGTCGCCCATACATTGACCATTGATGCGTACTTTCATTTGAGCCTCCTTTCGGCCTTCGCGGGCCGGTTTGTCCTGAATTTTAATGCACCATCAAAAACGCATAGCGGTCCATCTTCTGGTCGTAGGCGATGCGAACATCGATGGGAAACCCGAACTGCCGCACGGTAGTATACACGTCCACGGCCATGGCCTCCGGGGCAGGCCGGGCCATGTGCGGCTGGCTGCAGGTCTTTCGGTCGCCGGTGCACTCCTTGCAAAAGCAGCACGAGTCCATGAACAGCAGGAAGGCCCGCTCAAAGCCGGCCAGGAAGACCTCCCGCTCAAGCTTGAGCAGTTTGGCGTTGATCTTGCGCGACCAGGCATGGCGGTCTTCAGGCTTGTCCATGGTGCCCTCGAAGTGCAGGATGACCGCATCGCCGTATTCGCCGAAAAACCGCTCACATTCGGCCACCGACGGGGTGTTGGGCGGACAGGCGCCGCCCCGGCCGTATTCGCCGCAGCCGAACTGGCATTTCAGGCGCACCCACTGGGCCACGATGATTTTTTTGGGATCGATCCATTTGTAGTCGGTGTAGCCTTTTTTCTTGAATATTGTCTCCAGGCTTTTCCGCTTTTCCGGGGTAAGGCTCATATAGCGTCGGCTCCTTGGTTGCGTGGGCAGATTCAGAAAAGCCCCCTTTAGAAGGGGTCTGCTCACTCGTTTAATCTAACATTACTCCATCTTTCTCTCCGATCCGTAGGCTCTAAGAGCCGGAGGCCGCCATTCCACTATTCCATGGGTTATCTGGCGACAGAAACCGCCCCTCTCTCCGGGCTGTAGGCTCTACGACCCGGAAGCTGGGGTGAAGTCAATGCCCGGCCCTCTGGACCTGGATTTTTTTCGCTATCCGCCCTGCGGCTGACACAGTATGACTGTTGTTGATACCATTAATGGAAAATTATTTCAATTTGATTATGTATTTCCGGTCCGCAGCACTAGGTACGCTTTTTAAGAAACCAGATCAGTCCCGCCTGGATCAAAAGGCCGGCGACGGTCAAAGCGGCACCGGCGGCAAATGAAACCCGATAAGCCCACGGCTGGGCATAGCCGGCGGCGATCAACCCGTCCACGATGGGGCCGGCAATCAAGGTGCCGGCCATGCCGAAGCTGAGGAAAAAGGTGGCGTTGAACCAGGCAAACAGCCGCCCGCGCTTCTGCGGCGGGATCAATATGGATGCGAAGGTGTAGGCGGCCGCCATGATCACCGCATCCCCCACGCCCCGCAAAAAGCAGCCCGCAAAGACCATGGGCAGGGCAGGCGTGAAAGCCAGCAGAGACAGCCCGGCAACGGCAGCCATGGTGCCGGCCAGCAGCGCGGCGCCGTTGCCTATTCGCCGGCAGATCGAGCCGGCCATCCAGCCCAGGGCGACCATGGCCAGAGACTGGGTATTGACGACCCTGGCCAGCATCCGGCTGTCCAGCGCCAGGCCCGGATCCAGCGTCAGATACTGGGTAAAGATAATCGCAATCGAATTGCGGCCGAAGTTGATAAGGGTCATGCCGGCCAAAAAGACCAGGTAAACGGCGGCCGAGGCGGATGATCTCTCCCGGCGGAGATCTGCGGCTGCGCCTGCCTGATCTTTTCCGGTGCCGCCTTCGGGCAGGTAAAGGAGGGGCAGGGTGGAGATCAGCATGACGCCGGCCGCCACAAAGAAGAGCGGACCCTCGAAAAATCCCCATCCCTCAGCCTTTAAACCCAGTCCGTCATAGAGCAGACCTCCGATCCAGACCCCGGCCATGCGCCCGGCGCCGCCCAGGCTGGCAAGCCACCCCTGAATGCGGCTGCGCTGCCCGGCGTCATAGAGGTCGGAAACCAGGGCGCTCCAGCTGATGTTGGACATCGACCAGAAAATTTCAATCGCTGTCAGACCGGCGATGATGGCGTAGCCGGCGGCAGCCGGGTCGGCAAATTGCCGATGGATGTACCAGGTCAGAACCGTTCCGCCGGCGGCCAGCATTTCGCCGACGATGATCAACGTGCGGCGCAGCTGGAGCCGGTCGGATAAGCTGCCCCAGACCAGGGTCTGGGCCAGTACGTTGACCACCATGGGCAGGGTGGCAAAAAGGGTCGTCTCAGTGACGCTGAGGCCGAGGCAGTGGCGCAGGTAGATGGAAAGGTAGGCGTAAAAGAGGCCGCGGCGAAACATGGCCAGCATTTGAAAAGACGCCAGGCCGGTAAAATAGCGCAAGGGTGCTGCCGACAAAGAAGCTTCTCCCGGTTCCCGCTAATCCTTCAGCTTTTTTCCGTCAATGGTTATCATTAAATCCTCCTTTTCGCAGGCTATGATGACTTCCCGGTCGCTGCCGCCGGCGAGCGGCGGATATTGGGTCCGCAAATGCGAAAAATTCAGGATCTCGAGCGCCCGGCCCATCACTTCAATTGTCGACTCCAGACGGCGTTTTTCTTCCATACCGCCCTTAAAGTAGGCCGAAACCGCTTTGTTATATTGTTTTTTAATCTCGGTTTCGATACAATGCCGGGAAAGATCCAGGCGGATATCCATCACAATATTCCTTTTTCATGATTCCATCATATTTGACTCATAAAGTAAAGCAAACCCTGCGCAATGGAAACCCGATCAAGGTTTTGGCGGCGACGCTACTACGATGTATTTTCACATTTCTATGACCGTTTCATCCAGCTGCATGCCCGCCGGGATGAAACCGGCACACGCTCATTTCTCGTGGACGGGGCGGCCCTGGATCAGGTTGAGAAACCGCGGGTCCTCGATATTTGCTGCGGGACGGGCGCGGTATTATCGGCTTTTGCCGACCGCCATCCCCTGGGGACCCTTATCGGCTGCGATTTTTCGCGGGGCATGCTGCTTGCGGCCCGGCAAAAAAGTTCGGCCGGCGGCGTCGCCTTTATTCAGGGAAACGCCGCCGGCCTTCCGTTTGGCGACAGCCTGTTCCATGTTGTCAGCTGCTCCCATGCCCTGTACGAACTCAAAGGAGAGGAGCGGGCCAAAGCGCTGCATGAAATGAAGCGCGTGGTCCGCAATGACGGCGTCGTGCTGATCATGGAGCACGAGGTGCCCACGCGGCCTGTGGCCAGGTTCATGTTTCGCCTTCGGCTCATGGCAATGGGATCGGCCGATGCCAGGGAGTTTGTGGAATCCGGTCTTAAGCCGTTTCAGCAGGTTTTCCCCGCGGTGACATTGCGCCGCACCCCCTCGGGAAGAAGCAAGCTGATATGCTGCCGTAAATGAATGCCATAAGCCCTCGCTGCATAAATATCTTTTGCAACTTAAGGCTTTACTTTTCGGCCAGGATTTTTGCAGCCTCCTTTTTAAGGCCCATTTTGTCCACCTTGCCGCTGGCCAGCAGCGGCAGCAGCGGACGGACGAAGAAGCGTTTGGGCACCTTGAAATTGGCCAGTTTCTCCTTGCAGAGCTGTTGGAGCTTCTCTTCGGAAACTTCCTGCCCGGGCTTGAGCATGGCATAGGCCCAGCCCACTTCCTGGTAGATTTCATCGGGCACGCCGATAACCGCGGCAAACAGAACCGCCGGGTGGGTTTCGATGAGGTCTTCGACCTCGCGCGGGTATACGTTTTCCCCGCCGGATTTGTACATTTCCGACCTGCGTCCGGCAATGTATATATAGCCGTCGGCATCTTTGGAAGCCAGGTCCGAGGTGTAATACCAGCCCTGCCCGTCAATGACCGCGGCGGTGGCCTGGGGATCGTTGAAATAGCCCTTCATCAGGAAGGCGCCGCGCACCGCGATTTCTCCAACCTGTCCGACCGGCACTTCACGGCGGTTTTCGTCCACTATTTTGAGTTCAAACGGCGGGACGATTTTGCCGGCCGACTTCAGCAGCTTTTCAACGCCGTCGCCTTTCTCGGTGTAGGTGACAAATCCGCAGGTTTCGGTGGAGCCGTACCCGGTCAACATGAGCGCGCCGGTCTGCCGGCAGACATTGCCCAGGACGTCGATCATGATCTTGGGTGCGGCCGCGCCGGCCCACAAGAAGGACTTGAGGCTGCTTAGGTCGGTTTGGCCGAAGGTGGGCTCCTTGAACTCCATCAGGAACATGGCCGGGATCTGCCCCAGGGCGGTTATCCTTTGGCCGGGAATCACGGCCAGGGTGGCGGCCGGATCGAAGCGGTCCATGAGCACCAGGCAGGCGCCGGCCATAATGGCGCCGAATCCGATCTCCACGTCCGCGGCTACATGGTTGATGGGAAAGTGGAGCAGCGTGCGGGTGTCTTGGCCAAAATAGAATTTGTCGATCTCCACCCGAATGTTGGCAACAATGCTGCGGTGGGTGTGAACCACGCCCTTGGGCTTGCCGGTGGACCCGGAAGTATAGAGGAGCAGGGCCTCGTCGTGCTCATCGACTTCGGCGGCCCGGGCGGCCAAAGTTTCATCGAGTTCGGGGCGGTCCCGGTCGACAAAGGCGGCATAACTCGCCGCGCCTTCGATGGCGCTGCCGATGACGAGGACTTTTTTAAGAAAGCCGCACTCCGCCATCAGGGTCTCGAGCGTGGGTCCCAGGTCTTGGCCCATGTATTCCTCGAGGGTGATGAGGACCGCCGGCCTGCAGTCATTGAGGATGAACCGCAGTTCATCCAGAGTAAATTTGGGGGAGAGCCCCAGCCAGATGGCCCCTATTTTGCCTGCAGCCATGAAGGTTATGGGAAATTCGGTCCTGGCCATGGAAAGCATGGCGATGCGGTCGCCCTTTTGGACGCCGGCCTCCAAAAAGGCCTTGGCCGTCCGATCCATGTCCTTTTTGAATCCGGCCCAGGTTACGCGTTCATCTCCGAAAACCAGGGCTTCGGCTGCGGGCCGGGCTGCAGCCCATTTTTCCACGTAGTGCCAGGTTTGATTAAGATCCTGCCAGGTCATGAGATCCTCCTTCCCTTAGCTTTAACCGGTTTTTCATCTTAAAGCTGCCGCTAAGATACAAGAAAAAAAAATTATGCGCAGCCTAAAGGTATCAATCCGCCGGCCGTAAAGTCCAACAAGTTCCTTCAGCTTTAAAGAACTGCTCACAACTTTGAATGAGCTATATCTCAGGGCGGATTAATACGTGCATAGCCTTTGCCGACGGCTTTTTCACCCTCCTGATTGAGTACCTCGAAGAAAAGATTTTCATTGTCGCGGGATTTCAGATCCAGCCTGATCCGGGTTCCCGGATAGACCATACCGGTAAAACGACAGCTCAGGGTTTTCAGCCGCGCCGGGTCCCCGCCGGCTTCCCGGTTGACCAATTCCCGGGCGGCCAGCGCCAGGGTGCAGGTGCCCTGCAAAATGACACCGGGCAGGCCCACGCCGGCGGCAAACGCCGGCGAGGTATGAATGGCGAAGACAATGTCGGTGCACCCGTCGTAAACGTAAGGCAGCATCGGGTCGATCTTGATTTCGCGGCTCCAGACCGGATCGGCGCGCCAATCGCCCTGCGGCTCCTCGGGCAGGTCCAGTGCGACCCCCTCGCCCGGACAGGCCACGCCGCGGAAGAGAGCCCCGCTATGTTCGGTGAAGACCGGACGGTTTTGCCGGTCAAAGGCTTCATAGCATATCCAGCAGTGCGTCCCGGCCCGGTGGGGCAGGATGGCGGCAATGCGGCCGTTTATGGTCAACCGGTCTCCCGGCCGGACCGGTCGATGGAAATCGAGCCTTTCCGTATAGTGAACCTGGGTCGGGAAAACTTCCGTTGGAAAGTCCTTTATTTCGAGATAGTCGCCAAGGTTGGAAGAGATGGGCCAGGTCAGGGCCACGGCCAGCATGGGCGGGGCGATCAGGCCGGCGGGTTGCCGGTCGTCGAAGTAAAGCGGGTTGTCGTCGCCGACAGCGGCGGCGTAGTTGGTGGTCTTGCGCCGGTCGACCTCGATCCGACAGGGGCGCAGCCGGGCGCCTGCGAATTTGGGATCCAGTTCCATGGCTTTTTCCTTAACTGATCGCTCAAAAAATGGGATGGTTTTTTAATTTTCTGATCTGTCCGAATGTGAAGATCAGCTTACCTTCTTCCATCTTACGAGTCAACAGGAGACCGGGCTCAAATGCCCGGGGTCCGGCCCACAGCTTTCGTTCGAAGAGTACTATCCGACCCTATATTATTATAGTTGATCATTTCCTTCAAGTTCCCCGGCAAAGTGACGATATACAAGCAAAACCGAACGGAGGTCTATCTAAATGTCGAAATCAGCAGAACCAATAGGCAAAACCGGCAGGGCTGTTGACAACAGGGCGGGTAAATACCTGACTATCTTTACCTGATATGAGCTGTCTATCGGCGGCTTCGTTAAATTTTTAATGAAAGGCAATAGTAGTATGAAAAAGTTAAAGTTAGGAACCAAAATTATTGGAATGGTAGTAATCGTTTTGGTTTTAATGGTGATATCCGCTGTGGTCGGGGTTATAAAGATAGGCAATGTCGGCGAAGAAATTAGAGGAGTTACCGAAGAAGATATCCCCCTGACCGGGGTTATAACCGAGATTACTGTAACTCAACTGGAACAAGCCGTTTGGTTTCACCAAGCCTTGCGGTTTGGTGAAGTCCTGGCGGCAAAGGAAGAAGCTCAAAGGGGACTGAAAAATGCAGAGGAGCAGTTCGAAGAACGCACCAAAAAAGTAGACGAGGCACTCAAGCAGGGAGCGGAAATTGCCGATCATGCCGCCAAGGCGGCCGCTACCGCCGAAGCGCGACGAGAATTTGACGATGTCAATGAACACCTTAAGGCCATCGGAAAGAAACATGCGGATTATGAGGATCAAGCCCGTCAGTTATTCAGCCTGGTCCAGCAAGGAAAAATTCATGAAGCCGAGGTTCTGGCAGAAAAAATTGAAAAATTAGAAAATGCGCTTGACGATGGTCTGGCGCAATTCTCAAATAAAATTGAAAAATTTACCGCAGCGGCTTCGATTACCGCGGAACGTGAGGAGCAATCCGCTAAAAAAGGAATGCTGGCTATTTCTTTTATCAGCGTAATCGTTGGCCTTACGCTGTCGATTTTCATTTCCCGGAGCATTACCAAGCCATTTAAGGAAATATTCAAGGGACTGAAATCCTTCAGCGCGGTGGAATTGGAAGAAACCGGACAAAATTTCAGGCGGATCATCGAGGGCATGAGCCAAGGGGCTGAACAGACGGCCTCAGCCGCCGGTCAGGTTTCGTCATCCAGCCAGCAGATGGCGGAAGGCTCCTCCGAGCAGGCGGCGTCCATCGAAGAAACCTCATCATCATTGGAAGAGATGGCCTCCATGACCAGGCAGAATGCCGACAACTCCGCGGAGGCGGACAACCTCATGAAAGAGGCGTCCAAAGCCATGGACGAGTTGAGCCGTTCCATGGCTGAAACATCCAAAGCGAGCGAAGAAACGGGCAAGATAATAAAGACCATTGACGAAATTGCTTTTCAGACCAATTTATTAGCGCTCAATGCGGCGGTTGAAGCGGCAAGGGCCGGTGAAGCGGGCGCCGGTTTTGCCGTGGTTGCCGATGAAGTGCGAAACCTTGCCATGCGGGCAGCTGAAGCAGCTAAAAATACCTCCGCCCTGATAGAAGATACCAGCAATAAAGTCAAGGATGGCACCGGAATTGTGGTCGCGACCAATGAGTCATTTACCAAAGTGGCCGGATTGGTCTCCGAGATCTCAGCCGCCTCCCGCGAGCAGGCTCAGGGGATTGAACAGGTAAACACCGCCGTGGCTGATATGGACAAGGTGGTTCAACAGAATGCATCCAATGCCGAGGAAAACGCCGCGGCATCTGAAGAGTTGAACGCCCAGGCAGAGCAGTTGAGCAGTTTTGTGCAAGAATTACTTTCTATCGTTGAGGGGAGCGTCAACGGTTTCGGCAGTGGCCGGTCGCCAATGACCCGGCCAACCCAAACGAGAACCCATGAGGCGCGCAAGGCCCCGGTAAAAAAGTTCAAAAGCAAGGCAACCGCAGTTCATCAGACCAAGAAAGTCAGCCCGGAGCAGGTGATCCCGCTGGATAGCGCGGATTTCGGGGACTTCTAATGCGGTTAAGCAATTAAATTGGGCAATAGTTGGCGTTGAAAATGAAAGCTTTTAATTCAGACCGCGGAGGGGTGCCCACCCAATAAGGTCACCTCCTGTATGGTCTATCAAAGTCGTATTGTTTGGCCGATTCCGGTTGCGGGCATGGCAAGGGCCTGCTTGACAGGATCGCTCGAGTGTATATTTATTGTTATGCACATCCGTTCGTTGCGGCTGAAAGGCAGACCGGATGCAGCAATATTTGCACTTGAAAGGAGAAATCGATGAGCGATACCAGTGAAAAAACCTTGTGCGCCCTGCAGGAAGAGGGCTTTATCGAATCCAATACCAAAGAATTTATCAAGCTGATCCGCCCGGCCAAGTATTTCTGCAAAAACTGCGGCCGAAGTGCAGTCAACTCCCAGAATCTCTGCAAGCCTGAAAAACTGCCTTAAAATGGGCACCCTGCAAAAAGCGACGCTTTTTTATCAATCTTTTAAGCCGGTGAAGGTGATGGCGATGCCGGCAGAATCAAAAGCAATCCATTTTCGATGGAGTGGCCGCCGCGCTCCGGCAAACAGGTTGAATTCCCCGAGATTGACCGAGCGGCCTGGTGTCCTATAAACCTTGCAAAAATAAAGCTTTTAAAGGGTCAGACAGGTTTTAGCGAACGGCTGTGTCAAGCCTTGGGGGTATGATCCCGATACCGAGCAGAAAAGGCAATGGATTTGCAAATAAAAGCCGGACAACCCTAAATTTATCCCCAAAGCACGAAAGGCGATGTGATGTCTGAAATACTCAGAACACCCGAAGAAAGATTCAACAGCCTGCCCGATTTTCCGTATGCACCCCGCTACATCGAGAATTTAAAAGGCTATGAAGGAATGCGGCTGCACTACGTGGACGAAGGTCCCCGCGATGCTTCCCACGTTTTTCTGTGCCTGCACGGCGAGCCGACCTGGAGTTTTTTGTACCGCAGGATGATCCCTGTTTTCACGGGCGCCGGCCATCGCGTGGTGGCACCGGATTATTTCGGATTCGGCCGTTCCGACAAGCCGGTCGCGGATCAGGTCTATCAATTCGATTTCCAGCGCGGCTCGCTGCTCGCGTTGATTGAACAGCTTGATTTAAACAACCTCATCCTGGTCTGCCAGGACTGGGGCGGCCTGCTGGGATTGACCCTGCCGATGGCAATGCCCCGCCGCTTCGCGCGGCTGCTGCTGATGAACACCGCCCTGGCCACGGGTGAAGCCAAACTTTCGGAGGGTTTTCTGGCCTGGCGGCAGTTTGTCAAAGACAATCCGGATTTTGATATTCCCAAATTGATGCAACGCACCTGCCCGCATCTCACGGATGATGAACTTAGCGCCTACAATGCGCCGTTTCCGGACGCGCGGTACAAGGCCGGTGTTCGCCGGTTTCCGGCCATGGTTCCGGATTCTCCCGACGCCCCGGGTGCCGCGCTGTCCCGCAAGGCCAGGGATTGGTTCAAGTCGGAGTGGTCCGGTGAGGCATTTATGGCGGTCGGCATGCAGGACCCGGTGCTCGGTCCTCCGGTGATGAAGGCCCTGCAAAAAGTCATCCAGGGATGTCCGGATCCCTTTGAAGTCAAAGAAGCCGGACATTTTGTGCAGGAATGGGGGGACGTGGTTGCAAAACGGGCGCTGGAGGCTTTCGGCCTTTAGGCGGATCCGCTGGATTTTTGCCAAGAGTCTCACCGCTGAGAGCGCAGAGATCGCGGAGATTAACTGAAAATTTTTTTCTCGGCGGTCTCTGCGAGCTCTGCGGTAAGCTATCCGGCATCCGGTGCCACAATTTCATATTCGGTGGTGATCTGTGCGACGCCCCTGACCGTAGCGGCCACCGAGCAATATTTTTCCTGGGAGAGGTTAATGGCCTGCGCAACCGCTTTATCCGTCAGCCCCTCGCCGCCGAGGCGGTATCGGACGTGGATCTTGCGATACGCCCACGGCGGTTCCGGATCCTGCTCGCCGCTGGCGGTGATCTCCAGCAGGGTCAATTTTTTGCGTTTTTTCTTCAATATCTCAACGACATCCACTGCTGAACACGCAGACAACGCAACCAGCAGCATCTGGGAGGGACTGACGCCAATGCCGTCGTCCTGCCCGGACAACACCACCGAATGCCTCCCGGAATCGATACCCACAAAGTGTGTTTCATTCAACCAGCGAACCGTCGTCGTAGCCATGGTCGGACCTCCTTTTCATCGAATCCCACAGGAATATTCACACGATTTTAGTTTTTTTTAAAATTAGTCAGCCACGAATGGACACGAATTCACACGAATTAAGGCTACAGGCGAAGCAGGGGTCGCGTGTAATGAAAATTATTTTCATGAAAATTCGTTTTGAATTGCGGCTTCTTTCAGACAGCTGAAATGTTGCAACTATACTAATTTCAGCTATCGCCGTTGATTTTAATGATGACCAGCGTGATGTCGTCGGCCGGCTCTAATTCCTGCTGAAATTGCCGCAGCTCCGCCAGGACGGCATCCTGAATTGCGGCTGCTCCGGCGCGGGAGTTCTGGCGAACGATGCGGTACAGGGCCTGTTTGCCGAACATTTCGTCCTGCGGATTGCGGGCCTCCCAAATGCCGTCCGTACTCAAAACAATGATCTGACCGGCCGCCAGCGCGGCATATTCTTCTTCGGTATACTGCCAGCTGCTGTCGATTCCCAGGGGAATGCCCCGGCCGCCGAGTTCTTCAAAACGATCGGTCGCAGGGTCGTAAAGCACGGCAGGTTCATGTCCGGCCCGCACCCAGCGCAGGCTGCGCTTGTCCATATCGATTTGAAGGTAAAACAGGGTGATGAATCGACCGCTTTCCGCCACATCGCAGGTCAGCTGCCGGTTTACGTCGGTTACCACACTGGCAATACTGCCGGGCAGGGCGGAGCGCTGGCGCAAAAATGCGCGTACCGAGGCCATCAGAAGGGCGGATGGGATGCCATGCTCGGATACATCGCCGATGACCACGCAATATTTTTTGGCGTCGGGTGCGGCGTTGTCGAAAAAGTCGAAATAATCACCGCCGGTTTCATCACAGTAGATGCTTGTGCCGGCGATATCCAAGCCGGGAAACCGGGGATTGCCCCTCGGCAGAAGATTTTGCTGCACTTCTTTGGCCAGATCCATCGATTGACGCAAGCGGTACCGGTCTTTGAGCCCCTCGGTCATCTGGTTGAAGTTCTCCGCCAGCGCCCCCAGTTCGTCATTGCTGGTGACCGCGACGGTTGCCGTCAGGTCCCCTCGTTCAACCCTGGCCATGGCCGCTTCCATCCGTCTGACCGGATCGATGATGCCGGTGCTGAACAGGCGGGATAATATGAGCGCCACGGCCAGGGTGACCGTCAGTAAAAATGCGGTCAGGTACAGCAGGCTCTGGATGACTTCCGCCGGATTCATGACCAGCATCAGGCGGGCCTTGTTATACGACAGCACCCCCATTAAAATCAGCGGCAAAATGCTGGCCAGAATAAATATCACCGACATCCGCGTGCGCAGGTTGATGCGAACTACCCCCGGCGTTTTGACCAGACCCCCGTGAGGGAAAAAGTACGGCCATACCCGGCGGCATTTGGCCTCGGTTATAAGAAAAATAATGGCCGCCACCACGATGCCGCCGATGATGTTGCCCACAAAGACCCTTATTCCGTCAATTATCCGAACTGTCAATGATTCCGTGCCGCCGTATCCTGAAATCAGGCTAAAGGTGGTCATTGTAACGGCGGCAAGCAACCAGTTAAGGAAGCTTATTGCGGCCGACATAAGCGGCAGATCGAGGACTTTGCGCTGGGCCTTTTTTCGCAGATCAGCATGATTTTTCCGCTGCTCGGTGTCCAGTGCTAAAAAGCGGTTCAAATCCTTTTGCCAAAAACTGGAAAAAAAATTGCCGATTACGACCAGAATGGGAAACATGACGGCAACCACATAAAAGGTATACCGGATCCCCTCCGCCGAAAATATCCGATCAAAAACGACGAAATACGAAGTGACCACACAGGCGCCGATAAGATTGGCCCCCACCTGCCAGAATCCGAGCCTGCGCCCTCCGGTCTTGAACATTGCCTGCAGGGAACTATCGGGTCGCAAGTTTTCGCCGCTCATCATTGCTCCTTATTTATCCTACCTGAAAAATCGCACATGCGGGATTGTGGGTTTTTTTCATCCGGTTTTTACTTTAATTTAATTTTACAAGGTTAATTTGCAATAATTATATTAAAAAGGAAAGGCTAATTTTAAGACTTTAGGAGGTGGGCACAAGCTTTCTTTGCCGGGGCAGGTGCGATAAATGTTTAAAAGGCGGGCGGTTTGGCGCAGATAAATTCTCTCGCAAAAGTGCCGCAGAGTTAAGAGCGGCAGTGGATGCCGTGGACGCCGGCAGATATCCTAATATTCTTTGTACTTTTTGGATTTTCCCCGGACCAGGCTCGCAGGATAATTTTTTTCGTTTTTTTCAATTTTATCGAAAGCCGCTGCCAATGGATCTATTCCGAGCTTGTCCGCGAGCATCGTCAGGTAGATGAAAACATCACCGATTTCGTCGCGCACCTTTTCAAGTTTATCCGGCTCCAACCGATAGCTTTGTTCCTGGGTCAGCCACTGGAAATGTTCGACGATTTCAGCCGCCTCCACGCTCAGGGCCATCGCCAGATTCTTGGGCGAATGAAACTTGGCCCAGTCTCTTGCGTCGACAAAGTCTCTTAATTTTTCAATAATTTCTTTCATTAGCCACCCTAACCCGGATCCGCCAGAGGCGGAGAACTAAAAAGGACAAATTAATCACGAAAGCACGAAAGGACGAAAACACGAAAAGTAGACAAGATAAATTTCGTGCTTTCAAGGTTTCGTGTTTTCGTGATAAAAATTCTTTTCATAAAATGCAAAAAAACATTTTTGATTCTATCGCTGCCCAAATCTTTGCAAATATTTATTTCTGGGAGGCAACCCTATTCTTCATGTTCGGAAAACATGGTGTCGGATTCACCCGGCAGCTGCCGCGCAGATTCGCCGTCGAGTTCCAGGGCCGGGATGGCCGGGATCTGGCCGCCGATAATGCCCTGCATGTCGCCGTACAGGCCCACGGTGTTTTTGACGACGCGTTCGATCTCCTTTTCGCGCTGCTTCCAGTGGCGCTCCATGGCCCGGCGTTCGCGGTTGAGTTGATCCTGCATCGAGGTGAAGGCTTCGACGATCCCCTCGATTTTCTGTTTGAACTCGACGCCGGCCAGGTACTGGTACAGCGCCTCCATCTTTTCGCCCTTGCCGATGGAGGCGGTGCGCTCGCGGCCGACCGCCATCAATTGTTCGCGCAGGGCGGCGGCCAGCGGAAGGGCGGAAAGAGGATCGCTGACCCAGACCCCGTCGAGCTGTCCGAAGCGGTTGACGCCCTCCGGCAGTACAACGGAGACCAGGATGGCAATCGAAGCCCGCACCTCGATCATGTCGTCCTTGAGCTTGGGGATCCAGGCGCTGCTCCAGGCCTTGGTGTTTTTGGTTTCCCACAGCAGGATGCCGGATTCGGCGCCGATGGGCGTGCGCACGGTTTGTACGAGATCGGCCCCGCGGATGCCTTTGGGCACGGGCTGGATGTCGTCATGGACAAAGAAGGCTTTCAGCTGCGCTTCGAAGTCCTGTTCCAGCACCTCGCCCTGGGTCTCCATGGAGCCCTGTTCGGCCTTGCGCTTCATATCCTCGAGCGAGTTCCGCAGGTCATTGATCACCTTGTCCTTCTCCAGGTCCTTGAGCCGGTGCGCCTCGGCCACTTTTTTCAGGGCCTCACTCCGGATTTTTTCCCGCTCCTCATCCAGTTTGCGGGCCGCTTCCAGCTCGAATGCGTCCCGGTCCTCCTCCAGTTTACGCTGTCTTTTGCGCAGCTCCAGCTCCTGCTCTCTGAAGCTCCTGATGGCCGCATCTTTTTCCGCGAGGCTTTGCTGCAGCTCCTTGAGCTGCTCCGCATACTGCCCGGCGAGCTTTTGGGCGGCCTTGTTTTCGGCCTCGGCCAGACGCTCTTTCAGACGAGACTCGATTTCGGCGTCAATCGCCTCGCGGCTTTGGGAGATCTCCGCTTCCTGCGCCCTGAGAGCCGCGCCCTTTTTTTTAAGCTCCGCTTCACGCCGGGACACCTCCTGCAGCAGCTCGACCTTCAGATGTTCCCGAATCCGCCCGGTCAGCGCATCCGACAGTTCAAATTCCCGGCCGCAGTTCGGGCAGGTGATCAGGCCCTGTTCCATAATCGGCACCTCTCCAGTGGCTAGTCTATTTTAACGTTGTATAAATCCGTATAACTATTTAAGAGGGTCAGCGCCAGACGATCGCATTCACGAGGTCGATGCTGGATGCTCGATACTCGATGCTGGATATCCAGGAATGCACCCGGATGACACCATCGCCCGGCTTCAATCCAGCTTCGTCAGGTACGCATCCCTGGTCAACCAGAGTTCTTCCATGCGGTACATGTGCCAGTAATCGTGCAGCAGGATGTGTCTTGCCAGGATATGCATGGAATAAAGTTCGTATTCCGGATGGCCGGCGGTTTTCCGCCAGACGGCTTCATCTGCGTTTTCCAGCAGCGCCAGCTGCTGGGCCCGGTGGCGGGCAAAGGATTCCAGGGCCTCGTTGACCGGCATTTGCGGCGGCTGGGCTTCAGCCTCGCCGTCGCCGGGTATATAGGGAATAAATTCCGGGTGGTCTTCAGCGATGAATCTTTGCAGGCGCTCCAGCAGCATGGGCTGCACCTGGGCCAGGTGGCTGACGTGCTCGCCGATGGTCCAGAAGCCGTCGCCGCGGCGCAGGTTCATTTTTTCGGCCGGAATGCTGTGCACGAATTCCGACAGGATGCGGCCGGTGCGTTCAAGGCCCTTCAACAAATCCGGTATGTCTTGCATGGTACACCTCGCTTTAAGAAGTCATTATTGGGTTTCAGGTTTCAGCATGGCCGTTGACCGCAGCCGCCGGTTGACACCCGATTCCTGCCATCTTATATGAAACTGCATCTCACACAGAGCGCTCAGAGATCACAGAGGTTTGGGGTTACAGCCGCCTGCGGCGAAAGAAAAATGTTCTCCGCGGTCTCTGTGAGCTCCAACGAAGTGGGCGTGATATTAAATCCAACTGTGTCCGAGTTCCTAAAAGTTTCTTTTATCGATCAGACTGGACGCTCGCGACCAGCGGCGCCGCTTATATGAAACTTCCTTAAATTCGATGCCATTTTTACGAAGTGTCTCACCGCTGAGAGCGCAGAGAGCGCAGAGATTAATTTAACTTTTGTTTCTCGGCGTTCTCGGCGGGCTCTGCGGTGAACTATTATGTTTCTTTTTCGATCAGACCGGCCGTTGTTTTGGCCGGCGGCGGGGCTGACACCTGAAACCCCACTAAACGTGCTTTTAGCAATTTGCTCCCACTTGCCAAGGCCAGCTTTTAAAATTTCAGAAGTGGCGTTCCTTTCTTATTTTTTCGTAGCTTTCCTGGATTTCACGAAAGCGCTCGGAGGCAAAGTCGACGAATTCTTCCGGCAGTCCTTTGGCAATGATCTTGTCGGGATGAAAATCCTTTACGAGCTTCTTGTAGTTGGCCTTGATTTCTTCATTGGAACACGCGGGGGTGCAGTTTAAAATTTTGTAATATTTATCCTCGTTTTTGATGTAGACCGCCTTGATGTCTTCATACCGGCTGTCGCTGATCCGAAAAATATTCTGGATGCTTTTCAGGGCGGCTTCTTCGGCCGGATGCAGGGTGCCGTCGGCGGCGGCGACGTGAAACAGGAGGCTAAAAAAGGACATCATTACTGCCGGCTGCCTGCCGACTGCCCGGTAAAGCTGCGCGGCAAAATCTTCGATGGCGTAGGGAGAGTCCTTGGCTTCTCTGAAAACCCGGCGGGCAAATTCCTTTTGGGCTTCATCCATCGGCAGACTGTTGATAAAGTCTTGCACAACGGCGATTTCATCCCGGCTGACCCTACCGTCGACTTTGGAGAGCTTGCCCAGAATCGAAAATAAGCTCACAAAATAGGAGGCCTGGGCCTGCTCGGTTCCCACAAATTCCGGCCTTTCAGTGTAATACTCGTGCTTGATAAGCCCGCCTTGCCTGTCGATCAGGATGTGCCCCAAGGCTGCGCCGGCAATCGCGCCAAGGGGGCCGCCCAACAGCAGACCCACTGCGCCGAAGGTCAATTTTCCAAACCAGCTCATAGTGTTTCCCCATTTATTAGATTCTTAATTGTGATCTTTTTCCATGCTTTCAAAAATAATTTCGGCCGCAATACGGGCGCCGATTCCCGGCAGCAGCGAACACTTTTCGTAGCCGTGCGCCGCGACAAATGCCTCAAAATTTTCCCGGCTGGCGCGCGGATCCATGTACTTATCGAAGACAAAGTCCTGCTGGATGCGGGGGCAATAGATGGAGCCGACTTCCTCTTCGAACCGCGGAATAAACTTGCGGGCGGCGGACATTGTACGGCCGGTGCCCTCATAGTCCTGCAGGTCGTCGCTGCCGAAATACAATCCCAGAGCAACCAGGGCTCCGGTCACAGCTCCGCAGATGCCGCCGGTCATTGCAAAGCCGGGAAACGGCGAGAGCGCCCTGATAATTGCTATATTGCCCAGCCCGAACGCTTCCATCAGGGCCAGGGCGCTGCCCTTGGCGCAGCTGTGGCTGAGATATTCATATTCCTCGGCCCGCCGCTCGACCCCTTTGACAATCTCCTGCTTGCGTGCTAAAAAATCCGTGGGCTCGGGCCGGTTGGAAGGAATGCCCTCCCGGACCAGTTTTTCGAACCTCTCCGCGATGCCCTTCACATCCCAGGAGCGATGAACCAGATCTTCCAGTCTGTATTTCAGGCCTTCTATGTTCGCCATTTTTCCTTCTCCTTAGTTTGGACCTCCGGGCTGGGACCTGGACAAGGCTGCCTCTTCCCACCCCCCTGGCAACTTCTGTTACTCCGTTTCCGCCCGGCGCAGCAGGGATTCCATGCGCTGGGCATAATGAGCGGGGCCGTGGCCCTCAGTTAGTTGTTTGCGATATCCCTTAGCACTGTCCCACAGCCAATTCAAAATCATCAGCAGCTCATGGATGTGGACATCGGCAACGCTGAGATCAATGCCGTCGGTCTCCCGGTAATTGTCGATCAAATGCTGCAGTCCGTTATTTTTTCCCATGAGCCTGCGGTCGCCGCGAGTCACAATGGCCAGATCGTAAGCCGGGTCGCCGATTGCGGCAAACTCCCAATCGATGACTGCAATTTTCCACTCGCCCTTGTTTTCACCGCAGTTGATGTTTTGCGGCAAAAGGTCGCCGTGCAGAACGGTTGCCGGCCGGTTGGCGGGAAGACGGGACAGAATCCATTTGCGAGCCGCCCGGGCGGCCGGGTATTCGCGGAACAGCGCCGGCGGCAGGCTTTTCAATTCCTTCAGAATGTGGGTCCGGCTGTCCGGGAAAGCCGGCAGATGGCTGAATCGGCCGGGCGGCAGATGGTGGACGGCGGCGGCCACCGCTGCAATGGTCGGAATGATTCTATCCGCATAACTGCTGTCCTTATAAAACTGCAGCGACATGCCCCAGACCCAGTTTTCAACCAAACCGACCGGCTGCCTGGCTTCCGATTTCACCATACAGATCAGCTCCGGCGTTTCAAAAGCGAACGCCTCGTCTTTTAAAGCTTGCAGGGTTTGCGCTTCCCGCAAAAGATATTGGACTGTTTCAGTTTTGGACCGCGGCACTCTTTTTTGGGTGCTGAGCCGCAGCAGCAGGGATTTGTCCTGCCACGCCTCGGGAAGTTCCGGCCCGACAATCCAGAAACGGTAGTTGTCATGGTACAGGCCGCTGTCGATCCATTCGATTTTGCCGTCAACGCTGACCGAAAACGGAAATTTGCCGCTTGCATTGAGGCCGCTTTCGGTTATCGATCGCAGCCGTTGCCAGTCTGTTTTGTTTTGATATCTGCGAGCCATTTACGTCTATGAATTTTTAAGATTTAATCTGAATTTATGCAATATCGCGCAAAATTGCGCAAGATTTTATTGCGCGTTGCCTCAAAATTTTTAGTTTCTTGAAGCGGGGTAGAAACGGTGTTAAATTATAGCTTGTATTATGCGGCAATAATTAAAGGGATGACGCACTTCCAATTAAAGCGCAGCAGCGAAAGCCTAAAACATTATGAGAGTCCTGCTTATTTCAGCCAACCGTGAGGACATCAACATGCCGACCCTGCCCATGGGACTGGGTTGTGTGGCGGCCGCCGCCCAGCGGGCGGGCCACGAGGTGGAATTCCTGGATCTGATGGCGCAAGATGATTATCAACAGACGCTCAAAAACAGGGTGGCAGCCTTTGGTCCCGAAGTCATCGGTGTTTCAGTGCGCAACATCGATGACCAGGCGATGGGAGCGACCCATTTTATGCTTGACCAGGCCGGGGAGGTCATCGAATTATGCCGGCAGCTGTCACCGGCGCCGATAGTGCTGGGAGGCGCCGGCTACAGTATTTTTCCGCAAAGCGCCCTGGAGTATTTAGGGGCCGACATGGGCATCCAGGGCGAGGGTGAAATTGCGTTCCCGGCCCTGTTATCGCAAATCGAGGCGAAAAAGGACCTTTCAAACGTACCCGGGCTTTATCTGCCGGGCCGCGGACAGCAGGCCGGTCGCCGATTCGTGAAAAACCTGGACGCAATCGCGCTGCCCGACCCGTCCCTGATGACCTCGGGGGATCGTCGAAAACAGCATTACTGGCTGCCGTTTCAAACCCGGCGGGGGTGCCCGCTGAACTGCAGCTACTGCTCGACTTCGACCATCGAGGGGCATCTCATCCGCAAACGTTCGCCGGAGGCTGCGGTGCAGGAGCTGGCAGGCTGGGTTAGCGCCGGATTCTCGCAGGTGTTTTTTGTCGACAACACCTTTAACCTGCCCCAACCTTACGCCGTCGAACTATGCCGGCGGATGGCCGCGGCCGGACTGGACTTTCGCTGGCGGTGCATCGTGTATCCCGGCCGGGTTTCCAGGCCGCTGGTCGACGCTATGGCTCGCGCCGGCTGCACGGAAGTCAGCCTGGGTTTTGAAAGCGGCCACCACATGATGCTGCGTGACATGAACAAGCGCTTCGGTCCCCGGGACATCCGCCGGGCCAGTGATATGTTTGCGGAGGCCGGCATCCGGCGCATGGGCTTCTTGCTGCTGGGAGGCCCCGGCGAGACGCGTAAAACCGTGGCGGAAAGTTTTGATTTTGTCGAATCCCTGAATTTGGATGCGCTAAAAATTACGGTGGGCATTCGCATCTATCCTTACACGAAGCTGGCCGGGATCGCCGTTGAAGAGGGACGGATTGCTGCCGATGACAATCTGCTGCAGCCGAAGTTTTATTGCGTCAAGGATCTTGAAGCGTGGCTCAGACAGACCGTGTCCGAGCGGGCCGAAAAACACCGCAACTGGCTTAGATAATTGAATATTGAAGATTGAAAATTGAATATTTGTGGTTTCGCTGCGCTCAGTCTAATTACCTTCAGCCTTTTACCTTATATTCAATCTTCAATTTTTTGCCGTAAATGCCCGGCGATGAATCGGGGATTTCAACGGCCCTGGCGTTTTTTCGGTAGTAATCCGTGTCTTCCACGCCGCCGACAACTGCATAGCCATATTGTTTTAATTTCATGTCGAGCAGACACGCCGTCATCAGCGCCGTGCCGGTGCCCTTCCGGCGATGGGACGCGGCAACACCGATGGGTCCGAAGAATCCCAGGGCGGTTGCATCATAGCAGGCAAAGCCGATGATCATTGAATCCTTAACGGCTATAAAGCAACTGCGGGGCCGGTTGGCCAGGGCCGCATCGGTTTCAGCAGCCCAGCCGGCGCTGAATTGATCGAATACCCACTTGCGGATTAAATGCGCCTCAGGTCCGATGGGTTTGCGGATCGCAATTCCCTGTTCTTTTTGCGCCTCCATGAAACTCCAATCATCCTCCAGGTCATACAATTTGATCAGCATGTCCGGCATGGTCGCTCCTCCTTCCTCAGCTTAAGGAACTCATTGTCTACAGCATAAAAGGGGCAGGTGCAAGGCTATATATAAAGGGTTCCAGGTGTCAGGTTCGGTGTCAGCAAAGGCCAAAGGTTAAAGGCGGAAAGGTTGCAGGTGAGTGGTAAAAGGGATGGACAAAGATCCGAGGGTTTGCTTTCCAGCCTCCAAGCTTCCAACTTCCGGCCTTCCAGCCTCGCAGCCTCTGTCTTCTGACACCCGAAACCTGAAACCTTTCATCGGCAATGTTTTAGGCGATTATGGACAGCCAGGGCCAGAACCGCGTTGGCGCCGGCAAGGGCCAGGTCGACGGGTGTCAGGGGCGCAATCTTCAGCAGGCGGCGCAGTCCGGGAACAAAAAACGGCAAAAGCTGCAAGGCCAAGGAGCTGGCCGAGGCCGAGCGGATATCCGGCTGCCGGGAAAATGTGGCTTCGAGCTCGATTTTTAGGGCCTGGCAGTGGGCCAGGCCCTCGATTTTAAGGCGTACGCGGCCCTTCACGGTGGTATGCAATGGAATTACGGATGGATAGGAAGGCATGGCTGATCCTGGTAATATTAAAGCCGAAATCTAGAATTAGGTTGCATTTTTTTATTTTGAAGTATCAAACTTAATCGCCGTCTAATGCTTCGAGGGCCTTCGCTGCCAGTCTCTTTTTCCGCAGACGGGGCGGATACCGTCTGCTTACGGAGTTTTGCAGGATGTCATATTGATTCACGTAAAGTCTGCGGATAGGCGTGCCGTAAACGCCGAGCATCATGGCAGTCTGATTGTTGGGATTGCCGGCCTGGTGGATGCCGTCGTTGAGCGGCAGTACGGATGTCGTCTCTCCGGGCTGCAGGACCGGTCGTTCGATTTCCTGCAGACGGGCGTAATCCGGCTTCGATTCATCGTCGGTCCGCCGGTAGCGAATGACTTCGATCTTTTTCGAGACGCAACCGTAGACGCCCCAGGAATTGTGGTCGTGAACGGGTGTATATTGACCCGGCTCGTAGATGTACAAACGGACGGAAAAAATCCGCCGGTCGTTGATGAAAAGAATGAACTCATTTGAGAACAAGGTGGCCTGGCGCGCATCGGGATAATTGCCGCCCCGGACGATGTTGGTCAGGATTTTCTTGAAATGAGAACGGTTCAACAGCAGCCCGGGCATTTCATTGCCGATGAAAGCGATGCGGTTTTCATTGTCCCGGTACTGCTGAAGCGCCTCCGCCCAGCGGTCGAAAACAGCCTGCAGTTCATGAAAGGATTCAGGGAGTCTGGACAAGTACGTATTCCTCCAAGTGTTGTGCCCCACAATTTTATATAAAATTCGAATAGGATACCTGAATATACATTATAAAAATGGAACAGTATACGAAAAATCAATAGCGTCTCTGATTATAAAAGATTCCAAGTTTCATATGAGGGCTAAAGATAAAAGGCAAAAGGTGAAATCAGAGATCGATCTTCCGGGTCAATATTCTATGCAGCTAATTGTTTGAAAAAAAAATTATGGATTTTTAGTTTTTACTTTATTTTACTCTAGTTAATATTTTTTTTATAAAATTGACATGACTTGATGAGGTTTTACTACAATTGACTAGTTAACAAAGAAGATAATTATGCTTCTTATTGACGACAGTAAAAAAGGGTTGACACCACAAACTGCTTCCATTAGGAACATGCGGAGGCCGGCTTGAGAGTATTGGGAAAAAGAAAATTCAACTCAAAAGGAGGAGAACTATGAAGCGAAGCCTAGTTATTATTCCAGTGCTTGTGGCGGTATTGGCGCTTTTGTTGAGTGGAATCAGTGTGTATGCCGGAGACGCTGCCAAAATCAATATTAACAAGGCATCAGCCGAAGAACTGGCTCAGCTGAAAGGTGTCGGCCCCAGTACGGCGGCCAAGATCATTGAGTACCGCGATAAAAACGGCCCCTTCAAAAGTCCTGCAGATATAACCATGGTCTCGGGGATCGGCGACAAGACATATGAGAATAATAAAGATATGATTGTCGTTGAATAGACTGAAACCTAATTGGAGACGTTTGCAATCAGCCGCCCGGCGCCGGGCGGCTGATTCTTGCGTAATTGAAAAAGAACACCCGTCTGCCATGCAGCGTGCATTGGATTGGTGTAAACACGGATGCCTAAATCAGAAGTGGAAATTCCGAGTCGTCGGTTGTCAGTTGCGTTTGCTTCGGTTTTCAAAGTGTACGAAATCAATCAGAAAAACAGCTCCTAACAGGACGGCTTTTTGCGAAAGGTCGATTCCCGGCGGAAAGGTGATGCCGAAATTGTCGGCATCCGTAAATGATTCCTTAACCAGGCCGCTCCACTTTTTGGTAATTTTACCCAGCTCCTGCCCGTCTTTTCGAATCTGAAAGGTCCATGGATGCAGCAGCGGGCCGAAAAGTCTGAATATTTCTTGGCCCTGGCGGTCGAGGACCGCGTACATTCTGCGCAATACGGCAAAGCGCCGTTTGATTTTGCCCAATGGGGCGCCGTCAGGCCGGCAAACTTCGAGTTCATGAAAGTAAAAGCGAAACGGCCGCGTCAGTTTAAAGAGTCCGGTTCCCTGCGGTGAAAACAGATGCATGGTAAAAGGCCGCAGGGCCTTCAAAAATATCCGGGTGATCGTGGTCAGGGCCGAACCGCCTTCCTCCAAGGCCTCAATCAGCGGATTGTTCAGGTGGTCCATTACCTCATACCGGTTTTTCGTTTCAAATCCGGTGAGGATTTCACCCCATTCTTTCTGCTGCCGGATAATCAGCGCGTCGGCTCCGGCCAGCTGCGCCAGGTAGGAATTCTTTTCGGCAGCCGATCTGCCTTCGGCCTGGCCGCCTTCTTCGGAACTCTGCAAAAATTTGCTGAGGATGACGCCGCAGTGGGGGCATTCCTTAAAGGGTGTGTCGGCTGCGAAGCCGCATTGCGGACATTTTGGGGATGTGCTCATGCTTTCCTTCCATTCGTGCAGGCCTAACATAGACCGTTTTTCTCCGATTTCGGCACCTTTGGTTGAAAGCTTTAGCCTAAATCCATCACCGCATCCAACCCGCGCCGCAGTCCGGTGAACGTGCCGACTTTTCTGATCGCCAGCAGGGCGCCGTCGACGTAGGGTTCGGCCCCGGCCCCGGCTTCATGGCGCAGGATCAGTTTCTGGTCCGGCATCCCGAATATGACTTCCGCGGCGATAACATATCCCGGAAGACGCACGGCGTGAACCTGGGTGCCGTCGAGGCGTGCACCGCGGGTCTCGCGGGGTCCCTGGACACCTTCCAAGGGGATGTCCAGCGCCGATTTGCGAATCCGGCCCAAACGGTGGGCCAGTTCCCGCACGGTTCCGCTCGGCACGTCGACTTTGTCGGCGTGGGCATAATCGATTATTTCGCAGTGCGGAATATATTTGGCGGCCATCACCGCAAATTTTTGCAGCAAAACAGCCGTCAGGGCGAAATTGCCGGCGGCCAGCACACCGCGCCCCTTTGCGGCCGCTGCCTCCTCGATCCGGCGGAAGTCGTCGTCCGTCAAGCCGGAAGTCCCCACCACCACATGCGCGCCGGCTTCCAGCGCCAGCAGGATGTTATTCAGGGCGATGTCGGGTTTGGTGAATTCGACAAAAACGTCACAATTCGCCTTTAGGGCTTCGGCGGCCGTGCCGCTGAGGGTAAGGGAAATTCCAGGGCAATTGATGGCCTCTGCCAGCTGCCTGCCCGCGTGGGTTCGGGACACGCCACCCACCAGTTCCATATCAGCGGCCGCATGAATTGCTTTTGCAAGTGCCGAGCCGGCCCAGCCGGTTGCGCCGGCCAAACACACTTTGATCGTCATCTTTACAACCTCACCTTGTGAATTTTGGCTATTCGTAATTGTTTGGGAGTCGGTATTTGAAGCTTGATTTTTCCAGTTTCCTTTTACGGCCTTTTAATGGCTATCATAGGGCCGGCAAGGTTTACAAGCGTTAAATAATTATGCACGCCGCCGTCACTCCGGCTTGCCCCATCCGTGGTTGTCCTTAAATATTTTATCTGATATAGTACTCAACTTTCGCCATTGCTCGAATAACAGGAGATAACAATGCTTGCCGAACCTTATCAATCGATCTTTAATCGTCTGAGCGCCAAAATTCCACTCGCCCGGCTGATCACCGATCCCCTGCGAACCCTGGCCTACGGCACCGATGCCAGCTTCTATCGCATGGTCCCCCGGCTGATCGTCAAAGTCGAGAATGAAACAGAAGTTCTGGCGGTTCTGGAGACCTGCCGGGCGCATGACACGGGCGTTACATTTCGGGCGGCCGGCACCAGCCTCTCGGGTCAGGCCGCGAGCGATTCGGTCCTGATGATGCTGGGACCCGAAGGCTGGCGTGATTACCACATCAGCCCCGACCGGAACGAAATTACCCTGGGAGTGGGTATGCTGGGTGCGGAGGCCAACCGCTGCCTGGCACCCTACCGCAAAAAAATCGGGCCGGACCCGGCCTCGATAAACTCCGCTAAAATCGGCGGCATCGTCTCCAACAACTCCTGCGGCATGGCCAGCGGTATTACCGGCAACAGCATGGGTACGGTTTGCGGCATGCGGATTGTTTTCTGCGACGGTACGGTGCTGGACACGCGGGATCCGGAAAGCCGCGCTGCGTTTCTGCGGCATAAGAAAGATATGGTCGATCGGATCCTGAACCTTTCCCGATCGCTGAAAAGCGAGCCTGAGACGGTGGCCCGCATCCGGCGCAAATACCGGATCAAAAACACTACCGGGTACAGTATCAGCGCTCTGGTTAATTTTGACGATCCCATCGAGATCATCCAGCATTTGATAATCGGATCGGAAGGGACCCTCGGCTTTATTGCGGAGGTCACATTTCGCACGCTCGACGAACCGGCTATGAAAGCGACCGGGCTGATGCTCTTTCCCGACATTGCCAAAGCCTGCGAGGCCGTTCTGGTGCTAAAGGAGTGCCGGGTGAGCGCCGCCGAGCTGATGGACCGGGTGTCCCTGCGATCCGTGGAAGACAAACCCGGCATGCCGTCCTACATAAAAGAACTGGGGGAGTCGGTGACGGCCCTGCTGGTTGAAACCGCGGCCGATGACCCGGCCGTCCTGCAGCAGCAGGTGGCTGAAATCAAGGCCGGCTTTGCCGGCTTTCCCATGGCGCGCGAATTTGAATTTTCGACCAGTCCGGACAAGCAGGCGGATCTTTGGAACATCCGCCAAGGGTTGTTTCCGTCGGTGTGCATTGCCCGCCGGAAAGGGACCACGGTCATCATCGAAGACATTGCCGTACCCATCGAGAATCTGCGCGACTGCCTGCTCGACCTGCAGGGGCTCTTCGCAAAGTTTGCCTACGAAGATACCATCATCTGGGGACATGTATTCGACGGCAACGTGCACTTCGTGCTCACGCCGGATATGGCGGAATCTGCGCAGATAGATAAATACAAGGCGTTTATGGAAGCGCTCGCTGCCATGGTCGTGGACAAATACGACGGCTCGTTGAAAGCCGAGCATGGGACCGGCCGCAACATGGCGCCCTTTGTACGGCGGGAATGGGGCGATCGGATCTACGGGGCCATGCAGGAGATCAAGGCGATTTTTGATCCCGGCCGTATGCTCAACCCCGGCGTTATTATCAACGACGACCCCGAGGCGCATGCCAAAAATATCAAGCCCATGCCGCCTGCCAACGATCTGGTGGACACCTGCACCGAGTGCGGCTTCTGCGAGCGCAGCTGCATGTCCCATGATTTTACGCTGTCCGCCCGCCAGCGCATCGTCATTTACCGGGAGATGACCCGTCTGGCCGCTACGGGAGAAGATCCCGCACGCCTGGCGGAGCTCAGAAAGGAATATATCTGGTACGGAGACCAGACCTGCGCCACCGACGGTCTGTGTGCCCTGACCTGTCCGGTTGAGATCGACACCGGCAAACTCATCAAAGCCCTGCGCCATGATCAATTGACGCCGGCTGCGCGGCAAATCGGCGCCCAGGTTGCCAAACGGATGGATACGGTTGCAGCCTTAAGCCGCTGGGGGCTGAATTTGCTCAACATTTTTCACTATATGCTGGGCACCGGACTGATGAAAACCCTCACCGCCGGGCTGCGCAGCCTGTCCGGCAACCGGATTCCGTTGTGGACCCCGGCCATGCCCAAAGGCGCGGAGGCCATTGCCCTGCGCAGCGTCGGATCGGGCGCGACGGATCAAGTCGTCTATTTCCCGGCCTGCATCAACCGCGGTATGGGGCCGGCCGGACGCACGCGTGAAGAGTCGTTGAATCGCAAGACCGAATCGCTGCTTCTGAAAGCCGGCTACGGCATCATCTACCCGGACCGCATGGACACGCTGTGCTGCGGCATGCCTTTTGCCAGCAAGGGATTTGCCGAGACCGCCGGCGAAAAGGCCCGGGAGCTGGGCGATGCCCTGCTGAGCGCCTCGGACAACGGGCGCATCCCGATTTTATGCGACATGAGCCCCTGCCTGTACCACATGAAAGAAACTCTGGATGCCCGCCTGCAGCTGTTTGAACCCATCGAATTCACGCTCAAATATCTGACCCGGCGCCTCGAATTTAAAAAGGTTCCGGAGACCGTCGCCATTCACACGGTTTGCAGCGCCAAGAAAATGGGACTGGAGGCCGACTTCCTGCGCCTGGCTGCAATGTGCGCGGAAAAGGTGGTCGCACCGGATGTGATCTGCTGCGGCTTTGCCGGCGACCGGGGGTTCAACGTACCCGAGCTGAACGCCTTCGGCCTGCGGCATCTGAAACAGCAGCTGACGCCCGAGGTCAGGGAGGGCTACTCCACCAGCCGCACCTGCGAAATCGGCCTGGCCACCCACAGCGGCCTTGACTACAAATCCATTCTGTACCTGGTGGATCGCTGCACCCGGGCGAAGGGATGAAGTTGATTAGTTCATTGAGTTTATTGAGTTTGTTGAGTTTATTAGGTTGATTGGCTGATAAGTTGATGGGTTGCGTAGGCACCGGGAACATTTTGGAAATTGAGATTTTGAATTTTAATAGTATTTTTAATTTGAGTATTGAGATTTGGAATTTTAGAACGGCATTTGGAGCAGAAAACTTACTGTATCTAAGACGGGTGGATACTGCTTTGATTGTTCCATGAAACGGCTAAACCTTAAGCTTGACACGCCTTTCTTTTTTTGTCATACATAACGGGCAACGGACTGGTTGAATAAGTAAAGCGAATTGATTCTATTCTCTGTGCTTTCCTAAAGTTTTATAGTCGCCATAAACTTGAAAATTTTAGGAGATTGACCATGTCTTCTTATCCCAATATCCTCGGCATCGATATCGGTTCGGTGACCATTGCGGCGGCCGTCGTAAATCCCCAGCAACAAATCGTGCAAAGCGCCTATGAATTTCACCACGGCAATACGGCGCCCAAGCTGGCCGAAATTCTTGGCAAATTCGATCTGACCGGCATCGGTGCTGTTGCCGCGACCGAATCGACCCCGGCCATTGTAAAAGTGACGCAGCGCTTCGACAGCCGAGTCGCGGTGATGAAGGCGGTGCGCCGGTTTCATGCCAAGGCCGGCTGCATCCTGTTGGTGGGAGGTGAAAAATTCGGCCTGATCCGCCTGGACGAACACGGCAATTATCTGGGCTATAAATCCAACACCGGCTGCGCCGCGGGCACCGGCAGCTTTCTGGATCAGCAGGCCCGCAGGTTGAATTTGAGCGGTGCGTCCGAACTCAGCCGCATCGCTTTGAGCAATCGGGGGGATGTGCCCCGGATTGCATCCCGCTGCGCCGTGTTCGCCAAAACCGATCTGGCCCATGCCCAGCAGGAAGGCTGCACCCTGTCGGCAATCTGCGACGGGTTGTGCCTCGGCCTGGCACGCAACATTGTCGATACCCTGTTCAGCGCCGCTGACGTTCACGGCCCCATTATCTTTACCGGCGGTGTCTCCTTAAACCGGGCCGTCGTCAAACACCTGCGCGCGCTGACCGGCCAAGAGATAATCTGCGATGAAACGCTGCTGTACGCGGCCGTCGGGGCCGCCTTGAGCCTGGCCGATGAGGAGCGTCTGCCGGCTGGCCCCGGGCTTCAGTCGCCGGAGGATGTTCTGATCGCCGGACATACCCGCCTGCAATATGTTCATGAACCGCTGGAATTAAACCTTTCCGATTACCCGGATTTTGAAGGTCTTGAATCCTATGAATTCAGCGCTGCGGAATCGAAGAATACCGGACCGGTGGAAGTCGATACCTATGTCGACCTGCAGCCCGGCCGGCCGGTTGCCGCCTATCTGGGTATCGATGTGGGTTCCACCAGCACCAAGGCCGTCCTGCTGGATAAAGCCAAAACCGTCCTGGCCGGCTTTTACACCCGTACCGCCGGCAAACCGGTGGCGGCGGTGCAGGCGATCTTCGGCGCCGTCCGCGACATGATGCTAAAGACCGGCATCGATTTAAGTATTGCCGGGGCGGGAAGCACCGGGGCCGGCCGCAAATTTATCGGCAAAATTATCGGTGCCGATATGGCCGTCGATGAAATCACGACCCATGCCCGGGCCGCCGTTGAAATCGATCCGCAGGTGGACACGATTATCGAGATCGGCGGGCAGGACGCCAAATTCACGACCCTGCAAAACGGCCGCGTTACCTTTTCGGTCATGAACAATGTCTGTGCCGCCGGCACGGGAAGTTTCATCGAGGAGCAGGCCCAGAAACTCGGCTGCCCGCTGTCCGAGTATGCAGCGCGGGCGGCGCATCGCCGATCCCCCATGGCCAGCGATCGCTGTACCGTGTTTATGGAAAGAGATCTCAATCATTATCTCAATGAGGGCTACCCGGTGGATGACATGCTGGCCGCGGTGCTGCACTCCGTGTGTGAGAACTATCTGACCAAGGTGGCGGTTGAAAAAAACATCGGCCGCGTCATCTCCTTTCAGGGGGCGACGGCTAAAAACAAGGCCCTGGCAGCGGCCTTTGAAAAAAGACTCGGCCGGCCCATCAGGGTATCCCGCTATTGTCATTTGACCGGCGCCCTGGGCAGCGCCTTGATGCTGAGCGACCAGGGCGTCCCTGCCACCCGGTTCAGGGGTCTGGACCTTTACAAGAAACAGATCCCGCTGCGCTCTGAAACCTGTGATCTATGCACCAACCACTGCAAACTGACGGTGGCCGAAATCGGCAGCGAACAGGTGGCCTATGGATTTCTGTGCGGCCGGGATTACGATATCAGACACTATGTGAACAACAACCGCACCGGTTTTGATCTTCTCAAGGAGCGCCGCCGAGTGTTTGCCTGCAACGCCGGCGCTGAAATTAAAGAAGAATTTACCATCGGCCTGCCGGCCGCCCTGCATCTGCTGGAAGATGTGCCGTTGTGGCAATACTTTTTTAATATGCTGGGCATTAAAACCGTAACCAGTGAAGGGTGCCGGGACAGCCTCAAAGACGGCAAGCGCATCGCCGGCGCCGAATTTTGTGCCCCCATGACCGACCTGCACGGCCATGTGCAGGCCCTGCTGCAGCGCGCCGATTATATCTTTTTACCGTTTTACCTTGATAAAAAAGGGCGGGAAAGGGGGCCGCGGCGGCAATTCTGCTATTATACCCAGTTTGCACCCAGCCTGACCTCCCTGACCGGCGGAGACGGGACCGGCAAAAAATTTCTTTCGCCGGTGGTGCACTACCTTTACAGCAGTTTTCACACCAAGGCTCAGCTGTTCCGGATGCTGAAAGGACTGTGTGCCAGGCGCCTCAGCTATTTTGAAGTTGCCGCCGCCTATGACCGGGCCCGGGAGTTCATGGATTCCTGCCGGTCCCGGTGGCAGGCTGCCTACCGGCAGCACACCGACCGCGCCGATGATCTGCACGCAGTGCTGCTGGGTCGCCCTTATACCGTGCTTTCCGGCGCCCTGCACAAAGGTATCCCCGGTATCCTGGCGGGCCTGGGCATCAAAACCTTCTTTCAAGACATGCTCTCCTATTCCAAGCAGGATGTGGCGTCGATTGCGCCCCTGCTCAATGAACTTCATTGGCACTATGCCGCCAAGATTCTGGAGGCGGCCGAGGTTGTCGCCAAATCACCCGGGGCCTATCCCATTCTGATGACCGCCTTCAAGTGCTCGCCGGATTCGTTTGCCATCGATTATTTCAAACAAATTATGGCGTCCCATGACAAACCGTACTTGATATTGCAGCTCGATGACCACGATTCCGCGGGCGGTTACGAGACCCGGATCGAGTCGGCTGTCCGGGCCTTTCGCAATCATCATGCAACCCGGCCGGCCGTCGCATCCGCCGCTGCCATGACGCCGCTGGTTTCCTATAAGTCTAAAAAATTATTGAATAAAACCATGATTCTGCCCAATTGGGATCCGATCACCCTCAACCTGCTGGCGGCCAATCTCAACCGGGCGGGACTCGATGCGCGCTGCCTGGAAGAGACGCCCCCCGGCATCCGGCGCAGCATGCGCTTCAACAGCGGCCAGTGTATTCCCCTGAACATTATTGCCCAGGAATTTATCGACTACGTGCAGGACCACGGGCTGGATCCGGCCCGCACCGCCTTGTGGATGCCGGCCGGAGAAATCGCCTGCAACCTCAAGCTGTATCCCCACCATATCAAAAGCATTCTGAATTCCTACGGCAACGGTATGGAACGGGCGGATGTCTATTTGGGGGAGCTGTCGATGGTCGATATATCCGTCACCCTGCCCGTCAACAATTATTTCGTCTACATGTTCGGCGGCCTGCTCCGCAAAATCGGGTGCAAAATCAGGCCCTATGAACGCCACAAAGGTGAAACCGACCGTGTGATCGCCGGCGCCGTCGATATTTTGCGGGAGGCCTTTCTCGGAAATCGTACCAAGGAGCAGGCGGTGGCCGAGGTGGCATCCAAGCTTGCGGGGATTGAAACGATCGATCGCACCGGACAGCCGCCGAGACCGAAGGTGGCCGTCTTCGGCGATCTTTACGCCCGGGACAATCACGTGATCAACCAGGATCTGATTCACTTCATCGAGGGCAACGGCGGGGAGGTCCTCACGACGCCTTACAGCGAATACCTGAAGATGATTTCAGGGCCCTATCTTAGAAAATGGCTGATCGAGGGGCATTATTTAAGTGCGCTTTCTTCCCAGGCCCTGATGGCCACCTTAAAAATGAAGGAAAAAATTTACTACAGCTATTTTCAGCGCATTTTAAAGGAACCGGAGCCGGAATATGATGAACCGGCCCGAGAGATCCTGGCCCGGTACAATTTGCGCCTGGAACACACCGGTGAATCGATGGATAATATTTTAAAAATTCACTATACCAAAAAACTTCATCCGGAGGTTGCCCTGTTCGTGCAGGCCAGCCCGGCCTTCTGCTGTGCGGCTTTGATTACCGAGGCCATGGCCGCTGAAATCGAGCGCCAAACCGGCGTCCCCGTTGTCTCCATCACCTACGACGGCACCGCCGGCAGCAAAAACGATGTGATCATACCCTATCTCAAGTATCCCCGCAAAGATCGCCTGTCGGCTGGACGCGAATTGCACCGCCGTCTGGGATGATACCTGGAATTCGGGATCATGATCGCCTCGACCTTAGAGCAGCGAGATAAGCGTTGAAGGATGGGTAATTTGTACGATTGCCCGATCGCCGCGCCATGCGCTATGCATAAATCCTAACGTCTTAAGGTGCCCTGCCCTGCAATTGGGTTTACAGATTCGATAAGCAAGATAACACTTCAATTGATCATAAGCTGTGTGTATTTTGTGTAGAAATATTCAATAGAATCGAATAATTGGTCGGATTTAATATAGGGCACGACACCTTTATTTTTAACCAAACCCCAAATTGTTTGATTCGCAGATGCAATATACAATGCTATAGGGCTAATATTCTGACATGGTCTATAACTTGAGGATTCAATAAAGTTTGTGAATTGAAAGGTAAACTATTTCGGTATCTGTGCGATCAATGACTTGGCGATATGTTTTGCTGTTTTGGCGGCTTGCGGTTTTTGGGATACCTGCGAGGTAACAACAGCCCCTTCAAACAGCAATGCCAGCTTATCAGCGAGAACATCCGGTTCTTCAACACCGGCCTGCACACAAAGCTCCTTGAAATAAGTCCACATCAACTGTTTGAATTGCTTGCAAATATCCCTAATCGGCGAGTTTTTTTGGAATACTCACCGATGACATTGATAAACATACAGCCGAAAAATTTGTTTTGCGAAAACCAATCCTGCGCAACATCGAAAATAGCGAGAAGCTTTTTTTGGGGTGACTTTGCTAATTGATCCACCTTCCGCATGAAATTGTTTCTGAAAACTCCGTCATAGTGGCGAAGCGCTGCGATTAGAAGCTCTTCTTTCGAACGAAAATGAGTATAAAGTGTTTTTTTTGATACACCCGCCTCATCTATGATCCTATCAACGCCCGTGGCATGATAGCCATACTCACGAAACAACTCGATAGCAGTGTTGATTATATGCTCTCTGGGAGTTAATTTGCCCATATTTCCCTTAATTTTAGAAACAAAACTGTATACTTTCAAATTTTTAGCCACAAAGGATCACATGCCTTACCTATACCGATATTTTGTGTAACTGTCAACTATTTAAGACAATATTTTTTATTTCACATAATTATATTATTTGTTTCTCTTGACAACAGTTAGCAATGGATTACCTTAGGTGCAAAAAAAGGAAACAGGTTAGTTTATACCTAATTGAATCTCGAGCTACTTCAATTACCTGATGATAACTCAAGGAGTATAAGTGTGAAAATACAATATCCGCCCCGTAGATAAATATGATTAGCATGCCAAACGATTCCTCGCGAATACTGTTGTATTTCCTCCCATAAAATTTAGAAACAGTCACAAAAACCCGGCAAACATTGATAGGCGGACATCAAGTGGAAACAATGGGTGAAATGCTTAGACCCAAAAAGCGCCCAAGCAATACGGCCGGCCCATGAAAAAGGAGACAAAACAAGGAAATCTACTATCCGGGCGCGCCGCACGGTCTCACGGCCACGCATCAGGATCAATCGAGACCGCGACCTGCTGGCCTTCATCAAGGGCTGAACCGGTGGCCTGTGGGTGTTGGGACCGCCGGCCGGTGCCTTCGGCCAGATCTTGGTCCTCCCGGGCCGCCCTTGGTCCCAAGCTTATAGTCGGAGGTGCAAAATGTATAAAAAATCAGTGATAAAGAGGACGACGATCTCATTGCTTCTGCTTTGCCTCATGGCGAGCACGGTGGCGGCTCTGCAGCCTAACGTCGCGACGCTCATGTCGAAAGCTCTGAAAGACAATCCGGACAAGGAAGTCGTTATGATTACCGTGGAATATCCGCCGGGGATGTAGGCTCCCGTGCATCGGCACGATGCGCAAGCGTTTGTCTACGTGCTGGAAGGATCCGTTGTAATGCAGTTGAAAGGAGGAAAAGAAGTGACGCTTACGCCGGGACAGACGTTTTACGAAGGGCCCAACGATGTTCATGTCGTGGACCGGAACGCAAGCAAGACCAAGCCGGCCAAAATGCTGGTCGTCTTGGTCAAGACCAAAGGGACTCCGATACTAGTAACGGTGAAGTGACGGCCGGAATGGCCTACGGCAGAAACACCGAATGAGAATTGCAAGTCCAATCTATGTTCGAGAATTCACGGCCATTCCTCTCCGAATTGTGAAAGGGAAAAACAAGGGTCAAATATGAATAAAAATGAAAGGATCGACCATGAAAATCGTCGTCATCGGGGGCAGCGGGCTTATCGGGAAGAAGCTCGTGAACAAGCTTCGTCAGCATGGCCATGAGGTGGTGGCCGCATCACCTCATCGGGTGTCAACACCGTCACTGGCGAGGGATTGGCGGAAGCGCTCGCCGGCGCTCAGGTGGTCGTCGATGTCGCGAATGCGCCTCGTGGGAGGACAACGCAGTCCTGGAGTTTTTCGAGACATCAGGCCGGAACCTCCTCGCCGCGGAAGCCGCCGCGGGCGTCGGACATCATGTGGCGCTGTCGGTCGTCGGCACCGACCGCCTTCTGGCGAGTGGTTACTTCCGCGCAAAGATGGCCCAGGAAAAACTTATCAAGGCTTCCTCGATTCCTTACACGATCGTCCGCGCAACGCAGTTCTTCGAGTTCGTGGGCGGCATCGCCCAATCGGCGACCGAAGGACAGACGGTTCGGCTTCCGCCGGCTCTGATGCAGCCTATTGTGTCGGATGACGTCGCCGCCGTCATGGCCGACGTCGCCCTCGGGGAGCCGGTGAACGGCACGATCGAATGGCCGGTCCCGAACCGATCCGTCAGGACGAACTCGTGCGGCAATTCCTGAGCGCAACCGGGGACGCACGGACGGTGATCACCGATCCGAAGGCGCGCTACTACGGCATGGCGGTGAACGATCAAAGCCTCACCCCCGGCGATAACCCGCGCATCGGCCCGACCCGTTTCGAGGACTGGCTCAGCCGGTCCATACCTCAGGGGTAGGCCACCAGGCAACCTAAACATAAAGATAATGGAGGCCAAATATGCCGAGGAAGAAAAATGGTGGTTCTGCAGAAGCGATTAATAATAAGGCCATTTATCAGGATCTTGACGGACTTTATCCATCCAATCGGCGGTAAGGTGCCGGTCACAAAATGAGGCCAATTTTTCATACCAGAGCCAAAAGGACTTTTGATATTTCTGATCGATTCCGCAATTTCTCCGATTGAAGGCAAACTGAGGTTGACCGCTTTCATTTGGTTTTCCCCCTTTGTTGAGATGAGAGACCGCCATTTTCCCTTTTCTGCAAAATAGCTATATGTGATCATTGGGTTTTACGAAACTGCTGAAAGAATCATGATTAGCTGCACGCTTGAGATTCGAAATAATTCTCGGACGAAATCGCCAGTAAGCGATACTGTCGGGTTCCCTGATGATGCTGCAGACACTTTCTTTCAGATATTGTCCCCTGCTCTGCATGCAATGAAGGTACGATTTGAAGCCAAAAATCACGGGGTCAAACAGCATTATATCAAGATCGATTTCTTCGGTTTTAAAGGCCGTTAGGTGACGCTGGCCTAAAATTTCCTGCCGCATAGTGGGCGGTACTTCCGTGATAGCTGAACAACGTAGGCGATATATTCGGAAAGGGTGTTTTCGATTTTGCGGCCGACGATTTTTTCAGCAATAAAATGTGCAATTTCTGAGGAATTAAACTTTCGTAAAAATCCTTGTTCATTTGCAAACCATATGGGTTTTGTTTGGTCAGCCAGGGTTCATTCCAATCGGTTAAATAAATTTGATTATCCTTGTTGAGCTTGCCGTATACACGAATTAACTCACCGGTCACAGTTTCAATCTCAACCTTTTCCTGAAAAAAAATCCACAGAGGGTATTTTTTTGAATATCCGATAGACATAAAAAAATCGTATGTTTTTTGGACGGCACCTAATGCAAGTTCAATATCTTCTCTATCCGCATAATTAATACAGACTTCGAAATTTGGATAAAATATGCTTTGGCGGGCTGTAACGGTTGAAGCGACAAATGAGAGGAAAATGGTAAGAGAGATGATTATCGGGCATTTGATAGGTAGCTCCAAGTAACTAAATGCATTGATTTTTTCCCTTGCTTGCGATGACGCATGCAATCGGTCAATTGATATTTCTCTATCCATTGGCCTATCTCACCAAGGATTGTAAGAACTTGAATCGGCAACCGGTAAAGATTTGCCGCCATCTCAATTCGTTTTAGCTTCGAAAAATAAGCTCGATCGGATTAAATGTTTAGCATCGCGGGGGTCACAGATCGGTCACTGATAGCAAAAAAATGTTGAATGGGTCGTCGGCGGGATAATGACTATATCAAATCTGTAGATCTAACTATTTGGGGAAATAGTTGATAACAGTGTGGATACAGCCAACAGCTAAATGAGCGAAAAGTGAAAAGATCGACCGTTTCCTGAGATGGTTTCAGGCCGGCGTGAGTGGACAGATTGGTTTGACAGATACGGTAGGTTGATATGATTTCCGATGGTCGCTTGAGTCGTTGAAAACAGCGCATCAGGCCACGGTAAAAATCCTCGGCCAGAGGATCGACATCGATGCCCCGAGTAAAGGCCAATACAGCTTTATCCCACTTTTGGGCAGCTTCGTAATTTTGGATTAGGGGTCGAAGGCAACCAGAAATTGCTGGTGAGGCCTTCACGCATGGGTAATCATCCAGAGGCACTGGAATCATCGGGCAGGAAAACTCCATTGTATTGAGCCATGATTTTTTCTGGTAAGTTTAACAGCCTCTGAGCTCCCATTTTTATCGGTTGTATCCAACCAGAGGGACTCCGCCTGGCGGATCAATTTCTCATATGGCCAAAGGTCAAGCCAGCAAATTTTGCTATTAAAAGAGATTTTTCCATCCTGAACTCGAATGGCTTGTTCATTATCCAGCAGTTTTCTCAAGCGGTGCAAACAGCTCGTAAACGCGCTGTGCGCTGCATCGCCATCCAGCTCCGGCCATAGTGCGTCAAGGATAAGATCATTGGACACTTCGCGGCCGCCAAGAGCTGCCACGGTCTTGAGCAGGTGCTGGGGCTTTTTAGGGGCTTTGCTTTTAAATTTCAGCGGTGTTCCATTCGTTTGGATTTCCAACCGTCCAAGCGTGAATATCCGGATGGGCCACGGCCAATTTACCAAATGAATGTAATTATCCGGCGGATAAAGACGTCGTCTGCAGATGAATTTCTCATGTGATTTTCGCAGATACCGGCCTCAAGTGCTTTTTCGAGAGTCCGCGATATCATCCTGTCTCCAGAAATAGGTGTTGTAATAGGAATTCTGGCTTGCCACCGAAAATGCTCGCTGCAGCGCGTTCAAACCAGCTGGCCGATCGTCCCGATCGAACGCAAATCGGGCTTCTGTGAGCAGACAGCCAAATTTAACCTGGCGAATGTCATATATTTCGCAAAGATCTAAGGCATCCGCTAACATTTTTACTGCAGTTTGTTCTTTTCCCTCTAGTTGCAAGACAATAGCTCTGCCCCAGCAGGCAATTGCCATCGTCTGCGGCATACCGGCGATTTCACCATGAGCTAAAGCGAGCCTGGATTGAGCTTCCGCTTCATCCAAGTCCCTGGCAATGAGGGCTCTCCATAGACAAAGATAATGGTAGTATTTTTTATTCCAAGCTCCCATTTGGCTCAGATCTGCTTTTATCGACTTTAAGATTTTATCGGCTTTAGAATTTTCCCCACAACTTAGCAATCTTGCCACATTGTGACCATTTAAAAATAAAGACAATGTGTGGATACCATTGTTTAAAGCCAAGTCTATCGACTTGTTGACGAATTTTTTACAAGCGTTGAACCCGAGTAATTAGCCAATTAAAAAGTGCTTTGGCGTCACCCATTGTAATTTCAACCAATGAGAGATTCATTGAGAGATGAAATTAAACCATCAAGTATTTCGATAATGTTTCGGGCATCTGCCAATTTTCCGGAAAAAATTCGATGTTATAAAAGGGGAAGTAACAACTGCATTTTAAGCCGCAATGAAAGATTGTTCTCGATAAGCATTAAACTCCTGTTTTCCCACCTTGAGAAGTCGGGGTGATTGCTTTGTCTCAGCATAAAAGCGTACAGCATATCTGATGTGATTAATGCCTCAACTTGCTGCGATGGAAAAACCGGGTAACTGTGGCAGAATTTTTCAACTTCTGGAATCCACTGATCGAATAAGTCAAACTTATCGAAAGAATAGATTATCGACTGGAAAACGCCTGACAGGGCAAGGAAAATTCCCTGAGGATCTTGGTGGGCTTCAAACTGTTTTAAGGCTCTTTCGAAAATAGGACGGCTTTGCGATGGTTTGAAGGGCGACTTTACACTTTCCCAACCAGTACAGTAACCACGAATTCGAATCAACTGCCTTATCGGGCAAGCTTGTTATCCAATCTTCAACAGTTTTATGTCTACCTTGTTCCAATAGATTTGGGGTATTCCGCAAAATCAAATTTATGAATTTAGTATCATCTCCAATCTGACGGTAAAGCGCTGCTGCATTCTCTATGTCTCCGATAGACTCCAATAACGTGGCGGCCCTGCTTTTTAATTTAGTATGAACCTCAGCCGAAAACCGTTTATTTGCCCTTGGAATAAGAAACTCTCGAAAAAGTGCATGGTAATTATAAAAATCCGAATTGCCTCTGTGTTTGAATGTAAAAAAATTATCCGAATAAAGCATTTCCAGGATGTTTTCAGATTCACTGTGACCGGTTAAGGCCTGGGCCATTTCCGCGACCCACATCGGGAGAGCATCGATGTTGCCACAAGAAAATTTTGGATTTCTTCAGGGACATTTTCAAACACTTCGTTTGCAAAATAATCAAAAATAATCTGCAGATATCACATTGCAGAATTTGTGGGTGCAGCTTCTTTATATCCGTTTGAGACAACAAAAATTTCGCCCTGCTATCCAACCATCGACTTTTTTATAGAGTTTATGGACCGTCGAATTTGAAAGATCTTTTTGATGGACTCGCTTTACAAGCAATGTGGTTTCATCAAAGCTTAGTTTAAGATCCTCCCACCCCACAATTTGCATTTTTTGGTTAGCTATTGCGCGTGCCATCTGCGGGGGCGGTTTGGTTCGGCTTATAACAACGAGCGTTATGCCTTGGGGAACAACTGATAGTGCATTACGGATGATTTCAGGCAGAGCACCTTTCGCCGATTTCTGAAAATTATCCAACACAAGCATCAAAGGCTTTCCGAGTTCTTCAAACAGAATTTCGAAAAATCGCCTCGTAAATGCAGGAAGGCCCAAAGCATATTCCGGAGTGAACAGCGGAAGACCAAATTTTTTTCGGAGTGAGGCAGTTTTCGCGCCAAGACGAAGATAAAAAAATACGTTCGCGGCATCAGCGTCGGTTTCATCGACCTTGTACCATAAATATGGAATTTTTCTTTGTTCGATGTAACTTGATACCAGCGAGGTTTTTCCCGATCCTGCGGGTCCGACGACCCAGATCACTGGATATTCTCGATATTTATCCAGGAGAGCGAACAGGCTTTCCCTATTCAAGGTCAAATCCATTCTTGGTTTTGTAATCTTTACCGGGATTTCAATTTGGGATGTCATCCGAAAAACCTTAACAAATTCAATGTATTTAACGTCAAATGTGAAGTTAAAGAGAATTCGGATTCGATTCTGGAAATAGAAAATCGCTTCAGGTCCGCTGGGGTAGGAGAAACAGAAATAGCTGAAGGGGATTTATAACGAATCTAATGAGGTTTAGTCAATCGAAAAGATAATTCCGGGTGGTGGTGATATATTGAGAATACATGGAAAATCAGCAAATTTCAGATACGTAGATGATATTCCAACCTTGCCCGAACCGTGGTTATTCTCAATGTATCAAATGGTTGCAGAGAAAAAGACCGCCCCCAACATCTGGGGTTCGCCCTAATTTTTAAAAATCAATAATTCCTTTTGTAGGCCTCGCTAACCAATAGGTATGAACCATGATACACTATGGCAAGAAGTCTTCAATCCGGAGAAAAGAATACAACGTGGATATGTGGTTAGTGCATTTTTTAATGACTCGCTATTCGGTCAAGGGCTTGATTACGGTTTTAATTTTTATAATGGCGATTATTTTAAATCGCGAGAAAAGGCACAAAGTGACAAGTTCGAATACGCAATCAAAAAGTTGAATCTTGAGCCCGGCATGTGGGTGATAGATATAGGCTGTGGCTGCGGTGATTGGTTGGATTATTTACACCTAAAAGGCATGAATGTCGTAGGTATAAATATCACAGGGGTGCAGGTTGAAGTTTGCAGGTCAAGAGGCCTGGATGTAGTATGAATAAATTGGAAAGATATCGACAAAGATGAGCTATTGCGTAAAAAACTATATGGGAAATTTGATGCGGTTACCTTCTGGGATACGGTAGAACATTATGTCCCCATGAAATACAGAGAAAAAATCTCTGCTCAAGATGAAATTTATTCAGATATGTTTTCTTTGGCGTACAAACTGATTTGCCCCGATAGCAAATCGCAAAAGGTTTTCATATCTTGCCTTCATCAAAGACGAAATATTCTCCGGCAAAAGATGAGCATCAAGAAACTCAAAACCATGTATTATATTTACCTGCTGGATACCTTTCATAGCGGATATTATCCGGATGGCGAAACAGACCAACTTGTTAAGAACGCCAAGGAATACTTCGAATTGGAACATCGATTGGATACGACCATGGACTATTACATGACCTCTGTGTTGGAGCCGACTCATTTTGGTACACATCGGTTTAAGTGGAATGTGGAGAGAATAGTCCTGGCTGTAATTTTTCTGCTCACGGATTATTGCTGGCCGCAGAGAATTATTTGGTACAAGAGTTCCATCTGGATGTGGCAATTTGACAAAAACAACATAGAAAATTCGGATATGGCATTGGTGGTTAACGTTCAAACATGTGGCTGATACGGCTGCTGTGTCGTCCTGAACGTTTTTCAATGATGTTGACAGCCTCGGATCAAACAAATCTGACCTAAAGCCGAGTGCATAAAATAACAAGTTGCTTTTAATTGACCCCTTGGCTCATTGAATGAAGAGATTTCTTATTATCGGAATAAAAGTTGCGAATAAATTAGATAACTCCTCCTGAAGACTACGGCGATCATTAAAAAATCGGGGATCTTGAAGTGGGCTATTTATAACCAGTCCGGGGCCGACCGGCCGCTCGCATCCCTGCGGTAGGGCAGCCAGACCAGGCCAAAGAACGCCAGTGCCAGGTCGCTGGTATTCGGTTTGACGAGAACTTCCCGGATGGCCTCCCTTTCAGGGTCAAAAGCGGCTTCGGTGCCTTCAACATCCTCCTGGAACTGCTTGTCGAGTTCTTCCAGCTGCCGGCGGGTGGCGTCGAGCGTCTCCTGGGCCCGGTCGATATCCATGGACTCCTTGCGTATGCGACTGGCGGATCGCATGGCGGTGCCGAAGCGTGAGGCAGAGCCGGCGCTGACGGCTTTGCGTCCCATGAACGCACCGAGAATCGCGGTGCCGAAGGAAATTGCCGTTTGAATTTTACTTGACTGGGCCTGTTCCTTTTCACGCCTGACAGCCTGCTCGGCCCGCATCAGGCGATTGTTTAGGGTGTTGAATTTAGGGCTGTATTTGCTGCGCAGTTTCTCGACTTCCAGATCGCGCTTTTCCCGTGCGGCCTGGGACAGGCGCGCCAAAAATTCGGGCTTGGATTCCCTTGGGCTGCTGGACAACCCGAAACGTTGGGAGTTATAAATGACCAGCGGGCGATTCTGACGAACCCAGCGCATAAAATCCTTGGCCCACTTGTTATAATTTTTCGCATTTTTAGCTGTCGCCGGCAGTTCGGCGAAACTTGACCCGGCCAGGGGCTCGGTTTCCAGATCAGCCGGATCCAGGGCGATTTGCTGGGCCAGGTCCCAATCCAGTGGCACCGGCCCTTCCTCCAGCATGGCGGCCAGGGCCAGCTTGGCGGAGGTGGACAGGTTATAGCCGGCGCTGGAATAGTGGACTTCGACCCAGCCGACCGCCGCCGGTCGATACTCGAGTCCCTGGCCGCCGCCGGAGGCCGGCAGATAAAAAGCCTTGAGATCCGGCGGCATGACCGGCGGCTTGTTTAAGAGCGGTTCCGGTCGGGCAGCCGGGGCTGCCGTAACGGGGGCTTTCAACACGGCGGATGTATCTTCCGGCGCCGGTGAAGCTGCCTGTGCGGCCCAAGTATTGCTGTCGGCAGTCAGTTTTTTAATCTGTTCGCGGGTCATGGGACCCCGCAGATAGGACAGTGCCCAGCGCGTCTGAAAAGTAACCGGCCGGTTTTCATGGACATTGTTAAGCAAAAACACGCGCCGGCCCAGACCGGCCAGAATCTCCTCCATCCCGGCCCGATTGAACCCGGTGCCGGCAGCGGCACCTTCAAGCCCTTCCAGCACCCTGGCTTTGTCCCGTTCGGTTTGCAGACGACCGATGAACCAGGAGCCCGTATTGGAAAGTCCCTTGTAATCCAGGTCCACCGGGTTTTGCGTGGCAAGCACAATCCCGAGCCCAAAGGCGCGGGCCTGTTTGAGCAGTGTGAGAAGCGGTGCCTTGGAGGGTGGATTTTTAACCGGCGGAAAGTAGCCGAAGATTTCATCCATATATAAAACGGCCCGCAGGCTGGTGGTGCCGGGTTGGGTCCGCATCCAGGCCAGAATTTCGTTTAAGAGCACCGAGACGAAAAACATCCTTTCCGAATCCGCCAGGTGACTGATGGAAAAAATCGACGCCCGGGGCCGGCCCTGATCGCTGTAAAGCAGGCGGCCGATATTGATGGGGTCGCCTTCCATCCAGGCCTCGAATCCCGGTGCGGCCAGCAGGTTGTTCAAGCGCATGGCCAGTTCAAAACGGTCCCTGGGAGGGTAGAACGCTTCCAGATCCATAATGCCGATGCGCTCGAACGGCGGCGTCTGGACGGCGCGGATCATGCCGGCCAGATCCAGCCCTTTGCCCGCCGCCCATGAAGACTCAATGATATTGGACAACAGGATGTGCTCCCGGCTGGTGATGGGATCGGCCTCAATACCCAGCAAGGCCAGCAGGGCGGTGACCGTACTCTGAATCCGCTCGCGCAGCAGGTCTTTTTCCTCCATGATGTCGGCGGCCGGGGGGGCAAAGTTTCGCAGGACGCTGACCGGTGTTCCGGAACTGCTGCCCGGTGTGTAGACGGTAAAATCGGCACCGGCCTTCAGGCGGGCAATGCGCTCGCCATCCTGGTCCCAGCTTGCCAGTCCTTCTTGCCATAGGGCCGCCTGTTGGGCGGCAAACTGATCCGGGCTGAGACCGGCGTAGAGTGCGTCCTGCTCGTTGATCCAGGGGCGAAAATCGTCGGCCTGCAAGTGGGGAAAGGTCAGCAGCAAATTGGGCAGATCGCCTTTGGGATCGATGGCGATTACGGGAATATGGTCAATCAAGGCCTCTTCCAGCAATGCAATTGCCAGGCCGGTCTTGCCGCTGCCGGTCATGCCGATGATGACGGCGTGGGTGTTGAGATCCTTGGAATCATAGAGCACGAGATCGTCTTTAAGCTGTTGGGAGGCCATGTCGTACAATTTGCCGATATAAAAAGCCCCGAGCTTTTCGTATGCTTTCATTGGTTAACCTCCGGGAAATTGATTGATATATTAGATATTGATAATTTGGCAACATTGTAAACAAAAAAGTATTACAAGCGGTAGAAAAATGCCGCAAAGACTTAAGAAGGGGGAACTTTCCTTCAACGCTGCCTGAATCTGAATAAGTGCATAAGAGGGGTAGAGGGGAAGGTGCAAGACCGTCTTTTTTACGAGGCCGTTGCCGGCCGGCATCCAGGAACAATCAATTCTGTTCAGCTTATATTGTATAGTGTGGGAGCGGCTTTCCAGCCGCGATTGATTCGGTGAGGCCAACACCTGAAATCGTGGCTTGCTTCCGGCCCGAAGGGAAAGCCCCTCCCACAAGCTGATTTTCCTTCCTGCACGGCCTACTTCACTCTGCGGTTTTCATAATGGGCCCGGAAGTCCCCGGTATTGGCATAGACAAGCTGCGAAACAAGTCTGCCGTAGGTCTCTTCGGGGTCCTTGGCGCCAAAATGAAAGTTGCCGCTGGTGCTCGCACTCAAGCGCGCGATGGTGTCCCGGCCCTGGCTGGAATTCGTCCAGCGGACGACGCCGCTGTCGCTCTCCCATAGTTTTGTTATGAGGGCTGCCTCAACAGAAGCACCCGCGTTCACTGACTGCCACGTCGATGACACACGAATATTGGGTTTGGGTTCGGATAGATTCAATTGCCCGAACATGACGGCGTCGACCTTGTAGATCCGGCCGATCGACTTGACGGCTTCATAATCGAGCTGCCCGCGACTGACTTTCGACAACACCAGGTCCCGGCTGCCCAATTCCAGAAAGCGCACTTCCGGCTGGCCGTTCTGAACGGCCTGCAGATAGTTCTGCGTCAAATATTGACCTAACTCGGGTTCACCATTCGTGGAAAATTCGACTACGCCGATGATGCGATAGGGCGCAAGGTCCATTTGAGGTGGAATCAGAACCTGCACGGTATGTGTATGTGAGCAGCCGGACAGAACGGAGAAGCCAACGGCCAGAAAGGCAGCCACAAGTTTCAAATTTGATTTGACCTTTGAAAGGAAATCTAATCTACGGTAATCTTGCATTTTTGCTCCTGGAATTGATGTATTTGGCGCATTAATTAATCCGTCCTGAAAGATAGATCATTCAGGTCTGTAAATCGCTATATCGGTGCAATTCAAAAAAATCTTGAGCGGATAATACATCAACAACCCCATTGATGCGTTAACCGTGAAATAGAGGGGGGGAATAGGCGTTTAGCAGCAGGGTATCGAGAATCCGGTTTACCTCGCCTGAGCTCGCGATGGCGGGACTGATTTTGCGAAAATTACCTGCTGAATTGAAATTTGAGATTTTATTGTCTCACAAAACCTTCTGATGCAGCTGGATTAGAATTTACTTTGCCGCCCCATCCTGCTCCAACAACGGCCACGCAGCGGCCACTTATTCCAAACACGGCCTCGGAAGTCGCGTTGAATCTTGTCGGTGAATTTATGGCCTTATTTTCCATTTATCAAATTCAGGCGGGAGCAGCGCGAGGATTTCCTCCCCGCGCATGCTGTACAGGTCGTAGGTCAGATCCAGCTGCTGGACGACATCGATAAACCGCTGCAAGGTCCCCGGGACCTGTTTTTTCACCAGCGCCCCTTTGTGGGGATGGCCCTCCGATTCCCGGAAATACATTTTATCGGCGGCCTCCAGAATACCCTTATTCGTAATCAGGGTTTGCCTGACTGCAAGTTCATGATGAAACTTGCTTTCCAGATGCAGCGGGGTCCACAACAGCAGCCTGCTCAGTTCATCCCCCAGGCCGTATACCGAGTAGACCAGCCAGGCGCCGGCCAGCAGGTGGCGATGACCGTTGGGATAGCCCGGTTCCAGGATATGGCGATAGTCCCGGCCGGGCTTGCGCAGGCCGTTTTCCTCCGCCGGGCACACCTGGTCGAAATAAAACAGGGACAGCCAGCTCCACAGGCCGATATCGCTTTCCAGGCCGTCATTTTCAGCTCCGTCCAGCACTTCGGCCAGATACTGCGCCAGCTGCAGCCGGGTCCCGAAAGTTCGCTGCTCGATTCCGGCATCCCCCTCGAGCGGAGCTGAAAATTCCGGATTCTCCAACAGGCCGTAGGGTGGTGGATTTTGAGAACCCTGCCGGAGTTCAGCCAGATATTTGCGAAATTGTTCGACGCCTTTATGGGTTAAATTTCTCAATATCTAAATCTCCAGGTTTAACGCCTACCTGAATTGAGCAATTTTCAGGATTATGTACCCAGTCCGGACGGGCGTAAAGCCCGCCCTTACGATACGTTGCTTAGCCGCCTCTGATCCCCGAAAATATATCTGTGCAATCCGTGTTTATCCGTGTCCAATTAAGAAAAAGCTTAAATCAAATAAAAATTTTAATTTTTTTTCAGCCGGCAATCTGCATAGCCTGATGGAATTTATCCAGCACCTCAAAATTGGCACAAAATGCCTCCACGGCATTTTCGATCCAGGCCTGCCGGTCCGCCTTGGAGGTCGACTGGGGTGCCGACATGCCGGGCAGGGTGCAGGCCAGTTTCAGCCAGAGGCTGGGCCAGTCGTCATCGCATTCGGGATCTGTGTGTTCATCTTCGATTAAAATGCGGGTTAAAATCTGACGCAACACTTCCGGGTACACCAGGGTGGAAAAACGATTGTCCGAGACCGCGATCTGGCTGATTTCATCAACTTCCTGATTTAATTTCAGAACCGGCCAGTCTCCGTCAAGGTCGAGCTGCCAGATCCGATGGCCTAGATCGTCGTACTCGACGAACAGCAGGGCCCGGCTGTCCGCCGGCTGAAAGTCGACGCTGGCCGGGCGGATTTTGTCGACCGAGGCCAGTATCCGGCCGTGGGCGGCGGTTTTATCGACGACTTTGACCCGGAAAAGCGGAGTGACCGACTCTGAAATATCGTCCAGCCTGCGATCCGATGGAATTCTCATCTTTTGTGCGGTTCCGTAATCAAATCGCTGGTAGCCGGAGCGGTGATAGGCTTCGACGTAAATCCGGGCATTTTCCGGCAGCTCCATATCGGCCAGATGAAGACCGATGTTAAAATACCGGCGGCCGTCATCATCCCGCATCAGATCAACGCTCACGTCCGAGCGTCTGATTTTTTTTCTTCCGGTGTAGTTGAACTTGCGTATCATAATAATTAATCCGCCGGACCTTTAATCCAGCGACTTTCTACAATTTAGATTGAATATTTCAAAACCCTGAATACGCAATTTTTCAGGGCGGATTAATTAGGGGTTCGTCTTTACCCGGAGATCGCGATTGGTATCAAAACCGGTAACCGTCAACTTGAAATTTCCTTGCCGGACCTCGATCTGGATCACATTGTGCTTGTTTAATAATAGGCCGGCGCCGGTTACCCGGATGGATATCGGCGGCTTTCCGACATCAAAATCCAGAGAAGTATATTTTTTAAACGGGTTGCCCGTGCGGACCTCGTAGGCCAACCAGACCGTGATATACCGGGGAACCCGCTTCGATTTCGCTTTTTTGGCCAGGCTAAAGCCGCCTTTGATCGGGCTGAGCTGCAGATAATTTTCGTCCCGGGATTCGATGATTTCACCATTGCTCATGATTTCAGCAGCCCGTCCGGCGGCAGCGCCTCCGCTTTTGGGGGCTGCTTTTCCGGCTGCGGCCGCATCCGTCGGCAGGGAAAAAATGTGCTTCAATAAATTTTCATCGCGGCCCTTTTGAGGCCGCATGAGGATTTTCACAATTTCCCGCGGGCTGGATTTTACAAAATCCAGGGTTGAGGGGCCCAGTTTGTAACGTTTTTTGAATTTTTTGGAGTTGCGCTCCCATTCGGTGTGGGCCGGATTTTCGGCATCCCCCAGGAAGGCGGACAGCTGATGCTCGGCAATGGAAACAATGGCGCGCACGCCGTTGTGCTTGAGAGCGGTTACCTCCGGTATGGTGATTCCCTGGCGGATGAAATGATCTTCGGCCTTGGGTAGGCCTTCATCCCGCTCCAGGTACAGCGTAAAACCGGAGTGCATTAAATCTTTGCTGAATTGCCGCCGGATGGTGACCGGTACGTAAAAGGCCAGACGTTCTCCGTTCGCAAATTTTTCTCTAAGTTCCGTCAGGTCATGGGAGCTGAATAAATCTTCTCTGAGTTTGGGAGCCCGGCCGGTTATTGGTTCTTGGAGGCTGATATAGTTCTCTTGCGGCTGTCTGATGGCCCAGCGGGCCAGATCCAGCAGGCCGAGCATGCCCTGGCTTTCGGGGAAGCGTGATTTTTTAAGGAGATCATCAAGGGAGACGGCGTTGAGCTGCCATATTTTGCCGGCGTGCTTAACGACAACAATTAAGCGTCCCGCAAGAATTGGGAAAAAATAGTGTTTGATGACGGACCTGGCGCATTCCGGTGCATTAATTTCCTTGTCCGGGTAAGGAACCAGGACAGTCAGGCCCGGTTTGCCGAACCGGTCGATTAAAAACCGGTCGGCAAAGTTTGCCAGATCGGTCTGGTCTTCCACCGGTAGAGCGAGTTCACCGTCAAACAATCCGAAATAACCGTAGGGAGCATACCGGGTTCCAGCGACTTTATGGATTTTTAAAACGGATTGGCCCATCAACAGCGCGCGGCCGTCGTCCCGGCGGACGGTCATCCCGTAGAAGGCGTTTATCCGGGAGGCGGCCTGAAAGACGGTTTTGCCCAGTCCCCAGCGGCCGAGATCGGCCGACTCTTTGCGGGTGCGGCCGATATTGCGCCAGAAATAGTAAAAATCATTTTTGCGGAGGTCATCATCCAGGTCGTCATACTGGCGAATATCGCCCTGCAGGCCCCGGGTGCCGTAGTCTTCAATTAAGATATACTCGAGGTTCTCCGCGATGGACGGCAGATCCTGCAAACCGGAGTGTTTGGCCTGAAGATGGGGGCTGAGACCGTTCAGGTAGGTCTCGATAACCTCCCGGGGGGCGGATCCCCGGCTGGGACCGGAATAGAACGAAAAGCATACCGTTACGGGCCCGTCTCCTTCGGCCGCGTCCAGAGAATTCTGAATAGATTCGCGGACCAGCGCATCGGTGATGCTGCCGATGGCTTCGGTGGTGAAAAACTCACCTTCAATGGGATCGACATTAATCTCCCCGGGCTGCATCTTGCGAAATCGCCACTGCGGAATCGAATTCATTTTGTCCAACCAGAATTTCTGTAAAATATCCACTAAACCGATCGACTTAACAGCTGTCAACAATACATAGTTGAGTAGATTATATCAACCCCTTTCAGGTGGTTGGGATGGTCGGGATTCTTTATCTATTGCAAAAAAAACGTCTATTAACTAAGATGATGCGACTTTAAAACCCTTTGGAAAGGAGTGCTGTCAATGATTCATGTAATTGCCACCATCCGGTTGAAACCCGGCTGCCGGGAAGACTATCTTAAAATTTTGGGTAAAAACGTTCCCAAAGTAAGGGCCGAAAACGGCTGTCAGGGCTACCAGCCTGCAATTGACGTGGATTCCGGTCTGCCCGTGCAGGGTCCAATCCGGCCGGACGTCGTCACCATCGTTGAAGCCTGGCAAAGCCTGGATGCCCTGCAGGCGCATCTGAAGACCGCCCACATGGCCGCCTATCGGGAAGCGGTGAAGGACTACGTGCAGGATCTGAAAGTGCAGGTGTTGCAGCCGGTCTGACTTCGCTGATTACAACATTAGGGTTTCCGGTTGACGAACCAGTCGATCAGGTGCCTGGCGATGGTGATTCGGGGAGGGATCGAAGGCAGGTTTTCGGCCGTAAACCATGCGGCGTCGGTAATTTCGGATGGGTCGATGCTGATTTGCCCGCCGGCATAATCCGCAACGAACGCCACCATCAGGGAGTTGGGAAAAGGCCAGGGCTGGCTGCCGAAATAGCGGATATTTGCCACGCTAAGGCCGACTTCCTCCCTGATTTCCCTGGCAACGCAATCTTCAAGCGTTTCTCCCGGTTCGACAAATCCGGCCAGCACACTGTAAAATCCCGGCTTAAAGCGTTTGTTGCTGGCAAGCAGCAGCCGGTCGCCCCGGACGACCGCCATAATCACCGCGGGTGAAAGGCGCGGGTAATTGATCAGGCCGCAGGCGGGACAGGTTTTAGCCCGTTCTTCCGTCTTGTCTGCGGTTGGATGCCCGCACCGGCCGCAGAACTGGTGGCTGCGGTTCCAGTCCACCAGTTGGTTGGCACGGCCGGCAATCCAGATCAACTCCTCTTCCAGCCGGTCGAAGGTATCCCGCATCACCTGCAGGATCAATCCATCGGCCGGGGCTATTTCATCCGGCATTTCGGCGGCATAACACTGCCGGCCATCCAGCGCGCCCAGGTACTGTTTGCGAATCGGAGAAAAATTGAATTTCGCCAGATCACGTGTGCGCGGAATGAGACAGCCGTTGTCGCTTGTTTTCAGCAGCAGCCTGTCCTTTTGAAAAACAAACCACAAGGCCTGAGGGGATACCGTCGCCGGTAATTTAAAATCGGGTTTAAAGATCATTCTTTGTTTTCATACTTTTCGGCGATCAGGAGAAATCGGCGCGCTTCTTCCTCATTGCCTTGGGCGGCATATATGCGGCTGATCTTGTGATAATAATCCGCCGCATTCTGTGGAATTTCGCGGGCCAAAGAGAGATACATTTCCAGCACTTCGCTGGTGTTCAAACCGGAGGCAAAACTGAGGTCGGCGAATTTCTGCTTGATCTCGGGATCCAGGCGGCTGTTGCAGCTGCGGCACTGATTCACGATCTCGCCGTATATGTAGCGGGCGTTGGTTCTTTCACCCAGGGCCTCATGGGTTTTGGCCAGCGCCCGGGCGATGCTTTCGTGCCATTCGTATTTTTTTAAAAAATCGTGGTAAAACTCCTTGGCCTCAAAATATTTTTCGGCCTGATACAAGGTTTCTCCGCGCAGCAAATAAGCGGCCGCTGATTCTGCCAATTTTTCGGGTAAAGAAGACAGCAGCGCTTCGGCCCGATCGAAGGCTTTTGTTTCCCAGAAAATTTCACATAACAGCTGGTAGGCCGGCAGCGCATCCGGCCGGTGCTTCAGAAAAGATTCCGCCAGGCGGCAAGCCTCGTCATATTGACCCAGATTGAGGCAGGCGGTGGCCAGCTCGAGCCGAATGTAGCTTTGCGGTTCGGCATGTTCCTGCATGGCCCGGGATAAATGTTTAACCGCCGATTCGAAATCTCCCCGGTTCAATGCCAGGTATCCGGCTTTAAAAGTCTCCGGATAGCTCAGGTAGGGTTTCTGCAGCTCTTCGGGCAGCGTACCGATCAGGGCCGTGAAATATTCGTTATCCTGCGTCGGGTCGTCGGGTTCCTCCTGCGGCCGCTCATTTTTCTCCGGTGCATTAAAATCCGGCAGGGTAGTTTGAATTGCTTTTTTGGCCTGTGTTTCCAGGTTTTGCAGGTGCTGATCGAGGCTGGATTTCAGCTGCGGATCCCGGGTCAACTCCTGCGCCAGTTCAATATACTGCCGGGCGTCATCATTATGACCGGCTTCCATCAGCTCGGCGGCCGTTTTCTCATGTGTCAGCGCCAGTTTTTCTCTGCAGTCACTGATTTTTTCCCGCAGGCTGTTCCGGTAACCTTCATCCCAGGGTGATGTCTTTTCCAGCCTGGCCAGGGCCTGCTCATATTCTACGATGGCTTTCCCATAGGCCCCGGTCCCATAGTAGGCATCTCCCTTGCGTTCAAAGTCCTCCGGATCTTTTTTTGAGAAAATGCTTAGTATTCCCATTTTATTTTTTATGCTTAATATCTTCGTTTAGTTAAAAAAAATCGATACGTTGGATTACCGGCCGGGGATGATAATTCCCGACCCCGGCTTTTGAATGCGGGTCCGTTCCTGTTCCTGGTATTTTTTAACCTCTTCGATTAACTGGCCCATAGCCTGTTCCATCACCTCGGGGAATTTTTTAATTGCCTGCTGCAGGTCCCTGGCCGGAATGCCGTTTTGAATCGGCAGGGGGCCGTTGGGGGTCAGGATGCTGGTGTGCCCGACAAACCGCGTTTTGCGGCTTTTATCCTCCGATCCGTCGGCATTGACCGGTGTCAAGCGTTTGATAGTGCCGGATTTCAGGTCGCTGAACGACTCCTCGCGATAGAGGTTTGATCGATCGATTTTAAATTCAATGTTATTTTGCTGTTCTTCAGTCATGAGGTGCAGTCTCCTTATTGTATGTGAGGGATTCGTCCGGCTTGCCGTCACTTGCTTGTTTTGATCGTTGAACAGGCATGCGATTGAAATTTCATCCAACCTGTTTCTTCAATCGGGTGTGCCGCTTTTTCCCGGGATTTTTCTGTCGCAGGGTAGCAGATCATTTACAAGAACGCAACCATTGCAAGTGCAAGATCGCAACCATGTCCCGCGTCATTCTATCTTATTTTAATATGCCCTGCCAAGGTTGATTTGTTGGCCGGGCGTATTAAATTATAAGCTTCCGGAGAATGTTATGAAAGAGGACGCCAGGATAACCCGTCGCAACTTTTTGGCAGCCGCCGGAGGGGCCCTTGTATCGATCGGTCTGCCGGGTGTGTTTGTCAAATTGATGGATTCAGAAAATATCGCGCTGGCGGCGGAGCTCAGAGCCGACGGCCGGCCGCGGATTCCTCCAGGGCAGCATGCCGTAAAAGCGCTGCCCGATATGGGGGGCGCAAAAGCCCCTGACAATCCTTCCGATTGGCGACTGCAAATCACCGGTGAAGTTGAAAATCCGGTGACATTATCCTATCGGGAATTGATGGATTTAAAGCAGGTGAACCTGATTTGTGATGTTCACTGTGTCACCGGCTGGACCCTGCTGGATTCGCGCTGGCGGGGTATTCGGATGCAAACAATCATGGATCTGGCCAAGGTCAAAAAAAATGCCGGCTTCGCCGTTTTTGAGGCTCCCGGCGATTACACCAGCAGTATTCCCCTGGCTGAAGCCCGCAAGGGCAATGTGATCCTGGCCCATACCCTCTTTGATCAAAAACTTACCCGGGTGCATGGTGCGCCCGTGCGCGGATTGGTGCCGGATCTCTATTTTTATAAGAGTGTAAAATGGCTGGAAAAAATCAAATTTGTCGACCGTGATGAACCGGGCTATTATGAAAGCATGGGTTACAGCAATACGGCGAACCCGTGGAAGGAAGAGCGCTTTGGAAAGGATTAAAGGATCACTTGATTATTTCAGAAACGCGCTTAGATTGAGGGGTGTGATCATCCGGTCACACCGGATCGTTGTTGAAGAACTGTAACTGTCTAAATATTGAAATGTCTCCGGGCATTCCTTCAGCTCGAGGTAGTTGGCCTTAGGGTGTGCCCTTAATGTAAGACGGACCAAAAGGAGTGAGTAAGATGGCTAAAACAGTTGTTATCGATACCGATGAATGTATTGGGTGCGAAAGTTGCGTGGAGCTGTGTTCGGAGGTTTTTGCCTTTAACGAAGCCGAAGAAAAGGCTCAAGTCATCCTGCCTCAAGGCGGGCCCGAGGACTGCATCGAAGAAGCGATGGATAACTGTCCCGTAGAGTGTATTCACTGGGAAGAAGAGTGAAAAAACTGCCTGAAATTAAAAATGCCTAAAATGGATGGAGCCGAGCGAGACGGTAATTTTAGGCATTTTAATTCCCCTTAGCCCATTTCTCAATTTTATCTTATTTGTCCCACCGACGTCGTCGTCTGCCCGACCGGAATCGTCCTTGCTTTTGCCCGGTTCAATGCCAAACGCATAGTAGCCGAAGATGCCAGGCTGCCGATGGTCAGACCGATCGGACCGATCAGCTCCGCCGGTATCCCTAAATTGAGCAGGGAAAAACCGGTGGCGATGACAGCGGCCATAAAAACGGCATGTCCGGCGAGCACTGTTGTCGGTTTTTTGAACAGGGCCGCAAGGCCTTCGCACTGAGCGCGTATCGCGACGCTGACAGGAAAAAAGATCAGGAAAAGCGCCGTCAGCCTTACGAGATGAAGGTCCAGGAGACTCAGCCTTTGCAGCCTGACATAATAAAATTCGATCATACCGGGCAGAATAAACATTAAAGGTAAAATACCCAGGATGATACCCGCCGACAGGGCGAAGTGCAGGATGCGTCGATCCTGGATTGAGTGCGGCGGAAAGGTCAGGACAATGGTCTGGATGCGGGTCGCCGCATAGGCCATGGGGCTGGCGAGTCCCAGTGCCAGATAATATATCGGCAGAATGCGGTCCGGATCGGGTGCCCGGGCGATGATGCCTGCCAAAATGATGGCGGAGGCCGAAAGAAAATAGCCGCCGACCGACAGCGGCAGATTGAAAAAAAAGATTTCCCAGGAACTCGGGGGGCGGATGGAGGAAGGCTTTAGCGACTTTATAAACGGAGCGGCGAACACGGCCGAACCCAGCACTTCGACGGCTACCGGCAGGCTGAGACACACCACGGCCCAGATTGGACCGACCAGCCCCAGGAAGCAAAAGAGCAGTGACAGCAGCGCTGTCAGGATGATCCGAACAATGGTTGCCAGACTGGCAATGCCGGTGGCTTGACCGCCGTACATCACCACAAAATAGGGAATCCGAACGAAGAAAAGAAACTGCAGCGGAATGGAGTACAACAGCGTGATATGAGCCGGCCGCTCGATATTGGGCGGCAAACCGATAAGGCGGCCGAACAGCAGGTGAGACACCACGGACAGGCACAACAGTGCCTGGACGGTTATGACCGCAAGGCCGGTCAGCAGGGTAACCGATCGGAATTTTTTATATCCTTCGCGGGTTTTGGAATAGACCATGCCGGTTGTAACGGAGCTGATGGCGATCATTCCGAGAAAAAACATCACGGTGTTCGATTGGGCCAGTCCGGCCAGGTTCAGCGGACCGCCGTCACCTCGGGAGGCAACCATGGCCACCAGCGGATAGCTCAGGGACTGGGAAACGGCCTGAATTGCCAGAGGAATGAAGAAACGGGTAAGTTTCCAGCCGGTGGGGGCGGCAGGGTTCCGGATTCCGGGTACAGGATTCATAGGTTTCGTGGTTAGGGGTTCAGGATTCATAGGTTCAGAGTTCAAGGTCCAGCGGTTCATAGGTCTGAGGCGGCCTCCTCCAGGCTGCCACTCCACCCGCAGGGGCCGGAGTTCATAGGTTTTGGATGTGGGGGTTCAACGTTGCACTCTGAGCCTTTGAACGGTTAATAAACCTTATTCCTCGAATTCCCCTATCAGTTTAACTTCACGCTCGAGCCGGACACCGAAACGTTCAAATACTTTTTTTTCAATTTGCCGGATGAGGGCATGAACGTCGGCGGCCGTGGCATCGGACGCATTCAGAATGAATCCGGCGTGTTTGCGGCTGATCATGGCGCCGCCGATGCGATTGCCTTTCAAGCCGGCTTCTTCAATCAGAGCACCCGCATAGTATCCGGCCGGTCGTTTGAATACGCTGCCGCATGAGGGGAATTTCAGCGGCTGTTTTTTGGCCCGCATGGCGAGAATGTCTTCCATCCGCTCTTTCAGCACGGCCGCATCGGATTTTTCGAAGCGCAAGCGGGCCCCGGTGATAATCACCTCCGCCAGATCCGGTACCCGGCGATAGCCGAAATTAATACTGACCCGATCGGCCTGGAAAGGGGAGCCATTGCGTCGAAAGCCCCTGACCGCGGCGGCAACACTTTCAATTTCCCGGCCAAAGGCACCGGCATTCATGCGCAGCGCGCCGCCCACCCCGCCGGGAATGCCTGCCAGAAGCTCCAAGCCGGCCAGTCCGCATCCCACCGCACAACGGGTTACGTCCATCAAGCGGGACCCGGCTAAAACCTCGGCTTCAAGGTTTTGAAATTTCCATCCGCTCAGATTCTCGCCCAGGTAGAGCGTCACGCCGTCCCATCCGCGATCGGAGATTAGCACGTTCGAACCCCGACCAAGGACAAACAGCGGAATTTCGGCGGCATGGATGATTTCAAGCGCCCGGCCGACCGCTTCTTCGGTTTGCGGGGCAACCCATATTGCCGTAGGACCGCCAATTTTATAAGATGTGTATGGCCCAAGCGGTTGATCGGTGCGCACCTCCCCGTCCGTCACGGCGATCAGCTGCGACACGTATGCCGCGCGATCTGAATTCTTTGATTTTTTGGGCCGGTTGGTAGTCATCATGTTATTCTGAAGTCAGTATGCATTAGATTTTGGCAAGATGCAAATAAATCCGGTGAAAAAAAGCTCAAGCTTTTTAATTTTTGTGCCGATAGATTTTATGGTAAAAAAACAGGGGTAAATTCATGCAGTGTATTGAATTTAAATTAATTTTTACCACTTCGGGGGATTAAACAATTTCAAAAAGGAGAAAGATAATGGAGGCGGAGGATTTTTACAGAGTCATCAGCGAATTTGACTTTATTTGTGATGATATTGACGAAATTAAAGCACGAATTGACCTGACAAAATCCGAAAACAATAAAATTTCCCAGGCCGTCGACAGCATTGAAAAAGCCCGGAAAATTTTAACGGATTTATTTCCGAATATAAAGTCTCTATCTGAAGATGTGCGGGAAGATCTGCAAGCCGAGTTCGCAGACATAAGCTGATAAGAGACGGACATCTTTTCTACGACCCGCCAAATGATACAGGCAGACATCCATGCTGGCAAACAGATTTCCGGTCTTGCGGCTGAATTTTTTAGGCCACAGATTATTTTTAATAGCATTGAAGAAATTCATACAGGATGACTGTTTCAACCTATCGCTATCCGTCTCTTTTGTGTTTTTACTTTCAATTATTCCGTTTGCCACCCTAAGTATCCTGATTGTTGATTTAATTCAGCACCTGTTTTTTGCCCACGCCAACTGGACGGGCCAGGTTACTGAAATGCTGGCTGATGAAATGAACCGGGTCATCCCCTTTGTTTCCAAAGAGTGGATGAAGTCGCATGTGATCAATTCCAATGCTCACGGTTCATTTCGAGCCATCAATTTTCTGATGCTGCCGATCATCAGCGGGCTTATTTTTAAAGCCCTCGAAACATCCTTCCGCAAGATTTTTCAACTGCCGGTCCGCCATTTGGTGTTCGGTCAGGCCGTGTATGTTACCATGAGTATTTTTGCCGTGCTGCTGCTTTTCATATCCAATTTCACCTGGACGATTATGTCCACGTCGGTATCGCAATTTCTAAATGCCTTCAACAAAACGCCATATTTTGAAAATATTTATCAATTGGCTTTAGGTTCGGCCAATTCGCTGCAGATCAATGGTGTATCCGTGATGGTTATGGTTGGGTTCTACCTGGCGACGGTCAAGCTTTTTTTAAATATTCGCATCAAGCTGCGTCATCAATTTCTGGCGGGGCTAATTTTCTGCCTGTTGTGGATCCTTGCCCGCAATTTTTTTGGTTTCTACGTACAGCATATCAGTGAGGTTAATCTTCTCTACGGTTCGCTTTCCTCGGTTATATTGGTCCTGATGTGGATTTTTTATTCATCCATGGCCCTGCTGTTTTCAGTAGAAGTCATGCACGTGCTGCACTGTGGCAACTGGAAATATCGCTGGTGGTAGACTATAGCCGGCACACGGTTCACGGCGCAAGGCTCACGGCGAACGGTGCATCTATTGAGGTTGGAGGTTTGAGGTTGAAGGTTGGAGCGCCATCTCAAGTTCCCAAATTCCCAACCTCCCAACATCCCAGCCTCCAGGCTTCTCACCTTCTTAACTTCTATCTTCTTATCTTCTAAGCTTCTCAGCCTCTTACCCTCTTACCCTCTTACCATCTTACCCTCTCACCTTCCCAGCTCCCCAGCCTCCCAGCTTCTTTTTCTCACCTTCTCACCCTCACACCGCCTCACCTTCTCGCTTTTTTGCCGGGATTATTAACCCGGAACCATATATAGGGTTGATTTATCTTCCAAAATTAGAATATACTTGCCAGGCAATGAAACTCCGCGTTCGCGGGCAGCTGGCGGTTTGTCCGGCCGCACAGCAAATCGATTAATCACACCGCCCTTAAGAATAGCGATACCAGGTTTGGATAAGATGCAATAGTCCGGTTGGAACCGATGGGAATGCGCCACGTTGACTGGGCGGATGAGTTAAAAATTTCGCAAGGAATTAAGGACAGCAATATGAGCAACGGTCTGCGAAATGTTATTGTGATAATTTCGGCGGTGACTTTGGTGGGCTGTGCCGCCGGCAAGGCTTCGCGATGGGGCAACTTCCATGGTGATTCAGCCAGCCGGGGCTTTCAGCCGGTTGCAAGCGGTTTTGCACTGTCAGTCAGCTGGGTTTCAAATCCCTACAGGATTACCAGTTCATCACCGGTTATCGGTGCGGACTACCAGGGAAGGGAGGTCATCTATATCGGGACCACCAACGGTAAATTGATCGCGCTAAAGTCAGATGACGGAACCCAGAAGTGGCAGAGAGCACTGGGTCCCGACCCTTCAAAAAGCTGCATTGTTGGTTCGGCTTCGGTTTCTGATGAAGGTGATATTTACGTTATCTCCAATCATGAGGCCGATGACGGAAGAATTTTGAGCACCCTTCATAAAGTGGATCAATTCAGCAATCCCCAATGGTCTTATTCTTTTCCGGACAATGGGTATACCACCGGATCCCCCAAGGTCATCACATCGCCAAGCGGCACCCACATCTTTGTATATGTATCGGTCGGTATGACCGATGACATTCAAGGCGAGCTTTTTGTACTGCGGGACAACGGAAACGGAGCGCAGCTTCTCGCCCGTAAATCGCTGGGTGTGTGCCGTTTTGATGCCTCAGGCGGCCGGCTTCGTTTGGAAGATCTCTTGCGGACCGAGAAAGACACCTGGAATATGATCGGAAGATTTCCCCCCGAATCCAAAGAAGGCGTTTATGTGCTGCCTGACAGTTATGTCGATCCGACGGCGGCGGTTGTTGCCGGCGAAGGAAAAACCCTGATTGCCATCGCGGACAGCCTGTGCAGCATCGGCGTATTTGAATGGGACGGGACGCAATTGTCCGTGCTCTGGCGTCAGGAGCACGATTTTGACGGGCATTCTTCGGCGGCGATCCTGCCTGCGGGGCTGATGGTATTCGGGGGTGAGGATGGCAAAGTGCTTGCGTATGACGTGAAAACCGGCGTGAAAATGTGGGAGTATGACGCCGGTCAACCTGTGTTGGCCACGCCGGCGGCTTCGGCCGAACAGCAGGTGTTCGTGGTATCCAAAGACAGCCTCCAGGTGCTCAACGCCGCGGACGGGACTGTGTTGCGCGACGGCAAAGTTTCAGAAAAGTTGCCGCTGCTGGGGACGACCTATTCTTCCCCGGCCGTTACGTCCAACCGTGTGTATGTATCTTCATTAGAGATGTTGACCGCCACCCACGATCTTAAAGCGCGGAGTCACGATACCAATTTTCGTGGCAACGGCCTGTCGTCGATTGCCATCGGCCGTGATGGCGCAGTTTATGCCGTGGCCGAAGACGGCACGCTGCGCAAATATGCCGGGAAGCAATAGGCTGCGGGATACTGGATGCTCGATACTGGACACTGGATGCTGGATAACAAAAGAGGGTATAGGTCTAAGGTAAAAAAAGGATAAAGGTCAAAGGCTAAAGGTAAAAGGCAGAAGGCGCAGGGCGCCAAGCATTTTTAGCTTCCCAGCTTCTCACCTTCTCAGCTTCCCAGCTTCTCATCTTCTCACCCTCTCACCCTCTCACCCTCTCACCTTCTCCTTCCCAGCTTCCCAGCTTCCCAGCTTCTCAGCTTCTCAGCTTCCCAGCCTCCCGGCTTCCCATCTTCTCACCCTCTCACCCTCTCACCTTCCCAACTTCTCATCCTCTCAACTTCCCAGCCTCTCACCTTCTCAACTTCTATCTTCCGTTCTCCGTCCCTTTCTTTCTTTTCGGCCGGCGGGGTTGTTTGCAGCCGCTTTAAAATTTCATCCCAGTCTTTCACGGTTTGCCCCTTGGTGGATTCTTCAAAAGTATACCGATTTTCAATGTGTTTTGTCTCCGCCGCCGACATCTCGTCCTCCGAACCGATGACAGCCTGCAGCTGCACGCCTCTTTCTTCCAATGCTGTAAACGTATCAGGTCCTTGCCAGCGGAGAATGACCGATTCCGGAAAATTTGCTTTTTTCAGCGAGCTCCGGCCGACGCCCTTGCCAATATACCGGCTCAGGTAAATTATTTTGTAATTTTTACTCAGGGAATTAACGGCCTGCCGGCTTTTCTCCCTGATCTCGTCTGACAATACGGCATCCTGAAAAGCACTTTCGATATCAATAATGATCGCCTTCTCATTTTTGCCCATAACCAGCAGCAGGCCTGTTGCACTGCCTGTATCAGAATGGGCTCTTATTTCTTTCAGTCCGGGGTCCGGGGGCGTGTATTTCAAGTAGCCGTAGCCGTCACCGCCGGTTAAAATCTTTTTCAGATGCTGGTCATCCAGATAAATGTCCACCAGCCGACCGCCTTCGGCAAACAGAAAACCCTTGGTCAGCACAATGAGGCGTACAGCCGTTTTAACGGTTGTCACCCGATCAAATACAACCACCTCGCTGCGGCTCACGCCGGCCCAGGTTAAGATGAACGTGCCGGAAAAACAGACCGACCACACCAATTTCCGGAAACTGAGATTCATTTTTCCTCCATTACATCCGTGATTTTACCTCTACCAAATTAATACGCAACCCTAAACTTGATCATGTCATTTTAGCGCAATTGTACCATTAGGGAATGGATTCTATTTAAATATTTTTTATCCGACAGGATCTACAGGATGAACTGGATTTTTTCACGGTTTCCGGATGAAACCGTGAAAATAACATTCGACTGCCGGCGGAAGCTTAGTAAACATATGGGTGAAATCGGTGATGCTATGGTTTATCGGCTGGCAGTGAATAGGCGCAGTGGGTTGACACAGACGATCCTTTTTTCCGCGAAGCGGATTGTCTATAACCGGTTTCATCTGGAAACCGGTTATACAAAAAATATCCGATAAATCCTGAAAATCCTGTCTATTTTTAAAGATTAAAACTGAATCCATTCCTATCCCATTTTTAATATACAAAACATTTTTCGGGTTTACCCGGCTCAGATGATATTCCCTTGCCATATAGCGATCTTTATTGGTAATATTTTGGCATGACAGACTGGTTTGAACCGCAAAGTTTAAATGACTGGCTGCGCCGGGTACTTGCGCTGCGGCCTGTGCTGGTGGCTTTATTGGTCGGCAGCGTCATTGTTCTGGAAATGCGATTTGACTGGGTAGAGCGCACCCTGGGTGCCTACCTGGTGACCACCAATTCGACACGGCCGCAATCGGGGGCCATCTGGGAACAAGGCCGCCAGACCCTGACTGCGCAAAAAACACTCGAGAAAATCGTCACCGACCGGCAGGCCTCCCAACGCGAAGCGCGCAGCGCCGAAACCTTTTCCCAAATCGCTGCCGGTCTCTCAGACGGTCAGGGCGCAATGCTGTCGGCGGAAAATTTCCGGCACCTCTACCTTAAACTGCCCCGGGAGGCAGCCCGCGAGGTATTGTCCACCATTGAGCTTCTTAAAATTTCCGCCCAGGGAAACTGGCGGCGCACGTATTTCGAAAAAAGCGGCAGCGATCTGATTGTCTATCTGCTGGACGCCGACAATCGCGTGCTGCGCCGGATTGATGTTTCCGCCGATGAAATGCGGCAGCTGGAGCGCGAAGACGGCCTGGCGGTTGAAGCGCTGGAAAATCTGGCGAACTTTAAAAACCGCATATATCCGGCCGAACGTTTTTTTGAGGCCCTGGTTTCCCTGCCCGAGGAGGTTCGCCGCAACGTCATCCTCGATCCTGAAACGCTGCTGAAACCCGCCGGTCAGATTGTCAAGGTCGGGATTTCAGATGAAGCCGTATCGGGGTATATCGAGCTGGGTTTTGAGTTCGCAATGGGTGGCCGGCCTGAAGTTGTCCTGGTTCAGGGCCAGGAGTGGGCCGTGTGGCGCCTGCGGTCATACCTGGAGGAAAATGATGGGGCCGCCAAGCATCCGATCAAAGCGTACCTGGAGGATCGAACGCCACGATGACCAATGTCACCGCCACCATTAGACGGCTGAGCGGATTTTTCTACCTGGTGTTAGTGCTGGGTGGTCTCGGAGCTCTTTTAGCTACCGGTTTTTTATTTGTGGTGGTCAGTGACCTGCCGCGCGTGCCTGATCCGCTGAACCGAATCATTGAGACGCCTCCCACTGAGATTTTTGCAGCCACCGGAGAAAGGGTTATGCTCATGGGCGGACGGGAAGCCATTCCCTTAAACCGGATATCGCCCTTCTTTATCCAGGCGGTGATTGCTACCGAGGATCACCGGTTCTGGGAACACCACGGTGTGGATAAGCTTCGAACACTCAAGGCGCTGTGGGTGACCCTTTTTGAACCGGGCAGAATCCAAGGCGCATCTACCATTACCCAGCAGCTGGCAAAAAACCTTTTTTTCAGCTTCCAACGCACCTTTATGCGCAAATTCCGCGAGTTGCTGGTGGCGTTGCAGATCGAGGCCCGTTACAAAAAAGAAGATATCCTGGAAGCCTACCTGAATCAAATTCCCTTCGGCGTCGGCGCCCACGGAATTGAGCAGGCCGCCCGGTTTTTCCTGGGAAAACCGGCCTCGGAATTGAACCTGGCCGAAGCCGCGCTGCTGGCGGGTTTGCCCAAATCGCCGACGCGCTATAACCCTTACCGTCATTTCGAGCGCGCCAAAAACCGCCAGAAGATCGTGTTGTCGCGCATGGCGGCCGTGGGCTTTATTACGGTGCAGGAAGCTCAACGCGCATTTCAGGATGAACTGCGGCTTCAGCCGCGCTCGGCTGAAACTCACACCGGCAGTTATTTTCTGGACGTCGTCCTCGATACGCTTGAAGAGCGGTACGGACCTGAAGTCGTCTATCACGGGGGGCTGAAAGTAATGACCACGCTGGACCCCCGGCTGCAGGCGCTGGCAGTTAAATCTGTGCAAACCGGACTGGCCAAACTCGACCAGATCCTCGGCACTTCCAACCCGGCTGAAGCCGGCTTCGATGACACGGAAGCTCATCCCCAGGGGGCTCTGGTGGCGATTCAGGCCAACTCCGGGGCCGTAAAAGCCCTGGTGGGGGGCCGGGACTACTCGCAAACCGAATATAACCGGGCCATTCAAAATAATCGCCTGCCGGGGTCCGGATTTAAACCCTTTGTTTATTACACCGCGTTTGAGAAGCTGGGATATACGCCGGGCACCGTAGTGGCGGACCAAAAGATCACCATTGCGGTGAAGGGGGCTGCAGATTGGACGCCGCGCAATTTCAGCCGGACGTATGAAGGTCCGATGATCCTGAAAGAGGCTTTTATGAAAAGCGTGAATTCGGTGGCGGCCCAGCTGGTGGAGCGCACCGGCCCTGAGCCCGTTTTAGAGACGGCCCGGCGATGCGGGATTGAAAGTCCTCTGAGACCGGTTTATTCCGTGGCCCTTGGAACCTCCGGCGTCAGCCCCCTGGAGATGGCCTCCGCCTTTGCCTCTTTCGCCACCGGCGGCATCCGTCATGAGCCTTTCTTTATCAACCGGGTGGAAGATCCCCTGGGGCGGGTCCTTGAAGAGCACATCGTCGGCGGCCGGCGCACCCTGGATGCAACTGTTGCTTTTCAGGTGGTGGACATGATGCGCGGTGTCATTGACGATGGAACCGGCGCGGTGGTTCGGAGACTGGGGTTTAATCTTCCGGCGGCCGGAAAAACAGGCACCACCGACGATTATCGTGATGCCTGGTTTACCGGATTCACCCCCAACCTGAGTGTTGCGGTATGGGTCGGCTTTGACCGGGAAATCGGCATGCGGGATAAACAAGGCACCGGCATTACCGGCGGGCGGGGGGCGGCACCCATCTGGGCGGATTTTATGATCAAGGCCACCGACGGCGAGCCGCCCCGGGAGTTTCCGGTTCCGGCCGATATTCGGTTCGAAAAGGTGAGTCCGATTTCAGGTTCGACGGCCGGAGTCTGGACCCGGCAGCCGGTGCAGGTGGCGCTGCGCAGCGGGCAGGCGACGCCAAAAGAGCTCGAATACACCACCAATGCGTCGGATCAGACTGCCGCAGCTTCGGCACAACCTGTTAAAGTTCAGGAAAAATCAACCATAGTGTCGCCAAGATCCACCATTGTGGAACAGGATCTGTCGCCTGACAGGCGTTAGGAATGACGGCCCTTCGAATTGAAAATTGAAGATTGAAGATTGAATATTTGTGGAATTCTATCGATTTTAAATTCCTAACCCGGACAAGCCGGAACTAAAAAGGATAAATTAATCACGAAAGCACGAAAGGACCCCGATTAAACAGATAAAAAAGGTTTAACGGGGCAGGCGAAAACACGAAAAGAAGATAAGATAAATTTCGTACTTTCAAAATTTTGTGTTTTCGTGATGAAAAAAGTTTTTGCATAAAATGCAAAGAATTTACAATTAAGACTCTAAATAGGGGCATAAAACTAAAAAGACAGAATTCCTTAAATTTTCAATTTTCAATCTGCAATATTCAATTACTATGATGTTATCTTTTTTAAGACATACTGCTTTCCGCATCTGGGCGGCTGTCCTGCTGGGCGGGCTGGCGAGTCTGGCGGTATTGCCTTTTTTGCAGCCACACCTTGGGCTGGAGAGCAATGTATTGGTCACGGCCGTCATCCTGCTGATCTTTTTTCTGGCAGCCGGCTGGGGGTCAAACCGCTGGGCGCTGCATAAAACGGATTTTTTGATGTCCCAAGCCGGTGTATTTGAGCGTGACGGAATGTATCTTGAAGCTGAAGATGCTTTTCAGCGGGCCATGGCCCTCTTTGACAGTTTTATGATTTCACCTTTTGTCCGGCGCACAAGGTCCGTCAGCCTGGGTGCCCGGATCGCGCGCTTCTATCTGGCCCGCAGCCGGCGGGATCACAGGTCCGAAGATTTTTTGTTCGCATACCTGAATTCCAATCCGAAAGATGGTGTAGTGGCCCAGCACTGGCTGCAGCGGGTTGAAAGCCGGGGAGGTCTTAAAGAAGAACACCAGGAACTGGCCGCGCGCATCGGCGAAGCGCAGCCGAAAAATAGATATATCCAGCGCACGCTGGCCCGGTTTTATCTTTTGCTGGAAAGAACGGATTTTCCCGCGCTGCAAACTTACCGTCGGATTTACGCAGGTGATGATTCGCGGCCCCCTGAGTTCATCCAGGAGTTGGCAAAGCTCTTCGTCAAAGAGAAACGCGCGGATGAATGGTCCCTGGAAATTTATCTGCAGGCGTTGGCCCAAAATGGCGACCGGTCCGGGTATCTGAGAGGTCTGGCGGCCTGTGTGCACTGGATGCCCGTCACCGAGCACAACCGGCAGCGGCTGCAAACCGCCCGTCAATACCTGGAAGGCATCGATGCGAACACCCTGAAAAATATGGTTGCCGGTTTCAATCCGCCGATCCCGCCCAAAACAACCCGCGAAATTCGCAGGCGAATCCGGCCGGGTGTCTTATTGATCAATACGGCCCGGAACCTGATCGATTTCTTGGGGTCGCTGCTTCGGGGGATTATCGAGCGGCTCCGGAAAGCAGCCGGTCTGATTCGACACTCCCGCCAAATCAGGCGCGTTTTAACCGGCATCCTGCTGGGCGGTCTGGCCTTGGGAATCGGGGGGCTGGTGGTGAACACCGTCAGTCACCTGAAGGTGACGGAGGCGCCGCCTGCCGAAAAAAAACCTGAACCGCCGATAAGCATTGTTACGGATCCTTTTACGCTGCAGGTGGCAGCCTATTTAAAGCCTGAATATGCCAAAAGCTTCGTTCAGGAGCTAAAAAACCGGGGACTGGATGCATATTGGTCGGAGGCGGTTAGAGGCGACAAGCGCTGGTACCAGGTGCGGGTGTCGCATTTCGCCACCAAGCAGTCGGCCCGGGATTACGGGGAAAAGCTGAAATCAGAAGGGATCATCGATGACTATTATGTGGCCAACTTTAGAAGTCCTTAAAGGGTATGACCATAAAAGCATCGCTTGTTCCGAAAAGAATTGCGGTTTCACCGGGAGGCGAAGCTACAAGGCCCTGCTGGCGTTATTGCTAATCATCACATGCGGCCCTGTAAAAGCTGCTCGTGCGGCTTATCAGATCCCCGAGAATCAAGTGCCGATTGCCGATCCGGTCGATTCCCCTGGTAACGCAGATCTCTGTTGGATCGATGATCTAGTCGAGGAGGCCATCCGGGAAAACCAACTGCCGGGCGCCGTGATCCTTATCGGTCAAAAAGATCAAGTTCTTTATCGCAAGGCTTTCGGCCGTCGTGCCGTAGTTCCAGCCTTGGAGCCTATGACAGCCGATACGGTATTCGATCTGGCATCCCTTACCAAAGTTGTCGCCGCAACACCCAGCATAATGAAGCTTATCGAAGCCGGCCGGATTTCGCTTGAAGACCCGGTAGCCAAGTATATCCCAAATTTTGAGCGTCACGGTAAGTCGAAAATTACGGTGCGACATCTGTTGACGCACATGTCGGGTTTGAGACCCGGTTTCAATCCGGCGCTGCAATGGAAAGGATATCGAGCGGCAATTGAACAGATCGTGGATGATGTGCCGGTAACTGCACCCGGTGAGCGCATCGTATACAGCGACTTGAATTTTATATTGCTGGGTGAAATCGTTCGCCGTGTGAGCGGAATGCCCCTCGATCAGTTTGCGCATGCGCATCTCTTTAAGCCGCTGGGAATGCGCGACACAATGTATAATCCGCCGCTAAGCATGCGATCTCGGATTGCGCCGACCGAGCGCTGCCGGAATACCTTTCAACCCTGCGGAGGCCCGGATGGTACGATCCTTCGCGGACTGGTTCACGATCCCGCTGCTCGCCGGATGGGCGACGGGCCGGGGCACGCCGGGCTCTTCAGCACGGCGGATGATCTTGCCATTTTTTGCCGGATGCTGCTGGGAGGCGGCACATTCGGCCAAACCCCCATATTAAAACCTGAAACAATCAACACCATGATTTCAGCGTCAACACCTTTGAGTGGCGGCTATATTCGCGCTCTCGGCTGGAATCTGGATACAACCTATACTGACGGCAGCGAAAAGCGTTCACGGCTGCCGATCGACCACTCCGGGTTTACCGGGACGAAACTCTGGCTCGATCCTGAGTCCGGACTATATGTGGTATTTCTTTCCAACCGGGTTCATCCCGACGGAGAAGGAGATGTGTTCGATCTGCGCGAGAATATCATCACGATCGCCGCAAGTGTTGCGGCCGGCCAGGCTAAACCAGACGAGCCGACCGAGGGGCGCAACGCCGCAAGTATTCAGCGGCTGAATTTGTTGTCGGAAACTGCTCAGCCCCGCGGTCAGGTTCTCAGCGGTCTCGATGTGCTGCGAGCAGAGAATTTTGGTCGGTTGGCGGGGAGGAGAATCGGTCTGCTGACCAACCAAACCGGGCAAGCGCGAGACGGCGCAAGTACAATCGATTTATTTTATCGGGCGACTAATCTGCAGCTATTTGCTCTATTCAGCCCGGAGCACGGCGTGCAGGGAATCCTTGACGATCGCGTGCCCTCATCGCGCGATAAAAAAACCGGTCTGGTGATCCATTCGCTTTACGGCAGAAGCTTGCGACCTGCTGCTGAAATGCTGGCCGGTATTGACACAGTCGTTGTCGATTTGCAGGATATCGGTACGCGTTATTATACTTACATGACGACGATGGCCTACCTGCTGGAGGCAGCGGCCAAACAAAAGATCAGATTCATGGTATTGGATCGTCCCAACCCTATCAACGGTCTTCAGATTGAAGGCCCCATTCTGAATCGAGAATTTATCGGATTTACGGGCTATTTTCCCATGCCCGTCCGGCACGGCCTGACTATGGGAGAGTTGGCGCAACTATTTAACGGTGAAAATGATATCGGAGCAGAATTAATCGTCGTAAAAATGAAAGGCTGGCGGCGCCAATACTGGTTTGATGAGACCGGCTTGCCCTGGGTGAATCCGTCACCCAACATACGCAACTTGATTCAGGCCACTTTGTATCCAGGAATCGGCGCCATTGAGGGAACCCGAATATCAGTGGGGCGCGGAACCGACGCCCCCTTTGAGCAGGTCGGTGCGCCCTGGATCGTCGGGGTCCAACTGGCTTCGGAGCTTAATGCAAGAAACCTTGCGGGCGTTCGCTTTTACCCGGTTTCATTTACTCCCCAATCGAGTAAATTTGCCGGCGAGAGATGCCAGGGCGTTTTCATCCTGCTAACCGATCGGCAGAAACTCCAACCTGTGCGCCTGGGGTTGGAAGTTGCCTCAATGCTGCACCGCCTGTATCCGGCTGAATACCGTCTGGAAGAAGAAGATAGCCTGCTGGGGTCTGAAACGGTGCTGAGTCACATATTGGCGGGCGAAGATCCAGCCCGCGTCGTGCAAATCTGGAAAGCTGATGAAAAGCAGTGGCAGCAATTGCGGAGTCGCTACCTATTATACTGAGTTGAGCAAATGCAAGAAGCACCGCCGGCCGAGAAAGAATCTGAAGGGTGGATAAGCATTATTTCGAATTTTTCTCCTTCTTGACAATCCGCCGATTTGTGGTTACCCATAGCCGTACCCAATTAGGTTGTCTTTATCGAACCTATTCAAAGCAATCCTTTAAGCTCTCGAGTAAAAAACATCAAGGGATCCGCGACCATTCTGCCGACATCACCGACGATTGTATCCGCTGCGTTTTCATCATTGTGGGTCCCTTGAAATTGAAATGGCAGTCTGCTGTTTCCAAGTAAAAACGTAAATAAATTCAATATCATACAAGGAGAATCAACTGGTGAAAGCTTTAAGAAAAGGTCTCTTGGGAACCGCGATCATCATTTTCGCGGCCGCCCTTAACCCGGCAACCTTTTCAGCCTGGGCCAACGAAACCGGATTGCCGGCCGATATGGTAAAAATAACCGGGCAAGAGGATTTTGTATACGTCTGGACACTCGGCACCGAAGGAATCGGAGATGAACAGGACAAGCTGGTTACCATCGCTGTGAACCCGGATTCGCCGCAGTATGGCAAAGTTGTGCATGCGGCGTCCGTGGGCGGACGAAACGAGGTCCATCATATGGGGTTGACATTTGACCGGCGCTATCTGTGGGGGGCCTCCCTGGACACCAGCAAAATATTTATCTTTGACATCCATTCCGATCCGGCCCGACCGCGGCTGGTCGGGACCATAACCGACTTCGTGGCCCAGAGCGGGGGTGTGGTCGGTCCCCACACGATCATGCCCGTAAAGGATCACATGCTCATTACCGGACTTTCCAACAACCGCGACCACGGCGGCCGCTCGGCCCTGGTCGAGTACACCGCCGACGGAAAATATGCGGCCACCTACTGGATGCCGACCGATGACAACCTGCAAGGCGCGCGGAAGACCGGCAAATACGCGGACGGCTACAATTACGACGTGCGCGGCATGCCGCGGCTGGACGCTATGTTCACCTCATCTTTTACCGGATGGTCCAACTACATGATGGATTTTGGCAAGATGCTCAAAGATGAACAGGCCATGAAGCGTTTCGGCAATACCTTTGTCGTTTGGCGCCTGAGCGATCGCAAACCGCTCAAGATTTTCGACATACCCGGTGCGCCGCTGGAGATACGCTGCGCAATCAACCCGGCGCATGACTATGTCTTTACGGTCGCCGCGCTTACTTCCAAGATCTGGCTCGTATATCGCGATAAGCAGGGTATCTGGCAGGCCAGGGATGTTGCCGACATAGGGGACCCGGCTCAGGTGCCGCTTCCGCCGGCCTTCACGATTTCCGCCGATGACCGGTTGTTGTGGGCGACTACTTTCCTGGAGGGCAAGGTTCGGGCTTTCGACATATCCGATCCGTTTCATCCTTCACAGGTGTATGAAAAGCAGATCGGATCTCAGGTGAATATGGTCTCTTCCAGCTGGGACGGCAAACGGCTTTACTTTACCAGTTCGCTTTTGTCCAAATGGGACAAAAAAGGCAACGACAACGAGCAGTTTATAAAAAGCTTCACGTGGGACGGCAAGGAGCTCAAAGAGCGCTTTGTCATCGACTTCACCCGTGAGAAGCTGGGTCGTCCCCATGAAATGAAGTTCGGGGCCTACGCCCTGTACAAGCCATGACGCCAATTCGTAAACCAAATGCCGCGTTTGTCCGCCTCTTCGCATATTGCGGATTATTGGCGATGGTGCCGGCGATTTTAATCGGCCATGCTTGGAGTGCGGATGTAACGCAAGGGCCCGGAGACAACCGCACCGGGTACGAAACCCCCGATTATGAAAGCCGCTCCATCAGTTTGCTGCAGCGCAAGGGCGAAGCGGCGGACCTCATGGCGGTTTTGAAATCACCTCCTCTGGGTCTGCCGTTCATACCCGTGCCGCCGGATAATCCGGTGACATATGCCAAGGTGCAGCTGGGGCGCAAGCTCTTTTTTGATCGCCGGCTTTCCTTGAATGGGACCATGTCTTGCGGCATGTGCCACATTCCCGAGCAGGGCTTCACCAACAACGAGCTGGCCACTGCGGTCGGAATCGAGGGAAGGACCGTGCGGCGGAACGCACCTACCATCTACAACGTTGCCTACTTTTCCCATATCTTTGACGACGGCCGGGAGATTCGTCTGGAATATCAGATCTGGCAGCCGATACTCGCATCCAATGAAATGGCCAACCCGAGCATCGGGGATGTGATCGAGAAGATCCGCAGTCTGCCGGACTACAGGGGGCTGTTTGAGATCGCCTTCGACGGGCGGGGACCGGGGATTGAAACCATCGGGATGGCAATCGCCTCCTACGAGCGGACACTTGTCTCCGGGGATTCCCCCTTCGATCGCTGGTATTTCGGGCAGGACCAAAAGGCCCTCAGTGAATCCGCCCGGCAGGGTTTCAGACTCTTCAAGGGCAAAGCCGGGTGCGCCGCCTGCCATACGATTGGGAAAGATTACGCTCTTTTTACCGACGATGCCTTCCACAATACGGGGTTGGGCTGGCAGGTATCGGTCGGCGGCGACCCGCCCGAGGTTCAGGTCCAGATCGCCCCCGGGCTTAAGGTGCCGGTGCCGCGAAGTGTGGTAAACAGCGTCGGTGAGCGCCCCCCCAGTGATCTCGGCCGGTATGAGGTCACGCAGGATCCCGCCGACCGCTGGCGCTATAAAACCCCGACGTTAAGAAATGTTGCGCTCACAGCGCCTTATATGCATAACGGTACCTTCGGTACTTTGAGGGAGGTGGTTGAATTCTACAACCGGGGCGGGGTCCCCAATCCCCTGCTTGATCCCCTCATCCGTCCGCTCGGGCTGACCAATGAAGAGACGGCGCAGATTGTCGTGTTTCTGGAGTCGCTTACCGGCGACAACGTGGAGATCCTGGTACGGGATGCCTTTGCTGCGCCGATTGGGGACAGAAACTGAAGGCTTTTTAAAATTTTTCCGGAAAAAACGGTCGGGCCCAGGCGGCGGTTTGCTCCGGCGCGACGAAGGTGGCCATGTCGCCCAGTATGACTTCATAGCCGGTAATATCGCTGCGCACCCAGGGGGCGTAGTTTGAACGCACCACGATGACGACCCGCAGTTCAAGTCTGCTGGCGGGTGTCTCAACCGACAGCAAGCCGAGATTGTAGCCGTTGCGGCAGAGGCTGCGGTAAAAGTGCTGGGTGCAGATAACGCCCCGGGCCAGATTCCTGCCAGCCGGCGGCCGTCACTTTCTGAAAAGAAGTAACTTCGGGCAGAATGCCCCAGATCTCAAAGAAACCTTCCGGGGCAAAGGCTGCCATCCACTCCCATTTGCCGGTTGCTGCCGATATAGCGGGACCCTTCTGCTTTTTCATGCGCCAGGTAACTGGAAAACAAATACTGACCGTTTTGCCGGTGGAAGCCAGCGGCCTTTTGCAGCAGAAAGCGATGGTGATTTCCGGCAATCCGATCGGCGTTGATTTGCAGATGGGGATGCAGCAAAGATCCGCCGGCCGAAGGCAGATGGTTCTGGGTGACGGCCATATATATTGCCTGCGGGTCGTGATGAAGTACTTTTTTCAGATATGCGGCGGAGTTCATAAAACTGTCGGCATAAGATGAGCTCGAAGCCGTTCCAATCTCCACGAAGTGATCGTCGTTGAACAGACTGACGGCCGAATAACTGCCGTAGGGAAATAAATTCGGAAAAAGAATCGACTCTCCTTTTACCAGGCGGCCATCAGGCACTATGTCGGGATGCAGTCGAGGGGTTTCCTGAGTTTACCCGCGGCCGGCAGAAAGGGCACCGGGAGGTTTCGCCGGCATTGGGCGGCGGCTGGGGCAGTGAATTGGCTCCGGCTTCCTTTTCATGGATGCGGCTGAAGGTGATGCGGCAGGTGCGGCCGGTAATGGGGTGGGTACGGATTTCAATGGATCTTTCGGCTGTCTGCCCGGCGGGATCGATGAATTTTGCGAAGATGGTTTGACGCTCAAATTTCAGATCGGAAAGTTCGGCAGTCGGCATGTTGGTATACCTGAATTAAAATGTTAGTGCCATCATGGAGCACCCGGTCCTCCCCGCGGGCCGGGATTCCCTGCTTGTCTGCGGTCGGCATTCCATCGTCTTTTGATCCCTTATTACCGAAGTCTTCTTCAAATGTCCAACAAATGTTTCCACCCGGAAAATCTTCATTAATTTTTTTATGAAAAATTTTCTTTAATTTCAGATGGTTTTGAATATCGATATACGACTATGTCGTATACCGGACGCTTGCTCCCCCTTGCAAAAGGTTCACGCAAGTATAATATTTAAAATTATTCTCACCGTCCGCCAAAAAGCTTGTTGATACAAGGAAAAGGCATTCTTCTCTATTTCTCTTTAGCTTCGTCATTTGAAAATCATCAAGGGGGAAAGAAATATGAAAAAGCACATACCGTCGATCAGCATTCGGATTATTGCGGCGGTTTCGCTTCTGGCACCATTTCTGGCCGCCTATCCCGCACATGCTGCTGGTGAAAGTGAAATTGAGGCCTGTATATCATCTGCGAAACGCGGCTTTCTGAAAATTCCCGATGACCCTTCGCAACGGTTCCTAGGCAAGGTCCGGGAGGATACGGCGCGCTGTCGCGGTGGTGAAAAGGCTGTGGATTATCGCAGCTCACCGTATGTAGACTGGCAGAATTATTATGCGACGGGCGATGCCGGCAGCAAACACGAAGGCCGAGACGCCGTTACCGCAATCGGCGAACATCTTTTCCCGAATGGCCGGGGAATCGATGGCGCACTGCTTGACCTGGAATACCAGCGTATGGAACTGATCAAATTCAATCTCTTCGATCAGAATACCTACGAAGAATACATCCAGGGCAAAGACAGCCGGCCAGGTCCGACACTGAAACAGTGGGATGAAATGCGCCTGCCGCCCGGCAACAAATTTTATCAGGAGGTGGGCGGCGACGGTCCGCAGTTGTGCAAGGGTTCATTGATTGCCTATCGAACCCTGACCGGCATCTGCAATGATCTGATCAACCCCCTGATGGGTTCTACCGGTATGCCGTTCGGCCGGAATATGCAGTTTGATACAACCTTTCCGCGGCTGGAATTGAATGAACTGACGCGCAACCGGCACGGCGACCGAATCGGGTTGCTCAAACCGGATCCGCAGTTGATCAGCAGAAAGCTATTCACCCGCGAGCAAACCGAAGGCAACGGGTGCAACCTGGGAATGGGGGATGCGGCCTACTCGCCGAATGCCATCGTGCGATTATCTTAAAAGCGCCTTTCTTTAATGTCCTGGCGGCATTCTGGATTCAATTCATGACGCATGACTGGTTTTCCCACACCGATGAAGGCCGCAACAAACCTGAGCTGCAACCGGTCGGCTGCACATCCGAAGAAGCCAAATCACTGGGGTGCCGTGAAGGCGACCGCCTCGAACCATCACTTTATGCCCGGGAAACTGCCCCGCCAACCTTTGAATATGGCGGCCAGACGTACCTGAAACGTTCACCTAAAACCACCGACAACCTTGTCACCGCCTGGTGGGATGCCTCCCAGATCTACGGTTACGATGATCTGTCATCCAAGCGCGTACAGCGCGACCCGCAAGATCCGGCCAAGTTTCTCTTCAAAAACAACTACCTGCCCGTGATGCCGGCCTGTGAGAGCTATTCTGCCGACTGCCCCGTGCAGCCCCAGTGGCAGGGTCAGGAAGCCGCCGCTTTCCCGGACAACTGGAACATCGGCCTGAGTTTCTATCACAACCTGTTCACCCGCGAGCATAATTATTTTGTCGATAAGTTCAGAGAATTACAGAAACAGACCCCTGATGCCGACTCCGGACTGCGCGACCCGGACAATCCACAAAAGATCATTGCCTACAAGGATGTTCCGGATGAACGCCTGTATCAGGCCGCCCGCCTGGTTGTGGCGGCGGAGATCGCCAAAATCCATACCATCGAGTGGACCCCCCAGCTGTTATATGACGAGCCGCTCTATCAGGCCATGAACGCCAACTGGTTCGGTCTCTTCAATCAGAAAGAAGATCGGGTCTCGAAACTGTTGCGGCGCGTACTGCACAAGGATGAAAATTTCTTCAGCCGGATCTCCGGAACAGTGGCCGGCTGGTTTTCGAGTTCGTCGGATGCCGGTAAAGCCAACTCCATCTACTCGGTGCTCGCATCCGGTGCCGGTATTTTCGGTCTCGGCAACACAAAAGCCCAAGGGGGTGCTCTGGTGGGAACATGATGGCTGGGATCTGACTAACCTCAAAGATGATGTCAATGGCGGCACCAACCATTTCGGCTCGCCCTTCAATTTTCCGGAGGAATTCACATCCGTTTATCGTCTGCATGCCCTGGTGCCCGACCTGATCGAGTTCCGGCAAAAGCAGGACCCCAACAAGATCAGTCTGAAAATTCCCGTATTCGATACCGCAAGGGGAGGCGCCACCGCCCAGATGCATGAACGCGGCCTCGACAACTGGGCGTTGAGCATGGGACGTCAGCGACTGGGACTGCTGCATCTGCGGAACCTGCCGTTGTTCCTTCAGAACCTGCCGATGCCGCACCTGAACTCGGAAACGAAAAAACTCGATATTGTCGCCCTCGACCTGATTCGTGATCGTGAACGCGGCATTCCCCGGTTTAATGAATTTCGCCGTCAAATCGGCCTGAGAAACCTGACCAGCTTCGATGATTTTATTGATCATCGCCTGGACCGAAAGACCCCTGGCGCCAACAACAGGAAGAAACCATCCGACGCATGCGGGAGATTTACGGCACCCACACCTGCGATGCCGGCAAAATCATCTCCAAGGCCCAGCGCAATGAAGACGGCACCTTCATCAACGATTGCCTGGGCCACCCGGACGGCGCGGTGGTGGACAATATCGAGGACGTCGACAATGTCGTCGGCTGGCTGGCTGAATATACACGCCCGCATGGGTTTGCCATTTCCGAGACCCAGTTCCAGATCTTTATCATCAACGCTTCACGCCGACTGTTCAGCGATCGTTTTTTTACCTCCAGTTTCCGTCCGGAGTTTTATTCCACCCTCGGCTATGACTGGGTAATGAATAATGGCCTGCTGGCCGAATGCCCCTATCCGGTTACCACCCAGACCGACGGCAGCAAGGCCTGTCTGGAACCGGAGCAGGTCAACGGCCATACCGTGGCGGTCTCGCCGCTCAAACGCCTGCTGATGCGCAATATCCCGGAACTCAAGGACGAACTCATGCATGTCAAAAATGCGTTTGATCCCTGGGCGCGGGATCGGGGTGAATATTACAGCCTGGCCTGGAAACCGCGACCCGACGCGGAATCAGATCCTGCATTCTCAGAACCCTAATGCGGAAGTGAACATGGCCAGCAAAAGACGACTTCAGCATTGGCCGCCGGCAGAGATCAGCCTTGTTGGAATGCTTCCCGACGGCCGCGGCCCAAATGACAGCCGGGCAACCATTGATCAGCTGGTTGCCGAAATGAGCCAGCGGGTGGAAGCCATCACCCTGGCCGAGGCCAAAACTGGTTTCATCCCCAGATTCAACCAGCCGAAAACGGTTGGCCTGCCTCGCAGGCAGAATTTCGGGTGCATGAGGATATGCCCGCATGAATTGAAGCACGGACTCTTCTCGCAGCCGGCCAGCTATCCGGCCATGCTGCGCTTTGCCAACGCCAGCAACATGGATGATTCGAAAAAAGATATCCGCGGCCTGTCGATCAAGGTATCGAATGTCAAGCGGCCACGGTTATCTGGGGTGAACCCGGCATGCAGGATTTTGTGCTCAACAGCTATCCTGCGCTTTTTGTCGCCACGCCGGAAGATTTTTTAGCGTTTATACGCGCTCGGCAGGAGGGACAAGAAATGCTTTTCTTTTTAAATCCCTTCGATCCGCATCTGAAAGTCGTTGTGGATCGTCTTCAAGGCGCGCAGAAAACACCTCAGTCCGCTGGATATCCGCTACTGGAGCACGGTTCCCTTCCGGCTGGGGGAAACTGGGGGTCAGGTCGTCAAATACTCCGTCACGCCCTGTTCGAGCTATACAACCACCAGGGCCGTCGATGCGGGTGAAAACCAGCTGCGCGCCGCAATCAAGGCTCATCTGCAGCAGGAAACCGCCTGTTTTCATTTTGGCGTTCAGAGACAGAACAGACCCTCAAACCATGCCGATCGAGGATGCCTCGGTTATCTGGGATGAAGACGAATCACCCTTTCCAGACGGTTGCAACCATTACCATCAAAAATCAGGACTTTGATGATGAGGATTCCCTGGCAGCCTGCGAGCGCAGCAGCTTCAATCCCTGGCAAAGCCTGGCTGCCCACGAACCACTGGGAAGGATGAATGCGGTACGGCGGCTGGTCTATGCCAACATGCAGCCAAACTGCGCAACAAGGAGTAACGAATCATGCATCCGACGGTCAAAACATGGTTGAGCAAATCCCGAGAGGAACTTGATGAAATCTACCGCAATGCCGAACCCGGGGAGATCCCCGTGGAGATACCCAGGGCACCGCAATCCTGGCAGGTTCGACCTTTTCGAAAATCCGTGGCCGCATTGGCGCGAATCTTTGCCTGGCAGGGCAAAGTGTTCGATCTTTTTTCATCGGATCGCCAGTCGGGCATTCTGGTCAACAAGATAACGCCTCTTCAGCCTGACATTTGATTGTCGCCAAGGTCTATCGGGGTAAAAGCTGGCTGGATGGGAAAGACACCATCGTCATCGATTACTCCAAAACCTCATTTTTTGCCAAAGCCATTCGGGATGAAATCCGCGAAGTCGAAGCCGGAGTGTATCTCGGCAAGGTCTGGTGGGGCAAAAAACGTGTCCTGGATTTTGCGTTGACCCGGAATGTGCATTCATAGAGCCGACAAATCTTCATACATGACGAGTACCAACTCCGGATAGAAGCCATGACGCCTCAATCCACTTTCCTGATTAGTCGCCGCTATCCGCGAGGGGCAGATGGATGAGCCTGCGCGCCCTATTGGCCACGATGAACAATACCGTGCGGACACGCCGACTCCGGCGAACGATCTGGTTCCTTTCGGCCGCTTCGATCGTCTGCATGTGGCCAGATTTGTGATTCTGGAGCTAAAGACCGCCGATGATATAAAGGTATACGGTCTGACGCCCCATGCGTGGCGCCCGTCACTGGCGTTTCTTGGCGATTGGACGGCGATCGGGACTCATTTCTGGAACAACTCACCGTTGATGTGCCGGTCCCGGGTCTGGAGAAAATATTTTCCCATCTGTGAAGGCTTTTCCGAGGATCAGCACGGCTTTGCTGCAATGGATGAAAAAACACAACATCAACCCCAGCGCCAATTATATCAACTGGATTGGCCGCACCGTCAAACAGGTGCACGAAGAACGGGCCCTGCATCAAAGCCTGTCCGCCTGTTTGCAGGAAATCGTCGCAACCACGGCCGGGAGAACACCCGCGCGATCCGGCAGAAGCTCCTGTCGCATGTTGAAAAGGAAAAACATGCCGGACGGCTCACGCTGACACCGCCGGAGCCCACGCCCTGGGACTGGAAAATCAAAAACTTGCTGCACAAGGTCGGGATACCGCTGGTCGCTGCTGGTCCTGTCACCGGTATTGCTGGCCGCTGCGCCCTTTTTCGCCTGGCGGCTGCGGATGCTGGAGCGCTCCGACCCCGAGATCGTCATCCGGCCTGACCGGCGCCATGTCCGGGAACTTTCCGAGCTGGAAGATCATGACGTCAGCAATCAGTTCACTGTGCTGGGCGATGTCAAGCCGGGGCCTTTTCGCCGCTGTACACTCAAGTTGCTACTCGTGCTGCTCGACTATTCCGCCAGACATATCTACAACCGCGGCTTTCTCACGCGGGTGCGAACCATTCATTTCGCCCGCTGGGTGCTCATGAACAACGACCGCAGTCTTCTTTTTGCCAGCAACTATGACGGCAGCCTGGAGAGTTACATGGACGACTTCATCAATAAGGTTGCCTGGGGACTGAACCTGGTGTTCAGCAACGGCATGGGGTATCCCACAACCAGATGGCTGATTAAGGACGGGGCGGAACGGGAACAGAAATTCAAGTATTCCCTGAGACGACATCAATTGCCCACGCAGGTCTGGTATAAGGCTTACCCGGGCCTGACCGCATTCGAATTATCGCGCAACAGCCGCATTCGGCAGGGAGTGGAAATCCGCCAGTCCAGCGACGCGGAAATCCGCGAATGGCTTAGCCTGATATGAGCAGGAGAGTGGCAATGAATGATGCCAGCGACTTTGAATTTGACGATCTGCAGGCCCTTTTACGCTTCGGCCACGGCAAATTAACCGACACCTGTTTCATGTTGCTCAATATTGCGGATGCGGCGGCTGCCGGAAAGTGGCTGGCCACGGCTCCGGTCAGCAGCGCCGGCGCCAAGAGCCCGACCGCCCGACACAGCCCTGCAGATTGCTTTTTCAGTGGAAGGGCTGCGGGCACTGGGGCTCAAGGAATCCATTATCGAGGGTTTTTCCGATGAGTTCATCACCGGCATGTCCGGCGATGAAAGCCGCTCCCGCCGTCTGGGCGACGTGGGCCGCAATGCCCCGCAGCACTGGGAGTGGGGCGGAGAACCGGGCCGGGTGCCGCATGTGCTGTTGTTGCTTTATGCCGGAAAAGACGGTGTCGAAGCCTGGAAAAAAACCGTGGCCGACCAATGGTTTTCCAAGGCCTTTCAACTGCTGCAGATCCTGCCGACCCAGGATATCGGGAGCATCGAGCCGTTTGGATTCGCCGATGGCATCAGTCAGCCGCAAATAGACTGGGCCCAGCGGCAAAGCACGGATCCGCACGCACGCGACCGCTTTTCCAACCGGGTGGCCCCCGGTGAATTCGTGCTCGGCTACCCCAACGAATACGGACTGTATCACCACCAGACCGCTCATCGATCCGCTGGAAGACCGGCTCGCCTCGCGCCTGCCGAACGCGCAGGAAGACGCCTGCATTAAAAGATCTCGGACGCAACGGGTCCTACCTTGTCATCCGGCAGCTGCACCAGGATGTTACCGGCTTCTGGCAGTTCGTCGACCAGGCCAGCCGGCGCCGACCCCGAAAAACGCGAACAGCTTGCCGCGAGCATGGTGGGCAGACAACGCAGCGGTTCGCCGCTGGCACCCCTGGCTGCCAAACCGATTCCCGGCATCCCACCGGAGGACGACGTCAACCATTTTACCTACGAACTCGACCCCGGCGGCCATCGATGCCCGCTCGGCGCCCATATTCGCAGGGCCAACCCGCGCACCGGTGATTTGCCGCCCGGCGCGACCGGCCTTGTCACCCGGTTGATCAAGATGCTCGGTTTTGGACAAAGTCGACCGGATGAAGATCTGATCGCCTCCACCCGCTTCCATCGCCTGCTGCGGCGCGGCCGCAGCTACGGGCCCCTGCTGGCACCGGAAGAGGCCGTCAAACCCGATGCGCCGGCTGGCCGAGCATGGCCTGCAGTTTATCGCTCTGGCTGCCAGTATCTCGCGGCAGTTTGAATTTATCCAGAACGCCTGGTCGATGAGCAGTACTTTCGGCGGTGTCCAGCAGGAAAGGGATCCGTTGTTTGGAATTCGCGAGCCGTTGCTGCAGGGTGAGGCAACCGATAATTTCAATCGACCCGACCCGAGCGGTCCCATGCACAAAACCTGCTGTCTGCCGCAGTTTGTAATGGTGCGCGGCGGCGGTTATTTTTTCATGCCCGGACTGCGGGCCCTGCAGTTCATTGCTGCATCATCCAACAACGAAGGCGGCAACACGCCATGAACATCAAGATGCGACTGCTGAAATTCATTCATGATATTCTCATGGAATTGCTGCATATCGAGCGCCGGCTCGAACCGCTGTTTCGCCCGCAGTGGAACCGGCTGTTCCGGGAACCCATCGCCAGGGTCATTCAGTACCTCATTAACCTGCGGCGCAGGGATGAAGGCCTGCAGCTGGCCGAGGAAAAAGCAGATCCCGATGAAAAGGAAAGCCTGGATGCAATCATCGACCTCATGGCCGACCAGATGCGCGGGCATTTCAAACCCGGCGCCTATGAACGCGGCGGGAACACAAAAACGCACGGCATCCTGCGGGCGACCGTGACCATTCGAGACGACCTGCCCGAAAGCTGCCGCAGGGGAATATTCGCCAACCCGCGAAGTTACCCGGCCTATGTGCGATACTCCGGCCCCGGCCCGGATGTTCCGGCCGATATTCGGGATGTCGGTTTTGCCAGCATGGCCGTCAAACTCATGGATGTACCCGGTGAAAAACTCATGGACGAGGAGAAATTCACCCAGGATTTCATCACTATCTGCACTCCGACCTTTGTCACGCCCAACACGCGGGAAAATGCCAAACTGCAGTACTGGAGCCTGCTGGAGATGGCGCTGTACTACTTCGTAAACCCCAAGGATACGCACCTTCTCGATGCGCTGATGCAGAGTCTGTGGAATGAAACCCAGTACAACCCGCTGGGACAGCGCTACTGGAGCTGCACCCCCTATCTGCTCGGTGAAGGCCAGGCCATGATGTATTCGTTCCGGCCGAAAACAAAAGTCGATACCAGGGTGCCCGGAGTGCCCTTCGGTCGGGTCTCATTCAATTATTTACGGGAAAACATGATCAAAACCCTGAATCGGAAAGATGTGGAATTTGATCTTCTGATTCAAGTCCAGACGGATCCGTTTTTAATGCCGATCGAAAACGCCGCGGTGCGCTGGCCGGAAAAACTGTCACCCTTTATTCCGGCGGCTACCGTACACATCCCACAGCAGAAGTTTGATTCCGAAGCCCAGTTTGCCTTTGCCAAGCGGCTGAAAATGAACCCCTGGCACTGCCTGCCGGAACATCGACCGCTCGGCAATCAGAACCGCGCCCGCCTGAGAATGTATTATGAATTATCCAAATTCCGGCAGGATATGAATGAGACGACCCATGTCGAACCGACAGGGGCTGAGGTATTCGAATAGTTGGCAATTATTTTTGGAATGAGGCCGGGATACTAGATAGAGTCTACTTTTCGCTTTGACTACAATGCTTTTAAATTAAGCGCAATATCCCTTAGGAGGAGGCTCCTCGCGTCATTTCCTCTTTCTAGTAGGGTTCGCCGAGAGATGGTACCGATTATTAATATTTTTCTTAACGTTGCGAAAATTCTAAATCGTAGGGTGGGGCATCGCCCACCAAATAGCGCCTGTCTCGATGGTTAACGGTGGGCAATGCCCACCCTACCTCGGTAATGTTGGATTCAATGGGCAGTAAGTTGCAGCTACCAAACCGCAATTGAGTTCCCCATCTTTGATTTGGGTCACGACGGAGAGAATATTTTCGATCGGCCCGAGGATTGAGCGGTTGAGCAGTTTATTCAGCACGCTCAAGGTGACAAAAAAACAGAGAAAAGGACCACAGGCAAAAGACCAATATCCCTGAGCCGTATTCCCTGGCTGATATGGTCCGGGTGTTCAATTGCCATTGGTCATCCCATCCATTGCCGCCTGACTTTTATTTCCATTTTGCTTCTTCACGGGCAATCCCCCTTCAGCATCAGAGCTTCAATGGCAAATATACCAAAAAATGCCAAGTATTTCAAAAGGATACATTTTTAGACGATTGCCTTGTGGCATAAGGGAAAATTCCACCAAATTTCCAGCTGCCTAATTTCCTTGACAAAAATTTTTCTTTCTGGGAATTGGTAGACAGGAAGCAATCGAAATGACATCCAATAAATAGATTGAAAATGAAGGAGATCCAAAGTCTTCTTATTGAAGGATAGCAAATGGCTGCTGGAAGATCTTCAAAGCTATGGATTGTCAATGTAATATCTTTAATCCTTTTTTTGATTTTATGCGTTACCGGGCTGCTGAATTGGTTTGTGCTGCCCAAAGGATATGAAGCCCGGGGCAGTATTTTGGTTTCTCTCAGACACTTTTTCATTGCGTTTCATGAATGGACTGCCCTGATATTCATGATTGTGATAGCAGCGCATATGGTCCTGCATTGGCCTTATATAAAATCCAATTTGCTGAAATATGGTATTATGAAATCATAAACATCTTTAATTTGATGATTGAAACAGGGGGCTGCGTTTGATCATAATATCTTCCTCGAAGCTCTTTAATCTGAATTCCTCCACATTAATCCTAAATTTTGGAAAATATAATTGATAATCTAAAAAAAGACCATAAAGCAGGCTAACCCTATCGCTCAAAAGCGCCAAATGGCATGATCTTTTTGATTGGAAAGCTTGAGATAGCTGGTAAAAAAATTCAGATACGTAGATGAAACCACAAAAATTTAGATTCTCCCCAGAATTATAGCCTCACCAATCGCGGGTTTGGAAATAGAAAAGACAGCATTGGGTTATAATTATGGTTGGCCTGAATAGTGGCAATCCTTTATCTCGGATTTCCCGACATCTTTCTCCACAAGTTCGGGGAAAACATGGCCGACGAAAAAACCAAAGGATATGTTCAAACGGACATAAGAGGTTTCTCCTGGATCCATTTAAGTGATAACGTTCGTTTGACTTCAGTGGATGTCTTTATCTCATAATTGCCAGGTGCGCGGTCAATATAAAAAAAGCCGTAAGGAACTGATTTCCCAACTTCCTCATCCTTAAGATAGACTGCGGGCTGAACCGCCGCGCCAGCAGCGCTTGGTCGGTAAATGAAGATTCTGCCGATCTCAGAATTTTGTCTTGCCATTGTGCTTTGCATTTCCGAATATGTGGGTCCGGTTGTCGCGCAGCCGTTGGCCAACAAAGCAATAACAGAAATATGCAATGCGGTTGCCGATGATTTCATTTTACACCTCCACTTTCTGGTTTCCGAATTCTAATATCAGTTTTCACCTGTCCTTTCCCTTTCTGATCGAATTTTCATTTTCTTTTTGGATGCTTTTAGGGCATCGGTTCCAACCAGGTACGTGTGCTCGTTTTACCGCTATTTTTAACTGTGATGATATAGCCATTTGTGGCTCGGACAAATTTGAATTGACCGGCATTGGAAAGAGTAGAGAATAACAGCAGAATGAAAAAGAGGGCGGCTGATAGGAAAAAAACTGTCCCCAGTTGCTTGAAAGTCTTTCGGGAAGAGCTTTTCATGACTTTCGCCAAGTTTTTTGGTTGAAAAAATGTGGCACCGAAAGCTTCAAAGACCCTTGATCAAATTTAAAAGAGACCATCTCAGAAATTCACATAAATGTCGACCAATTCAAAAGGAAGCACATCGAAAGAGTAATAGCCGCCTTTTTTAACACCTGAATTGATCGATTTTCGGGTACTTGCAGCCGATTCGGGCGGACGCAAATCCGCCCCTACGATACGTTGCTTAACCTGGTGAGTAGGGGCGAGCTTCATCCGTCTTAGGTAAAGCTATTTTCGTCTGCACAGAACTGCTTTATTTCCTTGACAAAAATTTTTCTTTTTGGGATTTACTATACAGGCAACAATCAAATTGACATCGAATAAGGAGTTTGAAAATGAAGGAAATCCAGAGTCTGCTTAAAATAGTGTCCGACGGCCTGAAAATGATTGCTCAAGGTATTGAAGCTGTCTCCGACAAGGTTGACGAGATTGCCAAATCACAAACTGCGGAGAAGCCGAAAGGCAAAAAGCCTGCACCCGCCGCAGCTAAATCGAAAAAAGCCGGAAAACCAGCCGCCAAGGCACCGGTGAAGAAAGCTGCTGCGGCACCGACAGCCGGTGAAACGGTGCTCAAAATAATCAGCGAATCCGAACAAGGCGCTGATACCGCAACGATAATGAAAAAAACCGGCTATGACAGCAAAAAGGTCGCCAACATGGTTTACCGACTTGGCAAACAGGGAAAAATTAAGAGCATCCGGAAAGGTGTTTATGTGAAGGCGTGATAGGGTCGTAAGGGTTTATTTTTTGATTTTAGCCTGCATTGAAAAGCAATAAATATACGGAGCGGCTGCTTTTCGTTAACCCCTTTGAACGAGAAAATGCCCCGGCATAGCGAAGCCAAGCCTCGAAGGGAGGAACAGCTAGGCGGAGGTTTGAAAATGGTCGCGCATGAATCGGGCATGGACCCAAGCAATGCAAAAAGTAAAAGTCCAGGACGCATTTGGCCCGATTGGTACCCGCTGCTGGCAACTTTCCGAAATTCCGACCACCGGAAAGCCATCTGGCAGTTGATAAACACGATAGTCCCTTACTGCGGCCTATGGTATCTGATGATCCGCTCTATTCAGCTCGGCTATTCTTACGCGTTGACTCTGATTATCGCCTTGCCTGCCGCCGCTTTCATGGTCCGGTTATTCATTTTATTTCACGACTGTGTGCACGGTTCGTTCTTCAGGTGGCAGGGCGTCAACACATTCTTCGGCTACCTTCTCGGGGTGATGGTGTTCACTCCCTTTGAAGACTGGCGCTTCGCCCACCTTCGACACCACGTGACTTACGCCAACCTTGATGCGCGGGGATTCGGCGATATCTGGACCATGACAAGCACGGAATATGAGAACGCATCGGAGAAGAAACGTCTGCAGTACAGGCTTTACCGCAATCCCGTGGTGATGCTGGGACTCGGTGCGCTGTTCATGTTTCTGCTCAGAAACCGTCTGCCGACGCGATGGGTGAAGCGCAAAGAACGAACGAGCGTTCTTTTCACCAACCTGCTGATCGTCGTCATGGTTTTGGTTGCCGATCGGTTTATTGGATGGCGAACGTACCTGCTGATCCAGTTTCCGGTGCTGTGTTTTGCAGGGGCGGCGGGAATTTGGCTGTTTTTCGTGCAGCATCAGTTCCCTGGGGGATATTGGGCACACAAAGGCGAATGGGAGCCACTGCGCGCCGCCATGGAAGGCTGTTCATTTTACAAATTGCCTGCTTTGCTGCGGTGGTTTTCCAGTAACATCGGTTATCACCATGTCCACCATTTGAGCCCTCGAATCCCCAATTACCGTCTGAAGAAGTGTTACGATGCCGTTCCGGCGCTGCAAGGAAAAACGCCGCTTACAATCGTCAAAAGCCTTTCTTGCATTCGACTGAAAATGTGGGATGAGGGGCGGCAGAAAATGGTCGCTTTTATTTAAATGCCCGTTCTGCCTGAACCGATGCGTTGGATTCGGGCGCAACGAGATCGGCTGCCCGGAATGCGGTGCTAAATTCGAAATTGAGGACGGATTGTTGTTTGGTTTTGACGATACCGATAACCGCAGCCCACTAGCTATCGGCACCTTCTGGGCATATTCGGTACGATGATCTTTAAAATGGTCCGCCCTGCGGAACCGGAATCAACAGGCTAAAGCAATAGAATTCAACATGCCGCGAAACAATGTCAGATTCGGTCTTTTAGCCCGGCTATTTCAGGATCTCAAACTGCTGTTCCCCCTGATCAAAGACTACTGGCAAGGAACCTACAGGGATGTTTCAGCCAAATCGATTGTCATATTCATAGTCGCCCTGGCATACATAATAAGCCCAATCGACCTGATACCGGATTATATTTTCGGCCTCGGCCAGATCGATGACGCGGCTATTCTGGGCTTATCTTTGTATTTTTTGGAGAAGGATCTCATCAAATACAAAGCATGGAAAATCAGCGGTGGTGGATAACCTGGCAAAGGAAGGTCAAGAATCCTGTCCCGGTGGGCCGGGCATTGACTTCACCCATCAAACTGAAGTTGACCTCCGTGCTCGTAATTCCATGGGCAGCAAACTGTGGTAGATAAATGTGTGCAGCGGGGTTGCCACATCAGATTCCTGCCCAAAGTGCACCACCACACCAATCTGTGCTTCCAACTCTGGAGGGCGCTCCTTCATAACGTCACGCTGCAATGAGGCGGTTGACTGCGGCACAAGCCCATCATAGAGAGTCATTTTGCAGACCATGAGTCAGCATCGCATTCAAATGCTCTCCACGGGCAATAAAAATGACATCTTCCCCGGCTATCGCCAACCGCCCTCCGAAGTACCCGCCTACGGAACCTGCTCCAAAAACAGCAATTCGCATAATAAATCTCCATCGGAAAAAAAAGAAAAGCGACTATTGAAAGAATAACCACAGCCGCCTCTCATGATGAATATCAATTAATCAAAGAGTTTTCGTTGAAAGACAAAGTCTAACGTCCTTTTTTAAAATCACAATTGCTTTTGAGAATCTATCACCGCCCAGAGTATTAGGTTCTGATTCAACTTTGATTAAACCCTGACTCTCCGCCTCGCTGACGGTAAACTTTCTCTGGTTTCTTTTGCTGCCACAGTGGATAATAATCTGTCTTAGCTCAACCTCATCATCATTGAAATAAACCCAAGGAGACGCGGATTTCATACTGGCCTCTTTGCCTAACGCAATTGAGTATACATTGGGTAAGTCATTTATATATTTTTAAAAGTCACAATTCAATCTTATCCAGCTTTTATGGATAGTGCAGGAATAGTTTCAGCTTCATAAATCAGGTAGCCTAAGAACTCTGTTTCCTCTTCTGTTAAAATGTCCAGATCAACGAATTGAAACTCTATCAGGTTCGGCATGCGAAGATAGCGATAGGAAAACCGGCCATTATGACCAAATCGGTTTTTTAAACTCACACTACCATCCCTTTCAACTTTCCATATATTGGTGTTGTGGATAGTTTTCATGCGGTGTAAATCCAATAGTGTGTTGTGAAAGCTGACGTTATCAAGAACATATGGCAGCTCGAGTTTGTCAAGAATAGATTTCAGGAACTGCATCTCCGATTTTGTAGATTTAATGATGTTTTCACCAATTCCTATTTGACCTGAGTTTGCCATTTTTGAACCTCTCAGTATCTATTTTTATATAAGCATTTGAATTTTGGAACTCCCCTTTGCAATATCTTAGGTAAATAATAACTGCAGCAAATGTGCCAATTTTACTTAACAGAAAAATGTTGCGATATAACAGTAGATTAAACGTGAAAAGCATTCACCTGTATAGTTCAGATTATGAAACATCTTTCTGTATATTATGGAAATCAGTTCACAACTGTGTCCAAATTCTGTGTGAAAAATGCAGGGTAGCTTGACTTATCGGAGCTGAATAATACCATAAACGATTGCCGAAAACATGATAATAAGTGTTGCCCCGAACCACAATGGATATTTCCGGTTCGAAAGTCCGGCTACAAGTATAAACCAAGCGAGTGCTAGACATATCCATTTAGGAATTAAAAGGTCGCTGAATGCAGTGCTCAAAAACAAAGACATAGGCACCCCGCTAATCATAATGCCGGGCGACAACGGATGATGCGGAAGGGGCCCTGCCTTCCAGGAAAATGGAAATTGTCCCTCGGCAAACTGTTATTGAGTAAAATACTACCTCAGTAGGCATCTGCCTTTTTGCAGGCAGTATTTCACATATCTCTTTTCAGCTCTCTGATAGTCCATTTCGGAATAGTGATTGAGGTTCTCTGGAATGTTGAATTGATTCTTGAATTTCCTTATCAAAAATTTAATGCCGGTTGTTCTATTTGCAGACCTCTCCATTTCCTTCACCCATTCAGATAAGTTGAAAAATTCATAGTCCAAGGCTTCTAAACAATCTTTAAGATAAGGGTTGGTTTCCCTGACCTCGCTTTATCGGAGATAAAATAGAAACGATTGATAAATGATTTCTAATGCAAAGATAAAAAAAAGATTCAGGGTATCTGATATTATTTACTGCTGAAAAATTTTTTTAACTTTATTTTGTTGACTGCGATTGTGCGGGAAAAATTTTATTTGAAAAATAGCGACCATATGGGCCACGGCCTTAAAACCAATAAAAAGATAAAAGCCGATATAGGTCAGGCCGATTAATAGCCAAACTTTATTAGTGTTCCAGACTCGCATGATTCAATTGTATTTCTATCGATATCAATTTATCTCATTTACTTTTTCCTTAAGCAAAAATCATGCAATTGTAATGATTTAGAGTATGTTTTTAAAATTACATATAATTTCAGCAACATAAATCAGTCGACGTAATTTGAACCCCCTAAAACTATGAAAAAATATCTTTAACTATGTGAAAAAAATACCACAATGTGGTTTTGTTTACCTAATCAGAAATGAACTCAAAAGATAAAAAATTGGATTGCAGAGGCGTCATCAGGCAGGTAGATTAATAAATCAATTGAAGTTGGGATAAGGGCCGCGATGTTTTGGTTATTCCGGAAACTACAATGAAACTCCCCGCAGCAAGCTGCGGAGTCTCTTGAGCGGAATTGCGCCGAAGCCTTACCCGCCTTCGCTCTCACGAGCTACGGCGCGGTCGCCTCGCCATTCCTCTCTGCCGCAAGCTGCAGAGTACCCTGGCAAAGGCGAATGGAATGATCATCCCACCAGGGATCGAGCCAGCTTTATGGCCTGATCCCTGGCTTCTTGCGGTAACTCGGAGGGCACGCTGCATTCACCTACGTACAGTTCACCAGTTTTTTGGGCCAACAAATAGTCCACAATCCGATCGAAGGTTGTAAACAGGCCTTCGGCATTATGCTCATAGGCGTCTGCTCCGGTGACCAACAGGCCGATGCGTTTTCCTTTCATTAATGAAGAATGTCCCGGTTTATGGTAGTTTGTGACGAGGGAGTAGCATCGGTCGATAAGCGCCTTAATTTGGGCTGAAAATCCCCAAAAATAGATCGGTGAAGCATACAGGACCGCATCGGATGATATCATTTGTTCCATTATATCAATTGCATCATCTTTTTGGACGCAGGCGATCTCATTTGGGGTCTCCCTGCATTTGGCACATCCCAGACAACCATTAATAGTTTTTTTATTGAGGTAGATACGGTCTACATTATGGCCTGACGATTCGAGTTCCTTCTCAACCCAACTTAAAACAGTTGCGGTGTTTCCTTTCTTTTTGGCACTACCCAGCAGCGTCGTTATTTGCATGGTCAATTCTCCATTGTGATCTTAATTTTCAAGTCTCCAAAAATCCAAAATTGCCTGCCGATCTTACAACTTACTGAAAATACCGATATAAAACAGATATCACCAATATTTAGAGCTTTTTATCTGTTTTAGGGCTGACATTCAATCCTTTTATTTAAGCAGGCTATTATTTCCGAACCGCGCGGGTTGCACTTAAATAAATCAGAAATTGAAAGACAAGGACGCGAAAAAAATTTCTAAACTCTTAGGTGATGTTCTTCCAGTTAATCAGCAATTTCTTGAGAATGGCAGGATATAGAAACGCAAACCAAAGGCCATAGATCAAGCAGCAGGTAACTACTAAGGCGATGATGAACAGATGGATGAATCCATTTCTGTCGAAGATTTCAACTAATGCAGTTCGCATCTATAATCACCTTCTATTTTCTGGTTTTGAAGAAGATGATACGTTTTAGACAGGTACTGCCAGCTCAAGAATGGGGTTAGATTAGATGCAAATACTGAAATTCAGTGTCAGATCTGATGTGATTTAAGCTTGTTACAAGATAATTACACGATTCGAAGGGATGAGTCAAGCAATGAAATTTTGACCTTTGGTTTGTGTGTGTATACTGGCGAGAACACAGTAATCACTGAAATTGTGATAGAACTCCAACTGTTGATGAGACTGAATCATTGCAATTTCAGCCGGTCTCGATCTCATGGCGAATGATGGCTTTGTCGTAGGCCGCTATCACATCCTTGTCCCTGAGCGTGCCGATTACCTTCTTTCCGTTTTCCCCGCCAAGCACGGGGAGCTGAGAGATACCGAGGTCGCTCATGATCTGGAGCGCTTTCAGAATGCTGTCCTGCCGGTTCACGGTCTTCAGGTTTGTGGTCGCGACATCTTTTGCCACGACCAGCAAAAGCAGATGTTCTTCCTGGAAGAGGGGCCTGATATCTCTGAAAGAGATGATTCCCGTCAGGTCTTTATTTTCGTCCACCACGTGCAGGTAGGAGACATCTTCTGTTTTAAAAGTCCTTATCAAGTCCTGCAACGGCATCCCCTCGGGGATCGTGGGAGGGCCGTTCAGCATGAATTGTCCAACCTCCATGGACCGCAGAAGGTTTTGTTCCATACCGCCCGAGACATCCACACCCCTGCGCAGCAATTTGATGGTGTAAATGGATCCTTTCTTCAAGGAAGAGGCCAGCATCGTACTCAGGATGCAGGTGATCATCATGGGGAGAATGATCTTATAGTTGCCGCTCAATTCAAAGATGATGATAATAGCGGTGATCGGCGCGTGGGTTGCCCCCGCGACTACCGCACCCATCCCGACGAGGGCGTAGGCTGCCGGAGATGCAGTCAAAGAGGGGAAAAAGATGTTCGCGATCCAACCAAAGAATCCTCCGGCCATTGCCCCAATGAAGAGGGAAGGGGCGAAAATGCCGCCCGATCCGCCGGACCCGAGGGTAATGGACGTGGCCGCAATTTTCAAAAAAATCAGTGAGATCAAGAAAATCCCGGACAATTTGTTGAAGAGGGCCTCGTTGATAGCACCGTAACCCACCCCAAATACATGGGGAAATTTAATCAGGATGAGTCCGAGCAAAAGTCCCCCAATGGCCGGTTTCAACCACTGGGGTAGCGAAATGGCATCAAAGAGATCCTCCGTCTTGTACAAGGTCACAATGAACAAAAGAGCCACAAGACCGGCAAAGAGCCCGAGGAAGGGGTAGAGGGCAAACTCCCACAGGGTATTCAGATGATAGGCGGGGATGGTGAATGCAGGAAAATCTCCGAAATAATGCCGGGAAATGGTAGTGGCCGTCACGGAAGACAGAACAACCGGGGAAAAGGAGGCAATTCCAAAATCGCCCAGAAGGATTTCCAGGGCAAACAGGACGCCTGCGATGGGGGCGTTGAAGGTGGCGGCGATACCGGCGGCAGCACCGCATCCTACCATTGTCTTCTGGTCCGCTCGTGCAACGTTGAATATCTGTGCTGCAGTGGAGCCGAGAGAGGATCCGATCTGGACGATGGGACCTTCCCGTCCCACAGACCCGCCCGATCCGATACAAATGGCAGAAGCCAGGATCTTGGCCGCGGCCACCCGTTTACGGATCCGCCCGTTTCGAAGGGCCACCGCTTCCATGACTTCCGGCACACCGTGTCCCTTGGCCTCGCTGGCTGCAAAGGTTACGATCAGCCCGACCATGAGCCCGCCGAGGCAGGGAATGCCGACGATAATATAGACAGGAAGCGCATGAGAAAAGGAGAGAATATCACCGGTATTTCTGTAGAAGACATACTGGGCGCCTTTGATCAAAAGGCGAAAAAGGACGGCGCCGTAGCCGCTCAAGAAGCCGATAATTGCGGCAATGAGCAAGGTCAGTATGTGCTTATTCAGATGGTAGCGTTTCAAGGCCTGCTTGATGGCCTGGCTTCGCGTGAACAGCATTGTTCTCATAAATCCCCTTCGAGAGATTTATCACATTTCGCAAGGCAGTGCGAGGTTTAGCTCAATTCCATGGAGGTCCGGGCGGACGTCGTGGGCCGGGATTGCTTCTTCAGTGGCCTCAACTCAGGGCCTCATGGTGAAATCGCCTCCGAATCTCATTTGGGTACCGCGCAAAACAAAACCCCACCTCTCTATGAGAGACGGGGCCTTGAAAATCTGGACATAAATCCTCCGTTGAAGTGCCACTTAAGGGATTGAAAATAAATTATAACCTTAATTACCCATATAATATCCAAGGTGTCAAATAAAAATTCCAATACCCAATCCTCCCAGCCAATAATTTTCACATTTTAGAGTGAGCCCTTAGCCGATTTAATGGGTGTCGCATGATCCTGCCGGACAAGCTTTTTCAACACGTGATTGTTTTCGACAACGAATTCCATTTTAGCGTTTGAATTCGCTTTAAAAATATCGGCGATCGACCTGGCCGGCCATTCATCATCGAAGATGAAACTTTTTGGAAACCTGAGAAAAGTTTTAAGATGTTGTGGGAGCGGTTTCCAACCGCGATGAACTCGGTCGGGCCGCCATATATAGTCTTGGCCATGGACCGATTGATACCTTGAAGTTGCATGAAAATGGCATTACCCTAATCTTTGCCATGTTGTTTATGCAACTAAGGGGTAAATTCCGCATCCGATTGCTCATCATATTACGGTGAGCAGTGTTGCTATTATCTCGCAGACCGAAAAACCCGACAAAGGGAGGGATAATTATGAACAGAACATTGCGTTACAGTTCAACAGGTGATGACGTAAAGAAATTGCAGCAAGGTCTGAACCAGCTGACATCTTCCTTGCCGAGACTCAATGTTGATGGTATTTACGGTATTAAAACAGTTGGCAGGGTGAAGGAATTTCAAAGCAGCAATAACCTGGTGCCGGATGGAATTGTCGGGTCACATACATGGGCAGTTCTCCTAAACTTTATTGCTCAGGTTTTAAATCCCCCGATGCCGCCGGCTAATCAACAGGCAAATGCCCTAAGAGCCAAAGTTATTTCTTTTGCCAACGCTGAATTGAGTAAGCCGGTTCACTGGGCGAAGTATGAAAGCCGTATTCTGGAATACTTCAAATACTCCACTGGAAAATCCTATACGAAACACAGTGCGCTGACAATCAGTTGGTGCAGCTATTTCGTTCACTGGTGCCTTTGGCAGGCCAAGGTTTCTCCCCTTCCACGTATCGGGGGATCCATCCCTCGATTTCTTAAAAGTCATGGAGGTGCTTACCAGGATTATCCCGTATTTTTGCATCAATACGCGCCCAAACCTGGCGATATGTATTACCATCCAATTCCCAATAATCACATCGGCTTTATCTCAGATGTCCGGAGCGCGGGCAAAGGGCATGAGATCCGATCCATTGACGGGAACTCCGGTCCACCTGGTTGGTCCCCTTATTTTGATATGAGCGAAGGGAGAAAAATAGGGTACGGATTCATTTATCAACCACCAGGATGGCGCAAATTAACCAATAATGACTTTTACATAAAACTTCAATAATGACTTTTATATATAACTTTGCGATGGATAAGATGAACGGTGATGAGATTGCAAAATTTAAACAGTAGTCGAGCCCCCGTAAGGTTTCACGAAAAAATTAATTCACAATATTAGGCGTTGAGGCGCCCGGACGGCAAGGCGCGAAAACGCAGGAATATCTGGATATTCCGAGCTTTCGCAACGCAGCCGGGCGGGATGCATGGGCGTATAAAATGTGAAGTTATTTTTGAGTGAGCCCTAAGTATTCAGATCTTTCCCCCAAATCAGGCAAAACGGAAGTGAAACAAGTCCAATGTATGTAGTGTGCTGATGAAATGGCTTTTGGCTGTTTGATGGAAATATCGTTTGGGGTGTGAGGGCCATTTTGAAACACTTCTGAAAGCGGCGATTGTAAACATTGGGCTGAAAATCTTCGATTTTTACGAGCGCGCAAGCTGGCTGCGTCCAAAAAATTATCTTATTGGGGAGCATGGCAGGGCAAATAGAAAAACGAATTGATTGGATATTCTATCTCGGGCAAGTGGCGATAGTAGTTAGTCAACTCAGTCAACAACGTCCCCGAGTTTCCTCTCAGCTTTTTTTACTTTTGTAGATCAATATATCAATACCCGTCCCCTATTTGCCTCTCAACGCCGTGTTTTACCCGCTGCCGAGCCAGCAAGACTAACCCCAATAAGAAATAGGGTTGTTACCGTGTTTCCTCTGGTTTGCAGCTTGGCATTAGGATTAAAAAGACGTATTGACGGTAGATCTAAGCGTTTGGCTTGTACCCAACCGCATCAATCTCGACCGCAGCTCCACGTGCTAATTCGGCTCCACCAACCGTGATGCGTGCGGGTGGATCACCGCCCATCAGTTCAAGATAGGCCTGATTCATTTCTGGAAAAGTCTTTATGTCTGCCAGAAAAACACTGACTTTAACAAGATCTGACAGGGAGGCTCCGCATTCCTTTAAAATGAGGCCAATATTCTGAAGGGCCTGAGCGGTTTCCGCCCCGGTTCCACCCTCTACAAGCTCCATTGAGTCTGATTTTGTTCCCAATGTACCTGAAACATAAATAAAATCCCCCGCAATCACTGCATGGCAAAAGGCAGGGAGACGACCAAGACCAGACACGTTTACTTTTTTTGCCTTCATTTTGATCTCCTGAGATGATGCTCACGCACCTGTTATCATGGAAAATTTTCCATCTATTGTAATATTGGAAGAGGGGCACCGATCAGGCGGAAAATTCCCTTTTTTAGCAGTCCAGAACTTAGCCAGGACAAGCCGGAACCAAAAAGGTTTAACTTTCAGCGGTTGAGAGTGTCCGGTAACGTCGAATTCCGAGGCACGAAATTCGAAATGAATTCAGAAAGTCAATGTCGATAAAATCGTAAAGAGTAGAGTCCCTGAATTTTCTGGATTCCCGCCTACGCGGGAATCCAGCCGTTGGAATGATTTTTCACGATATCATCAATGTTTCAATCTCCAAAACAAAAGACGGCATTGGAAATTGGATAGTTATCATTTTTTTAATTTATTTCCGGGATGCAACAGCAGCGGGTCGTTCGGCCAAAGAAAAACCGGCCTGTGAGTTGTCACAGGCCGGATTTATTTGAGGATTTACCTTTTAAGTATTTTAAATTATTTAAAATTTAATTCTTTACGGGTGCGCTGCTAAACGTCTTTGACCGAAAATTTGCGTATCAATCGGATTTTTTGCTGCTTTTGGATCCGCTGGATGAATATCCGTCGGCATACCAGCCGCCGCCTTTCAATTCGAATGAGCACTGAGAGATGATTTTCTTCGCTGTTTTATTGCATTTGGAACATATGGCGGTTTTGGTTCCTATCGGTACGAGTTCCTCTGTGACGTGGCCATCCGCGCATTCAAATTCATAAACCGGCATATTTTTTACCTCCTGAAACCGAGTTATTTTCTTTTATTTATTATGATACCAAATTTTGAGTCGTTTGGGTTTAATTTTTTGAGAGAAGTTTACGCATTTTTTATGATTTGTCAAGAGCGCAATTCCAGGCCGCCGACAGATGCTGCGAATGATTGCCCACGGAGGGGCCGCTGACCCGGCACATCGCGGAATCATTAAGATCTTGGATTAGCTCTTGACAGGGCCGCGGCCGGCAATATAAAAAATGCAAATATTCTGGGATGTTAATTAATCCGCCCTGAAAAATGGCCTGTTCAAGTTAGTGAGTGGTTCTTTGATAGTTGAAGAAAGTCGTTGGGCCGAAGGTCCGGCGGATTAATTAAACCATGGCATCTTGGCCGCTTTGCGATGGTGGAGGATTTTCCGGCCAGATTCACCCGTCAGTGATTGCTCATCCTTATCAAAGAAGGCAAAGAGGTCAATGTCTTAAAATCCCTGTTTAAAAAGTAGACTTGCCCGCTTTTGCCTTGTATGTCGGGCGGGGATGTTTATCATTTTGTTGGTACAAATTCCGGTTGTTGGTACTAATTCCGGATAAACCCCGCAAAGGCTCTAATTATGTTTCAAATCGGCACCGGTGATATATATTGTTTGCGCATCCCGTCGGATAAGCCGGATGATACAGAAGGCGAAGCCGTCATTGTTGAAGAACCGGCTGAAGATCAATTGCCGGAGGAGGAGGAATACATACTTTGCCGCCAGTGCCGCCAGGCGCTCACCCGGCCGGTCGACCGCATCACCATGCAGGGATCGCACCGGCACACCTTTGCCAACCCCCACGGGATAGTCTTTGAGATCGGTTGTTTTAAAAATGTTAAAGGGTGTGGTTATGCCGGAGCCGCCACAGACGAATTCACCTGGTTTGCGGGCTGCAGCTGGCGGGTTTGCTATTGTGCGATGTGCTTGACGCATCTGGGATGGATTTTCAGCTCAAGGGGAGGCCATATTTTTCACGGACTGATCCTCGATCGGCTGATCGAACCTAATTAATTCGCCCTGAAAAATAGCATATTCAGGATTGCAAACAGTTCTTGCAAAATTGAAGGAAGTCGTTAGATCGAAGGTCCGGCGGATTAATTATTGTTTAAATAGCGGAGGGACATAACAGTATGGGCGAAATCAAAAGCACTTTAGATCTTGTGATGGAAAAAACCAAAAACCTGACATTCAGCGTTGAGGAGAAACAGGCGCAGAAGCAAAAAGAAACTGAAAGCCGCATCAAAGGTCTGCTGCAGAAATTCCAGGACGGATTGCTGGCCAAGGACCAGCTGAAAACTGATTACAAAAGTCTTAAAAAGGATTCCGACCTGTCGGATGACGTACCCATGATCAATGAAATTTTCAGCCGCCTCGATCCCAACCGGGACAATCAGCACCTGCTGGAGCTACTCGGGGAATGCTGCCGTGTCAACCCGGCAGCCATCCGAACCATTATAGATGACTGCCGCAGTGCCTATCTGAAGGCGGCCGGCGGGAGAAAGGCGCAACTCAAAGAAGACCTTGCACGGACCTATGCCGTTTCAGGAACTGCCGTTGTGCCCAATCTGGAAGCGGATGCGCAATGGCACCGCGAAGAAGCGGGTCTGCGCCATCGATTTGAAGGCTTGTTGAAGCATGAGAAGGACCGCCTGAGAGTTCATTGAGTTGAAATTGTTCATCTAATTCCAGTATCCAAACGACTTCGTAGTGGATGCAGTTCTGTCTAGATCTACCGATTTAAAATCGTAATGCAATGTACCATCGCTGATGGTGGGGGGTGGTTGCCAGTGATATCCGGGTCCCAGGTCTTTATCGACGGTATTATACACCTCGAGGTCGTTTGTGTAACCGGTATCTGATATTTTAAACTGGGACCATTCCAAGACCTCTCTGGTGTTGAGTTCTCTAACTCCTACTTTTAATGCCGTCACTGAGGCTGAATCAGAAAAAATTTCCCACTTCTTTAAACCTACTGATATTATGACACTCATAGCGATTAAAACAGATATTAGTTCAATTAAGGTAAAGCCTTTCTGATTGGCCGGGCGGAATTGCTTTGGACGAAGTTTCTGTTCATAATTATGATCTCTTTTTCGATCCCCAAACACCGGGCGACCGCTTATTATTGCTTTGAACGTTGGGGCAAAGCCATTAACCGCAGGATAAAATCCAACCATACTCCCTCCATCTGTTCAGTCTCAGTAACTATCACCCCTCAAAAAAAAGGCCGCCCTACATAACAGGCGGCCCGGTTTCTGAAATATCGCCCAGGCAACCCGGCCATCTCATTGAGATCCGTGGCTTTCCGTCCCCATCTTGCGATGGGTTTGGCTTTATCGTGGGATGAATTGTATTTTTTTAAAGTTGATGAAAAATAATTATTTTTGATAAAGGTGTCAACCCTAAAATGGCTGATGTCACAATTATCATGGTCCAATTTCCGGTTCTGAATTGTCGGAGGATAAACCGGTAATGCGGACCGCCACTGAATTATAGGCGGATGCATATCCGATAAATTCGTATGAAAATTTCGTTTCGTCTATGAATTCCATAAAAGCCCTGTATTCATGCTGCTGCCATTGTGGAAAATTAAAAAATTCATCAAATAAAATTATGGTTCCAGATTTTACCCTGCTATGAAGATGACTGAGGACAGTATTTGTTGACATATACAAATCGCAATCAATATGTAAAAAAGCAACGGGCTCATCATGCTCTTCCAAAAAGGCTGGTATCGATTCAGAGAATAATCCTTTCACCAATTTAACGTTTAATGGTAAATCTTCGGGAATACTGCCTTTCAGTGAAAAGTCTCCCTTCTTGTAAGAAAGTATCCAGTCTTGGGGCAAACCCTCGAAGGAATCAAATCCAAAAATTTCAGCCTTGGATTGCTCAGCAATTTTTCGTATGCTTTTTCCTTTGTAGACACCAAATTCCATCCACAGACCGTCAACGCTCACATTCTTAATGGAATAATCCAACAAATTGAATCGCGACTTTAAGTTTTGAGCCACCGGCATTGACTCTTGTAAGAGTTTCGCTGATTCCACAGTCGCCAGGAGATGTTCGATAATTTCAACATCGACGCGTTTTCTATTCGGTAATAAATCAGATAATGCCGACTCTAAATTTTCGATTAAAAATTCCTTTGTCTCTTTTCTTAGCTTGGTGGATAGCATAATAGCAGATTTCAGTTGATGTCATGTCTTAAAGCAACTTGATGATTACCAGCTTAATATCGTATCCGGTATGAAATGAGGTTTTAAAGCTGCTTCTAAGCAATTTAAATCCAAGTCGAAGTCCGAACCGGCCTTTCAATATTCCCAGTCTTGCCAGCTTCTGTCTTCGGTTATCCGTCCTCTATGCCCTCAGCCCTATACGTACGTAAAATAAAAAGACTCGATTCCTTCGAAATTCTTTTTTACGTTTTCGGCGCCGGAAATAATATCGCCGTGCCCCGGCAGCAGCCACTCCACATCCAGATTCATCAGCCTTTTGATGCTTTCCTTGAGCTTGGCTCCGTCACCGCCGGGAAGATCCGTGCGTCCGACTCCTTCCTTGAACACGAGATCGCCGGTGAACAGCACTTTTTGCAGAGGCCAGTACAGAGTTACTGAGCCGGGCGAATGACCGGGCGTGTGGATGATATCCAGCTCGAGCCCGTCCAGCGAGAGGGTCCCTTCCTTCAAAAAGAAATCAGGGCGAAAATCATCGATATCGATGCCAAAGGCAGCGCTCATCTGCTTCCCGATGGTGGCCACCCAGTGCCATTCCTCTTCGTGTAAGGTGAATAAGGCAGGTTTGTACCTAAACAACGGGACCGCTTCTATGTGATCCGGGTGGGCGTGCGTGCAAATGATCAGATCAATGTCGTCGATCGTCAATTGAAGCTGTTTGAGACCTATTTGAACATGCTCAAACAGGGCCCGATGACCGGGATCGATCAGTATCCGTTGGGGACCGTCAATAAGATAGGCATTGCAGTTGTTGGTTGTCATGGATTGCCAGATAAAGGCATGCAGATTGTCGGTCAGCTTCATAACGGCTATCCTTCCATATAAAAACAGATCTCATTCCGCCCAACCCAGTATTCCCTGGCCCAGACCGATTTCATAGAAAGTCTGCCCGGCTAAAATATTTAATCATTGCACTAGATCCAACAACTTAGAAAAGAGTCGCGCCAGGGCGGGCCAACATTCCAATATTCCATCATTCCACGGCCTGGATTCACGGCAAAGCCAATCTCCTCTTACCTGGTCCACAGGACCAGGTATTCAATGTCGGAATAAATAATAAGCATTCAAATTTAAGATTAAACAACTAACTTTTAAGAAAGGCATTGGGAACCATGAAAAAGAATTTCGGGTTATTAATGGTTTTTGTAATGCTTTTAGCTACCGGATGCACAGCAGCATTGATCGAGGGGGGGGCAGCCGGCGGCGGTTATGCCGTTGCCACCGATGAGAGAAAAACCGATATCACCAGTTTGCAGACAGCAAAAGACATCTTTTTCATGGTCTCTTCGCTAATCCAGATCGTCCTGTTTTTCAGGAGGTGGATCAGGACGTACATTTGAGAATCATAAAATTGTTGTCGGAATAAACCCGATGAGGGCCCAAGCAACCTAATGAACTCAATATACTCCATCAACCCAACAAACGCAACAAACGCAATCAACTCAATCAACCGCGCCTGCCACTGCGGCGATTATTTCCTGCAGCACCTGCCCGGCTTTTTCCCGGATAAGCACATCGCACATTTCATCGCACGGGGTTTCCGACAGATTGATGATGGCCAGAAAGGCGCCGTTATTTTTGGCAAAAAAAGGCATGTGGGCAGCCGGCTGGACCACCAGGGTTGAGCCCACCACCATGAAAAAGTCGCTTTCCCGGGAAAGGACGGCAGCTTTTTCAACTTCCGCGGCGGGCATAGCCTGGCCGAAGGAGATGGTGTCCGGCTTTAAAAAACCGCCGCAATCACACTCCGGTGCCGTATCCCCCGCCTCTAATCGCTGCCGGATATCAGCGACGGGGAAAATCTCCCGGCAGGTCATGCAGCGAATGCGACGGGTGTTGCCGTGCAGTTCGATAATTTTTTCGTCAGGCAGTCCCGATTGCTGATGCAGACCGTCGACGTTCTGAGTGACGACCGCCTGCAGCAGGCCCATGTTGTGCAATTCGGCCAGTGCCCGGTGGGCCGGGTTCGGTTTGGCCCGGACGATACCCTGGTAAAGCGCCACCCAGCGCCGCCAGTACTCCCGGCGGGCATCCCGCGAAGACATGAATTCCTCAAAATAGACCGGGCGGAATTTGTCCCAGATCCCGCCCTGGCTGCGGAAATCCGGAATGCCGCTTTCGGTCGATATCCCGGCACCGGTGAAAACAACATTCTTGCCGCCTTCCTTAATTTTGGCCGCTATTTGTGCAATTTTTTCTTGCATAGCCGGGTTGGTTTGTTGAGATCGTTTTGGTGGTTTAGATGTCAGATGGTTTAGATCGTCTGGATCGTTGAGATCGTTTTAATCGTTGTGTTGGTTTGGATCGTTAGGATCGTTGAGATCTTCTACTTGGTCGATTATCTGTTTAGGTTGATTGGATGACTAAGTTTAATGGGTTATATCCATTTAATCCCGTTAACTTATTCACCCCGGTCAACCTGATCAACTCAATAGACCCAATCAACTTAATCAACATCTATCTTTATGCTCTGTGCTTTGCCCTATGCGCTCTGCTTCGTCCAATCCGCAATCGATAGATACCGAATTCCGAGTTCGCGAAACCTTATATCTTCTACTTTTCGCTATCGGCTATCGGCTATCAACTATCGACTATGAGCTATAAGCTATGAGCTATCAGCTTAAACTAGGTTTCCTTAAATTCGGATACCAGCTGCTGCACGGTAGCTTTGGCATCGCCGAACAGCATGCGCGTATTTTCCTTGACAAAGAGCGGGTTGTCAACGCCGGCAAAACCCGCCGCCATGGATCGTTTGAGCACCATGACGGTTTTGGCCTTGTCCGCGTTGATGATCGGCATGCCGTAAATCGGGCTGGACTCGATCTCGCGGGCAGCCGGATTGACCACATCGTTGGCGCCGATGACCATGCAGACATCAACCGTTTCCATGATGGGATTGACGTCGTCCATTTCAGCCAGCTGCTCATAGAGTACGTTGGCTTCCGCCAGCAGTACGTTCATGTGGCCGGGCATGCGGCCGGCAACGGGGTGGATCGCATAGCGCACCTCCGCTCCGTTTTTTTCGAGGATTTCTCCCAGTTCACGTACTGCGTGCTGAGCCTGGGCTACGGCCATGCCGTATCCGGGCACAATCACCACCGATCGGGCTGCCTCCAGAATGTAATAGGCATCTTCGGGGGTGATGGGTTTGGGTTCACCCTGGACCTGGGTCTGGCCTGCTTTGGCGCCGCCGGAATGCAGACCGCCGAACAGGACGTTGGTCAGGGAACGATTCATGGCCTTGCACATAATGCCGGTCAGTATCACGCCGCTGGCGCCCACCAGGGAGCCGGCGACGATCAGCACGTTGTTTAAGATGATAAATCCAGCGGCACAGGCCGCCATACCGGAATAACTGTTTAAAAGGGCGATCACCACCGGCATGTCTGCGCCGCCGATCGGAATAACGCCGAATACGCCCAGGGTCAGCGACAGGACCATGATCACGACAAACGCCACGTAAGAGTTAACCCCGGTCGGATGATAGCCCAGGAAGACACCGCAGACTATTATTATGACGATAATCGCGGCGTTGATCCATTGCAGTCCTTTGAACAGGACAGGCCGACCGGAGATTCGGCCCGCCAGTTTGGCATAAGCCACCATGCTGCCGGAAAAAGCGACCCCGCCGATCAACACCGCAAGCATTACCGCGACCTTGACAAACAGGGTGCTGTCCGGTTGACTGTGATAGTTCTGCCAGCCGACCAGCAAGCTCGCGATCCCGCCGAAGCCGTTTAAGACAGCTACCATCTGGGGCATGCCCGTCATTTGGACCTTGCGGGCGGCTATCACCCCGATCAGGGAGCCGATTATCAGGCCGACAACGACCCATTCAAAAGAAAGGCAACATTCAAACATTACGGCCACCACCGCAATCAGCATGCCCAGCGCTGAAACCATGTTTCCCATGCGGGCGCGTTGCGGCTTGCCGAGCATCTTAATACCGAGGATAAAGAGAATCGACGCCACAATGTAGCCAAAGTCTACCAGGCCTGGGGTGTAATCCGTCATTTGCTTTCTCCGTCTTTGCGCTTGAACATTGCCAGCATGCGATTGGTGACCATATATCCGCCGACCACGTTGATGGTGGCGAAAATCACAGCGATGGTTCCCAGGATGGTGCCCAGCAGGTCAGTGCTGCTGCCGGTGGCGGTCAGCGCACCCACAATGGTAATACCGGATATGGCATTGGTGCCCGACATCAAGGGCGTGTGCAACTGGGACGGCACTTTGCTGATGAGCTCGACCCCCAGAAAGATGGCCAGAACAAAAACGAAAAATAGTAGTCCGATTGACATATCTTTTGCTCCTTTATTTTATGAAATGCCTAAAATGTCTAAAGTGCCTAAAATGATGGTTCGCCTGCGGCGGATCAGTTTTAATTATTCCACCATGGAGTGAAACGACAGTTTAATTTTAGGCATTTTAGGCAATTTAGTGCACTTTAGGCATTTAACGTGTTGGTTACTTTTTTTATAGCACGCCGCTTCAAAGTTTTAAGTCCCTTGCTTGTCAGTATAGTGATTTCGAATCATTTCATTGACAATTTCACCCTGATGCGTAATTACGCAGCCTTTTGCAATTTCATCTTCGAATTTCAATTCGAACCGCTTTTGCGTCAGTGATTCCAGAATTCCTGCACCAGATTGTACATATTCGAAGAAAACATTTGACTGGCGTTGACCGCGACTCTTCCCGGCAGATTCGCCAGACCGATGATGCGCACACCGTCTGACTTCAACTTCCCGGCCGACCTGAGATCCGGCTACATTGCCGCCGCTTTCCACGGCCAGATCGACGATCACGGAACCTTTCTGCATGCCGGCGACCATATCCCCGGTGACTATCAGCGGAGCCTTGCGGCCAAATAACTGCGCCGTCGTGATAACGATATCCGAGGAGGCACAGACCTTGGCCATGCCGGCACGCTGTTTCTGAAGCTGTTCATCGGTGAGGGCTTTGGCATAGCCGTCTTTGGTCTGGCCGGTTTCACCCAGGTCGATTTTTACAAACCGTGCTCCCAAAGATTTTACCTGCTCTTCCACCACCGGCCGGGTGTCAAAAGCTTCAACTCTGGCACCCAGGCGTTTGGCGGTGGCAATCGCCTGCAATCCGGCCACCCCGACGCCGATAACAAAAACGCGGGCCGGCGCAATCGTACCGGCCGGGGTCATCATCATGGGTAAGATTTTATCCAGGCGCTCGGCCGCCAAAACGACGGCTGCATAGCCGGCCAGATTGGCCTGCGAACTTAAAACATCCATTTTCTGCGCGCGGGTTATGCGCGGAATCATCTCCATGCTGATGGCAGTAATCCCCCGGGCTACGAACCTTTCAATGAGATCACGTTCGTTAAAGGGGTCCAGCAGGCTGATGTAAACACAGCCCTGTTTCATCAGTTCGACTTCATCCGCACCAGGTTTGCGAATCCGCAGCACCATATCGGCATTGCGCAAGAGCGCATCGCGGTCTGCAGTTACACCGGCGCCGGCCTTGACGTATTCTTCGTCCGCACACCGCAGCGTTTGCCCCAGTCCGGCTTCAACTGAAACATCCGCACCGGCCTTTGCCAGTTTGGCGACGTGTTCGGGGATCAGAGCAACCCGATTTTCATCCGCATGAACTTCTCTCGGCACGGCGATGTTCATGGTTTACTTTCCTTTTCTATCATATGGCACCAGCGGGTTAAGATGGTGTTGAAGGTTATGGGCGTTTAGATGGTTATGATCGTTATGATTGTTGAGATTATTTATGGTCAGGACAGTCTGATAACCGCATAAATGAATGCTGGAAGGCCTTAATTCGTCCGCCGTTCGTCATTCCTAGAACTGAGCCTTTTCCGTGCTGCCTTCCAGCGCCTCCACCGAGCTTTCGCCTTCGGTGACACAATTCATTACGCGGTCAAAGTAGCCGGTTCCGACGAACTTTTGATGGGTGATGGCCATGTAGCCGTCCTCTTTGCCGAAGGCAAACTCTTCCTGCTGAAACTTGGAATAAGCCAGCATGCCCTCTTTTCTATAGCTGAGCGCAAGGTCGAACATGCCAAGATTGAGCGCATGGAAGCCTGCCAGGGTGACAAATTGGAATTTATATCCCATGGCTCCCAGTTCTCTTTGAAACTTTGCAATATCGGCGTCGCTCAGGTTGCCTTTCCAGTTAAAGGACGGCGAGCAGTTGTAGGCCAGCATTTTATCCGGATAGTGAGATTTGATGCCTTCGGCGAATTTTTTGGCCTGCGCCATATCGGGACGGGATGATTCGCACCACACCAGATCCGCATACGGCGCGTAAGCCAATCCGCGGGCGATGGCCGTCTCGACACCATTTTTAATATAAAAGAATCCTTCGGAAGTTCGCTCGTCTCCGGTCAGAAACGGTTGGTCGCGTTCGTCGATGTCACTGGTGATCAGTCTGGCCGCCTCGGCGTCCGTGCGCGCAACCAGTACCGTGGGAACTCCGCAGATATCGGCCGCCAGGCGGGCGGAAACCAGTTTGGTAATAAACTCCCGGGTGGGCACAAGGACTTTGCCCCCCAGATGGCCGCATTTTTTGGCCGACGCCAGCTGATCTTCAAAATGAACCCCGGCGGCACCGGCATCTATCATCTGTTTCATCAACTCAAAGGCATTCAGCGGTCCGCCGAAACCGGCTTCGGCATCGGCTACAATCGGTGCGAACCAGTAGGGGCCTTGTTTCCGGCTGTCCAGCACCTGGATTTGATCCGCGCGGCGCAGGGCCTTGTTGATTCTGCGGACCACCTCCGGAACGCTGTTGGCCGGATAAAGACTCTGATCGGGATACATCTCGCCGGCCAGATTCGCGTCGGCTGCTACCTGCCATCCGCTTAAATAAATAGCTTTGAGACCGGCTTCCACCTGCTGGACGGCCTGGTTGCCGGTCATCGCACCCAGGGCCGGTATGTAGTCCTCGGTTTTAAGCAGATGCCACAGGCGCTGGGCGCCGGCCTCCGCGAAAGTATATTCTATTTTCAACGTTCCGCGCAGTTTCAGGACATCTTCGGCCGTGTAGGGGCGCTCGATTCCCTTCCAGCGGGGATCGCAATCCCATTCCTGCTTCAGGCAGGCGGCCTCGTCCTGCCGGATTTCGTGGCACGAAAGTTTTTCACACAGTTCCTTGGCTTTATCTTCGATGGTTGCGGTCATTTTACTCCATCCTTATTCAATCGAAATTGTTAAATTAAAAAAGGCAGGATGCATTAATTAAATTTCTGACAAACTAAGACCGATTTACTGCCGAGTCAATGCGGCCGCCGCCGGGTCCGGAAAAATCAGCTCCGCTTTATCCGACAAGCGGCGGCATACGGATATATATGGGGCAACTCGCCGGCCCGAATGGCCTGCTGAGCGTGCAACCAGAAATCAACCTCCAGCAGATCGGCATGGTGCTGCAGGAACACTTTCCGCAATGGCTCGGGCAGCCCGAGAAACTTGCGGAATTCTTCCGGGAAAACATCGTTTTCATCCACATAAAACCACGGCTCCGAGGCCATCTCATCGTCATAGCCGGAAGATAACGGTAATTTTCTGATATGACAGCTTGTCAAGGGACAAAGTTCATCGTAGTCGTAGAACACCACGCGGCCGTGGCGGGTTACGCCAAAATTTTTAAGGAGAATATCGCCGGGAAAAATATTGCTGACCGCCAAATCTTTGATGGCATACCCCCACTCGACAACGATTTTTTGGGCTTCCGCAGTTTCAGCGCGAGCCAGGTAAATATCCAGCGGGGCGACCCGGCGTTCAACGTATGCATGGTTGACGATAATTTGATCATTTTCGATGCGGACCGTTTTGCCTGCGGTCTGCATTAATTCCGTCAACAGTTGCTCGGAAAAGCAGCAGGCCTCGAATTTTAAATGCTCGAATGCCTGGGCATCCACCAGCCGACCCGCCCGATCATGCCTGAAAACCATTTCATATTTCTCCATCACCTCCCGGCGACTGGTACTTTTCGGCGTGTCGAACCGGTCCCGTATCACTTTAAACACGAGGTCATCGTTGGGCATGTTGAATACAATCATGACCATGCCGGGTCGGCCCGGGGAAATTTCGAAGCGGTCTTCATAGCAAACCGAAAGGTGGTTCAGCAGTTCACGGTACAACTCGGTTTTGCCGTGCTTGTTGAATCCCATCGAGATATAAAGCTCGGCGATGCGTTTATGTGGCAAAATAGTTCTGATAAATTGGATTAAATCGTATGGCCTTTCAACCTCAACATGGAAGTAAGACCGGGTGAAGCTAAACAAAATGCTGACATCTGCTTCATTAAAAAGCACCGCATCGACCGCAATGCCATCCGCCAAATTCAGCAGTGCAATCGCCAGCGGTACCAGGTGCGGTCCGGCATAAATGCGACCGACGAGGTAGGCTCCCATGCCCCGGAAAAAAACGCTGCGGGCCATTTCGATCCGGTCGATGAGTCCCGATGACCCCATATGTTTCAAATGATCTTCGATTCTGGCGGCCACCTGGTTTGCATCATAGGCAACATTTTGAAAGGGCGCCGTCAATGGATAGCCGCTTAAAATCCGGCGGATTAAATCGGCGGTCGAATTCGAATCCTGGCAGGTGTTATAAACCTCTGTGGCGGTATGATTGGGGGGCGTTTCAAAGTCAGTGTTGACAAACTCGATCTTGGCGTCTACCCCCACGGTTGCGAAGATGCGGCGCGTAATTGAATTAAAGAATGTTTCGGCCAGTTCCCAGTCGTCGTTTCCAACGAGCATGCCGGAGAAGGCCGTTTTTATATCCGTCCATATCTGAATTTCCTGGACCCGACCGGCAAGAAGTCGGCGCATTTCTGTTTCGATGCGGTTCACTGCGGTGGGATACAAATCCAGACGTTGAACCGCATCCAACCGCATGCCGTGCCAGTCACGGTTATTAAACCGCATTTGCGCCCGCCGGGTAATTTCTTTGAACCGGAAACGGTAGGTATTGAAGGCCTCGTAAATTGCACTTGCGCCTCGTTTGGCAAGCGCCCTTTCGCTCGGAGATGAAGACATGGGTGCCTCGTTTCATGGTCGGGAAATCAAGCGCCCGGAAACCACTTGGTATCCGTATTCAAATATTTAATATTTGCATAATAAACCCTCGGTCTGCTTGTCAATAGTCTATTGTTCGGATGGTGCCATGGTCCCGCTTGCCATTTTGCTATCTTGCATTAACATAACATAATGAAGGGAAAAATTAATCCGTGAATCCTGAAAATGGTAAACAGGGTTGTGCGAGGATGATTTCACGTTATTATTAGCCGACGAATCACAGGAGGTGATGATAAAATGGCAGACGAAAAATTCAAAATGGCCGCGGAGGTGTGCTCCTACGTGGATGAAGATAACAACAATTTGAATCTCGAAATTTGCATCCCGGGCGTTAAAAAAGAAGATATCAACCTGAAGATACGCGATGACAGTTTCAGTTTGACTGCCCCCAGAAGTGACTTTGATTATGTGACCACCGCTGCGTTTTGTTGTCCGGTGAACGCCAAAGCTGCTTCAGCAAAATATGATGACGGCGTTCTCAAGGTCTCGGTCCCCTTAAAAGATCCCATGGAGAATGCGCATCAGGTCAGCATCGGGTAGCCTTACGCTCCGATGGGTAAGATCGAAAAGGCAGGGCGCCACAAGCGCGCTGCCTTTTTTGTTTCTGAAAATGTTACGAATATATGCAAGGCTAAGCGTTAGCCGGAAATACCCACGATGCCGCCAAAATTCCTTGACACTCCCGATGCTGGTTGCTAATCTACAACCTTTTTGAGATAAATTAACACCCGTCATCTGAAGATTGGATAATGACTGACTTTTCATACCAGGACATGTTTCCCATGGCGGACGATGCCGCTCCGTATCGTCTGCTCACGAAAAATCATATAGCCGGCGCCACTTTTGAGGGCCGGGACATCCTTAAAGTGTCGGCGGGGGGTTTGACATCTCTGGCCGAACAGGCTTTTGGCGATATTGCCCATTTGCTGAGGCCCGGGCACCTGAAGCAGCTGGCCGGGATATTCGATGATCCGGACAGCTCTGCCAATGACCGCTATGTGGCGCTTGAGCTTATAAAAAACGCCGTCATTTCAGCCGAGCGTGTTTTCCCAATGTGCCAGGATACGGGTACCGCCATTGTCATCGGCAAAAAAGGCCAGCGGGTCTGGACCGATTTCTCGGATGAAGAAGCGCTTGCCAGAGGGGTGTATAATGCCTACACCAAGGGTAATCTGCGCTATTCCCAGAATGCCCCGCTGAGCATGTATGAGGAGCAAAATACCGGCTGCAATCTGCCGGCCCAGATCGAACTTTATGCCGCCGGCGGCGATGCCTACCGCTTTTTATTCATCGCCAAAGGCGGCGGTTCTGCCAACAAGACCTACCTTTATCAGGAAACCAAAGCCGTTTTGAGTCCGACCAAGCTGCTGAATTTCATGAAAGACAAGATGAAAACCCTGGGGACGGCCGCTTGTCCGCCCTATCATCTGGCCTTTGTCGTCGGCGGAACTTCGGCCGAATTCAACCTGAAGACTGTGAAGCTGGCCACCGCCAAATACCTGGACGATCTGCCGATCAAGGGCAGCGAATCCGGATCTGCCTTCCGGGATGTGGAACTGGAGGACCAACTCCTTAAAATTTCCCGTGAGCTTGGCATCGGCGCGCAATTCGGCGGGAAATATTTTTGCCTGGACACCCGGGTGATTCGACTGCCGCGTCACGGCGCGTCATGCCCCATCGGCCTGGGGGTCAGCTGCAGTGCCGACCGCAATGTCAAGGCCAAGATAACCCGGGATGGTATTTTCCTGGAACAACTGGAAACCGATCCGGCCAGGTACCTTCCCCAGGTTGAGCTTTCCGGCCGGCAGGCGGCGCGTGTCGATCTGAACCGACCGATGAGTGAAATACGGCAGCAGCTCGGCCAATACCCGGTTGCAACGCCGCTGCTTTTAACCGGGAAAATCGTGGTTGCCCGCGATATTGCCCATGCCAGGGTGAAAGAGCGCCTGGATGCCGGCCACGCGCTGCCGGATTATTTCAAAAACCACATCATCTACTATGCCGGTCCGGCCAAGACCCCGGCCGGCTATCCGTCCGGGTCCTTCGGCCCGACAACAGCCGGCCGCATGGATCCCTATGTGCCTGTTTTTCAGGCCCGGGGAGGCTCCCTGGTCATGCTGGCCAAAGGCAACCGGTCGAAACTGGTGACGGATGCATGCAAGACGTACGGCGGTTTTTATCTGGGATCCATCGGCGGTCCGGCGGCCCGGCTCGGCCGGGAATGTATCACCGGCGTTGAAATAATCGAGTTCCCCGAGCTGGGAATGGAAGCCATCTATATGATAACCGTCAAAGATTTTCCCGCTTTTATTATTGTGGATGACAAGGGCAACGATTTTTTTGAAAATTTGTTGACATAGTTTTTTCCTAAACTTTTATCTTCAATCAACTTTTTATTGCGAAAGCAGCGATTAAAAACAATCTGCTGCAATACTAAACGCGAAAAAATTATAAGGAGTTTTTCTATGGCAGAAAAATTTAAAACAATGGATGGAAACACAGCAGCGGCCCATGTCGCCTATGCGATGAGCGACATCTGCACCCTTTATCCGATTACGCCCTCTTCGCCCATGGGTGAAATCGCCGATGAGTGGGCCGCTCAGGGGCGCAAAAACATATTCGGTCAAATTCTGACGGTCCGCCAGCTTCAGTCGGAAGCCGGGGCGGCGGCCTCGGTGCACGGTTCGCTCGCCGCGGGTGCGCTGACCTCGACGTTTACGGCGTCCCAGGGGTTGCTGTTAATGGTTCCGAACATGTACAAGATGTCGGGTGAGCTGCTGCCCGGTGTGCTGCATGTGTCGGCCCGCGCTTTGGCGGCCCATGCGCTGTCAATTTTCGGCGATCATCAGGACGTCATGGCGGTGCGGCAAACCGGTTTTGCCCTGCTGGCAGCTTCGTCGGTGCAGGAAGTCATGGACCTGGCGTTGGTGGCCCATCTGTCGGCCATCGAATCGAGCATTCCGTTTGTTCACTTTTTCGATGGGTTCCGGACATCCCATGAAATTCAGAAAATTGCCGTGATCGATTACAAGGACATGGCCAAACTGGCCAACTGGGATGCCATTGCCAGCTTCCGTGCCCGGGGCGCCAGTCCGGAAAGACCCGAGCTGCGGGGTACCGCCCAGAACCCCGATATCTATTTTCAGAATCGGGAAGCCGCCAATCCCTACTATCTGAAGGTGCCGGGCATCGTGGATGCATCCATGAAAAAAGTCGGTGACCTGACCGGCCGTCCTTACCGGCTCTTTGATTATGTCGGCGATCCGGCAGCCGAACACATTGTCATTTCGATGGGATCGTCCTGCGAAACAATTGAAGAAGTTATCAATCACCTGAGAGGTAAAGGTGAAAAAGTCGGGGTGGTAAAAGTTCGGCTCTATCGGCCGTTTTCAGCGCAGCATCTTTTCGAAGCGATTCCGCCGACCGCTAAAATTGTCACGGTGCTCGACCGCACCAAGGAACCGGGGTCGCTGGGCGAGCCGCTTTATCTTGATGTTTGTACCGCCTGCATGGAAAAAGGGCAACCACCCAAACTCCTCAACGGGCGCTATGGACTGGGGTCCAAGGAGTTCAACCCGGCCATGGCGCTGGCGGTCTTCGACAACATGAAAGCTGCCAGCCCCAAAAATCATTTCACGGTGGGTATTGTCGACGACGTCACGCAGACTTCCCTGGAGGTCGGTGAGAGCCTGGACGTGACCCCGCCCGGAACCGTGCAGTGCAAGTTCTGGGGCCTTGGTGCCGATGGAACCGTGGGGGCCAACAAGAGCGCCATTAAAATTATCGGCGACAACACCGACATGTATGCCCAGGCCTATTTTGCCTATGATTCGAAGAAATCAGGCGGCATCACCATCTCGCACCTGAGATTCGGCCATAAACCGATTCAGTCCACCTATCAAATCGACCAGGCCGACTACGTTGCCTGCCACAAAGACACCTACTTAGATGTCTACGATGTGCTGGAAGGCATCAAAGACAACGGTATTTTCGTTCTTAATTCACCGTGGACCCAGGAAGAAATGTCCGCAAAGCTGCCGGCGGAAATGCGGCGCACCATTGCCCGCAAAAAGCTTAAATTCTACAACATCGATGCGGTCAAAATCGCCGGTGAGGTAGGGCTCGGCGGACGCATCAACATGATCATGCAGACGGCGTTTTTCAAACTGGCCAATGTGATCCCGGTGGATGATGCCCTGGGATATCTCAAAGATCAGATCCAGAAAATGTTCGGCAAAAAGAGTCAGAAGATTGTGGATATGAACTTTGCGGCGGTGGATAAGACCCTGGAACATCTGGTTGAAATTAAATACCCGGCCAGCTGGGCCGACGCCGCCGCCGGCTCGGCAGCAGCTGCCAAAGATGAACCGGATTTCGTTAAGAATGTCATGCGGCCCATGGTCCTCCAACACGGGGACAAGCTGCCGGTATCGGCTTTTGCGCCGGACGGTATATTTCCGGTGGGCACTACCCGGTACGAAAAACGCGGGGTTGCCATCAACGTGCCGGAGTGGATCATGGAAAACTGCATCCAGTGCAACCAGTGCGCCATGGTCTGTCCCCATGCCACCATTCGGCCGGCCCTGCTGACTGAGGAAGAACTGAAAAATGCGCCGGCGGGTTTTGAAGCCAAAAAAGCGGTGGGCAAGGAATTAAAGGACTATAGCTTCCGCATTCAGGTCGACACGCTGGATTGTTACGGCTGCGGCAACTGTGCGGATATCTGTCCGGCCAAAAAGAAAGCCCTGGTTATGAAACCGCTCGAAACTCAGACTGAAAAGCAGGTTCCCCTGTGGAGCTATTTCGAGACGCTGCCGGTGCGGGACAATCTGATCACCCGCAGCTCGGTGAAAGGCAGCCAGTTCTGCCAGCCGCTGCTGGAGTTCTCGGGCGCTTGTGCCGGCTGCGGCGAGACGCCTTATGCCAAGCTGATCTCCCAGCTTTTCGGCGAGCGCATGCTCATCGGAAACGCCACCGGATGCAGCTCCATCTGGGGCGGATCGGCGCCGGCCATCCCCTGGTGCGTCAATCAGGAAGGCTTTGGACCGACCTGGGGCAATTCACTGTTCGAGGATTCGGCTGAATTCACCTACGGCATGCTGCTGGGCACTTTCCAGCAGCGCAATAAACTGGCGGATCTGATGCGGGAAGCCCTCGGCACCGATGTGTCGCCGGAAATCAAAGACGCCCTGGCCGACTGGCTGGACAACATGAAAGATCCCGCAGGCTCCCGTAAATACGGCGATCAGTTAAAAGCGCTGTTGCCGGCACACAAGGACAACGGGCTGCTGGCGCAGATAGCCGGGTATTCGAAACTGTTCACCAAAAAGTCCTTCTGGATTTTTGCCGGCGACGGGGCTGCTTATGACATCGGCTACGGCGGGGTGGATCACGTGCTGGCTACCGGCGAAGACATCAATATGTTCATTTTCGACACCGAGGTGTACTCGAACACCGGCGGGCAATCTTCCAAGGCAACGCCGACCGGTTCGGTGGCCCGTTTTGCCGCCTCCGGCAAGAAAACGCCTAAAAAAGACATGGGCCGCATCGCGATGACCTACGGCTATATCTATGTGGCCAGTGTGGCCATGGGCGCCAACAAGCAGCAGCTGGTCAAAGCCCTGGTCGAGGCCGAAGCCTATGACGGTCCTTCCCTGGTCATTTCCTACTGCCCCTGCATCAATCAGGGTATAATGGCGGGAATGGGCAAGGCCCAGGAAGAAGAAAAACTGGCGGTGCAATCGGGCTACTGGCCGTTGTACCGGTATAATCCGGCCTTAAAAGCTGAGGGCCAGAATCCCTTTATCCTGGATTCCAAGAAGCCGGACGGCAGCCTGGAAAAATTCCTGGACGGCGAGATTCGGTATGCCTCATTAAAGCGGACCTTCCCCGAGGAAGCTAAAAAACTGCAGGCCCTGCTGGTCGAGCAGTTTGACAAGCGCTATGAAGAACTGGCCCTCTTGGCGGATCCCACCCTTGTTTGCAAGGCAGAAACAACCGCCGAATAGAGTCTTTTTAAAAAAGTAAAATCAGAAATGGGAAAAGGCCGCCCGGGAAACCGGACGGCCTTTTTTTAATAGGGGATTCAAAGGTTCAGAGTAAAAACCGTTTTCAATTAGTTATTCCGATCTTGCTAGAGCTGCAATTCAATCCTATGTTACTGTCGTAGATCATCAATCGAGTGAAATAGCTTTTCCTTGGATTGGATAATGCGTACGACCGCGCTCATTCTCCTACTGATAATTGCCGGAGCACCTTCCCCGTCTTTCGGGCAGCAGCCCCTGGCAGCATTGCAGCAGGGTATCGATCAGGCGATTCGCGTTTTGGAGGACCCCCGGTTCCAGAATGCCGACCGTAAAAAGGAACAGCAGCAAAAACTCTGGAAAATTATGCTGGAATTCTATGATTTTAAGGAATTTTCCAGAAAAGTACTGGGGCCCTATTGGAAAAAATTCAGCCCGCAGCAGAGAGATGAATTTGTGAGGGTATTCGGCGAGTTCCTCGGTAAATTCTACCTTGGAAAGCTGCAGCATCGATATAACAATGAAAGGGTGATCTATCTGGGGCAACATCTGATCAGTGACTCCCAAGCCCTGGTTGAAATCGAAGTCCTCTGGCGAAACTTGAAAGTTCCGGTAAAGCTGCGGATGACAAACCGCAGCGGGAAATGGAAAGTGTACGATCTGAGTGTTATGGGGATTGACGCGATAAGCAATTACCGCGCTCAGTTCCAATGGATTCTCAGCCGGGAATCGCCGCAACAAATCATCGGCCGAATCAAGGAAAAGATCACGGAGCTGGACGAGAAATCATAGCGGAGGCGTGTTGCAGGTTGCGGTGGATGAACATAGGGCATTGCGCCATAAAGCAGAGCGTAAAGGAGCTGAGACGAAGAGATATGTGTTGCGAGGTACGAGGTACAAGTGCCGGGATGCTATATTAATTTTAAGTTTGCGGCTCTCGTTCAGGTTGTTCTTGATTTTTGCTGCGGTTGTTCGATAACATTCCTTTGACCGATAACGGTGCCATTAAATGGGACATTTCAGATCCTTAACTTACGGAGCCGGAACTTTTTTTACGAAGATAATCTGATGGGTGAAAAGAGATTTGCTTCTTTGGCCGGATTTTTTTCAAAAAACCGGTTCATATTTTTGCTGGGCGCCATTCTATGTTTGATAATCGGAAAGCCGCTCTTAACCGGAATCTTCAACTACCGATATATCCCGGATATGTTGTTGACGATTATTTTTATTGCGGCGATCCATGCCATCAGTCAAAAACGGAAGCATATTTTTATTTCGCTGGCGCTGGCTGTTCCGATGTTCGGCGGCATCTGGTCTTATCATTGGTTTGCAAACGCCAACATCCTGGCGGCCGGTGAAATTTGCGGAATCCTGTTCGTCGGCTTTACTATCAATTGTCTGATAAGATTCATATTCAATGAGAAAGAGGTCACCAAAGACGTCATTTATGCCGCCGTGGTCGTTTATTTGCTGATGGCGATAACGTGGGCCTTCGCATATCTGATTCTGGAGTATTTTTATCGGGGTTCTTTTTCATATCCGGCGGGTCAGACGCCGGATTATTTTCATTTCCTTTACTTCAGTTGTGTTACGATCACCACCCTGGGCTATGGTGATGTTCTGCCGCTGACCCAAGAAGCCGGCTCCCTGGCAATTCTTGAAGCGATCACCGGGCAGATGTATCTGGTGATCGTTGTGGCCTGGCTGGTGGGAATGCATGTTTCCCGCCGATCACGTTGAATTTGTAATTTTCGCGGGGTGAATAATATGAAAAAATTTTTGATCGTTATACTGCTTATTTATTGCCTGGTTCCGCTGGCTGCGGCCGAGGACAAATGTACCGCCGGGAATTGCGTCAACGGCAAGGGAACCATGGTCTATTCCACCGGCCACACGTATACGGGAGGGTTCAAAGATGGCTTCCGAAACGGGGAGGGCGTTTTGCTGATGCCCGGCGGCCGAAAAATCGTCGGTGTCTGGGAAGATGGCGAGATCCGAGAGGGCACCTCTACCCAGTCCGACGGCACCACTTACGAGGGTCACTGGATGTTCCGCGAACGAAACGGGCAGGGGACAATGACCTATCCTGATGGCAGAAAGTATATCGGAGAATTTAAAAGCGACCAGCGCCACGGTCAGGGGACCATGATCTATCCCGACGGCCGCAAATATGTCGGCCAATTTCAATATGGCGAAAGAAACGGTCAAGGCACCCTGACCTATCCCGATGGCCGCGAGTACATCGGGGAATTTAAGGACGGCGAAAAAAACGGGCAGGGCACTTTAATTTATCCTGACGGCAGGAAACAGGAAGGCACGTTTAAAAACGGGGAGTTTGTGGGGAAATAGATTTGATTGCGGATTAACTAATCCGCTAACTATAAACTGCCAGGCCTGAATTATAAAAGCTGACGTTTGATCTTAAATGTCAAAATGTGAGCTGTATAAAGTCATATCAATTATTTATTGCAACTACTTTACCAAACGATCTTAAGCGTTCTAACCATCTAAACCATCAAAATTTATCCCGCTTGCCCAATGAAATCTCTGTTGCCCTTATTTCATCGGGGTTAAACCTTTTTGTCTTTTGTTTAACTGGGACGATCTTAACGATCCAAACCTATTTCAATTTATTCAACCAGTCACCTTCGGCAAACCATTTAAGCTTCAGATCATCCAATTGCCCGCTGCCCTCAATATTATTCAGTGCATTCTGGGCCCAGTTGATCAGCAGCGGATCATTGGGCGGAAGTGCAATGCCGATGGGCTCATAGGTCAGCTGGGTGACCACCGAGAGCAGGCCGGCATCCGGGTAACGAAAGACCGAGACCACGCAAATGGGATAATCAGCTATCATGGCTTGGACCTTGTCCTTCAGAACCATGTCGACGGCTTCATCATAAGTTCCGGTGGTAAACAGCGTCGTTTTGTCCAGAAATTTCTTGGCAAAGGCCTCGCTGGTCGAGTCTCTGAGAGCGACTATTTTTGTGTTCGGAGTGTTGACATCCTCGGCGTCTTCGGCATAGGCAATGTTTTTAACTTTGGTGAGAAACGCTTTACCCGAGATAAAGTAGGGGCCGACAAACGCCGCCTTCAGGTTGCGCTCGGGCGTGATGGTCATGCCGGACATAACCATGTCGACTTCACCGTTTTGCAGCGCCGGCAGCAATTCGTAAAATGGTTTGGTGACAAATTTCACCTTGACTTTCATCGCACCGGCCAGCATTCCTGCCAGATCGGGTTCGAGACCGAAGATTTCTCCGTCTTTGGATGTCATGTTCAGGGGCGGCATGTTGCCCATGGTGCCGACGATCAACTCTCCTCTTTGCTGGATGCGGTCGAGCACGGGGGATACGGATTTACCGGATGATCCCGACTGCATTTGGGCGCAGCCGGCAAAGAAGATGAGGACCAGAATCGAAGCCAGAATAATTTTTGCAAACTTCATTTTTACACTCCCTTTTTTTCTTCGTGTTTTTGGCGGTTAGATTACATTTCGGTTCCGGCCTCGCCGGTTCATAATGCTGCCAATGTATTCATCATATCTTAATTGTAAAGTCGAATGCGGCTCTTTTTTGACGATCCGGCAGTTCGCTCCTCTGCTGGAGGCAGGCGATATCATCATCGATGGCGGCAATTCCTATTATCTGGAAACTGAAAGCAGGCTCAAGGAACTCGCCTCGCGCGCCGTCCTTTATATGGGCACGGGCATTTCCGCGGGGAGGAAGGCGCGCGGCATGGTCCGAGCATCATGCCCGTGGTGCCGCCGCTGCCTGGCTCCACGTCAAGTCCATCTTCCAGGGGATCGCCGCCAAGGTCGGCCTTCAAAACGATATACCAGGCTGTGGCGCGGGGGGTGTATTATCCGGGCCGTGTTTCCGGAGCGGATCAAAGAGGCCTTTGCGTGTGAGGCCGGTCTGATCGAAAAAGAAACATAATAGTTCACCGCAGAGCCCGCCGCCTCTGGCCCATAGGGCCTACGCCCCGGTGGGAGAACGCCGAGAAAGAAAAGTTAAATAATTTCACTCTCTGCGCTCTCAGCGGTGAGACACTTCGTAAAAATGGCATCGAATTTAAGGAAGTTTCATATGAGACATCCGGTGCAAAGCTCCTGAGGATGACCTACGGTTGAAAGTATGAGGCATGGGTCAATGTCGATCAAACTGATCACCTTCCCAAGGCAGGCAAACCGCTGCGTACAGCAGCTGACACCTGAAATAACAATCCAAGCACTCGGCAGCATCGACAATAAATTGCCGGTACGCTGGCGCCAAACGCCAAGGCAATTCGAAACATTGCAACGCCCTCACCCGGCAAGCGCCTTCAAAGCTTTTTTGTCATCTGCCGTCTTGAAGATAAGGGTCATTTTCTGTCTCACGGGGCTTCCGTACACATAGGCAATGGCGACTCCGGCATCGGAAATTTTCCTGGCCGCCTGCTGCAGCTGCCCTACTTTATTGGGCACTTCCACGGCAATGACATCTTCGGTTTTCACCTCAACCCCCATATGAGAAAGCACCTTTTTGGCCTTGGCATTGTTGTCGGTGATGATCATGAAATAACCTTCTTCACCCATGCCGAAGGCGCAGATGGCTTCGATATTGATCTTGGCCGCCGTGATAAATGCGGATACCTCCGAAAGCAAGCCTATCCTGTCGGGCAGCGTAAAGCTCAGCTGCTTTAGTTTCATTGGTTTTGTCATGTCCGGTATCTCCTATTTATTTTTTTCCTTATCCGTTCAACAACGCTTAAAAATTACTGCCTGGTAAGATCGATAATTTCCATCCGATTATTGCGGTCGGGACGCCTGGCTGACGGTCCTTCGGTCAGGACCACCAGATCCCCGGCAAGGCCCTGGCTGGCGAGCCAGTTTTTAGTCCAGGTTCTCCAGTTCTCCGGATGTTCCTTTTCACAAACAGGAAAGACCCCGTAGGAAAACATGAGATCCTGGCAGGTCTTGGCTTGCGAGCTGACGGCCGTGATCCAGACGGGCAGGCGGAAGCGGGTTATGCTTCGGGCGGTGGCACCGCTGTGAGTGGGCACAATGACGGTCGGCGGCGTGATCCGCTTTAAGGTGGTTTCAACGCTCATGGCAATCAGATCTTTCATCCTGACTTTGTCTTCTTCTCTATCGGAATGCAAGTGCTTCTCTGACCGACATCGACGTGCGATAGGGCTCGATGGCGGCGGCAATTCGTGACAGCATGGATACGGATTCCACGGGGTACTGGCCCATGGCGGATTCGCCGGAGAGCATCACGCAGTCCGTGCCGTCCAGGATGGCGTTGGCCACGTCGGTGGCCTCCGCGCGGGTGGGGCGACGGTTGCCGGTCATGGATTCCAGCATCTGGGTGGCGGTGATGACGGGCTTGCCGCACATATTGGCCTGCACGCATAATATCCTTTTGGGCGACTGCAATCTGCTCTATCGGTATTTCCACGCCCAAATCGCCGCGCGCGATCATGATGCCGTCGGCGGCTTCCAGAATCGCTTTCAGATGACTGCGAGCGCCGGCGCGTTCGATTTTGGCGATAATAAACGGGTCACTGTCCCGTCTCGGCCGCCGCTTGCCGCACGGCGGTGATGTCTGCGGCGGTTTCCACAAAAGATTGGCTGACGGCGTCCACCCCGTTTTCCAGGGCAAATTTGAGGCACTCACGGTCGTGATCCGTAAAAGCGCTGATCCCCAAATCGATGCCGGGCAGATTAAGGCCCTTGCGGGAACGCAGCTGTCCGCCCACAATCACCTTGCAGCGCACCTCGGCACCTTCTACTTCCGTTACTTCTATCTGAATATAGCCGTCATTCAGAAACAATCGATCGCCCGGCTTCACTGCTTTGGGAAGCCGGGCGAAGCTCACCGAAACGCGCGCGGCATCACCGGCGATATCTTCGGTTGTGAGGGTAAAAGGATCGCCGGCCTTTAATTCGACGGGTTCTTCCGCCAACTCGCCGATTCTCATTTTGGGACCCGGCAGGTCCGCCATGATGGCGATCCGTTTTCCGACAGCTTCAGATGCGGTCCGTATTTTTTTAATCGTTTCCCGGTGGCTTTGAAAATCACCATGGGAAAAGTTCAGCCGCGCCACATTCATGCCGGCTTGAATCATTTCCTGCAGGGTTGCCGGCGAATCCGAAGCCGGTCCGATGGTGCAGACGATTTTGGTCTTGTTGGGGGGAAAGGCCATGGGTGCTCCTTGTATTCAGATGACAGAATTCGTTTAGATGGTTTAGATGGTTTAGATCGTTTGGGTAGTTAGGATCGTTGGGATCGTTGACAAGGGATTCTATCGGATTTTAATAGTCATGTAAAAGGTCAGTTTTTCCACTTTTCTGTCAATATTTCACCAAGGCCACGAGTTCGGAACTTTTTATGAAACCATCAATATTTGATTTAGACTAAAAAAATCTTTTCCGGAACCTAAAACGACTCAAACTCATCAAAACGACTCAAACCATCAAAACGATCCAAACGATCCAACGAACAAAACGATCCCAACGATTTTAACCTGCTAAATCCAGATATTTCAAAACGCCTGTTTGATATTTGGCCTGGAATGCTTTGTCGATTTTTTCAACGGGATTTGCTCCCAGAAATCCCACCAGTTCCTCCAACTGCTCCCGGCGGCCTTTCCGGTCGGAAATATTTTTTAAATTTGCGATTTTGTCTTCGATTTCAAAATACTTCAGCTTGGCACCAAGGGGCAACTGCCAGAATAGCAAAAATCCTCTGTCCGGAAATTCCACGTTCAACAGCTTATAGCAATATTGCATAAACGTCTTTTCCAGCTTGAGCCGGATATCGCTTATTCTCTTTTTCTCATCCCCCAGGCTTTGGAGGCTGCAGGGCTTTCCGACGACTTCGAAATACATTTTTATTTTCGGCTCGGTACCTGAGGGTCTTACCGTCACCCGGATGCTGGAGGTCGCCGGCAGGTTGGCGAAGTAATATACCAGCATATTTCTGGCCGAGGTATCGGTTTCGGAAAGATGCGGTTGGGGTTGCCCCTGAAAGCGATCAAACCGTTCAATGACACTGAAGCCGCCGAATGCAGCGATTGACGTATTTCTCATATGATCCATGATCCGGCTGATCTGTTCCATGCCTTTGGCACCCAATAAACGGATTTCAGTAAGATAGTTGTGACAGTAGCCGTATTGGGCGTAAATGCCATTGAGATCATCCAGCAAGGTCTTGGACTGCTCTTTTAACTCAGCGGCATGTTCAGCCAGCCAGACAGCAGGGGGGGCAGCATCTTTATCCCGGGCATAGTTGCCGGTCAGATATCCATGGCTTTCTTCGGTGCCAAAGATAAAATCGTCGATTCGGCCTTCTGCTTCAATTTTATTCATCACATCGGCAATGTATTTGAAACCCACCAATAAATCGCCGATGCATTGAACCCCATGTGCCCGGGCGATTTTTTCGATCAAGGAGGTCGTGACATCTGTTTTTATAATCACGCTGTTTTGGTTCAAACGTTTTTTTGCTGCATATTTTGAAATGGCATAGTTCGTCAGAATGATGCCGATTTCGTTGCCGGTCAGAAACTGCCAGGCACCCTTATGCTTTAACATGACGCCGATTCTATCCGCGTCCGGATCCGTGCTGATTAAAATGTCCGCAGCCACTTTTTTCGCATAAGGCAGTGACTTGTCGAAGGATTCGGCCACCTCGGGGTTCGGTATATTAAAGGTTACATTTTCAAAGGCACCGCTTAAATTGGAAGTCTGCGGATCAAGGCTGACGTCGAAACCCAATTGCTTTAAAACCGGATACACGGATGTACGGCCGGTTCCGTGCAATGGCGAATAAACGATTTTCACATCGCGGGCTTCCGAAAGGGACACCGGACAAACCGCCGCGTAATAAGCGTTGTCAACGTCTTCACCGATAAGTTCCAGCAGCCCTTTGTTCTTGGCTTCATCAATGGAAATGATTTTAATCTCTTTAACGTTTTGCGTAACCTCATCGACCAGACTCTGATCATCGGGCGGGATCAGCTGTCCGCCGAAATGATCGTAAACCTTTTTGCCGTTGTCCGTCGGCAGGTTATGACTGGCACTGAACATATCGCCGGAGACAGCATTCAGATGGCGAATGGCAAAGGAGAGTTCGGGCGTAGTGCGGGGGCTCGCAAACATGTAAACCCGGATGGCATTGGCGGCATACACCGCGGCGGCGGCTTCGGCCAGGTGAATACCGTCAAGATTCATGACGGGATTCGGGCGGGTGTCATCGTATATCCCTCGCTGGGTGTATCGGCGCACGTCAAAGGCCAGGACGACGCCTCTTGTTTTGGCCGCTTCACCGAATTGCTTGATTAAATACTGGGAATGGCCCTGGGCCGATGCCTGGATGGTCCAGGGATTGATGCGGTTGGGTCCGATGCCGACCAATCCGCGGCGGCCGCCGGTGCCGAAGGGAATGACCTGATAGAAGGAATCCAATAAGAAGTCCCATTTTTCAGACTCGATTAAATATCTGATTTGCGGACCATAGTCTTCGAATATACGATCCGTCAGCCAGACCTCAAGCCACTTTAAAGCCGAATCGATGTATTTCCTCGATACACTTAAGGTGCCGAATCCATCTCCGGTTTTCTTCAGTAATGCAGCGGAATCAGTCATTTCTTACCTCTTTGCCTGAAATGTAAGCCAGGGTGTAATATCAAAATTGAATAGTATATTATGAAGTTGCCGGCGTCAACCAGGCATACTGGAAAGGTTTTAAGGAAAATGAAGCCGATCTGAGCGCCGCGCCGGAAATGAGATCCTGCATGCGGCCGGATGCACCGCTTTGCGACAATGACAGACAGACCTCCGCCGGAGATATATTGGTCAGCGCAAAGACCGTCTGTTCACTCGAAGAACGCCGGATGGCAAATACCCTGGGATCAATTTCCAGTATTTCAAACTCCGCATTCGGATGAAAAGCCGGCTGCTTTGTGCGGGTTTTGATTAAATTGATATACGGGAAAAAAATTCGCGATCGGAATGATTGGGGATCGTTCAACTCTTTTATAACTTCTTCCACCTGCAGCTTTTCCCGGTTTACGGTTCGGGCGCGGCCGGTCTGTTGAACGCCTGCCGTCCAGTTGCGGGAGCCCAGCAGACTGTGGATATAGGTGGCCGGCACACCGGGCAGGGCATACTGAATGGCCTGGGATGCCAGAAACTTATTCGCCCGGTCGGATTTTTGGTCGGCTAAAACCGCATCCACATAAGTGATGTTCAGTTCATAGGGGCTGTCGCTGCCGTCCGGATTTCTCTTATAAGACACTTGCCCGCCATTGGTGTTGACGACCCCGATCAGCGCCTCCAGTTCCTGTGGCGGCAGAATACCCTCCAGGGGGCGGACGCCGATGCCGTCGTGGGAGGCCGTGAAGTTGAAAAACGTGTTGCTGGAGGATGGCAATTGAAGTCCTTTGGCCCACTCGGACAGGGCGGTGGCGTCTTCTTTGACAAAAGAATAGAAAAGCAGCGGCGGCAGGGTAAAGTTGTAAACCATCTGGGCCTCATCGCGACCGTTGCCGAAATAGCGGATATTCTCTGGATGGGGAACATTGGTTTCCGTCAGGATCATGACATCCGGAGCGATAATGTCCAGGATGGCGCGAAATAGTTTGACCATGGCGTGGGTCTGCGGCAGATGGATGCAGGTGGTGCCGATTTCCTTCCATAGATACGCGATGGCGTCCTGTCTTAAAATCGCTGCGCCCTGTTGGACATAAAAGAGCAGCACTTCTATCATTTTTGCCAGCACATTCAAGCTTTTAAAATTAAAATCAATCTGATCGGCGCTGAATGTGGTCCATAGATGAACCCGGCGTCCGTCATGTTTTTTATATTCAGACAGCAGGGGCAAAGAGCGCGGGCGGGTTACCAGGGACAAATCTAATGACGGATCAACTTCAATCGCAAAGTCTTCAAATCCCTCCTTATCCGCCAGATAGTCGGCAAACCACCGGCTTTTGGAGGAGAAGTGATTGACCACATAATCAAACATGAGCTGAAAGTCGCGCCCGATGTCATGGACATTCTCCCAGGAACCCAGTTCCGGGTCAATTGCGAAAAAATCCATGACCGAGAATCCATCATCGGAAGAATAGGGGAAAAACGGCAAAAAGTGAATCGTGGTAACAGCCCCCTTCAGGTAACTGCCGGCAAATTCGCGCAGCGTGGCCAACGGAGCTTGTCCTGCTGTTTTCAGCGAGTCGCCGTAGGTGATCAGCACGATGTCTTCCTGCGAGAAGAATTCCTGTTTTTTTCTTTTTGGGACCGGGAATTTTTCTATTATCGGCTGAATCCGCTCAAAGGCTGCCTTACCGGTTTGCGGGCCGTATATCCCGTTGAGCAGCGACTTTACCTTTTGCAAGTCTGCCATTGCATTTCTTCAATTACTACAAAAAGGGTCTTAAAAGTATCGGCCCTGGAGTACTGGAGTGATGGAGTATTGGCGTTTTGAAAAAGAATTTATCCCTAGGCCATTATTCCATCGCTGCTATACTTCATTGCCGCATCTTTATCGTTAACATAAGAACTTGTCTGTGGCTTTCAATAGTTCGATAGCAGAAGACAGAAACCAGATGACAAAAGACAGAGAGCAGTGCCACTTTTGAAGTGGGAAGTTGGAAGCGGGAATTTGAAAATCAATTTAATCAACATCATCAACCAAGCCAACGATGCCTCCGTTCTTAACGATCCAACCGATTCAACCGATCTCAACGATCCTAACGGTCAAAATTTATCCCGTTAAACCTTTTCGTCTTTTGTTTAACTGGGACGATCTTAACGAACATCCCCATCTATTCCTGCATCAAGACAACGCTTTTATACAGTGGACCGTCTGCTCGGCGATTTCCAGTTCTTCATCCGTTGGTACAACGAGTATGGCGACCGAACTTTTTGCGCTTTGAATCTCAAATATTCCGTTTTTTCCGGCATTGTTTTTCGGATGATCCACCTCGATACCGAGTTGCGCCAGCCCCGCGCATGCGCGCCGCCGGATGTCGGCGGCGTTTTCTCCAATGCCGCCGGTAAAGACCAGCGCCTCGATCCGGCCCAGGGCCGCGCTATAGGCACCGATGTATTTTTTAATGCGGTAGCAGTACATTTCGATGGCCAGCCCGGCTGCCTTATCCCCGTTTGCGGCCAACCGGCCGATGTCACGCATGTCGTTGGCCCCGCAGATCCCTTTCAGGCCGCTTTGCTCGTTCAGCATCGATTCAATTTCCTGCGGTGCATAACCAGCCTGACGGCCTAGGTAAAAAATAATGGCCGGATCGATGTCGCCCGAACGGGTTCCCATGATCAGCCCTTCCAGCGGTGTCATGCCCATGGAGGTGTCGACGCTTTTGCCGTTTTTGATTGCCGTAACGCTGGCGCCGTTTCCCAGGTGAAGGGTGATCAGATTCATGGATTCCAGGGATCTGTTCAGATATCGGGCCGCCTGTTTGGCGACATAAAAGTGGGATGTGCCGTGAAACCCATAGCGGCGCACATGATGATTTACATAAAGTTCCTGTGGGAGCGCATAGTGAAAGGCCGGGGGCGGTATACTGTGATGAAAGGCCGTATCGAATACGGCTACCTGGGGTACTTGCGGGGCGACCTCCATAGCAACTTCGATGCCGAGAAGGTTATGAGGGTTGTGCAGGGGGGCCAGCGGGATCAGCCGCCGGATGGTTTCGATCACTTCCGAATTTATGATCGTGGCCTCGCGAAATTTTTCACCGCCGTGAACCACGCGGTGGCCGATGCCGCATAATTCCTGCGTATCGCCGACGGCCCCGGTTTCATTCAAAACGCTTTCGATGAGCTGAAAGCCCGCCTGATGATTTTCGACCGGCCGGGTTCGGACGATTTCTTCCATTTCGCCCTGTGCATTGCGGGACCGATGCGTTAAACGGCTTTCGGCCTCGCCGATTTGTTCCAGCAGACCGGTGGCCAAGACACTTTTATCCTGCATGTCGAAAAGCCGGTATTTGATGGAGGAGCTGCCGGAGTTAATGACCAGTGTTTTCATGTGGTACCTCTGATTTGTTAGATGACAGAGAACAGATGTCAGATGATAGATTATAGTTCTCGGGTTTCAGGTGTCAGCCCCACCGCCGGCCAAAGCAAATGCCGGTCTGATCGACATTTGCAACCGTGGTTAATAACCACTCCCGCCAGCCATTAACTCTAGCCCCAAAATGACGTTTGATCTCATTAAATTTCATACGACAAGTTGTTTATTCAATCCAACCGGCTGCCCCGATGGACAACGGCAGCGCTGACACCTCATATGAAACTACATCTCACACAGAGCGCTCAGAGATCACAGAGGTCTGGGTTTACAGGCGCCTGCGGCGAAAGGAAAATGTTCTCTGCGGTCTCTGTGAGCTCTAACGAAGTGGGCGTGATATTAAATCCAACTGTGTCCGATTTCCAAAAGTTTCTTTTATGATCAGACCGGCCGTTGTTTTGGCCGGCGGCGGGGCTGACACCTGACACCCGACACCTGAAACCTGGAGTTTATCATCTGTCATCTGCCTTCCGACACAACTGCCTGCGCCTGTATCGCCGTGATGGCCACCGTGTTGACGATGTCGGTTACCGTGCATCCGCGGCTCAGGTCGTTGACCGGTTTGTTCAGACCCTGCAGGACCGGCCCGATGGCAACGGCATTGGCGGATCGTTGAACCGCCTTATAAAGGTTATTGCCGGTATTAAGATCGGGGAAAATGAATACCGTTGCCTGGCCGGCCACCTCACTTGCGGGCAATTTGGTTTTGGCAACCCCGGCATCCACGGCGGCATCATACTGGATGGGCCCTTCGATTTTCAAATCAGGACGACGTTCCCTGACCAGCCGGGTGGCTTCACGCACCTTGTCGACATCCTTTCCCTTAGCGGATTGTCCGGTGGAATATGAGCACATGGCGATACGGGGCTCGATACCATACATTTCGGCGGTTTCAGCCGAGCTGATGGCAATGTCGGCCAGCTGCCCGGCGTCCGGATCCGGATTCACCGCACAGTCGCCGTACACCAGAACCCGGTCGGCCAGGCACATGAGAAACACGCTGGAAACGATGGAAACTCCGCGCCGGGTGCGAATTATCTGAAAGGCCGGGCGGATGGTTTCGCTGGTAGTATGGACGGCTCCCGATACCATGCCGCCGGCGGCGCCTTTGTGAACCATCATGGTTCCGAAAAAGCTGACATCCGTCATGGTATCTCGGGCCATTTCACGGGATATGCGCTTATGCTTGCGCATCTCGTAGTAGGTGTCTGCATAATCGTTGAACTGTTCCGACCGCAGGGGATCAATCATCTGGGCTCCTTCCAAATTTAGCCCCAGGGAATTGATTTTATATTTAATTTCCTCCGAATTTCCTAATATGGTAATATCTGCCACCCGGCGCCGCAAAAGTATTTCTACCGCCCGCAGAATTCTCTCTTCACAGCCTTCAGGCAGCACGATGTGCCGGCGGTGAACCTTGGCCCGTTCGATGAGTTCGTATTCAAACATGATCGGGGTCACTCGCTTGGAACGAACCACCGCGATCCGATCTTCGAGCTCCGGAATGTTTACATGGGATTCGAAGACTCCCAAAGCGGCAGCAATCTTGCGATGGTTTTGAGGGGTGAGAGCGGCTCTCACCGAACCGGCATTCACCGCCGTTGTGTAAGTGTCGGTGCCGACACTAAAGATGGGTATCGGCGCCGATTTCTTGAAACCTTCCATTAGTTTTTGAACCGGCGGCTCGGGCGTCAAGCCTCCGGTTAGCAGTATGCCGGAGATATTTGGATAGGTTTCCGAGGCCGCGGCCGCCAAACTGCCCAGAATGACATCAGAGCGGTCGCCCGGCGCAATTACAAGGGTGCCTTCCGTGATATAATCCAGAAAATGCGGCAGGGTCATAGCGGCTATTTTTATATCCAGGACCTCGCGGTGCATGCGATGGAGATCACCCTGGAGAAGCCGGCCGTCAAGGGCAGTTGCGATTTCGCCGACCGATGGCCTGCCGAGCAAAGGCGCTTCAGGCAGAATATATACCGGTACCCCGGCAACTGCTTCTTGCGCAAGATGCGCATTGATGGCCTCCAGGCTTTGCGGCGCTATGCGATTGACGATCGTCGCCAGGATCGTGCATCCGCAGCTGTCAAAAGATTCACGGGCAAACCGTATCCCCTCCATGATTTCCGGCGGTGATTTTCCGCGTCCGTTGAGCACCGTGAGAATCGGGCACCCCAGATTATTGGCGACGTCGGCATTGAAGTCGAATTCGAAGGCCGAGGAAACTCCGGTGTAATCCGTGCCTTCGCATAAAACGAAATCACATTGACTCTCCAGCGCCTTATACTTGCTTAGAATATTCTTTAAAAGCGCATCGTACTGCCCGACGGCTACCATATGCTGAGCATCCTCGTGATGGTAGGCGTACATCTTTTCATATGGTAATTTTAAATTATACCTGCTCAGAATCAGTTGAATGTTATTGTCCCGCTCAACATCGGGAATAACCGGACGAAAGAATCCGATCTTAGTCAAACGCCGCGACAGCAATTCCATGATGCCGAGTGCCACTACCGATTTGCCGCCTCTCGGTTCCATGGTTGCAATGTATAGGTTTTTAGACATTTTGGAAGCTTCCCCAATTTATGCACCATGTAAAACAGCGTTTCCAGGATTGAAAAGGATTAAAAAATTAGGTTGAAATTCATACTAAATGTGATATGTAGTTCCAGTGATAATATCTCCGATTTAGTTGCGATCACTGGGCTATTCTAATCTAGAACGTTCTTTATATTTAAAACAAGAATACAATTCAAGCTGATTGTTGAAGTCTACCCTTCCGACGGAAAAATAGGCCGCTGAACGTTTCAGCCCCTTGCATTATGGTGATATTACATATATAAACGTTGTAATTTTCAGATCCGTAAAACCCTCAGACGCCGGAAATCAACTCTTAGATCGCAATACCACGGGGCGGATCCGTCATTCGAGGAAAGGAAAATCACAAAATGGCAGACAATGCAACGGTTGAAGATACCGCTGGAGGCGCAGCCCCGAGTCCCAAAAAGGGACTGCTGATATCGTTTTTCGATTTTTTCGGGTTCAAGACATTCCGGTTGAACAACGATCTGGGGGCGATGGCCATATTTTTCTTTCGGTCCTTTTTCATGATTTTCCGGGTCAAGGCCATACCGGACATCATTCAGCAGGTGTACTTTATCGGGGCCAAGTCGGCGCAGATCGTGATGCTGGTGGGCTTTTTCACCGGCATGGTGCTGGGGCTGCAGCTGTATTTCGTGCTGGTCAAATTTGGTTCGGTGGGGGTGCTGGGCACCGCCATTGCGCTGACGCTGATCCGTGAGATGGGACCGGTGCTGGCGGCTATCATGATCACGGCCCGGGCGGGCTCGGCGATGACCGCGGAGATCGGCATCCAGCGCATCAGCGAGCAGATCGACGCGCTTTCCACGATGCGCATCGATCCGCTGGGGTATTTGATCAGCCCGCGGATTGCGGCGGCGGTCATCAGTTTTCCGATTTTAACCGCGTTTTTCGACCTGATCGGGATTATCGGGGCCTGGGTCAGCGGCTGTCTGCTGCTGGGGGTCAATTCGGGCACCTACTATTACCGGGTCATGTCCAGCACCGAGTTAAAAGACATTACGGGGGGCTTTACCAAGTCCATCGTCTTCGGCCTGCTGGTGGTGACCATCTGCTGTTTTCAGGGATATTTCACCCACATGCGCACCGACAGCTACGGCGCCAAGAGTGTCAGCCTGTCGACCACCTCGGCGGTGGTGATTTCGTGCGTGATGATCCTGATTTCAGATTACGTGGTTACCTCCTTCATAGTCTAATAGCAAATAATCAATAACTTTTTTTCCGGGAAACGCCATGGACACCCAAAGAGAACCAATCATCGAGTTTAAAGGGGTCAGCAAAACTTTCGGCACGCGCAATATTTTAAACCGCATCGATTTTTCAATCTACGAAGGTGAGGTGACGACGCTGATCGGTCTTTCCGGCACGGGCAAGAGCGTGACGCTTAAACACATCATCGGGATGCTCAAACCCGATGAGGGACAGATTCTGTACCGGGGCAAACCCATCGATCAGATGAGCAAGAAGGAATGGAACGATTACATCGGTCAGATCAGCTACATGTTTCAAAGCAATGCCCTGTTTGATTCGATGACGGTCTTTGAAAACGTGGCCATGCCGCTGAAGTACACGACCAAATTAAAGAAAAAGGAAATCGAGGAAAAGGCCATGGCGCGCATCGATCAGACCGAGCTGACCGAGGTGGCCGACAAGTACCCCTCGGAGATCTCCGGCGGCATGCAGAAGCGGGCGGCTTTAGCGCGTGCGCTGGTCACCAACCCGAGTATTGTGCTGTTTGACGAGCCCACCACCGGCCAGGATCCGATCCGTAAAAATGCCATTCTGGGGATGGTGGCTGAATACCAGAAGCGGTTCGGGTTTACGGCCCTTTTAATCAGCCACGAAATTCCGGATGTTTACTTTATTTCCAATCGGATTCTGGCTCTGTATGACCGTAAAATCGTATTTCAGGGGGACCCGGAAGCGTTTGAATCGCTGGACCATCCCTTCCGCCAGGAGCTGATCAGCAGCCTGGAGAGCCTGGGCCAAGAGCTGACCGGGCTGTATTCCAAGCGGCATTTCAAAGTTCGCTATCAAACCGATTTGAGCCAGCGGCAGGAGGATGCCACCTATGCGGCGGCCGTCTTCACGCTGGATAATATCGATGCCATCAGCGAGCATTTAGGGCACGATGCGACCCAGCAGATCATTCGGTCTTTAGGCTCCTATATCAACAAGCATTTTGGCGCGGTGGGGGGGTTTTCCTCCCGTCAGACAATAAACGAATATGCCACCGTGCTGCCCTATTCGGATCTCGAGGAAGCCAATCGCATCATGGAGGACTTTACCAGGGATTTTCAGGAGCATGGAATCCGCGGCATCGAGCTGCAGCGCGGGGAGGCGGGTTCGGATAAAGAATGTACCGAATTCTCAGTCCTTGCCGGACTGGCGCAGGGTAAACCGCAGATTGAGATCGAGTCCGTGATGGAATTTGCACGGTTTAATCAGAAAGAAATTGCCAAATTCAAGTGTACACCCGGAGGAAAATCAGAATGAAAAAATATTCCAAAGAGACCGTAGTGGGTATTTTTGTAGTGATCGGGCTGGCGTGTATCGGCTATATGACCGTTAAACTGGGCAACGTGGGGTTTTTCGGTGACAACACTTACTCGCTGTATGGCGATTTTACCACAGTGACCGGGCTGCGGGTGGGAAACCCGGTGGACATGCTGGGGCTGGAAATCGGACGGGTAGAGAGTTTTAACATGGATCAGGAGAAGCAGGTGGTCAAGGTGCAGTTTAGAATCAACAAGGGCATCGAGGTCTATGACGATGCCATCGCTTCGATTAAGACCGAGGGTCTGATCGGGGATAAATACGTTTCGATCGATCCGGGCGGCGGCGGGGATCTGCTGGCCGACGGCGATTCCATCACCGATACCAACGCCCCCACCGATATCATGGATCTGGTCAGCAAGTATGCCTTCGGCGATGTCGGCGGCGGCGGCAAGCAGGAAACCGGCAAGGAAGAAAAGAAAGAGTGAATTGAATTCTGAATGCGGAATGGCGAAGCTGGAAATATGCGGGTTGCGGATTGGACTTGGCAAAGCGCAGAGGGCAAAGCGCAGAGAGCTGACAGCATATGCCAGTGAAAAGACTCGCGGTCTCAGGTGTCAGAGAGGAAATAAGGCTAAACGTTCTTACGATCAAAACGGACATAACGTTCTCAACGATCCAAACAATAAATACGATAAATACGAATCCCGGAGGGAGGCAAGTATGAACAAACTATTTACCGCAGTTATATTGATACTGACAGTGGTGTTGGTGATTCCACTGGCTGGATACGCGGCAACGCCGATGGAAAGCGTGAAGACCGGCGTCGACAAAGTGCTGGCGACGCTGACCGATCCGGGCTTCAAAGCCAAACCCAAAGATCAGCAGGTTGCCCAACTGACGGATGCCATCAATACGATATTCGATTTTGAAGAACTGTCCAAAAGAACCCTGGGCAAGGGATGGAAAAATATGAACGACGCGCAGCAAAAAGAATTTGTGCAGTTGTTCACGGAACTGTTGCAGGGAGTCTATGCGGACCGGCTGCTGGCGTACTCGGATCAGAAAATTCTATTTGACAAGGAAGACACGCTTAAAAAGGGAATTGCCGAGGTTCAGAGTTATCTGCAGACGTCGGACGGTAAGAAGATACCGCTTTTTTACCGGCTCACGGACAAAAGCGGCTCTTGGAAGGTTTACGACGTCATCATAGAAGGGGTCAGCATGGTGAAAAACTACCGCACCCAGTTCAGAGAGATACTGGCCAAGGATTCACCGGAAAAATTGCTGGAAATCCTGCGCAGTAAAGTCGGCAAAGGTTGATCTATACCCAGTGCCATTCCGGCAATTGTTGGTTGCTGCAATATTTAAACTGGTTTCAGGCGGAGAAAGGAGTGTCATTCCCGTGAAAAAGTCATGGCCGGTCGCCGTAGTGATATTTTTCTTTATTTTGATTTTTAGCAATGATCCTGCAGAAGCGTTCAATGATGAAGCCACCCTTTATTTAGCCCAGGCAGCACAGAAAGTATCCGCCAAACCGTCCGACACTGCCGGAGACCAATCGCAGGAGCAGGCATCGGAAGATGAAAAAGATGATAACGACGAGGAAGATGAATATGCCGATGAAGGAGAGGCTCAACTGATCCCGGATCCCTGGATCGAGATGAACCGGGGCTTGTATACCTTTAACGACAGGTTGTATTTCTGGGTGCTCAAGCCGGTTTCCCGGGGATACGGCTTTATTATCCCGAAGGAGCTGCGCCAGGCCATCCGCAATGCCTTTTACAACGTCAGGTTTCCGGTGCGCTTTATCAACTGCCTGCTGCAGGGCAAAATTAGCAAGTCGGGTGATGAATTCGGCCAGTTTTTCATCAATACGACGGTCGGCTGTCTGGGGCTTTTAAATCCGGCGGCCAACTATCCGCGGCTGCAGCCCAGCCCGGAGGATCTGGGTCAGACCTTCGCGGTCTGGGGGGTCGGCTCCGGCGCCTATATCATGCTGCCGTTTTTCGGACCTTCCAGCCTGCGGGATGGCATCGGACGCTTGGGCGACACAGTCATGGATCCCCTCTATTGGTTTTTTAGAGACGACATCTGGCTGGCAGTCGGCATTCGAGCCGGCGAGGCCGTCAACGACACATCGCTGCGGATCGGGGAATACGAGGCCCTGAAAGAGGCGGCGCTGGATCCCTATATCATGATCCGCAACGCCTGGGTCCAAAACCGCAACAAATTGATTGCGGAGTAGCAAAATAAAAGAGGACGGGGGACCGGAGACAGAAGGCAGAGGACAGCAGGGGAAGAGCTCGATTAGCGATAGACTAAAGGAGCGCCTTGTCAGGACTTGAAGTGCAAAGTGCCGCGTGCGCTGTTACTGTTGATACTAAGGCCCCTCAGCCGTCTGCTTTTGCATAGAGCGAAGCGCTCCTCAAACGGAGCAAATGAAATTTGCGCAGTGCTCCTCAAGAGAAACGCTCATTAAATGCAGCGCTCTTCGAGTGAAACGCTCCTTCGGCCTTTTCTTGCGTTCTGCCTCCCGTGCCTTGTGTCTGTATGTATTGCCGGCAACCAATAACCATTTGTCAGCAGTGCCGTTCGAACCTTGTCAGATTTATTCCTCAGCAGATTCTTCAGCGCAACGCTCAAGCAGTTTTAACTATTTAAGAACTCATCCAAACACTTGAATACTCTCAAAAAGGAGGTGGCGCATGTCAACCATAGGTATAGGCTTAATGGGGTTTGGCAGGATCGGCAGAAACCTCTTCCGCATTCTCTACCAGAGCCAGGCTATCCGGTTGCGGGCGATCAGCGATATTGCCGATCACAAGGCACTTGAGTATCTGCTGCGTTTCGACACGATTTTGGGACCCTTTCCGGATGAAGTCAGCGTCAAGGAAGAACATCTCTACGTGGCCGGACGCCAGATTCCGATGCTTTCGGAAAAAGAACCCGGTGACGTGCCCTGGGGAGACCTTGGGGTCGATGTGGTTATCGAGGCTACCGCCCGCAAATGGTCGCGCCGGCAGCTTGAACGGCATCTCGAACGCGGCGCCAAACGGGTAATTCTGTGCGCTCCGGCCCAGGATCCGCCGGATATCACGGTGGTGATGGGCGTCAACGACGATCAGCTGACACCGCAGCACCGCATTGTCTCCAACGGTTCGTGCACGGCCCACTGTGCGGCGCCGATCGTCAAGATCCTGCACGAAGCCTTCGGGATCCAACGGGCGTTTTTGAGTACCGTGCATGCCTATACCAACCAGCAGCGCCTGGCGGATGTTCCCTCCGAAGATAAGCGCCGCGGCCGCGCGGCTGCCGAAAACATCATTCCCCAGACAACCGATGCCGCTCTGATGGTTTCCAGTCTGATACCCGCGATGCAAGGACGCCTCAGCGGCGGGTCTATGAATGTTCCCGTTCCCAACGGTTCGGTGGTGGATCTGGTCTGCTGGCATGAAAAACCGGTAACCGTAACCGCAATCAACGAGGTGGTGCGAACAGCCGCCTCAACCGATAAATGGCACGATATCATCGAGTATGAGGACGACCCCATTGTTTCCAGCGACATCATTCGCAGCCCCTACTCGACTACCTTCGATTCCCTGGCCACCATGGTGATGGGCGAGCGCGTCTCCAAAACTCTTTCCTGGTACGACAATGGCTGGGGCTATGCCCACCGGGTGGTAGACCTCATCAATACTTTCGCTGAATTTGAAAAGGAGGCGGCATAATGGCTATAAACATCGGAATAAACGGCTTCGGCCGCATCGGCCGCAGCGTCTTTCGCATTTTAAGTGATCGCGGTGATGTGAACGTCGTATGCATCAACGACCTGTTTGATAACGAGCAACTCGCCTACCTGCTGAAATACGATACGGTGATGGGTATCTTTCCAAAGGAGGTGCGGGCCACTGCCGATGCCATGTATGTGGACGATCGAAAAGTTGTCATGACCGACGAGCGGGACCCGGCTGAAACACCCTGGAAGGATTTAGGGGTTGACTTTGTCATCGAATCAACCGGCGTGTTTCGCGAAAGAAAGGCTCTGGAAAAGCATTTAGCGGCCGGCGCCGGCAAAGTGATTCTCACGGTACCTGCCAAAGATGAAATCGATGCCACCATCGTACTTGGCGTCAACGACGATCAGCTCAAGCCGGAACACCGCATCGTTTCCAATGCGTCCTGCACCACGAACTGCCTGGCACCGATTGCCAAAATTCTGGACGAATCTTTCGGCATCGAGGAAGGGTTCATCACCACGGTCCACGCCTATACCAACGACCAGCGTCTGGCCGATGTCCCCCACAAAGATTTCCGGCGCAGCCGCGCTGCAGGTGAGAATATTATCCCCACGACCACCGGTGCGGCCCGGGCGGTCGGCAAGGTGCTGCCGCAATTGAAGGGCAAATTGGACGGACTGGCCATGCGCGTTCCGGTGCCGGACGGTTCCATCGTGGACCTGGTGGCCCGCCTGGGGAGCAAGCCATCCGTCGAAGAAGTAAATGCGGCGGTGCGGGAAGCTGCCGAAGGTCCGATGCGAAAGGTCGTCGAATACAGTGAGGCACCACTGGTCTCAAGCGACATCATCGGCAATCCTCATTCCAGTATTTTTGATGCGCTGTCCACCATATCCCTGCAGGACGGCTTTGTCAGGATTGTCTCATGGTACGACAACGAGTGGGGCTATTCGAATCGCGTGGTGGATTTGATTGATAGAATGGCAGCGCTTTAATTTGGGGCTCGATGCTGGATACTTGATACTGGATACTTGATACTGGATACTGGATACTGGATGGGGGATGAGGCAAAAATCAAAAGGCTAAAGGTGAAAGGCTGTAGGCGCAAGGTTTAAGGCAAAAATTTTACCAGAAACGGCCGACCCGAGAATTTTAGATACTGGATGCCGGCTTTGGTTTTGCTTCCCAGCCTCCCAGCTTCTCACCTTCTGTCCCCTGTCTTCTAATACAAACACGAAAGGAAAGGCATGTCGACACGGTCTGATCAGGTTAAAACAATGCGGCAGCATGCGAGGGAGATTTTTCAGGCGGCTCTCAGGGCTGTAGATCCGGTGGAAGCAATTCTGCGCTATGTCAAACCGGTAGAGGACGGTTTACAAATTGGCGAGCACCGTTTTAAATTTGCGGATTATGATCGTATCCTGGTGGCAGGAACCGGCAAAGCCGGGGCGCCCATGGCCAAAGCCCTGGAAGGCCTGCTGGGTGATCGGATATCAGATGGTGTGATCGTGGTCAAGGAAGGCCACGGTCTGCCGCTGCAGCACGTGCGCATTCATGAGGCCGGGCACCCGGTCCCCGATGATCGCGGAATTCGAGGTGCCGAGGATGTTCTATCGCTGGTAAATGCGGCCGGCGAGCGGGATCTGGTAATCTGCGTCATTTCCGGCGGCGGATCCGCCTTGCTGGTGGCTCCGGCCGAAGGGGTCACCCTCGAGGACAAACAGGAAGTGACGCGTTTGCTTTTGGCCTGCGGCGCGGATATTCATGAAATCAACACCGTCAGAAAGCATCTCTCCCGGGCCAAAGGGGGCGGGTTGGCCCGCTTGGCCTATCCGGCAACGGTGGTGAGCCTGATTCTCTCGGATGTTATCGGAGATGATTTGAATGTGATTGCATCCGGGCCCGCGGTGCCGGATACCAGTACATTTGCCGATGCCAGGGGCGTGTTTCAAAAGTATGACATCTGGAATCAGGTTCCCGAATCCATACAACATCGCATTCGGCAGGGTTTGTCCGGCGACATCGAAGATACCCCCAAGGCGGGTGATGCCGTTTTCCGGCGCTGTTACTCCGAGCTGGTGGGAACCAACATCCAGGCCTTGATCGCCGCGAGTAAAGAGGCTCAGTTGAAGGGCTATCAGTCATTGATTCTTTCTTCCACCGTGGAAGGAGAAGCAAGGGAGGTGGTCAAAATGTTTGCGGCTTTTGCCAAAGAAGTTCGCAATTCAGCGAACCCGATTCCAGCGCCCGCCTGTATTTTGTGCGGCGGAGAAACCACGGTAACGATTCAGGGGCAGGGTAAAGGCGGCCGCAACCAGGAATTCGCATTGGCGTCGGCCATCATCATCGACGGCATGGAAAATATCGTCGTTTTAAGCGGGGGCACGGACGGGACGGATGGTCCGACCGATGCCGCAGGGGCTATCGCCGATGGCAGCACGATAACCAGGGCCCGTGCCAACGACCTTGATGCCTTGGACTTTCTCAGACGCAACGACTCCTATCACTTCTTTCAACCGCTGGGAGATCTGATTATCACCGGGCCTACCCGGACGAATGTATCGGATGTGTATATGGTGCTGGTTGCTTAAAAGCAAAGCGCAGAGAGCAGAGGGCAAAGAGGAAACTTAAATGAAGCTTTCATTTTATTGATAACCCTTTGCGCTATGCGCTTTGCTTTTCATTCTACCGGCTTTGTCCTTTCAAGCCAGTACTCGCCCTGGTGGTCGCTGATGCGATCGAGCTCGAATCCGAAACTGGTATAATCCGCACTGATCAGGAAATAATACTTTTTGCTCTTCTCAAGGGGAACGGTGAGGGTCGGTTCGGATATTCCCAGGGAATGGAATCCGGGCTTGACATAAAAAGAAACGTATTCACCCGACCGAAGACGGGCGATAATCGAATCGTCCAAAGCCACCTTCAAAGAAAAGCCCCAGCCCATAAAATTGTTGTCCCGAATGACATACACCTGCGCGTTGGCGGCTGGATCGTCGAGGGTGGGGAAATTGGCTGTTTTGCCGTGGGCACAGGAAAGCAACGATATCATCAACAGCGGAAAGATCAGTAATTTCTTCATATTTGAAAACCGGTGACCCTCTCAATTATGCTGCTTGACAGCTTTCTGCATTTTGTCCAGATAATTGTCCAATTCCTCGATGCTGGCAAAAACTTTAAGCGTCGGGATGGCCCTGAGGATATCAAAGACTTTTTGGATCTGAGGCTGAAGTTTCATGAAAACCATCCGGCCATCTGTTTGTTTGAGGGCCTTTTTGGTTTTTAAAAGCACACGGATGCCTGAGCTGCTGATGTAATCGGCAAACTCCATGTCGAAAATGATGACATCCGGTTTTTGCCCCAGGATATCATCCATCTTCTCGTCAAAAAGGTCAAACGTACTCGCATCAATGGAGCCGATGGGGGACACGACGAAAATTCCCGGCCCTCTTGTGTTTGATTTAATTTTTAACGCCATGCGGTCTCCTGAGAAGCTGATAGTTCATAGTACAAAGTTCATAGTGTATAGTTGCCGGCACATAATCGAAAGTTTTAAAATTAGATGAGCCGAAAGTATATTTAGCGGTTGATTAGATTCATTGGTTGATTCAATTCTATTAGATAAATAAAATAATGACAATACATTCCTCCTACCATCAACTATGAACTACTCACTATCAACAATCAACTTCTTACTATCCTGATCTAAACCACTTTCTAAAGAATCCCTTGACCGATTTTTGCTCTGCGATTTCCTTGCCGGCCGGCGGTTCGGTTCCTTTGCCCGCCGGCCACCATTCCACCGTTTCGAACTTAAAGGGCAGGATGCATTCCAGAGCCGGCAGCAGTTTTTCTTCAATCAGCACCTTTTCCCGTTCGGCGAGAGTACGAAAATAGACATTAATTTCCTCTATGTACCATCCCTTGATTTCGTCGAGCACATCCAGGTCGACTTTGACGATTCTTTCGAAGTTTTTACCCAGCATGGGTCTGAGTGAATCTTCCGTAATTTTTTTGCCTAACTTCTCAAGTTGAGTTTTAGTGCGTCGTCCCGACCTTTGTCGACAATAAAAGTCAGCGTCAGATATCCGCCGCCGTAGGGGCGATGAAAAGATGAAATTTTAACGACGCCTTCCTTGCGTTTACCGTCTTCTTCGAAGACCACGGCAAAGCCGGCATAGGCAATCATCTTTTCGTTGGCTTTAACAGCCAGGTAGCTTTTTCTGGGATCAAATTCCTGGGTCATGGCAGTTTTCCGATGAGTCCCTCCGTTGGTACCCTAATTAAATGACAATTGAATATTGACTAATGACTAATTATGAAAGCCGCTTGCGCAGCGCACACGTCGCGCAAGCCCTGACGCTGCGGGGTCGCTTGCGCCGCGTGTCGCTGCGGCTTGAAAACATTTTAAAACAGATAGAATTCCTTCATTCGACATTCGACAATCGTCGTTTGTCATTCCGTTAGCCCCCGCAACCCGATCTACCAATCCGGCCTATGGACGATTGATCTGACATCCTGTGACGGCGGATATTCTGTTTTTTTCGGCGTCAGCATGCCGCCCCAGTCGGTCCTGTTCTCCATTTCTTCTTTGAGGCTTGCCGGTATAAAATCCTGGCCCTCGCGAATCTCCCAGCCTCCGCCCAGGGACCTGTAAAGCGCGACTAAATTTGTCCCCACCGATCCGGCGGTAGCGACAAGGTTGTCCTGTTGGGTGGTTAAATCGCGCTGGGTGTCCAACACCCGCTGGTAGTCGACCAGTCCCTCACGGTACTGGATCAAGGATAAATCCACCGAACGTTTCGAGGCCTTGACGGCGTCCGCCAGGTAAAAGACGGATTCCTGGGAATTCAGGAAGCCCACCATGGCGTCTTCGACTTCCTGGGCGGCCCGGATGACGGTGTCCTCATAATTGACCGCCAGTTCCTGAAATCGGGCGTCTTCCACACGCACCCGGTTGGTGATGCGCCCATAGTTGAAAAGATCCCAGTTAAAGCCGCCGCCGGTGGAATACGTGAAGCTGTCGGTTTTAAACAGGTCGCTGAATTGAGCATTGTTGGAGCGAAAATCCGTATTGCCGCTGGTTTGAAATCCCAGGGAGCCGAACAGGGAAAAATGCGGGTAAAGATCGGCTTTGGCAAAGCCGATCTGGGCACTTTGCGCCGCCAGCTGGCGTTCGGCAAACCGGATGTCCGGTCGTCTGCGGAGCAGTTCCGCCGGGATGCCCACTGCCACCTCGACCGGGACTTTCGGAATGAGCCCGGGACCGCCCAGCATCGCATCGATTTCACCGGGAAGTTTGCCCAGTAAAGTGGCCAGGGCGTTTTTGGCCTGGCGAATATCCGTCTCAAAGCCGGGGATGGTTGCCTGGGTGGAGCGCAAAAGGGCTTTGGCCTGGCTGACATCGAGTTCGGTCACTGCTCCGGCGTTAAACCGGACCTCGGCGATATTCAGGGATTTCTGCTGTATTTCGACATTTTGGCGGGACACCCCCAGGCGTTCTTCGGCGGTACGCATGAAGATATACGTGCGCGCGACCTCGGCGGTCAGCGACACCAGAATATCGTCGTAATTCGCGATGGATGCCTCCAGGTTGGCCACGCCGGTTTGCACCGCGCGGCGAAATTTGCCCCAGACATCCAACTCCCAGGCCGCATCCAATCCAATATCGAAATTGGAATAATACCTGTCGGCGCTCACTGCATTGGGCGCATTTTTACTGACCTGGTTGAGGGAGGCCGAGCCCAGGCCCTGCTGGGTCTGGGGAAATTGAAAACCGAAGGCAATCCCCAGTTGCGCCCGGGCCTCATAGATCCGTAAGCCGGCAATTTGCAGCGTCAAATTCTGCTGATTGGCGGCCTGGATCAATTCATCGAGCGCCGGATCATTGAATACGGTCCACCAATCGCCGAATTTTCCCTGCTGGCTTTTGATCTTCGGGCTCCCGGACTCAAGCCATTTCTCCGGTTCCGGTGCCGTTGGCTTAACATAATCCGGTCCCACCATCGTGCAGCCGCTCAAAATCAGTACCGAAGCGATGAGTCTCAACAAGGCGGATGTTGGATTTATCTGCAGATTTCGACAAGATTTCACCAAACAAGGGCTTTTCACTATTGATGTCGCAAGCATAGACAACTCCTGACAGCTCGAACGGTATCGAAATGTCGGCAAAATAGCACGTATTGCCAAATTTCCTTTTCATCCCATAACCGGACGGATAACCGGCAAACATTGCCAGATCGGTTCATTCATTAGTTCAAGAAGTTGGAGATTGCAATAATTATTTGGATTGAAGGGCGCTTTTTAGCAATTTACTACCTAGACAACTCCACCTTAACCGGCACGACCTTCAGCGCCGGCATCCTCGCTTTGGTGTCAATGGGGACCGCACTCATCAACGAATTAAAGTTGGGTTCGCTGTAATGAATCGGTGCAAACAGATACCCGCGCTGCATACTGGCTTCCAGCTTCAGCGGCAAAAGGACCGTTCCGTGAGGACTGGTCATGCGCACGATATCATTTTCGGCCAGACCGGCCTCCGCGGCGTCAAGGGGATTCATATCCAGATACGACGACGGCTTGAGTCGGGCAAGTTTGGTCGATCGACGCGACATTTCGCCGGTGTTGAAATGCTCCAGCAGACGACCGGTGATCAGGATATAGGGATACGCTTCCGTGGGTTCCATAAGTGTTTCCGGCAATTCAACCGGCAGAAATCGGGCGCGTCGATCCCGGAATCCAAATCCGTCTTCATAAAGGCGCGGGGTTCCCGGATGGGATTCATCGTAACAGGGCCAGAAGATGCCGTTGGATTTTCTGAGCCGGTTGTGGCTGATGCCGCTGAAAACCGGCGCCGCTGCGCGAATCTCCTCCCAGATGTCGGAGGTCGATGCATAGTGCCAATTCGCCCCCATGGCGTTGGCCATCTCCTGGAGTATCTGCCAGTCCGGCTTGGCCTCCCCCGGAGGTTTAAGGCCGGCGGCCGTGTATTGAACCCGCCGCGCAGCATTGGTGAAGGTGCCGTCTTTTTCGCCTACCATTGCCGCCGGCAGGACAATATGGGCGTATTTGGACGTCTCGTTGGGGAAGATGTCCTGTACAATCAACAGGTCGAGTTGCTGGAGCATCCAGGCGACAAAATTTGACTGGGGTTCGGATACGGCCGGGTTTTCGCCGATGACGTATAGCGCCCTGATTTTACGTGAAGCAATATCATGGATCATTTCAGGCGCCGCCAATCCTCTTTGGGAGGGTACCTCGGCGCCCCATATGGCGCCCACATGAATACGGGCGGCTTCGTCGTCAACCTCCATATGCCCGGCCAGCAGATTGGGCAGAGCACCCATATCCCCGACGCCCTGCACGTTGTTCTGACCGCGCAGCGGCGACAGCCCGCAGCCGGGTTTTCCGATGTTGCCGGTCAGCAGGGCCAGGTCTACCAGGGCCGTGACGTTATCCGTTCCGTGAGCATGCTGGGTGAGGCCCATGCCCCAGATGAATATCGTCTTTTTATTGTGGATCAGCTCGGCGGCTTTTTCCAGTTCCTCGCGCTTGACGCCTGCGCGTTTGCAGGCTGCCGCAATATCAAAATCTTCGACCGACCGGCACACAGCCTTGAAACCGATCGTCTGCTTTTCGCAGAATGCACGGTCATGCCAGCCTTTATCGATTATAATCTTCATCAGGGCCTTGAGCCAGAAAATGTCCGTACCGGGTTTGACCTTGAGGTGGACTGCCGCGTTTTTAACGAGATCAGTTTCACGGGGGTCGGCCAGAATCAGGTTCAGGCCGCCTTTTTTGGCACGCCGTTTGACGCTCATCCAAATCACCGGATGGGTGAAGGTGGTGTGGGCGCCGACCACGAATACCGTTTCAGTGGCATCATAGTCTTCCAGGAACGTGCTGACGGCACCATAGCCCAATTGCTGCCTCAAAGCCGCCTCGGAGGGTCCGTGGCACAACCGGGCGCAATTGTCGATATGGTTGTTGCCGATAACGGCCCGCTGGAACTTTTGCGACAGGTAAGCTTCTTCATTAAGAATTTTACCGCTGCACAGCAGCCCGACGCTTTCCGGGCCGTATTTTTTGATGGCTGCCATCAAGGCCTGCGAGGCCGCGGCGACGGCATCTTCCCATGAAACCAATTCCAGCTTGTCGGCGCTGCGAATATAGGGCTGCCTCAGGCGCTCGGGATGATTTAAAAGCTCATAGACCGAAAAGCCTTTTATACAGGCATATTTGCCGTTCAATTCGGGGTTGCGTCCGGCCGCGCCGCTCTTGATCGGCCGGCCGTTTTCATCCAGTATGAGTTCCAGGTTGCAGCCAACCCCGCAGAAAGGACACACGATCGGGATGGATGAAGCCATAGCTTTTACTCCTTTTATTAAGATGTGATCCCCCATATCAGTCAGAAACGGTAGGCCCCCTCGATCATGTGCAGATTCAAGCCCGGGTTGGAATCATAGAAAACGAAGTTGGACATGTGCTGGAGGCGGTATCCGACGGCAAAGTGCCGGGCGATATTAAAATCGATAGCGATATGGGAGGTAAACTGAAAGGGTCCTCCGAGATCATCATCGCCGAATTTATGCTTGCTGATAATGGTCGGATTGACACCCAGATAAATGCCGATTCTATCCTGCAGTCCGGTGAAATAAAGACCGGGTCCGATTGAGCCGACGCAGGCGGATTCTCCGCCGCCGTTCAGCAGGCCGGCATTGGCTTCAAGGTATGGGGTCAGGGTCCACTCTGAACCCAGGCCCCATGACCAGGGTAGATTCCAGGCCGCAAAACCCTCGTACTGCTTAAAATCTTCATCATTGCGATTATCTGAAACTCCGCCGCGCAGGCCAAGCATTTGCCGGTCCAAGGCCGGAACGGCTGAAGGGGAGACAGCCCAATCGAGCAGCAGCGCCACTATGAGTGTCCAGAATAAGGTTCGCACCATACCCGCCTGCTACAATTTTCCACTCAGTTTCGGATGCACCAGAGATACCGCCCCCCCCAAGCAGCCGGTCGCGGGCAAGGTCATTTTGGTGTTGAATTGATTCAGCCCAAGCACTGCCGTCTATAACACATTTTCTAAAAAGTGCAGAGCGATATTATGACGGGTGCCCAAAGCTGATGAATAGTTTTAACCGCGTCAAGTCAGTCGCCTTCATGAGACGAAATTATTCCGGCAATTTCGAAATTAATGGTGTATAATCCGGCCTAACTCTTACCCAAAATGGATAAGCCGGATTGCAACATATGGTGAAGCCTTATCAAAAGATCGAAGTACTGCTCAGGCAGCGGATGACCGATTCCCGCTGCTGTTGGAACTTCTGCGGGTTGATTCCAAAGCCTCACTGGGGAATCCGCGGGGAATGGAAGCTTATGCGCTTTATAAACAGTTAAGAGAGATGAATCAATAATTAATCTGTTGACTTCCGCCCCAGCCCGACTTGGTTTATTTTAATTTTAACTACCGCAAAATTTTGGGCAGTAGTTTCTACCCATAGCCAACCCGTTCATCCAGCACTAGAACGTCCGGCGGAATCAAAGGCCGGCTAATTCGGCGAGGAGCAAATATGTTTAGAAGTATTCTTTGAAGTGTCGCTCTGTTTTCGCTGATAGTGGCCGGATGTGTCAAGAAGCAGATTTACAGCAGCAACCCGCCGATGCAAACGTTGAGCAATTCCATTTACACAACTGACAACAGACAATTCACAACGAACCAATTGCGTCTCAACGCAATTGGTTACTTCCCAAAAAGCCTTTTAAAAAAACCGGGCTTTTTTTTATCTTTTTGTTTTTCGTCGTTCGTACCGGTTTCTGGAGGGGTTTCTCCCGAATTTTTCGTTTCTACGGCCTGAATTTTTTTCATCGCTTTTTCCAACGCTACGGCGCACGCGTCTTTTTTGCCTAGCGATATATCCGCAAAAAAAGCGGCAATGCCGATCGGACCCAGCGCCAGGGCGCCGGCCAGTTTGGCCAGGATAAACGCCGCCCGCCCGGGATCGATGGCCAGATGGGGATCGGCGAGGGTGCCTCCCAAGCGAAACGGCTGGGAAAATTGGTTCAGGTTGAAGCTGATATCCGCGGGCAGGGCGGTCTTTTTGGGAGTCGGCTTGATTCCCAGGTCGATGCTTTCGGTTTTCAGGTTGATCGTACCGGCACCGAAAATGCTCGTTTGGTCGGTGTCCAGCAGCAGCTTGATATCGGCCTTGCCATCATCAATTGCGACGGTGTCGACGAAGCAGTTGATCGGGGTGTACTCTCTTTTTTGTTGAAAGGGATTGATCATTTGCAGGATACCGCTGCCAAGATACTTTGCCAGCAGATCGAGATACTTGCTTTCGGTTTTGCCGTCTTTTAAGGCGATACGAATTTTGCCGTTGAGCCCCGCCATCAAAGCGGCGATGGAGTCACCGGTGCCGTCCAAATCTATCATCGCATCCAGATTGCCCTCGATGCTGCGCGAGTATCCCAGCTGATCGAGCATCGGACCTATCCCCATCTGATTGATCGTCAGGGTCGTCGCCACTTCGGCGGGCTTTTTACCGGAATGCAGATTGATCCACCCATCGGCGTTGCCGCCGCCAATTGTAAATTTTAACGGCTTGATGTCGAGGTTGCCGTCCCGCAGCAAGATATCGACGACCAGGTCATTGAAGGCCATACTTCTGAAAAGAACCTGTTTGCCCCGGTATTTTAAGTCGGCGTCAATCCTCTGAAGGTCTGCCAGCGGCAATGGATCGGCGGGAAAAATCTTGTCCTCTTTGGCTCCGGATTTTGAAGATGGTCCTTCTGATTCCGTTTTCTTTTCTTGCGGGGAACCCCCGTTCGCGGGTCGGGCCTCAGCTTCCCCACTGCTTTGCGCCTGCCTTGAAAGCTGACGCAGGTCCAGCTTGTCGGAGGACAGCTCAGCCTTCAACTGCGGACGTTGTCCGGATTGGTCCAGCTCCAGCCAGCCGGTGCTTTGGCTGTCTCCCAAAGCGGCATCGATATCGGAAAGCTTGTAGATTTGCGGCGCCGGGTCGACAAGCCGGGCGGAAATACGAAAGGCGGCTTTTGAAGGTATTTCCGGTCCTCCCGCCGCTATCAATTTTGAAATATCCCGGCCGTTGACGGTGAATTCCAGGTTCAGTCCCTGCATGGCCGACAGATCTTTGATCGTCCCCTTCAGCAAAAGTTTAATGATTTCTTCGCTTCCAACCATTAAATCCAGATTGTCCAGGGCCAGTTTGTCACCGGCGCCGGCTAAATTGAGCGTCAGCTTTAACGGTCCCAGATCTTCGAGCCGGGAGGCTTTCACGATTGCCGGCAGGGTGACGGGCTGCAGGCTAAATTTGGGCGACGCCAGCTCGGTCGATAACTGGGGCTCTTTGCCGCTCAGATTCAGATCTAGCCAGCCGGAGATGTCGTTTGGCCCCAACTTGAGCTCCAAATCGCTGATTTTGAAATCTTTTTGAGCGGGATCCGTCACCTTGCCCGATAGGGCATAGGCACCCTGAAGGGGTATGGATCGACCGGTGATCTTCTCGAGGTTGGCAACCTCATTGCCCCGGATATCAAACTGAAGATTAATGCCGCTTTGAGTTGTGAGATCCTTGATCGATCCTTTCACCTGCAGCACGGCCAATTGTTCCCTGCCGACCTGCAGCTCGAATTGCTGCAGGGACAAGTGATCACCCGCGACGATTACTTGCGAGTGTATTTTCAGCGGCCCCAGGTCATCGATTTTGTTGAGGTTGGCATAGGCCGCCTCCTTGGGAATTGGAAACGGCTTCATGTTGAATTTAGGGCCGGATAAATCCACCTCGTAGTTCGGCGGTTGGGCGGCCAGGTTAAAATTCAATCGGCCGGTCAGTTCATTTTCCGCCAGTACAAATTTAAGATTGCCGACATTAAAAACGTTGACCGCCTGATCGCTGATGTTGCCGGATACGGCATAGGCCCCTTGACCCGGCACCGGCGCGAATAAATAGGGTTGGGCAAGAATTTCTTTGAGCTTGGCCAGCTCTTTGCCTTGCAGGGAAAAATTAAGATCGACGCCGCGCAGGGCTGCGAGATTTCCGACCGAACCGTTCAAGCGCACCTCGGCCGAATCCAGGGTTCCGGCCTGCAAGTCCATCTTTTTGACGGCGATTTCCTGAAAAAAACCGGCCAATTTGACGTCCAGTTTGAGGGGACGGACCTGACTCAGGCCTTCGGCCCAGCCTTGCTTGGCCAACTCCGGCAAAAGCACGCTTGGCAGGTCCAATTGCGGCGATGACAGTGCCGCCGTTACTTGAGGCTTTTCCCCCCTTAAATCAAGGTCCAAAGAGCCCGTGATGCTGTTTTTTCCGACGGTAGCCTTCAGATCGGGAATCTCTAGGTGCTTGGAGACCGGAATCAAGACCTTGCCGGCAGCGCTGAAGGCGCCCCGCACCGGCAGCGGTTGCCCGGTCAGCTGCCTCAAGTTGGCCAGATCATTGCCGCTTGCCTGAAATTCGATATCGACGCCCTGAAGTTCGCGCAGGTCATCAACCGTACCCTTTAAACGAATCTGGGCCAGCGCCTGGGTGCCGAGTTTGAGATCGAGTTTTTTGATTGCCGGTTTGCCAAACGGATCGATCAGGTTGAGATCCAAACTGCCCGGGCCCAATTCAGATTTTTGCGATGCCAGTTCGGCCGTCAAATAGGGTACTTTTTCGGCCATATTCAATGTCACCGGACCGTTGATTTCGCTATTTCCCAGGGCAATGCTCAGGTTGCCGGCCGCAAAGACGTTTGCTTCCGGATCCGATATGTCGGCTGTAACTTTAAACGGACCCTTCCTGGGAAGCGGTGGTAAGCCAAATTGGGTCAGATTGGCGGAGTCACGCCCCTGAGCGGTGAAATCCAGTTTGATACCTTGCAGGGCCGGAACGTTCTTGATGCCGCCGGTAATGGACACGGCGACCAGCGCCTCGGAGCCGATTTGTAGATCAAGCTTTTCCACCGCCAGGCTGCCTTGCGGGTCGGCAACGTTGGCCGTCAACTTGAAAGCGCCGAATTCAGGCATATCCGTCACGCCGGCCAGTTTGGCGACGGCGGCAGTTGAGGTGCCCTGGGCGGTGATGGTGAACCCCAGATCTTTGAAATGCGTGGGATCGCGGATTACGCCTTTGAGGTCGGCGGTTGCGCCGCCTGCCGTGACGGTTATATTCGCCGGCAAGGTGTATCCCGGTTCGACCCAGGCCCAAATCGGCCCGACCGTACCGCTGAGCATAAAAGGCAGGTCATCAAAGGCCCCCTTGAAATCCACCTGCAGGGATTTATCAAAGCCGGGAATCTCAGCCGTCAGGCGGTCGATGCGAATTGAAAATTTAAGGTCCGATTGCGCGTCCCGGTAGGTGAAACGGCCATTTTCAATCAGGACATCGTTGAATATCAGCGGCGGGGGAGACAGGGCTGATTCATTTTTTTGTTTGCCGGAGGTTTCAAATGAGAAGTTGGATGTCCCGTTATCGTCGAATTCTACAATCACATCCGGTTCTACAAGGACCAGGCGGGCCAGATCAAATTTGCCGAAAATCAACGGCCAAAAGGCTATCCGGACTTCCAGGCGTTTGACCTGGGCCAGGTTCGGCGTTGAGCTCCAGGTGGCGTTCTGAAAGCTTGCGCCTTCAACGACCACCGTCGGCCTGAGCCCAAGTTCAAATTCGATATTGCCTGCAATGGTGAGCTCGCGGCCGGTGGCATCCTTGACGGCCTTAGCGATCATGGGCTTTAAGTTGTTAAAATCGTACAGTGCGAGAAACGCATAAACCGCCACCATGAGCACAATGATCAACAGGGCCGCGGCAATTAGAATTTTTTTCCAGCGTGACATTTCAGATCTAATACCCCCAAACCCATAGCCGTCAGGCTAAGAAAAGTTGCAACCGTTCATGAGGTTGAAACTAGTCGATATGAATTAATTAGCCTTGAAATACTCTAAATCCCAAATCTCAAAGCCTGTCCTTCTGCACCAGTGCAACTATAAAGGAATGGCAACCATCATTTCCATGAGAACAAATTCGAAGGGGTCTCAAATATCAAAGTCTGTTTGATCTACTTTGGGGATTTCGCTGGTCCTGGACTCGAATTCCGCGATGACCTGCGCTCCCAGCAGAAGGACGATGACCGCAATTTCGATGCTCAGCAGGGCCACCACCGCGGTCGCCAGCGAGCCGTAAATCACATTGACCAGCGATAGCGTCGAATAGTACCAGACCAGTATGTGGCGGATGATTTCCCAGAGAATCGTGGCCGTGATTCCGCCGGCCAGGGCATATCGAATTGAAATGCGGCCGACAGGCATGACCAGATACAGCGAGGTCAACATGACCACCATGCTGAACAAACCTGAAAAATACAATGCAATCCGGGAAGTATATTGCATGCTCAGATCGAAACCGAACATAACAATGTGTTTGTCTGCCAGGGCATCCAGGGCGCCGGAGATCAGGGTTACCAGAAACAATCCGACGCCCATCAAGAAAATATAGACATAAGGGATGATGGCCGAGGTCAGAAAATGCCGGCGATGCCGGCGGGCCCGGTGCGAGAATATGACGGCCATGGCATTTTCAAGAACGGTAAAGGCCATGGAGCTGAAAAACAGCATAAAGAGAATCCCGAAAACGCCCACCACTTGGCGCCGGTCGAGAAATGCCCACACCTGCCCGGCGATCATTTCGGCATGGGAGGGGATGACAAGCTCTAAATTTGATAAAATGGTGTTGTAAAGCTGTTCCTTCTTTATGAAGTGCGAAAACCCCACCAGGATCAGCGCCAGCATGGGTATGATGGATAAAAGTGTATAATAGGCCACGGCCCCTGCCAGCAGAAGGCCCTGATTACGCTTAAAACCGACCAATACCCGCCAAAAAAAAATTCCGAACCGTCTCAGCGATGATTGCGCCTGGGTTGTTTTCTTTTCCATGTCACGTTTTTCTTGGCCTGAAGTTTTTAAGACTTGCAAACCGGCTATCGGACAACCGACGGGAGCAGCCGCAGTCGCCCTCATTCAGATCCGCACCGCATTGCGGACAGAGCCCCCGGCAGCCTTCACTGCAAAGCGCTCTGATTGGAAACGCCATAATGACCTGTTCCTGGATAGCATCCTGCAGGTTGATCGTTTCGCCCTGGAAGTAGATACGGTTTATCTCCTCGGGGCGAAGTTCAACCTCATCCTGATCGGCAGCCATTTCCATTTCCTCGAGGCGGTTTGTATAAGTTAAGGCAAAACGGGAAGTTAAAGCAGTTTCAAACACTTTCAGGCAGCGTGCACAGGGCAGCCCGACAACTGACCGGACGTCGCCCTCGACTTCAACCCTATCAGCGATTCGCACCGCTCGCAAGGAGGTTTTTATTGGTGCAAGAAATTCGCATTCGCCCCGGTTGATCATTTCCGCCAGAACCGGAAATTCCTGCGGGCTTTCTTCAAACCGGAAGTCAAGACCATCCGCCGGTATCTGTTCGACATGGATGTGCATCATTTTCATTCCTCCCATTTTTGCCGCAGCGGCCCTCGGCAAACCTGTCGAATGTTCGTCACCAATATAACTATCCGCCATGATAACGCAACCTATCAAAAAAGAAAACAGAATCACTATCAAAAGAACTGTTGCGCAAAAGACGTATTTTTGTATAAAAGTATCAGATCGTTTACAGGACCCTGGTTGCAGCGAATGGAGCCGTAGGCGCCAACCTTGGCGCAAAGTCATTTGAATAGGTTTCAGATAACACGTTGTTAGAAAAATGGGCTATAGCTGATGACCGACCCAACTCAAGCCATCCTTAAAAAAGTCTTCGGATACGATGAATTCAGGCCGTTTCAGGCTAAAATTATTGCAAATATTCTGGCCAAAAAGGATGTACTGGTGGTGATGCCGACGGGAGGCGGCAAGTCACTGTGCTACCAAATCCCGGCCCTCATCTTCGAAGGATTGACCATTGTCATCTCCCCCCTGATTTCCTTGATGAAAGATCAGGTGGCCCAATTAACTCAATCCGGCGTGGCCGCGGCCGTTTTAAACAGCTCGCTGTCGCCGTCCGAATATCGGAACAACGTCGGACAGATAAAGCAGAAGAAGGCTAAATTACTCTACCTGGCCCCTGAAGCCCTGCTGAAAGCCGGCATGCTCGAGCTGCTGTCGTCGGTCAAGGTGGACTGCCTGGCCATTGATGAGGCGCACTGTATTTCACAATGGGGGCATGATTTTCGACCGGAATACCGGCAGTTGCTAAAAGCCCGCGCCCATTTTCCCGATGCCGTCTGTGCGGCGCTGACAGCCACGGCAACCCCCAGAGTGCGGGAAGATATAAAAGCCAGCCTGCAGCTTGACGACGGCCGGGAGTATGTGGCCAGCTTCAACCGGGAAAATCTGTTTATCCAGTTCGTTCCCAAAGATAACCCCGCAAGGCAAACGCTGCGGTTCCTTCAGAAATTTGAAAATCAATCCGGAATTATTTACTGCCATTCCCGCAAACAGGTTGAAAACCTTCATGAAATTTTGATTAACAACGGTTTTTCGGCAGCGCCCTACCATGCCGGACTAAGCGACACCGATCGGAATCTGAACCAGGAAGCGTTTATTCGGGATGAGGTGCAGATTATTGTCGCCACCATTGCCTTCGGCATGGGAATCGACAAACCCAACGTGCGCTTCGTGGTGCACTTTGACCTGCCCCAAAGCATTGAAAGCTACTACCAGGAAATCGGGCGGGCCGGTCGCGACGGGTTGAGAGCCCACTGCCTGCTGTTGTTCAGCTATGCCGATGTGCAAAAGATCAAGTACTTCATCGAGCAGAAAGCACCCGCCGAAAAGCGGACGGCCAACATCCATCTCAGTGCGCTGCTGCGATTTGCCGAAACGGAAATCTGCCGCCGAATACCGCTGCTCAATTATTTCGGTGAAGACTACACGATCGAAAAATGTGACATGTGCGACAACTGTCTGGCAGGCGAAAAAGAGCAGGTGGATCTGACCATCGCCGCCCAGAAATTTCTTTCCTGTGTCAAGCGGACCGGTGAAAGATTCGGCAGCGTGCATATCATCGATGTCCTGCGGGGTTCCAAGGCCCAAAGAGTGCTGCAGTTCGGACACCACCGATTATCCACTTACGGTATCGGCGCGGACTATTCCAAGAGACAGTGGCAACAGTTGTCCCGGCAGCTTCTCCATCAGGGGCTCGTCCTGCAGGATATGGAATTCGGCGGATTCAGATTGACCGACAAGGGTTGGGCGGTACTCAGGGGCCAAATTACCGTCCGGGGCCGCCTGGACGAAGAACCGTCTTTTGAAAAATTTGTCGACGCACCGCGCCGGGCCGGTGACCCGGACGTAAATCAACCGTTGTTCGAACAATTGCGGCGGAAACGCAAGGAACTGGCGGATAATTCCGGGGTGCCGCCTTATGTGATATTTTCGGATAAAACCCTGCTGGAAATGGCGGCCTTTTTTCCTCAATCCCGCGAAAGCCTGCTGACCATCCATGGTGTCGGCGCGGTTAAATGCCGGAAATTCGGACCGGTCTTCCTTGACGCCATAAAAAAGTACTGCCTGGAAAATCAAATTGAAGAACAGCCCAAATCATCCGGCCCGCTCCGATCCAGCAGCCCGGCGGCAAAATCGGCGGCAAAACCCCGCCGGCCCAGACACGTGCATGTCGGCGGTATTTTCAACAAAGATCGCCGATAGCGCTCAAAAAAATGAAGAAAACAGTGGGACGGACGAATTATGACCCTATTTACCATCGGCTTTACTAAAAAGACAGCCGAAAAATTTCTCGCTTTGCTGGCGGAAAGAGACGCAGAAGAAACGATTCCCAGGAAGATGCTGGATGGGGGCTGTCTGCTGTGCAGCGAGGAAAAGCCTCAAAAATGCCGCCGACGCCTGGTGGCTGAATATTTCATGAAAAAATGGCCGGAAATTAAAATAGTGCATCTCGTATGACAGAAAATTCTCCGCAATCGTCAACCGGTTTTGCTGCCAACGTCTGTGCCCGCTGCGGCACCTGCTGTGAAAAGGGCGGGCCCGGCTTTCATCGGGATGATCGTGCTTTAATCGAAAAAGGCGGGATACCCTCCAAATATTTATATACCATCCGCCGGGGTGAGATCGCCCGGGACAACGTTCAGGGGTGCCTGGGGCCGGTGGATTCGGATATTATCAAGATCAAGGGCCGGGAGGATACCTGGAGCTGTGTTTTTTTTAATGAAGCCGAAAAATCCTGCACCATTTATGACCACCGTCCGCTGGAATGCCGGGCCCTTAAATGCTGGGACACGCGGGAACTTGAAGAAATATACGCCGGCGAACTCCTGACCCGCCAGGATCTCATATCCGGAGTTGCAGGGTTGTGGGATTTAATAAAGGATCATCAGGCACACTGCGACTATGAAGAGATTCGCAATCTGATCAAAGATCTTCAAAGCGGCAACAGTGAACATGCCCGGCGCAGGCTATCTGAAATCATCCGCTATGATGCCGAAATTCGCGAACTGGTCGTTTCTAAAGGCGGAATGGACCCCGAAATGCTCGATTTTTTATTCGGTCGTCCGTTGGTCAAAACCCTGCCAAGCTACGGACTCCGGGTGCGCCGGCAGGGCGACAAAATTATTCTGATGTAAAAAAGATCTATTCTTTTGGACTATCAGCTATCGGCTATGAACTATCAGCTGGCACTGAAAGTGTCTCACCCCGCAACTCACATCTCCGACAGTTCATCTTCGCGGACGGACTCGATATCTTCCGGATTGGCTTCTTCAGATTGCGATTCGGATTCTGCCCCTTCGGGCTTGGAATCTTCCTCCGCTTCGCCCCAAACGTAACGGCCGTACTTCATATAACCCAGCACATTGTTGAGCCGCGGGTCTTTGCTGAGGTCGACCGGCAAGACATTGCCGGTGATCAGAGGCTGCAGGTATTGGGCAAGCTCTCTACATCCTCCGCCGGATAGAATGATGGTATCTATATCCCAGTCATCCGCCCAAAGACGATCAATCTCGTTGGCGATCGTAGCAGCCAGCTGAGAGTAAACCTGATCTCTGACTTTCGTAAAGCCAAATCCGTGGCCTCGCATTTTGATAGAGCCTGTCTCAGCCGCTCGATACAGGCGGTAAAGCTCCACGCTGACTCCGGCCTTTTCCCGCAGCTTGTTTGCAATAAAGCTGAAACCTTTCGAGATGCCGGAATCAATGGTTCGGCTGCCGCGATCGATGTAGCGCAGACGATCCAATATGATAAAGTCCGTTGTGCGAAATCCGATGTCAACCACGCCGATTTTCTGGTTGGCGAGATCTTTGTCAACTATCCTACCTGCGTCATCCATCAATAGATTCAAGATGCTGCCCATGGGTTGAGGCAGCATACGGACCTTGTTGATATAAATTTCCTTATTGGTTTCCCGGCCGTCTTGGGAATGATAGGTAATGGTGTGGTGACCCATCAGCAGTTCATTGAAGCGCTCATGATTTTGTTTGAAATAACCGATGGGAAGGCCCGAAACCACATTGAGCGGGACATTGATCGATGCGCCTTTTTTCATAAACATTCCGGCTACCGTCAACGATAATATTTTAACAAATTCAGTAATCAATTTTTCCTGGTCCAGCGTAAAGTGCAAAACACTTGACTGTTGCTCCGCCAGATCCCCGATGAAATATGACTTGCCGTCGATGGTCACATGAATGTGGTCCGTGGGAGTATCCTTGCCGAAATCTGCCCAGAATTGAATATCGGCCTCATCTCCAAAAAGAGATTTGAAAATTATCGTATCTTTCCCGTTGGTAGCCTTCGTGAAACCGAAACCGATGTCGATGCCGAGGACGTGCATGCTTTCCCTCCATATAAATTACCGTTGATTACAAGTTCATATTATAACTTAACTTAAAAAAAGTCAAAAAAAACAGCGAGTTTATTCGGGTTGCGGATTACGCGTTGCAGGGTGCGGGTTGCGAGTTTCAGGTTGTGCGTTGCGGGGTAGGGGTTACTGGATACTGGATGCTGGATGGATGCTGGATAACAAAAAAAGGTATGGGGTTTAAGGCCTAAGGAAAAAGGAAGAAGGCGAACAGCCCAAAACTCCCAGCATTTTAGACTTCCAGCCCCCCAGCCTCTTAGCTTCTTATCTTCTCACCTTCTGCTTTCCGTCTTCTACCTTGCACCCTGTAGCTTAGGTCTTAATTTAATTGATTACTATATAAAACCATAGTTGAAAAAGGTTTCAACGGCAGTTAATTTCAATTGAACGGGAGGCAGTTTATGAAGGCCATCGTGGTAAAAAAATCGGACAAAGAGCCGGCGCTGGTCTGGGAGACGGTGCCGGATGTTACGTATGGTGAGGAAAAGGTGCTGGTTGACATAAAGGCTACCGCCGTCAACCGGGCAGATTTGTTGCAGGCCATGGGATCATATCCGCCGCCGGCCGGTGAGTCGCAAATTATAGGCCTGGAAATGGCCGGCGTAGTTGCAGCCGTCGGCAAGGCGGTACAAGGCTGGCAGATCGGTGATCGGGTGTTGGGGCTGCTGGCCGGCGGCGGCTACGCCCAGCAGGTGGCCGTACACCCGCAAATGCTGGTCAGACTGCCGGACAGTTGGTCGTTCGCTGAAGGGGCCGCCATCCCGGAAGCCTGGCTGACGGCCTTCAGCAATCTCTTCCTGGAAGGCGATCTCAAGTCCGGCGAGAGGGTGTTGCTCCATGCCGGCGCCAGCGGGGTCGGTACGGCCGGCATTCAAATGGCCCGCGAAGCCGGGGCGGCTGTGTATGTTACCGCAGGTACAGCTGCCAAATTGGATAAGTGCCGCGAACTGGGGGCCAGCCTGGCTGTCAATTACAAGGAGCAGGACTTTTTAAAAGAAATCATGGGCGTCACCGATGGCCAGGGAGTCGATCTCGTCCTGGACCCCGTTGGAGCAGCGTATCTTACCCGAAATTTAAATCTTCTCAGGGTTAATGGACGGCTGGTGAATATCGGTTTGCTTGGCGGAAGTACGGCTGAAATAAACCTGGGCGCTGTACTCGGAAAAAGCCTGCGAATTATCGGCACCCGCCTGCGGGCACGGCCGGTGGCCCAAAAAATATTCATAACCCAAAAATTTAAGGAACGCTTCTGGCCGCTGCTGGAAGAGGGCAAGATCAGGCCGGTAATCGACAAGGTTTTTCCGATTGCAGAAGCGCAGGCGGCGCACGCCTGTGTCCGGCAGAATCGCAATATCGGAAAAGTGGTCCTGGAGGTAAAAGTATAAATTCTAAATTCCAAGCACCAAATTACAAATAAAACTCAAATTACAATAATCAATGACCGAAACCGATTAAATCACGAATATGCAGCTGTGTTTTTTTCGTGATTTAAAATGTTCGTGTTTTCGCATATAAGGATCGCGTATTTATCTGAAGCAGTGACTGAAACAGATTGGATCCGGTTTGGAATTTTTTATTTTGGTCATTGTAATTTATTTGAAATTTGAGATTTGGGATTTGAGATTTTTTGCATGCACGACAGTATTATCATCTCTTCTCCACGGACCAGTCAATTCGATATCGATTTTGCACAATGGATGCCATGTGCCGGTCAAATACGAAATGCTCGATCAGCCAATCCTGTCCGTCATAGCTGATGCGCAGATGATTATCATCGATGATTTGATGGACCCGGCATTTTAGAAGATCTTTGATGCCGATTCCGGTTGCTTTCAGCACAGCTTCCTTGGCGGTCCAGTAGCGAAAAAACGCCGTCACGGGGTCTTTGGCCATATCCGCCAGCGCCCATTCGCGGTCGGCGGCGGTCTTTTTAAAAAGGCCGTCTGAAAACCTGCGGATTCTCTCAACATCAATACCGGTCGGGGTCGGTGCCGCCACACCGGCCACATACTGTGTTTTGTGGGTGACGGACCAGAAAGTTCCGTCGAATGGCTGGGGGACGCCGTTTTCATCTTTAACCAATTTATCGAGACGGACGCCGCTTTTTTCCGCGGATAGCTGCAGCGCCTTGCGGGCATGCCGGCTGAGAAATATGACCCTGTCTTTTGGTTTAATCTCGGCCACTTCCGGCGGCACGGCTAGGATAACAGGGCAAAGGGTATGATTGCGGAATGTGTAATTGTTAAGCTCATAGCTCATAGCTGATAGCTCAATCAAATGAAAACTGAATATTGAATATTGGCTAATTGTGGAAGTCGCTCCGCTCGGTCTTTTGATAACTTTTTAAGACAGATAGAATTCCTTCATTCGACATTAGTCATTCGTCAATCCGCAGCGGCATTGCCCAGCACTATCTGTCGGTCTGGTGTTTGTCTTCCGGTTTTTTCAGGATAATGCGGCAGTCGGCCGCAGTCGCCCCCTGGCACCGGGCATGCACCAGCAGGGGGTTGATGTCCAGCTCCATAATTTCGGGGTGGTTGGCGGCCATGTCCGACAGGCTCACCAGCGATTTTTCGATGATTTCCACATCAGCCGCCGGCCGGCCGCGGAAGCCCTGAAATAACCGGTAGCCCTTGATTTCACGAACCATGCGGCGGGCTTCATTACGTCCGATAGGCGCCAGGCGAAATACCACATCCTGGAAAACCTCGACATAAATGCCGCCGATGCCCACCATGAGCAACGGTCCGAAGATCGGATAGCGGTTCAGACCCAGAATGACTTCACTGCCGGCAGGCGCCATCTTTTGTACCAGCACACCTTCGATCTCGGCCTCCGGATTGTATTCAGCGGCCCGCTTAATAATATCAGCAAATGCTTTTTTGACATCGTCCTGATTTTCAAGCCCCAGAACGACACCTCCGGCATCCGATTTGTGCAAAATCTGTGCTGAAACGATTTTAAGTGCCACCGGAAATCCCGTCTCATGGGCAATGGCAGCCGCTTCAGCTTCGTTTTTGGCCAGGGCATTGGACAGTACATTAAATCCATAGCATTTGAGCAGTTCAATTCCCTCCAGTTCGCCGATGTGGGTTTTTCCGGCATCCAGCCAATCCTGAACAATGCGGGAGGCCCGCTGCCGGTCATGGTGCAGATCGAAAGGGGCCAGGTGCTGCCGGTTCAGCCAGCGGGAGTACTGGTAGAGCGCGCCGAAGGCTTTAGCGGCGTTTTCGGGAAATTTAAATACCGGGATTCCGTGTTCCTGCAGGTATCTTACGCCGGAAGACACATCGATGATTCCCATAAAGCAGCACAGAATGGGTTTGCTGGAACGTCGGGCGATGCGAAAAATGGCCTCAGCGGTTCCAAGTACGTCGGTCATGGATTGGGGCGTTAAAATCACCAGGGCGCCGTCGACCCCTTCGTCTCTGACGACCGCCGCCAGGGCATTTTCATAGCGGTCCGTGGGGGCATCACCGATGACATCGACCGGGTTCTGCAGATTGGCGGTTTTGGGAAGATGACTGGCGAGCGCTTCAATGGTTTCCTCGTTAAATTTGGCCAGCTGCAATCCGGAGGATACGGTCATGTCTGTGGCGACTATACCCGGCCCCCCTGCATTGGTCACAATGGCAACCCGATTGCCGGAGGGCACCTTGCGGCGTAATTTTCCCAGGGCGCTTTCATTTTTATATGCAAAGGCCGTGGCAAAGTCGAACAGTTCATCAATGGAGTCGACCCGGATGATGCCGGACTGCCGGAAGATGGCATCATAAACACCCTCGGTTCCGGCCAGCGCACCGGTATGGGATGCGGCCGCCCGGGCGCCGGCACTGGTGCGCCCGGATTTAATCACCAGCACCGGGGTCGGGCGGAAATCGCCGGAAGTAATCACTTTGACGGCTTCGATAAATTCCGGTCCGCGCCGCAACTCCTCCAGGTAAACCATGATGACTTCGGTATCTTTATCCTTGTGAAAATACCGCAAAAGGTCAAGTTCATCAACATCCGCCTTGTTGCCGATTGAAATAAATTTGGAGAATCCGAAGTCCCGGTCGGCGGCAAAATCCAGCACGGCCGTGCACAAGGCACCGCTTTGGGAAATGAAAGAAATATTGCCGGCTTTGGGCATGCGGGTCGAAAAACTGGCATTCAATCTGACATTTGACAGCGGATTGATGACTCCCAGACAATTGGGGCCGACCACCCGCACTCCCGCTTCGCGGCATAATGCAACAATGTTGTTTTCAATTTCAAGGCCTTCGCCGCCGACTTCGCGAAAGCCGGCGGAAACGATGACCACGCCTTTAATCCCTTTGTCAACGGCTTCTTTAATCGCCGCCAGCGCCGGTTTGGGCGGCAGAATAATCATGGCCAGATCGACATCGTCCGGAATATCGGCAATGGTCGGATAGGCTCTCACGCTGGAGACCGATCGGGCATTCGGGTTTACCGGATACAGAGTGCCCCGATAGCCGCCTTTCAATATGTTGACGAAGATGTCGTGTCCCACTTTCCCGGCGGTATTTGAGGCCCCAATGACAGCCAGGGATTGAGGGGAAAAGATTGCGTCGAGATTATCCACTCTCAAGCTCCTTGGAAATTTTTAACACCTCGGCATAGATTCGGTTTTTCGCAATGCCGGATGCGGCGGCAATTTCTCTGGCAATTGCCGATAGGGAATGGTCTTGTTGTTGGATCCGGTCTTTTATCTGCTGCCTGACACTTTGCCAGGACGCGTGCTTTTCACCGCCGCTGCCTGCGACCAGCAGGGTGCATTCGCCTTTGATTTCACTGCGGTCTTTCAGCCGTTCGGCGATATCGGACAATCGGCCGCGGATTATTTCTTCGTGCAGTTTGGTGACTTCTCTGCCCAGCACGCCCTGGCGATCGCCCATGACATCGATGATTTCATTTAGCAGCGCCAGGATGCGTTTGGGCGACTCATAAAAGATAAGCGTTTGGGGTTGACTTGCAAGTTCGTTCAGCTGCCGCCGCCGCTTGATTTGCTTTTTGGTCAAAAATCCTGTAAAAATGAACGCGTCCGTCGGCATCCCGGCGACGCTCAAGACCGCGGTGGCGGCGCACGCGCCCGGCACGGGAATTATGTTCAGGTTGTTGCCGGCCGCGGCTTCAACCAAACGATAACCCGGATCCGATACCGTCGGCGTGCCGGCGTTGCAGACCAGGGCTACCGATACACCTGACTCGAGTTTGGCGATCAGCTGCGGTGTGCGTTCGGCCTCATTGTGCTCATGATAGGAAACCAGGCGGTTGCTGATGCCGTGCCGCGTTAAGAACCGGCGCGTCTTGCGGGTATCTTCGGCTGCAACCAGATCGACCTCACCCAGGACTTTCAAAGCCCTGATGGTAATGTCGTCGTGATGGCCGATCGGTGTGGCGACAACATAAAGCGTACCCGGATTATTGGTAGGCGAGTTCGAAGGCATTTTTTACGATTTCAATCTGGGGCTCGTCACGGTTGGCAGTGATGGCGACCACATCAAACCTGGCTTTTGCGTCCGTTTGGCGGGTAGTCTTCAGATAGTGAAGTGCAACCATTGATATCTTGCGCTGTTTTTGGGGAGTAACCGCCCATTTGGGACTGCCGTAGCGAACCGATCTCCTTGACTTGACTTCCACAAACACGATTGTCTTTTTGTCTCTGGCGATGATATCAATCTCACCCAACCGGCTGCGGTAATTCTGTTCGATAATCTTATAGCCGTTTTTTCTCAGGTACCAGGCGGCCAGAGATTCCCCCTGTTCCCCAAATTTTTGTGGTTTGCTCGGCATAATAAATTGTTCCAACCATGAGAACCTGAATAGGCTGTATTGCAGGGCGAATTAATTAACCTTAGCACGTTAAGTTAAAAGGCAACAAGCTTTTTTAAATTGATAAAAAAGATGGCGTGTAGCGACACCGCAATTTTAGGCATTTTCCGGTTTAACTGTATTCCTTGACGCCTCTAAAACTCCTGCGGTGGATGGGGCAGCAGCCGAATTTTTGAATGGCCTCCTTATGGGCCTTGGTCGGATAGCCTTTGTGCTGCGGGAAATCAAACTGCGGATAGTATTGATGGTAGTTCTGCATCAGACGGTCCCGGGTGACCTTGGCAATGATGGAAGCGGCAGCAATGGAGATGCTTAAAGCATCTCCTTTTATAACGGCTAATTGGGGCAGGTCGGAAGCGATTCGGAAGGTGCCGTCGATCAATAGAAAATCCGGACGGGGGACAAGGTTTTTTACCGCCATGGCCATGGCCAGCAAAGAAGCCTGCAAAATGTTGATCCGATCTATTTCCGACGGATCCACTATGCCGATGCCCACTGCCGCCGCCTGGGCATAAATCCGCTCATACAGACGTGCCCTTTTGGACGCCGTCAATTTTTTGGAGTCGGTAACCTCGGAATCATCGAATGCGGCCGACAGAATAACCGCGGCTGCTACAACCGGGCCGGCCAGAGGACCCCGGCCGGCCTCGTCAATACCCGCTATATCCCGGAAACCCTTGCGGGTGGCTTCTTTTTCAAAATGCCACAAATCCATCCTGACCTAATTGAACCGCTTCTCCTTGATCCTGGCGGCTTTGCCCCTGAGTTGGCGCAGATAGTAGATTTTGGCGCGTCTTACCCGACCTTTGGTGATAACCTCTATTCTGTCGATGACCGGTGAATGCATCGGGAAAATACGTTCTACGCCGATCCCGTAAGATACTTTACGGACGGTAAACGTACCATGCGTCGAGCCCTTTTTCTTGCTGATCACAACGCCCTGAAAAGCCTGGATCCGCTCCTTTTCACCTTCTTTTATTTTCACATGGACCTTAACGGTATCGCCGGGCTTAAAACGGGGCATGTCCAAGCGAATATTTTCCTTTTCGAGTTGCTCAATCTTATTCATTTTTTCCTCCAAACCTTTATTTTCTTGTTCCCAACAGTCTATCAAGAATGATACCGGCAGCGGATCGGACCGAAAGATGGTTATAGGCAGTTTGGCCTGAAATCGGTTCCAGAATGTAATCCGCCTGGCTGATATACGTTTCGGCTAAGCCCCAGGCGGTCCCGAAGACCAGCAGGTGCGGTCGGCCGAGCTGCAGAATATCACGCAATTCTTTGAAGCTGATGCTTGACGGAAAACTGCGGGCACAGGTTACAACTGTTTTCGGGTAAACTTTCTCAATGCCTTCAATTTCTTCAGCTGCATCAGCGATGGAATCTTTGGTCTTGATCAGCTCCAGCGCGCTGCGCCTTGCCGGATTGTACACACCGCCGATGCCGTTTGTCCAATGTGAGATAATCTTTTCAACCAGGATTTTCTGATCGACAAGCGGCGTTACCACATAGAAACGCTTCGCCCCGAAGGTCCTCGCCGCCCGCGATATATCGTGCAAATCCAGATTGGTCACCGATGAAGCGATGATGTCGCCCCGTTTGTTCACCACCGGATAATGCGTCAACGCCACGTAAAGCCTGGGCATACCTGTTTTCCGGTTAACCCGTTCGCCGGTCGGCCGGTTTTGCAGATTCGGGCATACGGATAAACGGGCTAACGGGCCAACCCTGCCTGGTTAAATTATAAGACCTCGAGACACGGATCTGCTCAAGATCCCTTTATTGGGCTCCGATGACAATCTAATATCTTTCGGATTTGACTGCCCCAGCGCCTCAGTACTTCGGTTTCTTCGTTCGGCAACTCCCGCTGTTCCAATAGATCCGGTCTTTTCAGAAGCGTCCGCATCAAGGAGGACTCGCGGCGCCATCGTTCAATTTCCTGATGATGTCCTGACAACAGGACTTCAGGAACCTCCCGGTCCTCGAATATTCCCGGCCGCGTATAGTGGGCGTGTTCCAACAGGCCATCGGAGAATGAGTCTTTTTCGGCCGCATCCTCACCACCGAGGGCCCCGGGAACCAGACGGGTGACGGCATCTATGACAACCATTGCGGCCAGTTCTCCCCCGGTGAGGACATAATCTCCGATCGAAATCTCGTAATCGATCAGATCGTCGCAGATGCGCTCATCGACCCCTTCGTAGCGGCCGCAGACCAAAACTAAGCCTTGGCATGATGCCAGGCTGCGGGCCATTTGCTGATTGAACATCCTGCCCTGGGGTGTCAACAGGACGGTTTTTGCCCCGGGCATTGTTTTCGATGCCTCTCGAATGGCTGCTGCCAGCGGTTCGGGTTTCATTACCATTCCGCTGCCGCCGCCGTAGGGTCTGTCATCGGTTGCCTGGTGCCGACCTTCGGCAAAATTTCGAATGTTTATAGCCGAAGCCCAAATTATCTGATGCTCGATCGCCCGGCGGACAATTCCATGTTCCCAGAATGGGTCAAACATTTCCGGGAAAATCGTCAGTACTGTAAAATGCATAGTTTCAGTTGAGTAATTGATCGGTTGACGGGTTGAATAGTGAATGGATGAAATCCTTTTTACCTAATCGACTATTCAACTAATTAACCAATCAACTAAATCAACCCTTCCGGCAAATCGACCTGCATTCGTTTTTGTTTCAGGTCGATGTTCCTGACCACCGATTCGAGCGCGGGGATCAGTACTTCCTTTTTCTTATCTTTGACGACGTACACATCATTGCTGCCGGTCTCAATGATCGCATCAATCCGGCCTAGATAAACATCGTCGGTCGTATAAACCGCAATTCCGATCAGATCGAACCAGTAATAACTGCCGTTTTCCGGTTGCGGAAGCTCTGCTTTTGGGATAAAAAGTTCCGCGCCGATCAGCAATTCGGCCTGATGGCGGTCGTTTATTCCTTTAAACGACAAAAGCGGTATGCGGCTTTGATGCTTAACCCAGCTTATTTCGCGGCTTGTTTCACGGCCGCTGCTTTCGCGAACAAGAATAGCGCGGCCCGGCGCATACACTTCCAGTGATTCGGCATATGAACGGAATTTGCTGGTTCCCTTTATGCCATGGGTACCAATGATTTCGCCGATGAGCACATAGCCCTTCTTTTCCACAGACATATTCGACGGCAACTGCTTGCGGCTAGTCCGGATTAAGTATTCGAAGCATAAAAGCCTTCTTTTTTCAAAAGGCTTCGCACCGTGTCCGTGGGTTTGGCACCCTGATTCACCCAGTATTGTATTCGCTCTGATTTCAAGGTCACCTTGGCCGGGTCGAACAAAGGATCATAAGTGCCGACATTTTCCAGGTAACGGCCGTTCCGGGGGCTTTCGGTGTCGGCAACCACAATTCGATAAAAAGGACTTTTCTTTGCTCCATGTCTGGCCAGTCTGATTTTTACAGCCATAGTTTTGTTTCTCCTTTAAAACGGCATCATTCCCTGCGGCATTCCGCGCATACCGCCCTTATTTATTTTTTTCAGCATTTTCAGCATTTGAGTGTAATTTTTTAACAATCGGTTGACATCCTGTACCTGGGTTCCGCTGCCCTTGGCAATTCTTCGGCGCCGGCTCCCGTTGATGATCGCATGCTGCCGGCGCTCACGGAGCGTCATTGAATTGATGATGGCCTCAATTCTGACAAACTCTTTTTCATCGACTTCCAGGTTTTTCAATTGTTTGACTTTACCCATGCCGGGGATCATCTTTATAATATCGCCCAGCGATCCCATTTTGCGAATTTGAACCATTTGATCGCGAAAATCCTCCAGGGTAAACTGGCTCTTTCTGAGCTTCTTCTCTAGCTCGGCCGCCTTTTTTTCGTCAACCGCTTCCTGGGCTTTTTCGATCAGGGTGAGAACGTCCCCCATACCCAGAATGCTCGAAGCCAGTCTGTCCGGATGAAAGGGCTCCAGCTCGTTTAATTTTTCGCCGACCCCGATAAACTTGATCGGTTTGCCGGTAATCGATTTGATCGAAAGGGCGGCACCGCCCCGGGCATCGCCATCCATTTTGGTGAGGATGACCCCGCCGATGTCCAGCCTTTCGTCAAATGATTTGGCAATGTTGACGGCATCCTGTCCGGTCATGGCATCGGCCACCAGCAGGATGTCGGATGGCATCACCTCCCGGTTGATGCGGCTGAGCTCATCCATCAGCGCTTCATCAATATGCAGACGGCCGGCGGTATCCAGCAGCAGCGTATCGCAACCCTGCAGGTGGGCCGCCGTTTTGGCCTTCCGGCATATATCTACGGGATTCATTTCCACGCTGGAGTCGAATACCGGGACATCCAGCTGCGCTCCCAGTTTCTTGAGCTGGTCGATGGCAGCGGGGCGATAAACATCCGCCGGCACCAGAAAGGGTTTTTTGCCTTTATTGCGCAGGTAAACCGCCAGTTTGCCGGCCGTGGTCGTTTTGCCGGACCCCTGCAGTCCCACCAGCATCACCGCCGCCGGGCTGGCACCCGACAGGTTCAGCTCCTCGTGCTGAGTCCCCATCAGCCCCGTCAGTTCGGCGTTGACAATTTTGATAACCTGCTGACCGGGCGTCAGGCTTGCCAGAACTTCCTGACCCAGGGCCCGTTCTTTGACAGCGGCGATGAACTCTTTGACGACCCGATAATGAACATCGGCCTCCAGGAGGGCCAAACGAACTTCTTTCAACCCCTCCTCGATGTTTTTTTCCGTTAATTTGCCGTGCCCTTTGAGCTTGCGGAAAACGGCATCGAGTTTGTCGCTTAAGTTTTCAAACATAATTTTACCGAACAGGTCTCTAAAATTCTTGAAAATATAATTTCAATGATGGTATGTCAAGTAATTAATTCGATAAGAGCCAAGATCAAGATGCCGGAATTCGATACCCATAAAAAGACAAATATTCTTGAATTCAACCGTGAGCAGCTGGTGGCCTGGCTGGCCGGGCGGGACATTGCCGCCTATCGGGCCGACCAGATCCAGAAATGGATTTATCTGCGGCAGGTCGACAGCTTCGAACGTATGACCGATATTTCCAAAGATATCCGGGGCCTGCTGGCCCGAAATTTCGCAGTCGGCCGACTCGATGTCGCACGGATTGAAAAATCGCAGGACGGCTCCCGCAAATACCTTTTCAGATTGAACGACGACAGATATATTGAAACCGTCCTCATCCCTGAAAGGGATCATGATACCCTTTGCGTGTCGAGCCAGGTCGGCTGTGCTCAGGGATGCCTTTTCTGTCTGACGGCCGCCGGCGGCTTCGAGCGCAATCTGACCCGGGCCGAGATAATTGCCCAGGTACGGGATATTAAATATGAACTGGAGGATCCCGGGCGCTTGAGCAATATCGTTTTTATGGGTATGGGCGAGCCGCTGGCCAATTACAAGAATCTGGTGAGTGCCATCGGCGCCATCACCGACAACGATGCCGGCCTGCGCTTTGCCGGCCGTCGGGTGACGGTCTCCACTGCCGGTTTGGTGCCCAAAATTGTCGCCCTGGGCCGGGATACGAAAGTGAATCTGGCCGTATCTCTGAATGCGACCGACAATGAAACCCGCAGCCGGCTGATGCCCATCAACCGTACCTATCCCCTGGAGGCCCTGCTGGAAGCCTGCCGGCAGTTTCCGCTGCCGCCCGGCCGCCGAATTACATTCGAATACATCCTCATCAAGGGAATCAACGATTCCCAGGATGACGCCCGGCGCCTGGCGAAACTGCTGCAGCCGATCCGATCCAAGATCAATCTGATACCCTTTAATCCGCATGAAGGCTGTGACTACGAACGGTCGTCCGAGGCGGCGATAAAAGCGTTTTACGACATCCTGTTTGATAAAAATTATACGGTCATTATCCGCCGCAGCAAAGGCCAGGACATATCCGCCGCCTGCGGGCAGCTCAGGGCCCGCAGCGCAGGGCAGAGCGTTTAGGGCCGGGACTTTCCGAATTTATTCCAAAATTGCAAACCTGGTCTTCTTGGCCAGGTTCTCCGGGCCAGGATTCTTTACTTGTGAGCTTGGCGGCTGATCGAAATTCTTAATGTAAATGACCCACCCCTTGTCCAGATAAATAATTCGACCGCGGTTTTGAATATCTTCCCGTGCAATTTCTTCTTTGATTGCGTTGCGAGTGGTAACAATCGCCCTGATCTTTGGCGAGCTGTCGATTGCAGACCATTTTTCAGAACACGCAATGTTCCGGTTGAAATAAAAACTCAGGGCTTCCTGGGCGCGGCTGGAGCACCCTTGAAAGGCAATTTGCGTGGCTTCCAGGCGCTCATTTTTTAGAATTTGATTCATTTGGTAGTACACGGAAGCTTTTTCCCGTCCGACCGTGTCATTTACATCGATCGCCAGCAGCAGGATAATAAAGGATACAAAAAGGCCGGCTGTTTTATAGGGCAGAAACCTGCGAAACAGAAGCATGGCAACGCCCAGGACCAGGGAATATAATACAGCCGGAAGCAGGCTGACGTGGTAATGCCAGGCAACGAAAAGGGGGCTGACGATACTCAACGCCGCAACTGAAAGCAAAATTCGATCTCCCCATCGAATGATAGCGGCAACGATGGCGTTTCTTTTTGCGAGAAAAAATTGAATGGCCCAGGCGCTCATCAGACAGGCCGGCAGATAGAGGGGCAGCAGGTATCGGCCGCTTTTGGCCACGGTTAGATGCAGGATAGCAAAATAGGAGGCAATCCACAACATTGCGAAGTCGAGCTCATGGCGATGGGACAGATATTTACGGTAGCGAGCATAACCCCAGATTCCCATCGCCAAAAACGGAGCTGCCGGCAGCAGCTTCAACGGCATTTGAACCAGGTAATAGTAAAATGCCTCCTGGCGGTCCATTATTTTGGTCCGTTGCAATACCTCCCAGAAGGCGGAAAATTGAGGGTGGTCTACCAGGGCTATGACCCAGGGCAGCACCGGCAGCAGCAGGCAGGGACTGGTTAATGCGAACAGACCCGGTGAAACCCTGCCGCCTTCCGTCCGGCGAGCGACCAGGACACTGTAGGGAATAACCACCACTAAATTCGCCAGCGCAATAAAGGCCTTGTCCATGAAGGCCAGACCGGTGACGAACCAGAAAGCCAGGTACCAGACGGCTTTGCGCTTACCGCCGTCGGCTGCGCAACCGCAATAAAAGCACAGCAGGGATGCGGCAAATAATAAGGCGAAAATCATGTCGATCCGGGTTCGCCGGGCCCACCACATATAATCATATGTTGAAAGCAATATGATGGCCGCCATGAAAGCGGTTTCCGTATTGTCGAAGATTCTTCTTACAAAGAAAAATGTGAGCAATACCCCGCCCAAGGCGGCCAGGGCTGATGGCAGGCGGGCCGCAAACGGATTGACCCCGAACAATTTGTATGACCCTGCGATCAACCAGAAGTGCAACGGGGGTTTGTCGACATACAGGCTGCCATTGAGATGCAGCAGCACCCAATCATTGTATTCGAGTATTTCCCGCCCGACTTCCGGATACCGCACGTAGTCCTTGGCTTCGATGGGACGTCCGCCAAGATTAAACAAGACCGCAAAAAGCGCAACCAGTATGAGGAAAATAAAAGCCTTCGTGTCGGCTGGTTTGCCGGGCTGGAGGTCGCTGGTATTCACGGGATGGTTGGACACAGGATTTACCTCACTTTACCCAGCGGTTGCTTTCAATTAAACCGGCCTCGGCAGTATCGAATGCCTTCAGCAGATATTCCATCTCTTTTAGTGCTGCTTCACTGCCCTGCTTATAAACCACAGCGCTAAAATTATATTTCAGCATGCCCTCTGCGGTGATAATTCCAAGCATAGAGCCGACTCTTAAAAAGGCAAATCTCTTCGGTACCTCTTCATCCAGCAACGATTGCGACAGGCTTGCAAATTGATTGCGCCAGCCCAACAGCTGGATGATTGTTGGGAAAAGATCGGCTTGTGAGCCCACCCGGTCGATCGTTTTAGACGGCATTATTTTCGGCGCATACATAACTAAAGGAATATGAAAATCATCCAAAGCCGTAAACTTTCGCGCCTTTTCATCATTCATCTTTTCTTTTCTGGCATCGATGCCCAGGACGTGGTCGGCGGTAAATATAAAAATCGTATGGTCGAACCATGGCTCTTCAGCTGCGGCCCGCATGAACTCTCCCAACATGGCATCCACATACGAAACCGTATTTAGAAAACCATTACGGGAAGCGGGGTCCTGGGGATATTTTTCCCACTTTTTTCCAGGTGAGAAATACGGGGCGTGGGTTGTTGCCGTGAAGGCAAAAGAGATAAAGGGCTCCTTGAGGGCATTGATTTTTTTGTGCATAAATCGGAGCATGTCACCGTCATAAACCCCAAAATTCGGGGCTCCGACTTCGTCGCCTGTCTTGGGTATATCTTCAGCGCCATAAAATTGTTTAAATCCTGCCAGGTTCATGATGGCATCTATTTTGAAGGAACCCCTTCTTGAGCTTTGGATGGCCAATGTATCATAGCCGTTTTGCGCCGCCAAGCGACCTAAATAGCTTAGCCTGGACAATTCCAGGCCTTCGCCGAGAGGCGGCATTCCATGCGGTTGCGTGACCCCTGTCATCAGGGCCAGGATCCCGGCCAGAGAGCGTTGTCCATTCGCATAAAAATTTGTGAATTTCAGGCCGTTGTCGGCGTAATTATCGAAATTCGGCGTTACACCGTAGTTGTTCTCGGAAAAACTATCGACATAGCCGGCACTAAGGCTTTCAAACATTATAATGACAATATTGCAGGGCTTCTTTGCGGTCTTGGCATATGCACGCATCAAGGGATATTTAGGATCTTCTGAAAAGCTGACAGCGGGGCTGTTTAATGCTTGCTTTACCTGCGCCACAGCGGCTTCGAGCGGCATGTGGTCATGATTGGCCTGGGAAACCCCGCCGTTTCGGTAAAGACAGAAAAAACCATTCAGGGCCAGATTGCCGAAGCTCATTTTATTGACCACAAAAGCATCTGAAATGGCAAAGGATTTGCCCGATAAATTGCCCCGGATTCCCAAAACAAGCACCATGCTCGCAAGCAGCGGAATTGAATACTCTTTCAGGGTAATTTTTCGCTTTTTGATTTGGGGTTTAAAGAGCCTGTAAAAAAGATACACAATAAAAGTTGAAAAAATAATAGCGGCGATCAGCTCCGGCAGGTAATAATGCAGCGCCATTTGAACCAGGCTATCGATATCGTTGCCGATAACGGACAATTCTTGGGCGACGTGGCGGTGAACAAAGTCGAAATATAAAATATCGCCTATATCGGCAAGCGTAATCCCGACGATCACAACCGCCCATAAAAGACCGAGGATTTTCCGGTAATAAAGGTTGAACGTAAACCTGGCCGGCCAGATGAGAAAAAATATGATCGCACCGGCCCAGGTAAAGACGATCATGATGTCCAGACGAAGACCGGTGAAAAGCGATAAAAAAAATTCTCCCAAGCTCAGATCGGAAAAGTCGCTAATATGGCGAAAATAAAGCCACAGCCGGGTTGACATTAAGACACTCAGGCTCAGCAGGAGTGCATAAAGAGTTTGGGTATAGCGATTAAACATCGAGTTCTATCTCTGATTTGTCAACTTATCAGATCGACATATTTTATTCGAATTTGATGATATCGTAAAAAGTCATTCTAACGACTGGATACCCGCCTTCGCGGGTATGACATCTCTTTTAACTAACCGGTATTAATACCATAATTGTCATTCCCGCGCAGGCGGGAATCCCAGAAAAATCGGGAATCTCTACTTTAGTTGTTTCAAAAGTCTGGGACCGCGCACGATTCGCCACCAGGCCATGCCGTTTAGATCATTGTACAATCCGGTTATCTGTTTCAAATCCGGCTGTTCCCGGGGCAATTTCTGATCGGGAAGCGGGTATACTTTTCGGGCGCCCTCCACGTCGACAATGAAATCAGGTCCGATAACCACGCTGCCTCCGAATCCTAAAGCCCTCTGCTGCGGGTCAAAAAGGTTTTTCCCGAGGGCATGGTATTGAAATCCCCGGGGCGCCGCCAGCTCAACGAGAGTGCTGTCGATATCCAGATGGCTTCCGGTGACGTCCGGCGGCAACGTGATGTCGTCAAGGACATCCGGGCCGTAGAAGATAAGCGGAACAGCGGTTTTTTCATAAAGATCGGGTTGTTTGATGATCTTTTTGCGCCAGGCATGGTCGCCGGTGATCACTACCAAAGGCAGCTTCAGTTTTTTCTCGACACCGAGCACGAAATTTTTGATACACCGATCCGCATACCAATAATGCCCGAGCTCGATAAAATTAATATCATCAGCCAAGGCCGATTTAAGTCCGGCGGGAATTTCACGCAGTTTAAACCCTTTGGCGCGTACGTCGATATCGTAGGGCGGGTGATTGGACGTAGTCATGATCATATTAAAACTCGGCCGGTCATCGTCGACGGTCTTTAAGACAAATTCGAATAAATACTCGTCATCCACGCCCCATTCGTTTGATGAGGCCCAGGATCCGATATGGCCGCCGCCGTAAATTTCGTCGAACCCCTGCGCCCGGCAAAAATTCCCGACCTTCTGCCAGCTTAAATATCCTCCGTAAAAAAAACGGGTCCGGTAACCGAGCTGTCTGAAGATATCGGCAATGCTCGTGGGATAGGCTATGCGCGCGGTCTTTTGGTAATTCGTGTTGACGCCGGCATCCGGCAGGCCGCTTATGATTACCCCCAGTGACGACATCGTACCGCCGGCCGAAGGCATAAACTTCTCAACCCTGAGCCCGTTTTGCGATAACTGCTGCCCGCCCTCGGCCAGCCCGAGGGCTGCATATTTTTTCATGAGCGGCCAGGCGCTGTATCCCTCCCCCACGATAAGGAAAATATGGCGCGGGGCCGTGTGGTTTGTCCCTTTGGCCTTGCGGAGCATGTAGCGGTCGAGATCGTCATAGGCTTCTTTGGTTGAAAAAAAAGTTTGCGCAGCGTTTCTTACGTCGCCGTCCGGCAGGAATACCTTGAACCCGCTTACATTCGAGACTTCGCGCTGCTGCTGAACGGCATAAATTAACGCCATGAACGGATTCAACACCGTTTTGTTCAGGAATTCGTCTCTGGTGATGGCGACATCCCGCGGCTGCACCGGACGTCTTCCCAGGGAGCCGCGAACCCCGGTCGCAAAAAGAACGGCGATAATCAGCCCGGCAGCAATTTTAGGCACAAGGGTCGGCGTCAACCGGTTAAGAGATTGCGGCGTTAGAAATGGATACCGAATAAGGCGGCGCATGATTAGCAAGGCCGCGACAACGATTACCGCCATGGCGATAGCATTTGGAATGACATGATATTCTTTCCATATCGTGAGGAGGGTGGCCCGGCGGTCGTCATAAATGAGACCGAAAATGAAATGATTGAATTGGTCGCCGAATTCCTTGAAATAACTGAAGGTCGCAACGCAGGCCATGGCCGACAAAACCACGCCGATCGTGCCGATTATTTTCCGCACCTTATCCGCCAGATGGACTGTACCGGCAAACCCGGAAATTATGCTGAAAAGAAGGGGGATCGCTGATAAATAGGTTGCAATGACACTGTCATAGCGTAAGCCGTTGATTAGGGCGGCCGCAACATCCCGGTAAGTGCTGGATGCATCGATTTGGATTCTGAAGAAAACCACCAAGGCACATCTGAACACCAGAAAAAAGGCAATAAAAAACAGCCATAGTTTAAAGTCTTTTTGCCACTGGGTAATAAAACGATTCCAGCCATTCATTCGTCGGGTATCCCGAGATTCAGAAGAGGTTCGAGCCGCCCGCTCGACTTATTTATGATGGAGCGAGTATAATGATGGTGCTCAAGGTTATCACCCGAAAATTTATGATGTCAATAGGTCCGGCGGCATTATCCCAGGTATCTTTAAATTAAAGAAGAAATTAGCTGAATTAGCTGAAAAATACCTGCTTAACGAATATTATGAAAATACCAAGCACCAAAAACCAAATTCCAAACAAATCTCAATGACCCAAATTCATAAACCCAAACAAATTGACCATTTACCATTGCGCGCAGCGGCATCATCCTCGGCTCACCAGAGTTTGCGGTACTGTTTTAGAATTCACTTTGAAGGACTAAAAGTTGCCCCTTATTCCTTGACAGATGGGACTCTTATTGCCTATCTTTAATCAATGAAAAGACGCACGAAAATAATAGCGGCTCTTTCGCTCATAATCTTAATGGTCGGCGGAACCTATTATTACTTTATTCAGGTCGCATTGCCCAATTTTCATACCACCCGCGAGGGGGTGCTTTATAGAAGCGGGCAGCCGCGCGGCTTGGGTCTGGAGTTTGTGAAGCTTTACGGCATTCGCACCCTGATCAACCTCAGGAAACCGAACAGTAAAGGCACACCGGGAGAAAAAGCGTTTGCCGCTGAAAAAGGTCTGCACTTCTATAATTTTTCAATCGGATCAAGCGCCGGCGAAATCGATGCAGCGGTGAAGCGCTTTCTGGCCATCGTCGCCGACAAGTCGAACTGGCCCGTTCTGGTGCACTGCTCCCGCGGCACGGAGCGCTCGGGCGTCCTATCGGCCATCTATCGTATCGAGCAGGATCACTGGAGCAACGAAGATGCGCTGGAGGAGACCTACCGCCTGGGTCTTGAAAGAGGCCACATGCCGATACCGGAAAATTACATCAAAAATTATCATCCCAGCTGGGCCGCCGGGCAGAATACAACCGCCAAGTCAGCTGAAAACCTGCCCGAAGTGCCTTGGAAGGATTGACGACCAGGGCCGTCTTTTCGCTATGATTGCATAAAATCGGGAATCCATTAATTAATTGCAGCCCCTTTTCTGGATTCCGGCTCTCCGCTTCGCTACGGCCGGAATGGCGAGTTTAGTTGCCGGGTTAGTAACTTGCGCAGCGGCCCCGAAAAATTCATCAGCTTTTTTCTTCTAATATTTCGACCAGCTTTTTTTTATTGAATTTTCCATTGTCATTCAGCGGAATCTTATCTATAAATACAATATCCTGCGGAATCATATAAGGCGGCAGGGTGCGCTTGCAGTAGTCCAGGATCTTCGATTTTTGCTGCTCCTTGCTTTCGGCTATAAAAGCGACGATACTTTTGGCGACGCCGTTTTCAATGGGCCATGCCAGGGAAACGACCAGCTCACTGTTGGAAGCCTTCTTTAATATGCAGTCAACCTCCTGCAGTTCAACGCGATTACCGAGGATTTTAACCTGGTTGTCCAGTCTCCCCAGATAATTTAAATTGCCGTTCGGCCGCTCCCTGACCAGGTCCCCCGTTTTGAACCAGGTGTCTTTGCCCAGCTGCGGGATTTTAACATAGGCCGCTTTTGTCCGTTCCGGATCATTGTAGTAGCCTTTCGTAATCTGAACGCCGGAAACATACAACTCGCCGGGTTCGCCCGGGCTTACTCTTTTTTGGTTTTCGTCTAATATACAATAACGGATGCCTTCAAAAGTCTTCCCGATGGAGACGATATCGTTGATGCATTCCCCTTCCGACGCTTTATGGTTCCACGTATATACCGAAACTTGATGGGTGGTTTCAGTTATGCCATAATAATTTTCAATGACAGAATTTTTGGCTGCTTGAGCCCAGGTGATTACCAGGTTTTTCGGCAGCGCTTCGCCGCAAAATAAGGTATACCTTAAACTTGGCAATGCATCTTCTTTTAAGCGGTTCAGTTTGAGCATGTTCAAGCCAATCGAGGGCACCGAGTACCACACCGTCAGCTGCTTGTCTTTAATAAAGCCCGACGGCATCATGAGATGATTGCGGGGCACACAATACAGACAGGCGCCATACTTCCAGCAGATAAACATGTCATGGATGCTGTTGTCAAAAGTTAACTCGAATGTCTGACTCACGCGATCATTCGCGTCGAGTTGATATCGTCTGGCAACATAATCTAAATAAGTCATGACGTTTTTATTGCTTTGCTGGACGATCTTGGGCTCGCCGGTGCTGCCCGAAGTAAATACGAAATAGGCGACCGCCTCTTCATCAATATCTTCAATTCGATCAAATTCGCGGGTATCTTCAAGCTCATTTAAAAATATGAAATCGTGTTCGCTATCCCTGCATATTTCCTTGATTCCGGCGGCGTCTGGAAAAATAAAGGTCATGGGCTCCGATAAATCCGGCAATAATTTGAGAAAATAGTCCCTGCACTCATTGCCCACGATTAAAGCCCGGCAGTCAACCAGATTGATCATTTTTTGGGTTCTATTCGGAGGAAAATTCGGATTCAGGGGCAGATAAACATTTTTTGAATACATGATCCCCAGGACGCCGGCATAGGCTGCAAAACTTCGGTAAGCCAATAACCCTATCGGTCTGTTCGTTATATGTTGTGTCTGAATTGCCCCTGCTATTTTACTTGCCAGCCGTGCCAATTCTTTGTATGACAGCTGCAAATTATTGACTTCTGCGGCCGGCCGCTGGGGGAATTTTTGCGAAGATTCGATAAACCAGTTAACAAACATTTTTCACCTGTCGATTTTGGTTAACGCTGCCTCAACGGTCTGTACGATAGTTTTGTAAGTTAATAGTTCTTCTACTATTTGTGAGTCTGTAAATTCAATCTCAAACGCCTGCTGCAGGTTTAACACCAGGTCCACGTGCTTTAAGGAAGTCCATTGATCCAGGTTATCGGGCGATGTGTCTTCATTGATGGCATTTAGATCGACTTTAAAAGTTTCAGCCATGATGGATTTGATTTTCTGCGCCACAAACGGCAATTGATCACCGTCCTCAGCAGAGCCGTATTCATTATGGTGACGTTTAAAGGCACTGTGAATTTTTTCTTTAATTTTCCAGGTCATCAGGCTGTTCCTTCAAAGAGTGGTAAGAATTTTGAAAAATTATCAAAGGGGCGGTTAAAAGTCAAATTTTGCGGAATTTTATTTGGGTGGATTTTCCCGTCACGGTATGAGCAGGTTTCGGGTGTTTCACCTAATACCGCCGGAAATTTATTTGTGAGGAAGCCGCGATGGTCAGGGTTGAAAAAGTCGACTGTGCCGATTTCAAGGATGTCCAGGATACGCTGATCAACTTCTGGGGCAAGGGCAGCGAAGAGAAATGGCGCAAGCTGTTCGAATATCGCTGGGAGCGGGATGAAGATTATTGCGGCCTGGCCCTGAAGGACGGCGGCCAAACCGTCGGATTCATCGGGATGATATTCAGTCGCCGGTGGGTCAACGGACGGGTCGAAAAATTCTGCAACCTGAGCTCCTGGTTCGTGCGGGAGGAGTACCGCGCCAGGGCGGTATCTTTGCTTTTGCCGCTGGTAAAGATGCGCGATTATACCATTACGGATCTGACGCCCTCCCGCACTGTTTATCAGATTCAACAAAAACTTGGATTTAAAGACCTGGATGCCAACGGTCGTATTCTGCTGCCCTTCGGCCGCAGGTTTTTTGGGCCAAAGCATTTTCCGGTAAAGATGACCCACGCTGCCGCTGAAATCCGTCAAATTTTATCCGCCGAGCACCTGAAAATTTTAAATGATCATATCGACTACCAATGCGCTCATTTTCTGCTATCCGCCGGAAAGCGGTATTGCTACATTATCTACTCAAAGCACAAAAGAAAAAAACTGCCCTTCGTTTACATCCATTATATCAGCGAACCGCACCTTTTCGGGCAGACTTATAACAAGATCCGCGGTGCGATCATGTCCCAGGCGCGCGTCTGCTTCGCCGTCATAGATTCACGCCTGGTGGCCGGCCTGAAGCTGCCCGTCAGCTTCTGCCTGCCCTACCGGACGCCCAAACAGTATTTGTCGTCCAGTTTGAAGCCGGCCCAAATTGATAATTTATATTCTGAGCTGGTGCTGCTCAATCTGCGGAACCACCCGCGGCTCAAATACCTGATGCGCAATATTCGTCAAAAGGTTTTCAGATCCACATTAGTTAAATGAAACTTTAAACCACTTACTGAAGCAGCTTGACAAAATGGATTTACATGCATAACTTATTTAATAAATTGAAAATCGCAACATTTCCCTTTTCTTCTTTTCAACTAACATCCGGTTTCAATTAAGCCGGAGCTGGCCTTCCAACAGCCAACCACGTTGCGCCCTTTCATTTGTTGATTTATTTCAGAATATTATATTCTTTAACATTCTTTTAAGTAGGTGCTTAGGTCCATCAACCGCACTGGCGATCGCTTTGGAAGCCGGGTCCGAGCAGGATAATTATTCTGATGAAGGAGGAAACACCGGGCTAATTTGTTGGATAAATGCAATGGGAAACGTCACGGTTGCGATGGAGAAATAAATGGATGAAACAGTTGCTTCAAAAAGGAGAATCTGAACCATGAAACTCAGACCATTACAGGATCGAATTTTAGTTCAACGGGTTGAAGAAGAGGGAAAAACAAAAGGCGGGATCATCATCCCGGATACAGCCAAAGAAAAACCAATTGAAGGCAAAGTGATTGCTGCCGGCAATGGAAAACTCAGCGAAGAGGGAAAGCGCATAGCGCTTGAAGTCAAGAAAGGCGATCGGATTCTATTTGGCAAATATTCGGGTACCGAGGTAAAAATAGAGGGTGAAGAATACCTTATCATGCGCGAGGATGACGTGCTTGGTGTTGTCGAATAACAAAAAATAAAATGGATGGAGGTTAAGGCAAGATGGCTAAACTGATAAAATATGACATGAAAGCCCGCGAAGCGATGCTGAACGGGGTAAGAACCCTGGCGGATGCGGTTGTTGTTACCTTGGGTCCCAAAGGAAGAAATGTCGTCCTCGATAAATCCTGGGGGTCGCCGACGATCACCAAAGACGGCGTCACCGTGGCCAAAGAAATCGAACTGGAGGACAAATTCGAAAACATGGGCGCCCAGATGGTAAAGGAAGTCGCCAGCAAAACAAGTGACATGGCCGGGGACGGCACAACCACGGCTACGCTGTTGGCCAGATCTATTTATGAAGAGGGGCAGAAGCTGGTAGCGGCCGGCAATAATCCCATGGCCATTAAGCGGGGGATTGATGCCGCAGTCGGCGTCGTTGTGAAAGAACTTCAAAGTTTGAGCAAACCCACCCAGGACCAGCGCGAAATTGCCCAGGTGGGCACCATTTCGGCCAACAATGATGAAACCATCGGCAAAATCATTGCCGAGGCCATGAACAAGGTCGGCAAAGAAGGGGTCATCACCGTTGAAGAGGCCAAAAGCATGGAAACAACCCTTGAAGTCGTTGAAGGTATGCAGTTCGATCGAGGATACCTTTCGCCGTATTTTGTGACCAATGCCGAAAAAATGGCGGTCTCCTTGGAGGATGCTTACATTCTCATCAATGAGAAAAAGATCAGCAGCATGAAAGATCTTTTGCCCATCCTGGAACAAGTCGCCAAGATGGGACGACCTTTATTGATCATCGCCGAAGATGTGGACGGCGAAGCCTTGGCCACCTTGGTGGTCAATAAATTACGAGGCACCCTGCAGGTCGCGGCGGTCAAGGCGCCGGGTTTCGGCGACAGACGCAAGGCCATGCTGGAAGACATTGCCGTACTAACCGGCGGTCAGGTCGTATCCGAGGATTTAGGGATCAAATTGGAAAACCTGGCTGTCTCAGAGTTGGGCAAAGCCAAGCGGATCAACATCGACAAGGACAACACGACCATTGTTGACGGCGCCGGATCGCGCTCGACCCTGGAGGGCCGGGTCAAGCAGATTCGTGCTCAGATCGATGAGACCACCTCCGACTACGATCGTGAAAAACTGCAGGAGCGGCTGGCCAAACTGATCGGCGGGGTGGCGGTGATCAATGTGGGCGCAGCCACAGAGACGGAAATGAAGGAGAAAAAAGCCCGGGTTGAAGATGCCCTCAATGCCACCCGTGCGGCGGTGGAGGAGGGGATCGTGCCGGGCGGAGGTGTGGCGCTGGTGCGATGTTTGCCCGCCCTGGCGAAAATGAAGATCAAAGCCGATCAAAAGCTGGGGGTGAAAGTCGTCATGCGTGCCATGGAGGAGCCGCTTCGTCAGATTGCCAACAATGCCGGTTCAGAAGGTTCGGTCGTCATCGATAAGGTCAAAAACGGCGAGGGCGCTTTTGGTTACAATGCCGAAACCGACACTTATGAAGATCTGATCAAAGCCGGTATTATGGATCCGACCAAAGTGGTCCGGCTCGCCCTGCAAAATGCAGCCAGTGTGGCCTCATTAATGCTGACCACCCAGGCCATGGTTTCAGAAAAACCCGAAGAAAAAAAACAGATGCATCCGGGGGCTCAAGGAATGGGGGGCGGAATGGATGACATGATGTAAGCCTCCATCATTCCATAACGTTCATGGGAAAGCCCTTTTGGCGTAATGGTTTGCCAAAAGGGCGCTTTAATTTTTTCCCTTATCGAAAACTTCACCATCTTTCTCTGCTTCTTATCCCACCGATTCAGCCACAAAGACGTCAAGCTTCTGCAAAGGGTCAGCACCGGCCGGGCTTCTTGAAAAAGCTGGATGAGAAGGTGTAAATATCAATCAGTATGGCCTGATTGCCTTGTTAGTAACGCCCTCTACCGCGTCGATCTCCCCCTCCGCGTCGATCTCCGTCTCCTTCTCTATCACGCCCTCGTTTTTTGTCTTTACCGCGACGGTTGTCAGCATGAGGCCGAGCCTCATTGACGGTAATCGTTCTCCCTTTCAAGGCATTCCCATTTAAAAATTCGATCGCAGACTGAGCTTCAGTTTGAACGGGCATTTCCACGAATCCAAAGCCTTTAGATTGACCACTTTGTTCATCCTTGATAACAGTTGCGGACACGACCTGTCCGAAGGCCTCAAAAGCCTGGCGCAAATCACCTTCGGTGACATTGTATGACAGGTTGCCAATGAAAATGTTCATTTTAATCCCCCTTTTTTAAACCTAAAGCAATGAGATAAATTAGGTGGTCCAATAGACCGCTACGCGTTGGTTTTTTCCAAAAATATTTTTGTTGCTGTTTTTTTAATAAGCACTTCAATATGGTCTTGGTGTTTTCTTATCGCATCTTCCGCCTCCTCGCGCTCGATAATTTTTCCTATATTTTCAGCAACAGCGTTTATTAGATTTTTTGCTTCCTTAAGAAACGGCCCCTCCTCAAGCTCTGGTTTTTCTTCCAGATAACACACTTCCAGAGTGCCGATCCATTTATCGGTTACCCCGATTTCACGCGATATCTTCCATTTCGTATCTCTAAAATTTTTGGTTTTAATCTCATAATCACCAAAAATAAGTCGAGCACATGTAATTTCAGGGTATTGAATTGCAGGGGGAATGAAATCAACGACTGCTTGAAGTACGGCGTCCAGTGAAAAATCATAAGTTTATAACAGCATTTCAAAGAAGAAAAATGGACTATGATTGATAGCGCCTCGACGGCGTTTTTTGACGAATTAAAGCTTCACAAACAAAGATTAAGCTCTACCGGTAAAATAAGGTGATAACATGGCATCATCTGAATCATGTCTGCCACACGAACTGGAAGAGCGCCTGCGGTTTGAACAAACAATGCCGTGCGAAGGGAGTGTGTCTGGCCGGAGCAGTTTATCCCGCGGCTGAATGTGTTTCCCATTGCCGTGCCCCCCCTGCGGGAACGTCCGGAGGATATCTCTCTGCTCGTCTGAGCCTTTGTCAGGCAGTATGAACAAAAGATGGGCAAGCGCATCGAGATAAATTATCGTATGCTCTTGTCAAATACATGCGCTCTATCATCTCCATCTGCCGAGATATAGTCTACGTGCCGAAATATCGGCTTTATAAAAAATTCGGACATTTTCCCGCATGCGAATCAATTACTAAAAAAAACAAATAAAAACAGGATATTGACCAGATACGCGCGTGGTTTCGCCGGTTGGCACAGGTTTCGCTCATAATTGGTTGTAAACTTTAAGCCAGACGGGATCATGGTGACAATTTGGAGGTGCCATGGACGCTGCCTCCCGCATTGTCGGTTTTTTCGTATCCGCCATGGGGATGGGATTGATCTTCCACGGCCTTTTTGAGGTTGTGCAACAATACAGAGCCATTCCCAAACCATAAGGGGCTTTAAGGAGCAGCTGCGAAAGTGCTCCGCACCGTTGCGTGGCTCATGAAAATACCGTCTTGAAAATCTGAAAAGTACAGGCAACCAGACGCATGGGAGAACAATTATGCACATCCATAATATCAAACACAATATCAAAATAATCATAGCGGTCTTCATTGCGGCAATAGTCGGCTGGGCTTTGCAGTCGCCATGGGTTGCGCCGCCACCCGCCATGGCGGCGGAGTCCGCAGCCGGATCGCCCACTGCGCCCAACCTGGACCCCTGGCCGCGTAAATTCAGCTTTATGGGAACAGACGGAAACGTAACCCTGCTGGTCTACCAGCCGCAGGTCGAAAAGTGGGAGTACAACCGGCTGGATTTTCGAGCTGCTGTGGGTGCACGCAGCACCGGCGCCACCGGGGAGACCTTCGGCGTAATCTGGGGCACGGCGCGTACGGAAGTCGACCGTCCGGCGCACATGGTGACCCTGGAGGATCTGAATCTTACCCGCAGCAACTTCCCCACCCGGGCCGACAACGGCGCATCCTATCTGGAACAACTGCAGCTGTTGTTCGCGGGTGCTTCACGGACCATCGCCCTCGACCGGCTCGAGGCGTCGCTGGCCGCCTCCGGCACGGTTCATCCCAAAGGGGTTCCCGTGAAGAACGATCCGCCGCAGATCATCGCCAGCTATTCGCCGGCGATTCTGGTCCCCATCAGCGGCAACCCCGTATGGCGGGACGTGCCGGACAGCGGCTTCGAACGGGTGGTCAATACCCGTGCGCTGATCCTGCGCAGGAAATCGGAAACAACATGCTACCTGCATGTTTACGACGGCTGGCTGTCCGCAGCCTCGCTTGAAGGTTCCTGGAGCCTGGCCACTAGTGTTCCCAGGGGCATCGAGCCCGTCGCCAATAAGCTGGTCGAAAAGCGGCTGGTGGATCCGCTCAGCGGCGGCAACGCCCGGCCCTCGCCGTCGTTGGCCAACGGCGTGCCTGCAATCTATGTCAGAGAAAAACCGGCCGAGCTCATTGTATTCAAGGGACAGCCCAACCTGGAGCCGATCAGCCAGACCGCGCTGTTGTGGGCTGCCAACACCACGGCGGATGTGATCGTGGATACGGCGAATAACTTTTACTATATCCTGATATCGGGGCGGTGGTACCGCGCTGCATCCCTGGACGGACCGTGGAGCTTCGTGGCCGGCAACCAGCTTCCGGCCGATTTCAGCCGCATTCCGCCCAGTTCGCCGGCCGGGGTCGTGCTGGCTTGCGTTGCCGGCACGGCGCAGGCCAGGGAAGCGGTCATCGCCAATTCAATTCCGCAGACCGCCACCGTACCGCGCGCGGGCGGCCCCAGCTTTGCAGCGGTGTACGATGGAGACCCGCAGTTGCGGCCGATCGAGGGGACCTCGCTGGAGTATGTGATCAATTCGCCGACGCCGATCATTCGCGTGGACAGCCGCACCTATTATGCCCTGCGGGCCGGGGTCTGGTTCACAGCCCCCTCGCTGGATGGCCCCTGGTCGGTGGCTGCCTCGGTGCCGGATGCGATCTACACCATCCCGCCCAGTTCGCCGCTGTACTATACAACTTTCGTGCGGGTGTACGGGGCAACGCCTGATGTGGTCTACGTCGGCTACACGCCCGGCTACCTGGGCACAGTGGTGGAACCCGACGGCACCGTGGTCTATGGCACCGGTTACGTGTACCAGCCCTGGATCGGTTCGGTTTACTATGCACCGCCGGTGACCTATGGCATACAGGCCCAGCCGGTCGACAATCCGGCGGCCGATATGGCTTTCGGCATGGCTCTGGGCATGACCACTGCGGCCATGGTCGATTCCTGGGATCATCCCGTCTACTATGACTCGTACTACCACGGCTACCCCTGCTGTGGGTCTTCCAGCGCCAATGTGTACAGCCACTGGGGCAATACGACCTGGTCGGGGAGCGACACCTGGTACAGCCACTCCTCCGGCAATATCGGGGAAAAGACAAGCGGGAACTATACGAACTATCGCACAGGAGCTACCGGCACCTATTCGGCCAACCGTTATGTCAATCCGGACCAGGGAACGGAAGGCCGCAGCTACCAGCGGTCGGCCAACACGCCCGAGGGTACCACCGGCAATGTCAGCCGCAACGAGAGCTACAACGCCAAAACCGGCGAGACCAGCTACGGTTCCGGCATGTCCGCGACCGGCAAGGGGGGCAGCTCGGTTACCCGCAGCACCAGCGACTCCTGGGGTGCCCAGGGGGCATCGGCCGAGCGCCAGACGTCGGTCTACAACGCCCACACCGGTCAGACCAAGTCCTACAGTTCGGGCTTTGACGGCAACGACCGCTACGCGAGCCGCGACGGCAATGTCTATCAGAACACCGGCGGCGGCTGGCAGAAGCAGACGGCCAACGGCTGGCAGAGCGCAGGCAGTGAGGACACCTCCTGGGCCGACCATGAGCAGCAGGCCCGCAGCCAGGCGCAAAGCAGATTCAACAGCTTCAGCCAAGGCGGCAACTGGGCCAACCGCTTCGGCGGTGGGGGTGGTTGGGGCAACCGCTTCAGCGGCGGCGGGTTCGGCGACCGCTTCGGCGGCGGTGGGTTCCGGCGCTAAGCCTTACACGCAACTCAACTTCCGGGACTTCGCGACCTTCAGAGCCTTGGTCATCGAGGGAGCGCAGTGGGTGGGTGCACTTTAGACACTTTCAAAATGGAGGGCGCAGTGAAATGGCAAACATGACAGAACACCCTCACAACCATGCGGGCTCGCAGAAACATACACACAGGAAACACGAAAAGCCCTATTGGAGAAGACTTCACAAAGACTGGCGGCTGTGGGTGGTCGTAGGCCTCATGCTGGCGGCGGTCCTGATCTATGTGTTAACGCTGGACGATTCGCTGCTTTCCTTCGCCCAATGAAAGAGATAGTCGAATCTCAACGACAGTCCCCGATCATTCGCATACTCGGCGTGATTGGTGAACGATGCAGGCTTGAGATGCCCTTTCTGGAGAAGGGCTGTCATGAGACGATGGATCCGGAAATGAAATTAGACGCGGTTATCAGTACTTGGGAACTTCCCAACCGGTCTTTCAGGCAGAGGCTCCGGAGATGGAGGCGCTGAGTAGGAGGAAAGGAGAACATGCCATGCTCGGCATTAAGATCGGCTTTTGGGATTACGTCACCTTCGCGGCCCTGGCCGTCATCGTATTTGCATTCGTTTTGTTAATGATTCTCATTCTGGGGCTTCCGGGCGAGATTGCCATTGCCCGCAAGCACCCGGAGGCGGATGCAGTGAAGCTGATGGGCTGGGTCGGGTTTCTGGCGATTGTCCCCTGGATACAGGCCCTGATTTGGTCCTTTAAACCCACCGGCGTGCTGACGGTGGACGGCCGCGAAGTCGCGAAGCAGACGATCCCGCATACGGTGCCGGCCCTCGAGGCCGTCGATGAGTGGATGGACGTCGGCTACGACACCCGCACCGGCGTCGACGATTGCGACTACCAGCCGCCGTTCCGCTTCACCGGCACGATCAACAAGGTCACCTTCAAGCCGGGGCCGCCGGAGTTGACAGCGGAGCAGATGAAGCGGGCGGCGGAGATGAGGGCGAAAGGGAAAGACTAACCGTCTTTTCGGTGGTGAACCGCGATTTTGCCTTTAACTCAAACGAAAGGAAGGAAAGACCATGATAGAAAAAAAGAAATTTTTATGAAGCGTTGTCGCAGCCGTCTTCATCTATTTCGCCTTAAAATACAGCCCCACCAAATCAGGCGGCCGGCTTCAATATTGAAAGGCCCTGTTTATGCATGACTATCCAATCCTGATTTTTACCGCCCTGCTGATCTTCGGATTCGGACTGTTTTCCCGCATTTCGGAGCAATCACCGATTTCGGCGGCAATGGTGTTTGTTACGGTCGGCATGGTCGCCGGCCCGATCGGGCTCGGCTTCCTGAAAGAAGGGATCAATGCGCCGCTGGTCAGAGTCCTGGCGGAAGTCACCCTCGTGCTCGTGCTGTTCATCGATGCGTCCACTATAAATCTGCACTTGTTGATCCGCGAAAAAGGGGTGCCGTTTCGACTGCTTTTGATCGGACTGCCGCTGACCATGGGCATGGGGCTGGCAACGGCCTTGCCGCTTTTCGGCGATGTGAATCCGTGGGCGCTGGCCCTGATGGCATTCATCCTATCGCCGACAGATGCCGCATTGGGGCAGCCGGTCATGACAAGCCCTGCCGTTCCGGAGAACATAAAGGAAGCGATCAATGTCGAAAGCGGGCTCAATGACGGCATCGCATTGCCTCCCATCCTGGCTTGCATGGCTGTTCTCTCCTCCAGCGCAGCGGAAAAGCTGAGCGTTCAGTACTGGATCGTTTTCACCCTGCGGCAATTACTTTTCGGTCCCCTGCTGGGCGCCCTGGTGGGATGGCTGGGAGGGCGACTTGTCGACAAGGCATCCAAAACCAGGTGGATGAACCCGACTTTCCAACGATTGGCCGCATGGTCCCTGGCGATTCTGGCTTTTGCCTCGGCGGAAACCTTCCATGGCAACGGATTCATCGCTGCTTTTTTTGGTGGGCTGATGTTGGGCACCCACACACCGATAGTTCGTGAACGCATCCAGGAATTCGGAGAGGCGGAAGGCCAGCAGTTGGCACTGTTTGTTTTCCTGATCTTCGGGCTGGCCGTGGTGCCGGCGGCGATGCGTTATTGGGATGCTAAATCATGGTTTTATGCCATCTTGAGTTTGACCGTCATTCGCATGCTGCCGGTTGCCATCTGTCTCATGGGAACCCGATTGGGATGGCTCTCGATCGGTCTTATCGGCTGGTTCGGACCGCGAGGGATTGCCTCCGTGTTGTACTTGCTGATGGTGGTTAATGAGCTTGGCCCGGCGGGGCAAGAACGGATCCTATCAGTCATCGTGCTGACGGTTTTACTGAGTATTTTCCTGCATGGAATGTCCGCAGTACCACTGTCACACCTGTATGGCGCCCGTGCAACAAAAAGTGCCGGTTAATATAAAGTTTTTGCCAGTGCTTCAGTCAGTTTCAGCCATGATTCAAACCGCGAGACTTGTTGGACAGGGTGCTGCAACCCGGCGATGATATCGGACACATAGGCCTCACGGCGCATGCCCACCAGGACACAGGACACGCCCGGCGTGGAGCGCAGCGCCCGCAGTGCTTTTTGGCTCAGGGTTCCTTCGGCGGCCCAGTCCCGATCGACGGCGGCCACTGCGCGTCGAATCCGGTCGACCTTGTGCGCGGCCTGTTCGGCGTAAATCGAAGCAACGGCCTCAAAAGCGTCTTCAATTTTTGGGCGATGGGACACCATCCACTTCGATACATCGGCATTCTGTCTGGCGTGCGGTTCCAGAAAATCCATGACCCCCGGGATGCGGGGCAGCAAATTGCCGGTTTTGACCTGGCGCCAGCGCTCATAGGTGCCAAAGTTCAACCAGTGATGGATGCAATGCTCCAGGCCTTCGGCGTACTCCACCAGTTCCGGGAACGGGCGTCCGTGCTGCTTGCGTTCGCGGCTCAGGGCAAGGTTCTGTCCCTGCAGCTAGCCGATCTTGGAAACAATCACCACCTCATCCCGCAGAGTACGCCGAGAAAGAAAATTATAATTAATCTCCGCGCCCTCTGCGCTCTCAGCGGTAAGGCACTTCATAAAAATGGCATCGAATTTAATGAAGTTTCATAATTTTAAGAGACAAAAGTCTAATATGACAATTACCGGAAGGCTGTTTGTAAAGCATTTGGCAGCTACTGTCTGTTTTTAGTGAAAATACATGTTTCACCCCATTTAAAGACCGGCTGAGCAGATCCATTTTGGTTCAGTAGTTCAAAGGAAGATTCTATAATCCCACGTTCGTTGAGGAGAAACGTATGCCAAACGAGGGTTCGAACGTGTTGGAAAAAGGCTTGACCCTGAGCCAGCGACTGGCAATCTGTTTCGCGGCGGGGGTTATAGGCGGACTGGCCGTGGTCCTTTTCAGCCACGTCATGTTTGAGTTGGGGCTTAGCGCAACCTTCGGGGTAAAGGTTCCCATATCCTTCAACCCGCCGGGTATTTACACGCCGCTGTTCTGGGCCGGGCTGTGGGGTATCCTGTTCGGACTTTTTATAAAGACCGCCTGGAAGCGGGTGTACCTCTTCGGTCTGCTATACTTCCTCGTGCCGCTGCTGGCGCTGTACACAATCTTCCTGCCGATGAGGGGCGCGGGGTATTTTGGGCTTCAGCAGGGCGGTCCGATGTTCACAGTCTACCTGCTGCTGCTAAATTTACCATACGGGATAATCACCGCTTCGGTCGCAAGGGCGATCATAGGGAATAAGCCGTAAGTATCCCGGACGTCGGAGGATAGAAATGGCAAATACACAGAAAACAGTGATCGTGACCGGCGGCTCGCAAGGTATCGGAGCAGGTCTTGTAAAGACCTTTCTGGATCGCGGTTACAACGTGGTGGCGAATTCGCGAAACATCACCAGGTCGGGCGCTTTCGAGGCGTCGGATAAACTCGCGCTGGTCGACGGCAGCATCGCCGAAGCCGCAACGGCGGCGAAGATCGCCGAAGTCGCCAAGAGCAAATTCAGATCGATCGACGCGCTCGTCAACAACGCCGGCATATATTTCTCGAAGGCCTTCACGGAATACACGGTCGACGATCTGCGGTCTCTCGTTTCCGTGAACATCGAAGGTTTTCTCTTCATCAGCCAGCTTGCAATCAAGCAGATGTTGGCTCAGAAGACCGGCGGAAGCATCGTCAATATCACGACGACGCTGGTGGATCACCCGATCGCCGGAATAAACTGCTGCGGTTCCGATGATCACGAAAGGCGGCCTTGCGGCCGTGACGCGGAGCCTGGCAATGGAATACGCGAGACAGGGCATACGCGTCAACGCCGTCGCGCCGGGCATTGTCGATACGCCCATGCACAAGGATGATCCGAAGGATCTTCTCAAGACGCTGCAACCGATGGGACAGATTTCTAATGTGAAAGACATCGTGGAAGCGATCGTTTATCTAACGGAAGCCGGTCAGGTGACCGGGGAGGTGCTGCACGTGGACGGCGGTGCGCACGTTGGCAAATGGTAACCCGCGAAGCTTCTCGGCCGGCCAATGCCGAGCAGCGGTTGAAAGAACTTGGCATCAAGCTGCCGGCGCCGCCTGAGCCGTTCGGCATCTATGCGGAAGCGGTGCAGACGGGCAATCTGCTTTTTCTGACCGGGATGCTTCCCACGGAAGGCCGCGAGGCGAAATTCATTGGGCGCGTCGGCGCGGAGCTCGATGTGGAAGCCGGCCGCAAGGCGGCTCACCTCGCTACGCTCAACGCCCTCGCTGTCGCGCGACAGCATTTGGGATCGCTCGACAAAGTGACGCGGATCGTCCGGCTCGGCGTGTCGGTGGCCACTGCGGGAGATGTGCGCGATCAGCCGAAAGTCGCTGACGGCGCTTCGGAGTTGCTGCAAGACGTCTTCGGAAAAGACAAGAACCCTTGCCGCTTGGTGTATGGCGTCGCAAGCCTTCCGCTCGGCACCCCGGTTGAGCTGGAAATTATTTTCGAGGTGGTGAGGTAAGAGAGGCTTCGTGATGCACAGGGACCCACCGCAGCGCAGCGCCCGGCGTGGACGAGCACGCAGCTTTCGATTGGCTGTTGCATCCGACTCCGGGCGATATCTGTTATTCTGATACCTTATGATGTGTGGTCGGTCTTTGACGGCGGGGCGAGGCTTTAAAAGTCTGATGTCTTGCCAGCGTCAGCTGCATTTGCCTGGAATCGGCATCCAACGAAAAAGGAGGGACTAAAAAATGGCAAAAATGAAAGTCGTACAAGTACCGAAGGCAGGAGCAAACTTCGAAGTCGTGGAACGTGAAATCCCGGAGCCCGGTTCGGGACACGTGAGGATTCGCGTTCAAGCATGTGGAGTTTGTCACAGTGATGTTATCACCAAGGAAGGCGTCTTTCCCGGCATGTCGTATCCGCGCGTGCCCGGACACGAAGTGGCCGGTGTGATCGACGAGGTCGGAGCCGGTGTGAAGGACTGGAAGAAGGGCGAACGCGTCGGCGTAGGCTGGCACGGCGGCCACGACGGGATTTGTCCCGCGTGCAGGAGGGGCGATTTCGTGAACTGCGCGAACGGGAAGGTTTGCGGAGTCAGCTATGACGGGGGCTATCAGGAATACATGGTCGCGCCGGTCGAAGCGTTGGCCCGCATGCCCGAATCGCTCGATGCCGCCGAAGCCGCGCCGTTGATGTGCGCCGGAATTACCACATTCAATGCTCTCCGTCACAGCGGTGCACTGCCAAGTGATCTTGTCGCCATCCAGGGGATTGGCGGACTTGGCCACTTGGGAATTCAGTTTGCAAAGAAATTTGGCTATCGCGTCGCGGCAATAAGCCGTGGGGCGCACAACGCTGTCCTCGCAAAAAAGCTTGGCGCGGATGTCTATATCGACAGCGCTGCCACGGATGCCGCAGTCGAACTTCAGAAGCTCGGAGGCGCGCGCGCGATTCTTGCTACCGCGCCCAGTGGGAAATTGATGTCCGGGATCATCGGCGGCCTGGGGGCGAATGGCACACTGCTGGTTGTGGGAGTTTCGATGGACCCCATCGAAGTGCCGCCCATTAACTTGATTGCGGGCAAGAAGCGAATCCAGGGCTGGGCGGCTGGGATCCCAACCGACTCGGAAGATACGCTGCGCTTCGCGGAAATGACCGGCGTTCGCCCGATGATCGAGAAGTACCCGCTCGCGCAAGCCGCTGAAGCCTATGCCCGCATGCTAAGCGGGAAAGCAGAATTCCGCGTCGTCCTGACCATGTGAGCTCCGGCGGCAGAGACGGATTGTGATGCCGGATACCTTGGATCGGGATGCACCAGAACGGTGTCTGGGTGGATGGCCTGCTTGGCGACCCGGATCATGGGCTTCTGTGGCTGTTTGATTTGTGCTCAATTATTGCCTTCGGTAGTTCTGGTGGCTTGCTTACCGGAGGCAGCGAGAAAGAAGGGGGGAGATGCCTGAGATCGAAAACTACGATATCCTTATTATCGGCAGCGGGGAAGCGGGTAAATACCTGGCTTGGACAATGGCGAAGGCAGGCCGGCGGACGGCGGTGGTTGAGCGAAAGCTGATCGGGGGGTCCTGCCCTAACATTGCCTGCCTGCCGAGTAAGAATGTAATCTATTCCGCCAAGGTAACCTCTTTGGCCAGGCGCGGCGAGGAATTTGGACTTGAAACCGGCCCCATGGCTGTGAACATGAAGGGGGTCCAGCGCCGCAAGCGCCTCATGGTCGATGGACTGATTCGATTGCATCTGGACCACTACAAAGCGAGCGGCGCGGAACTGATCCTGGGGGAGGCCTGTTTTATTGCTCCGAGAACCGTTGAAATCCGCTTAAACAGCGGAGGCGTTAGACGGATCACCGGCGAGCGGGTCTTCCTGGACTTAGGAACCCGTGCGGCTTTGCCTGATTGGCCCGGACTTGCGGCGGCCCGGGCCATGACCCACGTTGAAGCTCTCGATCTCGACCGCCTGCCAGAACATCTCATTGTCTTCGGCGGCGGCTTTGTCAGCCTCGAACTTGCCCAGGCCATGCGGCGTTTCGGATCCCGAGTAACTGTGATTGAGAGAGGCCCACAACTCGCCAGCCAAGAGGATCCTGACGTTGGAAGCGCCCTCTTGGAGTTATTTCATCACGAGGGAATCGACGTAATGCTCGAAACTTGTGTCGGCCGAGTCGAGGGACACTCCGGTCGACATGTCCGGGTCTACACCCAAAGCACGAAGACCGAATCGGTCATCGAAGGAACGGACCTTCTCGTCGCACTCGGCCGGACGCCAAACACTCAGGGCATCGGGCTCGAGCAGGCCTCAGTGGGGCTGAACGAGCAAGGCTATATCAAAGTCAATGAGCGTCTGGAGACAACTGCCCCGAAGGTTTGGGCCATGGGCGAATGTGCCGGCAGCCCGAAGTTTACCCATGTCTCTTTCGACGATTTCCGGATTGTACACACCAACCTTAACGGAGGCAACCGCACTACAAGAAACCGCTTGGTTCCTTTCTGTATGTTTACCGATCCGCTGCTGGCACGGGTTGGATTGAACGAAGCCGAGGCCAAGAATCGCGGCATTGGCTACCGCCTCGTTAAGATGCCGTATGGCCGACATCCTGAAGACCAGGACTCTCTCTGAACCGCGCGGGTTCTTGAAAATGCTCATCGGCGTCCAGAGTGACGAAATTTTGGGTTTCGCCGCATTCGGGGTCGAGGGAAGCGAACTGATGGGGATTGTCCAGACGGCCATGATTGGACACTTGCCATATACAACGTTAGGCGAGGGGATTTTCACCCATCCCACAGTCGCCGAGGGGCTGGCTGCGCTCTTGGCAAACGTGCCTGCAAAGGCGACCCGTCGGTAGACTTTAGAATCATTCGGAATCGAAATTAGTTCGATGTCGTAGTCAGGAGGTAATAGATGGCCACGCTCACCCAGCCCGTTTCAGCGCATGACCACGCTGAAGGACCCGCCGATGCGCCTGTAACTTTAGTGGAATAATCAGGAGGCCTTGTGCCCATCTTTCTGAGCATAGCCGGCATATCCATTATCCTGGCCGTTCTTTGGGACGGCTTCGAGACGATGGTCCTCCCTCGCCGGATAACCCGCCGCTTCCGTTTCGCGCGTTTCTTTAATCGGTCGATGTGGCACTTATGGTCCCTTCTGCTGAAAGCCATCCCCTCGGACAGGGGGCGGGCGGCTTATCGTAGTATTTTCGGCCCCCTGACGCTGCTTTTGCTGCTGAGCACCTGGGCCGCAAGTCTCGTGGCGGGATTCTCTCTCCTCTACTTGTCGTGGGGAAGGGAACTGAGTGCAACCGGGGGCCACTTGGGTTTTGGGGAAGCCCTCTACATGAGCGGTACCACCTTTTTTACGCTCGGACTGGGAGATGTCCTTCCGGCCAATACCTTCGCCAGGGCACTTACCGTCATTGAAGCCGGGATGGGTTTCGGCTTTCTCGCAGTCTTGATCGGGCACCTGCCATCGCTCAACCAATCTTTTTCCAACCGGGAGGTGAATATATCACTCCTGGATGCGCGCGCAGGTTCTCCTCCGACGGCCTTTGAGATCATGTACCGGCATTCCCACGACTTCGGGATGGAGGCCCTCCGTCAATTGCTTTATGATTGGGAACGGTGGTCGGCCGAGTTGTTGGAGAGTCATCTCTCATTCCCGGTGCTGGCCTTCTACCGCTCCCAGCATGACAACCAATCCTGGCTTTCGGCCCTTACCGCCATTCTCGATGTGAGCGCCCTTATCATTACGGGTCTGAAGGGGGCCTGCGAACATCAAGCCCAGTTGACGTTCGCCATGGCGCGGCATGCGGTTGTGGACCTCGCCCTCATTTTTAAGACCCCGCCGCATATGCCCGAGCAGGATCGGCTTTCTGATGATGATTTGCTGCACCTGCGCGTGGCTCTGGCAGCCGAAAACGTGGATCTTCTGAGCGGTGAGGAGGTGAACAAAAAACTCAGGGAACTACGCCTCTTGTATGAACCCTACGTCTATTCTCTCTCCCGGTATCTGGATCTTACACTTCCCCCGTGGATCTCCGATTCCGGCCGGAGGGATGACTGGCAGACAAGCGCCTGGGATTGGATCAGGGGCATCCAAAGGGGGGAGGGTCTGCCGGGGATTAAAAAAGATCACTTCTAAGCTCAAATCATAACCGAGACTCATTGAATAACACGAAGGGCTCACTCAAAAATAACTTCATATTTCATACGCCGCTGCATCCCGCCTGGCTGCGTTGCGAAAGCTCGGAATATCCAGATATTCCTGCGTCTTCGCGCCTTGCCGGACGGGCGCCGCAACGCCTAAAATTGTGAACTTATTTTCTCGTGAACCCTAAGGTAAATATGGTCGGTATCAGTTCTGATATTGTTAGGATGAATTTGGCTGCAGCTCCGCCGCTTGCCGTTTGTACCGGACCCGGGCCGCATAACCGGGGACTACATCGGTCATGACTTCGTCCTAAGCTTGGCGGCGGCCGGAGCGTCCAGCAGCCAGTGCAATTCCCCGGCCACGGGCTTGATGATCTGGGACGGCAGCACCACCGGCTGGTAGGGTCCTTCAAGAACCCGCTGCAGCATCTCGGCCTTTTGGGCCCCCGACACGAGAAAGGCCACCTGTCGGGCGGCATTGATGATCACCGGTGTCATCGTGACCCGCCACATGCCCACGACCTCTATGTAGACAGCCATAACCCAGCGTACCGTTTCCGTCACGGCAGCCAGGCCTGGAAAGAGGGAGGCGGTGTGGCCGTTGTCTCCCATGCCCAGGAGTATCAGGTCGAAGCCTTCGGCGGGTGGCCCCCCGCCGGCTGCATCACTCCCGAAGTTGCGCCGGAGTGCGCCGGTGTAGTCTGCGGCGGCCTTCTCCGGCGCCTCCTCGCCCCGGATGCGGTATATGTTATCGGGCGGAAGCGGCACCTGATCGAGCAGGGCGGTCCGGACCATAAGGTAATTGCTCCGGGGGTCGTCGGGCGGCACACAGCGTTCATCCCCAAAAAAGATCTTGACTTTGGACCAGTCGATCCGGTCTCGGTAGTCCGCCGTTGCCAGGCGGGCGTAGACCGGTCGTGGGGTGCTGCCACCGGAGAGAGCCAGCGTAAAGCGGCCGCGCGCAGCGACGGCTTGGGCCGCCGACTCGATGATCAAATCCGCCGCACCGCTGATCAGGCTTGCATTGTCTGGATAAACGGCAACCTTGGGCATGGTTTTATTCCCTGATGAGACTATCGGCTCTCACTTCTTAAGCGGCGATAGCGTCGGATAAGGGCATTGGTGGACCCGTCATGCTTAAGTTCGGGGTCGGTCGCACTCTCAAGCTCGGGGATGATACGCTTGGCCAGCATCTTGCCCAGCTCCACACCCCATTGATCAAAGGAGTCAATGTTCCAAATAGCGCCCTGGCTGAAGACATTGTGTTCATAGAGGGCCACCAGGCTGCCCAATGTCCTGGGCGACAGAGTCTCGGCGAGAATGACATTGGTGGGCCGGTTGCCTTCGCAAACCCGAAACGGCGTCTGGAACGTCGGGGAACCCTCGGCGCTTAATTCCTCGGCGGTCTTGCCGAAGGCCAGCGCCTCGGCCTGGGCGAACAGGTTGGCCATGAGCAGGTCGTGATGGTGATTCAAAGGGCTGAGCGGCCGGCAGAAGCCGATAAGGTCGCACGGTATCAGCTTGGTGCCCTGGTGGATAAGCTGGTAAAAGGAGTGCTGACCGTCGGTGCCGGGCTCGCCCCAGATGATGGGACCGGTTTCATAGCTCACGGATTGGGCCCCCAGGTCCACGTGCTTGCCGTTGCTTTCCATCTGCAACTGCTGCAGGTAGGCGGGAAAGCGTTCCAGATAGGCGGTGTACGGCAGGATGCCTATGGTTTGGGCGCCGAAGAAATTGTTGTACCAGACCGTCAAGAGGCCCATGAGTGCGGGGAGGTTTTTCGCGAGGGGGGCTGTGCGGAAGTGCTCATCCATGGCATGAAAGCCGGCCAGCATCTCCTGATAGTTTTCCGGCCCCACCGCCAGCATGGTGGAAAGCCCGATGGCCGAGTCCATCGAGTAGCGACCGCCGACCCAGTCCCAGAAGCCGAACATATTGGCAGTATCGATGCCGAATTTCTGAACCTCCTGAGCGTTGGTGGACACCGCCACGAAGTGTTTGGCCACGGCCTCTTCGCGGCCCAATCCCTTGACTACCCATTGCCGGGCGGTCTGGGCGTTGGTCATGGTTTCCAGCGTCGTAAAGGTCTTGGAGGAGACAACAAACAGCGTCTCGCCGGGATCCAGGTCGTGGGTGGCTTCCGTGAAGTTGGCCCCATCCACATTGGACACGAAGCGGAAGGCCAGGGCGCGTTCGCTGAAGGGACGCAGCGCCAGGTACGCCATCTCCGGCCCCAGGTAGGAGCCGCCGATGCCGATGTTGATTACATTCTTGATACGCTTGCCGGTGTACCCCTGCCATTGGCCGCTGCGAACCCGGTTGGCAAAACCCGACATCTTGTCCAGCACGGTATGGACATCAGGCACCACGTCATGGCCGTCCACCTGGATAGTCGAGCCCTTGGGGGCGCGCAAGGCCGCGTGCAGCACGGCCCGCTTTTCGGTGAGGTTGATCTTTTCACCCCGGAACATGGCGTCCCGCCTGACTTCCAGGCCGCGCTCCCCGGCAAGTTGCAGGAGCAGCTGAATGGTCTTGGCCGTGATGCGATTCTTGGAATAATCCAGGTGGAGACCGGCACCTTCGGCAGTGAAACTTTCGGCCCGGGCGGGGTCGTCGGCAAAGAGCTGCCGCAGATGCGCACCCTTGATCTCCTCGTAATGCGTCTTAAGGGCCTGCCAGGCCTTGGTTTCTGTGGGTCTTGGCGTATCGCTCATTGTTATTCCTTTCCCTTAGTCCTTCGATTCATAAATGCAATAACGTATTTGCTCACTCAGGACTAAGTGCTGAGTGAGCATTGCTGACGATTCTCAGCTGAAAAATACGTCACTGTAATTGCGCATCGAAGCACTTAGGCTGATTTTAAGCTCTTGGTCTTCGTCTCAATGGTGTTCAGAAGGTTCTGCCACGACGCTTCAAAGGACTTGGCCCCCTCCTCTTGCAGATCGGCGGCCAGCTTGACTATATCGACCCCTGCCTTGGCGAACCTTTCCAGCACCTGCTCGGCATCGCCGCCATCGCGCGGCAGAGCTCCGTTCACCTGCCCATGATCGCCAAAGGCCAAAAGAGTCTTCTCGGGCATGGTGTTCACCGTATTGGGAGCAGCCAGGGCGCCGATATAGAGCACGTCGGACGCTGCGGGGTCCTTGGTGCCGGTGCTGGCGAAGAGGAGACGCTGGGATCGGGCGCCCCGATGCGCCAATCGCTGCCACCGGTCGGAGTCCAGCAGGTCCCGGTAGGCTTTGTATGTCTGCAGACCGATGGCGATGCCCAGCGCATTGCGCATGCCGTCGGGCGCCCTCTCCTCGGTGGCCTTGTCCCAACGGCTGATAAAGAGCGAGGCCACCGAATGCACATCAGGGCACAGACCGGCTGCGATGCGCCGCTCCAAGCCTCGCATGTAGGCCTCCGCCGCATTCAGGTAGTGTTCCCTTGAAAAGAGCAGCGTCACGTTGACGGGCACACCACAGAAGATGGCTTCCTCGATGGCCGCCGCGCCTTCTTTGGTGCCGGGAATTTTGATGAACAGGTTGGGCCGCCCGGCTTTTCGGTGAAGCGCTTTGGCCTCGACTACCGTGCTTTTGGCATCGTGGGCCAGCAGGGGCGATACTTCCAGGGATACCCAGCCGTCAATGCCGGCGGTTAGCTCGTAAACAGGCGCAAACATATCCGCGGCCTGCGTCAGATCCTCCAGGGCCAGCTCGAAAAATAGGGCCTCACCCGAATGGCCGAGCCTCGCCAGACGGCGAACCTCTTCGTCATAGGCTGAGCTGTGGGTAATGGCGTGATCGAAGATAGTGGGGTTGGAGGTTAAGCCGGTAACCGACAGCTCATCGATATAGCGCTTCAACGTGCCGCTGGTGAGCAGTTCGCGGGTGATGTTGTCGAGCCAGAGACTTTGTCCCAGATCGTGTAATTGTTTGGTTGCTTTCATGTACTGTCTCCTATATTTATGCTTTCGAGAACGCCGCCTGATCGCAGTCCAGCAGTTTGTCGATACGGTCCAGGTGGATGTCGGCGGGTGGATAGCGGTCCAGAACCCCGGGTTCGTTGGCGTAGTGGCCCTGCTTGACAAACACGGTGGTCACGCGGTTTCCCCAGATCTTTTTGATGGCCGCCAGGAGGCGCAGCTTGTCGTCCACCATCACGTAATGTTGAGCAGGATAGTGCGTCTCCACGTTTGGCAACATGTTCTCTTTGTGGACATAGATGAGCACATTGTCGTTAAATTCCTCCCACAGCCCGGAACGATCGATTTTGCGGGGCTGGAAGACCGCGTCGCCGTCCGACAGGATTACCGGCACCCCCCAGCTGCGCACGTGCTCAACGACGTCCAGCGCATTGGGGTAGAGACGCTGCGCAAAAGGATAGTCCACCAGCCAGCAGGATATCCTGAGCACCCTTGGATCATGCAAGGCCTCGAGCCGGTACCGTTCGAGGGCCCCCAGGTAGTCGGCATAGCCGAGCTCCCGGCGCAGCTCTTCAAAAATCTGGAAAAACCGGTCGTGGGCCTGGATGCCCAAGTAACTGCTGAGATGCTGGCTCAGATCCCGCACCACGTGGTCGTTGTTCAGCAGCGTATTGTCGACGTCGAACAGGAATACATTTTCATATTTTTCAGTCATGGCTTGCTTTCCGGCGGCCGTGGGTTGAGCCAAGGCCCGTGTTTGCCGATGAGCTGGTAGGCCTCTGCCGGTCCCCAGGTTCCCGGCTCGTAGGTATACAAGGGCGTCTCGTTGTCCAGTATTCCGTCCACCACCCGCCATTGGGCCTCGATGCTGTCCTGCCGGGTAAAAAGCTCGGCGGAAGCCGCGCATGGCATCACCCAGCATACGCTGATACGGCGGCTTGTATTCGGCAGCCTGGCGGACGAAGGTCAATTCCACATCCTGGCCCGCCATCCGTTCTCCCGGTTTTTTTACCCGCAGTCCCATGGAGATGGTGATGTCCGGACTGATGCGCATGCGCATATGACTGGAGAGGACCGGCACGATTTCCCCGAAGGTCTCACGGGGCGGGCGTTTGAACTCAACCATCATCTCTGTGCAGGTCAAGGCCAACTTTTTACCGCAGCGGATGAAGATGGGGACTCCGGCCCACCGCCAGTTGTCGATGGCCACCTTTACAGCCACGAAGGTCTCCACCGTGGAACCGGAGCTAACCCCGGGCACGGAAAGGTAACCATTATACTGGCCGCGCACAACATCCTCAGGCTTCAGGGGAGAAATAGCTTTTAGCAACCGGGCTTTTTCATCCCGGACCGATTCATGTTCCCTGCTGGTATGTGGGTCCACGGTTAAGCTGGCAAGCACTTGCAGCATATGGTTTTGCAGGACATCCCGGATAGCGCCGGCCTCCTCATAGAATTTGCCGCGGTCCTCCACGCCAAAGGCCTCCGCCATGGTGATCTGAATACTGCGCACGTGGTGGCGATTCCAGATCGGCTCAAAAACAGGATTGGCAAAGCGAGTGTAGAGGATATTCTGGACCGGCTCTTTGCCCAGATAGTGGTCGATACGGTAGATGGCCTCTTCCGGGAAGCAGCGGTGGAGGATTTTGTTCAACTCCTGCGCGGAGGCCAGGTCCCGACCGAAGGGTTTTTCAAGCACCACCCTGGCGCTGGCGTCGCAGCCCGATTTGGCCAGCCCCTCAACCACCTCGGCGAACATAGTCGGGTGGATGGCCAGGTAATACAACGGCCTTTCTGCCTTTCCCAATTCCTGGCGCAGTTTTTGATATGTCGCCGGGTCATTATAGTCGCCCTGAACGGCGCGCAACAGTTCCGTCAGTTTCTGGAAAGCCTCCTGATCCAGGCTGCCATGGTGCTGCAGGCTATCCCTGGCGCGCTCCTTGAGTTTGTCAAGGGACCCGGATCGGGACACCCCAATGATGGGCACATTTAGACCGTCTCGAATCAACCCCTGAAGAGACGGGAAGATCTGCTTGTAGGCCAGGTCGCCCGTAGCGCCGAAAAAGACCAGTGTATCTGAACTTGAAACCGCCATCAGCCGCCTCCTGTTTTTTCCCGGGTCTTTTCCAGGTGGCCGCCGAATTCGTAGCGCATGGCCGAGAGGATTTTGTCGGCAAAATCATTCATGCCCCGGGAACTGAAGCGGCTGAAGAGCGCCGAGCTGATGACGGGGGCGGGAACACCTTCGTCAACCGCGGCCTGCAAGGTCCAGCGCCCTTCGCCCGAATCGGATACCCGGCCGGCGAACTTGGCCAGGTCCGGATTTTTGTAGAGGGCGCCGGCCGTCAAATCCAGCAGCCAGGCGCCGATAACGCTGCCGCGCCGCCATACTTCGGCCACATCCGGCAGATTGAATTCGTATTGGTACAACTCGGGATGACGCAGCGGTGTGGTTTCCGCATCCACCTCCTGCCGACGGCTTCCGATGTCGGCACTCTTGATAATATTCAGGCCTTCGGCGAAGGCTGCCATGATCCCGTATTCGATGCCATTGTGGACCATTTTGACAAAGTGCCCGCCGCCGCTGGGGCCGCAATGCAGATAGCCGTTTTCAGCGGGAGTCGGCTCCCCGGTGCGGCCGGGGGTGCGCGGGGCTTCTGCCACGCCGGGCGCCAGTGCCTTAAATATGGGGTCTAGACGCTGGACGGCTTCGATCTCGCCGCCGATCATCATGCAGTAGCCCCGTTCCAGCCCCCAAACACCGCCGCTGACGCCTACGTCCACATATTGGATGCGTTTTTCCTTCAAAGCGACAGCCCGGCGAATGTCGTCGTGATAGTAAGAGTTTCCGCCATCTACCACGAGGTCGCCCGGTTCCAGCAACGAAGCCAAATCATCCAAAACCTTGTCCACCGCGGCGGCCGGCACCATCAGCCATACGGCCCGCGGCTTGGCCAGCATTCGCGGCGAACTCCTTCAGGTCGGTTGTGCCTTTGGCGCCTTGTTTCACTAACTCCTTTATGGTTTCTTCACGGCGGGCATAAACAACACAGGTGTGGCCGGCCTTCATCAAACGGATTGCCATGTTGCCACCCATGCGCCCCGCGCCAATCATTCCCAATTGCATGGTTGTCCTCCTTTGAAAATATAGATTCTCCAACAGTCGGCCAGCACATAGGCTCCCTTGGCCAAACCGCCGGCTGCAGCGAACTTGCTGCGGTCGATAACGGGAAGGGCTTGCCGGGTGCAGATCAACGCGGCGGGCCGGTGGTGGTCTCCACGCCCGACGTCCAGCCGTACTCCGGGTGGCCCGGGCAACGGCGGCCCCCCTGCCGAAAATTTTTTATGTCGTCCAGCGTGACGGCTTCCCGACCGACTTGCTCGTAAGATGGATCGGCGGCCTTGATCCCCGCCAGGTAGATCAGGCTGAAGAGCAGCATGGACGCATGGCCGCCGCTCAGCACAAAGCGGTCGCGGTTGATCCATTTGGGGTTGTCAGGGTCGTAGCGCAGGAACCGCTGCCACAGGGTGTAGGCGGTAGGCGCCGCGTCTATGGGTGTGCCCGGGTGGCCGGAATTCGCCTTCTGGATGGCGTCGATGGCCAGGGTGCGGATAGTGTTGATCGCCCGCTGATCCATATCGAGATGACGTGCCATTTTTTCCTCCTCCACAGATTTGTTGATTCCACGCCGAACCGTCCTCCGAGGAGCAGGCGCTACTCTCGGTTCCGTTGTAATCCACATGGACAACGCTTCACCCAGACCGCTTCCCGGAGCGGCCACCGCGGCGGCGCCCTGGGGGGACAGGTCGACCGGGGTTGATGGTATGGAGATCCGCTGGGTGGGTGGTTTGCTTCAGAAATTCGCGCACCATCTCATCCAGGCCTAATGAGTTGGCACTATAGAACTCCGCCTGGGCGATGGGTTGGCGGACACCGCTCTTGGAGGCATACAGACCCAGCTATGTCCTGCTGACGCCGATATCTTTGGCCAAGAGCTTCAGGATTTTCCCTCCCGCCTGGTCCTCATATCTCTTCTCCCCGAAAACCAGGCACCCGGATGTGGTGCAGGAGACTAAGGGGGGCCCCCAATCGGTTGGCTCCCGTGAATGTTTAATACCATGCTTTGTCTCTATATATTACGAAATAGGGACGAGCGGGTAAATAGGTAAGATCCTGTATTTTACCCCATAACGGACTGTACCTTTCGTAAAGATGTGTTGGCGGCAGATAGACTATCCGGTAAAGGAGCGATCGCCGGAATCGGCCAAGTCACGGAAATAGATCGCAACTGCAAAAGCCGTGACCACCAGGACGGTGAATAAAAAAGGCTCTTCCCAGCCACTATTTTGAGAGTGAGAGCAACGTCATGCGCTAATCGTCCGGGCATGTGTCGGAAGGCCGATAAATCTGATGGCGAACATCAAAATATTTGAGGCTGCTTTTAGGGCATTTAGCTGGTACTATCTGTTTTCTGTAAATATACATGATGCACCCCATTTAAAAATTGGGATGAGCATATGCATCTAAAATATTTAAGACAGCAATATTTTCTCCGTTTACGGCTTTTGCCAGCTAACAGTCAGGAGGAGCGACGAGCAGAAAACGGAAGCCGCATCCCATATACCGCTGGGCCGCCTCGGTATCACAGCTTTCCGGTTGTGGTATTCATAATCTCAGAATTTTTGAAACGAATATAGATTTTGTGACTTGGTCTCAACCTGGGAGGAATCCTTACCTATCACCTTACCATAGATTTTCGAGTTTTGAATCTCAGGATACATGCTCAACAGGCCACACCTCAATCAAGCCGCCCATGGGCAGTGTCGGAATGCGCATCGCTTTAGCGTAAGATCCCTGCACTCGACCAAGCAGTAGCCGCCGGTAAACTGTGAATTCGTGACGCCGAATATTTCATCACCCGAGCGAACGCCGGAAACACCCGGACCGACCTCTTCGACAACCCCTGCCAAATCCGATCCGAGAATTAAGGGCAGCGGCTGAGGAAGTGCGCTCTTGCCGGCTCTCACCCGGGCATCCCATGGGCCACTCCCACACTCACTCGATAACACCCGAAACCAGCCTGGCCCACGGTCAGCTGCGTCATACCCAGGCGGCTGCACGCCATCGGAAGCTTCTGCATAAGTGCTTCGGTCGCTCTTGGGGTTGCATATCCATGAATCACGGCAATCCTCCTGTTATTCAGGTTGAAAACAGCTATGGGATAATTATGTTTGTGTATAGACCAAAAAGCAATGTCAGGATTAATTAACTACTTACAGATGACGTTTAACAAGGCCTGGCGGTTTTCGGATTCGATGGCCGCCAGGGCCCGGTCGATGGCCGCCGGCAGGTCGGCAGCCTTGGTGACGCGCTCGCCGTAGCCTCCGGCGGCCTGGCAGATTTTTTCATATTCCAGCGAGGGTTTGATTTCACACAGGGGCACGGATTGCGCTCTGGCTGCATAGCCGTCGGGAGCAAAATTAAAGGCGGTTTGACGGGAGGCATTCCAGTAGCCGTTGTTAAAGACGATGAACAGGACCGGCAGGCGGTTGGCCCGGGCGACGTGATGGACGGCTGCCGGCACGCCGAAGATGTAGGCGCCGTCGCCGACGCAGCAGATGACCTTATGATCCGGTTTCGCAAGCTTTGCTCCCAGTGCGGCACCCAACCCCCATCCCAGGGAGGCGGAGGGTGAATGCCGAAAATACGTGCCGGGACGCGTGAAACAGGTCTGGGTGGGATCCAGATCGTATTCATTGACGACAATGGTTCGATCGTCCAGCCGCCGGCCGATACAGGCGGAAACCCAGCCCATATCGATGGGGTCGCTGTTTTGGATCGATTCGGTTTTATCCTGCCAGGATCTGCGCTGCGCTGAATTCCGCTCCCGCCAGCGTTCGCACCTGGCATTGACCGTTGCGGCATCCAGACCGATCGACAGCAGCGCTTCTTTCAGGGCGCGCAGCGTATGGTGCGGTATTCCGGCCAGTGTGATATCCGAAGCAAAGCCGCGCAGCGGATAGTCTGAAAACAGCGGGTCCAGTCCGATCTGGATAACGGTTGTCTCGGGCGGCGGTGCTGAATAGTGGGGGAACCACGGCGCATCTGACTCGATTACCAGGATCAGGTCGGCTTCCTGCAGGTACGGCATCGGATCGTAGCCGGCATGCAGGAAATGGTCCTGGGGAAAGTTTACATGAGTGTGCCATTGTTCAACAATCGGCAGCCCTATTGTTTCCGCCAGATCGACCAGCGCTGCGACGGCCTGCGGCCTGCGGCCGAGGGATTGAACCACAGCCAGCGGGTTGCGGGCGGCAGCAAGAGCTTCAGCGGCTTGTCGGACGGCAGCGGCATCCGGCACGGTTGCTGAAGCGCTTTTTATCCGTGAAGGCTGGGCGTATTGAAAGCCCGCTAGGCTTTCTGCCAGCACTTCCCGCGGCAGGGTGAGATAGACGGGGCCGGACGGTTCGCTCTGGGCGATGGCCAGCCCGCGATCCACCACGGTTTCCAGTTGCGATGCCAGCCGCAGCTCGTAGTCCCATTTTACGAACTCCCGTACCATCGCGCCCTGGTCGAAGGACTCCTGGGCCCAGTGGATTCCCAGGTCGCGGGTGCCGACAGGCCCCTGTTCGGTCAACGGCGTTCGGCCGGCGGTGAAAAAAATCGGTACGTGGACCCTGGCGGCATTGATGATGCCGCCCAGCGCGTTGGCCGTTCCCACAATCACATGCACCATGACCACCTGCGGTTGGCCGGTTATCATCGTGTACCCATGCGCCATGGCAACGGCGGTGATCTCGTGCGGCACGGTAATGGGAATAATTGCCTGATTGCCCTCTGCTATGCGTTTGGCAAAGGCCTCAATAATGGGTGCAAAATCGGTGCCGCTGTTGCCGAAAAAATATTTTATGCCGCGGGAGGCCAGCAGTTCAAGGTAGGCTTCGGCAACAGTTGCGGCTGATGATTCGTGGTACATTGCTTTGGTCCTTTCTCACGTCAGCCAGCTGTGCGGTGCCGACGATTTGTGGTCGATATTGTTGGATGCTTGATATTTGTGGTTTCAGATGTCAGCGCCGCCGCCGGCTAAACCAAATGCCGGTCTGATCATAAAAGAAACTTTGGTTTGACGCTGGCGCAGGGTCGGCCTCCGTGCCGACCCATTTCGGCGGGCACGGAGGCCCGCCCTACGAAATCGGTCGCTATAAATGAATTTTCATATGAGATCTCTGGGGAAAGAAAACAGAAGACAGATGACAGATGTCAGCACCGTGAGTTCGGATGGCAGAGAAAGATTCAAACTTCGTATGAAACTCTGCCCGGTCGGATCAGTGACCCGCAGGATCCTTCCCTGGCGGAAATGAAAGACGCGAATTGCTTCTCAAATCAAACTGGCCGCCCTACCGTGCAAGGCAGGTTAACTTCGATAGCCTGCGGCTATGCTGAAACCTGAAACCTTTTCTCATTAAGCTGATTGTTTGTGAATATGGCAAAACAGGGACAGGATGTCAAGCTCGATCAACTAAAATAAAAAGGAGAAAATCATGCGGTTAAGAGATAAAAAAGTACTCGTCATTGGCGGCAGCTCCGGTATGGGGCTGGCGATTGCTGATGCGGCGCACCATGAGGGTGCCCGGGTGATTATCGCAAGCCGCTCGGAGTCTAAACTCAAGGCGGCCTGTGATAAAATCGGGGCGGATGTCCAGCGGCAAGTGGTGGATTTTACCGATGAGTCCTCCGTCAAAGATCTGTTTGCTTCGGTGGGACCCATTGATCACCTGGCCATTCCGGGCAGTTCCGTAAGGACAGGCCCGCTAAAAGAGCTTGCTCTCTCAGAGGCGAAGTCGTCGATGGACAGCAAATTCTTCGGTCCCTACCTCGCCGTCAAAGAAGCTGAAATAAATCCCGCTGGATCAATTATTTTGTTTTCCGGCATCCTGAGTCGACGGCCCGACAAAGGCTCGCCCATTCTGGCTGGCATTAATTCCGCGGTGGAAACCTTGGGCAAAGCCCTGGCGGTCGAACTCGCCCCCGTCCGGGTCAACGTTATTTCTCCGGGCATGACACGCGATACCGGCGCCTATCTCGGCATGCCCCAACAGGCCCGCGAAGATATGTTCGCCAATGTGGCCCGGAGCCTGCCGCTGAAACGGGTGGGGCATCCTTCCGATATTGCCACCGTCGCAGTTGAACTTATGGCCAACAGCTTTATCACGGGTGCGGTCATCGATGTCGATGGGGGAGGGCTGCTGAGCTGAATAACCCTTGACATTAAACCCGACATTTTCTAAGGGTAATAAATTACCCATAAGGATAATCCCGCCCTTATAAAGTATTTGTCCGATTGCTGATGTTAATTTGTCCAATCCAAGGGAATTCTTATGCAGCATAAAATCTGGAAACCGTGGGGCCTGCTGTCGCCCGCATTGAGCGCCGTCATTTTCCTGCTGGTGATTCCGGTGTGTTTTATCGTGGTTTACAGCTTCTGGCTGCGGGCGCCCACGGGGGCGGATATTCCGGCGTTTCAGTTCGGCAACTACGCCAAGTTCTTCGCGGATTTTTTCTATCCCTCCATTCTTATCCGAACGATCCGCGTTTCGCTGGAAACGGTGATGATATGCCTGCTAATGGGCTACATTCCGGCCTATTTTTTCTACCGCAGCAGTACCAGACACAAATCTTTTCTGCTTTTGCTCATCATGCTGCCTTTTTGGATCAGTTTCATCATCCGGACCATGAGCTGGGTCAATATCCTGGGCGACACGGGCCTGTTCAACTACCTGATGATCAAATTCGGTATTCTGTCCAGTCCCCTCGCTATGCTCTACAACGAGGGTTCGGTTATTTTGGGACTGGTCCAGTACCTGCTGCCTTTCATGATCCTGAATATTTATGTGAGCCTGGAGGGAATCGACAAAAGTCTGCTCGAAGCCGCGAAAAGCCTGGGCTGCACCGAATGGCAGGCATTCCGGGAGGTCACCCTTCCGCTCAGCCTGCCGGGGGTGAGTGCCGGCTGTCTGCTGGTATTTGTCTTGACGGCCGGGACCTACCTGTCCCCCATGATTTTAGGCGGCCCGGGAAACGACATGATCGCCAACCTGATCTTCAAGCGGATTATCGGCACGCTGGACTGGCCGTTCGGTTCGGCCATCAGCGTCGTCCTCCTGGGTCTGCTGGGTATCATCGTCTATGTCTATAATCGATATCTGGGCATAACCCAGATATTTAAAAGTTTCCAGTGAGCTTATTTGCATGCCAAAAATATCCGGCTGGTCTTTAATTCGCCTGTATACGATCCTGGTTTATGTTTTCATGTTCGCCCCCATCGTGGCGGTGGTTATTCTTTCTTTCAACCCGGAACAATTCGGCTCTTTTCCGATGAAAGGCTTCAGTTTCAAATGGTATTTAAAGCTGGCCCGGAATGAACCGATTCTGCTGGCATTCAAAAATTCGCTGATACTGGGATCCATCACGTCAATTCTGGTCACGGCGATTGGGATTCCGGCGGCCATGGCCTTTATCCGGTATGAGTTTCCGGGAAAAAATACACTGAACACCCTGCTGCTGGCGCCGATCATGATCCCGGAAGTTATCCTGGGGGTGGCTCTGCTGCTGTTTATCCGCTGGATGCAGCTGCCCAAGAGCTTTGTACTGCTCCTGATCGGACATGTGGTCATCACCCTGCCCTATGTCCTTCTGGTGGTTCAGGCAAGATTGGTGGGTATCAAAAGAGAATATGAAGAGGCGGCCCTGTCGCTCGGCGCCGGCCCGCTGCAGACCTTCAAAGAAATAACGCTGCCGCTTTTGACGCCGGCGATACTGGCGGGCATGCTCTTTTCTTTTACAATTTCCTTTGATGATGTTACCGCCACCCTGTTCTGGGCCACGGCCTCGATGCAGACGGTTCCGGTCAAGATTTTCGGCATGCTGCGCAATTCCGTCAGCCCTGAAATAAACGCTTTGGGCACCGTAATGATCGTTCTGACGATTTCAATCCCTCTGCTGGCCGGGTACTTGGCCCGCAGGTTTTCCAGGGGGTCCTGAGTTTTGTCTTCTGGGACCGTCGAAGATCACGATCGGTGGGGGCAGCGACAACAGGGTGCCAACATAGTGTTGGAGTAATGGAGTATTGGAGTGTTGGAGCTTTGGAAGTAATTCAGAAGGGGATGTATAATTCGTGCTGAACGAAATATCCTGTTCTCGGGTAGGTTGGGTTGAGCCCGACCGATTATGTTGTCCGCCTTCGTCGGATCAACCCAACTTACGCATATCGCCGTCTTGGGCCGATATGGATTCCCAAGGGCGAAACCCAACATAACCTTATGGGTGGGTTTTCTTTTAACTACTAATTACTCGAAGACCGGAGCATTGGGAAACGCAGAAGCCACAATAACACTTAACCCTTTAAAAAAAAAGGAGGTCGCAAGTGAAAAAGAATCTGGAAAAAAATCTAAAGGCAGTAAATGAACGTTACATGAAGGGGGACCTGAGCCGTCGGGATTTCATCAAATATCTGAGTATGGCCGGCGCTGCTGCCGGGCTGGTGGGCGGTCCCTTTGGTATGCTGGCCAAACGCGCATGGGCGGCCAAGTCGATCCGCTTTGACGGTTGGGGAGGTGTCGTTTCGGAAGCTTTTCGAAAATATGCTTTCGAGCCGTTTACCAAAGCCACCGGCATCCAGGTTGTTGAAGGCGAATTCGGCGATATGGACACTTACCTGACCCGGGTCAAGGCGTCATTTCCACCGGGCGGCGAGTTCAACCTCGCCCACCTGAGTGGTGTGTTTGACTACGCACGCTACGTCGGCTTGGGTTATAACGTCGACCTTGACGAAAGCAAAATCCCGAACCTCGACAATGTGATGTCGGCCATGATGGAGCCTTATCGCGCCATTACCAACGGCAAACTCTCGGCGGTTCCTTATGACTACGGCCAGACCGGCATCGCTTACAACACCAAGCACGTAACCAAGGACAAGGCTGAAAAGTCAGGTGCTTCCCTGCTGTGGGACAAAGATCTCAAGGGCAAGCTGGGCAGTTTCAATGATTGGCGGACCAATATCTGGTACGCCGCCCTGCATACCGGCCAGAACCCGAACGAGATTTCAGACTTGAAGGCCGTGTGGCAAGCCCTTAGAGTACAGCGGGACCTGATGAAAAAATACTGGGGCTCCGGTGCGGAGCTCATGAGCCTGCTGGCCAACGAAGAGATTTATGCCACGACCGCCTGGTCGGGCCGGGTGGCTGCCCTGCAGGCCCAGGGGCATCCGATCGGGTTTCTGTCACCGCACAACTGCTACTCGTGGCAGGAGTGTATTTTCGTAATCAAGGGCACTGATCTTGATGTGGCTGAGCAGCTGCTGAATTTTATGCTGGCCCCCGCAGCCGCCATTGCCGTTGCTGAAGGGCAGAAATATCCATCCAGCCTCGATCCGACGAAAGTGCCGATGCCGGAGGCGGTTCAAAAACTGCCTGCTTTTGATCCAAGCGGCAAGCTAGAGGGTTTCCTGTTTGCCAATCCGCAATATTGGAACTCCCACGAAGTGGAATGGGCTGAACAATGGGATCGCCTCAGGGCCGGCGGTTGATGCCTGATTCGGACAATCCGGCCTTAGCGTAACGGAGATTCCGATATGCTATAAAGCCATTTGTTCGGGTTTCAGGTGTTTTGCCCAGGCGGACCGCCGGCCTGAAAGCGGCCGGTCTGATCGAAAAAGAAACATAATAGTTCACCGCAGAGCTCGCAGCCTCTGGCCCATAGGGCCTACGCCCCGGTGGGAGAACGCCGAGAAAGAAAATTATAATTAATCTCCGCGATCTCTGCGCTCTCAGCGGTGAGGCCCTTTGTAAAAATGGCATCGAATTTAAGGAAGTTTCATATGAGCGCCGCCTCTGGCCGCGAGCGTCCAGTCTGATCGTGGAAGAAACTAAATGTAGTTTCACACGAGGTGTCAGCACAGCCGCCGGCTAAAACAACGGCCGGTTTGATCGAAAGATAAAACTTAATATTTCACCGCCGAGTTCGCAAAGGAACGCTGAGGGGACTCTCATTCAATTTTTCTTAATCTCCGCGATCTTTGCGGTAAGTTGAGTTGTCACCAGGATGATTTCTTGCTGAAACCTGAACACTGACACCTGAAACCATAGCGGCGCCCGGCTTGCAACCCAATACGTAAACGAGGATATCCCAATGGAAAAAGATGCGGCTCGACCGGCGGTACAATTAGAGGGGGTGGTCAAGCGCTTCGACAAGGTAGTCGCGGTTGAGAAAATGGATCTGGAAATCGAGGAGGGGTCGCTGGTGACCCTTCTGGGGCCTTCCGGTTGCGGCAAGACAACCCTTTTGCGCATCGTGGCGGGCCTGGAAGAGCCAACGGAGGGACAAATTTTCATCAAGGGCAAACGGGTGAACGATGTGCCGATCCACCAGCGCAACCTGGGGATGATTTTTCAAAATTATGCCCTTTTCCCGCATAAAAGCATTTTCGACAATGTCGCTTTCGGTCTTAAATACCGCCATGTTCCCAAAGCCCGGATCCGGCAAAAGGTCGAAAAGGCCCTTGAAATGGTTCGCCTGCCGGGTGTGGGGAATCGTTTCCCCTCTCAGCTCTCGGGCGGGCAGCAGCAGCGCATTGCTATGGCGCGGGCCATCGTCATTGAACCGGATGTTCTGCTTATGGATGAACCCCTTTCCGCCCTTGATGAAAATCTGCGGGAAGAGATGCGGGTTGAAGTCGGCAATCTGCAGCAGCTGATAGGGGTGACGACCATCTTTGTAACCCATGATCAGCGCGAAGCCCTGTCTATGTCGGATAAGGTTGTGGTGATGAAGGCCGGTCAGAAACTGCAGGAGGGAACTCCCGAGGAAGTGTACAACAACTCCTCCAGTCATTTTGTGGCCGACTTTCTGGGGCATTCCAATTTCGCCGAAGGCACGGTGATGGGCCGGGAAGGGGATTGGGTCAGAGTCAAACTCGACGATGGACATGAGTTTTTGGCCAATCCATCCACCGGCGACTGGTCTCCGGGAGACCGCGTGGAGGTTGTGGTGCGGGCGCAAAAATTTAAAATTAAGCCCCGGGCCCAAGCGGCGCTCAATTCAGGTATCAACCACTTTTGCGGCACCGTTAAAAATCGAAGTTACATGGGCGGGGAGATCAGCTACTTTGTGGAACTGGAAAACGGCACCATGATGCATGTGATAAATCTGGTCGTATCCCAATCCTTCCAGCGCGGAGAAGCAGTTGCGATTCAGGTAGATCCCGTTCACTGCCGCCTGCTGCCGAAACAGAGGACGGAAGACAGATGACAGAAGTCAGAGAGCAGAAAACAGAGGAAAGACTTTCAGAGGCAGAAGAACAACCCATAGGGCAAAGCGTAAAGGCGGAAACCAAAGGTCTCAGGTGTCAGCACTGTTGCCGGGTGCCGGCTGCTTGATGTGGCTAGCCGGATTGGGTTACCGTATTTCCCACTTACCGTCTTGCCAACTTTCCGTCATCCCAACTTCTGCTCTTCTGATTTTCTGATCTTCTCAGCTTCTCAGCATTTGCCCTCAGCCTTGCGTCCTCTGTTCCTATTGGATCATCAACTTGCGGACATCCTCCGGCTGGAGGGCGATAACCTTGATGGTTTCCTGTTTTTTGGCGGTGTTTACCAGCACTTCCACTGGCGCCAGCTTCGGCGCTTTGCTGTAGCCGGTGCAGATGGAGGCGGCCAGAAGAGTGGATTCCTTGCCGGCGCCATGCGGCACCAGGCCTATCGGACCGGGATAATCCTTGACATCGATCACCGTATCGATCTGCGGGTCGTGGTATTTGAGGATATTCTCGTTGTCTTTCTCAGTGCGGCCCACGATCAATTTGGTCTGCGGATTCAAGCGGTAGTGCCGGCCGTATTTTAAAAGATGCAGCTCTTCTTCGGTGCAATTGTCCTGGTGATCGAACAGGTCCCTTAAGCGTTTGGTATAACCGACGTCGGTGAGCAGACAGCCCCCGGCGGGGGCGGGATAATCCTTGATTCCGAATTTTTCGGCCAGTTTGATCTGAGCTTTGCGACTGCGGCCGGCGATGTCCAGGAGCAGTTCCCGATCTACCAGCCCCCCTTTTTCCGGAATGGTTTCCGGCAAATTTTTCGCAGTCAGCGGGCGCAGGATGTAGCCGTCAAAACCGGAATGTTTTTCCACATAGCGCAGCGATGTTTTATTCTGGGACATCGGCCGCTGGCCGAGCACCTCGCCGCTGAAGAGAAAATCAAATTCTCTGGCGCGCATGATTTCTCCGGCCAGCTTGAACATCAGGGCGTGGCAGTCCATGCAGGGGTTCATGTATTTGCCGTATCCGGCCGGCGGATTTTTCAGCATTTCGATATACACGGGATATATGGGTTTGACGGTCAAGGGGATGCCCGTCATCCGGGATGCCTTGCGGGCTTTGGCGGCATTGAAAAATGGGGTTTCAAACGTCACCCATTCGACTTCAATTCCCTGCTCGCGCAGTACCAGCCCCGCCAACATACTATCCAGGCCGCCGGAGCTTAGGCCTAAAGCGCGTGCTTTTTGTTTATTGGTATTCATACGTCGTCTTTTGCCTTTTTGATGTTATGTTTAAAGGTGCTGTTCACGCGCTGTCTGTTGTTTGTTGTCCGTTGTCAGTAACTTGTGGGAAAAATCATTAAACCTTGACGATCAACGGAATTGCGTCCTATATGCTGTGTTCCTAAATTAAAAAACTACTGATGCATCGTCAATTTGCAATTCGTAGAATCATGATTCATAAAATAGACCAGCGATCTTACTTTTGCAACTGACAACCGACAACGGACAGAAGCATGAACTTTAAAAACCGCGTTGATCGAATCCGCAAAATTCTTAGAGAACGCTACCCGGAAGTCAAAACCCCGCTGAATTACGAAACGCCCTTTCAGCTGCTGGTGGCCGTCATCCTGTCGGCGCAGTGTACCGACAATCAGGTCAATCGGGTTACCGGCGAACTGTTTAAGCACCTGAAAACGCCTTCTGATTTTGCCGGAGCGCCGTTGAATGCCATCGAGCAGCTAATCCGTCCGACGGGTTTCTTTCACAACAAAGCCAAAAATATCAAAAATTGCAGCCAAGCGTTATTGGCTGTCCATAAAGGCATGGTGCCGGGCACTTTGGAGGAACTGACCAATCTCCCCGGGGTCGGGCGCAAGACCGCCAATGTTGTTCTGGGAGCAGTTTTCGAGACCCCTGGAATCGTGGTGGATACTCACGTCGGTCGAATTGCGCAGCGGTTGGGCCTGACAGACAACAAAGATCCGGTGAAAATCGAGTTCGATTTGATGAAAATCATACCGAAACGGGAGTGGCGTGATTTTTCGTTGAGGCTTATTTTTTTCGGACGCGAAACCTGTACGGCCCGCAAACCAAAATGCCCGGCATGTCCTTTAAATAAATTTTGCTCCTGGCCTTACAAAACGTCATCACCCGAATAGGTAACGCATGGAATTGACAATAAATTGGCTTTGACAATAGATCAACTTTGGGTGTAGTTAATGGTCGTTATTGGCTGGAAGTGGTTTCAAAACCCCTGATCTGAGGTTTTGAATCCACATATAGATTGGATTCGAGAAAACCTGAACCGAAGTCGGCGATCAATTTCACGTATGCGGGAATTTGACAAGCTGACGGGGGCAGCGGCAGAAGCTCAAGGAGGCTTCGGATGGTCAACGACCGACTGGAAAATGCAAAAACCAATCGCCGGCAATATGCGCAGAAAAATGCAGACAGCCGGCGGGCCGGGGAAGCTCTGCTGCGGTCGCACGCGGGCCCGGCCCGGCCCGTAAAAGCACTGGCGGTGGATTCGGCCGGAGCAAAAGAGCAATTGGCTGCCGTCCGCGAACGCCTGAATCGGGAAATCGAACAGCGCAAACTGGCCGAGGTGGGCCTCAAAGAACGCCTGCAATTTGAGCGGCTGTTGTCAGACCTTTCGGCCCGATTTATCAACTTGGCTCCTGACCAGGTCGATCACCAAATTCGAAGTGCCCTGACGCAGATACTCGATTTTTTCCAGGTGGACCGCTGCGGCCTGGTCCGGATTTCACCGATCGATACTTCATTTCGGATCACCCATGTCGCGTATGCCTCTGAGGTTTCCCCCGTACCGGAAAATGCCGACCTTTCCCTCATGTTGTTTCCCTGGGTCTACGAGAAAATTATTCAGCGGCATGAAGTCGTCTCCTTCACCACACGCGATGAGCTGCCGGGCGAGGCCGCGGTCGACCGGCAAACATACGAGAGATTGGAAATTCGATCCGCTCTGAACATCCCGATCACCGTCGGTGCCTCATTGGATTACATCATTTCCATAAATGCGGTCCGTAAAGAATGTGCCTGGCCTGAAGATTATATTCCGCGGCTGCGCCTGCTGGGAGAGATCCTTGTAAACACCCTGCAGCTTGCCCAGACACGGCAGCAGTCGGCGGATCGACTGCGGTTTGAGGAGTTAATATCCGATCTTTCGGCCGGATTTGTGAACATTTCGACCGATAAAGTCGAAGGCGAAATCAATAAGTGGCTCCAGCGCATCACCGAATTTTTCGATGCGGACCGGTGTTCCATAGGAATATTTACCGAAGACGGGGCTCGGTTGCAAAGCGCATTTGAATATCATCTGGAAGGGATCGAGCCCGCGCCTGTTTTCCTTTCGCAGCATCAATTGCCATGGTACATCGCGCAATTACGGCAAGGTAATTTGGTGGTGGTCGATCGGCTGGAAGACCTGCCGGCTGAAGCCGAAGGGGAGCGGCGCCTTTGTCGGGTCAAGGGCATGAAATCGTTGCTTTCAATTCCCATGTTAAGTGGAGGCAGGACGCTGGGATCCTGCGCACTAGTGGCGGTGCGTGCGGAGCGGATCTGGCCGGTGGATTTGGTACAGCGGATGAGTCTCATCGTGGCCGTATTTGCCGCCGCGCTCGATCGCAAGCGCTCGGAGGAAGCGTTGCGCGAAAGCGAGGCGCGCCTAAATCTGGCCGCCACTTCTGCGGAAGCCGGCCTGTGGAATTTAGAAACTTCCAACGGACGTATTTGGGGCACCGAAAAAACCAGGGAATTATATGGATTTGCCCCGGGGCAGGAGCTGAATTTCGAGGGTTTCATGCAAATCGTCGATCCGGAAGACCGCGCTCGGATTCGCAGGAGCGTAGAAGAGTGCAAACGGACGCGGGCTGATTTTCGAGAGGAATACCGCATCATCCGCCCCGACGGTACTATCAGGTGGATGGCCGGTCGCGGCCGTCCCTATTTTAGTCCGTCAGGGGAGTCGGAACGCCTGATGGGTGTATCCATTGATATCTCCGAGCGCAAGCAGATGGAAGAACAGCTGCAGGTGAGACTCGAGGAGATCGAAGGCCTCAAGCGGCAGCTGGAAAAGGAGAACATCTACCTGCGGGAAGAGATCGAGCTGCAGAATGTGCACGAGGAGATTGTCGGCCGCAGCCGTGCCCTGAAGGCGATTCTGGCCCAGGTCGAGCAGGTGGCCCGGACGGATACCACCGTCCTGATCGAGGGGGAAACGGGCACCGGCAAGGAGCTTCTGGCCCGGGCCGTGCATCGACTGAGCGCCCGCAAGGACCGGTCCCTGGTGACCGTCAACTGTGCCTCGCTGCCGCCCACGCTGATCGAAAGCGAGCTTTTCGGCCGTGAAAAAGGTGCTTATACCGGTGCGCTGACCCGGATGACGGGCCGTTTCGAGGTGGCCGACGGGGCCACGCTGTTTCTGGACGAGATCGGGGATCTGCCGCAGGATGTGCAGGCCAAGCTGCTGCGGGTGCTGGAACAAGGCCGGTTCGAGCGTCTGGGATCCACCAAGCCGCTGCAGGTGAACGTGCGCATCATCGCGGCCACCAACCGGGATCTGGCCCGCGATGTGGCCGAAGCAAAATTCAGAAAGGACCTGTATTACCGGTTGAATGTGTTTCCCATAGCCGTGCCGCCGCTGCGGGAACGGCCGGAGGATATTCCCCTGCTGGTCTGGGCCTTTGTCAGGCAGTATGAAAAAAAGATGGGCAAGCGCATCGACCACATCCCGCGCAAAAGCATGGAAGACCTGCAGCATTACCTCTGGCCGGGCAACGCCCGGGAGCTGCGAAATGTCGTCGAGCACGCCATGATTGTGAGCAGCGGCAAATCCCTGGACGTCAGCGCACCCCGGACGGCGTCTTCCGATATCCCCGCGAATCTCAGCCTGGCGGATGCCGAACGCCGGCACATCCTGGGCGTTCTGGAGAAAAGCGGCTGGCGCCTTACAGGACAGGGCGGTGCCGCGGAGATTCTGGGTCTCAAGCGCACCACCCTGCAGTCGAAGATAAAAAAACTGGGCATCCGGCGCCCCGCCAAGTGATGCTGTAATACGGGCGTTCTGCCGAAATATCGGCATATCACCGCATTTCTTAAGCCGGCTTTTCCCATTCCATCTGAGAATAAACCCAGCTACCAAGGCACCTTATGTCGCCTTCAATCAGTTGTTGCCAGATTGGCACATATTTCGCTATGGTTTACTCGTCTTGGTATCGTTGGGGGGTAAATTTTTGCGGTTTTTGTGATAAATTTGCTGAGCCACAGCGGTTACTTTTTCCAATTTCCGTTTATTGAGGAAGATTAGACCCTTACATTAAGAAACGCCGCAGCAAAAAAACTGCCGGCAAAGGTAAAGTGTGCCATGCGTTGGAAATGGATTGCATTGGTCGGGGCCGCTTTAATTGTCGCTTTGGCGGCAGCGGCCTATCTGGTTTTGAGCACCTACGACTACGCCAAGCTCAAGCCGCGGATCGAGCGGATGGTCGCAGAACGCACCGGCCGGGAATTGACGCTGGGCGGCGAGGTGGGTCTTAAATTCGGTTTATCACCGGCCCTTATGGTCACGGAAGTGGCTTTGGCCAACGCCCCCTGGGCTTCCGACCCGCAGATGATAACCGCCCGGCGAATAGAGGCCAAGGTCCGGCTCCTGCCGCTGTTGTTCGGTGATGTCGAGTTGAAGTATCTTACGCTATCCGGCGTCGATGTGGTCCTGGTGATGAATGCAGCCGGGCAACGCAACTGGCAATTTACAGCCTCTGCCGGCTCTGCATCGCCATCCGGCCCGCCCACCCGCCTGCATATCGCGGTGGAGGATATCCGGGTCGAAAACCTTAAGCTCACCTATCGCGATGAGAAAGCGGCCCATACGACCCGGTTCAATCTGGCCGGCCTTGAAATAGCCCGGCGGGCAGATCCTGATTTTCTGGCGCTCAAGCTCCAGGCCGACTACAACGGGCAGCCCGTTGCGCTTTCCGGCCGGATCGGCCGGCTGCAGCGGATCGTATCAGGCGAACAGTTTCCGCTTGAGCTGGCAGGACGGTTTTTGAGCGCAACCGTCAACCTCGCCGGATCGATCGGTGAGGTCCGCGCTTTGCAAGGGCTTGATCTGAAGTTTCGCGTCGCTGGGAAGAGCCTCCAGGAGTTAGGGCGTGGTATCGGTGCAGAGCTGCCGCAGACGGACGCTTTCGATCTCAGCGGACATTTGGCAGGTTCCGGCCGGTTTCCTATGCTGGAAAACATCAGCGGCACTGTGTCGGCCGGCGAGGCTGCGTTGGCCGTCAGCGGTCGAGTCGGCAATCTGATGGCGCTGCAGGACATGGACCTGCAGCTAAAGGGTTCGGGCAAGGACCTGGCGCAGGTGGGAGCGATGGTCGGTCAGAAGCTGCCGCCGACCGATGAGTTTTCCCTGGAGGGCCGTCTGACGGGTTCGGCCAAGGCCTTGTCCCTGCAGGACGTTCGGGGACAGGCCCGGCGCAGCAGCCTGAACCTGGCGGCCGAGGGTGCAATCGGGGACCTGCTTGTTTTCCAGGGCGTGGACCTGCAGCTCAAGGGTACGGGCAAGGACTTGGCGCAGGTGGGAGAGATTGTCGGTCAAAAGCTGCCGCCGACCGATGAGTTTGCCCTGCAGGGTCGTCTGACTGGCTCAGCCAAAGCCCTGTCCCTGCAGAATTTTCAGGGCCGGGCCCATCGCGGCAGCCTGAACCTGACGGCCGAAGGTGCTATTGGGGACCTGGCTGCCTTTCGGCAAGTGGATCTGCGGCTTAAGGGCACGGGCCATGACTTGGCACAGGCGGAGTCGATCATCGGGCAGAAGCTGCTTTCGACCGATGAATTTGAATTGGCGGGTCGCCTGACGGGCTCCGGCAGAGCGCTGGCCCTGCATGATATCCGGGGCCGGGCCCGGCGCGGCAGCCTGAACCTGACGGTCGAGGGTGCGATCGAGGACCTGCCGGCCTTCCGCTACGTGGATTTGTGGCTGAGGGGTACGGGTAAAGACCTGGCACAGGCGGAGTCGATCATAGCACAGAAGCTGCCGTCGACGGATGAATTTGTTCTGGAGGGCCGTCTGACGGGCTCCGGCAGGGCGCTGTCCTTGCATGACATTATGGGCCAGGCCCTACGCGGCGACCTGAACCTGACGGTAACCGGCAAGATTGGGGACCTGCGCGCCTTTCGGCATGTGGATCTGCGACTGAAAGGGGCCGGCAAGGACTTGGCCCAGGCTGAGACAATTGTCGGACAGAAGCTGCCCCCGACCGATGCGTTTTCACTGCAGGGTCGCCTGGCGGGCTCAGCCGGGGCGTTGTCCCTGCAGGAGGTCCGGGGCGAGGCCCGGCGCGGCAGCTTAAGCCTGGAGGCAACCGGGACAATCAAAGACCTGCCGGCGCTCGAAGGCATGGACCTGAGGCTGAAAGCCGGGGGAAAGGAATTGGCCGAGATCGGTCCCCTGGTCGGCGCCAACCTCCCCGAACTGGGCCCCTTTGATTTCAGCGGACATCTCAGCGGGTCGGCCCGGTCTTTTTCCCTGGCCGATTTGACGGCGGTCGTCGATAAAAGCGACTTCAACGGCCTGGCAAAAGTTGAGTTTCGCGAACGCCCGAAGATCACATTGAGACTGGAATCTTCGCTGCTGGATATGACGGCGCTGCTGAAAAATCTGAGGCAGGACGAAAAAGAGCCCGGTAGGGAGCCCGGCAGGTTGGAAGGCCGATTATTCAGCGATGATCCGCTGCCTTTAAATATTCTCAAGCAAGTGGACGCAGACATCAGCCTGAATGCTAAAAACGTCCGCGCCCGCGATGCAAACTTTGAGTTCGGCCGCCTGATGCTCACCGTCGAGAACGGTGATCTCAACGTCGAAACGCTTCAGGCGACTTACCAGCAGACCCGAATTTCCGGCAACTTCCATCTCTATCCCGAATCGCCGGCCCGGGTCGCCGCCAAATTCCTCGTCCAGGACTTTGACCTCGGCGGACTTCTGCGGGGACTGCGGATCAGCCAGCAGGTCCGTTCCCACCTCGATATCGCCGTCGATGTCAATAGCCGGGGCGGCTCCCTGCATGATCTGATGGCCGGTCTGGACGGCAGCGTGGGGGCCGTCATGGGCAAAGGCTACCTGACCCACTACCTGGACCTGATTTCGCTGGGTCTTACCAGAAAGGTCATTCATTTCTGGGGCAGCCACCACGAAGGCGGAGAAATCAAGTGCGCCGTCGTTCAATTTGATATCAGCAGCGGAATAGCAGCCAGCCAAGCGTTCGTGTTCGACACCGAGGCGGGTGTGCTGACCGGCGAAGGCGACATCAATCTGGGCACGGAACAGGTTGATTTTTTGCTCGTTCCGGAGCCCAGATTTCCGAGCCTCATGGACTTTTGGACCAAGCTGCGCGTCAGCGGCCCGATCACGGACCCCAAGGTGCGGCCGGATATGTTTTCTCTATTATCGAAAGGCGCCAAGGCCCTCAGTGCGCTGGTGATCGGCCCGCTCGGACTGTTGGCGCCCTTTGTCAACCTCGGCGCTTATAAAGCCCATCCGTGCAACATCCACAGCATCGGGCAATAGACTCGGTTGAATATCGGTTTAAAACCCTAACCCGGGTCCGCGAAAACCAAAAAAATAATCACGAAAGCACGAAAGGACGAAAACACGAAAAAGATAAGATAAATTTCGTGCTTTCTATATTTCGTATTTTCGTGATAAAAAAAATTAAAAATATTCAACGAAATCAAAGTTAAGACTGTATTGTCCTTATAAAAAAGGAGAAAAAAATGAACGAAAAGATCAAAACAGAAAATCAGGCATATTCTGGAATTCAGGAGCAGATTCTGGAACAAATTCCTACCCCGGTAATGGCGGTGAATAAAGACTTGGAAATCATTTACATGAATGCCGCCGGTCGCAAATTCCTCGGCAAGTCATGGGAGGAGGTCGCAACACAGCACTGTTACGATCTATTTGGTTCAGCCCATTGCCAGACCATGGACTGCCGAATGCTTCAGGCCATAGAGAATTATGAGGTTCGGTCCGGTCGGAATGAGATTCCAATGGGCGATCAAACCGTGTACATTGAATACTATGCCGTCCCACTCAAAGACCCGGAAGGAAATGTCATCGGAGGTCTGGAATTTATGCTCGACATCAGCGAGAAGGTCCGCGATGAACAAAGGTTGGAAGAACAAAGCCGCACGATCCGGGAGATATCGACGCCGACCATCGAACTCTGGGACCGGGTGCTGGTCCTTCCGGTGGTGGGTGTGATCGACTCCATGCGGGCTCAGCAGATGACCAACACCATGCTGACCAAAATAAAGGAGACGTCGGCCAAGGTAATCATCCTTGACATCCAGGGCGTGGCAGCGGTCGACACCGCCGTGGCCAATCACCTGATCAAGATCACCAAGGCCACGCGGCTGATGGGCTGCCAGTGTATTATTTCCGGGATTTCGCCGGCTGTGGCGAGTACGATCGTCCAGTTGGGAATCGAGATGGGTGAGGTCAAGACCAACTCTACTTTAAGAGACGCCTTGGAGGATTCGTTCAAGATGATGAATTTTGAGGTGCGCGAAATCAAGCCCCTGGGGAGGAAATCCTGATAATGAAAGGCCTGCTGATCGATAGCGAAACCGCAATGAGCACCATCCGCGGCTGTCTTGTGGTTACCTTGCAGGGTGAGCTTTACGATGACACGCTGATGAAAATTCGAACGGCCATTTTGCAGAAAATTCAAGCAGCGAAAGTACGGGGGATGATACTGGACCTTAGTACGGTGCGCGCCCTGGATTCGCATGCGTTCAAATTCCTGGCCGACACCGCGCGGATGACGTCGCTGCTGGGGGTGGCGAACGTATTCGTCGGCCTGCAGCCCGGCGTCGTATCGTCGCTGATCGATCTGGAGGTCGAAATCGATGGTATCCGTGCGGCCCTGACCATGGAAGACGGGTTCGAGCAGATCCAAAACGTTTTATCGATTCAGGAGGGGGTTCAGGACGCTGAGGACCCGGATAGCATCGTAATAGAAAACGGTGAAGGGGACAGCGATGGTGAACAATGAACGGGCCGCCCCGCCGAAATATAATGAAAGACGAATCCTGCTGTCCGATCAGAACGACAAGGAGCAGGTGATTACAGCGGCGAGACACCTGGCTGCTGCGGCCGGTTTCGATGAAGTCAATCAGTTTTTGATTGCCACAGCGGCTTCAGAGCTCGCGACCAACATCGTCAACTATGCCCAAAAAGGCGAACTTACCTTGCGAATTGTCCAACGCAACAACCGCTTGGGCATCGAAATTATTGCCCGTGACGACGGGCCGGGAATCAGAGACATCGAACAGGCGCTGCAGGATAATTTCAGCACGACTAAAGGCAGCCTGGGGCTGGGATTGCCGAGCGTTAAACGGATTATGGACGAGTTCAGGATCGAGTCTCAGCCGGGGCGCGGCACCGTTGTTTCAACACGGAAGTGGGGCGATTATGTCAAGAGTGGACTGCCATCTGGTAAAGCGAGCGCTTACCCGAAGAGAAGCTGAATGCGGCGACACGGGGGTCATAAAAGAGTTTGACGGCCGGTGTTTTCTGGCACTGGTTGATGTGCTGGGCCACGGGCGCGAAGCGCATGATGTTGCGCTTACAGCCCAAACGTATCTGGAACAGAATTGCCGCAAAGAGCCGGTCGAAGTTATGCAGGGTCTGCATACGTGTCTCAAGGGCACGCGGGGCGCCGTGGCGGCCATTTGCCGTTTGGACACCGCGACAGGCGAGCTGATTTACGTCGGTATGGGCAACATCGTGGTAAGGGTGCTCGGTCCGAGGGCCGTTCGATTCGTTTCCAGAGATGGAATCGTCGGCTACATGATGTCCACCGTCAAAAAGCAAGCCCTGAAACTATTGGCTGGAGATGTTCTCGTTATGCATTCAGACGGCATTAAGGAGCATTTCGAACTCTCCGAGTGTCCGGAAATACTGAAAGGTACCGCGGAATCCATCGCCAGCGCGCTGCTCAAGCAATTTTGGAAGGAAAATGATGACGCATCCTGTATTGTGCTGAAGTATCTGGGAGGTAGGAAGCATGATCAAACTCGGTAATTTATCGGTAAAGAACGAAAATACCAGAGTTGCGGCGCGGAAAAAGATTCGCTTGCTGGCCGAAGATTTAGGCTGCGAACCGATTCATGCCACCCGGCTGGAAACGATTGTTTCTGAAATCACCGGCTTGGGAAGAAAGGGCGGCAAGGGCACAAAAATTTCTGTCGGCATTGACCGGCGTGAGGGCCGGAGCGGACTATGGATGACCTTTCAGTGCCCTGAGCAATTGATCTCAATGCCGAATTTAAAATTTTTTTTTGACACATTTGAAATCGACCGCACTGAGCAGAAGACGGTCAGAATCAGGACATTCAGCTATCTGCCGGATAGCGCCGGTCACCTGTCGGATGAGTTTGTCGAAATGCAAAGACAAAGTCTGGCACGTCCCTCCAGGCTGGAACTTTTGAACGACCTGAAGGCCAAAAACGAAGAATTAAAAACCAGAGCTGAGGAACTGCACCTCGCCAAGCAGGCGGCCGAGGCCGCCACAAAAGCCAAGAGCGATTTTCTGGCCAACATGAGTCATGAGATCCGGACCCCCATGAATGCCGTGATCGGAATGGCTCATTTGGCGCTTCGGACGGCCTTGACCCCCAAGCAAGAGGATTATTTGAACAAGATCCAGCGTTCCGCCAATTCCCTGCTGGGAATCATCAACGACATTTTGGATTTTTCCAAGATTGAAGCGGGGAAGCTGCACATGGAGTCTGTGGATTTCGGCTTGGATGAAGTCCTGGATAACGTAGCGACGATTGCCGGTGTGAAGGCTCAGGACAAAAAGCTGGAGTTCCTGATGGATACGGCGCCGGAGGTGCCCATGGCGCTGGTGGGGGATCCATTGCGGCTGGGCCAGGTGCTGACCAACCTGTGCAACAATGCGGTGAAGTTTACAGAGGCCGGAGAGATCGTGCTTGCCACCGAAATGGTGGAAAAAGAGGAACAATGGGTGATGCTTCGATTTTCCGTTCGCGACACGGGGATCGGAGTGACCCCCGAGCAGAGGCAGAAGCTGTTTGAGGCCTTTACCCAGGCGGATTCGTCCACGACGCGCAAGTTCGGGGGAACGGGGCTCGGGCTGACCATCTCCAAGCACCTGGTGAACATGATGAAAGGGGAAATCTGGGTTGAGAGCGAACCCGGCAAGAGCAGCAATTTCATATTCACCGCAAAATTCGGTTTAACGGGGAGAGTGACGGAGAGATACCTGGAGCCGTCGCTGGATCTGAAGGGGATGCGGGTTTTAGTCGTGGACGACAATGCATCCTCCCGTGAGATTCTACAGACGCTGCTTGCGAGCATGAGTTTTGAGGTTTCAGTGGCAGCCTCGGCGGAGGAGGGCATCGCAGAACTGGCGAGGGAAGCGAAGCTCCGGCCGTATCAGCTGGTGGTGATGGACTGGAAAATGCCGGGGATGGATGGCATTGAGGCTTCCGAAATTATCAACAGGCATTCCGACATCCCCCGCAAGCCCAAGATTATCATCGTGACGGCCTATGGCCGTGAAGAGCTCATGCGGATATCCGAGAAAATAGGCTTGGATGGTTTTCTCCTCAAACCCGTGAGCCAGTCCATGCTTTTTGACGCGATCATGGCCGCTTTCGGCAAGGAAGTTCCTGAGCTTGAGCGCGAAGCCCGGGCGGGGACCGATGCGGCGCAGGAGCTTGATAAGATTCGCGGGGCAAAAGTGCTGCTGGCGGAGGACAATGCGATCAATCAGCAGGTGGCGCAGGAGATTCTGGAGAACGCAGGATTGGTGGTGAGCATTGCCAACAACGGCAAAGAAGCAGCGGCGATGGTCAAGGAGCGGATCTACGATGTGGTGCTCATGGATATACAGATGCCTGAGATGAACGGTTTTGAAGCCACACGGGAGATCCGGAAGTGGGAATCAGTCTCCGCTAACGCGGATACTGATGTATTGAAAACAAGGAAGACTGTCGGAGAGGATTCTGATTTAAAATCCGAAATCGAGGGCCAACCCTCGGTCCTCAGCTCGCCGCGGCGTATTCCCTCACTTACCCCGACGAAGACGGGTCCTCAGTCCTCTGAACTGCCGCCAACCAGTATCCAGTATCCAGTATCCAGCATCCAGCATCCCATTCCTATCATCGCGATGACGGCCCATGCCATGGCCGGCGATCGGGAGAGGAGTTTGGCGGCCGGGATGAACGATCATGTGACCAAACCCATTGATCCGGACCAGCTGTTTGCCGCCCTGCAGAAGTGGATCAAACCGGCTGCAGAGCGGATCGTCGACCCAAAAAGTTTGCCCGCCTCAGGAGGGTCACCGGTACCTGATGCACCAGCGCAGGCTGTTCAGGCGAAGACGGATGAAGATGAACTGCCTGAATCTTTGCCGGGCTTTGATCTGGCGGCGGGTCTGGCGCGTCTGATGGACAACAAGCGCCTTTACCGCAAGCTGTTGCTTGATTTCGGCGCCAGCTGCTGCGGCGCCGCCGCTGACATCCGTGAGGCATTGGCGGCCAAAGATTTTAATCGTGCCCACGGCCTGGTTCACAACTTGAAGGGGCTGGCCGGAAATCTGGCCGCCGTCGACCTCCAGGCAGCAGCGGTGGCAATGGAAAAACTCGTTAAAGGGTGGGCAGGGGAGGCGGCCTCCGATACAGAATTGAACCGGAAATTAACAGACCTGCAAGAAGCTCTCGGGCAGGCGCTGGACGCGGTTCAAACCCTGGTTCCCATGTCTGAAAAGAAAACCGTCGCGTGCACCGAATCCGAAATGGCCTGTATAGCCCCCGAAATAGCTCGAGACCTGGCCGATCGCATCAAAGCGGCGGCTGAAATGGGAGATGTGGTGCAAATAGCATCGATTGCCAAAACGTTGAAGTCTGAAAATAATGGTCTCACACCTTTTTGTGACAAAATAATTCAACTGTCTGAGGATTTTGACCTGAGTGGTATCCTGGAATTGGCGGATGAATTGAGAAGATAATCAATTCTGCTGTGTCCTATTTATTTTAACTTCCGGCAGCTTTTATAACATACTGATATTGTATTGTAAAAAAGTGCCTAAAATGATCTAAAGTGCCTAAAGTGCCTAAAATTATTGAATCGCTTCGCTCTATCGATCTTTATAAAATTGACAGACTACCCAAATGAAAATAATGAGCCATTGTCTGAATTTTCGTTATTTTTCAGGGCAGTCAGGGCAGATTGATTAGCTAAAATGATGGCGATGTAAAAAGTTAAAAACGAATCTTTTGGCAAGAATTTCTGGTGCTTGATATTTGGTTTTTGGCGTTTCGTGTTTAGTTTAATCTAAACCAACCGCTTCGAGCGGCGTCCCCGAAAAGGTTCCTCCGATCCCATTTGATAACAGTTGCCCAAGGACCGGAGGACAAACCTTATACCTAAAGAAGTAGTACTCTATTTCGTAATTACAGTAACGTATTCACAGGAAAACAGTATTTTGTCAATAGTTCGGCTTTATTCTTATACGTTAGCGTATTTACGAATACATGCACTTAGCAAGAGGCGGCAATGGCACGTTTCACTCCCCCATGCATTTTTTCAATTCTTATTACATGCTTGCTTCTTTTAGGCCTCGCAGCGCCGCCGCCGCTATACGCCAAAAACTTCAAGGTTGCCATTTTTTACCCTCGCGACGATCCTTTCTGGACGAAAGCCGTCTTTTTCACTAAAGAAGCCGCCGCGGATCTGGGAGTGACACTTCAGGCCTTTAACGCCGACGACGATCCGGAGAAAATGGTGGCGCAGGTTAGAGAAGCCGTCCGGGGAGGAATTGACGGCATTATTTTTCTGGCGTACCAAAACACCGGCGAACGGATCCTGCAGATTGCCGAAGATCATAAAACGCCCGCCATACTCATTAATTCCCAACTGCCGGAAAAGGATCTTCTGCCGCGCACCAAATATGAATACTGGATCAGCAGTGTGCTGCCGGATGATGTCAAGGCCGGGACCCTTCTCATTCAGCAACTGATCAATGAGGCCAGATCAAAAGGCATCGAGCGTTTTGATGTGCTTGCCATCGAGGGCAATCCCAAAGATGAGTCTTCCATCGACCGGGTGAGAGGCCTTAGCCAATATCTGAAACACTTAAAGGGGCTGGATGCCTTCAAAATTGTCGCGGGCAAATGGAACCGCCAAACCGCCTATGACCAATTTAAAGATTATTACAGCTCGCATTCGAATGTGAACATTGTGTGGTGCGCCAACGACAATATGGCGATGGGTGTGGTGAAGGCTGTTCAAGAGCTGCATCTAAAGCGGAAAATCCTCATCGGCGGGGTCGATTGGGATAAAGACGCCCTCGAAGCCATTCAGCAGGACCATATGCAGGTGAGTGTGGGAGGACACTTTTTGGATGGAGCCTGGGCCGTCGTCTTGTTGTTCGACTACCTCAACGGCGTCGATTTCGCCAATGAACAGCTGCAGTTCGGATCGGCCATGGTCGCCCTGACGCGGGCCAACGCCCAAAGCCTGGCTCCGTTTACCTCCCAGGCCGTGCGATCGCTGGATTTTCGTCAATTCTCCAAAGCCCAAAATCCAACCCTCAAGCTGTACCAGTTTGATCTGAATGAAATTGCGGCCCGTCTCGCCCCCCGGCAAAGAAGCATCGAACTGACGGTGGACGAAAAGGCATGGCTGGCAGCGCACAAAAATATCCGCCTCGGTGTGGACCCGGACCGGCCGCCGTTTGAATATTTCGATGCCGCCCATATCTTTGCGGGAATCGCCGCAGATTATGTCCGCCGCTTAAACCGGCAGTTGAAGATAAACATGCAACCGGTTGAAGGGCTTAGCCGGACTCAAGTCATGAACGCTGCCCGAGCAGGAAAAATTGACGTTTTGCCCTGTGTGGCGAAGACCCCGGAGCTGTCGCAGGTTTTTCTGTTCACAAATCCCTACCTGAGTTCTCCCAAAGTTATTCTCACCCGGGACAATGTCCCATTCGGCAATACTGTCAAGGATTTTAAGGACGGTCGCGTGGGCCTCGTCCGAGATCGTGCGAATCAGGAATATCTCCTAGAGAAATATCCGAACCGCAGGTTTTACCTGGCAGACAACATCGAGGATGCGCTGCGAGCCCTGTCAAGGAAACACATAGACGCCTTCGTGGGCGATCTCGCCTCCATTACCTATACCACGCAGAAATTGGGTTTGAGCAACCTCAAGATTGTCACGACCACCCCCGATACCTATGATCTTCGCTTTGCGGTGCGCAAAGACTGGCCCGACCTGGTCAACATCCTGAATATCAGCTTGGGCACCGTCCCGGATTCGGAAAAAACAGACATTCAAAACCGCTGGATCAATGTCCGCTTTGAGCAACAGGTGGATTGGGGCTTGGTCATCCGGGTGGCGGCAGCCGCTGTGGGGATCTCGGCAATTATTCTGCTTATCATTCTTCGCTGGAACAGGACTTTGGCCAGGGAAGTGAAAGAGCGCCAGCGGACTGAAAAAGCATCCAAGGAATCCCAGCGGCGTCTGGCCCAGATTATCGATTTTTTACCGGACCCCACCTGGGTGATCGATTGCGACGGCATCGTGATCGCCTGGAACAAGGCCATGGAAAACCTTCTGAATATCCCCGCCGAGGATATGATCGGCAAGGGTAATTATGAATATGCTTTGCCGTTTTACGGCGAAAGACGCCCCGTCTTAATCGACCTGGTAAAAGATTGGGATGCAACCTATGAAAAGAAATACCTGTCGGTTAGAAAGGACGGCGAAATCCTGATCAGTGAATCCTTTCACCCGGCGCTGGGCGAGAACGGCATGTATGTCAGCGGGACCGCCAGCCTGCTTTATAATACGGCCGGTGAAGTTGCGGGTGCCATCGAATCACTGCGTGACATTACCGCAGGTAAGCTGATGGGGGAGCGCATGCGGGAAAAAGAGGCCCGGTTTCGCAGTTATTTTGAGCATAGCCAGACCGGAATGGCGATCACCTCGCCGGTCAAAGGATGGGTGGAGGCCAATGATCAATTGCAGCGAATGTTTGGCTATACGCTGGATGAGCTGCGCCAGATGACTTGGGCCGAGCTTACCCATCCCGACGATCTCACTGCCGATGTAAAACAGTTCGAACGGATGCTGACCGGTCAAATCGACAACTACACCCTTGACAAGCGCTTTATCCGCAAGGACGGCGCAATCGTATATACCAATATAACCGTTGCCTGCACGCGCGATGAAAAGGGTGATGTCCTTGATGTCCTGGCCTCATTTCTGGATATTACCGAGCGCAAACAAATGGAGAACGATCTGCATGAACGCATTAAAGAACTGGATGAGGCCCAATCGGCCATGCTTAACATAATGGAGAAGCTCGACGAAGAAAAGGTTAAGGCCGAAGCCGCCACCAGGGCCAAAAGCGATTTTCTGGCCAACATGAGCCATGAGATCCGCACCCCGATGAATGCCGTAATCGGTATGGCCCACCTGGCGCTGAAAACCGAGCTGACGCCCAAGCAGCAGGATTATTTGAACAAAATTCAATCTTCGGCCAATTCTCTGCTGGGGATCATCAACGACATTTTGGATTTCTCAAAAATCGAAGCCGGCAAGCTGGAAATGGAAGTCGTGGAGTTCGATCTATCGGAGACCGTGGATAACGTCGCCAATGTGATCACCATCAAAGCGCAGGAAAAAAAGAATCTGGAAGTTTTGTTCTACCTCGATTCGCGGGTGCCCAACTTCCTGGTCGGAGATCCGTTAAGACTCAATCAAATCCTGGTCAACCTGGGAAACAATGCGGTAAAATTCACCGAGCAAGGCGAGATTGTGCTGACCACCCGGATAAAAATGAGGTCGGAGGATAAAGTTACCCTTCAGTTTTCGGTGCGGGATACGGGCATCGGCATGACGGCGGAACAGCAGGCCAAGCTGTTCCAGGCCTTCTCCCAGGCCGACACTTCGACTACGCGCAAGTACGGCGGTACCGGGTTGGGGCTGACCATCAGCAAGCGCCTGGTCAATCTGATGGGCGGCGAGATCTGGGTGGAAAGCGCGTCCGGGAAAGGCACGACCTTTAATTTTACGGCCGTCTTCGGTCTGGGAAAAGATGCGGTCAAAAAGCGTTTTGTGCCGTCGCCCGATATCCGAGGCTTGAAGGTGCTGGTGGTGGATGACAATGCCACGTCCCGCCAAATTCTGCAGGAAATTCTGGAATCTTTTTCATTCGAAGTTTTTCTGGCAGCCTCCGGACAAGCGGCCCTGGCGGAAATCGAACGGGTGGACCGGGATAAACCGTTTGAGCTTGTCATCATGGACTGGAAGATGCCGGGCATGGACGGCATCGAAGCCGCCGGGCGCATCAAGACCCATAAACAATTGAGTAAAATCCCAGCCATCGTCCTGGTGACGGCCTACGGTCGGGAAGACATTATGCGGCAGGCCGATCAAATCGGATTGGATGGTTTTCTGATCAAGCCGGTGAGCTCATCGATGCTGTTCGATGCCGTCATGCAGGCCCTGGGAAAAGAGCTTCACGACATATCTCCGGCCGGCCGGCCAAATGAACCGAGTGCCGGGCAGCTAAAGGCTATTTATGGAGCCCGGGTGCTTCTGGTGGAAGATAATGAAATCAACCAGCAGGTGGCCAAAGAGATCCTGGAAGGGGCGGGGCTGACAGTCACCATCGCCAATAACGGCCAGGAAGCCGTCGATCTGGTAAAGTCAGCGGAATTCGAGGCCGTCCTCATGGATGTTCAGATGCCGGTGATGGATGGATACACGGCCACAAGGCAAATCCGGATGTGGGAAGCTGAAAATTTAAAGCCTAGCGCAAAGAGCATAGCGCATAGTGTAAATGCGGAAGACAGAGGACCCGCCGTCGCCCTCCGGGCTATGGCGCGGCAAGCAGAAGACATAGGTCAGAAGACAGAGGACATAGGACAGCGAGTCGGAGATAGCGGAAACAAGACAGAATACCGCGATGAAACCTTTAGCCTTTCACCTTTAGCCTTTGGCCTTCCAATTATCGCCATGACGGCGCATGCCATGTCCGGTGACGAACAAAAGAGTCTTGCAGCCGGAATGAACGATCACGTAACCAAGCCGATTGATCCGGACCAGCTGTTTGCTGCCCTGCAAAAGTGGATCAAGCCGGTTTCGGGGCGAATCGTGGTTCAAAAAAGTTTAACCGCCTCAGTAGGGCCGCCGGCAAGTGATGCATCCGCGGGAGCTGTTCAGGCGGAGCCGGATGAAGATCATCTGCCGGAATCATTGCCGGGCTTCGATCTGGCAGCCGGTCTGGCGCGCCTGATGGGCAACAAACACCTTTACCGCAAGCTGCTGCTTGATTTCGGCGCCAACTACGGCAGCGCCGCCGCCGAAATTCGGGAAGCCTTGGCGGCCAATGATTTTAATCATACCCACAGCCTAATCCACAACCTGAAGGGGCTGGCCGGGAATCTGGCCGCCGTCGACCTTCAGGCGGCGGCCGTGGCAATGGAAAAACTTGTTAAGGGGCAGACTGCGAAGTCTGCCTCCGAGAAGGAATTGAACCGGAAATTAACAGAACTGGAAAGTGCGCTCGAGCAGGCTCTGGACGCGGTTAAAATCATAGCGCCCACGGCTGAAAAGAAAACCAACGAGAGGATCGGCGGCGGGACGCTGGTTGTACCGCATAATCTGGCTCAGAAAGCGGCCGATCGCATCAAAGCGGCGGCTGAAATGGGGGATGTGATGCAAGCCGCGGCCATCGCCGAAGAATTGAAGTCTGAAGACAATGTTCTGATACCTTTTTGTGACAAAATCATTCAACTGTCTGAAGATTTTGACGTGGATGGCATCCTGAAATTGGCAAACGAATTGAAAAGCTAGGAAAGCTCAGAGGACGTCCCTGCCTGCACATGCGATTGTAGCAATCTTCTCAATTTAATTGCTCAATTTAGGTCGAAGCTATTAGTGATTCGTTAGGAGTCATCACATGCACCAGGGTCACGCCAAAGTGCCTTCTAAGCCAGTTTGACCAGAAGATGTGAGAAAATAAAATCCCAAATCTCAAGCACCAAATTACAAATAAATAGCAAATTTTTGAATATTCAATAACCCAAACATTCAAAATAGTTGTATCGCATCGCTTCTCAACCCCTCGTCTGCCGGTGATGATGCCGTTGGCACAACTGTGGACGGTTCAATTGTTTGGAATTTTGAATTTGAATCATTGATATTTGTTTGGGATTTGGTTTTTGGTGCTTGGGATTTTCATAATTTCCATTACAATTAAGCAGGCATTTTTCGTAAAATCAGTCAATTAGCTGCTAAAATAAAGGAGCCCTGTCACATGCACATCTTTCGTCCTGCTTTGTTTCTGATTATGATGAGCGTAACTGGGTTGCGCGGGTTCGCAACCGGTACGGCTGCAGTTGCCGCCGGAAGCCCGAATCGGCATCCTCAATCTGCTGGAGACTGATATGACCCACGTGGATGTTGGATCGCTGCGCTTCGACAGCTTTACCAAAGATTACAATGTGGATTGGAACATTCCGGGTTACCTCACCCGGACAATCGAAAGTGACTTGCGGGCCCGCGGCAGCTATACGTTTATCCCCATCGCGGGCAATGCCCCGCAAGACTGGAAGCAGTCGATGTCAAACAGTATCCTCAACGCCGTTACGGGGTGGATGGGGGATGATCTCAAGGCCTTTATAAACCAAACCGCCGAAGAAAACCGCCTGGATCTGATCATCTCCGTAAGCAGCTACGACTCCGGCCGGTGGCCGCAGGTTGCCTGCTTTAAGATCGCTAATGATCCGGTGGCCACCAAAGGCTATGGAATCTACACCCGGACCAAGGCTCTTTCGGGACTCTCCCAATTTTTTTCGCCCTTCCAAAACACGGCAACTCCCTATGCCAACATCGTTGTCGCGATTTTCCAGACTCGGCCGGCGACCCTGGCAAGCTACGCGCAGGCGCCCTGCAGCCAATCATCCTTGCCGGATTTTCCCTGGAAAAGCGATCTTCGGTTTCTCAGTCCGGAGGTGATCCGGCAGGTCAGGCCCCACGTCGAGCGGCTGAGCGCCGAAGCAGCCCGGACCGCTCTCGCGAATGTCGGCCTGCAGCCCTGAGGGCCATACGAATGCGCCCTGCCTCGACCGGGAATTTAAGATTTTTTGACGGATGATGCATTTTGAAGTACCAGCGATTATCGATTTGTAAAAGCTCGCACGAACGCCCCGTCTTAGTTTGAACGTCTCATTTTAGTTTTAAAGGAGCCCTGCTATGAAGGATCTTGGATGGAAGCATTTGATAGCATCCTGTCGCTTCGCGGGAGAAGGCAAATTCCCGATTGAGAGTTCAAAAATTTTTGTGAGGGCCTTAAAAGCATGCCGAAATAAGAGCAGTGTGCCGAAATATCGGCAGAAAGCCGATTTTATTCCCCTTGCGTTCACCCGGCGCCAATTAGCAAAAATCTAATATATAAAGGGTCTTATCCGACAGGCAGCCTGTTCTCATCCATCTGGCATAGATTTCGCTCACATAGTTGGGAAGCAGGAAAATTTTATAGATCTACAGAGATGCCTGCGCTGTTTCATCAGATAGTATCAATAATTTCTGTGAACCTCCGGACGGGTTCGGATCCCCGGCGGACGGTTTACAAACCGTCGACCTGAAGACTCTTAAAGGGACGAGAATGGTACGATCCACCATCAGGATGCTCATACCACTTGAAAAGCAGAGCGAGGCCTTGGAAATTCTGGGTTCGACGACCGAGCAGACCCAATTCGAGCCGGGTTGTATCGGCCGCTGGCTTTATGGGGGTGTGGAGGATGGGCGCGCTATCCTGCTCGAGGAACTCTGGATGAGTGACGAGGACGTGCAGTGTCATCTGCGATCCGAGAAATACCGCAAAGTTCTTCTGGTGGTCGAGATGGCCGCCGAACCCCCGGAGATCCGTTTCGACAAATCGCGCACTCGACCGGCGTGGAAACCATAGAACAGGCCAGAATCCAAACCCGCGAATAGATCTTAGAAGTTAAATTCGTGCATTTTGTGCACAAATCTTCAATTTTCAATTCCGGCTTGTCCGGATTAGGTGTGGGAAATCAATACCGAGGTCGGAGCAGCGGCGGGTTCGGCAGATCGGTTCAATGCGGACGGCTTCGGAGGATTTTGTTACCAAAAGCCGGATGGATTAGTTGATTTCAGTGAACCGCTTACAGTAAAAGGAGGAAAGACGAATGACAACACGCAACCAACTATCGATCTGCACAGCATTGGCTGCCTTGATCACGGTCGCCTCATGTGCCGGCACCGTACCGCAGCTCTCAGGTGCGCCGGCGGCACCGGAGTACAAGTATTCAACTTCCTTACCGCAGGGCATAGCGGTACCTGACAAGGTCGAAACATCCATCGGCACCCTGAACCTGAACTACGGCTATCCCGATGACGCGACCACGCAGAAAGTCTACGACAACCTGGATGCCTCGCGAGCGCTGCAGGCCTACCTGCTTGCCATCCCGATAGTCAACCAGGTCGGCATGCGCGCCACGCTCCGCGAGTTCGGACCGGTAAACCAGACAGATGTGATCTGGGAAGACCTTGTGGATTCGAAAACCGTGGAACTGACGGCGAACGACAACACCATATATAGCTTCATTTGGCTTGACACGAAAAAGGGGCCGCTGGTCGTAGAGGTTCCACCCATGGTTCTGGGTCTCATCGATGACTTCTGGTATCAATGGGTTGCCGACATCGGTATTACAGGTGCAGACCATGGCAAAGGCGGCAAGTATCTGATCCTGCCTCCGGGCTACAAAGGCGAAGTGCCCGAGGGCTATTTCGTCGTGCGGCCGAGCACCTATGGCAACTGGATGCCCTTTCGCTCCTTTCTCGTCGATGGCTCGACCAAGCCCGGCGTCGAGGCGGTCAAGAAACATCTGAAGATCTATCAGCTCTCCGATGCGGCCAATCCTCCCGAGATGAAGTTCGTCAATGCCTCCGGGCATTCCCTCGACCTTTGTCCCGCCCAGCGACTACACCTTCTGGAGTCTCCTGAACGAAGCCATTCAGGAAGAGCCAAGCGAGGGAAGCGACCCCACCACGCTGGGTCTGTTTGCCTCGATCGGCATCGAGAAGGGCAAGCCCTTCAATCCCGATGATCGGATGAAGAAGATCCTGACGGACGCCGCGAAGATTGGCAGCGTGACCGCGCGAGCGATCGCCTTCAGGATTCGTGACAAAGACGCCTTCTTCTATCCAGACAGCCCTTGGCGTCTGCCCTTCTTCGGCGGCTACAAGTTCGAGAGCTGCACCGGCGTGGCCAATCTGGACGGGGCCATTTCTTTTACTATTTCGCCACCGGCGTGACGCCGGCCATGGCGGAGAAAATGGTCGGCAAAGGTTCGCAGTATCCCTGGTCGCGCACAGGACGCGGACGGCAACCCGTTTGAGGGCGGAAACAACTATAAGCTGCACCTGCCGCCAAACATTCCGGTCAAAGACTTCTGGTCGGTCATCGTCTATGACAACCAGACGCGCTCGATGGTCCAAACCGATCAGCAGTTCCCCAGCGTCAGCAGCCAGAACAAGGATCTGCTCGTCAACAAGGACGGCTCGGTCGATGTCTATTTCGGCCCCAAAGCTCCGGCAGGAAAGGAAAACAACTGGGTGCAGACGATTCCCGGCAAAGGCTGGTTCATGATCCTGCGCCTGTACGGCCCGCTTGAGCCGTGGTTCGACAAGACCTGGCGGCCGGGAGAAATCGAACTTCAACCGTGATTTTGCGTTCCGATCTACTGTTAAGCTTGTCGGAGAGCGGCCTTTATGGACAGCACACAGGTTGGGGCGGACAGCGCGATCGGCGGCTGTTCAGCCGCTCGACCCTCAGCTGCTCCTCATACCCGACTGTCAGGAGGAATAAGGCCAGCCGAGTTTAAAACAGGCAATGCGGTTTTAGCTCCGATAGACCATGAAAGGGAATAAATTATGAAAATTCGATGGCTTTTAGTTTTCTGTGTATTGTTTTTTGCCTGCCCGGCGGCGCAGGTGCCCAGACGGGCGAACCCGCCGCGCCGGATCACAAGTCCATGGCCGATGTGGCCAAGCAGCTCAACAACCCGGTAGCGGACATCTGGGCACTGAACTTTCAGTTCAACCGCTACTACTTGCAGGGGGAAGCGACGGACAAGACCCGCGAGCAGGATGTGATGAACTTCCAGCCTGTTCTGCCGATTCACCTGACAAAGGAGTGGTCGTGCCCAGCTAAGCCCGAATCGTTGGGAACCTTCCAAGGAGGTGAAATTCGATATTGTTACCCAGTGGGTGAGGATCACCTAGGTTCAAGTCCCACCTGACTAAAGGTTAGCCACCAGGTCAGTAGTGAATCCGCGGGCCAACCCGGAGACGGGAGTCCGAAGCCGGATGGATCAAGGATGCAGGCTGTGTATTGAGCCCCGAAAAATGTATAGTTGTGGACCTTGGGATAAGTTCCGCTTGTATGAGAGAAAGCCGACGGCGTTCATCTGGCCGGAAGGCAGCAGTCCCACATGCGCTATGGCAAGCATTCGGGACACCACCGGGGTCTGAGACCAGGGCATGTGCTCATAGGGGTAACTTGGGAACTCGGGAGATCCAGATGTTTTCCTTGTGTACAATAACCGGTTGGAGGGTGCCGGCCAGCGCAACGAGGCGAGAATCCAGGCGCTGTGAAGGGGCGCTCTAACCTGACCAGCGAGACGAAAGCAAAGGAGCAATACAAGGTATCGGGGGAGGATAGCGAAAAGCGAACAAACCCGAGATGGACTTTCTGGAAGTCTTAGCGGATCATAGTACCGATGGTCAGGAACGTAAATGCTGGACCGGTAAGGTGGGGAAGTGAGGCCCAAGCGACCCACTGCAGGGAAGGAGAAGCCGGGTATAACGTTTCTCTGGAAGGAACTATGGGAGATACTCAGAGGTCACCAACCATATCCACGGAAACCCAGGGAATTGCGGCAAAGGCTGCTGGCGATTCCGGTCAGGGTGTGGCAGATCCGTCAGGAGGAGGCCCGCCGCTGTTTGAGGGCGAATCATCGCTTTTACGGATCAGAATGCTGGCAGAGAGTGAGCCGGAGCTGGTATTCACCTCTGTGGTCCACAGGATTGATTTGTACCTGTTGAAGAAATCCTTTCGTCAGGTTCGTAAGAGTAAGTCAGCCGGTGTGGACAAGATCACGGCCAAGGAGTACGCCAAGGATCTTGATGAAAACCTCTATAATCTATATCAACGGCTGCGCAGAGGTCAGTACGTTGCCACACCGGTAAGACGGATCTGGATCGACAAGGAAGGGGGAAAAATAGGCCGATCGGTATACCGGCTCTGGAGGACAAAATCGTCCAAAGGGCAGCGTCTACCATCTTAAACGTCATCTATGACGTGAACTTCTATGATTTTTCCCACGCCTTTCGCAAGGGCCACAGCCAGCACAAGGCAATCCACCAGATACGTGAGGATTGCCGGAAGCTGAACATAGGCTGGATAGTGAGCGCAGATATCGAAGGACTATTTGACAACATTGATCATAATCTGCTTCGCAAGTTTATTAAGCGAAGGGTCAATGACGGTGGGATGCTGCGTCTGATCGGCAAATGGTTGAACGCCGGGGTGATGGAAGAAGGGATTCTTTCCTATCCTGGCAAAGGAGTGCCTCAAGGCGGAGTAATTTCACCGTGCTTTCGAACATATTCCTGCACTATGTGCTGGACGAATGGTTTGTAAAGCAAGCATTGCCTCGAATGAAGGGCAAATGTTTCATCATTCGCTATGCGGATGACTTTATCATCGGTTGTGAGTTCGAGTCAGACGCAAAGCGGATAATGAATGTACTGCCAAAACGGTTCAATGAGTATGGCTTGGCCCTTCATGCGGACAAGACCGCGGTCATCGACTTCAGAAGGCCGCCGTTAAAGGAAAAAGGCAAAGGAAAAGGTACGTTTGATTTTCTGGGCTTTACCTTTTACTGGTCAAAATCGCTTCGAGGCTACTGGGTGATAAAGAAGAAAACAATAGGCAAGCGGCTGTCGCGTTTTATGAAGCGGCTGTGGCAGTGGTGTCGTGAAAATCGGCATGAGCCGATCAAGGAGCAACATCAGATGCTATGTACGAAGTTGCGGGGCTACTACCTGTACTTTGGAGTACGTGGCAACTACAAGGCCCTTGAGGTTGTATTTGAGTACGCCGAGAAGGCTTGGCGGTTCTGGCTAAGCCGCCGCAGCCACAAGGGCGGCATCAGCTGGGAAAAGTTCGAGAAAATCCGAGCCAGCTTTCCATTGCCTATACCCAGGATAGTCCACAATATCTGATAAGCCTAAAGGGCAGCAAAGTTATGCGCCAATCGGGGTGTCGCCTGTTTGGTTTCCAATTCGGTAAAAAGGATTGGAACCGAGGAACCGTATGAGGGAAATCTTCAAGTACGGGTCTGTGGGGAGGGCGCTGCGCAAGCAGTGCCTTTACCCGGAAACCTCATCACCCGCCCGGTCTTCCCCTACCTATTCAGCTCCCCTGATTTTGAGCCGGGAGAGGGCTGGGACGACAAGTCCGGCCTCGGCGACATCGCGCTGGTGTCGCTCCTTTCGCCGGCCAAGCTGTCCAGCGGCTTCATATGGGGGGTGGGGCCGACTTTCATTTTTCCCACGGCCACCAACGACGCTTTGGGGCAGGGCCAGTACCAGGCGGGCCCGGCCGCGGTGGGGCTTTACATGGGGAAGGAGTGGGTTTTCGGCTCCCTGGCCCAGCAGTGGTGGTCGTTTGCCGGCGACGGGGACCGCGAAGCCACCAGCCAGGCCAATATCCAGTATTTCATTCAGTATTTTTTCGGGGACAACTGGCAGATCGGCATGGCGCCGAATATCCTCATCGACTGGAAGGCCGACCAGGATAATCGCTTTACCGTGCCCGTCGGCCTGGGCATCGGCAAGATGGTCAGGATCGGCCGCCTGCCGGTGAAGTTCACCGTCGAGGCGGATTACATGGTGGTGCACCCGGACGATTTCGGGCAGCATTGGGACATCCGTTTCCAAATGATACCGGTGCTGCCGGCTTTGATCAAGGACACGTTATTCTAACATCAAACGAATCCGTTGAACCGTTTCAAGCAAAGGAGAAAAACTATGAAAAGCAGAATCAAATTCGGACTCTTAATTTTATTGGTGCTGGCCCTTGCCGCAGGCTGCGCGCCGACAAACGTACAGCAAGAGAACATGGCTGTCGCTCAGCTGGCGAGACCCAGCCTTATCCTGGTCTATGACTTCGCCGTCTCGCCCGAGGAGGTCGAGCTGGATACCGGGCTCAGCGCGGACCTTATGCAGAAATACGAGGAGCACAAAGGCATGTCGCGCACCGCCGAAGAGATCAAGGTGGGCCATAAGGTGGCCGACGCCCTGGCGGAGGAGCTGGTCAAAAAGATCCGCAGCTACGGGCTTTGGGCCGAGCGGGGCTTTGGCTATCCGCACGGCAATGAAAAAGATCTCATGGTTAAGGGCCAGCTGCTGTCCATCGACGAGGGCAACCGCACCGAGCGCGTCGCCATCGGGCTGGGCGCCGGCCGGACCAGCGTCCAGGCCAATGTGCAGGTGTACGAGATAACGCCCGAGGGTAAGAAGGAGGTAGATACCCTGCAAGGCACTGCCAAGAGCGGCGACAAGCCGGGCATGGGCGAGATGATGGGGGTCGGGGCCATCGCCGGCCATTTGCTGGCCTCGACCCTGGTGAGCGGCACTTTGTCCGGGGCCACCGAAATGACCTCCGCCACGGTGGAGTCGGACGCCAAACGCCTGGCGGACAAGATCGCGGTGGATCTGGGAAACTTCTTCGTGGACCAGGGCTGGATTCCGCCGGATGCAGTGAAGAAGAAGTCGTTTCTTTAGAACTATTTAATGAGCGAATATCGAGCATTGAGCTTACCAGGGCCGGTTTATCCCGGTAATTTGCCGGTTTCACTGGTTTTCACCAGGGATTCAACGGAGCAACAGGAAATCATTCCAGTAAATTTTACGACCAGATATAGCAACAGGAGGTGTGAACATGAAGCGCTACCTTAAATTGGCATTGATCGGCATTTTCATCCTTGCCCCGGCGGGCGCGATGGCGCAGGATTCACATCGGCGCCCTGATCTTCGAACTGAACCTCAGCCAGAACCAGATTGATCAGGTTCGCTGGTTCTTCAATCAGTTTGCCCAAAAACAAAGCAACCTGCCGACGGCGGTGAATGAGGCCCTGCAGCACCGGGGGGCCATCCGCGAGGTCGTCACCGGCGCCCCTTTCAATTCGTCCAAAGCGCAGGAGGTGTCCCGGCAGATTTCCGCAATCGCAGCCAAGCGCATGGTGAACCGGCTGGAGCTGCGCAACCAGATTTTCCATGTGCTAACCCCGCAGCAGCAAGAGCAGTACATGCAGATGGTTCAGCGGAGCCTGGAAGGGCTGGAGTAAGTGATCGAAAGTGCACCGCCGGCCAAATTGTTATGGCCGCGGTTCACCGGGTATAAGTTTCGAATTGAAACTTATAAAGGAGCATTATATGAAAAAAGAAAATCGATCATTAGCGGCGGCAATCGCCGTTATGCTGATTGCTATTGTGTATATGACCGCCTTGCCGGCCATGGCGCAGCAAGTTACCGGTGAGTTGGGTTCGCCCAGCGCCACCACCACCATCAACGGCAAACAACTTCCTGCCGCCCGATCCGAAATTCGGCGGGGTGATCAAAGACAAGGCCTCGGAGTCGAAAGCCTGGTGGCCGCCGCGCGTCGTGCCGCCCAAGGGCGCGCCCAACGTGCTGCTCATCATGACCGACGACGACGGCTTCGGCGCGCCGGGCACCTTCGGCGGCGTCATCCCGACCCCGGCCCTGGATCGCATCGCGCAAAGCGGGCTGCGCTATACAAACTTCCACTCCACGTCGCTCTGCTCGCCCACGCGGGCGGCGATCATCACCGGGCGCAACCATCACTCGGCGGGCTTCGGGGTGGTGGGCGAAATCGCGACGGGGTTCCCGGGCTACGACTCGATCATCCCGATCGAGAAGGGCACCATTGGCACGATCCTGAAGGACAACGGCTACGGGACCTCGTGGTTCGGCAAGGATCACAACACGCCGTTCTTCGAGAACAGCCAGGCCGGGCCGTTCAATCAATGGCCGACCGGCATGGGCTTCGATTATTTCTACGGCTTCGTCGGCGGCGACGCCAGCCAGTGGGAGCCGAACCTGTTCCGCAATACCACGGCCATCTACCCCTTCCAGGGCAACCCCGGCTGGAACCTGACCACGGCCATGGCCGACGAGGCGATCCAGTACATGAAGCAGCTCAAGGAGCTCGCGCCCGACAAACCGTTCTTTGTCTATTACGTGCCGGGCGGCACGCACGCCCCGCATCATCCGACGAAGGAATGGATCGACAAGATCAGCGCCATGCATCTCTTCGACGACGGCTGGGAAAAATTGCGGGAGACCATCTTCGCCAACCAGAAGCGGCTCGGCATCATGCCCGAGAACGCGCAACTGACCCCGTGGCCGGACGGACAGGATATTTACGGCGGCGCGAAGCTGCCCCGGTGGGACTCGCTCGACTGGGAGCAAAAGAAGCTCTTCATCAAGCAGGCGGAAGTCTATGGGGCGTACCAGGCCTACACCGATCATGAGATCGGCCGCGTCATCCAGGCCGTCGAAGACCTCGGCGAGTTCAACAATACGTTGATCATCTACATCAGCGGCGACAACGGCGCGAGCGCGGAAGGCATGCTCAACGGCACGCCGAACGAGTTCACCACCTTCAATGGCGTCGAAGTGCCGGTCAAGGACCAGTTTCTCTGGTACGAGTTCTGGGGGTCCGCTCGGACCTACCCGCACTTTGCGGCGCCCTGGGCGTGGGCGTTCGACACGCCCTTTAAGTGGATGAAGCAGGTGCCGTCGCATTTCGGCGGGACGGCCCAGGGCATGGCCATGTCCTGGCCCGGCCACATCAAGGACCCTGGCGGCATCCGCCGCCAGTTCCACCACGTCATCGACATCGTGCCGACCATCCTCGAAGCGACCGGCATCCCGGCCCCCGACACCATCAACGGCATCAAGCAGCGTCCCATCGAAGGCATGAGCATGGTGTACACCTGGGACAAGGCCAATGCCAACGCCCCGACCCGGCACACGACGCAATATTTCGAGATGCTCGGCAACCGCGCCATCTATCACGACGGGTGGGTGGCGGCCACGACGCCGGTGACGCTCCCGTGGGAGCTGAGCACCAAGCCGCCGCCCGATGTGATCAGCGGGTACAAGTGGGAGCTCTACAACGTCATGGAGGATCCCACCGAGAACAACGATCTGGCCGCCAAGATGCCGGACAAGCTCAAGCAGATGCAGAACCTCTTCTACCTCGAGGCGGCGAAGTATAACGTGCTGCCGCTCGACAACACGACGCTCGCGCGCTGGAACTCGCCGAAGCCGAGCCTCACGGCGGGACGAACGGAGTTCACCTATTCGGGAGGACTGACCGGTGTGCCGGGCAGCACTGCACCGGACATCCTGAACAAGGCCTACACCATCACCGCCGAGGTCGACGATCCCCGCAGGCGGCGCGGAAGGCATGATCGTCACCCAGGGCGGGCGCTTCGGCGGCTATGGCCTGTTCCTGAGCAAGGGCGAGTTTGGATTCGGCCGGGGCAAGGTCGTGTTCCTCTACAACCTGCTCGACCTCAAGCGCACGGCGTGGGAAGGGCCTGAGTTGGGCGCCGGCAAGCACACCATCGTCTTCGACTACAAGCCTGCTGAACCGGGCCTGGGCAAGGGAGGGACGGGCGTGCTCTCTGTGGACGGCCAGGAAGTGGCCAAAAATTCCATGGAACACTCCACCCCGATCACGTTCCCGGAGGACGAAACCTTCGACATCGGCGAGGATACCCGCACCCCGCTGGCGCTCTCGAGTATCGCTACGATGTGCCGTTCAAGTTCACCGGCACGATCGACAAGCTGACCTTCAAGCTTGGGACGATGCAGTAAGCGGAAACAGATCGCAGGCAGCTCTCGGCCATTGCCAAACGGGTTGCGTTGGCGAGAGAGTAGAGGACTTTTTTTAGCCCGGCGAGCGCGCCGGAATCTCCGCTCGCCGCGAGGACAAATTAAGATGAACCGACTGTTATCCTTGGCAGCCGTTGCCGAAGCCTTAACGGGAGCAGCGCTGATGGCAGCGCCTTCAATTGTGGGGCGGCTATTGTTAGGAACGGTATTTTCCGGCGTCACGGTTGCGGTCGCTCGCGTGGCCGGCATCGCTCTGGTTGCGCTGGGCGTGGCCTGCTTCTCAGGCGGAGGAGCTGCCCGGGGGCTTTCCGGCATGCTGATTTACAGCGTGCTGGTCATGCTGTATCTTGTTTACCTTGGACTCGGCGGTGAGTGGGTCGGGAGCCTATTGTGGCCGGCGGCGGCATTCCACGCTGTATTGACCGTTCTTCTTGCCACCGCATGGTTCAAAGACAGGCAAGTTAAGGGAGCGAAAGCGCACAATGATTGAGAAGGCGTTTGGGACGATGATGCGCAGATCCCTCGAGCAGGTCGAGAACTTGGATCGACCATTTCAAATAACTTGGGATTTCAGGCACTTTCGCTTTCGAATAGCCTGAGGTCCCCGTAACCGGAAAAGTAAACCGAAAGGAGCATGACATGAAAAATCGTAGCCGATCAAAAACAATGGCGCTCGCCGTTATTCTGATCGCGGTTTTATTGGCCGCCTTGCCGGCCATGGCGCAGGAAATTACCGGTGAGTTGGGTTCGCCCAGCGCCACCACCACCATCAGCGGCAAGCAACTCCCGCCGCCCGACCCGAAATTCGGCGGCGTGATCAAGGACGATGCCCTGGAATCGAAGCCCTGGTGGGCGCCGCGCATGGTGCCGCCCAAGGAGGCGCCCAACGTACTGCTGATCATCACCGACGATGCCGGCTTCGGGGTGCCGAGCACCTTCGGCGGGGTGATTCCGACGCCGACCATGGACCGCATCGCGAACGAGGGTCTGCGCTACAACCGCGTGTTCTCCACCGCGCTGTGCTCGCCGACGCGGGCGGCGCTCATCACCGGGCGCAACCACCACTCGGCCGGCTTCGGCGTGATCTCCGAGCAGTCCACGGGCTTCCCGGGCTACAACAGCATCATCGCCAAGGACAAGGCCACCATCGGGCGGATTCTGCTCGACAACGGCTATTCCACGGCGTGGTTCGGCAAGGACCACAACACGCCGGCGTTTGCCGCCAGCCAGGTCGGGCCGTTTGACCAATGGCCGACCGGGATGGGCTTCGAGTATTTCTACGGCTTTGTCGGCGGCGACTCCAACCAGTGGCAGCCGAACCTGTTCCGCAACACCACCCAGATCTATCCGTTCGAGGGCAAGCCGGGCTGGAACCTTATCACCGGCATGGCGGACGACGCGATCGACTACATTACGCGCATCCACCAGACGGACCCCAGCAAGCCGATCTTCATCAAGTACGCGCCCGGCGCCACGCACGCGCCGCATCACCCGACCAAGGAGTGGGTGGACAAGATCCACGCGATGCATCTCTTCGACGATGGCTACAACAAGCTGCGCGAGCGCATCTTCGAGAACCAGATGCGCCTCGGCGTGATCGACAAGGATTCGAAGCTGACGCCCTGGCCCGATAGACCTCCTGAAGCCGTGGGACCAGCTCAGCGCCGAGGCGAAGAAGCTCTTCATCCGCCAGGTGGAGGTCTTCGCCGCCTATGCCGCCTACAACGACCACGAGATCGGCCGCGTGATCCAGGCTTTCGAGGACCTGGGCAGGCTCGACAACACGCTGATCATCTACATCAACGGCGACAACGGCACCAGCGCCGAGGGCGGGCCGCTGGGCACGCCCAATGAAGTGGCGTTCTTCAATGGCCTGAGCGAGTTGCCTGTCGACGTGCAGATGAAGTGGTATGACGTCTGGGGCACGGAGCAGACTTACAACCACATGTCGGCGGGATGGTCGTGGGCCTTCGACACGCCGTTCGACTGGTTCAAGCAGAATGCGTCCAGGCTCGGCGGCATCAACCAGAACATGGTGGTGTCCTGGCCGGCGCGTATCAAGGACAAGGGAGCTTTGCGTGAGCAGTTCATCCACGTGATCGACGTCGTGCCGACTATCCTCGAGGCCGCCGGCATCCCCGCGCCTGAGGAGGTCGACGGCATCAAACAGGCGCCCATCGAGGGCACCAGCTTCCTCTACACCTTCGACGCCGCCAACGCCAAGGTGCCGTCGCGCCACAAGACCCAGTACTTCGAGATGATGGGCCAGTGGGCGCTCTATGACGACGGCTGGCTGCTGAGCACCAAGGTCAACCGCGCGCCCTGGCAGGCCTTCGGTATGGCGAACCCCGACCCCCTGAACAACCAGGTGTTCCAGCTCTACGACCTGACCAAGGACTTCAGCCAGGCCAACGACATCGCCGCGCAGCATCCGGAGAAAGTGGCGGAGCTGCGCGAAAAGTTCGTCGCGGAAGCGAAGAAGTACCAGGTCTTCCCGCTGGATGCCTCGGTGGCGGCCCGCATCGTAGCGCCGCGCCCGAACATCACCGCCGGCCGCACGGAGTTCGTCTATACCCGGCCGATGGTGGGACTCCCGCAGGGCGACTCGCCCTTCCTGCTGGATAGCCTCGTACACCATCACGGCGGACATCACGGTCCCCGAAGGCGGCGCCGAGGGCATGATCCTGACCTCGGGCGGGCGCTTCGCCGGCTATGGCTTCTACCTGCTCAAGGGCAAGCCGGTGTTCCTGTGGAACCTGGTCGACCTCAAGCGCATCAAGTGGGAAGGCCCGGAGGCCCTCACGCCCGGCAAGCACACGCTGGAGTTTGACTTCAAGTATGACGGCCTAGGTGTGGGCACGCTTGCCTTCAACAACTTGAGCGGCCTCGGCCGTTCCGGTACCGGCACGCTCAAGGTGGACGGCCAGGCAGCGCAGACCATCGAGGTGAAGCGTACGCTGCCCATGATCCTGCAATGGGACGAGAGCTTCGACATCGGCTCCGACACGCTTACCGGCGTGAATGACGAGGACTACACACCGCCGTTCCCGCTGACGGCCAAACTCGACAAGCTGACGATCAGGGTCGATCGTCCCAAGCTGACGCCCGAGGACATCAAGACGCTCGAGAAGGCAGAGGCCGAAGCGCTCGATGGCACGCCGCTGCGTCACATCCAGGCCGGGCCGCAGTAGGCCTGCACAGGCGCGCGAACACTGACACCGTTTGGGTTGCCAACCGCGCGGGCCGCTCCGGCATTGTCCGGGGCGGTCCGCGACTTCGCCACCGCAACTCATGGAAGCCGGGGCGAAAGCCGGCGGCAGACAGTAGCTGCGGATAAAGGGACCGAATATCATGAAAAAATACCTTTGGCTGTTGATGATTGTAGTAAGTACCGCCTGCGCGGCGTTTGGCTGTGCCTCCGCGACGATAACAGGCGTGCCCCAGGGCTCCGTATTGGTCGCGGTGTACGAAGGCACCTTTAATGGAACCGCTAATGAAGGTTCTGTCGAGGTCAAATTGTATCGGTCGCCCGACGGCGGCAAATCGTTTTTCGGCAATTTCGATGAGGAGGGCTCATACCTGAATTTCAGGGGTGAAATGAAGGCAGACGAATTGCAGGGGCAAATCCTCCTTCCCCTTCAGGGGACCATTTCGGGAAAATTATCCGCTGACGGCGTATCGTTGAACGGAACGTATAAATTCACCATACCACCCTTCGACCACGGCACCTGGCAGGCCCAGAAAAATTAACAGCAGGGCCGTGGCCCTTGAACCTTTCGGTCAGGCGTATTAAGGATTGTTGGTTCGTTCTAATTTTTATTGTATCTCACCACAGAAGCAGAAAGGAAATCCGTTATGAATATTCTAAGCATTCTGGCGGCAGGCCTGATCGTTCTTGCCACGCCGCATTTTATCCTGGCGCAGGATCAGCTGGCCGCCAGGGCCGAGACGGCCGTCAAAATAACCGAAGCCCGCAAAGCCAACGCCAAGCTGATGCATCAATATTCCTGGCACTCCCGCACCGAATTGATCGTGGACGGTCAAGTAAAAGACATGCGTTTGGAGCTGGTCCAATACGGTCCGGACGGCCGGCTGCAGCGCATTGTGCAAAACGAGCAGGGAGCCTCCCTGCCTTTTGGTTTCATCCGCCGGGCCATTGCCGAAAAAAAGCGGAAGGAGATGGAAACGTATCTCAAAGGGCTGCGTAGTCTTCTCGATCAATACACCCTGCCCACGGCCGGCAAAGTTCTCGACTTCATGGACAAGGCGAGCACAACCCTGGCGGACGATGGTAGAATGATCCTGATGAACGGCTCAAGCGTGGTTGTCCCGGGAGACAGTCTCTCCGTGTGGACGGATGCGTCCACCCGGCAGACGCGCAAGATACAGGTCGACACCTTCTTTCAGGGCGATGCGGTGAATCTCACGGCCACGTTCAAGACCCTGCGCAGGGGGCTGACCCACGTCGACTATGCCGAAGTGCTTGTTCCTGTCAAGAACATGAGCGTCCAGGTGCAAAATTTCAACTACGATCGGACCATGCCGCCGCCTTTGCCGCAGATTGTGCAGCACAAGCAGCCCTCGACCGCGGCGTCGACCTCCCTTCAGACCGTGGAACGCGAGCTGAGAGACCTGAAAGCGCTCTTCGATCAGGGCCTGATCACGCAAAACGACTACGATGCCAAGAAGGCCCAGATTCTTCAAGGTCTGTGATGGAATAAGCCCCGTTTTTTCGCCGCTGATCGGCGGGCCTATACGTCGGCCGACAGAGATAATATTCACCACATAAATGCAAAAGGAGGTGTCGAATGAATTTTCGCAACCATATCGTAATATGTCTGGTCGCCCTGCTGATGACTGCCGGGTGCGCCTCGACTAAGGTCTCCAACCGCAGCGAACTGGTGTACGGACCACTCCCGCGGCCCAATACCATCTGGGTGTACGACTTCGCCGCTACTCCCGAAGATGTCCCGGACGAATCCGCGTTCGCGGGGCAGTATTCCGAGCACAGCACACCCCAAACCGACGAAGAGATCGCCACCGGGCGGAAGCTGGGCGTTGAAATTGCGGCGCAGTTGGTGGAGCAGATCCGCGCCATGGGAATGCCCGCAGCACGGGCGATGGCAGGAACGACGCCGCAGATCAACGACATTGTCATCCGGGGTTATCTCATTTCATACAACGCGGGCAGCGCCGCTAAGCGCATCATGATCGGATTCGGTTCCGGCGCGTCCGACCTTAAAGTAGCGGTCGAAGGATTTCAGATGACGGCCCAGGGATTGCGCAAACTTGGATCCGGCACAACGAGTTCAACCAGCGGCGAAACGCCGGGGGCGGACCTGGGGGTTCTCGGTTTAATTGCCACTCACAACCCGGCGGGGCTCATCATCAGCAGCGGAATGAAAATCTATGGCCAAGAGAGCGGCAAAAGCACGATTGAGGGCCGGGCCAAGCAGACCGCGAAGGAAATTGCCGATGTGCTCAAAAAACGATTCCAGGAACAGGGCTGGATAAGTTGAACGGGTAAATGGAATTTTCTGCCTTCATATGACCAGAATTGAACCTTTCAAATTTAAAGAGCGATCAATTGAAGATTATTTAAGGAGATACCTATGAAAACATCAGTTAGAAACCTTATGATAGCGGTTATGGGAATTGCCATGGTGAGCCTTGTTATATCATGCGCATCGACGGGCACTCAAACGAAAAATGCCGAAACAGCTGCGCAGACAGAGGGCTTCCTGGACGGCTATTATAAAGATTTGCAGCCCGGACCGGAAGGCGGCGCCAAGATGCGCTGGTTGAAACCGGGGGTTGATTTCGGCAAATACAGCAAGATCATGCTGGACAGCGTAATTTTTTATTTTGCCGATGATTCGGAAAACAAAGGCATCGATGCCAATGACATGAAGGAGCTGGCAGATGCTTGCGACAAGCAGATTGTCGACGTCCTTAAAGATTCCTACCCGATAGTGGCGGAACCGGGTCCCGACGTTTTGCGGCTGCGCTTTGCGATTACGGATCTTAAACAGAGCCGGCCGGTCTTGAGCGCCATTACCTCGGTGGTCCCCATCGGATTGGGCATCAGCCTCGTAAAGAAAGGCGCCTCGGGCTCCTGGAGCGGTTCGGGCGCGACAACCGCAGAGTTGATGGCCCTGGACTCTATGACCAACGATGTGATCGCAGTAGCTCAGGATGAGAAGAGCGCGGGATTCACGGAGCGGTTCAGCAAGTGGGGATCCACCGAAGACGCCTTCAAGTTCTGGGGAGAGCGAATCAAACTGTTCCTGGACCAGGCCCACGGCATGAAGCAATAAGGTCGTGCGCATAGGGCGAGGCTCCCGTTGAAAGCTGAACCGGAATGGGATATCAGTAAATGTCTGTTGCACCAATTGCTTGAGCTGTTTTCCTTCAGGTGCTATAAATAACAGCAAAAATCATTGTGCCTGCGTACACGGCGTTTTGCTGAACCCCAATGTTGCAACTAAGGGGTGAAGACAACGGAGCAAGGCAATGATGATTGGCGACAAAGCGCGGAGCATAGCGATAAGCCTGCAAGCCATCGGATTGGCGGTCGTCTTTATGCTGGCGGCAACCCCCGGGAGATCGTTCGGACAGGCACCCGCCGGATCGCCGCATTCTGCCGTGCCGCCGCCCGCAGCCGCCATTGCGCCGGAGGAGGTCGCGGCCAGATCCGAGGAGGTCGCCAATCTTCTGATAAGCTTCTCCGAAAAATTAGCCTTCAACCCTGAGATCGAAAAGATCCAAAAGGCGCTTCCCGCAATCAGCCGGCAGATCGACCTGGATGCTGTTGAATCTGCCGCCACTCTCATGGCACAGCCCCCGCTGTCGATTTTGGAGGTACAGCGGGCGCTGTGGCAGCGCAGGCACCTTAAGGTGAGCACCTGGCTGACCCTGCTGACCCAACAGGCTGTCGCGCTGCAGGTAGCCCTGGACCGCCTGTCGCAAATGAGAGCGACCTGGGCCCAGACCCTTGCTGCCGCCAAAGCCGGCCAGGTGCCGGGAGTGGTTCTGCGGCAGATTGAAGCGACGCTGGATTCCATCAAGGTCGCGCAGCCGCCCCTGAAGACCTGGGAGGAGACGATGCTTGGGCTGCAGGCCGACCTGGCCGCAAAACAGGCCCGCTGCGATGATATGCTGGCGCAGATTCTCAAGGCCCGAAAATCGGCCGTCCAGGGCATTCTGGTGCGGGAAAGTCTGCCTGTCTGGAGCCATGAGGTTTGGGCCCGTATGCGGACCGTTCTGCCTGACAACCTGCGGAACATCGCCCGCGACTTGCAGACCAACGTCCGGGAATACGTGCGGGACCCCTCGCGTGGAATGCCGCTGCACGCGGCACTCTTGTTGGTGCTGACCATGGCGACGTGCGCGGCGCGGCGCAAAAAACGCCAATGGAAGGACGGCGGCGTGGGTGTGTCTCCGGTCGTGAATGTTTTTGACCGCCCTTATTCCGCCGCTTTGATTATCGTCCTGCTTCTATCCACGGCGGTCAATTCACCGGCTCCCACTCTTGTGAAAGGCATACTTGCAGTCCTGGCACTCGCGCCGATGATCAGGTTGGTGCGCCCGGTGATCAAACACCGCATGACCCCCGCAGTCTTCACGGCGGCGATCCTGTATGCGGTCGACCTTGTTCGCCAGACTTTCGGCGGGGCGCTGCTGGTGGAGCAAGCGCTTCTCATATTTGAAGGTCTGGCGGCAATCATCGTGCTGGGATGGTTGCTGCAGACCGGACGTCTGCAGTATGAGCCCGAACAGAAACCGCCGGGGTTGCGCGCGCACTGGCTGCCGCTGGTTGCCAAAATGCTCATGTTCAGCTTCGCAGGCGGTTGTTTAGCAGCTGCCCTGGGGTTTACGAGATTGGCGCGCCTGATCACGCCCGCTACCCTCGCCGGAGGCGTTTCGGCGCTGGCGCTGTATGCCTATGTCCGGGTGGCCGGCGGCGCGGCCGTCATTGCGCTGCGATCGACGCTTTTGCAACACCTGCAGATGGTGCGCAACCATGGCGATCGCATTCAAAGTTGGATTTACCGTCTGCTGGTGTGGACAGCGGTTTTCTTTTGGATTAGCCGTTCGCTCGAATACATCGGGATGCTGGACCCCGTGCTGTCGGCGGGCAGCACCATATTAGGCGTGAGGCTGGCACGCGGTTCTATCAGCATTTCCATCGAGGACATCCTCGCCTTCGGGCTCACGGTGCTGGCAGCCTTCCTGCTGTCGGCTCTCATCCGGTTCGTACTGCGGGAAGAAGTGTATCCCCGCAGGGGCGTGCCGCGCGGATTGTCCTATGCTTACTCGCGCCTGATCCACTACGTTATCCTGGCTATCGGGTTCCTGGTGGGGCTGGGGGTGCTGGGGATGGACCTGACCCGGGTGACCGTCATGGCGGGGGCCTTCGGAGTGGGCATCGGCTTCGGGCTGCAGAACGTGGTGAATAATTTCGTCTGCGGGCTGATCCTGCTTTTCGAACGGCCGGTGCACATGGGGGACATTATCGAGGTGGGAGACTTGCAGGGGGAAGTGCGCCGCATCGGCATCCGCGCAAGCACCGTGCGCACACTGCAGGGGGCCGACATTATCGTGCCCAATGCCCAGTTCATAACTGCCAGCGTGACCAACTGGACCTTCAGCGACCAGCTGCGCCGCATCGACCTGCCGGTGGGCGTAAACTACGGCGCCGCGCCGCAGGCGGTGATCGATCTGCTGGAGAAGACGGCGCAGGCCCATACGGCCGTTTTAGAAAATCCACCGCCCCGGGGGCTCTTCATGGGTTATGGCGACAGCTCCATCAACTTCGAGCTGCGGGCCTGGACGGCTACGTCCGTCAACTGGGCGGTGATTCGCAGCGAGCTGGCCGCGGCTGTTTACGATGCCGTGTATGCGGCGGGGATGTCGTTTCCCTTCCCCCAGCGCGAGGTGCGCGTTTTGGGGAATGCAACTGCGCCGAAGGCGGCCGGCCTCCAGCAAGGCGACAAAACGGAGGCGATGCAGAAGGAGAAGTAATTTATTCCGATTTATATATGCGGTTTTATGTTTATATTTAGCGTTGTGCAACTACTGTGTTAAGTCCAAGGAGGATACTATGAAGAAGTATGGTTTCAGCGTGGTCATTTCAGTATTGTTGGCGATTGTGATGGCTTCTTCGGCCCAGGCCGGCGGGCTCTGGCTGTACGAGGAGGCGACCCCCGACATGGGGGTAGGCGGCGCCGGCCGGCAGGCCGCGGGGCTGGATGCCTCTACGGCCAGCGGCAACCCGGCCGCGATGACCCGGCTGGACCGCTCCCAGATGGAAGGCGGCATCCTGGGCATCTATCCCGACACTAAGTTTGATGTCCACAGCGCCACATACGGCGACAACGGGGGCGGCAATGCCGGCTATTTCAGTCCGGTCCCCACCGCTGTACTACGTGCACAGCCTGAACCCGGATTTAAAACTGGGACTTGGGGTGGGCTCTTATTTCGGTTTAGGAGTCAACTACTCAAATGACTGGGCCGGCAAATACTACGTTCAAAGCGCCAGCTTCACGACGGTGGCGGTCAACCCGACCATCGGCTACCGGATCGCTCCGTGGCTGTCCGTCGGCGGCGGCGCCAGCATCGTCAGGGGTGCGTTGAGCGAGCGGGTGGCCGTCAACACTCTGCTGGAGCCGGGGGACGGACGCCTCAAGTACGATGCCACTGATGTGGGCTACGGATTTAACCTCGGAGCGCTGTTCGAATTGAGCCCGCAGACCCGCATAGGCGTTACCTACGTCTCCCAGGTCGACCTGAATTTTAAGGACGATCTGCGCTTTAAAAACCTCGAGGGCACGGTGCTGGGGGCTGCCCTGGAAGCATCCGGTCTGATGGACGCTCGATTCAAAATCGACACGACGATTCCGATGCAGGTGTCGATCGGGGCCTATCACGCCTTCACCGACAAACTCGCGCTGGTGGGCACGGTCAACTGGCAGGACTGGAGCAAATTCGGCGAGCCCGAAATTTCAGTTGCCGATGGCAACACGACCACGAAGGACCTGGACTATCAGGATACCTTTCATGTCGGCGTAGGTGTCTACTATCGCGTGGCCGACCCCTGGCTGCTGATGGCCGGCTTCGGCTACGACAGCTCGCCCATATCCGGGAGCAAGGATCGCTCACCCTTGCTGCCGTTGGACGAGGCCTATCGCTACGCTACCGGGGTACAGTACGACTGGAACAAAAATTTTTCGATCGGGGCGGCCTATACCCTGATTTATGCGGGGGAAGCCGAGATCAACCAGAGCCGCAGTCAGCTCATTGGGGACCTCAAGGGCGAGTATGACACCAATTTTATTCACGCCTTCAACGTTAACTTTGTCTACCGGTTCTGAAAGGCTGAACAGCCTGTTCCAACAAAAAAGGCGCGCCTCATATGGCAAAAGACAAACAACAGTCATCAGAAAAAGAAAAGCATTCTGAAGGCGGTGACCTCAGTTTCAGCCCGCAGGATAACGACACCCTGCTTGTCAAACTTAAGGGCCGGTGGAAAATCGATGCGCATCGTCCTGCCAGCGCAGAAGCCTACCCGCACATCCAACCGTCTAAAGGCATCCGGCGTCTGGTGTTCGAAACCGACCAGCTTACCGGCTGGGACAGCAGCCTGGTGACGTTTTTAATGGATCTCTACCAATACTGTTCAGCGAATAATATTGTTGTGGAAAAGGACGGGCTGCCGGTCGGCGTCAAAAAACTGATAGGTCTGGCGACGGCCGTTGCGGAAAGAAAAGGGGCGCGAAAGGCAACCACGCGCGATCCATTTTTGGTGCGCGTCGGCACATCCGCCATTGCGCTGTGGCAAGCCGCTTCGGGACTGCTGGCGTTCATCGGCGAGGCGGTAGTTGCACTTTTGAAATTTCCGGTGGGTCAGGCCAGCTTTCGCCGCGTCGATTTGACGCTGCTCATCCAAGACTGCGGCGTCGATGCCCTGCCGATCGTGGCTTTGATCAGTTTTCTGGTCGGCATGATCCTGGCCTTCGTGGGCGCTGTTCAGCTGATGATGTTCGGGGCCCAGATCTTTGTGGCCAACCTGGTGGCCATTGCCATGGTGCGGGTCCTGGGGGCCGTCATGGCCGGGATTGTCATGGCGGGCCGCACCGGTGCGGCTTTTGCCGCTCAGCTGGGGACGATGCAGGTCAACGAAGAGATTGATGCCTTGAAGACCATGGGGGTGTCTCCCATGGAGTTTCTGGTGCTGCCGCGGATGCTGGCCCTGGTCCTGATGATGCCGCTGTTGTGCGTCTTTGCGGACCTGATGGGGGTGCTCGGCGGCCTGATCGTCGGCGTGGGCCTGCTCGACATCGGCCTCATCCAGTATGTGAATCAGACGAAGGCCTCCCTGAATTTAAACGATTTTTTTATCGGAATTTTTCAGGCCGCTGTTTTCGGCATGTTGGTGGCCCTGGCCGGGTGCCTCAAAGGAATGGCCTGCGGACGCAGTGCCTCGGCCGTCGGCGACGCAACCACATCGGCCGTTGTGACGTCGATCATCGCCATCACCGTGGCAACGGCGATCATTACCGTGCTGTGTAATGTGTTGGGAATATAAGGCTTAAGGTTAAAGGCTCAAGGCTAAAGGCAAAAGGCGTATTAGGACTAAGGGACGAGGACTGGGGACAGAGTTAAAAAGAATTCGCATCATGCATGGAACCAAATGCTCAGTCTTCTGGTCACAGCGCTCATCGCCTTTCTGTTTAGACAGAGCGAAGCGAATCCTCAATTTTAGGCAATTTAGGCATTTTGAATTTTAGGCATTTCTTACCAAAGATAAATCCATGACAGCATCGGAAGCACATAACAATCATGAGGCACACATCACGGTCAAAGATCTGACCATGGCCTACGGTTCTTTTGTGGTTCAACAGAACCTGACCTTTACGGTCAACCGCGGCGATATTTTCATCATCATGGGCGGCAGCGGGTGCGGCAAGAGTACCCTGTTAAGGCATATGATCGGGTTGAGGAAGCCGGCCAAAGGCAAGGTGATTTATGGCGCCGTCAGCTTCTGGGATGCAGAACCGGCCGAGCGCGACCGGATTATGCGGCAGTTCGGCGTCCTGTATCAGAGCGGCGCCCTGTTCAGTTCCATGACCCTGGCCGAAAACATTGCGCTGCCCCTGCAGGAATACACGGATTTGAAAGCAGGACAAATTCAGAAGCTCGTATCCTTGAAACTGGCGCTGGTCGGCCTGGCCGGCTTTGAGGAGTACTACCCGTCGGAGATCAGCGGCGGCATGCAGAAGCGGGCCGGCCTGGCTCGGGCCATGGCCCTGGATCCGGAAATCCTGTTTTTTGATGAACCTTCGGCCGGCCTGGACCCGATCAGCGCCCGGCTGCTGGATGACCTGATTCTGGAGCTGCGCGAAAGCCTGGGAGCGACGGTGGTGGTGGTCACCCACGAGCTGGCCAGCATTTTTGCCATCGGGAACAACTCGGTGTTTCTGGACCCTGAGAAAAAGACCATGATCGCCCAGGGCGATCCCAAGAAACTGCTGGCGGACTCCAAGGACCCCACGGTGCACCGGTTTTTGACGCGGGGAGAGAAGTAAAACGATTGCGGATTTGGGATTGCGGATTGCGGAATAATACATATTGTGTGTTGCGAGTTGCGGGCTACGGGGTGCGGGTTGCGAGGTGCGGGTTGAGGCACTTTCAGTGCCGGTTGATAGTTCATAGTTGATAGCGAGAAGAGTTGATTAAGTTGATTGGTTGATTAAGCTGGTAAGGTATATCCATTTAAACCTATCAGCTTATTCAACTCAATCAACCCAATCAACCTATTCAACCCATAAACGATCCAAACGATCAAAACCATCTTAACGAACTAAACGATCTCAACGATGCAAATTCTTCCCGTTAAACCTTTTTGTCGTTTGTTTAACTGGGACGCTCTCAACCGTCAAGAGGATCAATAATCCATGAGCAAACAAGCAAACAAAAAAGCTATCGGCGCCTTTGTCTTGGCGGCATTGGCGCTGGGGGTGGCGGCCATCATCATTTTCGGCTCCGGCAAATTTTTTGTCAAAACGTCGGAATATGTGGCCTATTTCCAGGGCTCGGTCAAAGGCCTCAGTGTCGGAGCGCCGGTGGTGTTCAGGGGCGTCAAGATTGGACAGGTCACCAAAATAATGATTTATGCCGATCAAAGCAGTCACTCGTTTGAAATCCCGGTTTTCATGGAAATAGATCCTGAAAATTTTCAAGCGCTCGGGGCGGTTGTCGAAAATCGAAAACAATATATCCAGGATCTCATTAAAAAAGGATTAAAAGCCCAGCTGCAAACGCAGAGTATGGTTACGGGTCAGCTGATGATCAACATCGATTTTTATCCGGACACGCCGGTTAGAATGATCAGCAGCGAAAATATAAAACTCCCTGCGGGTGTGATTGAAATCCCGACGGTCCAGACACCGCTGCAAAAAATTGAAAAGACCCTGGAAGAAATTCCAATCGGCGAGATCGTAAACAGCATAAACAAGTCTCTGCAGGGCATTGAACGTATTGTGACGTCCGAAGAACTCACCAAAAGCCTGCATTATTTCAAACAAACGATGGGGGACTTCCGCAGCATTGCCCAGCATCTGGATAAAAAAATTGAACTGATGTCCGCCGATCTCAACCAAACCCTGAAGGACGCCCAAAATCTGATCGCAAATCTGAACAGCCAGGTGGGGCCGCTGGCAAACAGCTTTAAAAGTACATCAGATTCGGCGGGCAATACGATAAAAGATGTCGGCCGGCTGACGGAAAATATCAACGGCCAGGTAAAAACGCTTGCCGACGATCTCGCCAAGACCTTTCAAAAGTCTCAAGAAACCCTGGCAAGCGTAAATGGTGCTATTGGAGAGGGCTCACCCCTGCGGATCCAGGTTGAAACAGCCGTTGCCGAATTGTCCCAGGCCGCCCGCTCGATTCGAGTTCTGGCAGATTATCTCCAACGAAATCCGGATGCCCTGCTGCGGGGCAAACCTCAGAAAGGAGAGTTCTGATGCGACATAACCGGTTAAATTTAATTATCTTAGTGCCGGGTGCTTTGCTGTTTCTTCTGCTCGGATGCCTGGGACCGGCCAATTCCAGATCCACCCGGTTTTATGTGCTGACTTCTGTGTATAGTGCGAAAACCCGGCCGGCACCCATCGCCGACCTGAAGAATGTCGCCATCGGTGTGGGCCCGGTAAGGATTTCCGGCAAGCTGGATCGGCCTCAGATCGTGACCGGCACCGGCGGAAATGAAATCCGGCTGAGTGAATTTGCCGAGTGGGGGGATCCCTTGGGGGGCGGCTTTGCCCGGGTTCTGGCTGAAAACTTATCCTGCTTGCTGAACACTGAAAACGTCGCCATTTTCCCCTGGCTGCAAGCGAACCAAACGGATTACCAGGTAACGGTGGATGTCATCGATCTCATAGGAACGCCCGGAGGCAATGTCCTGCTGCGCGCCTGGTGGACCATTTTCGGGGAAAACGGCCGGACCGAGCTATTGAAAAGATATGCCAATTTCTCCGAACCTGTCGCCGGCGACGATATCGCCGCTGTGGTGCGGACCCAAAGCCTCGCCGTGGAGGCACTCAGCCGGCAGATTGCAGAGGCAATCAAGGCTCTGGCGCGGCCGACGGCCGGCGGGCAATAAAGTCATGATTTTTACCCCAGAGGGCCAGGATCTGACTTAACCCCAGCTGCCGGCTCGTAGAGCCTACAGCTCGGAGAGAGGGGTGGTCGTTGCCGTCGGATAACCCATGGAATAGTGGGATGTCGATGATCCGCCTTTGGAGGGGTGTGAAAATGGGATATTGGGACTAAAAGCGGATGATGGTTTGATTCGATTTTAGGAGAAGCCACAAAATGGCAGACAATGCAACGGTTGAAGATACCGCTGGCGGCCAGGCCCCGAGTCCCAAAAAGGGACTGCTGATTTCAGATTACGTGGTAACTTATTTCATAAGAGGAAAATCAGGATGAAGAAATATTCCAAGGAGACCGTAGTAGGCCTTTTTGTAGTGATCGGGCTGGCGTGTATTGGCTATATGACCGTTAAACTGGGCAACGTGGGGTTTTTCGGTGATAACACGTACTCGTTGTACGGCGATTTTACCACGGTGACCGGGCTGCGGGTGGGAAACCCGGTGGACATGCTGGGGCTGGAAATCGGTAGGGTAGAGAGCTTTAAGATGGATCAGGAGAAGCAGGTGGTCAGGGTGCAGTTTAGAATCAACAAGGGCATCGAGGTCTATGACGATGCCATCGCTTCGATTAAGACCGAAGGTCTGATCGGGGATAAATACGTTTCGATCGATCCGGGCGGCGGCGGGGATCTGCTGGCCGACGCCGATACCATCACCGATACCAACGCCCCCACCGATATCATGGATCTGGTCAGCAAGTACGCGTTCGGTGATGTCGGCGGAGGAGCCGGCAAGAAAGAAGACGGAACAGGCAAGCAGGAAGCCGGCAAGGAAGAATAGACAGAATAGAATTGAATTCGGAATGCGGAATGGGGAAGGTGGAAATATGCGGGTCAAGCTGGTTTCAGGTGGCAGCGGCGCCGTTGGCCGCGAAGGCGACCAGTTTGATTGAAGATGATACTTTGTGGGAACCTGAAAACAGTTTAAAGATGCTGTGGGAGCGGTTTTCCCTCCGGGGCGCAAGCCTTACGGGCTGGAGGCAATCGCGATTCACTCTGCCGGGCCGATATCTGTAATCGTGGTTAAAAACCACTCCCGCCAGGAATTAACTTCAGACTAAAAATGACATCGAATTTCATGAAGTTTCATACGAGCACCGCCTCTGGCCGCCAGCGTCCAGTCTGATCGAGGAAGAAACTTTTATAGTGTAGTTTCATATATGAAGAAGGGAGTAAAAGCGCTTAGGATCTAAACGGACATAACGATCCCAACGATGCAAATTTATCCCGTTAAACCTTTTTGTCTTTTGTTTAACTGGGATGATCACAACGATCTCAACGAATCCCGGAGGGAGGCAGGTATGAACAAACTATTTACCGCAGTTATATTGATACTGACAGTGGTATTGGTAATTCCGTTGGCCGGAAATGCTGCAACGCCGATGGAAACCGTGAAGACGGGCGTCGACAAAGTGCTGGCGACGCTGACCGATCCGGCCTTCAAGGCCAAACCCAAAGATCAGCAGGTCACCCAATTGACGGATGCCATCAATACGATATTCGACTTTGATGAACTGTCAAAAAGAACCCTGGGCAAGGGGTGGAAAAATATGAACGACGCGCAGCAAAAAGAATTTGTGCAGTTGTTCACGGAACTGCTGCAGGGAGTTTATGCGGACCGGCTGCTGGCGTACTCGGATCAGAAAATTATATTTGACAAGGAAGACACGCTTAAAAAGGGAACCGCCGAGGTGCAGAGTTATCTGCAGACGGCAGACGGCAAGAAGATCCCGCTTTTTTACCGGCTCACGGACAAAAGCGGTTCCTGGAAGGTTTACGACGTGATCATTGAAGGGGTCAGCATGGTGAACAACTACCGCAGCCAGTTCAGAGAGATATTGGCCAAAGATTCACCGGAAAAATTGCTGGAAATCCTGCGCAGTAAAGTTGGTAAAAGTTAATTTGAAGAAGGTGCAAAATGACGGCTCCGGCCCGGAATCCAGGCGGACACCCATGTCCCGGTGTCGGGCCTCGCGTTTTTCCCGCTATGGCTATGGCTGGCTGACCGGGCGGATTCGGCAGCCTGCCGCAGCATATCTATAGTCTACCTAAATTGAGTGATTCCAACAGGAAGGCTGGAACAACAACACGTCCCGTGTGGGCGGGGTTTATCCCCGCCCGGAAGGTCTTGAATATCGGATAAATCGTTCAACCTAGCCTTCATCTCAACAATTAATTCATCAAAAATTATTGATATTTTAATCTGCGTAATCTGCGGATGTCTGCGTGGCCCTTTAATCCAGGATGCTTTACCTGATATAGCGATTCAGCAGCTCCGTCCAAGTATCCGAATTCATAAATTTCAGCAAGGCCTGGTTGATCGTTTTGCGAAGCCCGCTGTTTTGCTGCAAGGCGATGCTCACGAAATATTCATCGAAAGTGCCGCCCACGACCTGTACCCGGCCGGGAAACTCTGTTTTTATAAGATACTGCAAAATTTTTTCGTCCTGCACAAACGCATCGATTTTCCGGTTTTCAACCGCCGTCAACCCTTCCTTTATACTTTCAAATGGAATTGTGGCGATTCCCTTTTTAGCTAAAAAGGCGAAACCCTCAGACCCGCCGATACCTCCGACCCGCGCATGGTAGAGATCATTAAAACCGTGAACCTTGCCTCTCAGTTCGGTCAGGGTCAGCTGCGTCGTGATGGTCGCCGTAAAGGCGGCGATAAAAACAATTGAGAAAATCATCCAGATGATCGCAGCGATCCGCCCACCCATGGTTTTTGGCGCTTTGTCGCCATAGCCCACGGTGGTCATTGTCACCATGGCATACCAGATGCCGTGACCGATCCCTTTGACCGTACCGTCGCCGAACATTTCACTGTTCCGCCGCTTCTCGAATGACCAGACGATGATTCCGACTATCAGGGACATCAAAAGCAACAAGGCAATCGCTTTGAGGATATGCGGTGAAAATATACTTTTGATAACGTTAATCCAGCGGTAATCAACCCCCTCGGCCGGCACCGCAATGGATAGCCCCGATTTCAAATAGGATTGGCTGAAATCCATAGTAGTCTCAAAACGATCCGCGACGGCCACGGCGGGGATGACATCTATTTCCTTTTGTTCGAGCGCCGACAGCAAAGATTCAAGATTGCTGAATTCCCGAAATTCGAAGGCAAGGCCCAATTCTTGCGCCACCGCCTGCCAGATTTCAACGCTGAAACCCTCCCATCGATTATCAGCCGTTTTTATGTAAGCCGGCGGGGCCGACACCACTCCCACCAATAGTTTGCGCTGCGCCGCACTGTCGGTTTGCGAAAAGGCGGTTGCGGGAATAGACAAAAGAAGCCAGAACCACAGCATGGCGCAGCCTGTGGTGAGGATTTTTTTACGGTCTGGCAACGTGATCTGCATGTCCTCTCCTAACGTAACAGGGTCACATCTTAATTGTTTAATATTTGGCGCCAAACATTGTGTTTGTTTAGCTATGATTACTCTACTTCGCAAGGGCAATCTTGATGGTCTCTTCCAGCGGCCAACTTTCGGTATCCTGGTCGGTGCCGTCGTCCCAGCGAAACATGATGAATTCACCCGGCCCCCGGATGGCCGTTCGGGGTGCATGCCATGTATTGGCATTGTAGTTGACGGCCTGGGCGCCTGTCGCAACGAAAGCGAGGAGCCGTTCGAGCATGGGCCGTCCTTGCCCGTCGGAAGGGCACACGGCTACCAGCTGGCCGGTGCCGTTCAACGGAATGAAGGTTTGGTTGGAGTAGACATGGCGCTCGAGGCTCTTGATCCGAATCGGTCGCGCTGCGGGATTTACCCGCATAAAGGTCATATTCGGCCGGGCCGCGGCGCGTTCATTTTGCATGCGGGCGGCAAAGGCATAGCGTTCCGGGCCTTTACCGGGCCCCATCAAAACCTGCCCGAAGGGCGCAAAAGCATCGGGAGTCAAGGGTTTAGCTTGAACGATCATTTTTTACTCCTTTGTTTTCCATAAATTCTGCAAAGCTTTCTCTTTGCGGCATTTCGAAATGGATGTTCTCCGGATTATCGGGAATGGGGTGTCTGCCATAGGTATGGTAGGCTGCTACCGCGGCGTGAATATGCTGCGGCGGGGTATCCGCCGGTATCTGGTTGAGGTGAAGCATGCAGCGGCCATCTCTTGCCATTTTATCGATATACAATTTGATCCGTTCCACAATTGCTTCAACAGGTCCCTGCTGGAGCAGGGTTGCATCGACGCCTGCGGTTACAAAGGCATTGTGTTGGTTGGCATATGTTTTCACCCGCTATGGGAGGACTTGACGGATGGGGGAATTTTCCTCTCAATTTCTTCTGACATATTGATTTTACCTTAACGTTGGATAAATCTACTAAGTATTCCTATGTCAGGGTAAACAAATAGTCAAGAAGTCTATATAGATGTTGAACGTAAACCCGTCTGCCGCAGGTGTTGGGTTTTGAAATCGTGAGTTGTGTCTTGAATACCATCCTGCAAACGTGGTATATAAAACAACTGACTATGGTATGGTGATCCGGCGGCTTTCTTGATGGATTAAAATATGGAGATAAATCTGTTGAGAAATGTAAAAATATTCAGGTTGTTTTTTATTAAATTTTTCATCATAGGTCTCTTTGCAAACAGTCTGTTGCCCCAGGCGTGTTTTTGTGGGGAAGCTTGTCGGCATGGTCCTCAAGGTACAGCACAGGCAGGGCAGTGTTTTCCATTTCATAACCGCTGTTCAGGAACCCAGTGTACAAGCTGTAATGTAGAGGATGTACAAAGAATCAAGCTGTCAAACTCCGCCCCCTCGACGGCAAAATTGGATATATTTAATAGCCCGACAATTTTATTTAATTTTTCGGATTACCAGCCCAACGTCAATTTCATAAGAATTTTTTTCTCACGCCCGAATGAATACGTAAAAGTTCAATTTCCACCAGCATATCTGCGAAATCTTTCTCTTCTTTTATGATTCCTTTGCAAACCGGAGCTGCACATTAGCGAGTCTGAACGGGAGCTATTTGGGAACCATCTGCTTTCCTGTTCAGAATTTGGTACCAATAATTGGAGGTGTGACAGACAAGCGATGCAAAACACTGCTTACAGACTGGCTGATTATAAAATTATCGAAAACAATCACGGTGACTTGTGGTGGGAAACCCATATTGGTTTAGGTTCTTTGAAGAGTGGAAAGTGCTTCATAAATGAAGATATCCTGTTCATAGAACCAAACGATATTGCGGCGCCGGGATTTTTAAAAGGAGAGTTTCTTGATCATCTCAACAAACTGCCGAAATGGGAAAAAACTAAATACTACTGTGCAAGCTACAAAATTTTCAAATGTCAACCCGTCAGCAGAAAACCACTTTTTGCAGGAGTGAAAAGCCGGCTGCAAGACAAGGCTATTCTTCGAAAAAATGAATTAATTCAAAAAAAGGCACCTAAAGCCACGCGCAAATCGATCAGGGCAGATACGACAGCACCTATTTCCTATAAACTGGGTCGGTATGAAATCACAGAAATCAATAATGGCCAATTCTTTTGGAAATCTCCCGGCGGTTTAGGCAGCCTAAAAAAGGGACGATGTCATATAAAGGGAAGCATTTTGTTTCTTGAAGCCGGTGCAACCGAACTGTCCAGCCTTATGAAGAGCGAGTTTAGGCAACAGCTGAATCGATTGACGGACTGGGAGAGAACCGAATATTTCTGCCCGAGCTACGCCATTTATTATTCAAATACAGGTGCTATATGTAGAAGGTTGGGAGAGGAAAAAGATTTAAATAGAACCGGCACCAAATACGTCGTTGTTGACCACAAAGTGTATGATGCCGGTATAAATATTAAACCAGTAATTGTGAACAAAGGTGATCCAAAAGAAAAATTAAAAGCTTTCTTAAACTTCTGTAAACTATTGGTGATATTGATCTTGAAGTTGCTGTTTGCAGGTTCTCAAATTGTATATACGGTCTCCAGAACATTTATTAACAGATGGAAACGATCCGGAGGTTAAATATGAAAAACTGCACCAAATATGTCCTATTGGCAATATCGCTTTTGTTGACCCTGAGTTTATTTTTTGATGTTTCAGCCGATGATGATCATTACAAAAAAAGACACCGGTATCGAGAGGGATCTCAAAAAAGTGATGATGATAATGAAGATCATGATCGTAAGGACTATCTGAAACCCGTAACCAACCAGGCGTATAAAGAAACATGTGGTGAGTGCCATTTCGCTTATCAGCCGGAGCTGTTGCCGTCCGCCTCATGGCTGGCAATTATGAATCAACTCAATGACCATTTCGGAGAGGAAATTGGGGCCGAACCGGCTACAATAAAAACCATATCCGACTATCTGAAAACGAATGCAGCAGAAGGCTCTTCAGCCAAGATGCCCGTAAAAATCATTAATAGTTTAGGAAGACGGGCACCTGATAAGATCACCGACATTCCTTACATTCGTAGAAAGCATCATAAACTGGACCCTGCAGTATTCAAGCGTGAATCCGTTGGTTCGTTGGCGAACTGTCCGGCATGTCATACAAGCGCCGAAAAAGGAATTTATGATGATGACGATGTCAAGGTTCCCAGGTGATATTCGCCTGACAATTCTTTTCAGCCGAAATGGGGCCGATGCCCGCTGCTGATATTAGTCTGATATGGGGGTTGTCAATCCTCACACTGCTGAGCTACATTATTGCAAAATCCCAGAGTGAGCGACCTTGGAAGATTGTTGGGGAACACCTCATGATCGCAATCGTAGTGATTGAAATTACACATTGGGCAGGTGATTGGCTGGCAGGGCTTAATGCTTGAACCTTCTTGAACCTTTGTGTAAACACGGAATCAAAAGATGACAAAAACCATAATATGGACTCTGGTTATTGGATTTTTCCTCTTTGAGTTCATTGAGCACGTGGTCTTTCCTCTGTTCTGGTTTATCAAAGGAAGAAAGAGAAAATCTGTTTGTGGAGTGTCGGGCATGTTGGGTAAGGTGGGTGAGGTCAGACAGTGGAAGAAGAATGAGGGAAAAGTTTTCGTGAATGGGGAACTATGGCAGGCTGTCAGTGAAGTCACTTTATTACCGGGTGATAGAGTAGTTATTCAAAAGGTGGAAGGGTTAACATTGGAGGTCAAACCTTGGAGGGGGTAAGGAATCCATAATTGTCTGTATGTTCCATCCTCAAAATATTATTTACTTGACAGCAGTTCCAACTGCCTGTATGATCACTAAAAATAACAGTGTTCCTGGTTGTAACTAAAAATCACGTAAGCCCCGGAATATCTCCGGGGCTTTTTTTATGGAAACACAGAAAGAAGGCATTTATTGAACTTTGAAACATTTAATTTTCATCCCTCCGTTGCGGCAGGCGTTGCAGCGGCGGGTTATGAAACCCCGACCCCGATTCAGACTCGGGCCATTCCGCTGGTATCTAGTGGTCGTGATATAATGGGTATGGCCCAAACGGGCACCGGAAAAACGGCGGCCTTCGTGCTGCCGATACTTAATCGACTGGTGGGGAGTAAATACGGAGGCGTGCGCGCCCTGATCGTCGCCCCTACCCGTGAACTGGCCGAACAGACTCATCAGGCGATCGAAACGCTGGGCCGTAAGACGCGCATCCGAAGCGTTTCTGTTTACGGCGGCGTGGGCATTCAGCCGCAGATTCAGAATCTGAAGCGTGCCGATATTGTCGTTGCCTGCCCCGGCCGGCTTATAGACCATATCGGACGTTCCAGCATCGATCTTTCCCAAGTGGAGGTGCTGGTTATCGATGAAGCCGACCAGATGCTCGACATGGGATTTATTCCCGATATCCGGCGAATTTTAAAACATCTTCCCAAGAAGCGCCAGACGCTCCTCTTCTCGGCCACCATGCCCACCGAAATTCGCCGCCTGGCCGGGGATATCCTGCAGGATCCGGCCACCGTCCAGGTGGGAATCACCGCCCCTGCGGATACGGTCAGCCACGCACTTTACCCGGTAGCCCAGCATTTAAAAACGGCGCTGCTGCTAAAGCTGCTGGGCAACACCCATACCAGATCGGTGCTGGTTTTTACCCGGACCAAACATCGCGCCAAGAGCCTGGGGCAAAAGCTTGCTGCTGCGGGCTACCGATCGGCTTCCCTGCAGGGGAACCTTTCCCAGACACGCCGCCAGGCAACCCTGGACGGCTTTCGCAACGGGACCTATAAGATTCTGGTGGCTACCGATATCGCCGCGCGCGGCATCGACGTTACCCAGATTTCGCATGTCATCAACTATGATATCCCTTCCACCCCCGAGGCATACATTCACCGCATCGGACGGACGGGCCGGGCAACTCGCAGCGGCGAAGCGTTTACCCTTGTTACCGGAGAAGACAAGGATATGGTGCGCGCCATCAATCGAATTATCGGTTCCGAAATCGAACAGCGCACCCTATCAACTTTTGACTACGGATCGCCCGCACCCAAGCGTGAAGGCCGTTCGCAGTGGGCGGGAAATCCGCGCTAAAAATTAAAACCTGAGTCAGGGATCAAAACAAAATTTTCCCGCTCAATTTCAGCTAATTCATTTCAACGGCGGAGTTCTTCTTAAAGAGCTCTGCCGTTTTGTTTTTCCGGCCGGCGCTTTTCATTTTGAATCGCGTTTTTTTGCTTTTTTGCGCAGGCCCAAACGGGCAGCGAGATGATGAAGATTGCTCCGGTGCATTCCTAAATCTTTGGCGGTAGCGGCCCAATTGCCGTCATTTTTAGTCAGAACACGCTGAATCAGTTGTTTTTTAAACTGTTGAACCGCCTCCTGAAGATTCAGCTCTTTTGATATCAGCGGATCAAAGTCGGGTGATGCAAGCTGGACATTCGCATCCAAGGCTATTAAATCACCACCCAGATGAATTGGTTTAATGATAACCGGATTGCCGCGGGGCGATTCAGACGAGGCCTTAAGTATTGCTCGTGAAATAATATTTTCCAACTCCCGTACGTTTCCCGGCCAGGAATAGCGACTCAAAATTTCAACGGCATGGGTACTGATTCGTACCGGGCCCAGACCCAGGCGACGCTGCGTCCGTTCACAAAAATACCCCGTCAGCAGCGGGATATCCTCTCTGCGCTCACACAAAGCCGGTACTTTTATGGGGTAAACATTAAGCCGATGATAAAGGTCCGCTCTAAACCTTCCTCGTTTGACTTCCGCATCAAGGTCCCGATTCGTAGCAACAAGCAGTCGCACGTCCACGTGGATCGTCTTTTCTGAACCGACTCGCTGGATTTCACCTTCCTGGATTGCTCTTAATAACTTGGCCTGGATTGAGGCGGGCAGTTCGCCGACTTCATCCAAAAACAAAGTCCCTTTATCGGCCAACTCGAATTTTCCCGCCCTGTCTCGGCCGGCCCCGGTAAATGCGCCCTTCAGGTGCCCAAAAAGCTCGGTCTCGGCCAGCGTCTCGGGCAGAGCGGCACAATTCAGGTAAAGCATCGGGCCATCGCTGCGGGCCGAAGCAGCGTGAATGGCGCGGACCACTAATTCCTTGCCGACACCGGTCTCCCCTAAAACCATTACGGTGAAATCCGAGGCTGCGACCAAATCGATCTCACGTCGCAGGTGATCCATGATCCGGCTGCTGCCGATAATTTGGCTTCCCTGACGCCGATGTATATCCTGCATCAAGTCGCTGGCAATCAGCCCCTGAAGCTCGGCGCTGTGTTCCAAAGCCTCGATCAGGTTCGCCGTCTGCATTTGAGCGCCGGCGATAGCGCCAACCGCCTTCAAAAAACCCTGATCGAGACCATCAAAGGCATGGGGATCAAGCGCATCGGCGGTCAGCGCGCCGACAAGCATTCCATCGACATACAGCGGACAGCCCAAACATGCGTGGATGTGGTGCAAGGCCTCGGCATCTTTGGCCAATAAGCCGTCAAATGGATCGGGAAGTGAGTTGTCGGCTGCAAACCACACAGGTTCGTGTGAATCACAAATACGATCAAGCCGCGGATGATCGCTGCGGGCATAGCGACGGCCCATAGCGTTGGGTAAAAGTCCGTGAGCCGCAAGCGGGATGAGCACCTCTCCCTCCAACCGCAGCAGAGCGGCCGCATCGAATGGAATAATGCGGTGCAACGCACCGAGCAATCGTTGATAACGATCCTTGGCGCTGAGGGCACCCGTGAGGTCGGCAGCTATGGAAGCCAATGTATCCAGCATATCCATGGTTATGATTATTACAACATCGTTATGAAAATAGCAACCATGGGTTGTTGTAAATATAGCAACACATTCTCTAACTAAATGAAATTAATATATAAAATTTTTGGCACACAGCTTGCTGATTATGAAGCCAACGGTAAATTGTAATAGAAATAATACATCAGACAGGAGTCAAAACATGCAACCGATAAAAGATTTAAAAATGGAACACGAGGCGGTTCGGTTAACTTTAAGAATCCTAGATAAAATTTGTCAGCGCATCGAAAAATCAGAAGAGATTATCGGTCTTGGACATTTAGATCGACTATTGGAGTTCTTTAAGGTATTTGTGGATAAATGTCATCATGCAAAGGAAGAAGAACTGCTTTTTCCGGCATTGGAAAATGTCGGCGTCAGCAGGGAAGGCGGCCCGATTGGGGTGCTGCTCCATGAACATCAGCAGGGGCGTGAATACGTCCGGAGTATGAATGCTGCACTTTCTCAATACACCAACGGCAACCGAGAGGCGGCCGCGGAATTTGTGAAAACTGCTCGGAAGTATATAAACTTGTTGGATCAACACATTGATAAGGAGAATGGCGTTTTGTTTCCGCTTGCAGAGAGGCATCTATCAGAGCAGGCGCAAGTGAAATTGTGGCAAGGTTTTGAATTGATAGAAACCGAAGAAATTGGATCGGGCAAACACGACGAATTCCATAAAATGATAGAAAATTTAGAGAAGGAGATATTAAAATGAAAGAGCAGCTATCTTCCACCCCGACACTCTCGGCCTGGTGGCGCCGCAGCGTTTTACTGGTGTTCGTTGGCGGTATGATCGGTTTGATCTTCATGTCGGTGCAAGCCTACCGAAATGCTCCGCCCATTCCTGAAAAAGTTGTCGATTCCGCCGGCAAAATGGTATTCAGCGGGCAGGAGATCGGAGCGGGTCAACAGGTTTTTTTAAAATACGGTCTCATGCAGAACGGGTCGATCTGGGGCCATGGATCTTATTTGGGGCCGGATTTTTCGGCGCGGTACCTGCACGAACTCACCCTGGCAGCCGGACAGGCAATCGCCAGGCAGACATTTGGTTCGGATTTGGCGGCATTGGATGAATCCCGGCGGGCGCTGGTAGATTCCCGGGTTGCCATTCTCCTCAAGGAAAATCGCTACGATCCCGCATCCAAGCAGTTGACCTTTACAGATGCTGAAAAAGATTCATTCCAAAAGCAGCTATCGTTCTGGACCGATTATTTCAAGAAGCCGATTGCCAATTCAGGCCTGCCGGACAATTACATCAATGACCCGGCCGAAATTCGCCGGCTGACCGCCTTTTTTGCCTGGACGGCCTGGGCCAGTGTCGCCAATCGTCCCGGAAAACCTTACTCGTATACCAATAACTTCCCCTATGACCCGACGGCCGGCAACCGTTTGACCAGTAACGCGATTATCTGGAGTGCCCTGAGCGTTGCCATGCTGCTGGCCGGTTTGGCTGTCGTGCTGTTTGTTTTCGGAAAGTTCGATTATCTGGGCTGGAAAGGCGGTCCCGAGGCTGTTCACCCCCACCTTCTGTCCGGCGAAGCTACCGCCGGACAGAAGGCGACCGTCAAGTATTTTCTTATTGTGGCGCTGCTTTTTTTTGCGCAGGTCATGATCGGCGGCGCCCTGGCCCACTATCGGGCCGAACCCGGAAGTTTCTACGGCATCGACCTGGCGCAGTACCTGCCGAGTAACATTCTGCGCACCTGGCACCTTCAGCTGGCCATTTTCTGGATTGCCACCGCCTACATCGCCGGCGGCCTGTTGCTGGCCTCTTCTCTGAGCCAGAAGGAACCGCGGGGACATGCGCTGGGCGTTCACATGCTGTTCGGGGCCCTCGTGGTATTGGTGGCCGGCAGCCTGCTGGGCGAACTGGCGGGCATTCATCAGCTGTTCGGCGGTTTATGGTCCTGGTTTGGACACCAGGGCTGGGAATATCTGGAGCTCGGGCGGTTTTGGCAAGTCATCCTGGTGATCGGGTTCAGCTTCTGGTTGGGACTTCTCTACCGCACGACCGCACCGGCCTTGAAGGACCCGGAGCGGCGGGAAATTACGCTGCTTTTCTTAGGCGGCGCCGCCGCTATCCCGTTTTTTTACCTGCCGGCCTTCTTTTTCAGCAGCACCTCCAATTTTACAGTGGTGGACACGTGGCGGTTCTGGATTATCCACCTTTGGGTGGAAGGCTTCTTTGAGCTGTTTGTAACCGTGCTGGTTGCGGTCACATTCTACCAACTGGGGGTCGTCCGGCGCATTAATGTGGTGCGGGTCATTTACATGGATGCCATCCTCTTTTTGGCGGGCGGCATTATCGGCACGGCCCACCACTGGTATTGGACAGGCCAGGCCAACTTTACCATGGCGCTGGCGGCTATGTTTTCGGCGCTTGAAGTGGTGCCGCTCACCCTGCTCACGCTCGACGCCTGGGACTTTATCAAGTTGACCGGATCCGGTGGCGCCGCCGGTTCGCCGAAAAAAAGCATCCCCCACAAATGGGCCTTTTATTTTTTAATGGCGGTCGGATTCTGGAACTTTGTGGGCGCCGGCATATTCGGATTCCTGATCAATATGCCGGTTGTCAGCTACTTTGAAGCAGGCACCGTATTAACCCTGAACCATGGCCATGCCGCCTTGCTGGGAGCGTTCGGCATGCTGGCCATGGCCCTGCTGGTTTTAGGCCTGCGCCACGTGCTGACGGCTGAACAGTGGGTGCTGCCGCAAAAATTTGTCAAGGTTTCCTTCTGGGGCCTGAACATCGGGCTGGCCCTGATGGTGATCACCAATTTGTTTCCGGAAGGTATTTTGCAGGTTTGGGATGTGCTTCAAAATGGCTACTGGCATGCCCGCAGTCTCGAATTCATCGGCACGGACCGTATTCGAATGCTCGAATGGTTCAGCATGCCGTCGCACCTGATCCTGATCATTATCGGCGTCGTTCCGATGGTAATTGCCTCGGGACTGACCTACTTAAGGATAAGGAAAGCCTGATCTTTGGAGTCAGATTTAAACGAGCCCTGTTCTTTCGAATGATTTTTTAATACGCCGGGATTCAAGCATATATATCCAATGCTTGAATCCCGGCTTCTCTGCGAACAATTTGTAATATCCAAACTTTTGATGTTAAAGCCTTTTTGGTCATGTTTGCCTAGAGCGTTGCCAGGCGACGCCGGCGTTCTTTCATTAAGCGAGTCCGGTCAGGCAAATCATTTCAACCTAAAGCATATCGCACAGCTGCTTTAGCGTGAATTGCAGTTGTATCAAACAGCGGAACGGAACTGTCTTCCGGCCCGACCAGCAATCCGATTTCAGTGCAGCCCAAAATGACGCCCTCAGCCCCCTCGCCGACGACGCGTTTTATGATGTCAATGTAGGTTTGTCTGGAAGCAGCGATGATTTTACCGGCGCATAATTCTTCGTAAATAATCCGATGAACCTCTGTCATTTCTTCGGCCGTGGGAACGATAACCTCCAGACCGTACTTTTCAATCAGCCGGCCCTTGTAAAAATCTTCTTCCATGGTGAACCGGGTCCCCAGCAAACCGACCCGGCCGAGGCCCCCGGCCTGTATGACTTGGGCTGTTGCATCGGCGATGTGCAGCATGGGAATCGTAATCTGTCGCTGTACGTCATCATACAATTTATGCATCGTGTTTGTACAGATGAGAACAAAATCCGCCCCGGCTTTTTCCAGACCTTGGGCGGCCGCGATTAAAATGCGAGCCGCCTCGTGCCAGCGGCCCGCATGCTGCAGGGCTTCGACCTCGGCAAACTCCACCGAATACATGATGCTTTTGGCCGAATGCAACCCGCCCAGCTCATCGCGGGTGGCTTCATTGATGATGCGGTAATATTCGATGGAGGACTCCCAGCTCATGCCGCCGATCAGGCCGATGGTTTTCATCCTTCCTGTCCTTTCTTCGGTCTTAGATGTTCGTTGGAGTAAGTATAGGTTATATATTTTCTAAAACATGGATTCTAAAAGAAATATATTGACAAATATTGGCGCAATCCTGTAGCTGAATAACTTTATTTTTACTTTTGGTTTACCCGATTAGATTCAAATTGACAACAAATTAAGGCTGCCCCGCGATGGACGAACTTTTTTCCACGAAAGAAGTGGCTCGGTTTCTAAATATCAACGAAAAAATGGTGTATGCCCTCGTCTCGGAAAAAGGACTGCCGGCCACAAAGATTACCGGCAAATGGCTTTTCCCCAAGCACCTGGTGCAACAATGGATTGAAGCCAATACCATCAATTATCCGGAAGCGGCCGCTCAGCTGCCGGTCTTGCAGGGGCTGCTCATCGTTGCCGGAAGCAACGACTTGCTGCTGGATCGAACGCTCTCGCTTTACAACCGTCTCAATTCCGGTCAGGTAGCCGTTTTCGGCAATCTCGGAAGCATGGGCGGGCTGCAGGCGCTGCGCAAAAACCTCTGTCACATTGCTTCCAGCCATCTGCTCCAGGAAGATGAGCATGAATATAATTTTGATTTCGCGATCAAGGAACTGGACCGAGCACCGGCAGTTCTTAATTTCTGCCGCCGCGAACAGGGGATTCTCCTGACCAAGGGCAATCCCAAAAAGATATCAGCGGTGGCCGATCTTGGGCGGCCGGGAATAAAGATCGTCAACCGGTCTCTGGGCACCGGCACACGCCTGTTGTTCGACAAGGAACTGCAAAAAGCCGGTCTGAAGGGTGAAAAAATTGAAGGATATACCACCGAAGTTGCGCGCCATTTGGACGTCGGTCTCGAAGTCTTGTCCCAACGCGTGGATGCCGGTCCCGGCATTAAAGCCGTGGCCGGTCTTTTGAACCTCGATTTTCTCCCGCTGCGCTGGGAACGGTTTGATCTGATGATTGCCCGGGATCGGTTTTTTGACGAAAATATTCAGCGCTTCCTGGGGCTGCTCCATGAAAAAGAGTTTAAGGACCTGGTTGGTAAAATTTCCGGCTATGATCTGAGTCTGTCCGGGAAAATGGTGTTTCCGCTCAATGCCGATCACTAATTAATCCGCCCTTTAAAATGGCCTATTCATGGTTGTGAAGTGTTCTTTGACAACTGAAGAAAGTCGTTAGATCGAAGGTTCGGCGGATTAATTATTTAATGCGGCGCATTTTTTCTTTTTTTATTTAGTATCAATCAAATGAAAATCAAGAACCATAGACGATATCAACCTTTTGATATTCCGTATTACTGTTCTACTATTGCGAAAGGAGAGACGCTATGAATCGAGCGATACACAAGATGGGGCTTATTTTGACCGCGATGTTGGTCATTTGCGTTTTTGTTGCGGCAGCCGGAGCTGAAGAAGGAAAAGTTCTTCTGATGGCTACCACGACCAGTACGGACAACACCGGTCTTTTGGATTATCTGGCACCGCTCTTCAAACAGGACACCGGCATTGATTTGCGCTGGACGGCCACCGGGACCGGCAAAGCGCTCAAATTGGGGGAGAATTGCGATGTGGACGTTCTCATGGTCCATGCACCGCCGGCCGAGAAAAAATTTGTGGCCGATGGATTCGGGGTGGATCGTCGTGAAATCATGTACAACGATTTTGTCATCATCGGACCGGCCGCGGATAAGGCCGGGATCAAGGGCAAATCCATTAAAGAGGCCTTGACCCTGTTGAAAGACAAGCAGGCGGATTTTATCAGCCGCGGGGATAATTCCGGAACCAATAAGAAAGAGCTTGCATTGTGGAAAGCGGCCGGCCTGCCCGTTCCTGAAAAGGAAAAATGGTACGTTCAGACCGGCCAGGGAATGCTGGCGTCCATCAATATCGCCGCGGAGCGCAATGGGTACACCCTGACCGACCGGGGCACGTACATTAAATACGAAAGCAATCTCAAAGGCAATCCTCCGCTCAAAATTTTAGTGGAAGGCGATCCGGCCCTGCTGAATCAGTACAGTGTGATTGCCGTCAATCCGAAGCATTGTCCCAAGGTTAAATACGACCTGGCCATGCAATTTATAAAATGGATGACAGGGCCGGCGGCGCAGAAATTGGTAAAAGACTACAAGCTGCTGGGTAAACCCCTGTTTACACCCAATGCCAAAATGTAGCATCCTGTTATTGTTGCTTACCAACAATAGGACACAACATTGTGGAAGAAGAATGCAACTGCCGGTGAAGGGTCGTGACAATTTGCAAGGCCTTTGCACCGGCAGTGGCATTGATGTCCCCGCCCCGGTTCGCGTATGAATTTTCTCTTAGAAGGATTCGTTCAGGCCATCCATTTTTTGGCAAAGGGCAACCCGGAAACGTATTCGGCGGTATGGGTCACCGTCAAGGTGTCGAGCTATTCCATGGGAACCAGCCTGCTTTTAGGGATACCCCTTGGTTTTTGCCTTGGCTATTTCGACTTCAGCGGGAAAAAGCCGCTGCGAACCGTGGTGGATACATTAATGGCGTTGCCGACGGTTTTTATCGGCCTGCTGGTTTATGCATTCTTGACCCATCGAGGCCCGCTGGGAAACCTGGATCTGCTTTTCACTGTGCCCGGAATTGCCATCGGGCAGGCGATTCTGGCCCTGCCGATCGTCGCTGGTCTGAGTGCCACGGCGATCGAAAGCATGGACCAGAAACTGCGCATCGCAATCATGTCCCTGGGGGCCAATCGCCGGCAGTTTTTCATCAGCACTTTGTGGGAAGCCCGGCACGGCCTGCTGGCCGGCGCGATTGCGGCCTACGGGCGCGTCATGACGGAAGTGGGCATTTCCATGATGGTCGGCGGCAACATCAAGTGGCACACGCGCACCATCACGACGGCCATCGCCCTGGAAACCAACAAGGGGCAGTTCGGGTTGGGCGTCGCCCTGGGGCTCGTACTCTTAGCCATTGCGTTTTGTGTGAATGTCTCCGTTTCGTTCCTGCGGCGAAAGGATTAAAAGTGGACCAGCCAATCTATGAGATCCGATCCCTGGAGCATTCATATGGCGCTAAAACGGTTGTGGCCATCGAGCAGCTCACCGTCCAGCCTGGATCCATCGTGGGCGTCATTGGTCCCAACGGCAGCGGGAAAAGTTCGCTTTTAAGACTGTTGGGCCTGATTGAAAGACCTGCGCGCGGCAGCATCTGTTTTAACGGGCAGCCGGTTGAGCCTTTTGCAACTGAGGCCAGGTTTCTGATTACGCTCCTGCCGCAGGAGCCCTTTCTGATGAAACGCAGCGTGTTCAGCAATGTTTGCTACGGTCTTAAATTGAGGGGCGACGGCAGGGATATTGCCGCTACGGTGAGCGAAGCGCTGGCGCTGGTCGGTTTGCCGAGCCGGGATTTTGCCCGGCGCCCCTGGTATGCGCTCTCCGGCGGTGAGGCCCAGCGCGTGGCTTTGGCAGCCCGGCTGGCTTTAAAACCCAAAGTCCTTTTGCTGGATGAGCCGACTGCCAGCGTCGATGCCGCCAGCGCTCAGCTTATCAAGGAGGCGGCGCTCGGGGCGCGCCGGCAGTGGGGTGCCACGCTTATTGTAGCCAGCCACGATTGGCAGTGGCTCTACGAAATCTGCGATGAGATATGGCATATATTCAGGGGTAAAATTTTCGGAACAGGCCGGGAGACCATAATTTTCGGGCCTTGGCAGGAAGCGGCACCGGGAAAATGGGTAAAAATTTTATCCGACGGACAGCAACTGAAAATTCCGGCGCCGCCGGATCAAGAGGCGGCGGCCGTAATCGAAGTGCTTTCGGCCGGCGAAGACCCATCATCAATCACCGATGATAATATCGTCCTGCGAGGAACCGTTTCCCGGCTCAGCCTGGAAAGAAAAACGGACCAATTATTTGCCACTATTCTGGTCGGGGATCTGCCCTTCACCGTGAGGGTATCTTTGCAGCAGGGCCGGGAGCACACCATCTTTCCCGGCAAAACGATTTTTATCCGGTATCGCCTCGACCGGATCAAATGGATTTAGACGATGAAAGTATACTTGGGTTTCGATGATTCGGACATGCCTGACTCACAATACGGCACCGGCAAGCTCGCCAGATGGTTTCAAAATGATATGCCGGAAGGATGTGAATGCCTGGGGGTTGTTCGTCAGCAGCTTCTGGTGTGTGATGAGATTCCATATACCTCTCACAACAGCGCGGCGTGCCTGATCGCCGAGATGACTGAACCGGAACTTTTAAATGAAACCATCGAAAGGGCTGCCAATCATCTGCGGCAGTATGCGGTGGACGGCAGTGATCCCGGATTATGCGTGGCGGCCGAATCTGACCCATCCATCGGGAGTCTGATCGATTTTGGTCATTTTTGTACCCGGGCCGTCGCCACGCAGAAACTGGCTGTTGCGGCGGCAAAAAAGGTTCATCTTTCCGGTCATGGCGGCACCAATGATGGCATCATCGGCGCCGCCGCCGCTGTTGGATTGACGGTTTGGGGCTGGTCCGGCCGCTTCATCGAATTTGGAAATTTGCGCAATTTGCCGGACGAAGTATCGGTTTCCGAGCTGAATCATATGGGGATTAAAGTCGTTTCAACAGAAAGGGATGCCGCGGTTCCCGCTCCGGATGACGCGGTAGTCACCAACGGCTGGCTGCGCCCGCGGCTTTTGGGAAATTTACCGGTTTTATTGGTAAGCCCGCAGGAAAATGGCCAGTGGCAGAATATTTATCGGAAACGCAGGAAAAAACACGATCAATCTTAAAGCAGCGCCCATCGCAGCTAATCCCGCCAATTCCATTCGATTAAATTTTTTTCGCCAATTTGTTGTATTCCCGGATGAAATTCATCAAATTGTTCGCCTGGATTTGCATATAATCAATCCAGAGGGTCAGCGCTTCGTCGCCTTCCGGCGTTAAACGGTACATGCGTCTGGCCGGCCCGGAGCCTTCCGTCTGCCATTCTGATTGGACCAGACCGTCCGCCTCCAGCCCCCTCAGGTGCCGGTAGATCATTCCCGGCGGAGCCTGGCCCTGCACAAACCCGAATTCATGGATGCTGTTTATAAGTTCATAGCCGTAGGACGGCTTGATCTTGAGTCCCAGCAGAAGGGAAGGTTGAATGTAACGCTCAGCCTTTCCGGAACGTGTCCCAGCCCCTTTAGTTTGCGCCTTTTTTATTTTAGTTGACATATATCCTCCGAGGATATATATTCCTTACCAGATTCGCTTCTGAAAGTAAAGAGCACACTTCTGCCGCATCGGCAAAATCGGTCCCTCCGGGTCCGAACTTCTTGTTTGGTGTGTATATTATAATTATACTTTCTAAGAAAGAAGCCAACCATCCAAGCAAAAGGAGTGCAATATGAGCACCAAAATTTTTGTTCGCGAACGGCGCAAAATCGAAAAAGGTGAAAAAAAGCCCCGCTTCCGGGTTGTCGGCGTCAGCGGCTCTGATTTAAAGTTGTATGTCAAACATATCCGCCGGAAAGAACTGGATCAAATCAAAGCTGCCACCGGCGCCGAGATTATTACGCTTGAAGCCGGCCAGGGCAATAAGGACGGCGGTGGGCAGGCCGCCTGATTTTATTCCTGGTAGATGATCGTGCCGACGTGCTGGCCCTCCAAAGCTGCCATGATATGATCCGGGTTGCGAATTGCGTCAATGATTTGAAGCTCTTTCAGACATTTAGCCCGTTGCAGCAGGGTTAAGATCGGTCTTTCGATGATCAGGTCATCCAGATCCAACTCAATGAGTTTTTTAGCCGAAATACGGTCATAAAATGTAAGATCCCCGCGAGCCGATTCTGCAACTTTTTTCGGATCTCTGTCGTACAAACCTTTTTCGTCTTTCAAAAAGATCAAAGAGCGCGCCCCGATATTTTCAGCCAGAAGAAACGCACCGCAATCGGTGCGGTGCGGCGGAATCGAGCCGTATTCAGCGGGGTGTTCAAAAAAACCATACGGCGGTATGCCGTATGTGATCGGAAGGTAGCCCAACCGGCAGAACATTGTCAGCTGCTCCAGGTTGTCGCCATGTCCGATTTTTACACCGCCGTGTTTTGACAACAGGACCGACAGCATTTCCGCATTTTGCCAGGAAACCTTGTCTCCCAGCTTGGAAAGCACGCCGGTGGGCATTCCCAGGTCGACCCCGATACTATAGACATGCCGGGCTCGGGTGCCGCCGCCGGTCATCAAAAGGATTTTGTACTTCTCTTTTGCTTCTATCAATACGTCCAATATTGGAAAGAGCGCTTTGGCGCCGCGGTCCATGATGCTCTGGCCGCCGACTTTCAAGACGTTGATGTCGGGATGCATACGGAAGTACTCTTTGGCCTCGGTACTTCTCAAAACCTCTTTGCTGACCAGCGATTCTCCCATCAGCTTGGATTCAATATGGAGGCGGCCGCGGTCGCCTTGCTCTTTAACGAGTTTTGCCATCCTTTTTCCTTTCAGTGCCGCCGGCCTATTTGCCGGCAGCGGTTTCCGCCCCAATCGTTTTTCACCTGGTCAGGGCTCTGAGTTACCACTTCCAGGCAATCCCCTTCATTTGGGAAGCAGTTGCAGAGTTATTTATATTGAGTCCTCAGGTTCCTGTCAAGGCTGCCCCTGACCGGGCGTCTGCATTTGACTGCGAAAACTCCAATCGATCGAATATTGCAAGTTGAAATTCCTTAAATTATATACTATTGTAAGAATGCTTCGAAACCATCGTTTCAGGACTGTGAATGTTAGAATCGAATTTAATGAGCGAAGGCCTCTCAGAAAGATCTTGCGTTTGTGGTGAATAATTGAAATCGAGTGAATGAAGGCATTTTTTCTCGATGGCTTGGAGATGAAATGCCTTCTTGATTTTCAGTCGGACATGGAAGACCGGGTGATGGTGGAAGGATGAAAAAGGAAATGAAACTGAAGACGAACTTGGCTAAAGTTGGACGCAACGATCCTTGCCCGTGCGGCAGCGGGTTGAAATTCAAAAAATGCTGCCTCGGAAAAAGCCTGCCGCCCGATGGTGATATTGAAGATTTGTATAACCGGAAGTACGGCATCCGCCTGAAAAAAGAGCCTGACATCGAAAGCCTCCGCCGAGCTGGGCGCCTGGTGGTGGAAACGCTCGACCTGGTGGAGTCCATACTTAGACCCGGCCTGGTTACCGAAGAAATCAACACCCTGGTGCATGAATTTACGGTTAAGCACGGCGCCGTCCCGGCCCCTCTAAATTATCGCGGTTTTCCAAAAAGCGTCTGCGTTTCCGTCAACGAGGTCATCTGCCACGGGATTCCCGGGGAGCGCGTTTTAAACGACGGCGATATTGTCAATGTCGACATCACTTCCATCCTAAACGGCTACTACGCCGATGCCAACAAGACCTACTTTGTAGGGACGCCCGGCCCTGATGCGCGCAACATTGTGAGCATTGCCCGGGAGTGTCTCCGTAGAGGCATGGCCGCAGTAAAACCCGGCAACACGCTGGGCGACATCGGCTGGGCCATTCAAACCTATGCCGAAGCGCAGGGCTGCTCGGTGGTGCGGGAATTTGTGGGCCATGGCGTCGGTTTCGGATTTCATGAGGCGCCCCAGGTTCCGCATTTCGGCCAGCAGGGTGCCGGGATTACGCTGATTCCGGGCATGGTTTTCACGGTGGAACCCATGATCAATCTCGGCAAAAAAGAATTAAAGGTTCTGGACGACAACTGGACGGCCGTTACCAAAGACGGTTCGCTGTCCGCCCAGTTTGAACAAACCATTCTGGTTACCCCGGATGGATTTGAGAGTCTAACGCCGTATGATCTTTAATTCCAATGTCGAATAAAATGTTTTCCTGAAAATAGCCCGTTATGGTGGCCGTCATTGGCAACATTCCGTGATCCTGGATATTGGTTTCCAGCCTTCGCTCTTTAAGAGCTTCGGCCTGGCAGGCTGGATGCTGGATGTTTCCAGACCTCAATCCGGGTTCACTGCTGAATATCAAGTATCCCCGTATAAGCGGGATCTCCGCTCCGCTGGGACAAGCATCCAGCATCAAGTATCCAGCATCCAGTATCAAGTATCCAGCAACATCCCAACCCTATCGGCTTTCTTTTTTCCCCAAATGAAGAGATAAATAGATTAATGCAACGCTACTCCGGCAGCATCGTCCCGTGTTCCATGAGATTGCGGTGAAGTTCGAAGCAGCGTGTCAGGTCGTGGCGGATGTGACCGGTGCGGGCCTCTTTGATATAGCGCTGCAGATAATCTCGGTAAAGGGGGTGAGCGCATTTTTCAATAATTAGCCTGGCCCGCTGCATGGGCCCCAGGCCCCTGAGATCCGCCAGCCCCTGGTCCGTGACGACCACCTGAACCGAATGCTCATTGTTGTCGATGTGGGGACACATGGGCACAATTTTGGAGATCTTCCCGTCTTTGGCGATGGACGGCGTCATGAAAATAGACAGATAGCTGTTGCGGGTGAATTCGCCGCTGCCGCCGATGCCGTTCATGACATCCATACCGTATAGATGCGATGAATTCACGTTGCCGTAGATATCGATTTCCAGCGCCGTGTTCATCGCAATGACGCCCAGGCGACGAATGATTCCCGGGTGGTTGGAAATTTCCTGCGGCCGCAAAACAATCCGCGGGGCAAAGAAGTCGAAGTTCTCCGTAATTCTTTGCAAACGTGCCGCTGTCAGCGTCAGGCTCGTTGCGCTGGCTCCCTGCAATTTACCCGCCTCCATCAGGTCGGCCATTGCATCCTGATAGACCTCGGAATACATTTTAAAGGGCGGGATGTCGGGATGTTCGCCGATGGCCCCGAGGACGGCATTGGCCACGTTGCCGACCCCGGCCTGCAGGGGCAGGAAATCCGCCGGAATCCGACCGGCCCGTTTTTCACTCAGCAAAAATTCGACCACATACTGCGCGATTTGGCGGCTGTGCTCGTCGGGCGGCGCGAATTCGTCGACGCGGTCGGGTTCATCATTATAGACGATGCCGATGACTTTTTTGGGGTCCACCTGGGCATAGGGCCAACCGATGCGGGTCAACGGATCGAACAGCGGGATGGCATTGCGGTGCGGCGGGGGCGGCATGACAAAAATGTCGGCCATTTCCCGCAGCCGAGGCGATTGGCTCCGATTGATTTCGATGAAGACCTTGTCGGCATATTGCAGATAGGTGGGCGATGCGCCGATGGAGGTGCTCAGGTACACACGGCCGTCGGGGGTAATCTCGGTGGCTTCCACCACGGCGAAATTAATCCGGCCGAAGAAGCCGAAGGCGATGGTTTGGGGAACATGGGACAGGTGCATATCCACATATTCCACCTGCTGCCGGTTGATTTGCTGCCGGATGGCCTGGCCGGCTTGATACGGTCCGCGCCAGACGACGGCTTCCGCGCGGGCCAAATCCTCATCGATTTCCTGGCCGCTGGATGCGCCCGTCAGGATGCGCAGTTTGAACGGACGCCCGAGCGCGTGCTCCTGCAGCGCTCGTTTGGCCAATGCCTTGGGCACGGCCTTGGCCGCGCCGGCCGGGGTGAACCCGCTAAAGGCCACCGCGTCGCCGTCTTTGATATGCATAACAGCTTCTTCGGCCGTCAGAACAGGAAAAGATCTTTGCTCTAACATCATAAATGCTCCTAACCTGGATCCGCCGGAGGCGGAGAACCAAAAAAGAAATTAATCACGAAAGCACGAAAGAACGAAAAAGAGAATATAAAAGTTTCGTGTTTTTTAAATTTCGTGTTTTCGTGTTGAAAAAACAGACATCCAGCCTTTTTCCATTACTCCAGTACTCCATCACTCCAATACCCTTTCGAGCCGGAAGCCGGCACTCTAAAATTTTAATTTCACAGCCCCTTAGTTGACAATTCAAAGTCCGGCCCGTCGGGCCGGGATCGTTTACTCGCGCAGAATTCTATCGATTTCAAAGAACAGGTCCTGCTCCCGGATGATGCCGATGATCCTATCGGACTGCTCAACTGCCAGGCGTCTTTTTTTATTGGCCACCATGGCATAGGCGGCCTCCATGAGATTGGCTTCGGCGCTGATCGTCAGGGGAGCCGGGGACATTACATCGGAAATCTTTTGGGCGGCAATTTTCCGGATCTCTCTGGTGAACATGCCGCTCCAGAACATGGGCGAATATTGGATGCTGTCCGCCGTCGAAGGCTTGGGCGCGCTGAGATACCCCGGCATGACAGCGTCGAGCAGATCGATAATGGCCAGGATGCCGATGACATCCCCCTGGTCGTCGAATACCATGATGGAGCGGTGACCGGTTTCCATAATGCGGCTGGTGGCTTCCCGGGAGAAGAATGATTCGCGCAGTTTGTCAATGGCTTCACCGACGGTGCTGTTCTGATTTACGGTGGTGTAATCCGCTATCGGGATCATGACATCCGCGACGGTTTTCTCCTTAATTTCTTCGGCCGGTTTCCGGTGCCGGAAGGCATCGGTGATTTTAGCTGCCAGTATATCGATGTCGCAGGGTTTCGTCAGGTAATCGAAGGCACCTTGTTCGAGCGCTTCTTTGGCGGAGGGCAGCGCTCCATGGCCGGTGAGCATGATTACCGGGGTGGCGGGGGTGCGCTTCTTCATTTCATGAAGCGTCTGATGGCCGTCCATGCCGGGCATCTTGACATCCATAACCACGACATCCGGACTTTCCTTCAGCTTTTCAAGGGCTTCTTCACCGCTGGCCGCAACCAGGGTGTCGAATCCGCGTCGATCGAGAATTTTTTTGGTGGTCGATCGAAACTTTTCCTCATCGTCGACCATCAAAACTCTAATTTTTTTGCTCATCTTATCTTCTTCCTTTTCCTTGATCCGTTATCGCGTTTAATCGTCACACGCCACCGTGGAAAAATCAATGCTCAAACCCGGCCGATATCCGCTTGCCTGGGTACCGCCGGTCAGGGGACGCTTGGCGGTAGGACGGCCCACACAAACAGCGTCCAGAGGCCGGCGGACAATCCGATCACCACCAGCGCCTGCCCCGGTTTAAGGCCGCAGCTTCTGATCATGCCGGTGCCGATCAGCCACCATTTCCAGGGTTCGGTGAGTATCACAAAATAGGGCACCCAGGCCGCCAGCAGCGCCGCCCCGGAAGCAAAGGCATAAATGCTGAACAATCTTACAAACGCCACCTTTTTGGGCGCTGTCAGACGCATGACCATCCAGCCCAGGGCCGCCAAAATAAAGGTCAGGCCGACGGCATTCAACAGCTGGATGCCGCCGGCGACCAGCGGCTGGGTCCATCCATTGCGCAGCAGACCGGCTGCGGTGAATACCACGGCGGATACGAATAAAAATCCGCAGGCCCGGCCCATTCCGACCTCGCCGGGAAGCTCGCTGAAAAATTCACGGGGATGCCTCAACAGGTGAGTCAAGGTGCCAAAATAAAATCGGAACGTGAGTGCTTCATTGACCGGCATTTTTCTGAAACCTCTCAAAAGATTCCCAGCTTAAAGCAAAGCCCGAGAATCAGCATCATGACCGTCAGGGCAAAGAAAAACCTGCGCTCGGTTTGACGGCTGAAATAGATTTTGCCTTCTCTGAAATGAAGCAGAGCCTCGTTTTGCGGCGGACTCGCAGCGGCGCTTTTTTGTTTCATGTTCTGCTCCTTAATGTTGCATACCGATTAAAAAATCGGCAAATCGCCAAAGCCCATCATTTGCCAGAAAATCGCGCTTATCAATACCAAAAGCACGTTGGCCACAATCCACAGCGGCAGGCCGACCCGCAAAAAATCCTTGGGTTCCAGGTAGCCGCTGGCATATACGATGGCGTTGGGCGGGGTGCCGATAATCAGGCAATAGGCGAATGACGAAGCAATGGCGGTGCTCATTGACATAAACGGCAGAAAAGAAGTGCCCGGATGCGCCAGCCCGGCCATGTTGAGTGTAATCGGACCGACAGCCGCGGCAGCCGGCCCATCGGCCATCAGATTGGTGATGACGGCGGTCAGGCCGTTGGAGGTGGCCAGCAGGGGAATGCCGGAATTCATGCCCAAAGGTGCCAGGACCTCCAGAACGGAGCGTGCCAGCCAGTAGGCTGCTCCAGTACTGTCCAGAATTCGGCCGAAAATTATCGCCCCGGCATACAACCAGATCACGCCCCAATCCACTTTTTCCTGATAATCTCTCCAATTGGTGACGCCGGCAAACAAATACGCTACGGCACCGGCCATGGCAATCACACCGATTCCCAGACGCACCGGCAATATGCCCATTTCGTAAAAGGTCTTTTCCGTGAACCAGCCGAAGACCATCAGCACAAATATTATCAGGGCCGAAATCTGCCGCCGGTTCCAGCCGCCCATTTTATCGATTTCACGTTTCAGCTGGATCATGGCCGGCGCCAGAGAATGAATTTTGGGTTTAAACCGCCAGTTGACGAAAAACCAGGTCAGGGGAATCATGACGATCACATAGGGAAAACAGTAGACGACCCACTGAAAATAGCCGATATCCATGCCGAACATATCGTTCAGGTACGTCATCATAATTACGTTGCGGGCTCCTCCCGACGGGGCCCCGGGACCCCCGATATTGCAGGCCATGGCAATGGAAATCATCAGCATTTTGCCCAGCTCGGGATCTTCGGGAACCTCGCGGGTCAAACTGTTCTGATACAGGAGCATGCCGATGGGCAGAAACATCGCGGCCAGCGCATGGTCGGAGATAAACGCCGCCAGCGGACTGATGATGGCAAAAAAAATCAGGGTGATCCAGCGTACGTTGGGGACGGCGAGCTTGCTGAACATCATCAGACACACGCGCTTGTCCACGCCGGTTTTTACGAAGGCGGCGGCAAACATGAGGCTGCCCATAATAAACCAGACGGCATCGTCCCAGTAGAGCATGGCGACTTCTTTGCGCGAAACCACACCGGTAAATACCAGCAGCAAGCCGACACAAAAGGCCACACCGGGCAGGGGAATGCACTCCGTTAAAAAACAGATGGCGACGAAAACCACCATGGCCATGGCGACTTTGATATGCCAGGCGCCCTTGTCGGCCGCCGGCCGGTCCTGGGCGGAAAGTTCTTCGTATTTAAGGCCGTCTTTGCGCAGCGTCAGGGCTTTTTGCATGGTTGCCAGGTAATCCTCATCGCTGATACGCTCTTTGACAAAGGCCATGGCTTTGTCAAAATTTTCCTTGTCGACGGGGATGCCGTAGCTCTGCGCCCATTTTAAATTGCGCTTCAGGAAACCCTTTTTCCCCAACGCACCCATCTGCATGTTTTGTTCCATGATTTGGGCGCAAGCCAGTTCCCATTGTTCGGCTGACCCGCTCTTTTTGCTGAACAGTGTTTCCGTGAGAAAATTGACAACCGCCCTGGGCCCGACTTTGTATTCGGTACCGACATCCTGCATGCCGTAGGGTGTGGGCATCAGTAAAATAACGAACAGGAGGGTCACAGGGATGAAAAATATTTTCCAATTGACGTACTTGTCATAACCGGTCGCTTTGATTTTGGTCCGTTCTGCCATAATATCCTCTTTTCTCAACTTTCCAGGTTCCCAGCCCCTTTTAAAATTTCCCGCGGCGATTTCATGAACTGCCGAGCCTGGGCCAACCGTATTTTTTCCTCCAGGCGCTGCCTTTTTTCAAAAGCCTCCGTAGCTTTCTCGATCAGTTCATCGATACCGGTCGGCTTCATCAGATAATCGGTGGCGCCGGATTTCAAGCCGTCGATGGCGGAGTCCACCGTGGCATGGCCGGTCAACATGATGACCTCCACCAGCGGAAACCGTGTTTTAATTTCCTTTAAGGTTTCATTGCCGTCCATCCCCGGCATTTTAACATCCAGGATGACGACGTGGATGCTCCGGCTGTTTAAGATGTCCAGGGCTTCTGCTCCGCCGGCAGCGGTGACCGCATCGATCCCTTTTTTGGCCAGCAGCTTTTGGGTGGTGGCCAGAAAGCGTTGTTCATCGTCCACCAGCAATATTTTCATTTTTTCCATGGTAAACTCCCTACTTGTTCATTGAAAATTGAAGATTGAAGATTGAATATTTGCGGTATTCTGTCTATTTAAAAACGATAGTCCACCACAGGCGGATTAGCTCATTCTTGCCCGCCATTTTTTAGGCGGATTAGTCATTTTCACTTCGAGTCCATTCATAACGTTAAAATGCAACCTCATCATCAACATCAACAACAAATAGTCGATGTCGCCTTGTTAAGCACCCATACTAGCCCATTGAGGGCAGCCGGATGGTAAATGTCGTGCCGACGTTTTCCTGGCTGGCAACCGCCATGTCCCCGTCCATCTTTTGGATAATGCCGTAGCATACCGATAGCCCGAGTCCTGTTCCCTTGCCGACCGGCTTGGTCGTAAAAAAGGGGGTAAAAATTTTTTCCAGGTTTTCCGTGCTGATGCCGCTGCCGTTGTCGCACACCTTGATTTCCACATGACGGTTTTTCGCGGAAGGGGCGGACTCGATCCGGATTTCGCCCCCTGAAGTCCCGTGGCGTTCGATGGCGGCATCGATGGCGTTGTTGAGCAGATTCACCAGCACCTGTTGGAGATGTCGGGGGTCGCCGTAGACGGCGGGAATATCCGCGGCGATTTGATGTTTGATGGTGATGCCGTGCACCTCGGCTTTCCGGGTGACCATCCCGACGACATCCGGAATAAGGCCGCCCAGATCGATGGCCTGGGATACGGGTTCTCCTTTGCGACCAAATTTCAGAATCGCCTGGGTGACTTCCGCGCAGCGGTCCACCTGGCGTTTAATCTGATCGATGGAATCTTCCAGGTCCGTCAAATCTTCGGATGGCGTCAACTGGCCCTTGCTTTTCAGATCGGTCAGAATCATTTCCGCCAGGGCGTGTTCGCTTTTGATGATCTGAAGCGGATTGTTGATTTCATGGGCAAACCCGGCGGCCATCTCCCCGATTTCGGCCAGCCGGCCGGCCCGGATGAGCTGCTCCCCCAGTTGATTTTTTTCCCGGTCCGTACGTTCCATGCGGCGGACGATGAGGCCGGTCACAAAGAAGGCCACGGCGATAATTCCGGCGCCTCCCAGAATACTGATCAACCCGATCAGATAGGCGGCCCGGCGCAGGGCATGAAAGGCATCGGCTTTCTCCTGGCGAGCCACCAACAGCCAGCTGTTGTCTTTGAGCCAGGTGGTCGCATACAGATAGGTTTCCCCCAAGGCATCGGTATCAATAAATGTTTTGATCCCCGCAAGAACCGGACCGTACTTCAGGCGATCCGGATCCTGGTGCATCACGATTCCGCCGGAGCGCCGATCTGTTTGAAAAATGCCCTGGGCATCCAGCAGGTAGGCCTCGCCGGTTTTACCGATCCGGACATTTTTGACCAGATCATTGAAAATGTGGCTGTCGATGGTGGCGCGGATAACCCACGGGCGATCTTGGGCTGTCTGAGCGACGGCGATCACAAAATGCGGCACCTGCCGGTAGCCGAGAAACACATTGCTGATAAAAAACCCGTTTTTGATCACTGCTTTAAACCAGGGAGCCTCGTGATAATCCTTGCCCGACAGCTGATAGGGTCCGATATAGGCCACATGCAGACCGTTTTCGTCGAAAATTCCCAGATCCACGAAGGCCGGTGATTCCTTCTGCAAATTTTCAAAAACACGTTCAATGTTTTCCGGCCGGCGCAGCTCTTCAAAACCGTGGGTGTTGAGAATGAATTCCAGATCCGCTTTTCTTTCCATCAGAAATGATTCGATCATCTGGCGATGGTCGCGCACGATGCGGTGCATGCCGGTGGTGGCATTGTTTTCCAGCGAAGCGGCAAAATTGTAGTAGCCGATGCCCAGCGCCAGAATGAATGGGATGAAAGGCACCAGGATCATACAGGTCAAAATCGTCTTTTTAAGCGCGCCGTATGGATTCGATTTCATAATTTGCTATAATTAATGCTGTCGTTACCCCTCTGATTGACAGACCGCAGATTGGGGAGGCGATCCGGGACCAATCAAATCGTTTGGCACCGGATGAAATTTTGAGTCCATAGATCGCAAGTTATATGCCAACCGGCGGGTCGAACGAATATCGCTGTAACATGCCTGATTAATTTGATATGTCAAAACGTAGCCGATCTCAGGATGGATTCCGGCCGGCGGTGCCTGTCGATATTTTTTACAGTTTGTAAATATAGGCCCCCAATCGCCGGTTCTCATTTTTTCTTCGGAAACAGGTCGAATACATCCTGGGGCGATTCCACCACTTTCTGGATCTTTTCCTGGATGTCTTTCTTTACTTCACCGTCTTTTTTTTCCCAAGCGCCTTCAATTTTGCCGATGAGTTCGTCAATTTCACACGGCTTGGTGAGATAGTCATAGGCCCCTATCTTGATCGCCTCCAGGGCGGTATCGATCGAGCCGTGCCCGGTCAGAATCAGCGTTTGGGTGAGCAGACCGAGTTTTTTGATTTCCCTCAGGGTCGTGATACCGTCCCTGCCGGGCATCTTGAGGTCCAGCACCACCACGTCAAAATCCTTTTCCTCCAGTGCTCGAATCGCAGCATCCCCGTTGTTGACCACCGTGACGGCATATCCCCGGTTGGACAGCAGCTTTGCCATATTCTGGGTAAATACGACTTCATCATCGACCAGCAAAATTTTTGATCCTATCATGGTGTTCCTCCTTTAGAATGACATTGCCGCCAACTGCGCTCCCTGCGCATTGGCCATGTCTTCCCGTAGTTGTGTGGGCGGATTGTCGGGAATAAACAGCGTAAATTCAGATCCCTTGCCGACTTCACTTTGCACGGCAATGTGTCCGCCCAGCTGTTTCATGATGCTGTAACAGATCGATAAACCCAAGCCGGTGCCCTTGCCCACGGGTTTGGTGGTAAAAAACGGGTCAAATATTTTATCTAAATTTTCAGGCGCAATGCCCGAACCGCTGTCACTGAATGAAATCGACACCCCGTCGTTGTTTTTGCCGGCCCTGGTTTTAATGCGGATGGCACCGTAGGGTTTGCCGTCGTGGGCGTCAATGGCATTGGTAATGATATTTAAAAAAACCTGCTGAAGCTGGGAAATATCGGAAACCAACGGCCGCAGCGACTCGTCCAGGTCCACCTGGAATTTAATTCCGTCGGCCCGCGCCTCGCGCTCCATCAGCTCGATGACTTCCCTGATAAACTGATTGATATCCACCGTTTCCAGAAGGGATTCCGTCCGGCGGGAAAATCTGAGCAAATTGTGGGTGATGCGTTTGCAGCGCTGCACCTGCACATCGATTTGGTTCATGGAATCTTCAAATTGGATCTCAAACTCCCGGCTTTGAATCTGATGTCGTTCGGCGGCGTCCAGCAAAAGCTGCCTTTCGGTCAGCACAATGGCCAGCGGGTTGTTGATTTCGTGCGCCACGCCGGCCGACAGCTGGCCGATAGCCGCCAGCTTTCCTGTCTGCAAGAGCTGCCGGCTCAGCTGGTCGGCTTCCCGGTCGCGATTTTTGATTACAGAAATCATATGCCGGGTAATCAGAATCGCGACCACCAGAATGGTCAGTGCGCTGAGGTGAAGAAAGATCAGGATGGCATAGTTGGCGTGATTGACGTCATTGAAAGCTTCGGCATAATTTTGCCTGACCACCAGCAGCCACTTTGGGTTCTCAAGCCATGTTTCGCATACGATTTGACGCGGCCGGCTTCCGGAGGCGTCTCCGTTTTGCGCTGCCAGAACTCTGACGCGCATGCCCGGCTGGTAGGCTTCGATGGGGTAGGGCGCCTTTTCCATTATTTTTCCCTGGAAGCGAGGAGTGGTTTGAAAATAGCCTTCGCGGTTGAGCAGGTACACTTGACCGGTTTTTCCGATGCGGACATTTTCGACCAGGGAGCGAAAGACCTCCGTATTGACGGTGGCGCGTAAAATCCACTTGGCACCGTTTTCCAGGCGCGTTACCGCGATGATAAAATGAGGCTCCTGGCGGAATCCCATGAACATGTCGCTGATGTAGATATCCTTTTGCATGACCTCTTTGAACCAGACCGCCTCGGAATAATTTTTGCTCATTAAATCATAGGGACCGATGTAGGCCAGATGCCGGCCGTCGGCATCGATGATGCCCAGGTCGGTGATGGCCCAGTAATCGCGGTTGATCATATCGAAAATGCCGGTGAGGTTCGAAATCCGGGTTAAATCGATTTTCGAATGGGAATGGGCGATAAGACGCAGCTTTGAGCTGTGCTCGGCTAAAAAAAGTTCGATAATTTTACGATGGTGTGCTACCTCGGTCTGCAGATCATTCAGCATGCGCTCCCTGGCGAAGCGCGTGTAATAAATGTTTATGCCCCACCCCACCAGCAGCAGCGGCGTCAGCGAACAGAAGACGGTTAAAAGAACGAATTTGCGGAACAAACGCGAGTAGTATTTCTTGCGCCACTCACCGGTGCTGCTCTCGCGGCTGCCGTTGGGGGTTGCTGTCCGGGTTTCCATGGGTAAATCACCTTTGTGTTGGTTTCAGGTTTCAGGGTTAAGGTGTCAGGTGTCAGGTTTCGGGTGTCAGCTCCGCCTCTGGCCAGAAAAGCGGCCAGTTTGATCGAAGACGAAATCCCCTCTAACTTCCCTTTAAAAATGGAAAGAACCACTAATTTTTTGGAACCTGATGACCGTTTAAGGATCTTGTGGGAGCGGTTTTCACTCCGGGGCGTAAGCCCTACGGGCTGGATGCAACCGCGATTAACTCGGTCGGGTCAACATCGGAAATCGTGGTTAAAAACCACTCCCACCAGCCATTAACATCTTTCATTTTTCGACCTGCCAGCAATGCCTTTTCAGTCTTTCTCTGCGGTGAAAATTTAAGTCTCCTCCTCGACAAACTGGCCGCTTCGGCAGTCAGCGGAGCTGCTGACACCTCATATGAAACTTCCTTAAATTCGATGCCAATTTTACGAAGTGTCTCACCGCAGAGAGCGCAGAGATTAATTTAACTTTTCTTTCTCGGCGGGCTCTGCGGTGAACTATTATGTTTCTTTTTCGATCAGACCGGCCGTTGTTTTGGCCGGCGGCGGCGCTGACACCTGAAACCTCAACCCGGCCATAAGAGCTCACTTGTACGCCAAGGCCGCTGCCGGTCATCCTCTACTTACTCAAGAACCATGCCATTACTTTTCGGTCGGGGGAATTGATCTAAATTCAGGATAACAGACTAGAATTATTTCAGTTTTTTTTCAGATTCCCGTCAAAGGCAATGGGAGGGGTGTCAACCGGCAGGTTACAGGGCTGGGTATTAAAGTTTTCACTTCAAGCGATCAAGGTCGGCCAGTAGCGCTGCTGGATCTGGATGGCTTTTATTAATGGCGCGAGTTTGGGCCGGGGATTGGTGATGATTTGATTCAGCTTGTCGCGGCGGACGGGCGACACACTGCAAAGCTCCTGCAGCAGGTACAGGCCGCACTCTTGAATTCCCTTGATGCTGTAGCCGCCTTCCAGGATAAAAAGGATGCGCCCGCCGCATACCTGCTCGGCAATGTCCACCAGCAGCGCGCTCAGCAGGGCATAACCTTCGGGTGTGGCGCGCATGCCCCCCAGGCGGTCGTGCAGGTAAAGATCAAAGCCGCAGGACACCAAGATCATGCCGGGCTTAAAGTGACGCGCCAGCGGGTGGACCAGGTAGTAAATGATTTCGATAAAGTCTCGGTCGACCTGACCGCCGCCGAGCGGCACATTGACCGTGAAGCCTTCGCCCCGGCCGCAGCCGACCTCGCCGAAATTGCCGGTGCCCGGAAATCCCGGAAATCGATGCAGGGACACATAAAGGACGTCATTGTTGTCATAAAACGCGGCCTGGGTGCCGTTGCCGTGATGGGCATCGATGTCGACAATCATGACGCGCTCGACGGCGCAGCGCCGTTGCAGGTAACGGGCGCCCAGGGCCGCGTTGTTAAACAGACAAAATCCCATGGCCCTGTCCGGTTCGGCATGGTGCCCCGGAGGGCGGATGCATGCAAATCCTCGTTTTCCGCTGCCGGAGCAGACGGCATCCAGAAGATTGAATACTGCGCCGACTGCCAGAAGCGCAACTTCATAGGATTGCTCGCTGGTTTGGGTGTCCGGGTCCAGGACGCTCAGGGGCTTGCCGGCAGTCGCTGCGATACGTTCGATGTGCCCGGCCGTGTGCACCCAGGCAAGCTCTTCGATTGAGGCCGGACGCGGTTCAACCGCCTGCCATTTACCGGCCAGCGTCGGGTGCTGCATGACGGATTGAACGGCCTGGATGCGTTTGGCGTTTTCCAGATGAAAAATGTTTTCCAGGTGGCGGGTGAACTGATCGCTGCAGGCCACCAGCAGCGGTTGAACGTTGGGCGGCGGCGCCCGATACAATCGCACCCATCCGGACTCGGCCGCCAGATCCAGCAGGTCCGCGGCTTCGGGTAATTTAGTGCGGTATTTGAACAGATGCCGAACCAACTGGTCGGCTAAAATCGGGTGGGTGCGGGATTGCAGACAAACTTTTAAAAAAGCAAATAATCATCTTGCGCTGGACCTGCGCCGCGTGTCCATGAGAGCTTTTTGTGCAGGCGCCTGATCTGTGATTCAATCAGGCCGCCGGTCGCAGCGAGCAGCCCGGCGGCGGGATTGGCACAGGTTGTTGACCATCACCAGAATACTGCGCAGCAAAAATCCCGCGGGCGCCTCGAGTACGTATTCGAAGGGGCGGCGCCGACGAAACCCGATGGAACGGTAAAAGCGTGTTGCGCCGATTTCGGCGCTCAGGACCAATTCCCCGGCCTTCGGAAAACAGCTTTTCCAGAGCAGCCAGGCGCCGGCCACCAGAAAGGTGCCCACCCCGCGAACTTTTTTCAACCGCGGATCCGGCAGAATTTGGGCGAGCCCGCCGACGGTCGCCAGATATTTTATTTCCAGACTTTGCTTTAAAAAATTTGTTTTCGGCTCAAGAAAGATCAAACCCAGAATTTTTCCTGCAGCCACACAGGCATACAGCCGCTGGCCGGTTTGATCCGATTAAACAGGCTAAAAGAAAGCGGACATGAAAGAATTCCAGGTTCATGGCGGCCACCTGCAGCAGGGCATCCAGACAAAAGGGAAATGGCATGAACCGGGCCGGGGTGACATATTCGACCACCCCATCCGCCTGGAATGTCGAATCGCCCGCGGTGCGGCTGTCTTTCAGGTACTCCGCCAGCGGCCGGTCATCTTCTTGGACGGTTTCCAGCAAAGTGATCAGGCCGCTGAGTTCCTGAATACGGCGGCGGTGCGCAAACTGAGCGGCCGATCCGTTTTCAGGGGCATCGGGTCGATCGGCAAGCTCATCGCTGCCGGGTTTTAGTTGTGCCAGCTCGCTGCGGAGGCGGGTGACGGCATAATCGATCTCATGGCCGACCATCAATTTGAGCGCGGCCCGGTGGATCTGGCCGGCGGCCCGGAGGTAATCGACGGGGCCGGAGCTTGTCCTGCAGTTCCTGCTTTTTAACCAGCTCCCCGTATTTGATGAGCAGCTGCTGTTCGAGCGGGACGGTACCTTCATGGAAATACAGATATTTTTTGACAAAAACGGGCTGACCTTTGAAGAGAAAAAAAAGCTCGTCGGCCCCATTGCCGGCAGTCGGTTTTATCCGGCACTCCGATTTCGCCCGCCCCGAGCATGGCATCCAGGGAATACCCGATGGCGGGATCGCGCTTTGAAATTTCTTCGATGGCTTGTTTGAGGTTTTCCCGTTTTATCATAATAAAAAATAATCACTCTTTGCGATCTCTGCTTGTCGGGTCTTAGCTTTAGCGAAGCCTGGCGCCTCTGCGGTGGAAAATATTACTGCTTTTTCGTGTTTTCGTCCTTTCGTGCTTTCGTGATTAATTTGTTCTTTTTGGTTCCAATTCATCCGGGTGAGGGTTGAATTGAATCGGAAGACTTACCACAAAGCAGGCTCCGCCTTCCGGCGGATTGTGCACGGCAATCCGCCCGCCCAAACGCTTTAGGATGTCGGCGCAGATCGGCAGCCCTAAACCCGTTCCGCCGGGCTTGGTGGTAAACAGCGGTTCAAAGATCTTTGCAAGATGCTCCGCGGCGATTCCCGGACCGCTATCGGCGACCGCTACCACCACATTGTCGGCCTGTCGCCGGGTTGTCAGCGAGATTTCGCCGTTGGTCTGAATGGCGGCCACGGCATTGAGGATCAGATTCTGAAAGACCTGGCGCAGGCCGGCAGGATCGCTGCGGATGGCAGGCAGGGAATCTTCATAGTTGCGGACCAGCCGGATGTTGTTGAAGCGCAGTTCTTTGTCCACCAATTCGACCAAATCATCGAGCACTTCGTTTACATTCAGCGCCTTGACGATCGGTTCGGTGCTGCGGGTGAACCGCAGGAATTTATCGATGGACCTGCGGCGCGGGCCGTTTCCGATCGAAGCTGCGAGAGGCTCTCGGTTATTTCCGCCGCCGGATTGCTGCGGCACAGATCCTGGATGTTCATGGCGGCCGCATCGATATTTGCCAGGCCGTCTTTTATTTCCCGGAAAAATCCGAGGGCCAATTCCATGGCCGACGCCAGACGATTGGACTGGCGCAGCTGGCGGTCCAGAAAGCGGATGCTGCGGCGTTTGACTTCCAGGCGGGACACCAGATGGTTGGTGGTCAGCAGCACGCTCATCACGATCAGGATGGCTGCCAGCACGAAGACCCAGATGCCGATCATACGAATGCGCCTGAGCTCGGCGAAGGCATTTTTGCGATCCATCCGGACGGCACACAGCCAGGGGACCTTTTCCAGCCAGACGGTCATCAACAGATGATCGTTTGCTTCTCGAAATGCGACTCCCTCAAACGGCTTGAGATCCGTAAACCGGGACTGCTCCATTAACTGTCCGGTCGAACGGGGCCTGCTCTGATAGACACCCCGGCGATTTACGAGATAGGCGTCGGCATTGCTCTTTTCAGCGATGGCGGCGATCATGCGATGGAAATAATCGGTGTCGATCGTAGCGCGCAGAAGCCAGGCGCCGTCACTGCCGGCCTGCTTTGACGGCGATGACGAAGTGGGGGGTATTGCGGTATCCCAAATAGACATCGCTGATGTATACGCCGCGGGCCATTGCGATTTCAAACCAGTCGGCCTGCCGGTAATTTTTCCCTAAAAGATCATAAGGGCCCGCATAGGCCAGATGACGGCCCTGATCATCGATGACCCCCAGGTCCGTATAGCAGGGCAACTGCTGCTGCAGGGAGTGAAAGACATTTTGCAGGGTCTGCGGATCGCGCAGGCTGCGCAGACCCGATATTTTCGGATATCAGCTTCAGATCCATGGTCCGTTCCGCCAGAAATTGATCGACCGCATTCTTGAGATCGAGCGCATCCACCCGCAGGGTGGCAACAGTCTTTTGCTTGATAACCCAAGTGAGATAGGAATACATTGCCGCCGCCGATGATGATCAGCGGTACAAAGGCCGCGGCCAGCAGCGTGACGACCACGGTATTCCATGTGCGGCGAAAATAAGGAAAATCGCCGGAGCGCTCCTGGGACAGCGTATATTCAGAAATTCATCCATGCCTGCCTGGCCTCCCGCAGCTTACCTAATACTCTTACTCATATTCATAATTATGATGGCGTATTCGAAGTAATATTTTTTCACCACAGAGCTGGACCGGGATGTTCTACTCGATTTCATGCTCCAGGTGTAGAAAGATATCCTGCAGCCTGACAACGCCCACAACCTTGCCCTGATCGACAACCGGCATGGTTCGATACCTTTTGGTGATCATCTGGTAGGCAACATCCGAGAGGCGTTCATCCGGCCGGCAATGGAAAAGCCGGGTGTGCATAACGTCCCGCAGTCTCTTGGGAGGGAGCCAATGGGGGTTTTCACGCAAGGCGTTCCAGGTTAACGAAAATTCCGGGCTCGGTTTCCCGGGCGGCCTCCATCAGATCCCGCCGGGTAATGAACCCCAGCAGCCGGTCCTGGTTGTCCAGGATATAGGCCGTTTCCGACGTCCGCGTGCCGTTTTCCGGTTTAAAAACCTCCAGCGCCTCCGCCAGCCGGGCATCCGGGTCCAACCGCTCAAAGGCGCAGCAGATGATTTCTTCGACTTTGTTGCGCGGCCACAGTACCGGATGCCGTCTGATGGTTTCGACATCATATGCTTCGCGTATCTTCGTCGCCAGATCTTCGATGTCGCAGGGTTTCATGAGATAATCGAAGGCACCTTCCCGGATGGCCTGAATGCCGGATTTCAACGTCGCGTGGCCGGTCAGCATGATGATTTCGGTCTGGGGGGACTGTTTTTTAATCGCTTTCAAGGTTGCCGTGCCGTCCATGCCGGGCATTTTGACGTCCAGCACCGCGACGTCGAAGGCGTCTGCGCTGCGGACAGCCTCGAGTGCCTGAAACCCATCGAAGGCGGTGACCACTTCAAAGTTCCTGTTTTGCAGGAGCCGGCTCAGGTTCACTGCAAAGGACTCCTCATCATCAACCAGCAGGACACGGACTTTGGTGTTCACTGTCGATTACTCCCCGCCGCGAAATTGTGGGCGGCTCCAGGGCCTGATACGGGCCTGCAACAGCGCTTCGGTTGTTTAACAGCCGCGGTTAGCGGCGGCCTGGATTTTGCGCCAATGCTTTCTTCTAATACGGTATTGAATTCGACGTCATTTTTAGATTGAGGTCAATGCCTGTTAAACTTACAACTTCAATTGAATGATCCCGCCTGCTGTTTCTTGTATAAATCTTCTTTTAGAAATAGGACGCGTACAAAACAACGACGGTAAATATCAGCGATGTCACCCAGAGCATATGGCTGATGGTGCCTTTTTTAATTGGGTGGAAGTGGGCCTTCGGCAGCGTGTGACCGTGGGTGCATACATAGCGCAGGCTACGATTGCTGTTTTTTGCCTGCGGTACCGCCGCCTGCCGTCTGACTGGTCCGCCGCAGATACCGCCTTGTCCGTCAGCCCGGCTGCAGGTCAAGCGCCTGCCGAGCCGGAGACAGGCCAGGTTGAAGATCCAATTCCAGCCCAGGGAGAGAAGCATCAAAACGGCAGTCACGATGATGAGGTGCACCCTGGACACGCCTGAAGCCGACAGATGTTCACCCAATTGCGCCGGATTCAGGGGGCCGTCCACCCCGCCGAAAAAACCCAGGTAATACAAAAAGAAACAGACACCCATAACGATCATGGTGATGCCGAAATGAACCAATCGCTGTTGACCGTAGGTACGCCGATAGGTTTGCCCACCGGAGTAAAGTGCTGCAGATGTTTGTTGAATGGTCATAATCGATCTCCCGTCTATCTGTTGTCGTTCATAAACCGGCGTAACCGGGGCGGCGGAATTTTCCGCAGCCCCGGTCCAAGGAGCTACCCGGTGAGCGTCGGATGTTTTCGATCATCCGGCGAGCTTCGAGACAATGTCGGGTATGACCTTGTAAAACGTGTAGGCGGCGAGAATGCAGCAGTATACCGGTACGATAAACTTCCAGGCCTTTTCGGGAAAAACCCGGGTGGTGTAGGGAGCGGCCACGGCCGTGAACATGGTGGCCAGCATCATCGACGGCAGCAGCAGATAGTCGATGGTCACTCCACTAGTCAGCAGCGCCAGCCAGACCAGGACCGAGAAGGTGCTGGTGGTGCCTTCCGATATGGCCGTGACGGCCAGCATGCTTTTGACCGGCACGCCGGCAATCAAGCCGCCGACGGTTACTACCGGGCCGTAGCCGCCGCCGCCCACGCCTTTGTTAAAGCCTGCCAGGGCCGCAAAGCCGATCATCATTTTGGGCTTATATGGACGGTCTTTTTTCGATTGGTAAAGCGAGACGACCCCCATCATCACCAGCAGTACGGCCACGTAGAGTTTGATCCAAATCTTGGCCACGTTAAATATGCCGTAGACGGCGGTGATGGAAAGGGCTACCGACGCACAGCCGGTTATGGCGATGTACAGCCACAGTTTGATAGTTTCCGACATGGGACTGAACTTCCATTCCACGTTTTCAAACTCGCGATGCAAAAAGGCCCCCACCAGACCCGCCACGCCCTGCTGGATCATGACCACCGGCACAATTTGCTTGGGGTTAAATCCCATCAGCAGCAGCAGCGGCGTGATGGCCGTGCCAAATCCCATACCGGCCGAAGCATCCATAAACTCAAAGAACATGGCAACCAATACCACGCTCCAGAGAATGCCCCATTCATTGGTGCCAATCCAGCCCATTTTTTCGACAAATGGCGAAGCAATCCGCTTGGTGGCTTCAAACGGATTGCCGGCCAGCCAGCACCCCAGCAAAAATACCGCGAAAAGGGCCGAAAATCCCCAGGCGGCAGCGATCAGCTGTCTTTTCCCCGGCATAAACCGTTCCCACATGGTTGATTTTTTCGCCTCCAGATCCCGGGCTACCTCCCAACCTTTGGTTTTGACTTCTTCTGTCATAGTGTTTGCCTCCTCTATCGGGTTTAATGGTTTCACGCTTTTTATGAATTTGCACATCCGAACAGCGATTGGACTCCGTCTGTCGATGATTCGTCTTTACCGGTTCTACTAATCAAGATGTGTGCCAAAGCGTTGTCGGAAGCCGCCGGATGAAACCATGGAGCCTCTAACCTCGTGGAAGGACGCTGAATTCCATCGATTTCTTTCTCAGATTCAGCTGCCGCCTCAAGACGGACCGGATGAATTGCAGCTAAACCTGTCAACTGCCAAGTGACACAATTGCTCGGGCGTGAAATTTTTGGATGACAGCTTCCAGGAAAACGACCGTCCAACTTTCGGCGGCGACCGGCAACCTTTGGCGGCCGGATTCATCTGCCGGGCGGCAATGAGGGTCCGGATAGAGATTGGTGTTATATCGTTTTATTTCAGACGGTAAGCTGACGATCCGATTTGGAAGCGCCCCTGCCGGAAAATGGTTCGGCGGCCGGGGTGCTCGCCGGTCGCCGCAGGATTGGCCTCATTGGCGGCCGGGCTGGCACACACCTTGCTTAATTTCGAATAAAGACCAGGGAATTCAGGGCCATGAAAACACGGACGGTTACCGCCATAATCCAGCCTTTCCAGGACGGCGTGCCGCTTCATCCATCGGTGACGACGGAGGAAAGAATTACCCGGGCGATCGAGCTGATGGTGACATTCAACCTAAAGTGCATCGCCGTTACCCGGGGGGCCAGACCGGTCGGTGTGATTCGGCTTGCGGATGCTTTCCAGGAAATGGGGTTGCGAGAGGCCAAAAAGTGAAAGTACTCCAACACTCCGGCGCGTTATTGCCGGCGCCTTTAGCGGGCGTCAAAACTCAAAATCGGGAGGAATGCGGATGTTAGGAGAAGTGCTGCGTTGGATCGGAGATGAAAGATATTTGAGCGAACTTGTGCAGGGATTGCCCATCATTCTTTTGGTGGCCGTAATTGCTTTCTGTATTTTGCTGTTGTCCAAAGGCGCCGACTGGATGATTGACGGTGTCGTTCAACTGGCCCGTCGAACCGGACTGCCCCGCATCGTTATCGGGGCCACGATTATTTCACTCGGTACGACCATGCCGGAGGCCGTCGTTTCGGTCATGGCGGCCTGGATGGGCGACCCGGGGCTGGCGTTGGGCAACGGGGTCGGGTCTATCATTGCCGACACAGGCTTGATTTTCGGCTTGACATGTATGTTGGCAACCGTGCCGGTCAACCGCTTTATTCTCAATCGAACGGGGTGGGTCCAGGTAGGGGCGGCGACCCTGCTGGTCGTCATCGCGGTGCTTGCCCTGGCCGGCACGCAAGGCGAGCCGGTTTTACAGCGTTGGGTTGGGGTGTTGCTCCTGTGCCTGCTGGCCGGCTACATGTACATCACCTATATTTGGGCAAAGCAGGGAGCGGATTTGGCCCTGGCCGGCGAGGAAGAGGACGATTCCGAGATGCTGGGTTTGGGAAAGTGCTGGCTGATGCTGGGCGGAGGACTGGTGCTGGTCGTCGGCGGGGCCCGGGTCCTGGTTCCCAGCGCGGGCGAGATTGCTTGCCGGATGGGGGTGCCCGATGACGTCATCGCGGCCACCATGGTGGCGTTGGGTACATCGCTGCCCGAACTGATGACGGCCATTGCCGCCGTGCGCAAAAAGCATCCGGAAATCATGGTGGGCAATGTGGTGGGGGCGGATGTACTGAACTGTCTTTTCGTCATCGGTGCCGCAGCCGCGGCCAGGCCCCTGGCGGTGCCGCCCAACTTCTATGAGTTCCACTTTCCAACCATGCTCCTCATTCTTTATTCCTTCCGGCTGTTTATATTCATCAACCGGGACGGCCGGTTTAAGAGGTGGCAGGGCTGTTGGCTCTTCGGGATCTATTTGATCTATGTGATCCTGCAGTATGCCTTTAATGTCGGTACCGTGAAATGGAACATAGTCGGTGGGCCTGAAATCCTCGGCCCGGATGCCCGTCTCCTTCATGAGGCGATGAAGATACTGGCGTTGAATTCCGGCAATATCGGCCGCTTTGCTGATATTGCCGGCATTTTTTGAGAGAAGGCTCCGGATATAGAGTCGATGAAAAATGTCAGTCATTTTATCCTTGGCTTCTCTAAAGGGCAGCTGGGTGATGTCTTCATTGAATTCCGCCGGAATCTCGTTGCGGTCGTATTCCAGCTGAAGATCGTTGACTTTCAGGGTATCCGACCGGCAAAAGATGACGCCGCGTTCGATGGTGTTTTCCAGCTCCCTGACGTTGCCGGGGTATTCCTGTGATATGAGAATCTGCATGGCCTCCGGTGAAATATACGGGATATTTTTCTGGTTGCGGCGGGCGTATTTTTCCAGGAAATGATAGGCCAGCAGCGGGATGTCCTGCTGCCGCTCCTTGAGGGACGGCAGGTCAAATCGGATGACGTTCAGCCGGTAGTACAGATCTTCGCGGAAACGGTTCCCCCTGATGTCGGCTTTCAAATCATGATTGGTGGCGGCGATGAAACGCAGATCGGCCTGCCGGGTGGTGACGCCGCCGACCGGCTTGTATTCGCCTTCCTGCAGCAGCCGCAGCAGCTTGGTTTGCATCTGGAGGCTGAGATCGCCGATTTCGTCCAGGAAAAGCGTTCCTTCATGCGCCGTTTCAACCAGGCCCTTTTTATCCTGCCAGGCCCCGGTAAAGGCCCCTTTCACATGGCCGAAAAGTTCGCTTTCCAATACCTGCTCCGGGATGGCGGTACAGTTTACGGTAACCAGTTTTTTTTTGCTTCTCAAACTGTGCTGATGAATGGCACGGGCGACCAGTTCCTTGCCGGTGCCGCTGGGGCCGGTGATCAACACGGTTCCCATGGTGGGCGCGACCTGATGGATCCGCTCGAAAATATTCTGCATCACCGGCGTCGACCCCACCAGGGATGCAAACCCGTTTCTTTCAGCCAGCGCCTGGCGCAGCGTTCGGTTCTCGTCGACCATGGCCTGCCATTTCATGGCTTTGTCAAGGGTCAAAAGCACGCGTTCGCGGCGGAACGGTTTGGTGATATAATCATGCGCGCCTTTTTTAATGGCTTCCACCGCATTTTCGATCGTGGCATAGGCGGTCAGAATAATTACCGAAATCTCGGGTCTGATTTTCTTGCACGCCTCCAGCAGCCGAATGCCGTCCATTTCCGGCATTTTAAGATCGGTGAGCACCACATCGAAATGGCGCTGCCGGACCCGCTCCAGGGCCTGCCGCGGATCGCTCTCGGTGACCAGTTTGTAAGGCGTTTCTTCAGAGAGAATCCGCTTCAAAAGAATCAGCATGTCTTTTTCGTCGTCGACGATTAAAATGCTGCCGTTCATCTATTGCTCCTGTAAGTTCGCCTCCCGCAGAACAGGAAGTCTCGGAAAGCCCACTTTGAAAAGGGCCAAAACAAGTAAAGAGACTTAGTCATAGTTTCATAGATACAGTTACGTATAATCAATGGATGTCCTAAAGAAATTTTGATTTCACCAAAGATACAAATCTTACCGCCGAGGCGCAAAGATCGCAGAGAGAACTTTTCTTTTTATTTGCCGTCCTCTCAACGGCAAATAAAATATAGCCTCCCTCTGCGTCCTTCGCGCCTCTGCGGTGAAAAAATTATTGCCGGCAGTATGTAACCGTAATCGTCATCAATAGAGCACTTAGTCACAAATAAGAGCACTTAGTCACAGTCAAACCGGGACCAGTCTGACGGTAAACGTCGTTCCGGAGGGTCGGCCCGGGTTGTCGCTATGGCGGCTGTAGCAGTCGATGGTGCCGCCATATTTGGCGATGATGCCATAGCTGACGAATAATCCCAAACCGGTTCCCTGTCCTTCCGGTTTGGTGGTAAAAAACGGTTCGAAAATGTGATCGATATCCGCCGGTTTTATGCCGCAGCCGGTATCCCGGAATTGAACCGCAATTCTTGCGCTGTTTTTTTTCAAGGCGGTTTTGAATCGTCAATGTGCCGCCGTCCGGCATGGCGGCGACGGCATTGTTGATCAGGTTTAAAAACACCTGCTGCAGCTGGCGCGCATCTGCTCTGGCCGGCGGCAAGTCTCCGGGCAGGCGCGCGACGAGCTCGATGCGGTTCATTTCCAGAACATGCCGGACAATTTTGATGATTTCCTCCAGACACGCGTTGACATCGGCATGTCCCAGGCTGCCTCCTTCCAGGCGGGCAAAACTCAACAGGTTTTCGACCACCTCCTTGCAGTGATATCCCTGCCGTTCAATTATCTTAAGGTCTTCATAGTCCTGCGAGTCTTTATCTGCTTTGCGGATCAAGATATCGGTAAAGCCCAGGATCACCCCCAGAGGATTGTTGACTTCATGGGCAACCCCGGCGGCCAGCGTCCCCAGCGAGGCGAGTTTTTCGGTATTCACCAGCTGTCTTTCCAGATTTTTGTTTTCGGTGACGTCCCTGGCAATACATAAAACCGAACCGACTTCTCCGAGGTCATTCTTGATGGGCATGAAATTGGCGCTGATCCAGATAGGGTGGTCTTCCAGCTGGATCTCGAATTCTTCCCGGACACTCTTGCCGTGTTGATACACCAGGCGGATCAGTTTAAGCTGCTTTTGGGCTATCTTTTCGGAAAATGCACCCGCCAGAGGTTTGCCGACAAAGTCATCCGGATGCCCGCCGAAGAAATTGGCGGTAAAACTGTTCATGGATTGAAATTGACCGCCGTTGTCAACGGTAAAAATGAAATCTTCGGCGCTTTCCACCAGCGAGCGGTATTTTTCCTCCGATTTTTTCAACTCTTCGGTACGCTGGGATACTTTTTTTTCCAGCAGGCGCGACCAGCGGATCTCAAACCATAGCAGGGCGGCACTGCCCGACACAATGAAGACAATCACCAATCCCTGCAGCATAAACAACTGCAGGGAACTTTTTCGCAGGGCGCCCTCGATCTCCGAAACCGGTGCGACCACCGCCACCGACCACGTTTGAGCCGGCTTTTCACAGATGACCACCGGACAATAGGCAATCAACTTTCTAATCGGGCCGGTAATGCCCCGGTGCCATCCCGAGTCATACCAGCCGGTACCTTCGTTGCCGGTGAGCATTTTTTCCTTCTGAATGAAATTGATCTTCACAAAGGATACATCCGGATACTTTTGCCGGCGTACGGTAAATGCATTTTTCCCGATGAAACCGGCGTCCGGATGAAAGAGAAAACGGCCGGTTTGATCGATCAGCCAGACATAGCCGGTTCGGCCGGAACGTATTTCCCTTAAAAAGGGGGCCAGCAGCCATGAAACGTTGATGTGAAAAACCAGATACCGGACGGGTTCAGCGGATAAAGGTGCCGCCAGGACCAGCGCCGATCCGGATGCGTTGATCCGGACCGGAGAAATATAAACCGTTCCGGTCGTGAGGCCCTGCGGCAGCGGGATATCATCGGGGTCGATCTCGGCCGGGGGCTGTGCGGTCCAGTGCCGATGGGGCATAAATATATGCCGGCGGCCGCCGGCCGGATCGATTATTTCAATCTTCCAAACACCGCTTTCCAGAACCCGGGCGAAACTCTGCTGGATGCGCTCATTGCCGTTTTCCGGCGCCAACGGCTCGGCTGAGATATTCCCCGCCAGCAACGAGATCTCTTTTGCCAAAAATTTGATCTCTCTTTCGATGCGCTGCTTGACCGTGCGGGCGATGACCAGCTGCTCCTGATTGAACTGGCCGGTCACGATTTTTTTCATTTCCTGAATGGTCCAGAGACCGAGCAGCGCCCCGGCAATCAGAAAAAGGATACCTCCGGCACCGACGGACACGGCAATACGCTTGGCAAGTTTCGGTCTGGAAGTGTCTGTCATTTAGCTGTTGACGGTTGGCTGGCTGCCCGGTACGCAAGGAGCTCGCTGACCACCTTTTTCAGTTTTTCGATGCTGTTTCCTCTTTTTTCTACGAAAACCGCATTTTCGTAGTTGACGGAACGTTTCGCGCCATCCGACTGAAAAGAATGGATCACGATCGGCAATACCGGAATGCGGTCCTGAAGTTTGCTGAATAATGCCTGTTCGTCCAAGTCGGGCAAATCCAGGTCAAGAATGATAAGGTCAAGGAATTGCAAAAGGTAGGCCCATTTAAGGACCTCCGGGCCGCATTTAGCCAACCGGATATCGTAGCCTTCCGCTTTTAGCTCTCTCTGCAGAAATTCCCGCACGTGGGAGTTGCGATCTGCGACCAAAATTGTAAGTGGTTTATTCATTGTTTTTAAGATCCCTGATTTTCCGGAGGACAATCCGCTGACCTGCAGGGGCAAGCCGGTCCCCGGATTGCCCCTGCCGTCGTTTTCCCATTTATTGTGCCGGGCGAGGCAACGGTTGCAGGCCGAATTTCATCATTATTGACTGCATCTTCTCGGAGAAGACAAAATCGACGAGCTTTTGTGCCGCCCCGGTGGGCTGCCCCTTGGTGACAAAAGAAAATATCTGATGATAGGGATAATCAGAATCGGCCGGAGATTTCCCGTCGATTTGAATTGTCCGGATGGCTTCATCCACGGTATCGGAACCCTGGGAGATAAAGGATATGCTCCAGGGAATGCGGTGCACCAGTGTGACGACATCCGTGGACCGGTAGGCCATAAAATCGTACCTGACATCAAAGCGTTTCAGGGCCAGTTGTCTGAAGTTCTTGAAAGCACCGGTATTTCTGTCCGGAGCCACCACAATAATCTTCTGGTCGGGACCTCCCAGTTCCTTCCAGTTGGCGATGCTGCCGTTGAATATTGAACGCAGCTGATCGCTGGAGACATTGCGAACCGGCGTTTTGGCATTGGTGATGACGATCAGCGGCGCTTTGCAGAACGGAATCTCGACATAGCCGTAATCCTGAGCGCTGAATTCAAGCCTCTCCACCGTGCTGGCGATGTCGGCGATCCCGTTCATCAGCCGATGGACCGCGGAACCCGATGAGCCGATCCACAAATCCAGATCCACCCCGCTTTCCTCCTTGAAAGCATTTAAACCTTCCATGCCGAAGGCTTCGCGGACCTGGGCCGAGCTGCTGTAACGCAGTAAATCGCTGGCAACGGCCGGCGTGTGGAGCAGCATTCCGGCTGCGATCAGCAGAGCAATGATACCAAGTAAACGCAAAATAGAATTCTTTTTCATCAGACGACCTCCTTATATGTGAATGGATTTTTATAGTCTCAGCACAGGGATATCGCACCAGGGTGATATTCGAATGCGCTGCACATCTGCCTCAACATTCAGCAAAGGGTGTGCCATGCGGTACTTGCGGCGTCGATTTAGATAAGTAATTAAAAGTAAAGGGAATTTCTAAATTGAAAGTATAAAAAGACGGCCGGCGGGATCGTTGAGTGTCGAGTTTTTTTACAGCCTGTAAAAAAACTGCCTGAAGGAATGGCCGGTTTCGGGGAGGTTGGGGTGAGCCCGATCTTCAATGTGGGTTTCATGCTTTAACCCAACCTTCTGCGAATTTTTTGAGATATGTCTTGATCATTAAAATGTGACGTAATATTATAGAACGCGACGTCAAATTCACAATTGTCAGAATTGTCAGAACATTTTTAAGAACTTTCGGTAACCGCAGAATTTTGGCTGATCATCGTTCGGCAATTTGCCGACATAACCCGGCAAGAGGTGAATCGATGCAAACGAGTACGCTCCCAAGGCGGGAACGCGAAAAATTGCGGCAACGCCAAGAGATGCTTGCAGCGGCGCTCGATCTTTTCGCGCAGAGGGGATATCACAACACATCCATGCATGAGATCGCCGAGCAGGCCGAGTTCGCCATCGGAACACTCTACAAGTTCTTCCAGAACAAGGAGGACCTGTATAAGGCGCTTGTGCTGGAGCAATGCGACCAGTTCGAGGATGCTATCACGCTTGCCATCGCAGAGCCGGATGATGCGGTTGAGAAACTGCGCAATTATATCCGGACCAAGGGTGAAAGGTTTCGCGGCAATCTGCCTTTCGTTCGCCTGTTTCTGGCTGAACGCCGAGGCGCGAGCTTCAACATCAAGGCGGGCCTGGATGACGAGATGCGCAAGCGACATTACGCCTTTTTGGAAAAACTGGCCGTGATCTTCGAGAAGGGCATCAAAATCAAACGGTTCAAGCGAATTGCCGATCCCTTTCATCTGGCCGTTGCGCTCGACAGTTTCCTCGACGCTGTCCTGCTCCTTTGGCTGGACGAACCCGAGCGTCATCCGTACCCCGAGGACCCGGACAGCGTTTTGAATATTTTCTTCAAAGGAATGATGGATTCGTGACGGCGGGCGTGAGTTTGCCGGCCGAACACGCGCATCAGCGATATGTTGGAGGTCTTAGATGCAACTGAACAAGGTAGTAAATCGGTCGCCGGGATGGACGGTGGCCGTGGCGGTCCTTGCGAGCCTTTTGGGGCTGACGGGCTGCCAGGACAGTCAGGGGAACGGGGCCGTGCCGGCTCCCGTCCCGGAAGTGGCCACGGTGACCATCGAGCCGGGCCCGATCGAGTTGACCACCGAGCTGCCGGGCCGGACCTCGGCCTATCTCATCTCGGAAATCCGGCCGCAGGTCAACGGCATCATCAAGAAGCGCATGTTCCGGGAGGGCTCCGATGTCAAAGCCGGCGATCTTCTTTACCAGATCGATCCGGCTCCCTTTCAGGTGGCCCATGATTCCGCCAAGGCGTCGCTCGGCAAGGCGCAGGCCAATCTGCCTTCGATCCGCTTGCGGGTCGAACGATACAAGGAACTGCTGGTCGACAAGGCGGTGAGCCAGCAGGACTATGACGACGCGGCCGCCGCCGTGGAACAGGCCAAAGCCGAGATTGAATACTGGAAAACAGCGGTGGAAGCGGCCCGGATCAATTTGGGCTACACCCGGGTCACCGCGCCGATTTCGGGGCGCATCGGCCGTTCGAGCGTGACCGACGGTGCCCTGGTGACGGCCTATCAGATGACCGCCCTGGCAACCATCCAGCAGCTGGATCCGATTTACGTGGACGTGACCCAGTCTTCGGCCGAACTGCTGCGTTTGCGGCGCAACCTGGCAACCGGCGAGCTTACTGCCGACGAAAAGAGCGGGAAAAAGGTGCGGATACTGCTGGAAGACGGAACGCCTTATCCCGTGGAGGGCGCGCTGCAATTCCGCGACGTCACGGTGGACCCGACCACCGGTTCTTTCACCCTGCGGATCGTCGTCCCGAATCCGCAGGATCTGCTCCTGCCGGGCATGTTCGTGCGGGCCCTTGTCAAGGAGGGTATTGCTGAACAGGCGATCCTCGTTCCGCAGCAAGGGGTGAGCCGCAATCCAAAAGGAGAGCCCATTGCCCTGCTCGTGGATGCGGCCGGTACGGTCCGGCAGCGGGTGCTGACGCTCAACCGGGCCATCGGCGACCAATGGCTGGTCGCTTCCGGCCTGTCGGGCGGAGAGCGGGTCATCGTCGAGGGCATGCTGAAGGTTCGGCCGGGCGCTGCCGTAAAGACCGTTCCTTTTCAGGGCCCGGCAAGCGGCGCGGCGGAAGCTCCAAACTTGAAACGCGCGTCGGCAGAGTCGAACTGACGGAGGGCCACCATGTTATCGAACTTCTTTCTGGATCGCCCGGTCTTCGCGTGGGTTATCGCCATCATCATGATGCTGGCCGGCGGGCTGGCGATTCACAATCTGCCCATATCCCAGTATCCGCCCATCGCCCCGCCTTCCATCGCGATTGACGCATTTTATCCCGGCGCCTCGGCGCAGACGGTGGAAGACAGCGTGGTTCAGATCATCGAGCAGAAGATGACCGGATTCGACAAGTTGCTGTATATGTCGGCCACCAGTGACGCGTCCGGCGCCGGGCGGATCGAGCTCACCTTTGCTCCCGGGACCGATCCGGACCTCGCCTGGGCTCAGGTGCAGAATAAACTCCAGCTCGCCATGGCGAGTTTGCCCGTGGTGGTGCAGAGCCAGGGTGTCAAGGTCAGCAAGTCGACCCGCAACTGGCTGATCATCGTGGGGCTGACCTCGGAAGACGACAGCATGGATGACTATGATCTGGGGGACTACGCCCAATCCAGCATCCAGCAGGTGCTGGCGCGGGTGCCGGGGGTTGGTGAAGTCGAAGTCTTCAGCTCCCAGTATGCCATGCGTGTCTGGTTGAATCCGGACAAACTGGCCGATTACCGGCTGACGATGGAAGATGTCATCCGCAGTCTGCGGGCTTACAATGTGGAGGTGTCCGCCGGCCAGTTCGGCGGGGCGCCGGCGGTGGAATCCCAACGGTTGAACGCTTCCATTATCGTCCAGAATCTGCTCAAGAGCCCGGAGGAGTTCGCCGCCATTCCGCTGCGCACCAATCCTGACGGCTCCATCGTGCGCGTGCGGGATGTGGGCCGCACCGAGTTGGGCACCGAGCGTTACGGGAGCCAGACGCTTTTCAACGGCAAACATTCGGCCGCGCTGGCCGTGCGGCAGGCGCCCGGCGCCAATGCACTGGAGACCGCCGATGCCGTCAAGGCCAAGATGGCGGAGCTCTCCAAGTACTTTCCCCCCGGCATGAAGGTCATTTACCCCTATGATACGACGCCCTTCGTGAAGGTGGCCATCGAGGAAGTGGTCAAGACGCTGTTCGAGGCCATTCTGCTGGTCTTCCTGGTGATGTATGTCTTCCTGGGAAACATTCGGGCTACGCTTATTCCAACCCTGGCGGTGCCGGTGGTGCTGCTGGGAACCTTCGCAGTCCTGGGATTGTTCGGCTTCTCCATCAACATGCTGACCATGTTCGCGATGGTGCTGGCCATCGGTCTGCTGGTGGACGATGCCATCGTGGTGGTGGAAAACGTGGAGCGGGTCATGGCCGAGGAAGGGCTCTCGCCCAAGGAGGCAACCCGCAAGTCCATGGGAGAAATCACCAGCGCCCTGATCGGAATCGGCCTGGTGCTCTCTGCGGTATTCGGCCCCATGGCGTTTTTCAGCGGCTCCACCGGTGTCATCTACCGGCAGTTTTCCGTGACCGTCATTGCCGCCATGCTGCTCTCGGTCGTGGTCGCTCTGATCCTGACGCCGGTTCTGTGCGCATCGCTGCTCAAGCCCGTGCCGAAGGGCCATGCGGCCTCAGAAGGCGGTTTTTTTCTGTTCCGGCCTTTTTTCCGGTGGTTCGACCGGATGTTTCGTTGGGCCCGGAACAGGTACCAGGCCATGGTCGGCCATATCCTGGGGAGAAAGATCCGGTACCTGCTTGTCTATCTTGTGCTCGTGGCGGCCCTGGGATTTCTTTTTATGCGAATGCCCACCGCCTATCTGCCCAGCGAGGATCAGGGCATCATGTTCGTGCAGGCGACGCTGCCGGCCGGTTCGACCCTGGAGCAGACCGAGCAGGTCATGGATCAGGTCCGCAGCCATTTTCTGGTGGATGAAAAAGAGGCGGTGACCTCCTGCTTTACACTTGCCGGCCGAGGCTTTTCCGGCGCCGGGCAGAACGTCGGGCTGGCATTTGTCAAGCTCAAGGACTGGAAACTGCGCCAGGGGGCGGACCTGAAAGTAAATGCCCTGGTGGGACGCGCCATGCGAAAGTTTTCGAAGATTCGCAACGCCCAGGTATTCGCATTCCAGCCGCCGGCCGTCCTCGAACTTGGACAGGCGGGCGGGTTCGACTTCCAGTTGCAGGACCGCGGCGGGCTGGGACATGAAGCCCTGATGACGGCCCGCAACCAGCTGCTCGGCATGGCGGCCAGGGACCCGCGGCTGATCCGCGTCCGTCCCAACGGCCTGGAAGACGTGGCCCAATACCGAATCGATGTGGATTGGGAAAAGGCCGGCGCCCTTGGCGTTCCGATCGACTCCATCCACAACACCATCGCGGCGGCCTTCGGCGGCGCATATGTGAACGATTTCATCCAGGGCGGACGGGTCAAGCGGGTTTACGTCCAGGCCGATGCCCCGTACCGCATGCTTCCGAAGGACCTGGAGCGGCTCTATGTTCGCAACAGCAAAGGGATGATGACGCCGTTTGCCGCTTTGGCCGGCGGCCACTGGTTCTACGGGTCGCCGAAGCTCGAGCGTTTCAACAGTTTCCCGTCGATCAACATCTGGGGCGAACCGCCGCCGGGCAAGAGCTCCGGGGAGGCCATGCAGGCCATGGAAGAGATCGCCGCCAAGCTGCCCAGGGGCATCGGTTTTGACTGGACCGGGCTCTCCTACCAGGAGCGGATGGCAAAGTCACAGACTACGCTGCTCTACGCCTTTTCCATGATCGTGATTTTTCTCTGCCTGGCGGCCCTTTATGAGAGCTGGACCGTTCCCATTGCGATCCTGCTGACACTGCCGTTGGGGGTCATCGGCGGCGTGGCAGCCTCTTCCCTGCGGGGATTTCCCAACGATGTCTATTTTCAGATCGGACTTCTCACGGTCCTGGGGCTGACGACCAAAAACGCCATTTTGATCGTGCAGTTCGCCATGGCCAAAGTCAAGGAGGGAGCCGGGTTGATCGAGGCCACGCTGGAAGGGGCCAAACTCAGGGTGCGCCCGATTGTCATGACCTCGCTGGCTTTCGGGTTCGGCGTGCTGCCCCTGGCATTGTCCAACGGGGCCGGCGCCGGAGCGCAAACGGCCATCGGCACCGGCGTGCTGGGCGGCATGATCGCCGCCACCTTCCTGGCGACGCCCTTCATTCCGCTCTTTTATGTCGTGGTGGTTCAGCTGTTTGGAAAGAAGAAGAAGAAGGTTACCCAAACGCAAGCGTCCGGCTCCGACGCCGTGTCTCCTTCGGAGGTGCACTGATATGACCGGCAAGATTCTTTCACTCCTGGCAGCAGCGGCCCTTTTGCTCTCCGGCTGCACCATGATACCGGAATACAAGCGGCCCGAGGCCCCGGTTCCCGCCGCCTGGCCGAGCGGCCCGGCGTACCGGGAGACCGCCTCCCTGCAGGGCTCCCCGCTTGCCCCCGATCTGCAATGGCAGGAGTTCTTTACGGATCAACCACTGCAGGTCATCATCGCGACGGCCTTGACCAACAACCGTGATCTGCGGGTAGCGGCCTTGAATGTGGAGCGGGCGCGCGCATTCTACGGCATCCAGCGCGCCGAGATTTTACCGACGGTCAATGCGACCGGCAGCGGCCTCAAGGAACACTTGTCCGCCGGCGTTACCGGTACGGGGCATTCGAGGACCGCGGAGCAGTACAGCGCCAATCTGGGCATCAGCGCCTGGGAGATTGACTTTTTCGGCCGCATCCGGAGCCTGACAAGAAGTGCCCTGGAGCAATACCTCGCCACGGAACAGGCGCGGCGCAGCGCCCAGATCCTGCTGGTGTCCGAAATTGCCAATGTCTACCTGACGCTGGCCGCGGACCGGGAGAGCATCCAACTTGCGCAGTCCACCCTCGAGTCCCAGCAGGCCGCCTACAATTTGATTCGACGGCGCTTTGAGGTCGGGATAACGAACGAGCTCGATGTCCGCCAGGCGCAAACGCGAGTGGATGCGGCGCGGGTGGACGTCGCCCGCTTCACGGATCTGGCGGCGCAGGATGAAAACGCCTTGAACCTGCTGGCGGGCTCAGCCGTGCCGGCCGATCTGCTGCCCGGAACCTTGAGCGCCATCGCACCGCTGCCCGACGTTTCGCCCGGGACGTCTTCCGAGGTCCTGCTGCGCCGCCCGGATATTATTCAGGCGGAAGACCTGCTCAAGGCCGCCGACGCCAATATCGGTGCTGCCCGGGCCGCCTTCTTCCCCACCATTTCCCTCACGACCGCCGTAGGCACGACCAGCCCCGATCTGTCGAGTCTCTTCGAATCCGGCTCCTTTGGCTGGAATTACGCCGGCCGGATCGTTATGCCCGTTTTCGACGCCCGCCTGTGGCCGGCCCTGAAGGCAACCAAGGTGGAAAGGCAGATCGCCGTGGCGCAATACGAAGGGGCGATTCAGACGGCATTCCGAGAGGTTGCCGATGCGCTTGCCAGAAAGGGGACCCTGGGAGATCAAATGGCGGCGCAGCAATCTCTGGTGAAGGCCACCGCGGAAGCCTACCGGCTATCCAATGCCCGCTACGAAAAGGGGATCGACATCTACCTGAACGTGCTGGACGCGCAACGTTCTTTGTACATTGCGCGGGAAGAACTTATCATCATCCGCCTCGCAAAGCTGGCCAACCAGGTGCAGCTCTATGCGGTGCTGGGCGGAGGCGCCGATCCGGTCGCATCAACGGAAGATAACCAGGCGGTGCACGGCGGAGTGCCGGTTACAACTGCAACCGTTGCGGCGCCTTAAAGGCATCGTGCTCACGCTTTCCCTTTATCGGCTATTTACATCGCCTAACTTTACCTTGAGACACGGAGGACACTGCGCTGCCTCTCTTTGCCCATCGGGAGATCCGCCGTCGTCCAGCTCCGGCGAAATCGTAATTACCCTTGAGAATTCTTCAATTATGTTGTATTTTGCATGTATATTGAAAGCTTAAAGGATATGCCATGACCAGAATCATAGTTGAAATCGATGATAATAAAGCCGCTATTCTTGAACACAAAGCGAAAAAATTCGGGCTATTACCTGAACAGTTTGTATCAGCTTCAATCGAGGATCTAATTTCACGGCCTGAGCCGGATTTTGAAGAGGCAGTTCGCAAGGTTTTAACTAAAAACAAGGAACTTTATGAGCGGCTGGCCTAATGCGCTATCTTTCCATTTCGGAAGTTTTTGAACTTCATGATCGGATCATTTCCACAACCGGAGGTTCTCGTGGCGTTCGCGATTTAAATGCACTAGAATCTGCCATCAACCAACCTCGCCAGACATTTGATCAAAAAGACCTTTACCCTGATATCATAACAAAAGCAGCCGCTCTCTGCTTTTCATTGGTGATGAACCACCCTTTTGTCGATGGCAATAAAAGAGCAGGCCATGCTGCCATGGAGACATTTCTAATTCTGAATGGTTATGAGATATATGCCGGTGTTGATGAACAAGAGAGCATTATGCTCTCACTTGCTGCCGGAAAGATGTCAAGGGCAAGCTTTTTAGAGTGGCTTAATAACCACACCATTAACGTAGCAAACGAATAAACCAGACGGGATAAAAGGGAAAGGAATAGGTCACATCTCAAATATTAAATATTCGAAATCAACATTAATATTTGAGATGCGACCCCGATATTTTTCCGATATTTTTGCCGATATTTTTGATATTTTCCCCTTCCAACATTCCATTTAATCACTTGCTCGCCCTTGAATCTATCAGATGGCTTTCTGTAAACTGAAAAAAAAATGGTTTAAAATCCGGCGATAGCTATTTACTGTCACCTCAAATCGCATTCGCCTTCTGATTTCAAATGATACAAATTGTTAAGAAAATGGTCCCCATATAGCCCATAAGAGCATCATGCGGTCTATATACAGACAAATTTTGTCTTGACAAGCTGATGAATATTTATTACCTGTGGTTCACAGAAAGATCTTTAACAGGTTTCATGGTCTATATGCGAACCAAATGGAGAATGATGCCAAAGTCCATCCCACGCACCTACTCACGCTATAGCCGCGATGCGGCCACCTTGCTCGGCGCGTTGATCCGCGAAGCGCGCAATGAGCGCAAGCTCACCGCGCAGGAATTGGCCGACCGCGCCGGTATTTCCAGAGGACTGCTGCAACGCATCGAAAAAGGCAACCTCAAATGCGAAATCGGAGCCGTGTTCGAAGCGGCCGCCATTGTCGGCGTCAAGCTGTTTGATGCCGATGAAAGCACGCTGCCGAAATACCTGCGCCAAACCAGGGAAAAGCTGGCGCTTCTGCCAAAGTCTGTTCGCAGGAAATCCAAAGCGGTGCGCGATGACTTCTAAGACGGAGAAAGAAGCCTTTGTCTGGATATGGCTGCCGGACGAAACCGAGCCTGTCGTGGCCGGACGGCTTGAAGCCGATGCCGGCAATATACTGTTCAACTACGGCAAAAGCTATCTGGATCGTATCCATGACAGCAAACCTGCGATTGCGATTTACGAACCCGAATTGCCGCTAAAGGCCGGGCTGCTGCCCTTGTCCGAGGGCTTGACCATGCCGGGCTGTATCAGGGATGCCGCGCCCGATGCGTGGGGCCGGCGTGTGATCATCAACAAAAAACTGGGGCTTAAGGGCGCAGGTACCGATACAGCCGAGCTGGATGAACTGACCTACTTGCTGGAGTCCGGCTCGGACCGGATTGGTGCGCTCGATTTTCAGCGCTCCCCTGCAGAGTACGTGCCGCGCACCGCTAATAACGTCAGCCTGGTAGAATTGATGGAATCCGCCGAACGGGTCGAAAAAGGCATCCCCCTCACACCGGAGCTGGATCAGGCGTTGTTCCATGGCACCTCAATCGGCGGTGCCCGTCCGAAAGCCTTAATTCAAGACCAAGGCAAAAAATACGTGGCCAAGTTTTCTTCCGGCACCGATCTGTACAGCGTCGTTAAAGCCGAATTCATCGCCATGCGGTTGGCTGAATTGGCCGGGCTGAATGCTGCGCCGGTCAAACTGGCCAAAGCGGCAAACAAAGACGTACTCCTGATCGAGCGCTTTGACCGCGTGCCAAAAGGTGATAAGTGGGCACGCAAGGCCATGGTCTCCGCTCTGACCCTGCTTGGCTTGGATGACATGATGGCGCGGTACGCCAGCTATGAAACTTTATCCGAAATTATCCGCCACCGTTTTACCGATCCGAAGCATACCCTGAAAGAGCTGTTCTCCCGGCTGGTCTTCAATATCCTGTGCGGCAATACCGACGATCATGCGCGAAACCATGCGGCGTTTTGGGACGGCAAAGCGCTGACCCTGACGCCTGCTTATGACATTTGTCCGCAAGGCCGCACAGGCAATGAGGCTTCACAAGCCATGCTCATCTCCGGCGACAACAATCTGAGCCGACTAAAAACGTGCCTCGAGACCGCGCACAACTTCCTTCTTTCCGAGGAAGAAGCCCGCGAAACATTCGGTCGCCTGACTGCCGCTATCGAACAGCATTGGGAAACCGTCTGTGAAGAAGCTGAGCTGAATGAAGTGGATAAGAAACTTCTTTGGAGACGGCAGTTTCTAAATCCCTATTCGGTTGAGCAATAGGCACGCCTTTCATTCAGAATTGCTGTTGAACCTTAATCGGCTATTTACATCGCCAAGCATTACCGGTATACTAAAATCATTTGAAACTTGTTCCGCTCCTTAAGCCCTTAAGGGAGGATCAGCATGGTTCATTATGAATAAAGCCCCGCTCTCAGTTTGAGATGTGGGGTTTTTTGTTTTAACATTGAAAACCTGAGCCACAGGGCCGGGCTTTCAATGATAGGAGACTACCATGAGTATCTATTGGGGTCGCCCTTTAATGGGCGACCCCAATGGAGGCACTTGGTAGCATTGCTAATAATGTACCATGGCAATACGCGGGCTTTTTTAATCCACGCCGGTCAACGTTTCATAAATTTAGGGTTGACGATTTGATCCGTATAATGTCGGGAGGGAAGTCTGTAGTTGATGCTTATGCAGAGCTACTTGACTTTACATGTTCATCGGATGTTCAACTTGACAGTGTTTTCTAAGAAGGAAGCGAACAACACCATGCACCAGATGGGCAGGGTCGTGGCGTTTTGAGCTTTTTCAAATTTTGTGTTTAATTGCCATTTGTAAAGGCCCGTTCACCCTGCGCACTGGAGATGGCCGCGTTAGTGCCGTGACCGAATCTATTCACACCCGTAAGGAGATTTTCCGCAATGGACATTCCACGGATCTTCAACATCACCGAAAGTGCTCACCGCATCCATAACCCGTTCACACCCGAAAAGCTCGCCACTCTCGGCGCGGCGCTGCGTCTGGAAACGGGGACCCGAGTGCTCGACCTCGGCAGCGGTTCGGGGGAGATGCTGTGCACCTGGGCACGCGATTACGGAGTCATCGGCACCGGCATCGACATGAGCCAGTTGTTCACCGAGCAAGCGAAACTCCGCGCTGAAGAACTCGGCGTCGCCGATCAAGTCAAGTTCATCCATGGCGATGCTGCCGGCTACGTCTCTGACGAGAAGGCCGGTGTGGCAGCCTGTCTCGGTGCCACGTGGATCGCTGGGGGAGTCGTCGGCACCATCGAGCTTCTGGCGCAGAGCCTCCGCACCGGAGGGATCATCCTCATCGGCGAGCCCTACTGGCGGCAGTTACCGCCGACGGAAGATGTTGCCAAGGGGTGTCTTGCCGGCTCAATCTCCGACTTTCTCATGCTTCCAGAACTTCTCGCGTCTTTCGGCCACCTCGGCTACGACGTCGTGGAAATGGTTCTGGCAGACCAAGACGGCTGGGACAGATACGAGGCGGCCAAGTGGCTCACCATGCGCCGATGGCTTGAAGCCAATCCCGACGACGAGTTCGCGAAAGATGTTCGAGCCAAACTGACCTCGGAACCCGAGCGCTACGCCGCTTACACGCGTGAATACCTGGGCTGGGGTGTGTTCGCGCTGATGACGCGGTGATGAGGGGCAGCTGGGGCATCCGGCGGATTGTCAACAGCTGTGCCGCGGAACAGCTGGTGGCTCGCCGAGATGTAAGTGCGCCTGAACTTATCCGCCATCGCCGAAATCTCCGTCCAAAGGCTCTGTGTGCGTTCAAGAGTGCATGCCTGAGCCAAGATGTGGATCAGGGTGCTGGGGTGGACATGGCGGGGAGGTTCAAAAGGCAGGGCGGTTTATGGCCTGAGTGGCGTTGCGCCGATCGGTTGATATTGGGTCGGACCTAATGCCGTTAACTTAACAGATACAGCCCGTCCTTGCAGTTTTTTAGGGTTTCCGGTCGAGACAACAGAGCCGGGGCCGCTTTGGTAGCTATGGGTTTGCGCCCCGGGCGCTTGCGTTCTAGACCGCGGCTCTTTCTTCGATACTGCTGCCGATCCCGTGGGAATTGTCGGTTTGGCTTGATCTTCACCTTATATCGCGCACAGCACTCTATAAATGCTGCCCAAATGGGAGTCCAGCGATTTTTTTCACCATTGGGCAGCAAGAGTTTGAAAAACAGACGCGTTTCGGTGAGGGCCCGTGCTAAGCTGAGAAACTGGGTGTCAAATTTTGACGCGCTGTTGCCCGAATCGCTATTGAGTGAAAGTAAATTTCGGGTGAATTTTACTTATTTTCTGAATGCTGCTAAATGGCAGCTCAGGCCACGATCTCAGCCGGACGGTAAGCTAAATTCTTCCGCACGAGGAAACAGAAGCGCTCGATACCGCGCCTTTGCGGGGTGAATAAATTATTCAAGCCATAGCACTTTGTTCTGCTTGCCGCGCCAGCAACCTCTGGTGCCGCTCGCATCTGCAATGCCGGGGCTGGCTCTTTGACATTTTGGACTAGAATCTTAATGTTCTGGATCGCCGCCGTCAGGTATTCCTGAATTTGAACGCGCCACAGCCCTCGCCAGCGTGCACGTTGGTATCCATAGCGGGTGCCTTGGGCAAATGTTCTTTCCATCAGATGCTGACGGGTTCGGATGTCCTTTTTAGATTCCGGGCTGCGGGCTTGCTGGAGCATGGAATTCAAATCATCTTGACGGATGTGGCGTTTGAGAGTCCGTCCGGATTTAGCCTTAGTGCACTGCGCTTTAAGTTGACAACGGTTGCAGGTGCCCGCGGCAGTAATATATTCATGGTGTTGACGCTTTTTATTAAAATTGCGTCTTTTCAGGGTTTGGCCGGCCGGACAGATAACGGTGTCGGATTCAGCATGATAGGTGAAAGCCGCTTTGTCAAAGATACCCTTTTTCGTGCCGGTACCGTGTTGGGCTTCCTCCAGGGATGTGAAATGGGCCTTGATGCCGCGATCGTGACAGGCCAGGTAATTTTCGATGCTGCCGTATTTGCTGTCGGCGACGGCCGTTTCAACTGCTGATTCTGTGTTCTTTTCATGGGTGTCGATTAATGATTGCATGCGGTGCGCTTCATGTACCTCACCCGGGGTCAGCTCCATCGCTGTTGCAAGATTGCGCCTGCTGCTCTAAACGTGATTCCAGGATCTGATAGCTCTTATTGAAGTAGCGCTTTAGCGATTTTTGGTTGACCACCGAATTGTTGAAGGCATTTGCGGTGTAAAAGAGCTTGTTTTGAACCTTTGACTGGCGCCCCATCATGGTATAAATGCTCCGCTAAAGTTATATTTTTCGCCACTTTAGCACAAGCCATCGTTAGGATCAAGCGTATATTGGGTGTCTATGCGGATTTAAAATAAAAAAATCAAAAATATTCTGCTACACTTAAACCGGGGGTAGTAATTAAAATCGGATTTGGGCAACAGCCCGTTGAATAGTGAATAATAGTTAACATTTTGTACATACAGAAAGGAGGACAATTATGGCAACTACAGGCTCGCGTGGGAGCAGAGGCAGCAGAAAGATGCAGAAGCCGGCGGCGATCGTTCCGGAGAGCTTGATCAGAAAGGGTTTCCAGATACGGGGTCTTGGTCCGCTGCCTAAGGGGTTCGACCCAATGAAGGCAACGGCTCGGCAGCTTGCGGCACACCGGCTCCCGCGCCGTCCCGATGCCAAGAAGGAGCCGCAACTGCGCGAGCTCTGGGACCGGACCATGTCCCGCACTCAGCTGTGGATCACCCCAGAGTTCGAGCACCACGAACACATCATGCACGGCCCGGTGCGTGGGTCTGACCGGCGAGCCGTCACCGCGCGTTTGGGTTCGCCGGGCGTCTCCAACGCCACGTCCAACAACTGGTCCGGCGCGGCGAAATTCTCCCCAACCGGCAAGCCTTACAGCTTCGTCGGCGGACAGTGGACCGTACCGAGTCCGAACACGAAAGCCGACGGCGCTTACTACGCTTCGGAGTGGGTCGGCATCGACGGGTGGCACTCCAACGACGTGCTCCAGGCAGGCACGGAGACCCAGATCACGAAGGTCCTCTTCGCCACGGTTAAGCAGATCTATACGTGGTGGGAGTGGTTTCCGGCGGGCGAGGTGAAGATAAACAACCTCCCCGTCTCGGCGGGCGACGTCATGTACTGTCTCATCTGTGCCGACACGACCACCCACGCGACGGTCTACTTCAGCAACCAGTCTGAAGGCATCGGTACGCGCTTCGAGATCACCCCGCCGTCCGGCACGACGCTGACCGGCAACGTGGCCGAGTGGATCGTCGAGCGGCCTACCGTCGGCGGGTCGGTCGCCAACCTCACCGACTATGCCGCCTGCTACTTCGACGAGTGCATCGCCGGCGGCGCGGGGAACATTGACAACCTCAACGGCGCCTCCCTCATCACGATGACCGGTACGGGCAGCTCCGCGCTGTCGGTGCCGGCGCAAGAGAACGACCACGTCGTTAAGCTCAACTGGAGCAGATCGAGCTGACCCTCCCGCTGCGGGGTTTCACTCCCTCGCTGAATAGTTAAAAAGGGGTCGGACTTAATGCCGTTATGGTGGCCTGCAGCTCATCCCGGGACGTTGGCCTAAATTAGTACTTGACCATGTCGTTTAGAATGGCTATACTTCGGATATACATTAGGAGGTGGTCAAATGCTCGTCAAAATTCAGAAATGGGGAAATAGTCAAGGGCTTCGTCTTACAAAGAATCTACTTGCAGATGCGCAGCTTGGAGTCGGTGATGAGGTGGACATCCGTGTAAAAGACGGCACTATGATTGTCACACCTGCCAAAAGGATCCGTGGCAAACACCGCCTTGAGGATCTTGTCGCACATATTTCCGAAAATTACCAAACCGGAGAAGTCGACTGGGGTGAGCCGGTTGGTAAGGAGGTTTGGTAAATGGCTGGCTATGTCCCCAAGCAAGGGGACATTATCGCAATCACATTTGATCCACAATCCGGTCATGAGCAGAAGGGGCGACGTCCTGCTTTGGTTGTCAGCAAAGATCTATTCAATCGAAGCACAGGTTTGGCAATTGTATGCCCGGTTACGAACACAGACCGTGGATTCCCCTTTCATGTTCCCGTCCCTAAAGACAGTGAGTTGACAGGATTTATTATGGTTGAGCAAGTTAAATCAGTTGATTTCCGCGCTCGTCTTGCCAAGCGAATCGAACGCGGCAAAGATGAATTGCTGGCTGAAGTGCTGTCTATACTGGATGCCTGCATTTATTAAACGGCCAACAATGGCATGGCCTGCCTAATGCCTATTGGGTCGAACCACCGTAAGGTTTTGTATTTATAGTAAAAAGGTTGTAAAGTAGGGTGATTTTTGACCTTAAAACTTATATTTCGTATATCGAAAATATTTTAATTTTAATTCAAGCTATATTTATCAAAAATTCAGTTACGTACCTTCAAACAACCACCATTGATCATGTAAATTTTTATAAGCCGAACTCGGTACCTCAACTAGCTCGCAGACTTTTATATGCATATCGCTAAGCCCTTGCACATCTACCTGGATTGCAACTTTATTTCTGAGGATTACTGACAGGTGAATATCTCGACAAAAATAGCGAATATTATTCCAGGTCGGCTTTTTGGTATTCATTTTCTGGGGCAGTATCGGAAGTTTTTCTATCTGCTGCTTTGTCATATTCAATCGTATATTTCTTTCAATAAGAGATACGATCATCAGTGCAAAAAAATAAAGCAGCAATACGGCTTCAATCCGCCTTTCCTTTTTAAGAAAGACCGGGGCAACATCTAATATTGACTTTTTGGTATACATCCTTTTTTCAAGATAGGCTTGACGTTTGTACATTCTGAGCACTTCGCCGGCATCCAACAAGTGATTATTGGTGATAAGAGGGAACAGCCCGTCTGTTTTTGATTCGTCTATAACGGCTTGTTCATTTATCTTCCATTCAAGTCCATAATTAAATGACCATTTATTTTCATAAATTGGATCGCCTGATTGCCGCTTGGTTGATGGGATTCTCTTGCAAATCTGCTTGCGACCTTTTGTGATTTTTACATCGATTAACCCTTGTACTGGCTTACAGATTGTATTAACCGCTTTGCTAATCTGTTTTTGTGTTTTGAAGTGATACGCGTTAAGCTTTGGTATCAGTTCTTCCATCGCCTGTTGGGCTTTTTCTATCTGCTTGCGCCTTCTATTTTTTTCATCCTGATCCTTAGAACTGGAATGCACCCATATAACTCGATAGCCTTTTTTGTTTTTGCCAGCCTCATATGTTCTATACTTATTGGCTTGTTGTTTTTTGCGAGAATGTTGGATTTCAAAAGCATCTTCCCATTCAACCTCATTGGTTTTAATATATTGCATAAAGCTTGTTGATTCTTTATGAAATTTTGGGATGATGGTAATGAAGTAGCCGTTATTTTCATCAATGTATGCCAGATTTTTGTTGCTGCATAATTTACAGTCGGCGATGTAAATAAAGTCTTCTTTGCGTATCAAGGCACGCAGTTGATTCCAGTTTGGAATATGAGTTGTGTCATCATCTTGGTTGCCATTATAGGCCTTGTAGCTGAGCGGGACATGACCGTCAGCAGTGATGTTCAGACCAAAAACAATCTGCTTGCAGTCCGGACGAAAATCCTTATTATGCCCATACTTGAGTTGAACTGCATCCGGGTCAGCGGTTGCGTATTGGCCTTTGAATGTAACCGTGGTGCTGTCATTATGGATCTCATCTGTCAGCAGTTTGTGCAGTTTAATGGCATTGCATGATACCTCGGTCATTAACGAGTGCCGATCTGCCTGGAAAAGTGCGCAAAGAGACCTTCCTAAGCGATCATCGTTAAACTTGTCGGCATTTACGGATTCATTTGTCAGTCCGTCGGCATATCTTGCCAGCCACTCTTGAACTTTGTATAGTGGCTTGTTGTCACAGATAATATTAGCGGTAATAATGCACAGACTCTCCGCATGCTCGGCCAGGCAACTGTTAGAGGCTGGAACATATTTTTTAAATAAGTTATACAGATCAAGCGAGCTCATATAATGCTTGACCATTGGTAAAACATCGACCTGTTTGAACCGCGTCTCAAATTGCTTCATAAACGCCTCCTATTTGGCTGATATAAGGCGTTATAAAACAATTAAAGGGCAATGTCTAGATTTTTTTATTTGTTGTAATATAAGCAAGTTAGGGTGATTATTGGCGATAACTGCATAAATTCTGAAATTTAATTTTACAGGCGCGAAATGTAGGTTAAAAGTATATTTTGAGCCATGAAAATGCGGCTTTAAGGATACAAACCATGCCAAGAGCGAGCAGGCATTACATACCGGGCTATGTATGGCATATCACCCACCGTTGTCACAAAAAGAAAGGAATTTCTTTTGAAATTTGGCAGAGACCGGCGACGTTGGCTTTGGTGGCTTTTCGAAGCTAGGAAGCGATTTGGGTTGAGCGTGCTCAACGATACAGTCACATCCAATCATATCCATCTTGTCGTCAGGGATAATGGCGATAGGGATGCTATCCCCAAATCGATACAGTTGATAGCCGGAAGAACCGGGCAAGAAATTAATTTGAGAAAGAAACGGAAGGGCGCTTATTAGGAAGACCGCTATCATGGGACGGCGGTTGAAACTGGCAGGCATTTGACCCAATGTCTGGTTTATATCGATCTTAATATGGTTCGCGCAGGGTGGTAAAGCATCCGAGCCACATCTTAAAGCACAGCGAAAATACTCTACATCCAAGCACCTGGTGAATTTGGGGTGGATGGAACTCTATTGAGATTTACTGATAGAGATTTAAAGTGCAGCCCTCCACCGCTAATTTCAGGACCGGGATTCCAACTGAATCCCTGGCCTAATTCTTTATCGAATGCATTGTAAACATCCACATCATTTGTATAGCCGGTATCGGATAGTTTTATTTTAAACCATGTCACAGTTTCTCTTGATTTAAGTTCTCCAACTCCGGCTTGCAAGGCGGTTATACTGGCGTTATCAGACAGAAGATCAAATTTCTTTATTACAACTGAGACCATTACACCCATTATGATCAGTACAGATATAAGCTCAATTAGGGTAAACCCATTTTGGTTAATTATTCTGACACTTTTGCTCATCTTTAATTTTATTTTTTGCATCTTCTGCTCAGTCACTTTGTCAGTTCAATATGAGTATGAGAGAATTATTTCCAATTGACAGCACTCTATAGGCGAGCAAAAATTATACCACCCTTAATAGCATATGTAATATCTGTAATTTTAAATGGTTATCCCATACATATTTTATGAACGATTATTAAAATTTTTAATTATTAAAAAGGGTTATAAAAAAAGTTTATACCCCTTGGACCAACTAATAATACCAAGCCATGTCTTAGCTTCATCTATGTTTCAGAAGTTCTTAAACCTTGGAGGAAGTTCTCCCATTTCAACTATTATCTCGACGTCCCCCGGCATACTGATAAACGGTAAATAATTCGTTATATACTTCTTCTGTTCCTCCAAAATAAAAAAGCCCCCAAGAGAGGCAGTTGAATTTTGCTTGCCAAAAGTTCAATCAGTTTTATTAAAATAATGCATGTATGATACTGATTTATGAATCCTCTCTCATGAAAAAGCATAGTATCAAAAGGGATTCAAAAAATCTTAATCAATTATTCAGATCATTCTTGGGATCCTAATTTAAACTTAACCTCAACCTGGTGGGTTTTGTTTTTATCTTCCTTAAAAACACGGCATTCTGTTCTGTTCTCTGAACCCATCCAACAGGTTTTTATTCTCGAATCTGAAATATCACGTTTAACAAAATAGTCTTTTACCACATTGGCCCTTAATTTAGATAAAATTTTGTCGTCTCGATTAGTTTTGTTTGAATCTCCATAACCCGCAATAATGATTTCATCCTCAGGATCTTTCACAAGAAATAAGTAAATTGTTTTTAATTTTTCAAGGGCCTCGTCCGTCAGGCCGGTGGATTCAGCACTGAAGTAAATTACAGCATTCTGTCTGGAAGAAATTGAAGGGAGCTTTGTTTGGATTTGGTTGTCTTTTGGATTAATATCCTCTTCAAGTGGAGTCTGAGAACCATTAATATTTATTCTTTGTTCATTTAAATCGTCCTTTGTTGATAGGGAAGTGTCAGTATGTTCATCATAAACTTTATCGTCTGATTCGGAAGTCTCATATTTATTTTTCAGTTGTCCTTTTTTAATATCAATTTTCTTCGTAACTTTCTGTAAATTATCGGAAGAATCCTCTGGCCTAACAATATCAGTATCTTGATTTCCTGAGTGGGTTGATTTTTGGATTCTTGAATTGTAAAACAATGATAACGTAATCGCGAGAACAAGAATAAAAAGGGCATAGATGCCCGCCAAATATCGATGTGAGCGCTTTTTAAGTAGATCCATGTTTCGGAACCACCTTTTGATATTTCGGGTTGGCGATTTTGGGTAAAATTCGGTACATCCTAAAAGCCTGGGCCTCTATCAAGAATGCGTTTCCGCTTAAATTACAGGTTTCATGTACTTTTCGTATACCTGCCGTTTTTCAAGGACCTTAAAATTTGAGCAGCTAACCGCAATTCAGCTCTGACAACGGAGAAAAATGTTAGCGGCTGTTCTTTATTTATTTAACCCTATTGCCATCTTATAGGCCAATGATGCGTCGGGAAGCGGTGTTAAAGTATCTAATAAAATATTGTAAGTCCCTTTCTCAGATAGTTCGTCAGCGACTTTTTTAATCAAAGCTAAAGTAGCTTTCATCAAACCTGAACCAAGACTTAAACGAGCAACACCTAATTCCTGCAGTTCACTTACGGATGGCGGTATTCCTTTCCCAATCCCGGGGTTTGCAAGAATATTAATTGGGGCATTAATTTCCTTAACCAGTGTTGAAATTGTTTCTTTTTCCCATACAGGCTGTACAAATATGCAGTCGGCTCCAGCTTCCCGGTATTTATTGCCACGCTTAATTGATTCACTTAATTTTTTTCGTGACGAACCTGACGAAACATAAAATGAATCAGTCCTTGCATTAATTACTAAATGAAAGCCCAGTGAATCAGATAATACACGAATAGCTGATATTCTTTCACAAAATTCCATCTCGTCAATTAATATTGGATTTAAGTCGATACTGTCTTCAATGTTTATTCCAACAATTCCTGTTGCAATAATCTTTTTAACCGAATCAATTATTTCATTTAAATTATTTCCATATCCGGCTTCTATATCCACAGTTACCGGAACTTGCACTCCATTTACGATTCCCGTAATAGTTTCAATCATTTCTGACAATTGTATTACCTGGCAGTCAGGATAACCTAAAGATGCAGCTATTCCCATACTTGTTGTTGCGATTGCTTTATAGCCACATGCTTCTATTAATTTAGAACTCCCGACGTCCCACGAGTTTAACAGAACCAGAATTTCTTTGTCATGATGAAATTTCAAGAACAGTTCGGCTTTTTCTTTTTGAATACCTGAAACCATAATATGGTCCTTCCTTTTTTAATGTTTAATATAACTACATCTGACTTCTCATTGAATAGCCACTAACTGGGTGTTTAGCGGGCACCTAACTTAGTTATTCATTCGCTGCGAGGAAAAAGCAGGTTTTTCACAGAAATCGATGTGTCCATATGGATAGCTACCATTTCTGCTTGGCGACTATCTTCCCAAACCTATTACCATACCCGTTTGATTATTCAACATAAATCGGGATGGTACCCTAAAATGCCCTATATTTTAACAGAATTTAGAATGCGGATATTTGTACCAATTTTGCGTGTTATTTCGCTGCGAACTAATTCCACCATGGAATTATTGGGGAGGCCATTTAGTTACTCTGAGTGCGTTGCTTACAGTGGAAGGCCAAATGACAGATTAATTGAGATTCTCTTTACCAAGGCAATATTACAGATATGCTCTAAATTTGGCCCTATTTTATCGGATTGCCGATGTCAGTTAAATTGCCAGATCCCCAACTATCAGTTTTGATTGAATAATTGCAGATGCAATTTGAATACATTGACCTTATCGTATCGGGGAATTAAGTGTCAACAGCGATCCTTATTGAAGTTTGGGCATGATCATTGGGGTAGGTAACATTATCAAGCGGCCCCGGGCAATTATGTGAACTGGTTTCCACATTTTTAAGAAGGTCATTTCACAATATTGGTTATGGCAAAATCTGCTCCTAACCTCTAAGTCCTTGTTATGAAACAATTTACTCCACTGCAAAAGATTGGCATACTTGCTGCTATGGCTGATTACAGCAGATCTTCCGAGGAAGAGTTCCAGAGACGTTATACCTAAAATAAGCTTGATACGGCGCACTCCGGAGAGATTGTCATAATGAGTACTATTTTACTTCTAATTGAAGAAGTTCCATGGATTATGGCCCCAGCAACATTGATTGCTACTACTTTGCTGATTACTCTAGTCAGTGGCGCTATCAGGCACACTAATTTGACTTTAAAGTCCATGTTACTGGCCTCTATGCTCGCTTTGACTTTAGGAGCGACAATTTTTTCAGGCGCATATTAAATAGACAAGGATTACCAAAGCCTCTTAGCCGAGCTCAAAAGCATACTTGCCCAAGGCCAATATCATGGGAAAGATGGGGACGTCCGTTCTATTTTTCTATATAACCGGTTTGGTTTTATGAAGGTGTGATTACCAGAAATTAGATGTCCGGCATCTGTTTTTGAATTTGGTAAACCTCCGGTAAATCAACATTCAGACTAACCGCTTTATCCACCGTCACCGCACTGATGCCCATAGCCTTGGAAACGTCGGTACAACCTTATTCATGGCCCTGACCCGGCCGCGAGCAGGACGACGGAATACCCGCCGAGGATCTCGCCCTGCACCCGCTGTCGCAGTCGGAGTACCTGGGCCTCGCCGTGCTTCAGGTCGCTGACGCTGGCATGGAATTGGACGCGGAGCGGGCAGCATGCACGCTCGAACCGTTCCCTGGGACGCAGCAGCGAGGCCCGGGCTTCCTGCGGGAGATCTTGCAGAACGAGCCGCCGGGCTGCTGGAACACTCGGCGGGAGGAACCCCGCGATCACCGGGAGTCCCGGGCTCACCAGGCCGGGGTTCGGCCTGCCGGTGTAGGCCTTGAGCCATTCCATGGAGGCGGGAGCATCGATTTGGAGGTCTACCTCGGCATCAGACGGCGTGTTCGGGTAGCCGAGATCGAGCGGCAGGTCGAGCCCCGCCGGCGAGGCCGCCTGGACTACCGCGATGTTTCGCTGGGCCACATGCCGGTCCGCGGTCGCGGAGAACTGGTCGGGCGGAATGGCGTCCATCATCGGCTCGAACGCACGCACCACCAGGCACTCGTGGCCACCGTTCTCGAACAGCGAGATCCAGGTCTGCGGGCAGCGAACGATCGCGTGGCACCCGCGTGTGACGTACGCATTGCCGTCGGGGCCCGTCCGTTGCTCCCACTGCGGGTACAGCGTGAAGCGGTTGGCGAGATCCACCCACGCCGCCCCGATCAGGTTGGCGTCGGCCCGGCCGATTCCGAGCGACGGATTGAACCAATAGAACTCCACTCGGACCCGGTAGGCAGGCGCCTTGCCCAGGTTCCAGACGTGCGCATAGAGCGTATTCGGAGCTGCCGCAGTGGCGATACCGGCGCCGGTAGGTGGGAAGAGCGGTGCGGAGTCAGCTCGCTGCCCGGCCGCGACGAAGATGTCCGGCGACTCCCAGAACACGCCACTGAACGGCCGTGCGCCTCGGTCGCCGGACGCTGCCCTCACAAATAAGTATGGCAGGAACTCGTCCTTACGCGGGCCGAATCTCGGACCCTTGCGCCCGAAATCGCTTATGACACCACGGAACCACGGGATCTGCCCAGGGTCACCAGCTGGCGGTTTGCCCTCTCCCCATGGTGGCACCGGCCCCGTCGGGATCGTGGGCGGCTCGGGGTGTGGTAGGTCGACTGTCCCCGGTTGCGGTCGGGTGGGTGGAGGTGGACACGGCTCGGGTTTGGGTGGCCGGCCCGGGGGACAGATCGGCTGTCCACAATCGCACGTGTCCGTTGCATGCAGCTTTGTGCCTCCGTGACAGGCGCAGCAGCACAAGCGATCCTTGCGCTTCCTCCGGTACCTCATTTCGAGCCTCCTCCGCTCGCCTCACCGGCCGGCCGGCGGCGGGACCTGGGCGCTGGTTTCGAAGCGCGAAGGCGCGGGCCTACGGGCCTGGTCCTCCCCGGGCGCGGCCGTGTGTCCGGGCGGACCCGCAGGATGACAGGGCCGGCACCGGCACAAGTGCTGTCCACGCGGCACCCTGGGTCGTCGAGTCCCGGTCCAGTCCAGTGAAGCTTCAGCGGGATATTCGGGTCGTACGGCGTCGGCGGCGACTCCGCCTGTGATGGCCATGTGCAGGGTTGGTGGAACGGGTTGCCCTCGGGGTCGTCGACGGTCGGCAGGCTGGGGTCGCGATTCCAGTCCCAGTCGTGATAGCCGTAGCCGCGGTCAGCGTCGAGGTTCCAGTCCACGAGCTCGGGATCTCGGCCTTTTTTCTGTTTTGGATCTCGCGTCGTCAGCCAGATGAGGTACTTGCAGAACGCCACAGAGTCGCCCAGGTTGTTCTGCGGACCGACCGAGAGCCCCACGGTGTCAGCCGCGAGGGGACCATCGGCCGACTCGAGACCGTCACGGATCGCGGGATCCTGGTCAGCGTCGGCGAACAACGCGTCCGGACCGTCGTGCCTGGCCCACGGACCTGCCGTGGTCGGGCAGCGCTCGGTCGGAACGCTCGGGTCGGGGTAGTCCCACGGATGGTGAAACTCGTCCTCGGCGTGAGCATACGGGTACGCCGGATCCCGGAACATCACCCGCTCCTCCTCGGGAGGTGTCAAGCCCCCGAAGACATCGCTGATGTCGTTGTTCAGCGCTTGGACACTCACCTTGTCCTGATCGCCGACCCGAACCAGCCCGAGGCGGATCTCGTCCTCCATTGGATGGAAATACCCTGTCATGACCAACACCGAGCGGAAGGCCTTGAGCATGTGGAACAGGGGAAGCTCCAGGGCGTAGTAGAGGGCGAGCCTGAACGGGTAAGTAATGACGTCGGCAAGGACCGCCCACGGGAGTGTCGCCAGATAGGCGATCACCTCAAGGATGTATGCGATTACCGCGATCACCGACAGGATGAAGTCCAAGATGTCGTCCCACCAACTGTTGTCGTCGCCATCCGGCGGGTCGTCGTTGGGGTCACTCGGAGTGGGAAAGTCGAGGTTCGGAAAGACATCGGGAGGCGGGGGCGGCTCGTGTGAGAACCCATCCACGGTGACGAGTTTCAGGAGCCGGATCCACAACCGATATGCCTCGGCGATCTGCTCTGCCGTCGGCCGCCCGTCGGCGCCGCGCAAGATCTTCGGGTGAGATCCGTCCGGCCCGTAGTACACATCCTCGATCGCTTTCAGCAGCAGCTCCGCGATCGAATCGGGCAGCTCCGAATCGATGTCGAGCTTGCGAGCGCGCTCCCAGTTCTCGCGGAGCGTGCCGCCGGTAGGGTAGGAGGGGCGAGGGATGACGCCACCGTCGTCATCAAAGGCGAGGTCATAGTACAATGCCGACTCGGTGAATTGCGGGTACTGATCGCCTGACTTCGGTCCCAGATCGTCGTGAAGGTACCAGAGCGCGTCCATGTGATTCTCGACCAGGTGGTGCCGCTGCCAATGAGTCCGGAACGGGCCCCCGCTGATCGAGTTCACGAACGAGTGCGCGGTGGTATCCGCCCCAATGTGTGTCATGTAGCCGAGGGTGTAGGCGCGCAGGCCATCGTCGGCCATATCGCCGTTGGCGTGATCCCACAGGGCGCGGGCGAAGGCCCCGGTTCGTCGATAGTGGCCGATGTCGGACCAGAAGAACGCCTGGTCGTCGTAACCCTTGTTGTGTCCGAGTGAGAAAAATTCCCAAAGATCGGCCTGCCCCGTGACGAAGTCCTCGAGGGCCGTCGTCAGGATGCCGGCGAGCTCGCCGGAGATGTCGCCGAGAGTTTCGGAGAGACCTCCAGTCAGGCGGCTGATCTCCTCCGCCGTGTCCTCGCTGATGGGCCCGAGATAGTGCTCCCATTTCGAGATGTAGGGATCGAGGGTGTCATACAGGCCTTCGAGGAATTCCAGGACAATGGTGAGGACGCTCGAGACGGGGATGCCGTCGGCGTCCCGGAAGTCGGGCAGGAGGAAGAAGAGGTCTGGTCCGTGCGCGCCCAGAGCCGCGAAGTTATCGTGCTCGCGCATGATGCGACCGAGCTGAGCGGCGTTCGCACCCGTCCATCGGGGATCGATCCGTTGGCTTCGCGTCGGCGTGTAGCCTGACTCAGCGAGGGCCTTGGCCACGTGCCGCATCACGCTGATGTGAATACCAGGTCCGGGCATTTTTCCCGCTCCCTTCTCACCGAAGCATAGGGGAGGCGCGAAACAGACGCCTACCGCATCTTCACGCTTTCGAGCACTGTCGGAATGGAAAGAACGTAATTGTAAGGTAATACCTGGCTACCGTGGAGTCAATAGACTCCTTCCGTTCGCGGCTGATACGTAAACCCCTCCATGCCGCTGGAGGTCGAGGGAACACCTGTCGGGGCGGTCAGGCCCCAACCGGTGCCAAGAGAAACGTCCGTTCGTTTTTTTAGATCCGATGTGGGATCGAAGCCCCAAGCCTTTAAGCTCACAACCTCTTTTATTCTTTCAAGATGATGCCTGAAGGCAGCGACTCACCGAACATGGCCTTCTGATCCTGACGTTCCAGGGGCAGGACTTTGCGAACCGGATCGATCAGGTTCGTAGGCAGCTCATGGTCGTGCATCCAGGCCAGCACCCGGGAGCGCATCTTATCATCCAGGTCGCGCGCCCGATCGTTGGTTTTGCGGGCCATCTGCGAAACTGCGCGGGCAATGGTAACGGGGTTGGAGCGTTCGAATTCAAGCAGCCATTCGATCCAGCCGGCCGTCTCCTCGGGCGGAATGACCCGATTGATCGGTCCATACAGCAGCTCCCGCGCCCCCAGCCGGGAAAGGGCCCATAGGTGCTGGGGTTTGATTTTTTTAGGAGAGGTCGCTTTTATCAGCTGTTGTCCCAGAGCGATTTTTTCCGCGGGATCGAGCTTTTCCATGTTGGCGACCGCCATCCAGATTTCCAGTCGCTCCTGAGCCGAGGTTTTGGGCGCCTTGCCTTTGTTGTCGAAAAGGGCGGCGGACACATTTTGAAAAAAATGATGCTGCTGGCCGGCATTCAGGCCGGCGGCGATCCTGCGCCACAAAATCCACCATTCCAGCCGGACGCGGGTGTGTCTGGAATATTCCGGACCGTTCAGGTAGTGTTTCCAGAGACGGCCGACACGCTGTTCGTCGAAGCTCTCCCCGATGCCCGGGCGCAGACAAAACCCCAGCAGATTCATCCAGCCGCTTTCATGAACCGGGCTTGTTTGCCGGACACCGTTCAGGCTCAGCAGCTCGTCGGCCAGGGAACGGATGAGACTCAGCGGCCAGTCGTCGCGGGGCAGCTCCACCAGCCCGGAGATGTCGACGAGCAATTTTTCCACCGGCTGTTTGTCGCTTTCCGTCAGAACCCGGTGCACATGCCGCTGGGCAACGGCAATGGTGTCGGCATCCAGAATCTGGTCGTCGGCCACCCCGGCTGTCTGAGGTTCGTTTCGCAGCTGAAATCCAAGCTTCCAGCGGTGATCGCTGATCTGTGAGCGGCAGCGCAGCGCCAGCGTCCCGATTTCCGTAAATTCAGCTTCGATCCGGATCGGCAGGGTCCTTTGCACGCCTTTTTTGCCGAACTGAACAACTGTCTGCAGCGGCGGCAGGGGCCTCAGGGAATCGTCGATCGTGACCACCTCACCGTGCCGGTCGCCGCTGCGGTAACTCGAACTGTAAAGGTTGAAGCTGACCGGCTGATTGGTCAACACTTCAAAAGACCGGTTTTCCATGCTTATCGCGCTGCCTTCTTCCAGTCCCCGCTCCACGACGCAGACCGCCTGTGGGGCAGTTTGGGCGGCGTCTTCAGGGCGGGCCACTTCGAGATAGTACGCTCTGGGGCTTCCACTGCCGACTTTCACCCCCTGTCCGATTTTAACAAGCCCGTAATAGGTCGCCCCAAGGGACACAGCATTGTCCAAATCCGGATTTTCCAGCATCTGCGGGATCGAAGAATCCTCGACCTGAAAACCGCGTCCAACGGCGGCTTGAATCCGCTGTTGAACAATTTCGGGTTTCAGCGAACCGCCGTTGCACAAAATCCAGTTCGGCAGCGGCTTGCTGCGATTCAGACTGCGGTGGACGTCCTCAGTGTGCCGGTTGAGAAACCAAAGCAGGTGTCTGGTGATGGCCGGTTCCTGTTCGTAGGGCAGGCCGAATTCCGTAATCCCCTTGCGGCTGTCCGGGCCGGCCGGCAGCGATGACTCGACCAGCGGGAAAAAGCCTTCGAGCACCAGCTCGGCCACCTCCTGCCGATCGAGCACGGCCGTGAGAGTGTCGGCAATCAGTTTGCCGCCTTTTCCCACCATGGTGATGGTAAAGGCTTGTTTCTCGCCGCTCAAAAGAGACTCCTTCGCCCGGCGGCATTGATGGCACAGCTCCTTCCAGCGGCGGGTGCTCATGCTGCGTCGGGCCCCGCCCAAGCGGGTTTCGACCCGGCGGGCCAAGGCCAGGTCGATATTGTCCCCGCCGAGGATCAGGTGATCGCCTACCGCAATCCTTTCAAATCGGGGGCCGCCGTCATGCTCCTGCAACACGATGAGGGTAAAGTCGGTGGTCCCCCCTCCGACGTCGCAGACCAGGATCATTTCGCCCGGCTGCACCGAATCCCGCCAGTTCTTTTCATGGCGCATCAGCCAGCTGTAGAAGGCGGCCAACGGCTCTTCGAGCAGAATGATGTCGCCCATGCCAGCCAGCTTGGCAGCTTCCAGGGTCAGCTCGCGGGCAACTTCGTCGAAAGAGGCCGGCACGGTTATGATTACCAGCTGGTTTTCGAGATGCAGCGTTTCATCTCCGCCCCAAAACGTGTTCCAGACCCTGCGAATATGTTCGAGATAGGCGGCCGAGGCCGTTACCGGCGACACCTTGGGCACGTCCCCGCCCGATCCCCAGGGTAGAATTTTAGCGCGGCGATCGGCCGCGGCGTGGCATAGCCAGCTTTTGGCGGACGATACCAGGCGCTCCGGAACTCCGGAACCGTGATCACGGGCAAAAATGCCGGCAAAACGGCTGTCCGCGCCATCCCAGAGGCGGACGACGGCCTCGCGGGAAATGTCGTATTCGCCGGGCAGATACAAAAAAGAGGGCAGCACCGGTGCTGACGACACCTCGCCGGCTGCAACCAGCTGGGCAATGGGAAAGCTGCGAATGCTGCCTGCCTTCAGGCCTGCGGTTTCGGTATCGAGAAACGAAACCTCGCAGTTGGTGGTTCCCAGGTCGATGCCGACGATAAAGCGGCGGTCTTTCAGTCCGATGGTCATAATTTTACCCGTACGTTGAACTCGAGTTTCCAGCGTTTGCCGTCCTTGCGGGAAACGCACCACAGCTCCAGGGTGCCCACTTCGGTGAGCCGGACCTGGATCGAGACCGGGATGACGGCTCCCGGATCTCCTTCCAGGGTGGTTTCCACGGTGGTGATGGGTTCGATGTCCTGCTCCCAATCCTCGATGACCACGCCCATGGTGTCTTCGGTGCGCGCCGGGGAACCGAGAAATTCGAATTTGGCCTTTTCTCCGACGACGAGATTGAAGATGCGCTCGGTAGGCTCGGTTTCCGAGCCCTCCTCCATACCGAACGGCGCCACGCACAATGCTTTGATCGGCGGTGGCATGCCCGGCACTGCCGGCAGCGCTGCGGCGATGCCGATATAATAAGCTTGATTCAGCCCGCTGCGAATCCGAACACCGCGCCCCCGCCGTGCGAGGCCGTAATAGGCCGCACCCCTGGCCACGGCGAGGTCGAGGCTCGCCGACTCCAGAACATGCGGTGCGCTGCCTTGCTGCCATGCTGAAAGCACCTCGACCACCCGATTGCGTATCGCGGGCGCTTTCATGACGCCGCCATTGAACAAGACCGCCGTGGGAAACTTCGGGGCGGCCTCGGACTGCCGGCTGACGAAATGGGCCAGGTGGCGGGTGACGGCCGGATCGGATTCATAGGTCAGCCCGATTTCCCGGAGACCGGTGCGCGGAATTATTTCAGGGCGCGCTGTCGGCGGACAAAGGGGGAAGAATCCATCCAGGATCACCTGCTCAACAATGCTTCGCTCCAAATCTATCCTGCGGGTTCCGCCGATGACGCTGCTGCTGCGGCCCAGAATGGAGACCGGCACCGATTCATGCTCGGAATTTTCCAGAAGCGTTTCCTTGGCGTCCCGGCAGCGGTTCCAGAGCGCGCGCATCTGCCACGAATCCAGTCGCACCCCCTTTGCTTTCAACCGCTCGGCGACTGCATACGCCAAGGCAAGGTCCATGTTGTCGCCGCCGACCAACAGGTGACTTCCCACGGCGATTCGTTCCAGCGCCAGGGCGCCGTCCGATTCCGTAACCTGGATTAGGCTGAAGTCGCTGGTTCCGCCGCCGATATCGCAGACCAGTACCAGATCTCCGGCGGATATCGCTTCGCGCCAGCCGCCTTTCGATGCGGCGATCCAGGCATAAAATGCGGCCTGGGGCTCTTCCAGCAGGGTGATGTTGGGCAGCTGGGCAATTTCCGCCGCCTTGGCGGTCAACTCTCTGGCGACCGCATCGAAGGAGGCCGGCACCGTCAGGTAGATGTCCTGGAATTCCAGTGCCAGCTTCTCATCCTCTTGGGCCATGCGCTGGTTCCAGGCGCATCGGATGTGGTCCAGAATCGCTGCCGATGCGGCTACCGGTGAAAGTTTTTCGACCTCCGGCGAGGCTCCCCAGGGAAGAATGGGCTCATTGCGATCCACCGCCGCATGACACAGCCACGATTTGGCGGAATGAATCAGGCGTTGGGGAATCTCGGCGCCGCGCCGGCGGGCATATTCTCCGACTAAAAACCGCGCTGATTCGGTCCAGGGCAGGACCAGCGCGTCCTTTGCAACATCTTTTTCGCCGGGCATGTAGATAAAGGACGGCAGCATCGATTGGGCGGCAACCGTCCCGGGGCCGACCAGCTGCGGTATTTCCAGCATTTGGATCTCGGGCTGCTCGACCTGCTCCAATCCGGAAATGGAAACATAGGCCAAAATGCTGTTGGTGGTGCCCAGGTCCAAACCCACGATATAGCGGGGGGTATTCATCATATCCTCTCATTCAGCGGGGCAGCAAATCAAACAATCTCAATCTCAGCCGGCGCGATTATGCGGGCATTTTGTTGCCCCGAAAGCTTCGGCAGTTCGATGTTTCCGACCTGCCAGCCTTTGTGGCGCAGGATGCCGGTAAACGGCGGCTTTCCGGTTACCTTGCCGGTCAAGGTGATCAGCCCCGGATCGAAATCCTCCGGCAAGGTCACGGTTTCGCCTTCGTCCTGTTTCATGACCGGTTCCGGATCCAAGTATTTTTGAACCACCTTCCGGCAGCCGGCATGGATGTTGCGCACGGCAGAGCCGATCTGGGCATCCTCGTACTGGTCCAGATCTTCGGACAAAAAATCCATCAGCCGGCCGTCGCGCTGCATCGCAGCAAACATATGCAGGAAAAGCCGGCGGTCGGAAAGCTCGGTTTCCTTCTGATCGCGCTGCGGAATGGATTCCGCCTTTCCGCTGCCGCCGGCCGCTGCTTGCAGGCTTGGCCGCACAAACAGCCAGGCAATCAGGGCCGCCAGCACCGCGAACAGCAAAATCAGCGGAAATGTCGTATACCAGTAGTAGGGATAGAGGTTTATGGCCATGTGCCATGCATCGGCATGGGGATACGAAGCCCCGGGGGCGGAAAGCAACGGCTGCACATCGCGGATTATTTCGGCGGCCAGGAAATACACAAGGACTCCTATGACGGCGCCGAGAAACAGACCCGTAACAATAAAGGCCGTTCGGACATTGCGGTATACTTTTTTCTTTTCAGGCATCAATCCTTGCTCCCTTATGATTAAATTCGAATAAGCTTTGCGCTCGGCATTGCGCGGGGGAAACCGGATATTTCCGGTGCTTGTTCTTTCGTTTTCGTCTAATTTAATGCAGGGTGGCGGCCGATGCAACCCGGGACACGCCCCGGGAAAAAATCCAATATTGCTGCGCTCACATCCATGCGCCTTAGATGCTTTGTCCTATTTTAGGAGCGGAGATGCCTCATAACCGTGGCCAGGAGCGTTTGGGCGGCATTTAAGCTATCTTGGGTGTGCGTGCATCTTCTCTTTGAATAACGGCACCTTTTCAGGTAGTAACTTTGGCAGGGTCAGGAATGGCCCTGCTTTGTCAAACTATTCTAAGAGTTTCATTCTATCCTCAGTTCAAAGACTCTATCCTCAGTTCAAAGTTTCTTGTTTGGTATACCATTTGCGCAATGCTGTATCTTCTGACTGAAATCGAGGTTTCGCCGGAAGATATGCGGATTTAGGAAAAGCTCACGCAGGCTTGAAGTGTAGTGGGTTGGGAAGTTATAGCTCCGGTGTTGTGAATCTTGATATCTCCGACACAGCTATAATTTTACAAGGAAAAAAAATTGATGATATCGTCGATGCCAGTTTTGGAGACTGAAATAAATGTTACTGCCATCTATCAATCGATTAGATACCATGTAAAATTATGAGATATACGAGACGTACATGCACTTCGACCAAATAGCAGATAAGGCAAGAAATCTTTAAAGACCGCAAATCAAACCACTCCTTTCTCACAATCCCAGGATACAGATTTTCGGATAGCCAAACCGAAGAATAATAATTAGATTCCTCGCTTTGCCGCAATCTATTTTCCGAGGACTTATAGCCATTGTCTGCAGAGTGATTCTCACCTTTTGAATCAAAACAAACCCTATTTCGGCTGGGCTACACCTGAGCAAGTGAGATGTGATAGATGCCGGAAGAATGATCGGGATCTATCTTAGACCACAATTCTCGGGCGCATTAGTTTAATTTTTCAATTACCCTTGCTCTGAAACCAGTCTGATTTACTCGGTCAACAATCTTTTTCTCGCTGACCTTTGCGGGATCGAAATAGACCTCTCCTCTTCCTAATGAATGTGAAGATTAGGCTTGTGCAGATTTCCGTGAAGAGTATATATCAGGAACAACTAACAATTAGGGGTAAAGTACACTTTCAAGTTACATTTTTTTTAACTATCTTATGCTTTAGGAAGCTCGTAATTGTTCAGCGCAGACTTCGAAGCTTCCGGACTATAGGGCTTGCGCCCCGAGGGAGAAACGCTGCGAAAGTCCTAAAACGACTAAAAAGATCATTTTTAAGGTGAAAAACGGGTGGCCAACAAAAAAAAGCTTCGTTTCATATTGGTCTTAGTGATGCTGGGTGCTATCGGCTTCGGCTTCTGGTTGTGGGAGTCCAACCGGCAGAAAGGCCCGGCCGATGCGTTGGTATTATACGGCAATGTCGATATTCGCCAGGTGGAGCTGGCCTTTAACGACAGTGAGCGTATTGCCGAATTACTGGTGGAAGAAGGCGACCGCATCAAAAAGGGACAGCTGCTCGCAAAACTGGAAACCGAGCGTTTTGAACTGGCCGTCGCCCGTGATGAAGCCCAGGTAAATACCCAGCAGCAGGTGGTAGCCCGGCTCGAGGCGGGCACACGAGCCGAGGAAATTCGAAAGGCCCGGGCGGATGTGGCCGTCGCCGAAGCGGCACTGGATGATGCCAAACGAACCTACCGGCGCGTTAAGAGCCTGGTTCCCCAGCAGGCCGCCTCCGTGCAGCAGCTCGACGATGCCCGCGCGGCTGAAAACTCGGCCATCGCCCGGCTCAATGCGGCTAAAGCGCTGCTGGATCTGGCTCTTGCCGGGCCACGCAAGGAAGATATCGCAGGCGCCAAGGCGTTGCTGAAACGTTACGAAGCCCAACTCGGGCTGATACGACGTGACCTGAAAAACGCTTTTCTATATGCCCCCAGCGCCGGGATTATTCAGAGATCGAATCCTTGAAATCGGAGACATGGCCTCACCGCAAAAACCGGTTTTTACCATCGCCTTGACCGATCCGCTCTGGGTGCGAGCCTATGTGCCGGAGCCGGATCTGGGAAAAATTCGCGAAGGAATGAAAGCCCAAGTGGCAACCGACAGTTTCCCGGGCAAACGCTACACTGGCTGGGTAGGCTTTATCTCGCCCACGGCTGAGTTTACCCCCAAACCCGTGGAAACCCCGGAAATCCGAACCCGGCTTGTTTACCAGGTGCGAATTTTCGTCAAAAATCCGCAAGACGAATTGCGCCTCGGCATGCCGGCTACCGTTAGGATTCAACTCGATCAGAGCCTTCCGGAAAATAGTCAACCGCGCAACCCCGATACCGGTGGTGGGTCCGGCTCGTGATGGCACCTACAATAGGAAATCCGAACGATGCAAACCGTGCCGGGGAAGCCGATGCCGTTCTCACCTTTCGCTCGGTCACCAGAAGTTTTGAGTCCGGGCGGCGCCGGATCGAGGCCCTGCATGAAATCAGCCTGCGCCTGCGACGGGGAAGTATCACGGGTTTGATCGGCCCCGACGGGGCCGGCAAGACAACCCTGATGCGGCTGGCAGCCGGGCTGCTGCCGCCGGACTCAGGACAAGGCGACGTGCTGGGAATGGATATTGTTCAGGATGCACTATCCATACAGGCGGCCGTCGGATATATGCCCCAACGATTCGGTTTGTACGAAGACCTGACCGTCCAGGAAAACCTTGACCTTTATGCTGATCTGCAAGGCGTTGTCAAAAAGCTGCGCCCCGGGCGCTACCGGGAATTAATGCGCATGACCGGCCTGGAACCCTTTACTTCGCGCCGGGCCGGGCGGTTGTCCGGCGGCATGAAACAAAAACTGGGGCTGGCCTGCACGCTGGTGCAACCTCCGCAATTGCTGCTGCTTGACGAACCCACCGTGGGAGTCGACCCGGTATCGCGCCGCGAGTTGTGGCAGATCGTCGATCGTTTCGTGCACCAGGAGGGAACGACCGTGCTGCTGAGCACCGCCTACCTGGATGAGGCCGAACGCTGCAACGAGGTGATCATTCTCTACGAAGGCCAACTACTCGGCAATGGACCTCCGGCAGCCTTCAGCGATCCGCTGGCGGGCCGAACCTTTAAAGTACGGGCCTCCGGCATGAAAAATCGCCATTTACAGGAAAAACTGGCCGTCACACCCGGTGTGACCGATGCGGTCATCCAGGGCGATGGCGTGCGGCTGGTGCTGGCGCCGCAAACAACGCCGGCGGTGGAAAAACTGCTGCCGGGGGTTGATGGCGCTGAACTGCAGGCGGTTGCCCCGCGCTTTGAAGACGGTTTTGTGGCCATGCTGGGCGAGCGCAGGCAAAAAAAAGCCAATCGGTCTCCGGCTGCAATACCATCGCTTTCCTCCCGCAGGGGTACCAAAAACAAATCCGAAGATTTCATCATCGAGGTACGCGGCGTGCAGCGCCGGTTCGGTGATTTTTATGCGGTCAAAGGTGTAAGTTTTAACGTCCGGACAGGGGAGGTATTCGGGCTGCTGGGGGCCAACGGCGCGGGCAAAACCACGACCTTTCGCATGCTTTGCGGCCTGCTGCCGGCCAGCGCGGGCAGCCTGCATATCGCCGGCGTGGATGTCCGCCGCACGGCGGCGGCGGCGCGGGCGAAAATCGGCTATATGTCACAGAAGTTTTCCCTTTACGGCAATCTCAGTGTGGGACAAAACCTGCAGTTTTTCAGCAGCGCCTACGGGCTGAAAGGCCACCGCCGGACCGCCCGCATTCAGTGGGCTATCGAACAGTTTGAACTTGCGCCCGTGCTCGACGCCACCAGCGCGACCCTGCCGTTGGGTTACAAGCAGCGCCTGGCGCTGGCCTGTGCGCTGATGCACGAGCCCGATATCCTGTTTCTCGATGAACCCACCTCCGGTGTGGATCCCCTGGCCCGCCGCGAGTTCTGGCATCGCATCAACGCGCTGGCCGCTCAAAACGTGACGGTCATGGTCACCACCCACTTCATGGAAGAAGCCGAGTATTGCGACCGTATGGCGATCATGGTGGCCGGTGAAATCCTCGCTCTGGGGACACCGTCGGAAATCAAAGAGCAGGCGCGTTCAACTGACAGCCCCGCACCGACCATGGAAGACGCGTTTATCCATGTTATTCAGTCACAGGAGGCGGGAAAGACCCCATGACGCCATATTACAATAGCCCACCCGGGGCCGGGCCGTCAACGAGAAGCCGCACACTTATGCGCCTGCGCGGCCTGATACGCAAGGAGTTTCTGCAGGCCTTTCGTGACCCCAGTAGCTTGGGCATCGCCTTCGTATTGCCCGTGGTCCTGCTTTTACTGTTTGGATACGGGGTCTCGCTGGACGCCGAACACGTACCGCTGGCACTGGTAGTTGAAAAACCAACGCCGGATACTGCCAGCCTTTGCGGAGCGTTTGAACAGTCCCACTACTTTGAACCGGTTTACCTGCACGGGATGCACGCGGCCCTGCAGGCCCTGGCAGCCCATCGCATCATCGCCATTGTTCATCTGCGGGAGGATTTTTCACGCCGGTTGCGGTCGCCCGATAACGCCGCCATTCAACTGATCGTCAACGGCGTTGACGCCAACACGGCCCGCATCATTGAAGGCTACGTAGAAGGCGTGTACGGTAATTGGCTTGAAGACTATGCCGTTGCAAGGGGCCGGCCACTGAACATCCCGGTGCGTATCGAGCAACGCGTCTGGTTCAACAGCAATCTTCGCAGCCGCAATTTTCTGGTGCCCGGATTGGTGGCGGTTATCATGACCCTGATCGGCGCGCTGTTAACCGCTCTGCTGATGGCCCGGGAGTGGGAACGCGGCACCATGGAGGCCCTGATGGTCACGCCCGTCACCATTCGTGAAATTCTGATCGGAAAAATTGTACCCTATTTTATCCTGGGCATGGGCGGCATGGCCCTGTCCGTTATCATGGCCGTCTGGCAGTTTAAGGTTCCGCTGCGCGGGTCGATCTGGGTACTTTTGACTGGGAACATCGCTGTTTTTGCTGACGGCTCTCGGGATGGGGCTGCTGATTTCGACGATGGCCAGAAATCAATTTGTTGCCGGACAGGTGGCCATCATTACCACCTTTCTGCCGGCGTTTATCCTGTCTGGATTTATTTTCGATATCGGCAGCATGCCGCCGGCCATCCAGCGCCATCACCTACCTCATCCCGGCGCGCTACTTTGTCTGCGATTCTGCAAACCGTATTTCTGGCGGGCGATGTCTGGCATGTAATATGTGCCCAACGCCCTGGCTCTGATGGTCATGGCGACGATTTTCATCGGCCTGACGCGAAAAAAAACCCGTAAACGACTGGATTAGGAAGCTGTTAATGGCATCACGAATCATTGCTTTGATCATCAAGGAGTTTCTGGCGCTGCTCAAAGACCCCAAAAGTCGCTTTGTGATTATTGGACCGCCTGTGGTCCAGCTTCTCGTGTTCGGGTATGCCGCCACCTTTGATCTCACCAATGTCCCATTTGCGGTTTACAATGAAAGCCCCCGGAGAAGCCTCGCGGGAGCTGGTGGCCCGCTTTCGCGGATCAGCCAACTTTAACGAAGTCGCCACCATCACGCCACGATGATCAGATTGCCCCGCTGATCGACAGCAAACAAGTACTGCTGGTGGTGCACATCGGGCCCCGCTTCAGCCGCGATCTGCAAACCGGGAAAACAGCGCCGGTGCAAATCATCCTCGATGGCCGCGATTCCAACACGGCCATGCTGGCCATGGGGTATGTGCAAAAAATTGTCGATGATTTTAACGTGCAGTGGGCCGCGGAAAACGACATGCCCGGACCGCCGGCACGCCTGGTGGTGCGCTCATGGTTCAACCCCAACCTGGTCAGCCGCTGGTTTATCGTGCCGGGCATCGTCGGGCTGCTGACGCTGGTGGTGACCATGCTGGTCACAGCGCTGTCGGTGGCCCGCGAACGCGAGCAGGGAACCTTTGATCAATTGCTGGTTACGCCCTATCACCCGTGGGAGATTCTGATCGGCAAAGCGATGCCGGGATTTATCATCGGTACGGTCGAAGCGACGGTTATCATTGCTGATGGCGGTTTTCTGGTTTCAGGTTCCGTTGCTGGGAAGCCTGCCGGCACTGTATACCGGGCTTTTTTTGTTTTTGCTTTCAGCCATCGGCGTGGGACTGATGATCTCATCGCTTTCGGTAACCCAGCAGCAGGGGTTGCTGGGGGCTTTTATGTTCCTAGTTCCGTCCATTATTCTTTCCGGATTTGCCACCCCTATTCTCAACATGCCGCCCATTGTTCAGAAACTAACGCTGGTCAATCCCATGCGTTACTTCATGGTAATCGTGCGCGGAGTCTTTCTGGAAGGCACGCCCTTTCACTTGCTCATCGACCAGTTTTGGCCGCTGGCCGTCATCGGCATCGTTACCCTCAGTATCGCGTCCTGGCTCTTTCGCCGCCGCATGTATTGACGAATTGTTTGAAAAATTCAAAAAAGAACAGCGGGTTATGGAAATTCAGTATTTTTTCTTGAAACGAACAAGCGCTTTAAATTTTCTTTCCCACCGACTATTGTTGGTAACCTGTTTTTTAGAAGATCGTTCCATGGCTTTTTTGGGAGATGTTTCACAATGCCGCCTGCCGTGGCCCGCCCATCATAAATATTACCGGTATTGTACTGATTTTTAATTGGTTATTTTTCGGAATTGCATTATTAGAATTTTTTCGGTATGCTGTTAGTATCGTTACCAAAAATTACATAAAATAACAATACATCGGTTATTTGCTCAGGATTAATACTAATTATTTAAATTCATGCTCAAACTAGAGTTACTTCTAAACGAAACGGGCTTCACACTGATCGAGATTATCGCGGTCTTGGTTATTTTAGGTGTATTAGCTGCTGTTGCTGCGCCGCGGTACATTGATTTAGAAGAAAATGCCGGACAAAAAGCTATTGAAACAGTAATATCTGAAATTAATGCCAGAGAGAACCTTGCTTGGGCAGATTCTAAAATATCAACAAGTGGTTATGTAAGCGATGCAAAAATTTTTGGTAAAATAAATTATAGCCTTGATCCCAACTATTCTTGGAATTCAGGCGATCCAAAAGTTTCCGGCGGAAGTTTAGGTTTCAAAGGCGCGTCTCTCTCACTAAGTCGGTCGCCATCTTCCTCTCTAAAATCGGCGGTTTGGAAACAAAAGTAAAAAATACTATTCCAATATTCTGCCGCGGTCGTTTAAAGTGAATATCTTTTTTAAATCTTCAAGACGGAGCATCTTTTTGTTGAAACCCGGGCAGCCTTTCTTGCTCTCTTTCGACCATAACAATACCTTCGATTATCCGAATCGTCTCTTCATATACGCTGGATTGACCAACCGCCTTTGAACCTGTAAAGTAGACTGCCTCAATTTCATTGTTGAGAATCCATTTACGAATCGATGATATAGCATGGTTGAGAGCGCATTCGGTAAGATCTATATACAGACAAGGCTTATTATGTTTTTTTGCCAAGTCTTTGATGATTTTTGATCCAATTATCAATTGCCCATGAGTAAGGATAATCGTGCCATCAGAATTTATGATGTTTTTCTCCAGCCTGACATGGTAGCTTGGTACATCTATAGTTTTTAAGTCGTACTGCTCCAGCAATACGCCGTTTTCTGCTCTTTTCCTTTTATAAGTCCACCCTGCATGTGGAATATCCAGTTTTAGGGCGGCATCTAGGGAAGCCATCTCAACACCGGGCTGGCCTCCTGAAATGATTTTTTTGAGCATCGTATCTCTCCAAAATCTTTACATATTTAAATGGGAAGCAATTTTGCCATCAAATTCAATATGCCAAAAGAATATTTTGTTAAAATTGATGGCAAGGGGATATTCTCAGCAAAAGTCACAAGATAAAACAGCAGCAGATGAGAAAACAAAAAAACCGCGCAACCAAAATATATTTTGAATGCCGTGTTCCATTTCATGACGATTGAACAAACAAACAATACGATAAAAGTCAGAAACAAAAGCCCGATACCAGCAGCGATAATTACAACTAATCCATCCATGTATCCCCCTTTAAGCATTGAATTCCCAGACAATGATATTTTCTTATACCCTTATTTTCGAAATCGTTCAACCTCGTGCATCCTTGGCGGTCGATTTCATTAAAATATGCGGCATGCAAGGCAACACATCCCGGACTGATTGTTTATAGGGGAAATCTTATCGCTGCCCAGTCTCTCTTTTTCTTTTTTGTGTTTCGCGACGGTTATATCGTTATTTTACATTCACAATGTGTTTTTGCGTATTCCGCTCGATGCCGGCCGCCGATTCCTACAGCTGTGAAATTTATTTCCTAGGGATTATGGCTTTTAAGCCATAAATATAATTAATAATTATTCTTATCAAGCCATAACCTACTGATATTTCAAGATCGCTATTAATGACCCGATTCTGCATGATTTTTGCACATCGCCATGGTGATTTTGCCCGGTTATGCCAATGAATGGCTATGCCAAGGGGGGAGCCTCGGATGAAAAGGAAAAGACTCCACTAAAAATCAAGTCGCCTTAAAAAGGAGGCGGAGAGGCTTCTCTTTTGGAAAAGAGGGGAATCGAGTTAAAAATACTTTTATACTATATTTATTCTATTTCAGGCATTGCCGCGTTCATTATTTATTTAAATCTATGCTCAGACAAAAGTTGCTGCTAACGGATACGGGTTTCACGCTGATTGAGATTATCGCTGTCTTGGTTATTTTAGGCGTATTGGCTGCTGTTGCCGTGCCGCGGTACGTTGATTTAGAAGTAAATGCCAGAAAAAAAGCTATTGAAACAGCAGTATCTGAAATTAATGCGAGAGAGAGCCTTACCTGGGCAGATTCTAAAATCTCAACAAGTGGTTTTGTAAGCGATGCAAAAATTTTTGGCGAAATAAATTATGGCCTTGGTCTCAACTATTCCTGGAATTCAGGCGACCCAAAAGTTTCCGGCGGAACTATAGATTTCAAAGATGAGTCTTTTACACTAAGCCGGTCGGCATCTTCCTTTCTAAAACCGGCAGTTTGGAAACAAAAGTAAAAAATAGCTGCCATTGATAATTTAAATTGCAGTCTAGCGGCTGACATTGATGGTGATGATCTTTGCGAAAGGGATTTGGGAACCATGGCCTGGGATGATATCTAATAAAATATGCTTGAAAATTGATTTGATTGAATAAATCCTACCTTAATTAATAATTAATTCAAAGCAGGGCGTATTTTTCGCTCTGCTTTTTTTTCATCTGTATCTGTTAGATGCCAAGATATCTGCGTAGAATCGGCTTAGGTGCTTCTCTCCTGGCCTGCATCACACATCGTTCGTGGAATGAAGCGCAAAGCGATCTTTAAAGACGACCCGGTCATTTGACCGGGCAGGGATATTAACCCCGACGCTACGAGGGGCGGGTAAAATTTAATGTTCACTTTAAAGGTTGTGAAAATTGGGATCTTTTAGGTTTTAAACATGCGCGGCGCCATGTGATGAACCGTGCTCGTCAACGCAAGCCTCTTCATCGATCATTCTCGCAGCGTCCAGAAGGATTTCCATTAGAGAACCTATCTTAGGGGCATCCAATTGAGTTTCGGGCAAATTGGAACTAAATTTAAATCGACCTTTCCTTTCTTTCAGAATTTCAAAAACTGCGTCTTTTCCGACCTTATTGCCATAGTCCGCCCGTATCAGATTGCCGCGGTCTAATAGCAATTGGGCCGAGCCGTTTGGAAGAGTTAATATCAAAATACCGGTTTTCTGAGATAAGTCGAGTGCTTGCAGCAATTCCCCAGCTGACATTTGAGATAGGTCGCCTGACATTCCGGATGTAATCTCTTCAGCTCTCTGGACATTTGATTTTGCCAGCCGTTTGGTCAATATCTTGGCCAGGTACATTTGAACGGATGGGAATTTATTCAATATTTCTCGGAAATCCGATCCCTCAATAGCCAAAATGGTGGCGGATTCCACCACTTTGATCGTGGCGCCGATAGGATCACCGCTGATCAAACTCATCTCCCCAAAGACGTCACTCTTGGAAAGTCTGGAAAGACAAGCACCTCTATCATCCAAAACTTCGGCCGTGCCGGACAGTATAATATAAAAATTTTGAGCCGGCGCTCCTTTTCTCAATACAATCGACCCCTTGGGATATTTTTTGATTTTTAGAAGAGAAACAATGGTTCTGAGATTGAACTCGTCAACCGATTCGAAAATGGAAAAATTGCTTAACAGGCTTGCGACGAGATCCAGTCTTTCGGATGCGCTGTCCGTGACGGCCAGGGGCTTGAAGTGCTTTTCATTACCCATTTGCACTCGAATAAGTCCGCTGCAACCGCTGCACTCCATTTCAACTGGAGGAATTTTATCGATATTTTTGTATTGGATCAGAACACTTATGAGGTCAGCGATTAAAATACGGCAGGCAGTCCTATGATTTGGGAATCTGACAATAGCGGTCGAGATGAACGTGTTTTCTCTATCGAGTTCCAGAGACAGTGCATTACCCGACAATTTGAATTCGTCGTCTGCCTTGTAAAATGGGCAGTTGGTTTCATAAACTACTTTGAAAGCGATTTCGGTGGAACTCATTTTATTCCATCAGTCTGAAGTCATTTAGCAATGTTCCTGGCAGGCCGGTAAAAACTTTGTCAGCTCAGCTCCTAAAAATATACATTGGGACTTGCTTATATTTATCGTCTATTAAATGGATTCCATAAGCATTTTTTCAACTTAATATGGCATGCATAACCTGGAAGTATCCAGTAGGTGTCACGGGTGCTGATGTGATAGGAAGGTTGCCTTACCCAAATTTTCGTCTGATAAAAATGTGCCTTGACAACCAAATCCGGGTTCGATAATTAAATAATAATAATTTCAGTTGATTGTGCGTTTCAATTTCAGGAATTAAATTTAAAACCAAAAAGGACAGGTGATCTTAATGTGCGGCAGATTTGTTGGATATCGCAGTTTGAGGGAACTGGAGGCCTACTTCCCCATCGACAAGGCGGCCTGCGAGGCCGCTTCCAACTTCAATGTTGCCCCCTCACAAGAGATCCTCACTATTTTTAAAAAAGATGCTGAAAATTGGCTTGATAAATTCCACTGGGGTCTTGTTCCCTTCTGGGCAAAAGATGTCTCTATCGGAAATAAAATGATAAACGCTCGAGCGGAGTCGGTAGCCGAAAAGCCGAGTTTCCGCAACGCCTTCAAGAAACGAAGATGCTTGATACTCGCAGATGGATATTATGAATGGAAAGGCGCAAAGGGTGAAAAGCAGCCCATGTTCATTACGTTGCCGGATAAAAAACCATTTGCGTTTGCCGGGCTCTGGGAAACGTGGAACCAAAAGGCTGATCCAGACCCAATTTACAAATCCTGCACAATCATAACCACCCAGGCCAGTGACTCAATACGTGATATCCATCATCGGATGCCTGTCATCCTTAAACCACAGGTTTATGAACCCTGGCTGGATCCTGGAAATCAGAATGTGGCTGAATTGAACGAAATATTGAAAAATGAGATTATAACCGAATTGGCAAGCTATCCTGTGTCGAAGGAAGTTAATTCGACGCGCAATAACAACCCGTCATGCATTGAACCGATAGAATAAATGGATAATTCCCGATTAGTGTATTCAACAGAATCAGGCAAAATCTGTCAATCTTGTCAAAAGCCCGTTGCCGACTGCATCTGCAAAAAGAAAAAACCAAGCTCACCGGCGAGCATAAAAATTGACGGCATCATTCGGGTCCAGCGTGAAGTTAAGGGACGCAAAGGTAAAACCGTGACGACAGTCTCCGGTTTCCAACTGAATGCCGATGAATTAAAAAATCTTACCGCCGAATTGAAGCGGCGCTGCGGGACCGGTGGCTCGATAAAAGACGGCGTCATCCTAATACAGGGTGAGCACAGGGACACCTTGATCACCGAATTAACGAATCGGGGATTTACCGCAAAACTTGCCGGTGGATAGATGTCTTCAGTAAATCAAAATTTAATCGCCGACCTAATTGCTGCGGTAAAACCCCTTCCGTTAAGAGGTGGAGATTGAAGGAAATGAATCCTTGCTATCGGGGTGGCTAAAATGTATTAATTGCACATGTGCATTTTCAGGCCACGTTTTCTGACTTTTAATAGGGAGACAATATGAAGTTATACAAGCTGCGGACTATCTATTTGTCTGTAGGCCTTATATTAATCCTATTCATGGCAAACGGCTGTGCAGTATTGACCACTTCACAGGTAAAGGAAGTTAAAAGGTTTGCCGAAGCAAGTCAAAATTATAGCGAATTGCCCGGAACACTTGCTCAGTCTTACGGTGTCCTGGTAAGAAATAGCAAGTTGCTAAGTATAACTCGTGAAGAATTCGGTCAATCAGACAAGCAAGGAAGGATTGACACATCCGCAGCCAACAATGCCTGGGAAAAAATTCAGTCGGCTTACAAGGATGAAACGGAATTTGCGTCTGCCGGTAAACAAATGGATGCGGCATTGTCTGTCCTGCAGACTTATTCTGATCTTCTGACCCTACTTGTTTCTGATGATTATGCCGCTGCTCTAAGCAACAATGCCATAAAGCTTGGAAAATCATTGGATGAAGCTACCGACAAATATAATCGGAAATACAGAAATGATGATCCTATGGATAAAGTTGGAGGTTTAATTGCTATGGGGATACGGTCGGCCGGAGGCATTTATACCCGAGTCAAGCAAGCCTCTATTCTTAAAACTACAATTAAGGAAGCAAACCCATTGATTATCGATCTTATGGATGAAGTTCAAACAATTGCATCGGAAAAAATAAAGCCGGCGCTGGTTAATTATGAAATGAACTACATCGGGAAAGATTTCAAATCAGTGGCGAATAATAACAAAAAGGTCAATATATCTACGGTTTCATTCGTCTACGATAATGTCTATATGTCACGTCAATTGCTAATCCTATCTGATCAGATTGCAATGGCGGCTGAAACTTATAAAAAGGCTCACAATGATCTGGTTGAAAAGACGCGTGTTCGAAAAACCTTGAAAGAGGCTATGCAACAAATTGAAGCACTGTCAAATGAAGTTAACGCTGCAAATAAAGTCAAAAAGGACCTAGCCAAATAGCTACTCAGCAAGGGAGATTCTTCTAACGAAAGGAATTTAAAAACGTGGCAAACACAGAGAAAGTTTCAATTTTAAAGATAATACGCGAAGCTGAAACGAACGTAACCAACACTCTTGATGAGCCGGGACTAACACTTCAACAGCGCAAAATTCTGGATGACCTTTCCGATGTGCTGAGGGAAATTGACAATTTGGTACTATTAAATGAATTGAAGGACAGCATAGAAGTGCTCAAAGAGAAATCCAAGGCATTAAAGTCTATAAATAAAAGAATCAAAAGCAAAATTGAACAACTTGAAGAGGTAGCCGATTGGGTGGAAAATGCCGCCAAAGCAATTGATGCCACTGTCAAGGCATTTGGAATTCTTACCGAGGCCGGTCTGGTCTAGTTGCCGGAGCAATCTATATGCCTCAGGCATAGGTTGGTAAAGGAGAGCATCTGCGGGGGAAATATAATTTGATTATTGCTTTTGGTATAAATTAGACTTTAAACGAAAAGGGCTGGAATTTTTCCAGCAGGATAATTAAGCAAAAACCGTCTGCCTCCGGTATTTTTCAAACCATTTTGATTTGAAAATCATATTAATCTTTGGTTCCGTGAGCTTTATATACAAGTCTAGTTTTGTACCCAGAAAATCGAGCAGTAGATCGTCAACAGCTCTGTCAAATTTGACTTTCCTTTTTTCCAGGGCCGTGGCGGAGGTCATAACGTTTTTAAGTTTCCGGCTTTCATTTAATTTTACCTGTATTCCCTCAATGCAGAACTCATCCTCGTCGGATAGATCGATCCCGCAGGTTTCATTTAGCAGCCGAATCAGTTTGGATTTATTCATATTTCATCCTTATTATTTTGCGACGCCCAAGCCATAATTGTTGGAGAACCATTCCGCCGGCAGGTGTTTGGATATATCCGCCGCATCATCTTCAAAACACGCCAGGGCCAACTGGAACGTGTGTTCATCCAACTCAAAATCCGGCCATCCCAGGTATCCCAACTTTTTATTTATCAGAAAGAGGTTTGTATCGGGGTAACCGATGAGGGAATTGGCCAATATTCTGAGAAATCCTGGAATTAAACATTCTTCAATGCCTTTATCTTTTAAGCGTCTTATAAATAAGCACTTAACTGCGTTCAAGCCTTGCGCCATTGATTCCCCCTCCGTGTTCTGAGTTGCTTTTTTACCTTATGCGAGTTTCCCAGATTTGCTTGTGCAAAAAACATGCAAAGTTGGTGTCTGAAAATAAAGACTACAATTTTAAATAGTTATATTGTCGGATGAAATATCGTGCAGTTCGGTTGTGAATTATTTTTCACATAATTGTGAATTATTTTTCACATATTTATTTAAGCTGCCTTCGCCTTGGAATGTTCTCCTCCTTTCAACTTGATCCGATATACGGCATCCGGGGTTTGAAATTCTTTGCCCTCGATCATTTCCTTGATTGCCGGGGTAACTTTGTTGTAGAACTTGTATAAGCGATCCATCAGTTCAACATCGGAGATCTCTTTCCATTCTCGCTTTTCATGACATCTGACCTCATACAGGGGCATTGTGTACATCTTCCATCTCCAATTTTTCCAAACCAAGCCTCGGATTTGGATTTTAATCAGCAGTACTTGGTTCTTTCTTATATTTAGCATTTTCCGAAGAGTAAAATTCAATCAGTTGGTTCATTAAGTCCTGGCCTTCTGCAATACGGCTTTGGAGGCTGGTGATAATAAGCAGGGTATTCTTGTCTTTTATGTCGGCAGAATAATTCGCAAGATTTTGCAAAGACGCATCCGATTCTTTTTTCTTTTTTTGCAGCAAATCTCGTGAATAGGCGGAAATATAGACTTTCACGCCTTCTTTGATGTAAATATACATAAAAAAAGCTCTTTGCTCACCTTCGCAAAATGTCTGATAATCAGTGGCAAGTCTGTAAATGCCTTTCATCCTCTCGGCCTGTACATAGTCGCCCTGATGATCTAAATGTTGAATAAGTGCTTCACCTAGCCTTATGCGTGCATCCATAATTTGGCTTTGCACTTCCTTGAATCGCTCTAACAGCAGCTTGCCGTCAAGTTCTTGCTGGGAAAAGGCCTGAAGCTGGGTATAAAAAATCATCAGGAGGGTAAATAAAACAGTTTTTTTCATCTTGGAAGAGATGGTCATGGGGTTCCCTGCAATGGTGAAATCAAAACCGAAGAAGCCGCCATCCGGAATTTTCAGACTTCATCAATGTCCGGCAGCTGAACCTCGCGCGAAAGGGATAGCAGATAAATCATAATCGCCAATAAAGTGGACAAGGCAGCGATTCCGGCTATGAACAGAAGGATGGTGCCCATTATTCACCCCCGTATATTTTGTTTTACCTGTTAAAAAACCCGTCAGATTTGAGAAGAACTGTTTTCCCCGTGCCCACATCGCCGGTAAGCAGGGTGAGGCCTTTTCTCGTTTGAATCCCGTGTTCTAAAACGGCGAAGGCTTGTAATTGTCTATCGCCAAGCCATAAATAGCGTGGATTGGCCGTCTCCTGAAATTGCTTTTCCTTCAAATTGCAATGATGAAGATACAACCTGATTATTTTATGATCCTTAGGTTGAGCAAAGTGCGTTTTTTAAATATTTCGACCCCAATTCCCTCATCGTTGCGCCAAACTATCTGACCTTTGCATTTGCACTGCCGACCATCTGAAAATGGCAGTGCAATCGTAAGTATCGCTTCTAAATCCGGCGGCTCGGTTGTCTTAATAAAAAGACCGTACCGACTAAAATTTATTAATTTCCCCTCGTATAACCGGTCTTTGGTGGCAAAGAATATGTGGCCTGAATAAGGTGATCTTGGATTAAATCTTTTCTCATATATCCTGGCTTTGTCCGCAATTTGTATTGACAATTACTTTCCCCCTTCCGGTATGAAATTATATGAATCAAGGCCGTGCCGGGCCATATCGCAGCTGCTGTATCTATCATTCCATTTTCGTTCTCCCTTTAAAAATAAGTAGATTGCAGCAAAAAAAGTGCCAATTAATTTTATTATGATATATCTAAATAGATTTCAGTTAGTTACAATCAGCGGTGCTCGAGCGGCAAATTAAGAGATTGGGAAAAGCCTTGGCCATTATAGGGTAAAAATTTTCCCAAATTTAAATATTAAAAAGAATTTTCAGACGCCTCCCGAAATTTATGAAATTCAAACTTCATAGTGATAAAATTGGGTAAACAGGTAAATAGAATTTATCCAATCCTCTTCTTACCATCCTGATTCCGGCAGATATTTTCAAACCGCCTTATAATTATCCAGCCTGAGCTGGTCCTGTTTTTAGCTCAAGCCGGTTCGGGTTTAAATTCGGTCATAAAACTACTGATATTTTTTAATATTTTTAAACCTGCCCAAAATTACCCAGTCCGGCATCAGGACCAAACCCCTATGGCTCCAGGCCGCACAAGTATAGCGCTGCTCGTTTAAAGGATCATTTCCGAGTTAATTTTGCATAGTTTTTGCAAATGGCACAATGAATCTGGTTCAGCCATCAGATTGCCCGAGCTAAACGGTCGGCTAATTGTCGTTGAATTTGATGGGCGGATCTATCCGGGGGAAAATCAATCCACGCAAGAGCCTTGCTTAGCCGTTCACAAAGGGAATAACGGTTTATGCTGGAACATGTACTATCGAAGGCGCGCCGCATTTTAAAAGACGCTCAGCAAAAGTCTTCAGGGGCGTCGGCGGCTGCCATTGAACAAGTATACAATGACATTGCCAACCTGAATAACTTCATTGGCAAGGAGTTGGCAGCGATAGAAGCAAATTCCGAGCTTGATGAAAGCAGCAAAAAAAAATCCCGGAGAGGGGTGATTGAACAGGCCGGCAGAAAATTTGAAGTCATTCTCAGAAGACAAGAACTTCCGGCATCGTTAAGTAGACCAAAGATGCCCGGAAATCGACCATTTAAATTTTAAATGCGCAATTCAATCTTTACCAGAAACTATGCCATGCAAAGCAATTGTCAGCAAACTATCAATAACTTGCCGGACCGCAGATCGGGACGATGGCGCAATTGTTTTTCCGCACGGCTTTGTGCATCAACACTGCCAAGAGACAAATTTTGAAGTCAAACAATGAACGCCGATATGATAAACGCTTCAAATATGAAGCTTTTATTTCGCATGATGTTTCATCGAATGACATTATTCATCCCGGCAAAATGTTTAATTTCAGCAAAGGCGGTTTGTATTTTGAGTCCGATGAACCTATCTATCCCGATGAGGAAGTGTTTATCGGCCTGGCAACCCGCACCGAATCTGGCGACCATGATACCCAGCTTCTTTTCGAGGTTAAAATTAAATGGCAGCAGGAATTGAAAGATTCGCCTTACCAGTACGGATATGGCGGCAAGTTCTTAAATTCCTCCGACTCATTTCTGGAAAGTCCTGAAGTCGTAAAACTAGAGGAGCAGACGCCGGCGGAAAGCGAGTTTGTCGGTGAGAAAGACTCCCGAAAATACAACCGCCGAGTATACAACAGGCCGCTTTATTTTATTTGTAAAAGACTTAAATTTTCAGGTTTGGTTGCCAACATCAGCCGCGGAGGGGCTTTGATAGAAACCGATGCAAAATTTTCTCTGGGCGAGAGCATTCAACTTGTCGTTCCGGGGGGCAAAGCCGGCAAGGATGTCCTGGTAAAAGGGTGGATCGTAAGGATTGGCCTGCGGGGTGTTGGCGTGAGCTTTGAAAGAAGATCCGGTCGGGAGCGCCGGTGCGATTTGGATCGCCGGACCGGTTCAGATCGCCGCGGCAGCAAAAGAAGAAAAATTATCTCTTCAGATGCATCCAGGAAATGATCTTCCAATTAGTCTATTTTAATTTAAGATCATTCATAACAGAAAAATGCAACCACTTAATCAATATCGACAAGCGCCGAAAAGGGGGGTAAAGTGACAGATAATATATTGATAGCTATTGCCGGCCTGGCTGCCGCTTCCTGCTTTTTTGGGGCCGCCGTTTATCTTCTTTCCGTTTCTAATGAAATCAAGGTTTCTAAAAACGAGAAGATTACGGTAGTAGAACACTTGGATTCACTTGAATAGCCGTAAGCCGATAATTGGTGCCGTCTGCGAAAGCACCGAAATTGAAGCGGCAACATATCTGCCTTGGCAGTCGACTCTAAATTGCGGTGCCGGATTGAGGTGATCATTAAAATGAAAAGCTCTTCTCAAGAATCAGGAATCATCGAGAGGCGTTCGCGTAAAGACCGGCGCAAAACCGGTACGCTTAGTATGCGCTCTTTTTTAAGAGGCGGAAGGCGGGAAAACATCCGCCGCCAGGAAGATAAGAATGGTCTTTTCTGTGTCGACCGATACAGCCAATCCCTTTTCGGGGCGATCCTTATAATACTGTTCTTGAGCGTGACAGATGCACTGTTGACGCTCCTATTAACGAGTCATGGCGCTGTTGAAATCAATCCGGTAATGGCCTATTACCTGAAAATCGGCCCCTATGCGTTTCTGGCAGTCAAATACCTGATGACGTGCCTGGCTGTATTTCTTCTGCTAATATGTCAAAATATTTTTTTGCGGGCAATTAAGATTTACACCCGCTCTTTATTCTATGTCATCATTGCCGCGCTAGTTTCGGTGGTCCTATGGCAGTTTTATCTGATTTATAAAGTTACTGCTTGATTTGGTCCGACAGCTGAGGACTCGTCCCGACAACTTGCTGCCGTTTTTTGTGCTCGCGTTTGTTTTTATTAATTCTATCCAGCAGGGTGTGCAGTCTCTCCCGGAATCCCCAGGCATCGAAAAAAAGATCAAACACGTCTTTTAATTTGTTTTCAACAATGTTGAGGAAAATATCCGGTTCAGAATTGCTCAGGGTTAAAGCCGGCAAAATTGAATTCGCGACTCTTTTTCTTATTTTCATCTTTTCAACTTTGCTAAGGCGATTTAATGACGACAGCTCCTTTTCGAAAAGTTTCAGGATCGCCTCAATTTCTTTATGCTGATAGCGAATCATGACATCACCATAAAACTTCCAGGCATGGATAAATATTGATGCGGTCGGTTATTCATGATGCAGATACAACAACTGCAGCGATATGTCAATATAATTGGCAGGTTAGGATTTACGAAATTAATTCAAAGCTCTAGGCGTCGAGACGCCCGGACGGCAAGGCGCGAAAACGCAGGAATCCGCCGCGGCGGATTCCGAGCTTTCGCAACGCAGCCGGGCGGGATGCATCGGCGTATAAAATGCGAAGTTATTTTGAGTGACCCTTTGGTATGCCGGTTTTCCCTATATCCCTCGGGAAGAAGGGTCGGACGTCGACTCAGCCTCAGTTTGTTCAATCATAGAGCCTTGTCCTCTTGGCCAGGATTCTTTACTTATGAAGATGCCAGGCGCCGACAGCACCAACGCCGGCCTTGATCAGGGCCGCGGCGGTGCGGTTGACCGCATCGTGTTTATCCAGGTAGTTGAGCAGCATGGCATCCATCAGGCCCTTGGAAATAATCTCTTCTTTGGGCATAAAGTAGTCCAGAATATCACTGGGGTGCTCACGGCAGCAGTCGATATCCGGATCACCGCCTTCGTGCTTGGCGGCGATGTTGGCGACTTCGCGGGCGATTTCAACCAGTTCTTCGCGCCGGTTGTATGGCTGGCGGACAATCGATTTCTGGGTTTCCGTGATGTGGTGTTCGAAGCGCACCACCTTTTCCAGACCCAAAGCCTTGCGGATTTGAGCGGACTGGCGGATCGTCCAGTTGTTGGCCGAGTTGGACAGATTAAAGCCGATCAGTGATGTGGTGCCGTCATCGCGGGCAAACAGGCGGGCGGCCATCAGGGTCCACAGGATGGCCAGGGGATTGTCATTGCCCATAAACACCGAAATCTTGAATTCGTTATCCACCCCCAGTTTGTGCAGCAGGTAGCCTGCCAGAATGGTGCCGGCATTGATGTTCAGCACCTGGCGCACGCCGTAGGTGGTGTAATAGTACAGGTATTCATCCACCCATTTGTAGGGGTGATCATTCGGCTGACCGATGCCGCCGAAATAGCCGGTAATGGTTTCCGGACCGCAAAGATGAATGTTGGAACCGTCGGTGCCTTTGGTGTCCAGGGTTTCGACATAGGTGGCGCCTACAATCTGAACTGCGGCGGCTGTGGCCAGAATGTCCCCGTTGTCTCCGGCCTGCTCCTGCATGTTGCGGACCCGGATATAGCGGCAGGGCATCAATTCTTTTTTTTGAATGGCCTGCTTGGCCTCGGCAATGAGCCACGGAAAAAACTGCAGCGCGCTGATCTCCAGGGTCACCGCATTCTCGCGGTTGATCTCAGATCCGGCGTCTTTCTCGCCCAAAACACGATCATAGTATTCGGCCATGCTGACAAAAGCATTTTTATCGCGCTGCGCTGCCAGCCAATCGAGATCGGCGACATACGGCGAATTGATCTTTTTTAAGCGGGCCATCAGGTTGTCAAATTTTCTGGCCTCGGCGGCCTTGCGGTTAATCTCTGCGGGGCCGCCGTACTTTTCAACGATTTCAATTATCCGGCTGATCGTTTCGTTTTTGGGATCGGTTAATAGGTCGTTTATTTCGTTGAGCCGGTTTTCCGGTATCTTCAATTGCTGTCTTAGGTCGTTCATGATTCCGCTCCTTCCTTAATCCGCCTGTTCCAATGGGTAACCATTGTCGTTTTTTATTTCGGAAAAGACCAAAAAGGTTTCGGTTTTTCCCACGCCCGGCATGGATGCGATGCGTTCTTTGACGAGTATTCCCAGATCCTTGAGATTTTTGGCAACCAGGTGCAAAATGTAGTCGAAACGACCGGTGACATGATAGCAGACCAGGATATTGGGGATGGATTTGACCGCCTGTTCAAAAGGTCGGATCGTTGCGGTAGAGTGCTGTCCCAAAGAGACGGAGACCAGGGCCTGCACATCAAACCCCAGCTTTTCGGGATTGACGACCGCCTTGAATCCACTGAAAAATCCGCGTTCTTCAAGTCGCCGTATCCGTTCCAGCATGGTGGACGGGGCCACGCCCAGCTTGCGTGCCAGGTCCGCGTTTCTAACTCTTGCATCCTGTTGCAGGGCGCCCAGTATTTTACGGTCTAAAGCATCCATGGTTTGAATTAAATTCAATAATTAATATTGATAGTTGAATATAATTCGATTGTCAAGCGATTTATTCAAATCATATTTGGATATTATTCAATTATAACTAATCCTTATTGATTCACGCCCTGATTTTTTCGATACTTCCAATTGTATTCCGCAGGACTTGTGGATAAAGATCAACAAGGCCCGGGACAGTTGAGGGACAGGGGAATACCTGCTTGACATGCAAAGCGTTAACTTTTACAATTTGCGGACCCATGCGGCTTATTTGGGCACCGGACAAAGATTGCGGGCCCGACTCGGCATCGCGGATACCGAAGATCATTATGGGATTGCCGATTATTTCAACTAAATTAACTTTATTGCAAATCGATCACACATGAAACAGCAGCCGAAAACCACTAAACACTTGCTGGAAGATGCGTTAAAGGACCAAAAGCGGACCCCCTTATACGACACCCGGGCCATCGAGGAACTCAGACAGACCTTTAACCGATGGCAGCAGGCCTGCGTGCAGCCTGCCGACCGGGAAAACTGGCAGACCACCCCCCGCCTGGTTTTGGGGTCGCAGACACCGCGGGATCTGCTTTACACCCCCTTGAGCAATCCGGATTTCGATTATGCTGCTTGATCTGGGCAACTCCGGGGAACCACCCTTCACCCGCGGCATTCATGCCAACATGTACCGGGGCCGGGCATTTACCCGACGCCAGCTGGCCGGCTTCGGCGGACCCGAGGACACCAACGAACGCATCAAATTTCTGCTCGACCATGGCGCTACCGGCATTTCCATCATTTTCGACCTGCCCACCATTCAGATGTATGACTCGGATGATCCGGTCTCCACCGGTCAGGTGGGCATGTCCGGGGTGGCCATTGATTCGGTCGAAGACATGGATCTATTGTTTAAGGACATTGCCCTGGATGAAGTTACCGTGTCTCTGGTTTCTCACTATCCTTCCAATTCGGCCCTCCTGTTTCCCATGTATCTGGCGCTGGCCAAGCGGCGGGGAATTGCCTGGGATCGGCTAAGAGGCAGCATCCAGAATGATATTACTCTGGAGGAGGTCGTGCGCAGCGGTCCGGAGTACATACCGCCGGAGGACTGTTTTCGAATCCAATGCGACAACATCGAATTTATTCGGCAAAAGGTGCCGCTCTGGAATTTCATGACCGTCAACGGCTACAATTTGCGTGAGTTTGGAACCTCAGCCGTCACCGAAATGGCCGTCGCCCTGGTCAATGCCGTCGAAACCCTGGAAACGCTGAAGGCGCGAGGTCACGATCCCGCGTGGCTGGGCCGGCGCATGGCTTTTTTCTGGTCCATCGGCAACGATTTATTTGAGGAGGTAGCCCGCATACGGGCGGTGCGCCGACTATGGCAGCGCATCATGAAATACCGTTTCGGCGTCGAGGACCCCCGGGCGGCCTGGATGCGCTGCCACGTGCAGACCTCGGGTGTGTCGTTGACCCGCCAGGAGCCTATGAACAATGTGGTGCGGGCGGCCTACCACGCCCTGGCGGCTGTACTGGGCGGCGTGCAGTCCCTGCATGTGGACTCCTTTGACGAGGCTTACTCGGTACCGACCGAGGATGCGGCCCTGCTTTCTTTGCGCACCCAGCAGATCCTGAATGAAGAAACCGGTGTTGCCCAGGTGGTTGATCCGCTGGGCGGCTCCTTTTACGTAGAAGCGCTCACCGACGAAATGGAACGGCGCATTTTAAACGAGCTGGACGAAATCGAGCAGAAGGGCGGCTATGTACGCGCCATCAAAGACGGCTGGATCCACCGGAAAATATCAGATTATTTCCGACAGGAACGCGAGCTGGTTGAAAGCGGCCGGATCAAAGTGATCGGGGAAAATGTATATCTTTCCAAAGACAAGAGCCCCTCGATCAATGTTTTCCGCTATCCGCGAGGCGTCGCCGAACGGCAAAAGCGGCGTCTGGAAAAGCTCAAACAGACCCGCAACAACAACCAGGTCGGCGAAGAACTGGCAAACCTGGAAAAAGCCTGCCGCTGCAGGGACAATATCCTGCCGGCCGCGGTGCAATGTGCCGATGCGGGCTGCACTGAAGGTGAGATGTTTGCTGTTTTTAAAAAAGCCTTTGGGCTCTGGAAACCACCGGTGTTTTGGTAGCAATAAAACTGAGTAAAATACGACGGAGCAGTTTATGAACCGCAGAATCAAGGTGCTGCTGGCTAAGCTGGGGCTGGATGTGCACAACCGGGGCGTGATCACCGTGGCCATGGAGCTGCGCGACAAGGGAATGGAGGTGATCTATCTGGGCAATGCCCTGCCCGATGAGATCATTTCCGCCGCCGTGCAGGAGCAGGTGGATGTTATCGGGGTAAGTTCACTGGGCGGCGCCCACTTGTCGCTGGGAAGTCTGCTGCTGAGAAGGGCTGAGGAAAAAGGTCTTAAAGATGAATTTGTGTTTCTTATCGGAGGGGTATTTTCCCCCGAGGATGCCGAGGAACTCATAACTGTCGGTTTCGATGGTGTTTTCCCGCCGGGATCTACCCAGGATACCATCGTTTCCGGTTTGCATAAGGCGCTGGCAGCGAAACGTGGGATGAAAAAATTGAAAGATTGAAGATTGAATATTTGTGGAATTTTATCAATTTTACTTTCGACTCCTTCATGATTAAAGCAAAAAACAAATTAAATTGATCCAAATCCTTCAATTTTCAATATCGGGTTTTAAGAATTAGGAGGAATTCATGCAACAATGGCCGCCGGTCTATGACGCCGGCTATCACCCTGAGTCCCGGACCAGGAATGCTGGTTTCCGGAAATTGAAACCATGGACGCCGAGGAAAGGGAGCAAACCATTATTTTGCCCAAGCTTCAGCAACAACTTAAATACGCCTATGCGCATTCCGGGTCTTTATCGCAAAAAATGGGATGCCGTCGGGGTCAACCCTGAAGATATTCAATCGCTGGATGACTTCGAAGCCATACCGATTCTGACCAAAGACGAGCTGCGCGCCGATCAGGCCGCACATCCGCCGTTCGGCAGCAACCTGTGCGTTTCGCACAAAGAGCTGGCGCGGGTGCACGGCACTTCGGGCACCACCGGCAGGCCCACCGCCTTCGGCATCAGCAAGGGCGACATCCAGCGCATCGCCGAAACCCATGCCCGCGTTATGTGGGCGCATGGGCATCCGCCCGGAAGATATTGTGTTTATCGGATCGTTTTTCAGCCTTTACTGGGGCAGCTGGGGAGCGATGCTGGGCGCCGAGCGGCTGGGGGCCACCGCCTTTCCTTTTGGCGCAGGTGTCCCCGGCCAGACCGACCGGGCGATTGAATGGATGGCCAGCGTCAAACCCACCGTGTTTTACGGAACCCCTTCTTACAGTCTCTACATCGCCGAGAAAGCCAAAGCAAAAAGGTATTGATCCGGCTCCGGGACTTTAATTTCCGGATCCTCTTTTTTTCGGGTGAACCCGGCGCCGGCGTGCCCTCGACCAGAAAACGCATTGAAGAAACCTACGGCGCCATCTGCCTGGATTCCGGTTCCACGGGCGAAATGTCGCCCTGGATGACCGACGGCGAATGCTGCCCAGCGCCAGGGCATGCATCTGTGGCAGGATGTGGTGTATGCCGAGCTGGTAGACCCGGAAACCAAAAAGCGGGTGCCTTACGGCGAGGAAGGCGTAACGGTCTACACCCACCTGGAACGCAATTCCCAGCCCATGATCCGATTCTGGGCGGGAGATTTGAGTCGCTGGACGAACGAACCCTGTTCCTGCGGCCGCAGCTATCCCCGGTTTCCCCAGGGCATCTACGGCCGGGCCGATGACATGTTCATCGTGCGGGGCGAAAATGTCTATCCCAGTGCGATCGAGGACGTTATCCGCGGCATCGAGGGGTTTTCAGACGAGTTTCGCATCGTTATTACGCCGGGAAAAAACCATGGATGAGCTCATCGTGCAGGCCGAACTTACGGCCGACGTGCCGGCCGATCAAATCTCGGCCTTCAAAATAGAATTGGCTGCACAGCTCAAGGCCAAAGGCCTGCGCACCATCGTGCAGATGATGGCGCCCGGAACCCTTGAGCGCACCGAATTCAAAGCCAGGCGCATCATCGATGAGCGCAAACTTTACGATGAGCTGAGAGCCAAGCGCGAATGATCCGGACAAGCCGCATCCCAAAAGGGCAAATTAATCACGAAAGCACGAAGGGACGATAACACGAAAAGCAAAGAGGTAAATTTCGTGCTTTCAAGATTTCGTGTTTTCGTGATAAGAAAAATTTTTTATAATATGAAAAGAAATCACAATTAAGACTTTAAAACTCGATGTTGTTCGGTGTGCGGGGAAAGGGAATGACATCGCGGATATTGTTGATGCCGGTAACCAGCATCAGCAGCCGTTCAAAACCCAATCCAAAACCGCTGTGGGGCACGGTGCCGAATTTGCGGGATTCCAGATACCACCAGTAAGGCTCTTTTTCCATTCCTGTTTCAGCCATGCGCGCTTCCAGCACGGCCAGGCGTTCTTCGCGCTGACTGCCGCCGATGATTTCTCCGATATTGGGAACCAGCACATCCATGGCGGCCACCGTTTCATTGTCGTCATTTAAACGCATGTAAAACGGTTTAATGGTTTTGGGATAATCATAAACAATCACCGGTTTTTTAAAATGATCTTCGGTCAGAAAACGCTCATGCTCCGTCTGGAGATCTTTGCCGAAGCCGACTTCATACTCAAATTTGCGGCCGGATTTTGTAAAATTTCCACGGCTTCCCGGTAAGGCAGCCGCACATAGTCCGAAGTGGCGGTATTTTCCAGGATGGACAATAAGTTTTTATCCACCCACTTTGCAAAAAGTTCCAGATCCTCGGCACATTCCCGCATGACATAGGATGTCAGGTATTTGATCAACTCCTGCCCCAGATCCATGTTGCCCTGCAGATCGCAAAAAGCCATTTCAGGCTCAATCATCCAAAATTCGGCCGCATGCCGGCGGGTGTTGGAATTCTCAGCCCGGAAGGTCGGACCGAACGTATAGACGTCGCCCAGGGCCAGACAAAACATTTCTGCCGAAAGCTGTCCGGAGACGGTCAGATTGGCTTCTTTGCCGAAGAAATCCTGAAAATAGTCCGTCCGTCCGTCTTTTTGAGGCAGGTTTTCCAGATCCAGGGCGGTTACTTTGAATAATTCTCCGGCGCCCTCGCAATCCGATCCGGTGAGAATCGGGCGTATGGACGTAGCGAAAACCGCGGTCCCGGAAAAACTTATGAATGGCATAGGACATTTCAGACCGGATGCGGAAGGCCGCGCCATATTTGTTGGTGCGGGGTCTTAAGTGCGCGATGCTTCTCAGGAATTCGTCGCTGTGGCGCTTTTTCTGCAGGGGATAGGTCTCCGGAGCCAGGCTGATAACTTCCACCTGCTCGGCTGTGATTTCCCATTTTTGTCCGCCGCCCTGGGATTCGACCAGCTTGCCGCGGACGCTTACGGCCGAACCGGTGGTTAATTTTTTTATATCATCGTAATTGGGCAGCGCCTCATTGGCAATCACTTGAACGTTAATCAAACACGAGCCGTCGTTGATTTCAAGAAATGAAAATGATTTGGCGTCCCGGCGGGTCCGGATCCAACCTTTAATCAGTACATCGTCGGCCGATGTTTCTGATTTTAACAGATTGTATATCTTGGTTCGCTGCATATCGTAAGATTATTGCACCCGATAAAAAAATGCCGGTAAAAGAATCGCTAAGTTGATATTCAAATGAAGTGAAGACGGAAATACCCCCCCCCGGTAACGATGCTGATTTTAAGAGATACCGTGCGAAACTAAAGCACAGCATCCCATAACATGACGCCTACGGTCACGGCAACCATTACTCCGATAACCATGGCCTTGGATCCGACATTTCTTGAGCGAATCAACGATGCCATTATGGCAAGAGCCGCTGTTGCCGAGATGAGTGCCGCCGGGGCCATCACCCACGGAACTTCATGCGCCAACCACACCAGAGTCTGCATGGTAGTCCCCCTTTCAGGTCTGTTTCAAATAGTTCTCTTAAATCACCTCCGATGATATAACTTTTAACAATTCTTTTTATAAAGTCAATATGGTTACCATATATAGTGGTCTCATAAGGAATAAAATACAATATATAGAATTTATTTGTTCGTCATCATCCTATATTAATGGTTATGTAATATCCCTGATCTCCCCGTTGCAGCAGCAGTACCACCGAATTTTTGCGACGAAATTTAACAACGGCCTTTTTGAAATCTTCCTTGTCCTGGATGGCATAATCATCGATCTGATGGATTACATCTCCAGGCAGAGCGCCGATGCGGGCAAGATAGGATTTTTTCTTAATTTTGGCGATTACCACGCCCTCACTGGCGCTGATGGCATATGCTTGTCTGTTTTTCGGCGTTAAATCATCGACGTTGATGCCCAGCAGTTTGAAGGCCAGATCTTCGGCCAGTTCCAGGGGAAACACCTTGGTTTTAATCGTGACGGTTTTCATGTTTCCATCGCGCCAAAGCGCCGCCTGCAACGTATCACCGGCGGCCAAAATCTTGGTAGCCGATTCATATTCCTCGACCGAACCGACACTTTTTTTTGCGATGGAAACAATAATGTCGCTTTCCTGCACGCCGGCGGCTTCCGCCGGGCTTTGTGCTTCCACGGATGTTACAATGACGCCCTTCTGGCCCGCGACATTTAGATAACCGGCCAGCTTCTCATCCATGTCCTGAACAATGATGCCGATCCATGCTTGCTTGACTTCGCCGTACTGTATCAGATCAGAGATAATTTTACGGGCTTTGCCGATGGGGATCGCAAAACCGATTCCCTGGGCCTTGGCATATATGGCTGTGTTGATGCCGATCAGATCGCCGTTGATGTTTAAAAGTGGCCCGCCGCTGTTGCCCGGATTAATGGAGGCATCGATTTGGATGAAGTCGTTATACACCCGGTCCTCGGTTCGGATGCTGCGATTTAAGGCGCTGATGACGCCGGTCGTCACGGTGTGGGAAAACCCGAAGGGATTTCCGATGGCAATGACGGTTTCACCGATCATCAGATCATCGCTGCTGCCCATAGTGGCGTCGGGCAGCTGATTTTCAGAGTCGATTTTCAATACCGCCAAATCGGAATCCGGATCAGCACCCACGATTTTGGCCTCAAATTCCCTTTCATCCTGAAGCATCACCTTTATGGTGGCGGTTTTCTGAATAACGTGGGCATTGGTTAAAATCAGCCCTTTTTTGCCGTCGATGATGACACCGGATCCCAGGCTGGTGTACTGCTGCCGGCGGTCAAAGCGTGGATCGAAAAAATCTTTGAAAAACTCTTCGAAAAATGGATTTGCTCCGAATCCGGAAAATGGACCGGTTCGCTTGCGAACTTCATACACTGAACTTATGTTTACCACTGCCGGACCGACCTTGCGCACCGCTCTGACAACGGGGGTTTCCCGATTTACAACCTGAGCAGAACTATCAGCCGAAATGGTCAGCCCCAGCGCGAATATTGATAAAACTATTACGATCGTGTAAAATCTTCTTTTCAATCCGCGTTTTTTGTTCATCGGCCGCCTTTTTGAGTTTAAGGGTGAAAAAAATATTTCTAAATGGGAGATAGCCCTAAAGTCGAGGATAGATCAACTATAATCATAAAAAATAGAAATTCAGCATGTCCATTCTTAATATTGACGATATACTGCCTTTGGTAGAAAAACCGAGCCGCTATCTGGGTTCGGAGATCAACACGGTCAGAAAAGGTCTTAACCGGGTTAAGCTCCGCGTTGCTCTGGCTTTTCCGGATCTTTATGAGATCGGCACGTCGCATTTCGGCATGCAGATTCTCTACCATATTTTAAATGAAGATCCGAATATTGCCGCTGAAAGAGTGTTTGCGCCCGGCGTCGATATGGAAACCATGCTCAGAAACAGCGGAAAACCACTTTTTTCGCTGGAATCCCGGGCGCCCATCAACAGTTTTGATATCATCGGATTCAGTCTTTTATATGAGTTGAATTACACCAATGTCCTGACCATCCTTGATTTGGGCCGTATTCCGTTTCTGGCCTCCGAAAGGGATCATACGTATCCTTTAATTATAGCCGGCGGACCGTGTGTATGCAATCCTGAGCCGGTTGCCGATTTGTTCGATGCGATGGTCGTGGGTGACGGCGAGAGGGTGATCAAGCAAATGACGGCCGAATGGCTGGACTGGCAAAAAGAGCGGCCGGCCCACAAAGAGTCTCTGCTGCAAAGATGGTCGCAGATTGAAGGTGTCTATATTCCGTCTTTTTTCAGTGTCCGCAGCGATGAGCGCGGCTTTCAAATCCTGGAGCCTCGGTTTTCAGAATACACCCAGGTCAAACGCGCCGTTGTCGATGATCTGAACCGGATGCCCTTTCCGGATAAACCCATCATACCTTACGGCAAGCCCGTTCATGACCGGTTGCGGTTGGAAGTTGCCCGCGGGTGCACCCGCGGATGCCGTTTTTGCCAGGCGGGCATGATTTACCGGCCGGTGCGCGAACGCTCGCCGGAGCAACTGATGTCTCTTGCGGCCAGCTCAATTGCCGCCACCGGCTATGAAGACCTATCCCTGCTGTCCTTGAGCACCGGTGATTATGGTTGTATTGCGCCTTTGATGGAACGGCTGATGGTCTGCTTCGCCTCCGATAATGTTGCCGTTTCCCTGCCTTCCCTGCGAGCCGGTACGCTGACGCCGGAGCTGATGAGACTCATTAAACTGGTCCGCAAAACCGGCTTTACGATCGCCCCGGAAGCCGGCAGCCAGCGCCTGCGCGACGTGATCAATAAAAATATCAGTGAAAAGGAAATTTTCGATACGGTGCAGGATGCCTTCCGGCTGGGATGGCGGGTGATCAAACTTTATTTTATGATCGGTCTTCCCACCGAGACGGATGACGATCTGGATGCCCTGGTGGATCTGGTGAAAAAGCTTGCAAAAATCAAAGGCCCCAACAGGCAGCGGGGCAAGATCAACGTCAGTGTTGCCACCTTTATTCCCAAGGCACACACCCCTTTTCAATGGGCGCCTCAGATTTCCCTGACCGAATCAACCGCCAAAATCAACCGGCTGCACGACCGACTGAAGATTCCGGGAACTCAATTCAAATGGCAGGATCCGCAGGTCAGCCGCCTGGAGGGGCTCTGGGCCCGCGGTGACCGAAGATTGAGCGGTCTGCTGATTGCAGCCTATAAAAAAGGATGCAGGTTTGACGGCTGGAGTGATAAATTCAACTATGATCTGTGGCGGGCGGCTTTTGAGGAGGAGCATATTGATCCGGATTTTTTTTCGGCCCGGCTGCGGGATGTTTCCGAGCCGTTGCCATGGGATCATATTGACAACCGGGTCAGCAAATCCTTTTTAAGGCGGGAATGGGAAAACGCCCTTGAAAACAAGTTGATCGGCGACTGCCGGCAGGGAGTATGCCATCAGTGCGGCACCTGCGATTTTGAAAAAATAGCGGTCAAAACCTATCGCGCTTTTGAAATACCGGAGGTGCCATGCAGCGGCCCGCAAGATGAGGATAGAATTGTATATAGGAGCCTGTGTGTCTATTATGCCAAACTGGGGTCTGCCAAATACTTCAGCCACCTCGAATTGGCCAATATATTTTTGAGGGCGCTTAAGCGCGCTCAAATTCCGCTTAAATTTACCCAGGGATTTCATCCCAAACCGAAAATTTCATTTGATGATCCGTTGCCGGTCGGTATCGAAAGCGAACAGGAACACTTTATGCTGAGCGTACCCGACTTCGTTGCGCCGGACATGCTCACCCATCGGTTAAATCGGCAATTGCCGGAGGGCCTGGTTATAACTTCCTGTCAGATAATTTCGCCGTCAACCGGATGCAAATCGGCGGCGGTGAGCACCTACCGGGTTACCCTGCGGGTGGCAGAATTCAATCAAGTAAATCTTGTCACCTATCTTCAAAGCACGGACTTTCCCATCTCACTTTCGAATCAAAAAGGGAAGTTGAAAAAGTTGAATTTAAAGGATATGGTAAAGAACATAGAGATAGTGGATTCAAAGTGCCTGCAGGTGACGCTGACATCGGAACCGGGAAAAACCATCCGGCCCGGGCATATCCTGCGTCATATTTTTGATCTTAAGGAAGACCAGATTAAACAGGCTATGGTGGTTAAGCTGAAGGCAGCAGGGGATGTACAAGCAACTCATCATTAATGTCGCGCAACACGAAACCCGGGTGGCGCTGCTGGAAGACGGCACCATTGCCGAACTTTATGTTGACCGCGGTGATGACTCCAATATTGTCGGCAATGTTTATAAAGGCAAAGTGCTGCGGGTTTTGCCCGGCATGCAGGCCGCTTTTGTGAATATCGGGCTGAATCAGGCGGCGTTCATTTACGTTGATGATGTCTTCTACGATGATTTCAGAGAATATGAGCGATTATTCAATGTTGAATCCGAGATGGATAATGACGACCCTGAAAATGGATCCAGCCCGAAATTTTCCAAAAGGCGTGAATTTAACATTGAAGAGCTTATTTATGAAGGCCAGGAAGTTCTGGTTCAGGTTGCCAAATCACCCATGGGAACCAAGGGCGCCCGTATTTCCTCCTATATATCCATGCCGGGCCGCTTTTTGGTTTTAATGCCGACTTCCGATCACATCGGCATTTCCCGGCGCATCGAAGATGAAGCCGAGCGGGATCGCCTAAAACGACTGGTGCAAAAATTAAGAACCGAGGATTTTGGTTATATTGTGAGGACCGCAGCGGAAGGTGAGCAGGAAGAAAAGCTGGCCTACGAAATGGGATTTTTGAATAATCTGTGGAAAAATCTCCAGAAAAAATTTGAAACTGCCCCGGCGCCGTCTCTCATGCACCAGGAACTTTCCATCAGTTTGCGGGCGGTGCGGGATCTTTTAATTCAGGAAGTCGAAAAAGTGGTGGTCGACGCCAAACCCACCTATCATGCAATTTTATCTTTCCTGGACAACTTCATGCCCAATCTGAAAGACCATGTCGTTTTATATGATGGCTCGGAGCCGGTATTTGATGCCTATAATCTCGAAGGCGACATTTCTCGTGCGCTGAAAAGAAAAGTCTGGCTGAAATCCGGCGGTTACATTTTGATCGAACACACCGAAGCCCTGGTTGCCATCGACGTCAACACCGGACGGTATGTCGGGAAGCATAACCTGGAAGAAACCATCTTAAAAACCAATCTGGAAGCGGTTAAAGAAATTGCTTATCAAATCAGGCTCAGAGATCTCGGGGGCATCATCATTATTGATTTTATCGATATGGAGAAAAAATCCAATCAGGAAAAAATCTTTAATGCGCTCAGGGAGGCGCTCAAAAAAGATAAAAGCAAAACCCATGTCCTGCCGATGTCTGAAATGGGACTCATCCAGATGACCCGCAAGCGGACGCGGGAACCTTTGACACGGATTCTCTGTGAACCGTGCTTTTATTGCGAGGGCGAAGGTTATCTGGTCTCCCGACAGTCCATTTGCAATACTATCTATCGCGAAATCCTGCGGGATGCGCATGATATGGACGGCACCCGCCTGACGCTGCGGGTCAATCCGCAGATTGCTGAATTGTTTCTCGGGCAGGAAAATTTGCTGATCGCCAATCTTGAGCGGAATATCGGCAAACAGATTGTTATTTATCCCAATCCTGAATTTCACATGGAACAATTCGACATCTTTGAAGTTCAGGACCCGTAAGCGCCTACGCTTTTTCCGAGACCGAGCTTGGGGAAAGCGGCTCCTGCCGGGGCCGTTATTAAACGCAGATCCCGTGATCCAAATGGCCGAGCCAAGTCCTTTTTCCTACGCTCCCTATATTTATTCTTGACAAGAAATCCCGCTTATGTTTTATTTCTTGGGTTTAAGGTGCTAAAAATTAATCCAATCGGAATAAGGAATTTTTACTATGAAACGAACTTTTCAGCCCAGCAGATTAAAACGGGCCAGAAATCATGGTTTTCTCAAACGAATGTCTACCAAGCAGGGAAGAAGAATCATCAACCGGCGCCGAGCCAAGGGCAGGGTTCGTCTGGCCGGTTAGATCAATCAGTAAAGGTTTAATGCAGCTTTGAAACCGCGTCGAATCAAATTTCCAAACCGCTAAGCGGAAGGCTTGACCGTTGCGTTTTTCCCTCACGAAGGCCGACCGGCTCTTACGGCGACGTGAGTACCTCGCCCTGTCAAAATTCGGTCGGCGGATCCAAAATGAACATTTCATTACTTATTTTTCCGCTGATCGGCAGGGCAGATCACGAATCGGTATAACCGTCACCAAAAAGGTTGGACCAGCGGTCAAACGAAACAGAATCAAGCGGCTTGTGCGCGAATTTTTTCGATTAAAACGGCATTGTTTAGCAGGGAATCGGGACATCAGCATTATTGCTAAAAGGCAGGCCGCCGATCTTTCTTCCGAAAAGGCTTACCGATCCTTGCAGGAAATTTTGGGCCGCATAACGGGCTATGATAATCATTAAAGAATTTTTTCAAATCGTTTTTTTAAGTTTAATCAGGGTGTATCAATTTACGCTCTCACCACTTCTGGGGCCTGCGTGTCGATTCTATCCCAGTTGTTCCGAGTATGCCTACCAGGCGATTTTGCGTCACGGCCCGGTAAAAGGTTCGTTTTTAGCGGTTAAAAGGATTTTGCGCTGCCATCCATTTCATCCCGGTGGTGTTGATCCTGTTCCTTAGCGCGAACGGTGAGAACAAACCAAGCGGCAGACCTGGGCGGGCCCTTCAGCCAAAGCGTAATATTGGCCGAAAATGCATTTGTTAAGGAATTGATCGCTAAAAATGAGCCCTGTTAGTATTGATTCTTCCCAGCCCTCCTGTAGGTCAATCCACAGACAACTAGCCCCGTTTAATCGAATAAATTCGGATTCGACATTCGGCGGACAAAACTTTTTACTTTAGCTAATTGGGATTTATTAGGAGAAGACAATGGAACAAGCGCGTTTGGTAATTGCTATTGTCCTGTGCGTACTGGTTTTTCTGCTGTGGCAGGTTTTTTTTGTTGACAAACAGGCCGGTCAAAAATCTGCCCAAAAGGTCCAGCAGCCACCGGTCAAAGAGGAGCCGCTAAAACAAGCCGAAGCCAACCCTCCGGAGTCGGGGATTGTCGCATCTGAAAAAACAGCAGCCACGGAAACACCGGTTTCCAAGCCTGCCAGGATTCCGCGCACCATTACCGTGGATACACCTTATTATAGGGTTAAACTATCGGAGAAGGGGGCCGGGGTTACCAGCTTTGTTTTGAAAAAATACCGCGACACGGTTCAGAAAAATTCTCCTTTAAAAGAATTGCTGCCCAGCAAAGATTCAATCGAGACCGTATTAACCGGCTTCGCCGGAAATAGCCTGCCCGGCCTTGACAAGGCGGTTTTTTCAACAAACCTTACGGCAGATGATATTCACATTGCGGATGCCGCCCAAGAGGTCTCTTTTTATTGGAAATCCAGCGATGGCGTTGTGGTGCAAAAGACTTATAAATTTTCACCGAACTCCTACCTGATCGGGCTTGATGTTGCCATTGACAACGGATCGGAGCGATCTTTCGAGGACCAGCTGTTTGTAGCGCTGAACAGCCCGCTGCCCAATGAGAAGCTGAGGTACGGATTTGAAGGGCCCAGCGTATTGATCGACAAAAAGCTTGACGAGATCAAGATCAAAGATATCGCCAAAAAAAATACCTATTCGGGAAATGTCAAATGGATCGCCCTGCAGGATCGATATTTCATGATGAGCGTCATCCCCGAGCAATCCGGCGACGCCAGCATGCATCTTAAATTAGAGGGCGAAGATCTGATAGAGGCCGAATATTTATCGCCGCAAGCTAGCTTTGGTCCCGGTGGGCAGCATAGCTACCGCTATTTGCTCTTTTTCGGACCCAAGAGCATGACAATTCTGGGAGATGCCGGTCATGATCTCGGCAAGGCTTTAAATTTCGGAATGTTTGATTTTCTCGCCAAGCCCTGCGTTTGGCTGATGAACAAACTTTACAGCGTCATTCCCAACTACGGCATTGCGATTATTATACTAACGATCCTGATCAAGCTCGTTTTGTGGCCTCTTGGATCGAAGAGCTATAAATCGATGAGCGAAATGAAAAAGATCCAGCCATTGATGAAGGATATCCGGGAGAAATACAAAGATGACAAGAAAAAGATGAATGAAGAGGTCATGAATCTATACAAGACCTATAAGATAAATCCTCTGGGGGGCTGTCTGCCCATGGTGGTTCAACTGCCGGTGTTTTTCGCTCTTTACCGGATGCTGTATCAGGCCATCGAACTGCGGCATGCACCTTTCTTCCTGTGGATTGATGACCTGTCCGCCCCCGATCGGTTGTTTCGGTTTAACGTCTCCCATATACCGTTTATGGAACCCCCTTACGGCATTCCGGTCCTGACAATTATCATGGGCGCCACAATGCTGTTGCAGCAAAAAATGTCTCCCCCCATGGGGGATCCGACCCAAGCCAAGATGATGATGTTCATGCCGCTTATTTTTACGGTTATTTTCATCAACTTTTCCTCCGGGTTGGTGCTTTACTGGTTGGTGAACAACATTCTTTCGATCGCGCAGCAATATTATATTCAGAAAAAATTTGCCTGATAACGGAGGTTGACACAAATGTCTTCGTTTGAATTCGAGGATAAAAATGTAGACAAAGCCGTTAAAAAAGCATGTAAACAGCTAAACATAACCCAGGATGAAATCAAGTACGATGTCCTTTCCTACGGATCCAGCGGGATATTCGGGTTGGCAGGTGCTAAAAAAGCCAGGATTCGAGTCACATTACCGCAACCGGCGCAGGCGGCGGCCACGGTAAGTGAATCGCCGTCGGGAAATTTGAAACGCGAAGACGAACCTTCCGGCGATGGAGTCTCGGAGGAAGCTCATTCCCTTGAGAACCGGGATTCCGATGCGCAGTTGCAATATGCCCTTCCGGAAAACCCGCTGGAACTCGGGCGGACTGTCTTACAGCACATCGTGGACTGCATCGCTCCCGATGCGAAGATATCGACCGAAGAAAGTTCGGAGCGGATCCGGTTGAATGTTGCCGGCGGCAATCCGGCCGCCCTGATAGGGAAAAAGGGACAAACCCTTGAAGCCATTCAATCCCTTGTCGAAAAAATCGTCAACAAGCATCATAACAACCACGAAAAAATTCGGGTTCAGGTGGATGTCGAGGGCTATCTCGAGACCCGCCGGGTCAATCTGGAAAAACTGGCCGTTCGTCTGGCAGAAAAATCCAAACGAATCCGCAAGCCGATATCACTGGGGCCGATGAGTGCTTATGATCGCCGCATCGTGCATCTGGCCTTAAAAAGCGACCCGGATGTTCAAACTAAAAGCAGGGGAGAAGGCTACGTGCGGAAATTGACTATCTTCCCCAAAAAAAATCACCTGCCCAGGCAGCCGTTGGACTCCTAGGAAACATGGAAAATTCCACTATTGCGGCCATCGCCACCTCCGGCGGCCGGGGTGGAATCGGAATTATTAAATTATCCGGATCCAATGCCCTTGCAATTGCCTCGGCTATTTTTTCTCCCTCGGAAGGCGGACATCTGAGTCGGGCTGGCCTCTCCCGGTCTTTCATCGTTAGCGCGGGTAAGGGCTTCAAATCCCATCGATTGTACTATGGCCATATCTACGATCCCGCGACAGGGAGGATGTTGGATGAGGTCTTGCTGTCCGTGATGAAAGCACCGCGCTCCTACACCCGGGAGGATGTCGTTGAAATCAATGCCCACGGCGGCCAGGTTGCAGTCCAGGCCATCCTTGAACTGGTGTTAAAATGCGGGGCGCGGCTTGCCGATCCGGGCGAGTTCACCAAAAGGGCTTTTTTGAACGGCCGGATCGATTTGACCCAGGCCGAAGCGGTCATTGACGTTATCAACGCCCGCACCGCTAAATCTTTGTTCATGGCGGCAGGCCAGGTAACCGGGAATTTGAAAAGACAGGTGGAGCTGATCCGGGCGTATTTAATCGAGCTTTTGACCCGGACGGAAGCCGGCATTGATTTTCCGGATGATGTGGCGGAGATCGTTGATCCAAAAGCCGCCGTCGCCGGGCTTCGAGCCCAGGTGACCAGGCCTCTGCAAAGCCTAATTGAGCAGCATATTGAAGGGAATGTCCTGCGCGAGGGATTGAAGGTGGCGGTGGTCGGTCGTCCCAATGTGGGCAAATCGAGTTTGCTCAATTGCCTGCTTCAAAAGGAACGGGCCATTGTCACCGCCTTGCCGGGAACGACCCGGGATACCATTGAAGAGTCGCTGAATATCAAGGGCTATCCGGTTGTTCTGGTCGATACCGCCGGACTGCATACGACCGCCGATCCCATAGAAACCATCGGCATCGAAAAAGCTCTGGAAAGTATTCGACGGGCCGATCTGATTCTTTTGGTGGTGGAAGCCAGCTGTGCTTTAGCGGCCGAAGACCATAAAATATTTGAGCAGGTAAAGTCCAAGCCGACCATCGTTGTGATTAACAAAATCGATCTGGTAAATGCCGCTGATTGCCTCGCAATCCCCGCTGAGTGGGGGTCCATTGACGGTGTGCGAATTTCGGCCTTGTATGACCGCGGCCTTGATTTTTTGAAGGAGCAGATTGTGGCGACGGCTTTCGGTAACAACCCTATCGACATCGATGAAAAAATTATACCCAACTTAAGGCAAAAACTGCTCCTGGCAGATACTCTCAAGGCCGCTGAGGCCATCGAACGACAACTGGTAAACGGACATCCTCTGGAGCTGATTGCCATTCACCTGCAGGATGCAATTGAAGCCCTGGGGCAGATACTCGGAACTTCCGTAAAAGTGGATGTGCTTGATCAAATCTTCAGCCGCTTTTGTATTGGAAAGTAAATGTTTCACGTGAAACATTAAAGAGAGAGGAGAATTACCGGCAACATGGATCTGACACCTTATTTTGAAAAATACGAAGCTCTGGTGGCAACAGCTGATGCGGCATTTGACCGGGTCAAGAAGGCCCACCGCGATTGTGTAAAGTGTGCGGAAAAATGTGCGGACTGCTGTTTTGCCCTTTTTGACCTGACGTTGATCGAAGCCCTTTATATTCATCACCACTTCAATGAGAAATTTAAAGGTTCCCACAAGGTCGAATTTTTAGAAAAAGCCAACCGCGCGGATCGTCGAATTTACAAAATCAAGCGCCAGGCATACCGGGATCTTCAGTCCGGCAAAAACGAGGGCGAAATCCTGGCTGAAATGGCGTTCGAGCGCGTTCGCTGCCCGCTTTTGAATGATAAAGATCTGTGCGCCCTTTATGAATATCGACCGTTAACCTGTCGCTTTTACGGCATTCCGACTGCTATTGGCGGCGCCGGACATACCTGCGGCAAGTCGGGCTTCGAACAGGGGGAGCAATATCCAACGATTAACCTGGATGCCGTGCACGGCCGGCTGCAACAGATTTCTGCCGAATTGCTGCGGGACATTAAATCAAAGAATATCAAACTGGCGGATTTGCTCGTACCGTTATCGTCCGCTGTGATAATGGATTTTGATGAGGTATACCTGGGAATTGCTGACGAACCGGAAGAAAAAATATCCCGCCAACGTCGATCGAGGACCAAGAAATGATTGAATCTTCTTCTGAAGAAGCTGAAGTGCGGAAAAAAGCGATATTTGACTGCATGTCGCCGCGACGGCAGAAACATATCCTTAAAAAAGGTTATGATAAATGGGACCCCTTTGAAGAACCCAAAGATCCGATCGATATTCGCAAAGATAAATCCGAGCGCACAACTCAGATGTTGGTGAGGGAATTTCTGCAATCGCGAAGTTCTGAAGGGTACAGCAATGCCTACGCCAGAGGGGTCCTTGAAATGGCTTTGGGCATCGTCAATGACGATGAGCGCTTTATCGGCATGTACGAGTTCGTTCGCTGGCACCAGGCGCTTTTAAGAAAAGAAGGGCACGAATGAAAACGAAGCCGGATTAATTGTTCCTCGATAAAGCCTCCCAAAATATATGCCTGGTACTCGATCGAACCAGTTTGGTACGTTTCCAGCATCTCTTCCAGGATTTTTCGCGTGTCATTCCCCTGCTATCCATGCCGGCTTTTAATATCCTGCTTGAATTATTATTCAGAACAAATCGCGCTTAAAAGGCTTTTTTTAAAATTGCGCCTCTTCCTTCTTGACCCGGGATGACCTTTTCCTTATATAGGTGCACACGCCTGGTAAAATTTAGGGAAACGAGGCTGGCTGGCAGCCAAACTGCGCGGAACTTTGCAGCATTGGGATTTTGAGGTGCAATATAATAATTAAGGAGGAACTCTTATGGTAAAAAAACTATTTTGGGGATTGCTGATTATCTCTTTTTTGGTACCGCTCAACTTGACCCCGCCAAGACCTGCTTTTGGTGCCGATAACCCGATGATTTTCGGATTGTTGCTTGTCGGTCCCTACAATGACCGCGGATACAGTCAAGCGCATTATGACGCCGGCAAGTATGTTGAAAGACGGGTACCCGGTACCAAAATGATCTATATCGACAAGGTAAACCCGGCCGATCGACCCGGCGTTACGATCCCGCAGTTGGTCGATGACATGGTGGAAAAGGGGGCGAAGTTAATTATTGCCAACTCAGATGATATGAAAGATGGGACGCGCGAAGCGGCATTGATGCATCCGGATACGTATTTCATTCATATTTCGGGGGATGATGTGCTGACCGGCAAGGCGCCCAAAAATCTCAGCAATCTGATGGGCAAGATGGTATATGGTAAAATGATGGCCGGCTTTGCGGCCGCCATGTCAACCAAAACCGGAAAAATCGGCTATCTGGGCCCCCTGGTCAATGAAGAGACCCGCCGTTTGGCCGCTTCCGCATATTTAGGCGCCAAATATGCATGGGAGACCGTGCTCAAAAAGCCGGCTAAGGATTTGAAATTTCAGGTCACCTGGATCGGATTCTGGTTTAATATTCCGGGGGTGACGGCCGATCCCACCCAAGTGGCCCAAAATTTTTTCAACACCGGTTTTGATGTGGTGCTATCGGGTATTGACACGACGGAGGCCCTGGTGGTGGCCCGCCAGAAGAAACAGGAAGGCAAAGATGTCTGGGCGATCCCTTACGACTACGTCGGTGCCTGTGAAGGTGCAGCCGATGTCTGCCTCGGTGTACCATTTTTTAATTGGGGACCGGGGTATGTCAAATTTATCAAAGCCGCTATGGCGGGAGACTGGAAATCCGAATGGGACTGGTTGGGTCCTGACTGGAAGGACATTAACAATCCGGACACCAGTACGGTAGGGTTTGTGGCCGGTCCGGCATTGTCAACGTCTGCCAAAAATGCGCTGGATGGATTCATCCGGGATCTCGGCGCGGGGAAAGTCAATCTGTTTAAGGGGCCCTTGAATTATCAGGACGGCAGCACATTTGTCAAAGCCGGTGAAGTGGCCAGCGACAAGCAGATCTGGTACATGGGGCAACTCCTGGAGGGAATGGAAGGGCAAAGCAGCGCCAAATAGCTTGCATGTTCTGAAAGGCGTAATTGCCAAACATGCCTACCTTGTAATTATAGGCCTTGTCAAAGTGCAGAAGGTGTGCCCTACCTTCTGCACTTTGTATTTATCTTTATTTCCCGCAATTTAAGCAACTTAATTTCCACCCTGGTATCGGCGTCGAGGAAACGGCTCCTGTTATGCAGATTGAGCTGCAAAACATTCACAAACATTACGGACCGGTAAAAGCCAACAACGGGATAAACCTGAAGGTTGTTCCCGGCCGCATCCACGGTATCCTGGGTGAAAACGGCGCCGGTAAAAGCACCTTGATGAAAGTTTTAGCCGGTTTCAGCCAGAAAACCAGCGGTTCGATTTTAATTGACGGAAAGCCGGTTACTTACCGCGATCCGGCCCATGCGGCAGGACTCGGAATCGGTATGCTCTATCAGGACCCACTGGATTTTCCCCTTTTATCCGTGTTGGACAATTTCAGGCTGGGCCGAACCGAGGGAATATCCGGCCATAAAAAGACTTTTCGAAAATATTTTGTTGAGCTTGCCGCATCTCTCAACTTTGCGCTTGATGCCGATGCAGCGGTAAAAATCCTCACCATCGGTGAAAGACAGCAACTTGAGCTGTTGAGACTGCTGGCCTTGGGAATTCAGGTACTCATTCTGGATGAACCGACTACCGGTATATCCAGCACTCAAAAAACCACCCTCTTTGATTCTCTCAAACAATTGGCGACCGAGGGTAAAAGTATCATCCTTGTATCCCACAAGCTGGAGGATGTCCAAACCCTTTGCGATGAGGTGACCGTGCTGCGTCAGGGCCGGGTGACGGGCGATATGGATCCGCCGTTCGACGTGAATCGATTAATGCAGATGATGTTCGGGGCCCCGCCGATACCGCCGGGACGGATCGCTGTAACCCGCGGCCGTGATGTGCTGGCGATGAGAAATGTGTCCGGTACCGGCGGGCGCAGCGGCTTAAAAGACTGCAGCACAGTCATCCGGCAGGGGGAGATTGTCGGCCTGGCGGGCCTGGAAGGAAGCGGGCAGGGGGTGTTCCTGCGCGTCGCCGGCGGCCTGCAACCGGCCACCAGCGGGTCCATTCTACTGGCAGGACACACCATGGACAGCCGGAATCATCATACCTTCAAGCGCCGTGGGGTGACCTTTATGCCGGCATCCCGCCTGGAGGAGGGATTGATTACCGGCATGAGCATCACCGAGCATTTTGCCCTTCAGCAAAACCATAATACATTTATGGTCAAATGGGAGGAAGCGCGCAATCTGGCCGCCGAACGCATCGAAAGTTTCCGCATAAAAGGCACCCCGGATTCCCGCGTTGACGCCTTATCCGGCGGCAACCAGCAGCGGCTGCTGTTGTCTTTTTTGCCGGAAAATCCGATATTGCTCCTGCTCGAAAATCCCACCCGGGGCCTGGATGTCGACTCGGTTATCTGGGTCTGGCAGCATTTACAAGATTATTGCCGCCGCATGACCAGCATTGTTTTTTCCTCCTCCGAGCTTGATGAAATCCTCATGGTGGCTGACCGCGTCCTGGTTTTTTTTAACGGCCGGATCATCAAAGATATCGAATCCGCCCGAACGGATGTGCATGAGCTGGGCATGGCCATCGCCGGGAAAGTGTAAAAACTGTGAAATCATTTGCCATAGAATTCCGCCAGCTCCTGTTGACCCTGGCGGCGGTGTTTTTTTTCACCTCGCTGGTGCTGCTGATTGCGGGCGCTCCGCCGTTTGTGGCTTATTATTACATCCTTAAAGGAGCGCTGGGTTCCTGGAACAAATTCTCCCACGTGATAATAGCTTGGATACCGCTGACCCTGTGCGGCTGCGGTCTGTTGTTTACCTTTAGAATCGGACTTTGGAACATTGGCGTTGAAGGCCAGGTCATGATGGGAGCCGTTTTTACAACCGCGCTGCTTCGGTCCGGCGTTGAAAGTTCGGCATCGGTTGCTTTTATTGGAATGTCGCTGCTGGCCGGATTGGCGGGCGGGGCCGTCTGGGCGCTGCTGGCCGGGTTTTTAAAGACCCGCGGCGGCGTCAATGAAATTTTTGCCGGTCTAGGTCTGAATTTCGTTGCCCAGGGGATTATCCTGTGGTTGATATTTGGACCTTGGCGGCGGCCGGGCGTCGCCTCCATGAGCGGCACCGAAACGTTTCCGGTGAAACTGTGGCTGCCGATGCTGGAATCCCTGCGGCTTTCACCCGTGGCACTGCTCACGGTCACGGCGGCCCTTGTACTTACCGGACTGTTGCTGCGCTATACCCGGGTCGGATTGAATTTAAAAGCCATCGGCGGCAATCCCAATGCTGCTTATTTATTCGGGCTCAAGCCGGGCAGGTTTATGCTGCTGGCCATGATTTTTGCCGGAGGATTTGCCGGTCTGGCCGGCAGCCTGCAGGTGACCGGCGTCTATCACAGGCTGATACCGGCCATATCCAGCAACTATGGGTATCTTGCCCTGCTGGTGGTCATGCTGTCCAACTATAACATCTGGCTGGTACCGCCGGTGGCGTTTTTCTTTGCCTGTTTAAACGTCGGCAGCATTCAGCTGCCGATGGTGTTGCAGCTGGACTCTTCGCTGAGCGGGGTGATCCAGGGGGCCCTGGTGCTGACCACCCTCGGCGTTCACGCCTGGCGCAAACGATGGGCGGAAATCGGCGAAAGAGAAAAAAATTTAGGCCTCAAGGGGATCAGGGATTAGGTAACTCTACGATGATTGGATTTGATTTAACCATATTACTGGCAAGTGTGGTTGCCGCCGCCGCACCGATCGTGCTGGCGGCGGTTGGAGAGACCATTACCGAAAAGGCCGGTCTCATCAATCTATCGTTGGACGGCTCGATATTGCTAAGCGCCATGGCAGCCTTTGCGATCGCTTTTGAAACCCACAGCCTGATGTTGGGGTTTTTATGCGGTGCGGCGGTAGGGGCTTTGGTGGCGGCGACCGTAGCGGTCTTCAGCATTTATCTGCACCAGAATCAGGTGGCCGTGGGGTTCGTCTTAACCCTGATGACCCGGGATTTGGCATATTTTATCGGCAATCCCTATTCGCGATTACCGGGACCACAGGTTGGACCCCAGCCGATTCCCTTGCTGCACAACATCCCGTTTTTGGGCGAAGTGTTTTTCAACCACAATTTGCCGGTCTATTTCAGTTTGATCATCATCGGACTGGCATGGTGGTATATCTACTATACACCCTGGGGCTTAAATTTAAGATCGGTGGGCGAGCACCCCCGGGCCTCCTATGCCAGGGGGATAAACCCTCAAAAGCTGCAGCTGTTTTATGCGATTGGCGGCGGCCTGCTGGTGGGGCTGGCGGGTGCGACCTTTTCGCTTGCCACCAAAACCGGCTGGGGACGGCCCCAAGGAGCCGAGGGAACCGGTTGGATTGCCCTGGCTCTGGTCATTTTTGGTGGCTGGCATCCGGTTAAGGCTGCGGCCGGTGCCTATTTATTTGCATTTTTACAGGTGCTGGGGATCTATTTTCAGGAGTGGCTGCCGTCGGTTCCTTCACAAGTTTTTCAAGTGGCCCCCTTCCCGCTGATGATATTCACCCTTTTGATCATGTCGCTCGCCCAGAAAGATTTCATTTTGCGCTGGGCCGAAAACAAAGCTCGCATTAAAAAACTGCTAGATTTCTTTTCGGGCCTGGCGCCCTCTTCGCTGGGCAAGCCCTACCAACCGGACTAAAGGATTGAATATTTTCGATTGAATATCGAATATTTGAGGAATCCTTTCCAGACGTATAAAAAAATTAACATCCTCAAATTAATGCAATCTATCTATCTGTAATTATTAAGAAATTTTTTACGGCTGCCAGAGGTCCGTACTCAGATACTTCAGGCCGGAATCACACATTAAAACAACGGCGGTTTTATTCTTAAAAGAAGTCTGCAGTAAATCCATGGCTGCGGCGACATTGGCCCCCGATGAAAAGCCGGCAAAGATTCCCTCTTCTGCGGCCAGTCGGCGCGCAGTTTCGATGGCCTGCTCATCGGAAACCTGCCGGTATCCGTCTATGTGTTCCCGGATCAGCAGGGGTAAATGAGCCATGGCGTAACCGCCGCCTTGGATGCGATGGTTGGGAAAGGTCACGGCTTCACCAGCCAGGATGGCAGCGCCCTCCGGTTCCACGATAAAACATTTGGTCTGCGGATTGTGTTCCTTTAAAGCCGCGGCACATCCGGCAAACGTTCCGCCGGTGCCGGCGAAATCGCAGAATACATCGATCTTACCGCCGGCCTGGCGAATAATTTCCGGCCCGGTGTTAAGGTAGTGGGCCCGGAAATTACTTTGCAGGCGAAATTGATCGGCACGAAATGCCTGGCGTTGCCGGACGATTTTAACGGTCTCCTGTTCCACCAGCTCGAGGTCGGCACCGGAGACCTGGCCGGATACCGAGTCCGGCAGTTGGTCGACCAGGATTACTTCGGCGCCCAGGGCGGACATCATCCGGGCTCTTTCGATAGAATTGCCTTTGGACATCACGGCCACAAAGGGATATCCTTTAATCCCGCAGACGATGGCCAGGCCGGTGCCCGTATTGCCGCTGGTCAACTCCACCACGGTCTGGCCGGGCTTCAGCGCGCCGGAGGTTTCCGCATCTTCAATCATCTGGCGTGCAATGCGATCTTTCTTTGAGTAGCCGGGATTGAGGTATTCCAATTTGGCTAGAATGCGACCATCTATCCCGCGGGTGAGCCGGGACAGCTCAACGAGGGGCGTATTGCCGATCGCTTCAATGGCTGAGGATAATGGACGTGACAGCTCTGTCATGATGCAACCCCAATTTTACAATGATTATCATTAACAACCATTCTTTCAATTTCAACATTGAATTAAAAAATTTCCATCCACTACATGCAACATCCCTTGTCACGGGTCAAGTTAAATTGAATCTGCTTCTATTTTAAAGGATATGATTATCAACGGCTTTCGTGCACATTCCACATATCCTCGTCGGTGAAGCATTTCTCGGCCTCATCCATATAGTTGGTGGCATCCAGCTCCACATTGCGCACTTCCTCCGCACCTTGTAAAACTTCCTGGTAGTATTCGTGCTGAATCAACAGATTCATTATCTCGTTGGTGCCGGTCCAAATCTGGCTCAGCCGAATGTCTCTGACCATTTTTTCAATGGGATAGACATCCGTGTAGCCGATACCGCCCATGATCTGCATGGCTTGGTTGGCAATCTCCCAGCCGGCGTCCGTCGCAAAACGTTTGGCCTCGCTGACGATGCGGCGGACATTTTTTGCACCGGCATCCGCCGCCCGGGCGGCCATATATACCAAGGATCTTGCAGCATCCAACCGGGTGATGGCGTCGGCGACCATAAACTGTACCGCTTGAAACCGCCGAATGGCCCTTCCGAAGGCAAAGCGCTTTTCACTGTATTTAACCGCGACTTCGAGGGCCGCGCGCACGCCCAGACTTGCGGCGGCCGATGTCAGGCGTTCCGGGATCATCATCCGGTTAAATATCAGCGCCCCGCTGTGCAGTTCTCCGATCAGGTTTTCCTTGGGAACCTTTACGTTTCTGAATACCAAGCGGCCTGTGCCGCCGCCCCTGGTGCCCAGCAGTCCGTATTGGTATTCCGTTTCCACGCCCGGTCCACGTTCAACCATGATGGCGCTGATGCGCTGATATTTATGCGCCTTTTCATCAAAGTTCGTGCGGCAATACACCAAAAAAACATCCGCTTCGGTGGCGCCCACCACAAAGCGTTTCTGCCCGTTCAGCAAAAAATGGTCCCCTTTGTCCTCCGCACGCGTCGTGGCACCGAAAAAATCCGATCCCCCGCGAGGTTCGGTAAGCGCTTCGGCACAGATCATCCGGGCCGCTAAGATAGGCTTTAAAAACCGCGTTTTCTGATCTTCGGTGCCGAACACATGCAGCGCTTCACCGACGATGGACGGCATCACAAAGGCGCAGCCCAGTGTGTTTCCAAGTACACCGATTTCCTCTTCGGCGATGACTTCAGAGGTCCACGGCAGGCCCCGTCCCCCCCATTGGGGATCAAACCGCAGGCCCAGCAGGTTGTGCGCCGCCAGATTCTCGACATATTCCCGGGGGTATTTGATTTCGTCCCGATCAAGGGCGCGGATAAAATCGTGGGAAACTTCATCGCGCACGAATTTTCGGACTTCCTGCTGAATAGCCTTTTCCTCTTCGGTCATTAATGGCTCGTAAAACATGGCGCCTCCCTTAAGATATTTAGCTGTTTTTGGAAATAGGACATTTAAGTTCGGATAATTCGGCTTTGTTGTCGGAAGGATTCGGCTTGTTTTATACCGGCGCAAAATTCGCCTTTTTTAGATAAAAAGACAACACCATGCCGATAAATGAAATTCCGCCGGCCATTAAGAACGGCAGCGTAAACGACTGCGTGGCATCGGCCAGGTATCCTCCCAGAGCAGGTCCTATAGCCTGGCCGATGCCGAAAAACAAAGTAATAAAACCCAGTCCGGCCGGTGCCAGACGCGGTCCCACTAAATCTCCGGCAGCAGCAGCCATAATCGTTGGAATGCTCCAGGCGGTCAGGCCGAATAACACGCCTGAAAGGTAAAAACCAAATTTTACCTTGACTAAGGCGTAGATGATGTAGGAAAGTCCCAGCACCAGGTAGGCCAAGGCCGCACCTTTGCTTCGCCCCAGGCGGTCGGATATGCTGCCCCAGATCACCCCGCAAAAAATGCTCAATCCCCCTACCAGCGCCCACAAGCCGCCGGCGGCTTCCTGGCTGAATCCCATTTCTTTGACCAGATATGCGGCAAAAAAAACCATGTAAATGATGTATGAAAGACCGTAGAAAAAATACACCAGACCCAGATACCAGACGGCCCCCGTTTTAATGATGCCGGTCCATTGAAAAGAAGACGCTTTTTTTGCTTCCGGGGAAGCTGCGTGGATCGCTTCGGTTTCCTCGGCACCCACCAGCTGCAGCCCTTTTTCTTCCGGACGGCTGCGGACAAATAAAAATACAACTCCGGAAATCACCAAAACAGCCCCTCCTAATATGTACCAGGAAAATCGCCAGCCGTTGGGTCCGAAAGCAGCTAAAATAGACGGTACCAGCAATCCTGAAATCAACGTGCCGGCTCCGATTCCGGCGGAAACAATTCCGGTGGCGAACCCGCGCTTTTTCATAGCAAACCAGGCCGAGCCCAGTGCCATGGCCGGCACATATGAAGCGCCGTTGCCCAGGCCGGTCAATAGTCGCATGGCAAATGCAAATCCAAAAGATTGGGCCAGGCCGGTCAAAATCATAGTTATTCCCATCAGAATCAGGGCCAAGGTAATAACAATGCGCGTTCCAAACCGGGCCGCCAGGAATCCTCCGACAATTGCCATCGTCAAATAACCAATGAAGTTTCCGGTGCCCAAAAGCCCCAGCTGGGTGTAATTAAATTTAAGTCCGTCTTTCATGGCCGGCAGTATGATGGTATAGGACATGCGACCGAAACCATGGGCGGCGATCGTTGTCAGAAGTCCTGCAAAAATCACGATCCAACCATAGTGAATCTTTTGAGCCTTCATTTCATCCTCCTTTTGCGGTATATTCAATTGTATTCAATAAAAAAAAATTGCAGTATAATAAAGAAAAATATCGAATATTTGAAGGCAGAGCCGATTCTTGATGATGAGGATTTATTGGGCATGACCAGATTTGAAAAACGACTGTGTATCATCGCGCTGCTGTTTGTTGTAGTTTACCTTGGAGCCGCGGCCGTAACCATTCATACGCGAATCAGTAAAAATGAAAGAATAGAGCGGATCGCCGCCGCAGAGGTGTCGTCTGCGGAAGGCCATCTGTTGATGGCAGAGCTGTTTCTTCCGATGGTGATTCTGCTGACGCTCACCATCTGCTTCATTATCATAAGAAAGCAGCGCGCAAAAAAAATTCTGCAATTGGATGAGCCCGATGAAAAATTCGAGGACCCGGCTGGATGAAGCAACTTCAGAAGAACATCGGCCGCGTTCTTCAATTCTCAATGAATTTTGCCTCTACCCAGCCTTTGTTGTAATACCCATCGGGCAGATACTCGAGTTTTTCTCCATTTAAGGGCTTCATGAAAACCTGCCCCCACTGTAAAAAGAAGGTGGGTTGGGTATCGTCTTCGGGAATGGCCGCCAGGTCCGGATGGCGGGTAAGGGCTGTTGTGGTGATGGTTCCATTTTGCCAGGTGAAGCTGGATTTTTTTAAACGGTGATTATAGGGCTTATCGGCGCCGTTGGTCTCAATGCCGGACAGCACTGTGAAAAAGTATCCTTTATAGGCTTTGACTTGGTAGCCGAATCGCTTTTGCCCGGCGGGATCCGAATGGGCCACATCTTGACTGATCAGCCTCATCGGTGAATTATTTTTCTGGTCATACAGGTAATAGAGCCCCGCCAGATCATCACCGTAATAGGAGCGGTCACCGCGTCTGGCCCGATCGATGGCTTTGATGGTTTTAACGACTTCATGTTGATTTTCGATGAGCTGCCGGTATGCCAGGTAGGATTTTTCATCCACCGGACGCTGCTTGATTTCAAATGGTATCAATTTTTTTATCGTCGTCGTGGAAACATCAATTTCAAATTTAGCCGGAACTCCCCAGAAATAAATAATTCGCTTGTCCGCTTTGTTGCGGGTATAGGGGTCCGCCTTTAAACGTTTGCCCCGGGCATCGTAGGCTGCGGTCTGGATGACCTCGGCCTTGCCGGTGCTGTATGTGATTTCGTTTTGGTCGAAGGCAACTGAAACCTCATCACCGGAAGGAAGCTCCTGGACGGCCGTTTGGATACGCTCCTTCTTGAGAAAAGTTAATCTTTTGATATTTGAATGAAGATTGAGTTGAACTTTGCCAAAGGCGGCGCTGGCTTTTTCAAGTAAGCCCTTGTCAAGGGTGTAGCTGACTTCCCTATCACTCTGCACTGAACTGCCGGCCAAAAACTGCGGTTTCGCATGGCCGAAAAAATGAACTTCCCAGATGGCATTACCACTGAAAGGTCCCCGGGGAAGCTTAATGGAGAGACGGTCGTTCCAAGCGTCCGGCTGTCCTTCAGTCCATTTTACGCTGAGTTTTTCCGTATCTTCGGACGTAAAATCAACATAGGCCGGAACCGGATGATGGTTGTATCGGATCCGGGCCGGAATTTCAGCTTGCCGCGCCAGGGCCAACGCTTTTCCCCCATTTAAATCAACCTCAACTTCAAAAGGGTACGCCAGCATATCACGAATGACCACGACCTTGAGGGTGTCGATAATGCCCTGAAAGCGCGCCGAAGCCGAAGTTGAAGAACTCAAGGATTCTTTTGAGGCCAGGGCATTGCCACTTTGATCGTAGGCTATCAGCCGGATGGATTTTCCGCTGCTGCTGCTGACATAGGCGACGTCTTTTTCAAGCCGGCCCAAGGTGACCCGAATGCCGTCGACTTCTTTTGCGCTGCCCGCTTTATCCCCCATTCTAAATTCAAAAGTCTCAAGGGCGGCCGGTACGGACAGATCGAAATCGATAGTCGCCGTTGCCAGGGTGTCCGGTGACGTGTCTTTCCTTATATTCAGTGAAATGTTGCCGGGGAAAAGACTGCCGGGCTGAAGCGAGGGCTTAAATTTGCTTGCTTCATCCCGCAAGACATCTTTGCCGTCGACTGTTCGAATGGTTTTCACGGCATAGGTCAATTCCGCCAGAGCAGCATTGGGCATATCGACCGTATCCAGCTCCAGCGTCATCACCGGATTGTCGCCCGAACTCCAAAAATTACCAGGGAACAGGCTGTCGCCGATCATGTGAGCGATTCCGGCTTTGAGTCGGTCGACGTCAACGGCCGCCACTAAATCAGGTTCCGGTATGTATTGAGTTTCAACGGTTTCCGGACTAGGGGTCAACTCCATGCTCCCTGCAAAAAGCTGGCTGACGGTGGCGGTCGTCAGCGCTGTCAAAAAGGCTTTATCATCCTGGTTGGACCAGCTAAATCCTATGTCCAGGCGGTTTCCATGGAAATTGAGCGTGTGGCGGTAGCGGTGATCCTGAAATAAGGCGATGAGATTTGCGATAATGACATCGATTTCCGGCTCTGTCGAATTTTCGGCCGCAAGCCGGCGGTATATTTTTTCGCCGTCTATGCCCGGTCTAAATTGCTGGGCGTAGGTCAGCACCCGCTCATTTTGTCCGCTGAAACGGAATCCCAGGGCCAGGAGTTCTAAGGATTTCAAGGATCCGGTGAGCCGGGACAACATTGCGGCGCCCATGCCGGCTATCATGGCAGCCTGAGGCATTGACTGCACGGCGGGATGATTTTGAATTTCCTTTTCCCATCCCGGGTTAATCTCGGCGGGTATCCGGATGGCGATTGCGGCCAGATCGTCGGGCGTCGCGATGGATTGGGCGAACCCGGCGACCCGTGAATTGGTTAAAAGCTGCGGATCTTTTCTGATTGTACCGGAAAATGACACCGGTGCCAGTGCAACACCTCCGTCGATTAATGTTACTTCATAGGGTTGGAGCGACAGACTGTATTTTTGCGCATCGCCCAAAGCTTCTGTATTCAGGCGATAACTGCCGCCCGACCGGCGCCTGAGATATTTATTAAACGGCTCCTGACTGTCAATGATATTTTCAAGCTGGCGCCGGTTGCTGCCATGTGCCAGAATTACAGGCATTACCCGGTTTTGGGCGGCGGAGTACAGGTAGAGCTCAACCTGTTTTAGATCCATGGACGCCAGCATCGTCATGATCATCTGCAAACGGGGTGTTTTTTTATCAGGCTGCAGGCGGTTTTCCAGTGCATCGAGGATCAAGGGAACGTTCAGGTTTAAAGCCAGAAACGGTTCTTTTGCCAATAGTTGAGCCGCTTCGGTGGGTTCGGTTGTTTGCTCGGATTTGCCGGGGAGCAAGTGATACAGCCAGTCCGAATTGACAATTTGACGACTCGCCAATGCTCCCAAAATCACCACCACCGCAACGCCGGCCGCCAGCGCCAGCAACCACTTTTTTTTACCGGAGCGCTGAATGACCGGCGGCTCTTCCGCCGGCATCAGATCCGATTTGACGGCAGATGCTGCAACCAGCTGCGCTTCGGACTGGGGGTGGTCACCGGTTGCCGGCTCGGCCTCGGCCGGCGGCAATGAAATTTTGTGCCCGCAGGTCCCGCATTTGACCGCTGTGGATTGCGGTGAAATCTTGTCACGAGGGATTTTAAATTTTTTGCCGCAACCGGCACATAAAAGATCCAGAATATCCTGCCGCCCGGAATCCGGCCGGCGCGGTTCACTTGCCGACGTATCAGGGTGGTGGGCTGATGTTTCTTTTTTCAGTGGGTCAATCAATGCCAAGCCGGCCTTCTGCTTTAATGGCACCGGGTGTCCGCAGACTTTACATTTAAAGCTTATTGCATGGGCGGGAACCTTGTTTTGCCGCAGGCTATAGTTCCGGCCGCAGTAACGGCAGGTGATCCTGAAGAGGACGGGTTGACCGCCCGACGGCTGCGGAGAAGATGGATCCAGGGGGATGAGTTGACCGCAAGCTTTGCATTTTGCGGTTTTGACACCGGACGGCAGCCTGGCTTTATCGAGGCTGTATTTTTTTTGGCAGTTTGGACAGGTGATTTTCATTCTGATAAAAGGTTGTCTGGGTCCAGGGTTCAATGGTTCAGGGTTCAGCAATCCAGGACAATTTTTTTCATTTGGATTATCGCATATAACTTGACGGGTTTCAAATTTTTCTAAGCCGTTTATTGAGGTATAATTGCTTCGCCCTGAAAAATAGCGTTATCAGGTACGGATAAAACTTAGCCTTCCAATTTGAAACTGATGAGAATGTTCAATGTTATCCGGGTGGACAAAGTTTGATCGACGGATTTACGAGTAGGTATGGTCAAACTGCTGCAGGTATTGTTCCCACTCCATGGGGAGCAGTTGTTTTTTGGCGTTGTTGCATTCTTTGCAGCAGGGCACTACGTTGCTTTTGGTGCTTTTGCCGCCGCGCGATATGGGCACAATGTGATCCATGGTCAATTCTTTTGGCAAGGCCGGTCGGCCGCAGTAATGGCAGATACCTTTCGCCAGGCGCCGTTTCCACCACTGAGAATCGCGCAGTATTCTGGCTTTGCTGCGCTCCCGTTTGAGGTCTTCCTGGCCCAGATCATAGGCAAAGGGGTTTATGGTCTTCTGGTGTTTCATAATTAATCCGCCCTGAAAAATAGCAGATCCAACGAATCAACCAATTAACAAATCAACTTAATTTCTGCCAGCCAGGTCCGGATTTCCTCCTGCAATATCTTATAGTATGGTTCCGAGCCGCCAAGGCCTTTTCTGCCAAAAAAGTAGTTTATTTCAAGCAGCATGGGTTCGGGATCTTCAATTTCTGATGAAAAGATAACATCGAAGCCGGCCAAATTAATGCCCGTTTTTTGGCAAATTTGCCTGACAACTGCCCTTGCTTTATGCTGAAGTTCAGGATGCGCCTTTGAAACTATTACAGCCCCTTTGCTCAAGCTGGCATGGAAAACATCGATGTTTTGCTGAATGCGCCAGTAGGAAATTAGACGCTGTCCGATGGCCACAACCCGCAGGGACTTGTTGTTGGATGGAACATATTCCTGCAGTAAAAATCCGGTTTGTCCCGATTTTTCATACTCAGCGGTTTGCTTCAGTCTTTTTTGCAGGTTTTCGGTTGAGTTTACCAGGTATACTGTTTCCCCCTCACCGCCCCAGTCCAATTTAAAAACAATCGGATACGACCAGGGCAAGGGATGGGGTTTCTGATCATATTGTGTCTGAAACGAAGCGATATCCGGATAAATTTTGGTTGATGGATGGCAAATATTGATTTTCCGGAAAAGCTTTATCTGACCGATTTTTCCCGGGTATTTAAACTTGGCATCATAATTCGGAAATACATTCGGACAGTTGGCCCGGGCCGCTTCATACAATGATCGGCCGCATCCCTGGTTCAAGATTACCGCTTGGGCGGCCTTGATAGCCGCAAGATCCGCTGCATTGGGCTCACGCCCGGCGCAGATAATATTTTTGTCGGCTTCAATTATTGAATGAAATGATACAATCATTTTGGGTATGTTCCACCTGAAATTTAATGAATGAAAATTTACAGTCAAGGATAAAATGGTTACAGGTTCGAAAACGGTTGTGGTAGGGATAGCAGTTCGCGAACAATCGTTAAATGAGCCCTAAGTTAGAACAATTCCCGCCAAGCCTTGATTTGCAACTCTGCGATGCCTCCGGCCAGGCTTGGATTGTTATACTTGCTGCCGCCAAACGATTTTAGGCCAAGGGTTTGTGAGCGCAGGTAGAGGTGTTCATCTGAAACCAAAGGCGACGTGACAATGCTGCCGACATCCGCTATTTGTGCAACGACGGAGCCGCCCATGGTTAAGGCGAAAAGCGTTCCCCCGTTTGTATTCTGGGCATTGCCCGAGCCCGGTGCGCAGGGATCCTCGGTCTCACTGGTTGAAGTTCCGAAATAAATATTGCCGGCCGCCGCAAAAGCCGAAGCAAAAATTCGATGGCCTGCGGGAAGCTGTAAAAACCAGTCCAAATTGACGGAATCTGCATTACACTGTCCCTTCCCGCTTTCATCGCGGTAAGCAAAAAAGTGATACTTGGTTTCAGCTGTGTTGATATTTTCATCATAGTAGGGACTGTCGCCGGTGCCGAAGAATATCCTGAGATTGTAATGAATTTTCCCCTCGGCGGTCAATCCATTGTCGACAACGACGACCGGTGAGCCATAAATGGGATGGTATCGCTGGCCTTCAGGGATTGAGTTCACCTCAGGGTCTAAGTCGTCGTCTGTGAAATCCGTGTTGATGACGCAATGGCTGATATTATACTTCTGAGTATCGGGGTCATCCGGGATGTTGACCTTATACATACGCCCTTTATCCGTGCCGATGTAAATCCGGTCGATGTATCCGTTGCCGTCCGAATCGATGATGGACGGCTGTCCGCTGGGGACGCCGCCGATTCCGCCGGCATCAGCAGTCAAAGAAATTTTTTCTTCCTTGCTGCCGTCTGCAATATTGATCACATAAATGGACGGGTACAGGCTTGGGTCTTCGGTCTTGCCGGATACAAAAAATGCCACCCATTTGGCAGTGCCGTTGTCCAGAATTCTCCCTATTTGAGCTGACTGATGGAGATGAGCGGCTGCGGAATAATTCCGGATGAGCAAACTCCCACAAAAAAGAAGGCTTTAAAGGATCGGTGACATCCAGGCAAAACACCGTATCCCCGCCATTGCCCTCGGCGGCCAGCAAAACGGTTCTCCAGCGGCCGTTGATAAATACATCTGCCAGGGCCGGTGACGCATCGACATAAGCCTGGTCCTCGCTTCTGAGCCGATTGTTTTTCAGGCGCGGCATGAGGTTCGCCGGAATAAATGCCCACAGCTCATTTCCGGTGCCGTAGTCAGGGCAGTTGCTGCAATTATCGCTGCAGTAAGCGGGGCAGTCCTCCGCTGACCGATTTTGCCACAAGAAATACCCTCGGTTCTCGACCGGAGCGGACACTGGGTTGTCGTCGTCGCGAAAGTTGCCGGCATCAAAGGCATGGAGCATCCCATCCCGGGCGCCCACATATACAACGGTCGGACGGGTTGATATTTTCTCGTCTTTGATAAAATCTCTATAGCTTGCATCGCTCTGCTTCGGTTATATCCGTTCCGAAAAACCATAACGGTATTCCCGGCGGAGTGGCGACGGCCGGAACAGAATGATCGATGGGTCCCAGCAGCCATTCCTTGGCAATATGGTCGCCGTCATTATACCCGCGAACCCAATTGACCAGCCACTTGCCATCCGCCTGATCAACATTGCCGTCTTCATTGAAGTCATAGACATAACCATCCGGGAAAATAAACGTATCATCAATCCCAAGCATCTCGTTGGAAACATTGTCGTTTTTAAACTGCTGGCAGTGCCGGATGGGCGTAGTAGTAACGATAATTAACCGTTATGGGTTGGCCTTCCCGAGGTGGCGTATTAAAGGAGACCGTGAATTTTCCGTTAAAGCGGTCGATGGTTCCGACGCCGCCTTTATTACCTTCCAGCACGTCGATGTGCTTATCGTAGAAAGTCTCCCGCGTGTCGGTAATTGCCAGCGTCGTTGCTAAAACCGGATGATGCAGCTGCCCTGAGAATGTTTGGGTTGTGCTGTCGCCCCTGGCAATTTCCTCATTTGAGATTGTCACCACCTCAATGTTGGGAAAATATATCATTCTATCCGCAGGAGGCGTCATACTCAATCTTTCACCGGCATCCCAGAGCTTAATTTCACTGGTCTCATCCGGGTTGTCAGGATCATACAGGCGAGTGGCGGTCAAATGGCCCCGCAAATTCTTGTCCGTCCAGCTCATTTCAGGCGTTTCATAATAGCCTGAATAGAGCGCATTGGCCTGGACAACCGGTGAACTGCGGGCGAAGTAGCCATGGGTCGCCACACTGGCATCCAATGCCAGATCAATGAGTTCCGGCTTACAGGGCTCGTCCTGGCTGACAAATTCAGCCTTCCAAATGAGACTTTTTCCGGAGAGGCCCTGGCCCGCAAAATCGATTCTGCGCGAGCGGTAGGTATATTCCGGATTATCCCGGTGTCCAACTGGTTATCTTGTCACCGAGAACCGTTCTCCCGTCAACCACTTCATAGCTGTAAACTTCGTCCCAGGACCTGATTTCCACCCAGTTTTGGCCATTGTCAATAGACAGAAAATAGGTGATTTTAGAATCACCCGAACAGGGCATGCGATCATATAACCGCACGGTAACCCCCGTGAAATAAGCGTCCTCCTGTTCGAGGCGTGATGGCACTGGTCGATAGGAGCTGCGCCATTCCACCTGTTTTACGTTCGATTTGAAAAACCAGATCGTTGTGGTCGGTATCACCGCCCTCTCTGAGATCCTCCCAACCTAAAATCCATTCGTTCGGCTTGTTTCCCGGCGCCCCGACGATGACATGGGAAAAGGGTTTATTCCTTTCGATTTCCAGGGTCGCGGTATCATCGGCCGCAAAGTACAGCCCGAATAGGTCGTTGACGCGATTTAAGGCCGTCTGCTCCATCCAGTTGCTTTCCAGACTGCAAGGACCGGCACTCAATAGGGGCATTCCCAGATTGAAAGTTTTTTCAATCGTATCGCCCGTGCATGCGCCGCTGGTTGAAGCATACGTGTCCGTATTCCAGTCGGTTTTGGTGTAATAGGCTTGGTTTTCATTATCGACCTTGAGATAAAATACAATTTCCGTTCCACCTTTAAACGTTCCCAAAACTTTGATATTATCCAACGCATCAATCTTATCGTCGCCGTTGGTATCGCCGAAACGATCGGCGGTGTTGTTCGGGCCGACATCCAAGACACCGTTTTGGTCGTTGTCGTTCACATCCTGGTATATCTCATGTTTCGTCCCGCCCGGCCCGTCGGCGGCGAGCAGCCAGCCGAAGTCTGAAAATTTGAATCCGGCAGCCTCGTAGAGAAATGTGGCTGAAACGCTCTGGGTAAACGGGATAATAATCTTGGCGGGATCTATGGCCGCATGACCGGTATCCAACACCAGGTGTTTTTGGTTGTCGACACTGGTATTGAAAAGCAGAAAGTCTTGCGGATCAAAACCGCTGCTATAATCGGCCGTAGCGCTGGCGGAACAGCCGGCCACGTTTCCGCCGGTCTCCTCCCCAGGTTCGGAATTGGCATCGATGAAAGAAACGGATATGGTATGGTCGCGATCGACGTTGGTAAAGGTGTACTGGCCTCCGTTCAAGGCCGCCGGAATATCATCGACCAGGACCGCCCCAATTTGAAAACCGGGGACTGCCGATATGGTAAATGTTTTTTCGGCGTCATGCGCCACCGGCACACTGCCGGCAGGAGAAATGCTGCCGTTGGCACCGAAACTGGCGGTGATGGTATGGATGTTCTCCACGAACGTTGCTTCGATTTTGTGGTCTTTGCCGACATTATTAAAGGTATACTGATTATTATCCAGCCCTGCCGGCGAATCATCCACCTGAACGGCAGCCACCTTGTATCCGGGATCCGGAACAATGGTAAAGGTCTGATCGGAACCTTCTTCCACTTTTACCTGTCCCGGTGGATCGCCGAAGGGTTCGATCGTTCCGTTGGCTCCCGCAGCAGCTGTTATGGTGTAATAGGTTGTCGGATTAAATTCACACACGAACTGGAATTCCTCATCGCCATCGGTGTCATTCCAGCCCCCGTCGGCCAGCATTTCAAGATAGTCCTGGCCGTTTCTGTCATTGGGCTGATTTCCATCGGTCCAGTTTGTGTACCGCCCCTCGACCGGCACCCCACCCGCCGAACTGCCTGGGCCATTCCAGAAGACCGTACCGCTGTCCTGGCCTTCGGGACCCGTGACCCATTTCCAGGTGTCTTCGCCGTCGCCGTCACTTGCGCCCAGCCAACCGCGCTCGTTGCTTAATAATTCGTGGACAAACTGATTTTCCTGATCGGTAGTTATCGTTACCAAATAACCGGTTCCACTGACGTCGCCTTCCACCAGGGATTCGCAATAATCTCTGGCAGCACTCCAGGTCATCGTTTCGTTATGGATCAGGTAGTAGTGCCCGTTGAACGGATTAAATCTCAGGTCGGCCTCCGCGCCGGTCGCGCTGCCGAAAATAAAAAGCATCAATCCAAAAACAAACAATCGGATCATGTTTTGTATTTTCATAGGGCTTGCCTTTTAGTGGACCAAAGTTATTTGATTTTCAAAACTTGTCATCGCTTTCACATCATCAGAAACGTAATTCTTGTCCGGTCCCGCACCCTGCTGGGCGCTGTAATCACTAATCGCCATACCGTTCATCGTGCTCCGCAACAGTATTTCGATGCTGCACGCAGATCCCCGCGGTCCTTTGGCTGCGGACCGGGCGTAGATCAGCCCATCGGTATCGGTTTCATAATTGCCGCTGTCCGCATTATTCCAGACGCTCACCTTAACGGTGATTCCGTCAATTTCTCTATTGATCCATTCGACGGCGCCCTCAAAGTCACCGTTGTCGTCGCCGGTTGTATCCTGGGCGCCCTTTAAGGCAAAACTCCAGCTCGGAACCGTGCCCGACGCCGGATTGACGGCCTGGTACTTAACCACTTGGCTTCTAAGAAGTTGTTTCAAATGCTGTAATCCGGATTCGGCGGCATAAAATGTTTTTTCATAGAGAAGCTCATTGGTTGCTATCTTAACTTCCGTGGTACTCGTGTTTAAGGCGGAGACAGCGATTATTGTAAGCAGAGCGAGCATCATCACGGCCGCGATGATAATAAAACCTTCCTGATTTTTTTTGTAAAAAGTTGATTGCGGCATGGATTACATCCCTTCAGTCTACCGCCTACTAAGAACCGGATCCGGAATCAAGACCAGCGGCTCTTGTGAAACTTATAGAGATCGGCTTGGCATTCCGGTTCGCAGCGGACACGGTGATTTTAATGGATTTGGTGGCATTGATCGGCACATCATCCTCAACCATCCATTCGACCGTATAGCCTTCGGACATCACCCGGTGGGGGTTGTTCTGCTCATTTAAATCTATATGATCATAAGGCAGGGCCAGCAGCCTTTCCAGCCGGTCTACGGCCTTGGCGGTTGCTTCAGTCTGCATTCTGGCACTGGCATTCTGGCTAATGGCCATGATCTCCATACTCGCCACGGCTAGAAAGCCCACGGCAAAAATGCTCATGGCGATTAGCACTTCGATAAGGGTGTAACCCCGATTGGGTATTCGTTTTTTCATTTATTTAAAACCAGGCGGACCATTTTTGCCGGATCCGATGGACACAGGCTAAACTCAGAGTCCCATATTTCTGCAATACACCGTGGCCGTGAGCAAACGGCGCGGGTAATTGTCGGCGCATGAAATATTTCGGTCACCCACCGCATAGGTCCGGTCTTCAACATGCCCCCTGATCGGTGCTCTGGTTCGGGCCAGAATCCAAACCCTGATTGCCCGGATATCGGATAGCGGCACCGGGGCGGCCAACAAATTGCCATCCAGATTCGTGGTAAGCGCATCATCTCCATCGGCAAGGTCGGCATCGTAAGCCCACACGATCTGGCCATCGGCGGTGCCGTCGTCGGTATCCAGGATGCCGTCATGATTATGGTCAAATGCATAGGCAAACCCGATGGCCTGGATATTTTCAGCTATGCCGATCAGTATTCCATCGCCGGTTTGTCTGTAAAGCCGGCCGGCCCCTGAATCGGCGATTCCGTCGCTGTCGGCATCATATGAATTTGCAAAGCCGTAAGTAATCCTTTCATCGGGGTCGGTCGTCATGTCGGCATCATAGTCGAAAGTAAACCTTATCATATCGCGGCCGGCCTTTTCGATTCCCGTATCCGCAGATTCGTCTTCATTATCAACGGCCGAATCGCCATCGCTATCTTCGCCATCGTTTGCAGCGGGATCATAGCCGGTCATTCTGATTTCTCTTTTTATCAGAGAAGCAGCTGCCCGGATGTTTTCCTGCATTTCAACCATCAGCTGTTGTTTGAGATCGGAACTTTGACGCATCTGGTAGACCTGATAGATGGCCGTTATTAAAATGGCCGCGATGGACATCGCAATTAAGAGCTCGACCAGGGTGTAGCCGCCGGAATCATTTCTCATGGTTAGTGTACCTGCACGATGGCGATAAACCTGCCGACGTGCGAGACATTAGAAATATTCGAAATTCTAAGGATCCTTCTGATCTTACGCCACCGGTCGCTTTTTGTCGGAGTGTTCTACTCTGCCACCAGAATTCTGGAGTTGCCGGTTCGATTCACTCGAATTTGAGTTTGATTCATCGAAATATTCTCGAGGGATATCGTGCCGCCTGAACCGGATGCAAGCCCTCTGCCGTCAAAATAGAAAGTATTGCCATGAAAATTTGTTTCCTTCAGGTGTACGCCTTGGGGCATTTTACCGCTTTTTATGGTGGGTTCATCTGCGTCCTGATCATGATCACCGTCATAATCAGCAAAGAACCGGTAATTATCCTGATCCGGGTAAAATTTCACCTGCACATCGGCATTGTTTTTGACGGCTGTCAACCGACCATACTGCATTGCGGACAGCAAATCCCTGGCAGCGCTGCCCAGCCTGTATTGGGGAAGCCAACCAATATAGTTCGGTATTGCAATACTGGCAAGAACTGCAATTATCCCCAGTGTCGTCATCAACTCAATCAGCGTGAAACCTGAGTCTCGGTGCATAATTGAAATCTCTCGTCCTTGAAATCACGAAAACGGACCCGTATCCTTGCGCCATCCAAATACGCGGTGTCGGCTATATGAAAAATGAAAAAAGCCTCCTTAAGAACACCAATGTCCCCTTGGAGGCTTCATTTCAAGGTTGTCAATATCTTTTTCCTTGTGGAATTGCTAGATGACAGGGCCTGAGAGATAAACGTCAATCCAACAACTCTGTTGTTTAAGGTAATTCACTTTGTGTGTCAATATAAAATCTTGAATAATCTTTATAGATTGAAGCAAATAACTGATTGAAACGCTTTTTGCTTGACTTTAAGCGGAATGCAATGTCAGGCTGCCGTTCTTCAGGCAAAAAACATACCAAACACTAGAAATTTTAAAATTATATAGATATCAAATAGTTAAAACGGAACCGAAGCTATCGGCGATGTCGCTGTTTAAGAAATGTGATTCAGGTTGGGTAAACAGGGTGAGAAAATTTGTGAAAAACAGGTAAGAGAAAAAAATGGAAAATTGATGGAGTTGGATCGGTTGTCTTAGTTTATTGAGTGGATTGAATAATTGAGTTGATGGGGAATGTTGTTATATGCCATTCCGGTTCAATACGACGGCAGGCAACTTGTCACTCAAGTATTTTTGTGATAACCAGAGTGCCGCAACAATGGAGAATAGATGTTTTCAGGTATTCAAGAAATACTGGTACTCGTAATCATTATTCTGGCAATCTTTTTTTTGCCCAGAATTTTGAGCCGCGGAAATGAAAAACCGGCCGCCAAAACCAAACCGGTGGCCGTATTATCCGGTAAGATGAGATCAGCTATTGCGGCTACTGTGCTTTGGCCGGCGGTCATTGCAGCGTTTATCCAGCCCTGGAATGAAGACCTGATCCTGTATTTATATCTCGGCGTCGGCCCGGTAGCGGTTATCTGGATAATTTATTGGGTATATATTGGATTTCGTAAGAAGTGACGGATTGCCGGCGAAATTAGTTCACAGTTCATGGCTGATAGTTTAAACGATCAACTCTGAATTCAATAATACCAATCTCTATGGGGCTGTGAACTTCGACCGGTCTGCGAATTTACTCCGCCTTCCGAAATCACTCCACGTTGCCCTTCAACCCGATTTCATCAGCCACCTCACGCATGCCCATGATGGTATCGTTAATCACGTCCGTAAGATCCATTCCCAGCATCCCGGCGCCCTTTTCGATAATGGATCGATTTACGCCGGCAGCAAATCGTTTGTCCTTCCATTTCTTTTTAACCGACTTGGTTTCAACATCCAGCACGCTTTTTGAAGGACGCACGAGGGCGGTTGTCACCACCAGTCCGGTGAGTTCATCGATGGTAAAAAGCACCTTTTCCAGTTCCGACTCCGGCGCTACATCGGTGCAGATTCCCCAGCCATGACTGACCACGGCCCGGATGTATTCTTCCGGCCAGTTGTTTTCCCGCAGTATTTCTTCGGTCTTTTTACAATGCTGATCGGGAAATTGTTCATAATCAAGGTCGTGGATCAGGCCGATCTTGCCCCATTTCTCTTCGTCTTCGCCACGTTTGCGGGCAAAATAACGCATGACGGCTTCCACTGCCAGGGCATGTTTTATCAAGCTTTCATTTTGATTGTAGTGTTTCAGAAGCACGAGGGCCTCTTCGCGCGTTGGTACATCCCGACTCATTTGGCCACCTCCGGTTTTTCGTCTAACTTACCGTAAACAGTATAAAATCGGGGTGAATACTACGGCATCGACAGGGTCTTGTCAACAAAAGATCCGGTGAATACATGCGGTTTTTTCTTGATCCAATCGGTTCCGGCGGCTATGGTCATTCAACTAATTTTACGGAACTATGAACCAAAACAAGGTAATCTTTGTTGGAGGATTATGCTTCGGAGTGTTGGAGTACTGCAGTGTTGGACTGATGGCTATAGGTGTGATATCTTTTTTTCAATACTCCATGACTCCAGTACTCCAGGATCGAGACTTTCAAGACCTTATAAGATGTTTCAATCACCTTAATATTATATATAGGTCTGTATTTTTTTGTCTTCAAGGGTCTGCACTTTGGCAACTAGATTAAACGCAATGAAAGCACCGAAACCAGTCAAATCCGGGTTAACCGCTCTTTATCTGCGAAATTTTGCAGCCAATATCTCGGGCAACTTCATCATCGCCGTGCTGAATATTTTTACACCCCTGGCGATTTTTGAAGAATGGCGGGGATTTCTATCCAAAGGCAACTGGGCAGCGATACCTGTCATTCTCGCTTTTATTTCTCTAATTGCCGTGTTCCTGCAATATCTTGTCCAGCGTCCCATCGCCGCCGCGCTGAAAAAGCTTCAATCCGACGAGAAACCGGAAGCAGGGCTTCAAGCCCTGGCAGAGCGCAGGCTCTTGAATTTGCCGATTACTCTCGCTCTGGTGAATGTTGCCATGTGGATAGTTTTGTCTGCCGTATTGCTGCCGATTATGTCTTTTCTGATAAATATGTCAATCAGCAGTTTTTTTTATGGGTTTTTCAGGCTCGTCATGATCGGCCTGATCGCTTCCTTTATTTCATTTTTCCTGATTGATGATTATTCCCGCACGAATCTGGTTCCGGTTTTTTTCCCCGCAGGCAAATTGGCCGCAGTGACGGGGGCCATAAAAATTTCCATTCTAAGAAGAATCCGAGTTTTGCTGGGTGTCGGAACCAATGCCCCCATGATTCTTCTGGTGGGTACGCTGGCCTTCGCGGTCTGGGAAGTTAAGGATAGCGCAGTTACCGCCGGTCAATTCGGCCAACAGATTCTGGTCTTTACCGTTGTGTTGAGTGTTCTTTTTATTGTCATTGCGTTCAGTTTGAATATCCTGGTTGGAAATTCCATATTGAAACCGATTAAAGAGATGATCCAATTGGTATATAATGTGCGTGACGGAAATTTCCATCACAAAGTCCAGGTCGTATCCAATGATGAGCTTGGTTTGCTGGGTGACGGGATGAACGAAATGACCGAGGGCCTGATAGAACGCGACCGCATGCGCCGATCCTTATGTCTGGCCAAAGAAGTTCAGCAGGCCCTGTTGCCCCGCCAAGCGCCTCAGGTAAAAGGCTTGGATATTGCCGCGACCAGCGTCTATTGTGATGAGACCGGAGGGGATTACTATGATTTTCTTGGATATGATGCGGGCGATGCGGGCAAAATCAGGGTGGTCTTAGGAGATGTATCCGGACACGGTGTCTCCTCAGCCCTGCTTATGGCCACCGCCCGGGCGTTTTTGCGTCAACGATCCGACCTGCCCGGAAGTATTGCCCACACGGTTGCCGACGTCAACCGGCAGCTTGCCAGCGATGTCGAAGAATCCGGCGGATTCATGACGTTGTTTTATTTGGCCATTGATGCTAAAAATAGAAACTTGAGCTGGGTTCGTGCCGGACATGATCCGGGAATCTTTTATGATCCGGCCGCGGATTCATTTGAAGAATTGCGAGGTCCCGGCATGGCTCTGGGCGTGCGCTCAGATGCGCAGTTCGAAGAAAACGAGAAAAAGAATCTTGTTCGCAACCAGATAATCTTTCTCGGGACCGACGGTATCTGGGAGGCACGCAATCCGCGAGGGGAAATGTTCGGCAAAGAGCCGCTCTATCAGGTTATTCGGCAAAATCCCACGGCCAGCGCCAAAGAAATTATAGCTGCCAGTCTTGGACGGCTCCACCGGTTTTCAGAAGACCGGAAACCGGAAGATGATGTGACCATGATTGTAATTAAATTGGTTGATGATTAATTTATTCATGAAACTAAATTTCAGGTATTTTGGCGCAGAACACAGTTTTGTTAGACTACCAATAAAAATTCCAACTAAACGCAGAAGGAGGGCCAATGGGTGCCAAAGGTCATGGGATCGAAGAATTAAGCACATTTGCGACTGAATTTATCAAAGAAGCAGGCAAAAAAGCCTTGGCGTTTTATGGCAAAGGCCAACCCCAGGTGAAATTCGACCAGGGGATGGTCATCGAAGCGGAGCTGCGATTAACGGATCACTTTCAAGCAAAACTGGCCGAACTGTATCCCGAACACCAGGTGTTCAAGTTCGACCAATTAAACGAAAACTACTCCCATGAAGGAAAACGATATCTGTGGATTTTCGATGCCATAGAGGGCGTGGCCAATTTTCAGGCCGGCATTCCGATCTGGGGCATGTCTCTGGCTCTGATTGATAATTTTTGGCCCATTTTCGGCGTTTTTTATATGCCCGCCACCGGTGATCTATTTCATGCCAGGGCCGGACAGAACGCTTATTGGGGGAAGCAGAAGATAAAAATAGACGATGGGCACACCATCAACGATGAAAGTTTGTTGTTTACTTTTTCGCGATTTCATCAGCATTATTACTCGACCTTTCCCGGTAAAATTCGGAATTTGGGGTGTTCATCCGCTCATATATGTTATGTGGCCATGGGACGGGCGGATGCGGCGGTTGTAGCCAATGAATCCTTCCAGGGGTTGGCGGCGGCCCGGGTGATAATCGAGGCGGCCGGGGGGAAAATCTGCAAATTTGACGGATGTGATTTTCATCTGAATGAATACCTGGACGGACAGAGAATCGATGAGCATTTGCTGGTGGCGTCTCCTGATACTTTTATGCAGGTCCGAGAATGTTTACGTCCGAACACGTGAAATTAAATTCAGTTGATGCCTGGCTTTAGCTGATTTTCAAATGATCTTATTTGACGAAAACTAGCAGGCATATGGCGGATAATGATCTAAAAATCATCTTACCTGAGAGCGACGATGTCTTAACATGCCCGAAGTGTAAGACGGCAAATTTCCTCGAGTCCAATTTCTGCCTGAACTGCGGGACGCGGCTGCATATACCCTCCGGCCGCAATTCCCGGTGGGCATGGGTTGTCATCGTGCTCGTTTGTATGGCCGCTGCGTTGTACTACTTTGGCCATCAGCGAATTGCCGAACGTAAGCCGCAAAAATTACCTGCTGAAATTCCGTCCGCCGAGACGCCGCTTCTCCCCAAGGATATCGCTGAAGCGCCCACCAAGGGTGTCGTACCCCAAAAGCAAAACGATGATACCAGCGCGCACAGCTCACCGTCCAAAATAAAAATTCCGGTTGGAACGGTTGTCATTAAAGATATTACCGGGAAAATTATAAAAGAGGTCCCCGTGGCGGTGGTTGGCGGAGGCTGGGTGGCTTTGCCGAAGCAGGTGTGTCTGGGCGGCGCCGAATGGACGCTCAAAATAGGACCGGATCTTGAGGTTGGTATTGTCGGTGGAATTTACAGTGACTACGACCGCATCGGGCTGTGGCGAATTATGGAAGATTTTAGAATTGAGGGGCCGGAGCTTGCTCCATGGTCGGCCGACGGGCAATTAACCTGGTTGCCTTTGGCGGCGTTGAGTTCTCCGGAACCCGTGGAATTTGAAAATCCGAACGAACAGGGGCATTTTATTGAAGGTACCCTGGCCGGGAATTTCACTGAAAATGGCATTCTGATTCAGCAGGATCGAGTTGTGGGATGGACCTTTGGCAATAATATTGAAGGTGCTTTTATCTGGAACGGTGATGAGGGCCGGTATCTGAGCCCCGAGATTCGGGTCGATGATTTTTACCGAATTACATTTGCGAACAGCAGAGAAGAAGAATTGGTGCGCGCCTACGCGATGGGGCCGGACTACTCGGATCTGGAGCGGCTGGAAGCCCTGGCCAACGCCTTTAGAATCGCTCCGAAGCTTGCGGACAAAATAACACCAGCTCATCTGCAGAGGGCATTTGCCGTTGAGAATATGAAAAAGCTGGCTGGAAACGCCCTAAAAGCCGGCAACAGCAGGGAACTGGCCGATATTTTTGATACTCAGATTTTAATCGAAGCCGCCGATGCTGAATTGCTGATGACCGTGGCTCGGGCAACTGCGCAAAGCTATGGCTATGAAGGGGCGATTGAACTGGCCCAGAATGTGGCGGATGGCCTGTCGGCGGTCAGCGAGCGGGATTCGGCGCTGCTGACCAAGACCTTTGCGGATCTTTATTTAAACTGGATTACAGCCCTATTTAACCAGGACAATTTGCAGGCCGCCTGGAGAGCCTATCGACTCGCGGGACGCCGATTGCCCGATGATCTGAACGTCCATTTAATGGGGGTGCAGCTGGCGCTGGCCGAAAACAACTGGGCTGAAGCCGAAGAAATTCTGGCGGCGAAAGAATATCCGGCCTCTTTAAAAGACAAAATTCAGAATCTGCAGAATCAAATATCAGAATTAAAGGCGCAGGAAGGAAAAATCGTCATCGAATTTGCTCCCGGCTCCCACCAAATCCCCGTCAACGCCGTCCTCAATGGGAATACGTATCAAAACTTTATTGTGGACACCGGCGCATCAATGGTGACCATACCCAGCACAACCGCTCAAGAACTGGGCCTGTCCATCGATGGGCGCAATCCCATGCGAAAAATTATTACCGCCGGCGGCGTGCAATATGCGCCGGAAGTGAGTCTATCCTCGATTACCATTGAAGGCTGGGAGGTCAATGACATCAAGGCGCTGGTTTTAGATATTCCGAATCAACCCGACTGGGGGCTGCTGGGACTCAATTACCTGCATCGATTTCGAGTGGATATGAATACGGACGAGGGGGTCCTGCTGCTCGAACCCCGCTGAAGTTCGAAACCAATATTGACTCCTATTGAAATAATTCGATCGCCGTTCGATACTGGCTTTGATCAATGTATTCGTATCTTCGGAGCGTATTCAGAATCCAGCGGGATTTCCATCTGAGCCAGCGGCCGTTTCCGGCTGCATTTACTTGAAGCGGCTTGGGAATCACGGCAGTTAATCTGACTATTTCTTCAAGGTTTAACCGGCCGACCTCTTTGTGGAAAAAATATTGTGAAGCAGCCTGCACGCCAAATATACCCGGACCAAATTCGATAACATTCAAATACAGCTGGAAGATTCGGTTTTTATTTAGATATTTTTCCAGTCTGCGGGCGATAAGCAGCTCCTTTATCTTTCGAATGATGGTTTTTTCGGTGGAAAGGTAAAGATTTTTGGCCAGCTGCTGGGTGATGGTGCTGGCACCCCGGACGTATCTGCCTTTTTGCCAGTTTTTCCTAATGGCGGCCTTCAATTCAGTGAAATCCAATGCCTGGTGCTGGTAAAACCCGGCATCTTCAGAAACTCTGATGGTGTCCTTCAAAAGCTTGGGAATTCGTTCGAATGAAACCCATTCCTGCCGGATAATCAGATCCTTGCCTTCATTTTGCGCTTGCCGGTACCGCTGCAGCATCAGGGCGGTCGTTTTGGGATTTTGGGTTCGCAAAACGGTCACATCGGGCAGGCTGAGATAGACATAAGCACAGTAGCCGATAGCAAAAACCAAACTGACGGCCGCCAGCGCAGGCATCACTTTTTTCAATTGAGACCGCATGCCCGGTAATTTAGCCCAATCGGTTTCAATAGAAAAGCAATAAATGATAATTGACGAATGCGCAAAGCGCTGATAAACTATTTTAATAATTATTGGGTGTAATAGAATCCATGAAAAGCCAAACCTGCCGGGAGGCAGGGACGGAAAACCAACGGACCTATAAAAGGTAGCCGAGGTTGCCAAAGGATTAAGCAGATTAAGCCGGGTAACCTTTAGGTTGGGTTCCCGGCTTTTTGTTGATCGCCTGAGTTCTGAAATCAGTTTAGAGAGGATATTGGGAAATGTTGCTGTTTTCAATGCCGCTGTACGAGGTTCAACATCACGAAGAGGACGTTTGGCAGGAGATTTCCGAACTTGAGTTAATGGACGACCTTTACAGGATCTACAAAAAGGTAACCCCGGCAATCAAGGAAATGATACTGGGCAAGGAGGTAGAGACACCTTATGGAAAATACCGGCTTAAAGCGAAAGGCGGTGAACTTCGTGAAAAACCAGTCGTATTATCGGCCGTATGATCAGTTTCAGCTCCTTTCAGCTTGCCGCCAATTATTCGCCCGCGTCAAACTATTGACTTTCAATTCTACCAATTTTTAGTCCGGCGCCTTCGTAACCCTAAATAGTTATTATATAAAATTGACACGCCCCAATTTATAGAGTTGGCATAAACTTTGCTGCGCATACGTGGTTTAGGTTTTTCCAACATTCCGTTATTCCATGGGTTATCTGGCGGCAAACACCACCCCTCTCTGCGAGCTGTAGGCTCTACGAGCCGGAAGCTGGGGTGAACTCAAAGCGTGGCCCTCTGGGCCAGGATTCTTTACTTCCAAAGAGTCCGATCCATTTGTAAAGAAATTGACGTTAAAAAACACACCGGATCTATCAAGCTGAGTGGAGGAGGTTCTGCATTGATCTTCGATCAAAATAAAGAAAAATTGCAAATGGCTGTATCTTCAGACGAATCACAGGAAAAAGCAAAGATTCTGCCGGAAGCATCGTCCAGCGATCCTGAAGGACCTGACAAAAAGCTCCCGAAACCTTTGCCTCCCCAGCCGGCCGCGGCTGCAATCCCGCCGGCTGGACCGACTCAAACCGCCGCCGGCGGGTTCCCGCTGAAGGCAGCCGAACGAGCTGTCCCAGCACCGGCGGTCGGCCCGAAGATGCCCCTTGAGCAGGCCAAGCCTGTGATTTCTAAACCGGCCGCGGCTGCAATCCCGGCGACTGGAGCGACCCAAACCGCCGCCGGCGGGTCTCTGCAGAAGGCAGCCGAACAACCGGTCTCCGCACCGGCGGCCGGCCCGAAGGCACCCCTTGAGCAGGGCAAGCCTTTGCCGTCCAAGCCGATCGCGGCTGCAATCCCGCCGGCTGGACCGACTCAAACCGCCGCCGGCGGGTCTCCGCTGAAGGCTGCCGAAAAACCGGCCCCGGACCCGGCGGCCGGCCCGAAGGCACCCCTTGAGCAGGGCAAGCCTTTGCCGTCCAAGCCGATCGCGGCTGCAATCCCGCCGGCTGGACCGACTCAAACCGCCGCCGGCGGGTCTCCGCTGAAGGCTGCCGAAAAACCGGCCCCGGCCCCGGCGGTCGGCTCGAAGACGCCCATCGAGCAGGCCAAGCCTGTGCCGGCAGGTGCTTCTTCTACAGCTTCCTTAATCAAAAAGATACTGCCGGCCGGAGAATTTGAATCCATACCGGATGCTTCAGCGGTCAAGAAAAGCAGTAAAAAGATAATTGCGGTGGGAGGCGCTAAAGGGGGGGTCGGAAAATCCATGCTTTCGGCGAATCTGGCGGTGGGTCTGGCCCTTTTAGGCGAGAAAGTGGTGCTGGCGGATCTTGATCTGGGCGGCGCCGACGTCCATCTTTATACCGGCGTCAAAAGCCTTGCCAAAACCTGGAACGATTTCCTGGATAAAAAAGTAGATTCGATCCAGGACATCCTCACGCCCACCGCATTCAAGGGCTTGTCTTTGATCGGGGGAGATTCTTCGAGGCTGGGCAGTGCGAATCTGCCCTATTCGCAGAAGCTTAAAATCATGCGCCACCTGAAAGAAGAGCTGGAGACCGATTTCCTGATCGTTGATCTGGGTGGGGACACCACCTTTAACGGACTGGATTTCTTTTTGCTGGCAGATCAAAAGATTGTCGTCTCCGGCACGGAACCGGCATCGGTTTTGGACAGCTACGCCTTTGTAAAGGTTGTTTTCAACCGGTTTCTGGAGCGATTTTTTTCAGAGCGCAAAACACTCAAGGAGCTGGCTGACAAAATCAAAGACGGCTCATTAGAAGCATCCAAAAACTATTCCCTTGATTTTATCTATCAGGAAGTTCGTTCCCGGGACCAGCAGGCTTTTTATGAACTGAAAAAGCAATTTGACCAGTTTCGCCTGTCCATTGTTTTGAATATGACTGAAAACAACCAGGATGTGCGGATTGCCGAGACCATGCAGAAACTGGTAAAAGACAAGTGCTTTGTGGATATCGGGATTCTGGGAACGATTCCCTTTGACAAGGCGGTGCGCCAGGCAGCCCGGGGGTTCACCCCGATTGTGGTGGAAAATCCGAAATGCCAGGCCAGCCGGAATATACACCAGATGCTGGCGGCCATCATATTGCATCGTGAGCAGGATGCCACCCGGGCCGAGCTGCTGCAATCCGCCGGCCGGATCCGCCGGGAAGCCAAAGAAAAGATCGACGCGAACAACATGACCCTGGACGGTTTAACGCTCGGGCAAATAAACTCAGTCTTTAACACCGCACCCCGGCTGCGTCAAAGTTTTCGGAAAATTCTCAATATTATAACCGGTTAGAAGTGGAGAAATCGCTTCGCACCTTTCAAAAATTATACCGGCGTGCCGAGCCGAAGTTCGAAGCGTTTATCATTAAAAATTCTATTTTCGGTTTCGTTTGGTTTGCCCTTTTTTGGCCTCAACGGTCTTCCTCGTACCGAGAATTGTGCAAGAGACCCAAGGTGCGGAAGTGGCATGGTTTCGTAAGTCGAAGCCAGACGTCGAAACGTCTAAAAGAACAATCCAACAACGTTTCTAAGTATTAAAGATGAGTGTTGCGGCAAACATTGACATTGCCGAATGTTTACCGAGCGAAAAAAAATATAATTATTTGAAATAATTAATAAAAAATGGTGGAGGCGGCGGGAGTTGAACCCGCCGCCTTTTTATTATCATACCTGAGGCTTAGTTGACCTCCTCGTACTCGGCGTCAACCACTTCATCTTCACTGCCGGATGAGGCCGGCCCGTAAGCGTTGCCGGCACTGTTGCCCGATTGCCGGCCGGCCGAGGCACCGGACTGCTGCTGATACATGGCCTGCGCCATCGCATGCGTGGCGTGGCTCAAGTTTTCGGTCAGACGCTTGATTTCATCGGCATTGTCACCCTGCACCGCCCGCTTCAGGTCTTCGGCGGCCCGCTCGACCTGGGCTCTGGTATTGGGGTCAATCTTATCACCGGCTTCGGCCAGTGTTTTTTCGGTGGAATAAATCAATCCGTCCGCTGCATTGCGGGCATCGATCAGTTCCTTTTTTTTGCGATCATCAGCCGAATGAAGCTCGGCATCTTTGACCAGGCGATCGATTTCTGCCTGGGTCAGACCCGATGAATGGGTAATCCGGATCGACTGCTTTTTGCCGGTAGCCTGATCTTTGGCCGATACTTCCACGATGCCGTTGGCATCGATGTCAAAGGCAACCTCGATCTGAGGCACGCCCCGGGGAGCCGGAGATATTCCGGTCAGTTCGAAACGGCCCAGCGTTTTGTTGTCGCCGGCCATTTCACGCTCTCCCTGGAGGACATGCACCGATACCGCCGGCTGGTTGTCATCGGCGGTGGTGAATATCTGGCTTTTTTTCGCCGGGATAGTAGTGTTTTTCTCAATCAGTTTGGTCATCACGCCGCCCAGCGTCTCGATTCCCAGCGACAGGGGGGTTACATCCAGCAGCAGAACATCCTGCACATCACCTTTTAAAACCGCACCCTGGATCGCAGCTCCCATGGCCACGACTTCATCCGGGTTGACGCTCTTGTTGGGCTCTTTGCCGAAAAATTTTTTCACCCGCTCCTGTACCGCCGGCATGCGGGTCATGCCGCCGACCAGAATGACTTCGTTGATGTCGCCGGCTGAAAGGCCGGCGTCTTTTAAGGCGGTTCGGCAGGGAGCTTCCAATTTATCGAGCAAGCCGCCCACCAGGTTTTCCAGCTTGGCCCTGGTAATTTTAATGGCCAGATGCTTGGGGCCGCCGGCATCGGCGGTGATAAACGGCAAATTGACATCGGTCTGCATGGAAGCGGATAATTCGATTTTCGCTTTTTCAGCGGCTTCTTTCAAGCGCTGCAACGCCATTTTATCTTTTCTCAAATCAATTCCCTGATCCTTTTTAAATTCATCCGCCAGGTAATCGACCAGAATCAAATCGAAATCCTCACCGCCTAAATGGGTATCCCCGTTGGTCGATTTAACTTCAAAAACACCATCGCCGATTTCAAGGATGGAGACATCAAAGGTCCCGCCGCCCAGATCGAACACCACAATTTTTTCATCCTTTTTTTTGTCGAGACCATAAGCCAGTGAAGCGGCCGTCGGTTCGTTGATGATGCGCAAGACATTCAGACCGGCAATTTTTCCGGCATCCTTGGTAGCCTGGCGCTGGCTGTCGCTAAAATAGGCCGGCACGGTAATCACGGCATCCGTAATTTTTTCACCCAGGTACTCTTCAGCTGATTTTTTAATGCTGGCCAATATAAACGATGAAATTTCCGCCGGACTATACTGTTTAGAGCGCAGGCTGATGCGAACGTCGCCGTTGGACGCTTTTTCAATTTTATACGGCAGGACCTTGATGTCGTTTTGAACTTCCGGCGAGTCCCACTTGCGGCCGATAAGGCGTTTGACTCCGAATACCGTATTTTCAGGATTGGTAACGGCCTGTCTTTTGGCGATTTGGCCCACCAATCGCTCGCCGCTGTCCGTTAGGGCTACCATGGAAGGCGTCGTGCGTCCGCCCTCGGAATTGGTGATCACCTTGGCATCTCCACTTTCCATGATTGCCACACATGAATTGGTCGTTCCGAGATCTATTCCGATAATTTTACTCATACTTTTTCCTCCTTTAAATTAAACGCTCAATTATCATTACTGAAATCTAATACATTAATTTAGTAATGCAAGCGAATAATATTTAAAATAATATTGACAACGGGTAAAAATTAATTAAATTTAGGATCGTAAAAGATTGATTGGTAATATCAATAGCCAATGAGCTTACTTCAAGAAAAAAACCTAACTTATCAAAGGAGGTAAATAAAATGATGAACTTAGTAAAATGGAATCCATGGAGAGAGATGCCGATGTTGCCCAATCGGATCAATCGTATGTTCGACGACCCGTTTTTCAGTATTGGCCGCATGGCTGATGAAGACAGTATGGGGATGTGGAATCCGGCCGTTGATCTCTATGAAAAAGACGACCACTTCATAATTAAAGCCGAGCTTCCCGGAATTGACAAAGATGACATCAAAGTTGATTTGAAGGATCGGGTTTTGACCTTATCCGGTGAACGCACTTACGACAATGAGGTCAAAGAAGAGAATTACTACCGCAGAGAAAGGTCTTACGGCAAGTTTCAACGGGCATTTACTTTGCCGGCCGAGGTGGATTCGGAAAAAATAAAGGCCGAGTTCAAGGACGGTGTGCTGCAGATAGAGGTCCCGAAACCCGAGGACAAAAAGGCCAAGCGAGTAACAGTCCACTGACGAATAAGACCGCTCTGAAAAAAAACTGTAGTATCCGGGGTGACATTTATTGATGTCACCCCTTTTTTTTGTTTCATTACGATATATATTTAGCCTTAAATTTAGTTTCCAGGGTGCTGGGGTATGAAAACAATATTTAAGGCTATCCGCTATCTGATCAGCGGTTTTTGGCGCGGACTTTCCGTCTGTCGTGTAGTTGCAGGAAATTTAATATTCCTGGCCCTGATCATCTTTCTGATTTCGATCTTTTTTTACAGTGCGGAAAAGGGTTTTCCGGACCGGGCCGCTCTGATTTTAGCGTTGCGGGGTGATATCGTTGAACAAAAAACCGAAACCGTGCTTTCCAACCGGCTGTTCGGCGAAGCGGCCCGAGAGGAAACTCGCCTTAAAGATGTTATCGATGTCATTGATTATGCCGCAGCCGACCAACGCATTCAAGCGCTGGTGCTGGATTTGAACGATTTGGGCCGGGCCGGAATCAGCAAGCTGCACGACATCGGTGAAGCGTTGCAACGGTTTCAGGCCGGCGGTAAAAAAATATATACTTCCGGTGATTTTTACGATCAGTACCGGTATTATCTGGCCGCCTGTGCCGATGAGATCAATTTGGATCCCATGGGCGATGTATTGATTACCGGATTTGGCGTGTATCGCAATTATTTCAAAAGCGCGCTTGAAAAATTGCTGATTCAGTTTCACGTGTTCAAAGTCGGCACCTACAAGACGGCCTTGGAGCCGTTTTTACGCGACAACATGTCCGGGCCGGCTAAAGAGGCGAATTCGGCGTGGTTGAATGTTTTGTGGGACGCCTATAAAATAAATGTTGCGCAGTTGCGAGGTTTAACGCCGGAAAGTATCGACGAATATGCCAACAATAGATCGGAACTTCTGACCCGCGCCGGCGGGGATACGGCGCGACTTGCGCTGGATTTCGGTTTAGTGGATTCCCTGAAAACCAGAGATGAGTTTCGGGATGATCTGATCCAATTAGTTGGTGAAAACGAAAAGGGTAAAAGCTTTAACCAGATTCAGTTTGATGACTACCTGGCCGCTATTCAGCCCAAACTTTCACCTGTCCGGAAAAATAAATCACAGGTCGGGGTTATCGTGGCCGAGGGAATTATCTTAGACGGCACCCAGCCGACGGGCAGAATCGGCAGTGACACTCTGACGGAGCTGATTCGGCAGGCCCTGGAAGATGAAGATATCAAAGCTGTGGTGCTTCGAATCGACAGCCCGGGGGGCAGCGCCCTAGCCTCGGATATTATTCGCCGGGAATTGGAGCGCACCCGGCAAAAAGGCAAACCGGTGATCGTTTCCATGGGCTCGGTAGCTGCCTCGGGCGGATACTGGATTGCCTCGGCGGCTGATGAAATTTGGGCGACGGCGACGACAATTACAGGATCCATTGGGATATACAGCGCATTTCCAACATTCGAAAAAAGTCTGGATTCGTTAGGCATTCATAACGACGGCGTGGGGACCACCCGTCTGGCCGATGCTTTTGATGCCGCTCGCCCGATGAACCCGATCCTGGCGAATTCGATGGAGCAAAGCATTCAATACAGTTACCAACGGTTTATCGAGTTGGTATCGGACGGGCGAAGATTGACGCAGCTGGAAGTCGAAAAAGTTGCCGAGGGTCGTGTATGGGCCGGAAAAACGGCCATGAAGTTGGGACTGGTGGATGCTATCGGCAACCTGCAGGATGCTGTCCGGTCGGCAGCGAACAAGGCCGGGTTGACGGATTACGATGTCGTCTATGTCGAACAGCCGTTGAGCGCCAGGGAAAAAATGATCAACCGGTTGAATCAATTTCTGACGGGAGTTTTTAATCTCCGCTGGTTGCCGGCAGTGCACCCGCTGATCGGCTATTATGAAAATTTCACCACCGAGTTGAAACAACTTACGGAATTAAGCGATCCGAAGGGCGTTTATGCTTACTGCCCGATCTGTGATTTGCGTTGACAAAACAAAAAAATCCCGGGAAAATCCCGGGATTTTGCGTTTCAGGCAGAGTACGATGTGATGTTACTTTGGATTGAATCCGTTCCAATGGGATAGACAGGCGCAACGAGCGGGTTACTTTATCCCCTCGTTGATAAGGCCCTCCTTGATAATCTTTTCCGCAATTTTATCCGGGTTTATCTGGTACGTTCCGTTCTCGATTTGATTCTTGAGCTGGGCGACTTTCTCCTCGCGCACGTCGGGAATCTCGTCCAGTTGATTCCTGATTTCCTGGATTCGTTTGGCGGCATCGGAAATTACCACCGTATCGGTTTTTGCCGGCGCTTTGTCAAGTTTGCTAGGGGAGGGGTCGACTTTATTTTTATCATGAACCTGGTTCACATAAGCATCGATTTGAATGCCCTGGCTTTTTTCTATTTCCATTGTCACTTCTCCTTCGTCCGTAACTCTGTTAATAAGCTTAACTCAGTATCAAATCCGTGTCAAATTGGGTTGCAACATTATTATCGGTCAATTGCCTCTAAACTTTAGCATTTTTTTAGCATCCGCCTTATTGACAATATACATTGTGGTATTAATTATCAGACTATAAAAGATGTCCGGCAAACCAAGGTTAATTTTCAATCACCGGTTGATTCCAGGTCGCAATCTATAATCTACTCTCGGACGGTGCGGGCAGCGGAAACCGAAACTTCTGGCTCATTTTCGCATTATCGCCGGATGCAAGCGGTTTAATGTGGGAGGCGACGATCATATGCCAGTTGAACGGAGAAAACAGCCGCGTTACAGAGTCAAAGACAATGCATTTGCAGTGATAAATGACCAACCGGTTAAACTGGTTCCGATTTTAGATATCGCTATGGGTGGGCTCGGCGTATATGTCGATGAGGATGCCCTGCGGATGAACGAATCATCCAGGCTGGAAATCATGGTGGCTGATTGCAGCTTTTATATGGAAAATCTTCCCTTTGAATTGATCTCAAACTTTAAAGCATTTCCCACACGCCCCGTTAATCTTCTCGATGGCCGGCGCTTCAGCCTGAAATTCGGTAAGCTGATGCCCCGGCAAAAGTCACAATTAAAATATTTCATTCGAAATTACACTGAAGGCCGCGGGAGGTTTAAGCTACTCCAGGGGCTTAACAAACTACTTCACCCGCACAGGGCGCCTAAGTATGCAGGGCATAGCTGCAATACCGGCATTTGGCAGGGACTTCATCGACCGACGTTTTGAAATTTGATTGCGGACATCCATCCTCCTATCTTATCAGCACCGTACCTGCTCAAAGAAGATAAATTGATCAGGCCGGTCTCGTCTCTATCTGCGTTTATCTCTTTACCGCCGTGCTTTTTTCTGTTACTTTTTGGCCAAACCGGCCGCTCCGCAGGCCGGCGGCAACGCCGAACCCTGAACCTGGAAACGCTCAGTTAATGATCTGGCAGGTGGAAAAAAACCGCAAAAGATCCTATCTGGTGGGTACCGCTCACTTCTCTCCGTATTGCTTTAAGGCATCACTTCAGCGTTGCCTGCAAATCACACGTACCGTCCTGTTTGAAGATCCGCTGGATCAGGATAATATGACCAGAGTTGTAAATTGCGGCTACGACCCCCAACGCAATTAGAAGGAAATCCATTGATCCGCGACCACCAATCGGAAACCAACGATACGTCCCGAATTTCAAAGGGCAACTACAAGAAGGCTTTTAATACAGCCCTGCGGTTATTGACGAGAAGGGACCATTCAAAATATGAGCTTGGCCAAAAATTAAAACAGCGGGATTTTGAAGACGATATTATTGAAAAAGTTTTCCTGGAGTTTGAGCGTTTGGATTATCTTAATGATGAGCGTACGGCGCAGGTGTTCATTGGTCAGCTGCTCAGAAAAGGTTGCGGTGCAAAGCGCATTCAGCATGAATTGAACAGGAAAGGATTAACAGGCAAGCGCATTGCAGATATTTTTCTGGAAAAGGTCACTGATGTCGTTGAACGGGAAAATGCCGAGCGGGTTCTGATTAAAAATATCAAGAGATTTGGTCGGGAAAATGACCGCCTAAAAAGGAACGACAAAATTTACCGATTTCTTTATTCAAGAGGATTTTCGAATCAGGTTATTTTGGAACTTATGAAAAAATATTAGCAACTGTTTATTTCATACACTTGCAGCTAACGGCTTGCAATGATTAATGTGAAAAAAGGTTCACCAATTTTAAGTAGTTTGTTTCATATTGCCTACAGGGAGGGATTATGGCAATTGCAATTAATAAAAATAATCTGATTGAGAAATCATTGCTGATCAGTCTGGCAACGGTCATTGTGGCGTTGCTGATCAGCTGCGGCGGAAGATACGGGAGTCTCCAGGTAGACCAGCAGACCCAGGAGGCATTTGAATCCGACCGCCTGCCGATGGAATACAAGTATTATTATTACGGATACGATACGGAGCCGTATGTCATATTCGGTATAGAACCCAAATATGAATTGCATTCTAAAATGTGGCATGAGGCGGCGCCGGATACTAAAGAATTCAAAGAAATGGTCAGGTGGGTTTGGGAGGATTACGGATATCAAAAGTTCGGCGCCGACATTTTGGATCCAAATGGCAAAAAAGTCGGAATTCTCTATTCGGCCATCAGTCAAACCACCGTGAAATTTTTGGGTGATAATCAAATCGCGGTCATGCCCAATAGTCCATTTCTATGGGGACCGGACGCGGGCAGTGATTGGGCTCCCTAATCGTTTTTTTTGAAAAGATTCTTAAAAAAGGATTCTGGGCACCCGGTTCAACTTTTTTTTGTAAAACCTGCTGCAATAAATCTCCGGTCGCGTCCTGAAAAGCGGCGTAATCGACTGTCGACATATGAACCGGATTTGCAATGTCAGAATCCTGTAGTTATTTATCCGGTGCGATCTCCACCAGACAGCTGTTACAGGCAAATGCTCCTGCCGGCGACATTTCATCTTGGGTAAGCACATTGACGCAGCCACCGTTATCAATTCCCGCGGCATCCGGCCGGTACCAGGCTCCCGCCTCCAGGCCGGCCACACCGGGCATAATCCGGTCGGTGACTTTGGCCGTCGCGCGCAAGCCGCCGCAGTCATTGAAGACGATCACCCGGTTGCCGTCGGAGATACCGCGCCGACGGGCATCTTCGGAATTTATCCAGACGGCATCGTCACATTTTGCTTTCAAACGGGGGATGTTGTCAAACTGGGAGTTTACCCGGCCCTTGGCATGGGGACTGACGAGCTGGATCGGATATTTTCCCAGCCTGTCATCCCCCGGATCTTCCCATGGCTCAAAATATTTCGGTATAGGAGGAATCCGATCATGGTTCATTTCCGCAATCTTGCGGCTGTAAATTTCGATTTTCCCCGATGGGGTCGGGAAGGGATAATTTTGCGGATCTTCGATCTGTCTGCGGAAGGCAAACCGGGGGTGCTTTAATTCGATTCGGTGGACTCCTTGCTGTTTGAATGTGTTGTATGCGGGAAGCTCCGGTGTGTTAGCCGTCATTTCCTTTAAATATTCTTCGTCTGTTTTTAAATTAAAATCTTTTAGCCCCAGACGTTCAGCCAGCTGTGAAAATATTGCCAGATCCGAGCGGGTTTCGGGCAAAGGGTCTATGATCCGATTCATGTAGATGTTATAGGGGCCGCCGAGCCATGGTTTTCCGATATCTTCTTTTTCAAAAAAATGGGCAACCGGCAAAACAATATCTGCGAAGCGGGCGGTGGGCGTCATAAAAAGATCGTGGACTACAATAAAGTCCGGGCGCCTCAATGCTTTTACACCTTTGTTGACATTCAGAAACTGGTTTAAAAGATTGCATCCAACAATATAAACCAGCTTGATATCAGCCGGAAATCCGCCGTCTTTACCTTCCAGAAGGGCATCGTAAATCTTGGTCATATGGATTGATGGATTGGGCCGTCGCGGTACGGAAAACGGCTGGGCCACGGCTCCCAGCCCCATATAACCGGTTCCACCGGCCACATGGCCGCCCCTGTTGCCAATGTTGGCGGTCATGGCCGCCAGGGTAATCGCCGCCCGGTGGAATTGCTCGCCGTAGGCGGTGCGGCCGGGTGCCCATCCCGCATAAAGGGCTGCCGGCTTCATTAAAGCATATTGCTGTGCAAGGGCAGTGATTTCATCATCCGGTACCCCCGTGATGCCGGCGGCCCAGCGGGGTGTTTTGGGCACACCGTCTTCTTCTCCCGTTACATACGCTTTGAATTTTTCGAAGCCCTCGGTATAGGTTTTTACAAATTTACGATCATACAGATCTTCGGCAATCATAACGTGGGCCATGGCAAGCAGCATGGCGGTATCGGTGCCCGGCCTGACGGCAAGCCATTTATCCGCCAGCGATTTGGCCGAGGGACTAAAGCGCGGGTCCACGCAGATGATTTTGGCGCCCCTCTTTTTGGCCGCGGCCAGGTGGGAGACCGTATCCGGCCCGAAACGGGAGATCATCGGATTCCAGCCCCACAGGATAATCAATCGGGAGTAAAACAGGTTGCCGCGGCTGTTGCCGGTAAATGTGGTACCCAAAGTGGTTTGCGATGCAAAAACGGCCGCCTCCATCGAGGTGTTGCCGCTGATGACGCTGCATCCGCCGAACAGATTAAAAAATCGGAGGGTCGCCAGGCCGCGGGAACAGTGCAGGGCACCTTCATTACCCGAATAGTCAATGAGGAAAATGGAATTGGGTCCATTTTTTTCTTTGACCCGAGTTAATTCGGCGCATACTATTTCAAGAGCCTCATCCCATCCAATCGGTTCAAATTGCCCGCTGCCCCGCACGCCGATTCTTTTCAGCGGCCGGTTCAACCGTTGCGGTGAATACACAACTTCTTTTTGAGACAGTCCCCGGATACAGGCCTTCAGACCGGGGCCGGGACTGTCGTCGGTGGCGATCCGGGTGATTCTGCCGCCGGACACATGCACTTTTAAAAGGCACCGGCCACCGCAGTCGTAGGAGCAGGCGGTGGTGATTATTTTTTCCGGCTTTCCGGATTCGGCATTTCTGATCATGTCGGCTATTTTACGAAAATCGTGTTAAAAAGAAAATATATTTGTTATTTGGTGCTTGAGATTTGGGATTTTAATGTTTTATAACACCTTCCACATGGTTTATCATTTGGTTTGCCGGGAGCTGCAATGACCTTCGATGAGTTTATCAAGAGTATCGATGACGAAGAATCTCCTGCTGAACTTTCCGAGACGTTGACTTCGCTCTGGTGGGATAAAAAAGGGGAATGGGATACGGCCCACTCCATTGCGCAGGAGATACCAACAGTTCAGGGCAGCGCCGTCCACGGTTATTTGCACCGGGAGGAGGGGGTATTGTGGAATGCCGATTATTGGTACTCACGTGCAGGCAGGAAGAGACCTGACATACCACTCGAGGAAGAGTGGAAGCGGCTTGCCGAAGAGATGCTAAAACAGGAATGACATCAATTTGGAGGATGCATAGATGGGACAATTGCAGGATCGTATTGCGGTTATTACAGGAGCGAGCACCGGCATCGGTCAAAGCATCGCGGCGGCCTTTGCAGCCGAGGGGGCCAAGACGGTGCTGGCTTCCCGCAGTCGGGAAAAGCTCGAGGTGGCCGCTGATGAAATTCGGAGCGCCGGCGGTCAGGTTTACGTTATTCAGACGGACGTGACCGCCGAAGATGAGGTGAAAGACCTTTTCCGGCAGACGGTGGATACATATGGCCGGGTTGATATTCTGGTTAACAATGCCGGTGTCTCGCAGGGGGGCCCGACCGAGGAGGTGAGTCTGGAAGTCTGGCAGCGGGTGCTCGGCGTCAATCTGACCGGCGCATTTCTCTGTAGCCGCGAAGCGTTCAAAATAATGAAGACCCAGCGCTCCGGGCGCATTATCAACATCGGCAGCATTTCGGCCAAAGTTCCGCGTATCAATTCTGCGCCCTACACAACGTCAAAGTTCGGCCTGGAAGGCCTGACGCGATCCCTTGCTCTCGACGCCCGTGAGTACGGAATTGCCGTCAGTATTATCCACCCCGGCAATACCGCGACACCCATCTGGCAGGGACGTGAGGAAATTGCCCGCCGGGAAGGGGTCATGTCTCCCGATGATCTGGCGCGGGTCGCAGTGACGATTGCCGCGCTGCCGCCCGAGGTGAACATGCTGGAAACGATCGTGCTGCCGGTAAGCATGCCTTTTGTCGGCCGGGGTTAAAAAAAGGAACTAATCTCGCTTTCAGCAGGATCAAAATGACTAATCCGCTTTCAGAAATATATGGCGTCGGAGGTAGAAATGTCCGAAATCGTAAATGACCCTGAAAATTATTTCAGAACACTTATCCCGCCGCGGGACGCTTTAATGATGGAACTGGAAGCTCAGGCCGAAAAGGAAAACATTCCAATCGTCGGTCCGGTGGCCGGGGAACTGCTTTTTGTATTGGCGGCTGCGACCAAGGCTAAAAGCATTCTGGAACTGGGCACCGCCACCGGCTACTCGGCGATTTATCTGGCCAGGGCCTGCGAGCCGGTCAATGGGCTCGTGCTGACTTTCGAAAATAATGCTGATATGGCCGCCAGCGCACAAGAGAATTTCCGCAAAGCCGGCGTCTCGAATCGCATCGAAATCCACCAGGCAAACGCCGTGGAAATGCTGCCGCGACTGCAGGGCGATTTCGACTTTGTTTTTCTGGATATCGAAAAAAAGGATTATATCAAGGTCCTGCCCGAATGCCGGAGGCTGCTCGTAAAAGGGGGGCTTTTGGTGGCTGATAACGTCGGGTTCAAGGATGCCGATGCATTTAATCGCACCATATCCGGCCACAATGCCTGGAGATCTGTATCCCTGTTTTCTTTTTTGCCCTTTCACTCCCCTGAAAAGGATGCCCTGTGCCTGGCGCTGCGGTGTTAATTCAAAAATACAGCCAACCGCTGAGAACGCAGAGATTTTTTAGCGGAATTCGCTTTGCTCCATCATTCAATTTTCGGCGGGAGCTTGATTATCATGCACATTGCTGATTTTAAACTTGAACGGTATTTTGCCCGGCATGAATTCAATGTGAAATATGTATTGTGCGCCTCCGATTGTGAGTCATTTTCAATTCAAGATATACTGGCGTTGGAGCCGGGGGCGCTCGATCAGTTTCTTCAACACCGGCTCGGTTATACCGAATCCCAGGGCAGCCCCACCCTGCAGCGTGCAATCTGTGCTTTATACAAAAATATCGAGCCGCACCAGGTGCTGGTTCATACCGGTGCCGAGGAGGCGATTTTCCTTTTCATGCACGCGGTGCTTGATGCCGGAGATCATGTCATTGTTCACTGGCCCTGCTATCAATCGCTTTGCGAAGTCGCCCGCAGCATCGGCTGTCAGGTGACCCTTTGGAATGCGCGTGAAGAAAATGGCTGGTCGCCTGATTTGGCTGAACTGCAGCAGCATATTCGTCCCAATACGAAAACCGTCATCATCAATACCCCGCATAATCCGACCGGACATCTAATGGCCGCGGACATGTTTTTAGAAGTAGCTCATATTTGCCGGGAGAGGGGGATTATTCTTTTTTCCGATGAAGTCTATCGCGAATCAGAGCACCGCCAGGAGGACCGGCTGCCGGCTGCTTGTGACCTGGGAGAACACAGCGTGTCGCTTGGTGTAATGTCAAAGACCTACGGACTTGCCGGGCTGCGGATCGGCTGGATCGCAACCCGCAATAAAGATGTCTATAAGAAAATGGCTGCCCTGAAGGATTACACGACAATTTGCAACAGCGCGCCGAGTGAGTTTCTGGCCGAGCTGGCATTGCACCACCGGCAAAAACTGGTAGAGCGCAACATGGGAATTATAGCCGACAATCTGGCAGTGCTGGACGCTTTTTTTGCCCGACATAGGGATCGGTTTACATGGCAGCGGCCAAAGGCCGGCGCTATCGGGTTTCCACGACTGATGGGTGAAGATGTGGTGCATTTCTCTCAGAGGCTCATAGAATCAGCCGGTGTGCTTCTTTTGCCGGGGGCTTTGTACGATGACGGCGGCAATCATTTTCGTATCGGTTTCGGGCGCAAAAATCTGCCTGAAGCCCTTTTACAGCTGGAAAGATTTATTGGGGATTAGATAAGAGGGGCACAATTTCACTCTTATTTGAAATCTTCTTTGCGGAGGTCAAACTGTTTCATCTTGTTGTACAAGCCCCTGGGATGGATGCCTGCGATCCTGGCCGTTTGGTCGACACGCCCCCGTGTTTTCTTTAAGGCCATTTCGAGATAGACCCGCTCAACCTGATCCATGATTTCTTTTTGCAGTTCCGGCAGCGTTTTGTCGAGCCAATTATTAGCGCCCCAATTCACGCCGGGCATATCACCGCCCGGATTCCGAACATTTCCCTGAAACACATCCGGTAGTTCAGCCATGGTAATTTTATCAGTTTTGCAAAGCAATATGCCGCGCTCAATGACATTCATCAGCTCGCGCACATTTCCGGGCCAGTCATAGCTGCAAAGCGCGTGCAGCGCTTCATCGGCCAGGCCGTTGACTTCCCGACCGATTTTGTAGCGGAAATATGCCATAAAGCGCCTGACCATCGTAGGAATGTCTTCCTTGCGATACCGCAAAGGCGGAATCGTGAGCTTCATGACGCTTAGACGGTAGTAAAGGTCCTGCCGGAAATTACCCAGTTCGACAAGTTCTTCCAGGTTCCGGTTTGTAGCTGCAATGACCCGCACATCCAATTCAATGGCGTTTTCCCCGCCCACCGGTTTGACTTCATAGTCCTGCAGAACCCGAAGCAGCGTGGCCTGCAAATGCAGCGGCATCTCCCCGATTTCATCCAAAAATATGGTTCCGCCGTGGGCCATTTCAAAGGCGCCGCGACGATATCGAATGGCACCGGTAAAAGCGCCCTGCTCGTGACCAAATAACTCGCTTTCGAGCAGTTGTTCGGGCATGGCCGCCGTATTGATCGAGACAAAGGGTCCGGTTGAGCGCGGACTCCCGGCATGAATGGCTTTGGCCAGATGTTCCTTGCCAACGCCGGTTTCCCCCACCAGCAGTATGGGCGAGTCGCTGCGAATCACCTGATGGACATCTTCCATGAAAACCTGCATGGCCTGGCTTTCTGAAACGAAATCGGAGATTTTAGGATCCGTCTGCCCCCGGCGATCGTACCGTCTCCTTTGAATAAATTGGCGGCGGGATTCCAACGCTGTTTCAACGGCCTCGATCATGCTTTTTTTTGAAATGCCGGCATAAAGAACGACGTCGGCGCCGGCGGCGGCCAGCAGGGCATGTTCTTCGGACGAATCACTGTCATGAATAATGACGATCGTGGGGTTTTCAGGCAATTCATTGAGTATTTCAATACCGGTATCGATCGGCCGAATGATAAGCGATTCGCTGATAACGATTACATCGCATCCGCTGCGCACCACTTGTTGCCATACCGACCGCAAAGGGCCGAAGGTTTCAACCCGGACATCGGATTCGGACAACTTGTGCAACAGTTCCCGCCGCAGGCTCTTGTCCTTAATTGCCAAACCTAAACGAATGAGCATCACAACCTCCTTGGGAGCGGAAAAATATTCCCTTTGGCAGCCGTTGAAGCCAACTTGAGCGGGCACTAAGAACGGTAATTAAATACCGTTTTACCGACGATTCGCAAATTAACCGGCTGTCATGATAACTTACAGTAATCATTTATAATTAATTTAAAAAAGCATTTGTCAACCAGGATTGCGGGCAAGTTCTCCAGCCCCAAAAATTCACAAACGCTTTTTATGGTATTATTTTTCATATTTCAACTAAAAACGGTATTATAATACTAAAATAGTGGCAACTTCCAAACTGGATATATTTCCCCAAACCGGAAATAATCCAATATATAAGGAGGTTATGAAACTACCAACAATATGGCATGAAATATGCTGCAGGGTGCAAAGTCTATCCGGAAAAATTAAAGCACCCGGTTCCATACATCTTATTCTCAAACAATCTAGCAGATGACTGAAAAAGCAGCAACACCGATTATAGGAGGAATGATAAATAATGCAAATTTCACAACAGGTTGAAAATCCGCCCTGCGCAGTTGGCCATGGAATATTGGAGGCAGCCATCGCCAAAAATGTCTGGGGAATAGCCTCCGCCATCGATATCTATGACTGTGACCCGGATAAAATCCGTTGCGCTGAAACCATTCGGCGGTTCGTTATTGAGCTTTGTGATTTAATTGAAATGAAGCGTTTCGGCGATACCCAGGTGGTGCATTTCGGTGAAGACGAACGCGTGGCCGGCTACTCCATGGTTCAGCTCATCGAAACTTCCCTGATATCCGCCCATTTTGCAAACCAGACCAACACGGTTTACCTGGATGTTTTCAGCTGCAAACCGTACGATCCGGAAATCGCAAAAAGTTTTTCCCAACTTTATTTCGGTGGAAGCCATAGTGTTTTGAACGTCACATTGCGGCAGTAGGAGGCATATTATGTTCAAAATTAGTGTCTGCAATGACCTCGAAGAGGCCAAAAGCCTGTGGCAGCGGCATTGGCCCAAAGAGCGCCTCTTTGATCTTTGGCCGGTCAGAGCCTGTTTTCAATCACAATTTAATTATAGCCCCTATTTTCTGGTAGCCCGGCAAAATGGCAGATTTTGCGGAATGCTGGCCCTGAGCTGGATTGATGAGGAGCAGTGCTTCGGTCATTTTCCCGGTGAAGTCTGGCAGGGCAAAACATGGCTGGAACAAAATAAAATCCTGGCGGAGGATGCTGCGACGGCATCTGCATTATTAAACCACATTCCGGACACCGCCAAGATCAGATATCTAACCGGATCTCCTTTTTTTCAGCGTGATTCCATGGTGGATTTAGATGAAGTTGGATATCTTTTTTTTCCGCAACAATATGATTATTCCTTCCAGCAATACCTAAAGACCTTTTCGGGCAAATCACTTAAAAAAATTAAACATGAAATTAATCGGCTTGCCGCCGGCGGCCTTTCCTATCGGTATAATTGCTATGCGGACATTGAACACATGTTTCGCATGAACCTGGATAGCTTCAAAGAGTATTCCTACTTCAATGATCGGCGTTTTTTTAAAGCATTTGAAAAACTTGCCGCATGGCTGCAGGCCAACAACCTGCTGCGGATCACCACGGTGCTTATCGGCAGCCGGATGGCCGCCGTGGATATCGGGGCCGTCTGGAACTCAACCTATACGGTTTTGGCCGGCGGCACGGACCCCGATTTTCCCGGCATTGCCAAATTGATCAATTTTCATCATCTCGAATGGGCCTGCCAGCAAAGATTGGAAGAGGTCGATTTCCTTTGCGGAGATTTTAACTGGAAAACGAGATTTCATCTAACGCCGCGGCCTTTATACAAGATTGGAAACCTGCCGGCCCAGGAGATCTGGCAGGATGTTGTCATCGACCGGAGAGCGGCTGTTGCAGGTTAACACCAAAGTACTGGTTGTCGGCACAACCCCGGACTATATCGACTGGATCCGTCGCAGTTGTCCCGAACGGGCCCTGTTTCTCACCGAACCCGCGGTCCGCCGGCAGGCTCAAGAACCATGTCCTATGCCGGCGGAAGAAATCCTGTGCGATTTATCCGACTACGACCGGGCGCGGCAGCTGCTGGAGCGGCACCTGCTGAAAGAAAATATGCGATTGGGCGGCATCGTCAGCTTCGATTGTGAATCCATGGAGCTGGCCTCTGTTCTGGCCCAGCAGTACGGGCTGCCCTACCCATCCGTCCGGGCCGTCCAAAACTGCCGGGATAAATTTCTTTCAAAAACCCTTTGGCAGAAGCAGGGGCTTTATACCCCCAGGAATCGGCTTGTCAGATCGGCGAACGAGGCCGCGAATTATTTCCGGGAACTGGGCGTTGCCTGTGTTTTAAAACCGTTGAGCGGCAGCGGCAGTGAATTGATCTTCCGCTGCAACAGTGCTGACGAATGTGAGCAAAGCTTTTTTAAGATTCAAAGCGGTTTGGAGCAGCGACGGGTCCAGCGCCTCTACCAGTCCTGCCGAGCGGATCATGCTGCCATCCTGGCTGAGGAGTGTGTTGGGGGCTCGGAATACAGCTGTGATTTTATTATAGAAGACGGTCGGGTGGAGGTTATCCGGCTAACCCGCAAAATCCTCGCTCCCTGGAAACCGTTCGGTACTGCGTTGGGCTATTATCTACCGGCGGCGCTGCCCGCTGAAATTGATGAACGTAATTTGCTTCAAACCCTTTCCCGGAGTGCGGCTGCTCTGGGACTCGAACGGGCCTTGTGCATGCTGGACTTTATGGTCTGCGAGGGCCGGATCGTTTTGCTGGAGCTGGCACCCCGGCCGGGCGGCGACTGCCTTCCATTTCTATTACGCCGGTCGCGGGGCCTGGATATATTAAAGCTTTTTCTGGATTTTTCCCAGAGGCGACCCCTGCGCTTGAATCATTCATCTGATTTGCATGCTTTTATAGGCTTGCGCCTGCATGCCCGCCAAGGCGGAATTTTAAAAAAAATCGATGCCCATCGACTGCGGCAGGATGGCCGGGTGCATGAAATCCATCTCATCCGCAAAGCGGGGCATTCAATTAAACTACCGCCCGACGATTACGATTCGTGGCTGTTGGGACACATTATCTTTGAGCCGGATGCGGTCGGCGAGGCGGCTACGCAATGCCGGGAGCTTCTCGAAAAGCTCGCCCTGGAGATCGATTGAACTAATGTCAAAGCCGGAAAATCAATATGATTTGCTTCGCAGGCTGAATCTGATGCCGGAACATCCGACCCCCCTGTTCCCCTGGGATGAGCTGCGGTCGTTTGTGCAGCATCATTTCAACCGCCGGGATCATTATCTACATATTATTGAAGATCATCCGGCGCCCTTATATCTTCAGGAATCGGCAATTTTAAAAAGCAGGGCCGCTCAGCTGAAAAAAGCCTTTGAAAATTTGTTGCCTGCGGCTGCATTCTATTATGCCGTGAAAAGCAACAACCACCCCGAAGTGGCCCGCATAATGCTGGCGGCGGGCTTTGGGCTGGATGTTTCCAGCGGACTGGAGCTGGAGATGGCGTTGGGCATCGGTGCCCGGGACATTGTCTTCAGCGGCCCTGGGAAAACGGCTGCCGAGCTGCAGCTGGCATTGGCGCACACCGACCGGGTCATTGTCCTTATGGACAGTCCGGGCGAGCTGCACCGGTTGGAAGCGCTTGCGGCTAAATCCGACACGTGCGTCCGCTGCGGGGTGCGCTTAACCGTCAATCCGAACGGCCTCTGGCGCAAATTCGGCATTGTCCCCCAAGCGCTGTCATCCTTCTGGGATGAGGTGAGCCGCTGCCGGCATGTCCGGCTGCTGGGACTGCAGTTTCACACCAGCTGGAACCTTTCACCCGCTCCCCAGATCGAATTTATCCGCATCCTTGGCAAGGTGCTGGCTGAAATGCCCGCGTCGTTTCTTTCCCAGCTGGAGTTTATCGATATCGGAGGCGGGTACTGGCCGTCTCAGGGCGAATGGCTGCAGCCGGCCGGAACTCCGGAGGGCAAACTGCTGGAGGCTTTGGGGCAGCAGACGGAACCGGTTGCGGCGCACCATCGCCTGCCGGCGACCGGCATTGAAGAATTCGCCGAGCGGCTCAGCACCGCCATTCACCGGCATCTGTTGGCCGTCGCACCCTGCCGGATATGCCTGGAACCCGGCCGCTGGGTCTGCAACGATGCCGTCCAACTGCTGTTTTCAGTGGTCGATAAAAAGGCCCCGGATCTGGTGATAACCGATGCCGGGACCAATGCCGTCGGCTGGGAACGCTTCGAGACCGACTATTTTCCAATTCTGAACCTGACGCGGCCGGCCATGAATGAAAAGCCCTGCCATGTCCTGGGCTCCCTGTGCACCCCGCATGATGTCTGGGGCTATGCGTATTGGGGGGCGGGTATTGAACCCGGTGATATTCTGATGATTCCAAACCAGGGCGCCTATACCTACAGTCTTCGCCAAAATTTTATAAAACCCCTGCCGGAAGTGGTTACGATTTAAGCCCCATCACGTCTGGAAATATTGTCCTTTATATGCTTGGGTGCAAAATCCAGTTTACAATATAATAAACGTCATGATTTTTGTTAAGCGGGCAATTTTTGCAAAATTAGTCATTTATCTCCTTAAATGACGGAAGCCTGATCAGGCCTATGCATACTTGACCTGTATGATCATTGTTGATACACATATTCAAATCGCTCAATTTGGGGAGGAAAAAATACTTATGACGCAAATTGCCTTAGAGGAAAAATTCAAAAAAGCAGCCGGTGTGATCTGCAAACAGGGCATGGTTCAATTTCCGGTAAACGATACGGCCGTCGCCATTGTCGTCGCAGCTGTCGGGGAAAATGAAGAAGAACTCGACCTGATATATGCCTTCCGCCGGCAGCCGTCTCAAACATTGGACCAGCTCGTGGAATCGAGCGGGTTCTCGGCCGAGAAAGTCGACCATCTGGCAGCAAGTCTGGCACAGAAAGGGCTTGTGTTCAATCAACCCAATTCGGCCGGCGTCATGGTTTACAGGCTTCTGCCGCTCATGTTGGTGGGATTGATGGAATACAAATTTATGGTGAAAGCCACCGGAAGCGAGGCGGAAAAAAAGCTTGCCAGCCTATTCGAAAAGCTGCTGGGAGAACTCCGCGATCAGACTCAGCAAAATTATGATGCGCTGGCACCCTTGTTCGGCAGTGCCCCCGCGGTCGACCGGACCGTGCCCGCCAGGATAGCCGAAGACGGAAAGTCGATCAAGATCATACCGGTGGATAAGACCCTGGATATCGGCGATGAATTCATTCTTCCCAGTCAGACGGTCGAGGAGATTATCAACAAGTTTGACGACATTGCCGTCGGACATTGTTTTTGCCGCCAGCGCCGAAGTCTGCTCGGCGAGCCCTGCAGCACCGATGCGCCGGTATTAAACTGTTTTACCTTCGGCAAATCCGCCCGGCATACGACCGCCCAGGGGTTTGCCCAAAAGGTCACCAAGGAAGAAGCCCTTAAAATCATGCGGGAGGCCGCCCAGGCCGGGTTGATTCACAAGGCCTTTCACCCGGGCTCCCGGGAAACCAGCCCGGAAACGAGCATCTGCAACTGCTGCAAGGATTGTTGTGATACCCTGGGGCTCTGGCGCAGCGGCACCCTGCCGCTGATCAATTCCACTTACTATCTATCGGTGATCGACCAGCAGGCGTGCAGCGGCTGCGGCACCTGCGTGGCGTGGTGTCCCACCGACGCCATTGCCCTCAACGATGAGGGGCTGGCCCAGCGGGATGAGAACGCTTGTCTGGGATGCGGTGTTTGCTCCCGGTTTTGCCCGGAGGAGGCCATTTCGCTCAAAGAGGGATTGCGGCGGGTCTTTATCATGCCGCCGCGCCTGCGCTCTACTTAAATTTGATTTTTAGGACTTTTGTACGGCCGAGCTGGAACCAAATAGAATAATTTAATCACGAAACCACGAAAGGACGAAAACACGAAAAGGAAATAATAAAATTTCGTGCTTTTTAAATTTCGTGTTTTCGTGGTGAAATCCCCGGATCATTAAAGCCAAAAATTTTCAATTCAGATTAGAACAGTTTTTTCACTTCTTCTTTTAACACTTTGCCCATGGTGTTGCGGGGCAGCTCTTTTACAAAGAAAATTACTTTGGGGCACTTCCAGTCGTGCAGGTGTTGTTTGCAATACGCTTGAATTTCATTTTCGCCGACATCGGCACCGGGCATTTTTACAACGGCCGCCACGACCTTTTCGCCCCACTTTTCATCGGCAATTCCCACCACCGATGATTCCGCCACGCCCTCGATCCGGTTGATGACGATCTCCACTTCTTTGGGAGAAATATTTTCGCCGCCGGAGATGATAATATGTTTAATCCGATCGGTGAGATAGTAATAGCCGTCATCATCAATGTGTCCCAGATCACCGCTTTTAAACCAGTCGCCTTCGAAAGCATGTTCGGTTTCTTCCGGTGTGCGCCAGTACCCCGCAGTTATCGCGGGCCCTTTCAACCGGAATTCACCGGTTTGACCGGGCATTACATCCTCTCCGGCAACCGGGTCAACGATCCTGACTTCCAGTTCCGGCAAAGGCAGGCCGATGGATCCCGGCTTTCTTTTGCCGTGCAGCGGATTTGAAAAATTCATTCCGGTTTCAGACATTCCCTCCCTTTCCACCGGTTCTTTGCCGAATATTTGGTGGATGCGCTCAAAGTCGGCCGGCAGAAGCGGAGCGGACCCCGAAGTCCACAAGCGCATGTGTCCAAAATGAGGTCTTTCATCACCGAGATATTGCATCAATTTTCCGTACATGGCAGGCACCGCCATAAAGATCGTACACACCCGGGGTCCATCCTGTCGGCGCAAGGTATCAATAACCGGGGGGAGAAAACTGATCGAGCATGACCACATGACCGCCGGCCAACAGCGACGTGTGCAGGGCAAAACAAAGTCCGTGGACATGAAAAAGCGGCAGCGCATGGCAGAGGGTATCCGCCTGGCTTATTTCCCAAATTTTAATGATATTGCGGGCGTCATGGATCAGGTTCATCTGGGTCAGAACCGCCCCTTTGGGTTTACCGGTGGTGCCCGAAGTGTAAATGATAAGACCCGGATCATCAGCGTGTATTTCGACCGGCGTGAAATGTTCGGAAGCCTTTTGCACCAGGTCGATATTCTGATAAGGTTGGCGGGTGTCAATGACCAGCCGGTTCAGATCGGGATCTATTTCTTGGATGAGGGTTTCAGCAGCAGATTCCGCAATGATTACTTTTGCATCCGCATCCTGAAGCAAATAGGCCATTTCGGATTTCTTAAAACCCGGATTTAAAGGCACGGCAATGGCACCAATTTTTTGCAACGCCAGATGCGCCACCACAAAGATTAGGGATTTCGGGATAAAAAGTATGACCCGGTCGCCTTTATTCACCCTCAGGTTTTGGAAAACACAGGCCATGCGGTTGGCGTGCCGATCTAATTCGCTATAGGAAATCCGGGTTTCGAGTTTACCGCCCCGCAGGAAAGAAATCGCCGGCTTATCACCGCGGGCTAAAAAGGTATCCGTAAAACATTCCCCAAGGGATATTTTCCTCATACTGCCCTCCCAAAAATTTTCAAATCCCAAATTTGATGAAATCGTAAAAAGTAGAGTTTTCCGGGTTTTCTGGATTCCCGCCTGCGCGAGAATGACAATTATTATATTAATATCGGTTAATTACAACAGCCGTCATACCCGCGAAGGCGGGTATCCAGCCGTTAGAATGACTTTTTTGATGTATTTATGGAACGCAGCACTATCCGATCATCTTGTTCGGAAGCCATAGCGTCAGTGCCGGCCAGATGCAGATGCAGACAATGACGATGCCATCTATAATCACAAATGGGATGACGCCCAGCAGGACATGGGACATGGGAACATCGGGTGCGATATTTTTAACGATATACAAATTCAGCTTTTTGGTTGTTTAAGCCTAAAATCTCCCAATTTGCCAACCACCGGGTTCTGAAGACTAAATATCATATCGGATAGATTTTAACGCAATGTCAATCAAAAATTTAAACGTCTTCATTTCAAATGTGTCAGCTAAAGGTGCTCGTTACTTTGCGGATGCTGCTTTCAGCCATCTCAAACTCTCTTGATCGATCTAATTTGATGATTAATTTTAAAACAGGTTGGTTTGGAGAAAGTAGATGGCCAGCCTCTTGGTCAACGGCCCTGCATAAGCCAAACCGTTGATGGCATTGGAAGCGGTGTCAGCGGTTTCGGAGAGAGATTAGATCGCCTGAACCTTGCCATGGAAGAGGGGTGCCGCAATGACCTTGCCGATAGTCGAATTTAAAAATGTTACCAAGAGTTTTGGCGGCCGCATAATACTCGACCGGGTTAATCTTCAAATATTTGAAGATGAAGTCACCACCATTATCGGCAAGAGCGGTGCCGGCAAAAGCGTAGTTCTCAAGCATATCATCGGTTTGCTTCGACCGGATATGGGCAGCGTGCTTTTTTGCGGCCAACCCCTTGAAAAGATGAAAAGGTCCGAGTGGAATGAATACCTCGGCCGGATCAGCTACATGTTTCAAGGCAACGCGCTTTTCGATTCTCTGACGGTGTTTGAAAATATTGCTTTGCCGCTGCAGGAAAATACCCGGCTGAGCAAGCAGGCGATCACAGACAAGGTGATGGCCAAAATAGAGCAAACCGAGCTTGCGGATGTGATCTACAGGCACCCCTCAGAGCTTTCCGGCGGCATGCAGAAGCGCGTGGCACTGGCACGCGCCCTCGTGACCGATCCCAAAATTGTCCTGTTTGATGAGCTGACCACCGGCCAGGACCCTGTCAGGCGCAATGCCATCCTCGGAATGATCGCCGAGTACAAAAAGAAATACGGATTCACCGCAATTCTGGTGAGCCACGATATTCCGGATGTTCTTTTCATCTCCAACCGTATCCTTGTTCTTTCCGACAAACAGATTGTTTTTCAGGGAAACCCGCAGGAATTTGAGAGTAGCAACCTCGCCTTTTATGAGGAAATCATTAACAGTATTGAACGCTTAGAGGATGAACTAACCGGCCTGTATTCCAAACGCCAGTTCAAAGTTCGGTATCAGTCTGACTTGAAGCATAAAAATATAAATGAGAGCTATACCGTCCTTCTTTTTACACTGGCAGATCCTGAGTCCATTATCGAAAAATTAGGCCATACGGCGCTGCAGGAAGGAATCAGAACCATGGGCCGATACATCAGCAAGCATTTCGGTGCGGTCGGTGGATTTTCCGCCCGGCGCAGCATTAATCAATTTGAGACCGTGCTCCCCTTAACAAATATGGAGGAAGCCGAGCAGATACTGGCAAATTTCGCCCGGGATTTCCAAAAGCAGGGAGTAAAAGAAATCGTGGATGCTGCCAGGGCTGCCAATCCAAAGGCAGAATGTTTTGAATTTTCTATTCTCGCCGGCCTGGCAAAAGGAAATCCGCATGTTGAGTTGGAATCCGAATTGGAAATTGCAGAATTTATGCAAAAGCCGATTGGACAATTCCAATGCAACTTTACAACCCTAAATTAATTTGCCTCCTAATCTTTCATACATTTGGGCATTGGAGGATAATATGAAAGACATATTTAAACGACAAGGCGCGTTCAGCTGGTCTGAACTGATGACGACTGATGTCGAAGGTGCCAAGAAATTTTATTTGACCGGGACAAGAACGATATCAAAATCTCCGGTGGTTTGGCCGTGAGCGGGATAGTGTTGGGTTACCAGGGTTTTGAAACCTTCGGCGCTGATGCGAATGTGGATATGAGGCGGCCGGCCGAAATAGCCGGGCGGAAAATTGCTTTCAAATTTGTACACGCCTGTTTCATCGGTCATTATTGTTGCACGATGATCGTCGTCATATGACCCGTCCGGATTGGCCAGCCAAAGCTCGAGGCGGACATGCGGGACGGGAGCGCAGGTCGCCGAAGACATGACCCGCCCCATCAACTCGTATCCCTTGCCGACACTTGAGCGGACCGGTGCTTCGGCCTTATAAAAAGGACCCAGATAATCCGATGGCGTCGGTTGACATTTGGTTCCAGGATTATCGGCGTTGGCCGCCATTAGATGTGTTTTCGTTCCGATTATGTCAAACGGGCCTAACGTAATTGCGCAGGCCATGCATACAATAAGTTTCAGGATAAATAATTTTTTCATAACTTAAATATATGACCTATAATCAAACTTTTAAACTATCCCACCGAAGAAATCATTTTTTTAAACAGCTAAATTGTTACAAAAAACCGAATGCCGGAATATCCCGACATAACCATTTACATCGAGCGTCTCGAAGCTCTTGTCCGCGGACAACCCCTCGAGCAAATACGTTTTGCCAGCTCGTTTTTTCTGCGCACTGCCGAACCGTCGATTAAAACTGTCCACGGTGCCAAGGTTCGCGGTGTTGAGCGCATGGGCAAGCGGATTGTATTTGTATTTGACAAGGAACGGTTTCTTGTGATTCATCTGATGATAGCGGGGCGATTACATTGGCGTAAAAAAGCATGTAAACCGCCCGGCAAAGTCGGACTGGCCGTTTTTGACTTCCCCAACGGTTCCCTGCTTATAACGGAGGCGGGCACCCAAAAGCGTGCCTCGCTTCATTTCATAGCTGGTCGCTCTGAACTTGCCGGCCTTGATCCCGGCGGTCTCGAAGTTTTTGAAGCCTCCCTGGAAGAATTTCGAAATGCCCTTCTGAGTGAGAATCACACCCTAAAGCGATCTTTGACGGATCCCCGCCTATTCAGTGGCATCGGCAACACCTATTCAGATGAAATTCTTCACCGGTCCCGGTTGTCCCCCATCTTGCTCACTGAGAAACTAGCGGAGGATCAGATTGAACGGCTGTTCCATGCAACCCGCGCCACATTGAATGAATGGACCCAGCGCCTACGGGAAGAGGTGGGCAATGGTTTTCCAGAGAAGGTCACCGCATTTCGCAGCGGCATGGCGGTGCACGGACGCTACCGGGAACCGTGCCCGGAGTGCGGAACCCCGGTTCAGCGGATTCGCTATGCCGCCAATGAAACCAATTACTGTCCAAGGTGTCAAACCGCAGGCAAGTTGCTGGCGGATCGGGCTTTATCCCGCTTGCTGAAAAAAGATTGGCCCCGCACGCTTGAGGAGCTTGAAGCAAGGAAGCAGCAATTTTCCTGAGTTATTCGAACAACATGCGCTGCTCTATGGTGGGAAGCGTTGTGACGGGGTCCGAGAGTCCGGTTCCTCGGCGGTCGATTAGAATTAGACGGCAAAATGAAGCTATTCGGTTGAGAAACCGCGCGATCGGGGGTTCCTCCCAGGCATTTTCCAAATGCGAGACCCAGCCCGGCACCAGGACAAGGTCGAAGGTCCCTTCCCCAGTGACCTGGTAGGCGATATTGACATCATCGCTTTTCGCATATCGGGTGCGTGGCGGCATGTATTCACCTTGTTGGTGCCTAAATTAATCGATCGTCGAATTATAATGCGCCTCAGTGGATGGCTGCAGATGCGCAAGTTAAGCATAGGGAAATATAGCAAACCTTGTGATATAGGGCACCACAAAAAGAACAATGGGAGTCGAATTAGAAGATGTCAAGATTCAGCAAATTATCTACCCGGACGCACCGGCTCGGGCAGCCCAGGGAACGGTCCCCAGATCTCGACGCGAAAATCAGTATCATTTTTAAATTGAAATCTATTTATCCGACAGATCATCAATAAGCGCTTTGGCTTCCTTTAAGTCGGCAGTGCCAAATCCCTCGGTGAACCAGCCGTAAATTTTCGTCAGCAGTTTTCGGGCTTCTAGTCTTTTGTTCTGCTGATTCCAAAGCCGACTCAGACTGATAGCGGCTCGGAGTTCCAGTGATTTTGATTGCTGGCTGTCAGCAAGGTCAAGGGCTCGCTGGATACAGGCTTCGGCCTCAGAGACATCGGGGACCGGCCGCATCAACAGCAGCTCCCCATAAAGCCGGCCCAACTCCGCTTCATAGAAGCGAAAACCGGTTTTCTCCACAACAGCCAGTGCCTTGGCTGCCTTGTTTAAACCCGCTGCGGTCTGTCCTGCTGCCCCGTATGCTTCGACCAATAAGGCATCATGCCAGGGTCGTAAGGCATGAAATGAGCCGACCAGATTGCTTGCCATAGACCGCTCCATCTGGACTATCCCATCCTCTGGTTGCCCCTGCATGGCCAGGCACCAAGCACGAAACAGCGTTCCCAAGTTCATCCATAGTGAAAATCCCTGCTCGTTGGAGAGGGCAATCATGGCATCTGCCTGCTTAAGTGTTGCTTGTACGTCCCGCCTGAATTGATTAAGCTGCGCCATGCCGGAAAAGGCAAATGCCAGGGTAAACGGGTGCGAAAGTTCGTGGGCTAAGGTTAAGCCCTGCTGGCCGGTTTCGAGTGCCTTATCCGGATAGCCGAGGGACCACAGGACGTAAGCATAGTGCATCAGGCAGGCAATCTCGGTGCCCGCTGCATCACGGGCGTCCTGGGAGTTAAGAGGTTTGGGTGTATATGTTGCGCTGCTCTGCTCCATATGCCTGCGTGCGGGCTCAAGTTCTCCCAGAACACAGTAAGTTTGCCCAATAGCCCAATAGGCCTCCTGCAATAACGCGGTATCATTTTGACGCTGAGCTTCAGTGAGAATCTGCCCTCCCAGTTCTTGTGCCCTTTGTGCGTCACCTGGAGCACCTCGCAACGCATAGAGTCGGCGCAGCCCTTGCAGCACGGGAATCAGCGTAGGTGTCTCTCCCACCTGCCGGCATAGATCCAATGCCCGGGTGTAGGCCTGTTCCACCTCGGGAGCGATCCAACCTTTGGAGACGATCAGTGCTGAGGCGAGATCAAACTGCAGCGCCAGTTCGAGTTCGGCATGTGCGGTGGTTTCAGGCAGCGTTTGAAGTTCCGCAAGCCCCTTGTTGAGGTGTGCAATAGATTCCACATAGGCAGAGCGGGCACTGGCACGCACACCTGCTCGTCGCCAGTAAACGGCCGCTTCCCTATGGCAGCCGGCTTCGGCGTAGTGATGGGCCAGCAGTTCAGGCTGCGTTTCGGCAGTCACCGCAAACTGCTTTTCCAGCACCCGGCCAATGCGCTGATGAATTTTTTGCCGCATGCTGACCAGCAGCGACTGGTAGGCAACGTTCTGGGTGAGGGCGTGTTTAAAGCTGTAAATCCGCTCCGGGAAAAGGCTGGTTTCATAGAGAAATTCGGCAGTCTGGAGGTAGGCAAGCCCGCGCTGCAGTCCCTCCTGCGGCATTTCAGCAATGGTTTGAAGCAAGGGTGAGGGCACCTCGTTGCCGATCACGGCCGCGGTTTGCAATAGACGCTTCTCTGCCTGTGGCAGCCGATCCATGCGGGCGGCCAACAGCACCTGGACTGTGGCCGGCACGTGAATATCAGGGAGTTCCTGGATCAGGCGAAACGCGCCGGGTTCGCCGGCCAGTGCCTGTGTTTCGACCAGCGTCCGCACACACTCTTCCAGGAAAAAAGGATTGCCCTCCGTCCGTTCAACGAGGAGATGTTTGAGGCGTTGCAGGCTTGCGTCCCTGCCGAGCAGGTTCTGCAGAAAAACCCCCGCACTTGCGGGTGGAAGCGGGTCAAGCCTTACCTGGGTATAATAGGTTTTACTTCCCCAGTGATGCCGATACTCCGGCCGATAGTTTACCAAAAGCAACAGGCGGGCCGTTGGCAGGCTTGCGATCAGGATGTCGAGCAGGGCCTGGGTTTCTGAGTCAATCCAGTGTAAATCTTCGAAGACAACCAAAAGCGGTTGCGCCCGGCTCTCGCGCAACAGAATCCGTTTGATAGCATCGAGAATGTTCTGGCGTCTTTGCATCGGGTCGAGCCTCAGAAAGGGGCTGTCTTCCGGCAGGGTATCCAGGAGTGATAGCAGCGCCGGAATGGTCTCCTGAAGCGTCTCGTCCAAGGTAAGGATCTGTCCGGTAACCTTGGCCCGAATAGAGCGGGCGTCGTCGCCGTCCTCCACATGAACATAATGTTTGAGCAGATCGATCACCGGAAAATAAGGCGTCGCTTTGCCGTAGGAGGCCGAAGCGCTTTCAAGTACCAGCCATCCCTGTGTGCGGTGAGACTGGACAAACTCGTATACCAGACGGGACTTGCCGACACCGGCCTCACCCACCGCCGCGACAACCTGGCCATGGCCCGCTTCTACCAGTTCCAGATTCCGGTTCAGCTCATTGATCTCTTTGTCCCGCCCCACAAACCGGGTCAGTCCTCGAGAGACTGCGGCCTGCAGGCGTCTGCGAACCGTACTGGCGCCGACCAGCTCAAACACTTCAGCCGGTTCTGTCATCCCTTTGACAGGTACAGGTCCTAAAGGATTAACCTTGACAAAGCCCTCCACCAATCTGAGGGTTTCCTCCGTCATTCGACTCGTGCCGGGTATAGCAATTTGTTCCATACGGGCTGCCAGATGGGTCGTCGAGCCTACGGCCGAGTAGTCCATATGCAAATCATTGCCAATGGTCCGAACCACGACTTCGCCGGAATTCAGGCCCACCCTGATACGCAACTCGGCTCCATGGGACTGGCGCATCTCGTTGGCATATTCATTCATCGCCTTTTGCATTGCCAGAGCGGCATAACAGGCCCTCAGGGCATGATCTTCATGGGCGATGGGCGCCCCGAACAGCGCCATAATACCGTCTCCCAGCACCTGGTTTACCGTGCCCTCGAAACGGTGGACACTGTTCATCATGATTTGGATCGCGGGGTCCAGAATCTGCTGTGCAGCCTCCGGATCGAGGTCTTTGATCAACTCGGTAGAGTCCTTGATGTCGGCGAGCAGGACGGTGATCTGCTTGCGTTCGCCCTGCAGAGAATTGCGGGAGGTGAGAATCTTATCTGCCAGAAATTTTGGCGTATAAGAGTGAGGTTGACTGCGGTCGATAGACAAGGCTTCATTCGACATCCGCAAGTCATGGCCGCACTCGCCGCAAAAAATATCTCCGGCCTCAATCTCCGTATCACAATTCGGACATTTTAAGATTAGTTTTGACCCACAATTCGTACAGAATTTCTTGTTGAGTTTATTATCGAGGCTGCATTGAGGGCATTTCATACGGCTATCCCTTAGTGACTAAGAGGCGAGCCATGAGATTCGGGTGCGACATTTCAACTGAAACCTGAGCTGGCAGCGGGTTACGAGGCAAACTTTTTATCTCTACCTACCATTTACTTGATATGCTTAAGAAGTGAGACAGAGGCGATGCAAGATCAATTCGTAATCTGCCAAATATCATTCTCTCTTAATCCGGCAGTCCCGCCTTGCGCAGCGCATCGAGCAGGCGCTTCAGATCAGAATTGTTTTTAAATGGCTGTGTTTCTTCAAAATATTTGACGGATGCGCCGGGCATCAATCGGAGCAGGGCCTCTATATAAGATTTCGCTTTTTCGATTTCGCCCAGCTCGGCACAGCAAGCCGCCAGATAAGTATAATCAAATTCCACCAGGTTGGTGATACGGTTGAAAGTGCGTATGGCCTCCTCATATTGACCACCGACATAATACGCCAGGCCCAACTCCTGCCAATACCAGTCCGGATGGTGGGGATTGAGGCGCATCGCCCGTTTCACCGATGCCTCCGCCTCCTGTGGCCGGCCGGTGTAGCTGAGGAAATCGGCAACCTTGGCCGCAATATAGGCGTAGTTGGGGTTGAGCGCAACCGCCTTCGAGTAGTGATATTCCGCCCGGTCGAATTGCCTTCTTTGCAGATAAATGGCACCCATAATCCGATGGGCTTCACATTCATTCTCATCGAGCGAAAGCGCTTTTTGTACTTCTGTCATGGCGTTATCCAACAGCACATCATATTGCTCCCGGCTGGGATTCTTCGGCCAAAGATTGGCAGTGGCGCATGCCAGCCAGGCGTGGGCGCGGGCAAAACCGGGATCGAGTTCAACGGCCTTCGTGAACATCTCGACCGCCTTAGTCGAATCATCCATTGAAATTCGGCCGCTTTTGTGAAAATCCAGACCCCGCAGAAGATAGTCATACGCAACCATATTTTCGGTAGTTTTGCGCTTGGCCCGGTCAATGTCGGCGGCTTCGATTCGTCCCACGAGGGTGGAGACAATGGTTTCCGTTATTTCGTCCTGGACGGCAAATAGATCCTCCATTTCCCGGTCGTAACGGTCCGCCCAAACATGATGGCCTGTGGCGACGGCAATGAGTTGAGCCGTTATGCGAATCTTCCTGCCGGCCTTGCGAACGCTGCCCTCGACAATATACTCGACTCCCAGTTCTTGTCCGGCCTGTCGTACATCAACCGCCTCACCCCGATAGGTGAAGGCTGAGTTGCGCGAAATCACAAAAATGGAATGAAAGCGCGAAAGTTCGGTGGTGATGTCTTCACTGATGCCATCGGCGAAATAATTCTGTTCCGGATCTCCGCTCATATTATTGAAGGGCAAAACTGCGACGGAGGGCTTGTCGGGCAGCTCGATTCTTTCGCTCATATCCGAAACGGCAGTTTCGGTTTCCAACTGCACCCGATAAACTTTTACCGGTCTCGTTATGTTTTTGACCTTTTGGTCCCCCAAAAATTCATACGCCAAATCCAATTTGTTTTCGACTTGGTCATAGACCCTTCCCGAAATGCAGATGCCGCCTTCTTTTGCAAGCCCTTCTACTCGAGCTGCAATGTTGACGCCATCACCGTAAATTCGATCCTTCTCCTCAATCACATCGCCGACATTAATTCCGATGCGAAACAACATTCTGCGTTCGGCGGACAATTCGGCATTATGCGCGGCAAGCTCCCGCTGAATCTCCACGGCACCGGTCACGGCATCCACGGCACTGGTAAACTCAGCCAACAGATTGTCACCCGTCGTATCCACAACCCGTCCTCTATGCTGCTCGATATGTTTGGTCATCAAAGCTCGGTGGGTATTCAGGGTTTTGAGTGTCGCCTCTTCGTCATCATTCATCAGACGGCTGTAGCCAACAGCATCCGCACTGAGGATAGCAGTAAGTTTCCGTTTAACGCTTCCAGTGATAATTGGTTCCATAGGAGTTTCCTTTAGGCCTCAAAAATGTAGCAAGAAGAGCAGATGGGAAATCATCCTTATAGGGGCTTGGCTTCCGGTGTGGGTATTCGCGTGAAATAATTTTTCAGATCTGAGGCGCTGCAAGATTTAGGAAATGAATTGCAAATTTCGGCCTAAATGCAATTTGGCTAATCATATAAAAGTCAGAATGTGCGAGCATTGCGATTGATTTGTAAACCGTGCCCGCCCTCGATAGCTTCGATCACAGCCAGGTATGCTTTGATAAATCGCTGCAATTAATAGTTTAATTTAAGAAGCGTATCGACCAAAGTCAACAAATGGAATCTTCTTTGATTTTCGCACCAAAATAAAACCGCCATGCTGGAAAAGTGAAATAATGGAATATGGGGTTCTTATTTCCAACAATTGAAAAATATAATCATTCATGAGATAAGCATCTTGGTCAGTATCATTCTACAAGGGAGAAATACTCAATTATGCAAAGTACGATTACCGTTGGCGATCTTAGAAAATTTGCCGAAAAATATGTCCAGGAAGAATCCGAGCGTTTGGGTACGGACGGTTGGTGGCAGACGCCGTTGTTAGCGGCGGCGCCGGTTGATGCAAGATTTGATCAATTGCCTCGGATTGCGGCGGGTGATCATCTGCTGCCGCGGGATCTTCTGCCGACGGCGAACTCGGTCATTGTATTTTATCTGCCGTTTAAAAAAGAGCTGGTCAAAGCCAACAAAAAAGGCGGCCGCCCCTGCCGCGAATGGGGCGTCGCTTATGTTCAGACCAATGATCTGATCGGGCGACTGAGCCAGGCCCTGAGTGATTTTCTGGCAGAGCGAGGCTACAAATCCGGGCTGACTCCGGCCACCCACAACTTTGATGAGGTTAAGCTGATGGCGCGCTGGTCCCATAAACATTTAGCTCATCTGGTGAACCTGGGCCGGTTTGGGGTGAATCATCTGTTGATTACCCCCGTTGGTTGCACGGGTAGGCTGGGAAGTTTCGTGAGTGAAATTGAGCTGGGAGATCATCCGCTGATCCAAACCGATGAAGCCTGTCTGCTCAAAGCCGGCAAGAAATGCGGTAAGTGCATACAGGCCTGTCCGGTGGACGCCCTCAGTGAAAACGGTTTTGACCGGCGAAGCTGCTGGAATCGCCTGATGGAGAATCGGAAAACGCTGGATTACTTTTACGATCTGCCGGAAAGCACCCATGTTTGCGGCAAGTGTGCGGCGCTCGTACCCTGCAGTTTTAAAAATCCGGTGGCGATGCAGAGTTGATTGGTCGAATAGTTGACGGGATTAATTAAACCGTCGCCATCTCCATCTGCCGGTGATACAGCTGGCTGTAGAGTCCGCCGCGCTGCATCAATGCCTCGTGACTGCCGATTTCGGCGATCCGGCCGCGATCGAGGACAATGATTTTATCCGCATTGCGAATCGTGCTCAGGCGGTGCGCGATGACCAGAGCGGTACGGTCCTTGAGCACTCTTTCCAGGGCCTGCTGTATCAGGAACTCGGCTTCGGCATCCACGGAGGAGGTGGCCTCGTCTAAAATCAGGATGCGCGGATCGGCCAGAATCGCCCGGGCCAGGGCCAGGCGCTGTTTTTGCCCGCCGCTTAATTTGACGCCCCGCTCCCCGATTTCGGTTTCATACCCCTCCGGCAGTTGCATGATGAAGTCATGGGCATTGGCGGCCCGGGCGGCTGCCATCAACTCATCTGCGGTGGCATCCGGTTTGCCGTAATACAGGTTTTCGGCCACGGTATTGTTAAACAGGAACGAGTCCTGCAGCACCACCGCCACCTGGCGTCGTAATGAACTCAACTTAATATTGCGAAGATCGTAACCGTCGATAGTGACACGACCTTTGACGGGATCATAAAATCGGCAGATTAAATTGGCAATACTGGTTTTGCCGGCCCCGCTGGGTCCCACAAGTGCCACCACTTCTCCCGGCGCCATTTTAAAGCTGATCGCATGCAGGACCTGGTTGCCGCTGCCGTATCGAAAATGTACCTGGTCGAAAATCAGCTCACCCTGGATAACGGGCAATTCGATCGCATCCGATGCGTCCTTGACCTCCATGGTTTCATCCAGCAGCTCGAAGATGCGTTCACCGGCGGCGATGGCTTCCTGAAAAATATTGTCCACTTCCGTCAGACGATTGATGGGATCATAAATTGAAGTGATATACGCAATAAAAGCCACCAGCGTACCCAGCGTGAGTTGACCCTTTACCACCATCACCGATCCAGCCCCCAGTACAACGACGGTTCCCATTGCAGCAAAAAACCGGATGGCGGGGAAAAATATGGACCAATACCGGATGCCTTTTACCCGCGCCCGATAGTAGCGTTCACTTTCTTTGGAAAAGCGCTCATACTCTACGTCTTCACGGGCAAAGGCCTGAATGACCCGAATACCCGACAGGTTGTCCTGCAGTTTGGCATTGATGTCTCCCAGGCGCGCGCGCACCCGTCGATAAACCGGCCGTATTTTGGTGTTATAATGGCGAAATGCCAGTGCCAGAATCGGCACCGGGATCATAACCAGGGCGGCCAGCCGCCAATCCAGCACAAAGAGAATCAGGGAGCCGCCCACCAGGCGCAAAAAGTCGACCGCCGTCAAAGCCGAGCCGTGGGTGACAAAGTTTTCCAGAGCGCTGAGGTCATTGGTGACGCGGGACATCAGCTCGCCGGTCGATGTGCGTTCAAAAAAAGACAGGGACATCTTTTGAAGGTAGGCATACAGGCGAACCCGCAGATCGAAGATAAATTTTTCGCCCAGCGCATGGCGGACGTAATTGTCGCCGATTTGAACCAGCTGATTCAGCGCGTAGGTGCCGATTAAAGCCGCGATTACGACTCCAAGATAAGTCAGATTGCGGGCCGTAATGATCTCATCGATAATTTCTCTCTGGAAAAGCGGCGGCACCAGTTCCAGGCCAGCACGCCCAATGAGCAAAAGCGCGCTGATGATGATGGTTTTCAAATAAGGCGTCAAAAGCAGAAACAGTCTTTTTAGAACTTGCATCCGTTGCTCCCGATAATCCGCAGGATAAATTCCAAATCGAACCTGGAGGAGTTCAATCACCGTGCCTGTCGTTTATACCGACAACAACCAGCTCACGACACGACGAAGCTCTTGGGGTCGGCCATAAAGTCCTTATAAATTCGATAGTGATCGGTGTTTTCGTAGGCTATTTGTCTTACGGGGATTTCATCAAACGTCAGGATGTGGGCTTCCGGGCATGCCAGCAGGATCGGCGAGTGGGTCGCAATGATAAATTGGGCATTGCCTGACCGGCAGCCCTCCTTCAGCAGGTTCAGCAGCGTCAGCTGGCTCCTCGGTGAAAGCGCGGTTTCCGGTTCATCCAGCAAATACAGGCCTTTTAATTTAAATCTCGATTTGAAAAAGGCCATCAAAGATTGTCCGTGGGATTGGGCCATTAAGGATTTACCGCCAAAATATTCGAGCAGTCCGGGATCCATGGTCAGCCATTCGTCTAAAATTCTGGCAAAATTGCTGAAAATTTGAGAGCCGAAAAATGACCCCGGTACTTTTTGGCCGTCGGTCCATTCGATACCGATGGTTTTGTAGAGATCTTTCTCGTAGGGGCTGGCGTTGAAGCGCGGCCGCAGCATACCCTGCCAGATGTAAATGCCGCATTTGCGGGTAATGGCCTCCAGCAGGGTTGATTTTCCGGAGCCGTTCTCCCCGATAAAAAATGTCACCGGCGAGTTGAAGGTGATGCTCTGATCTTTTTGGAACAGGTCCAGATTAAATGGATAGTGTTGCCGGGTCGGGTATTTTTCAGGGTTTAAGATTACTTTTTTAAGATGCATAAGAAGATCTCCCGGCCAGTATTTCAGCCATTTTTTAAATAATAATAAATTTTTGCGCTTCTCGTAGGTCTATCTTTCCACGCTTACCGGTCGATGAGCGCTGCGCTTGAGGAGCGTTTCACTCAAGGAGTGCTGCGCTTGAGGTTTGAGGAAAGAAAGGACTATTATATTTTTTGCCCTGCGCCTTGCGCCTTAAGCCCTGCGCCGTTCTTTTTCAGTGACATGCGCGGACGAATCCGCTGCAACTGTCCCTTCAGCCATACCGCCACCACCAGCGACTCAATGGCAGCGGTTGTAACTTTAATCCACCAGATCGATTGAATTCCCCAGTTGAAATAGGCAGGCAAGGTAAACACCAGGCCGGCGAACAGGGCGTTGTCCAGCACAGCGCCCGCCAGGCTGGGATACGTTTTGCCTAAACCCTGAAAGGCCGCTCCGGCAACCATGATTGTACCCACCATGACATTTCCCAGCGAAAATATCATTAAATAAATTATACCGAAGCGGATAACTTCGGAATCGCTGCTGAATGTGCCGATTATGGCTTCGGGAAACAGTCGACAAATAAATGTACATAAAATCATAAACGCCATGGAAATTATCCAGGCCCGTTTGAAGGCGTCGGTGATTCGCTCAGAGTTGCCGGCACCGTAATTCTGGCCGACAATCGCGGCCATGGCCGATGCCAGCGCGATGACCGGTATGTAAATGGCCTGCAGTATGCGAAACCCTATTCCGATCGAAGCGATTGCCGCCGTGCCGTATTTGCCGATGACCCGATAGGTGATGAGCAAATTGGCCGCCAGCATAAAATGATTCATACCCGACGGTATTCCAATAGAGAGGCTCTTTCGAATGATGCCGGCTCTCAGCTGCCATTTTCCCTTTATATCAATGTGAGAGCCTTTGATAAAAATAAGATAAGTGTAGACTCCCAGGGCATATATTTGAGAAATCAAAGAAGCCAGGGCGGCTCCGCGCACGCCCATGGCCGGCAGGCCCAGCCGGCCGAAAATGAGAAGGGGATCCAGCAAAATGTTCAGCACATTGGCCTGCAACATGATGATCATGGGCGTTTTGGTGTTCCCCATGCCCCGGAAACAGTTGCCGACCGTATACAGGATAATCATGAAAAAAAATGAAATGGCAAAAATTTGAAAGTATTGGATGCCCCACAGCAGCGATTTGCCGGTGCCGCCAAAAAATTTAATATAGGCCGGTGCAATCAGCAGTCCGGCGGCAGCCTCCATAACGCCGATAATCAGGGCCAAAAGGATGCTTTGCCTGAAAACGTTCGCCGCCTGATCATAATCCCTTCTTCCGAAAGCCTGGGCAATTAACACCATACCGCCCGTGCCCAGAACCGTGGAGAATCCCAGATGGATGAAAAAGGCATTGCTTGAGATTGAAAGCGCCGCCACGGCCTCCGGTCCCAGGCGTCCCACAAAGAACAGATCCACAATCAGATAAACGGTAAACATCACCATGCCGATGGTAACCGGGACGGCAAGTTTAATCAGGGTTTTTAGTATCGGACCTTCGGTGAGATCGATGCGGGAACTGCCGCTCGGTTTATTTTTTTTGGACAGCATGAAGTTACCATAATATTTAGCACTAAAAACAGCAAGAATCGGGTGGCGCCGGTAAATAAAATAGCCTATATTCAAAATAAACTCAAAGAAAGGTAAAATGCGATGAAATCGGACGCTTTGTTGCAGGCAAACGAGGATTACACGCGCATTGAAAAGGCCATCAAATTTCTTGAAGCGAACTTTCCCTCACAACCGGGTCTAAAAGAGGTCGCCGCTCATATCGGTCTGAGCGAGTACCATTTTCAACGTATTTTCAGCCGGTGGGTCGGCATCAGCCCGAAGCGATTTCTGCAATTTTTAACCAAGGAATATGCCAAAAAGTTATTGGAGAACTCCACCAATCTTCTGGATGTAACCTATGGGGCCGGTCTGACAAGCCCCAGCCGATTGCATGATCTGTTCGTTACCTGCGAAGCAGTGACGCCCGGAGAGTACAAAAACAAAGGCGCTGGCGTTAATATCGCCTACGGATTCCATCCCAGTCCTTTTGGCGAGTGTCTGCTGGCCAATACAGAGCGCGGCGTTTGCGGTTTTTACTTCATCAAGAATGGAGATGCAAGAGACGTTTTAGCTGAATTCAAGCAGCACTGGCAAAATGCCACGCTGAGCGAAAATCCGGCGGTGACCGCTCCCCTTATCTCACAGATATTCAATCCCGCCGCGGCGAAAAAAAAAGAACCGCTGCATCTGATTCTTAAAGGCACCAACTTTCAGATTAAGGTCTGGGAGGCGCTGACCAGAATCCCATTCGGCACTGTAGTCACCTATGAAGATGTCGCGATACAAGTCGGGCTTCCCAAAGCCACCCGGGCGGTTGGAACGGCCGTCGGCCATAATCCGATATCGTATATCATTCCCTGTCACCGGGTGATTCGCAAAACAGCCGAGTTCGGCAACTACGGCGGCGGACCGGCGCGCAAGAAGGCCATATTGGGGTGGGAGGCGGCCCGGGTTAATTTGCATCCGTGATCATAATCAAAGCCCGATCCGTATTAATGCTGCAGCCGGATTTGAAACTTGACACACCCATGTGCTTTAAGTAGTATCCCTGGTCACAAACCTACAGGCGTTGCAATTCTACTTCTACTTCGTGAACTCTCTGAATGAACTCAGAAGGGACCGGTGCGTGCAATGGCCGATGTCGTGCTTAAAAAAGTCCGCAAAAACTTCGGCAAGTCAGTGGCCGTCAGCGATATTGATCTGGATGTCGTGCATCAGGAGTTTTTGGTCCTGGTGGGGCCATCCGGCTGCGGCAAAAGTACAACCCTGCGAATGATCGCCGGGCTGGAAGACGCTGACAGCGGAGAGATCTATATCGGCAGCCGGCGGGTCAACGATATGGCGCCGAAGGATCGCGACATTGCCATGGTCTTTCAGAATTACGCCCTTTATCCCTATGCCACTGTTTACGAAAATATGGCCTTTGGGCTGCGCGTCCGGAGATATCCGAAGGACGAGATTCGGCGCCGGGTCGAAGCGGCCGCCGACATTTTGGGTGTTCGCGAGCTGTTCGACCGGCGTCCCAAACATTTGTCCGGCGGGCAGCGGCAGCGGGTTGCCATCGGCCGGGCAATTGTGCGTGACCCCAAGGTTTTTTTGTTTGACGAACCGCTCAGTAATCTGGACGCCAAACTGCGTGTTCAAATGCGAACCGAGATCAAAAGGATCCATCAGAAAGTCGGTACGACGATCATCTATGTGACGCATGATCAGGTGGAAGCCATGACCCTGGCCAAACGCATCGTGGTGATGAATGCCGGCAAAATCGAACAAATCGGCTCACCGCAGGACATGTACGAGCGGCCGCAAAGCAGGTTTGTCGCCGGTTTTATCGGTTCACCTTCCATGAATTTTATTGCCTGCCGCCTGATCGATGCGAACCATCGCCTGACGGTGCAGGTCGGCGACGGGCTGACCCTGCCCGTTCCGGCCGCAAGAACGCAATCCTATCGCCCCTATGTCGGACGGGAAATGATCTTGGGAATTCGCCCCGAACACTGCGTCGAATATCGCCCTCACAGCGAAGCCTCCGGCATGGCCGACCTTGCGGTGAGAGTCGACGTGATAGAGCCTCTGGGAATGGATACCATGATTCATTACGAGTTCGCCGGAAAACAGATCTGTTCTCGGGTAAACCCCCATGCCGTCAGTTATGTCGGCGAAACCATCCAGCTCATGATGGACATGAACCGGATGCATTTCATTGATCCAAAAACAGACAAGGTGGTAAAACATGACAACAAAATCCCTTCCGGTTGATACACTTCGAGTTGGTTTTATTGGAAGCGGCTTTATTGCCAAATTCCACTTGCAGTCCATGCATGGCGTCCGGCATGCTCGGATAGCCGGCGTATACAGCCCGACGGCGTCGCACCGACAGTCCTTCGCGGATCTGGCGGACAAGAACGAACTCGGACCGTGTACGGCGTTCGCTTCGCTGGATGACATGGTGATGTCCCCGGAAATCGATGCGATCTGGGTGGCGGGGCCAAACAATATGCGGCTTGAACACTTTCGCCGGATCCACGAATTGGTGACCGGGGGTAAGGCATCACTTTTAGGGGTGGCCTGTGAAAAGCCAATGGCCCGAACCATTGCGGAGGCGCGCGAAATCCTGCGGTTGGTAAAAGACGCCAATCTTAATCACGGCTATCTGGAAAATCAGCTGTTTTCAACGGCCGTTCAGCGCGGCAAGGAGATCATCTGGCGCCGGGCCGTGCCGAACAGCGGCCGCCCCTATCTGGCCCGGGCCGCGGAAGAACACAGCGGTCCGCACGAGCCGTGGTTTTGGATGGGCAGCCGTCAGGGCGGCGGTGTGCTCTCCGACATGATGTGTCACAGCATTGAAGTGGCGCGTTTTTTGCTGACCGAGCCCGGGCAACCCCGCACGTCGTTGAAGGTGATCAATGTGAACGCCACGACCGGAAATTTAAAATGGACCCGTCCGCATTATGTTGAAAAGCTCAAAGCTATGATGGGCCCGCAAGTCGATTACAGCAAGCGCCCGGCCGAGGACTTTGCCCGCGGAACACTGGTTCTGGAAGATCCCGAAGGCCAGCAGGTGATGATTGAAACAACCACATCCTGGGCATATGTGGGCGCCGGACTGCGCATTCAGCTCGAGCTTCTGGGCCCCGAATACTCGATGGAGTTTAGTTCTCTGAACACCGGGCTTAAGATTTTTATTTCGCGCGAGGTAAAGGGCGAACAGGGGGAAGACCTGGTTGAAAAGCAAAACGCCGAACAGGGTCTGATGCCGGTGCTGGAAGATGAACCGGGCATTTACGGTTATACCAACGAAAATCGGCACATGGTGAATGCATTCCGCAAAGGGCAGACCCCCATGGAGACGTTAGATGATGGTTTGGCCGTGGTGGAACTTCTGATGGCGCTTTACTATTCAGCGGAAAAGGGAAAAGTTGTCAAATTCCCCCAGGCTGAACTGGAAAATTATGTGCCGGTGGTTGCACGCAACCCTTAGCCGGAGGTGATCTGAAAAGCCGCAACGATGCGGTCGGCTGTATAATCTTAACCCTTTGACAAAACAAGGAGGTGGTACCATGTGGGGTAAATTCAAAGCAATGATCTTTGTTTTCGTACTTGTATCTTTGATTGCGGCACCGGCGGCTTTCGGCGCGACGACCATCAAAATCGCCTATCCCGGCTGGGACAGCAAGGAACAGGAAAAAGAGGTAACCAGCATATTCGCCGAATACGAAAAGCAGAATCCCAGTGTAAAAATTGAACTCATCAGCATCCCGTTTCCCGTGATGAAGCAAAAGCTGATCGTATCCCTGCGGTCCGGCGATGCACCGGATATAGGCTATGTCGGCGGACGGTGGCTGCAGGAAATGCAGGCGGCCGGATTTCTCGCGGATCTGACGGATTTCGCCGCCAGCCTCGACAAGAATGACTTTTATGCGAAACCCTGGATAGCGGCAACGGTTGACAACAAAATTTACGGCATTCCGGACCGGGTCGATCCCTGGATGTTTTTCTACAATGTCGACATGTTCAAGCAGGCGGGCATTGCTGAGTTTCCCAAGACCATGAAAGAGCTCGTGGAATCTACCCAGAAACTGACCAAGCCCGGCCAGTACGGCTTTGGTATGGTTGGCGCCAACGACGCCACCCTGATCGGCCGTTTTCTCAACATTCTGTATGCATTCCACGGTGATTTTTTGACGTCCGATGGCTGGCAGGCCGCCATTAATCAAGCCGGCGGTGTTGCCGCCCTGCAGTTTTATGGCGATCTTTTAAACAAATGGAAAGTGGCGCAGCCTTCCGCCATGGGAAACAGCAATAAAGATGTGCGGCAGCTGCTATTGACCAACCAGGTGGCTATGATGATGGACGGTCCCTGGGCGCGGGGAACCCTGAGCCAGATGAACCCCAATTTGCACTGGTCGGTCGGGCAGATTCCGCAGGTGGAGGGCAAAGAACCGCGTTTTGTCATGAGCTCCTGGTACTACGTCATTTTTTCTCCCAGCAAAGTCAAAGATGAGGCTCAAAAATTTGCTGAATTCTGTTTGAAACCCGAAAACATGGCCCGCAGCGTGGTCACGATACCAGGGCGCAAGTCGGCGGCCGCCATGCCGCGTTTCCAGACCGAGGGTTGGAAGCCCTGGGTGGCAGCCGCTCCATACGGCGCACCGCTGCCGATTACCGACAAATTCAGTGAGATTGCGGACATCGTCGGGGTTGCGGTGCAAGAGGTGCTTTCCCGGCAAAAAAGCGGCCAGGAAGCGGCCGACGACGCTGCCGTGCAGATCAATAAGCTATTAAAGTAAAGAACCATGGTATAGGGGGCCAGGCTTTGATTGCACTCCAGATGGGTGGAGGTTGTTCCATAATAACCAATGGAATAAAATGGAATGTTGGAATAAAGTTGTCCGTCGACTGTGGTCCGTTGACAGGTCTAATTTATTGCAAACCAAATTTCCGACCACGATTTTTCAATACCTGACCACCGACCCCGGACAGCCTGCAGTAGGCAGGGGGTCGAAAGCCGGGACTGTTTGAATCATCGGAGTTTTCAAATGAGTCGTAACATTCAAATTGCAATGTTAGGTACCGGATTTATCGCTGAATTTCGCACCCAGGTGTATGCGCAGTTAAAAGGGGCGGATGTTGTCGCGGTTTTGGGGCGGGATTCGGAAAAAACCCGGAAATTCGCCGCTGCCAACCGCATCGGATTTGCTGCCACCTCTTTCGAAGAGCTGCTGGGCGGTGCAGAGTTCGAAGCCGTGGACCTGTGTCTGCCCAATCATCTGCACCTGGAATCGGCGATTCAGGCGGCCGAGGCTGGCAAACATATCATCTGTGAGAAACCCCTCGGTCGCACGGCCGATGAAGCCCGGGCCATGCTTGCTGCGGCCGAATCCGCCAATATCACGCACTGTTATGGTGAAAACCTGTTGTTCACAATCGACATGCAGGAAATCTTGTCGGTCATTGATCGGGGGATCATCGGCACCCCGCTTTGGATGCGGGGGCGGGAAGGGCACTTCGGTCCCCATTCTGCCTGGTTTTATCAGCACAAGTATTCCGGTGGGGGAGCTCTGCTGGACATGGGGTGTCACTTGATCGGCGCATTTAACTATATCAGCCGACAGAAAGCCGAAGCAGTTTTTGCCCACACCCCCACGCTTTACCATGACACGGACTGCGACGACAACGCGCTGGCATTGATTCGATACGGCGACCGGCTGGTGGGGCAGGTTGAGGCCAGCTGGACCCAGCGCGGCGGAATGGCGGTCGATTTTGAGGTTTGGGGTGACGAAGGCATGATCGCTTACGATCGCTCCGGTCTGTCGCAACCCATCAAGGTTTTTTCAAAACAAAAAACCGATAAATACTTTACCGAGAAGGCCGAACACGATCAGGGATGGCTGTTTCCGACCGTGGAGGAATATCGGCGTTATGGATATTTCGGTGAAATCGAACATTTTGTGGACTGTATCCGCAATCAGTCGACTCCCATGCTGACCTTTGAAGATGGCCTCGAGGTCAACCGCATCATTGACAAAGCTTACGCGTCGAGTCGGTCGGGAAAATGGGAACGCCTTGATTGATGAAAGACGGTATCTACCTTCGAGGGTGAGAGACTGGTGAACCGTTGTTTTTTTAAAGGTCAACACCAAATTCGAAATCCGAATATCGAAATCCGAAACAATCTCAAATGGCAAAAATTCAAAATCTCAAAACATCAAGAATCCCATCCCTTATTTCAGTTTTGAAAATTCGGTCATTAAGAATTCTTATTTGTTTCAGAATTCGTGCTTCGAGTTTCGGAGTTATCGAGCCTTTCGACAATCTATTTTTCAATCACTTCTAAGGCTTCGGCTATGGTCGCGGCAGTATGTAACTTATGTTAAAGGGTCGTACCAAGTATATCAAGGGTTATCTATTTGCCGCCCCCCTGTTGGTGGTCCTGGCCCTGGCCGTGCTTTTTCCGGTGGTCCACAACCTGGGGATCGCCTTTTTCAAACATAACTTTATGCGCAACTCCTGGGAGTTCGTAGGGCTGCAAAATTTTGCCAAGCTTTTGGGATCGGCCTATTTCTGGAACTCCCTTAAAGTGACGCTGTTCTGGGTCATCGGCAATGTCTCCCTTCAGCTGGTGATTGGACTCGCAATTGCGCTGGCGCTCAATTCGATCATTCATTTCCGGGGTTTGTTTACCGGAATTTTGCTGATTCCCTGGATTTCTTCCTTCGTGGTTGTGGCGATCCTGTTTTTATGGATCTATCATCCCCAGCTGGGTGTGCTCAATGACATCCTGCTGCGGCTGGGATTGATCGAGAACCCCATTGCCTGGTCGGCGTCTCCCAAACTCGCCCAGATGTCTTTGATTCTTGCCAACACGTGGAAGTTTTTTCCGCTCGTGATGATTACCCTGTTTGCCGGCCTGCAGGATGTCTCAACCGAGTTGGTCGCGGCCGCCAGGGTCGATGGCGCCAACCGCCGGCAAATTTTCAAGATGGTGGTTTTTCCGACCATATTGCCGGCCATGTCGACCGCGGTGCTCCTGTCGACAATCTGGGCCTACAACTCCTTTACCCTGCCCATTATCATGACCGGGGCGGACCGCTGCGGGCGACCGAGATATTAGGACTGTTTATATTCAAACAGGCATTCGATGCATTTGATTTCGGTGCCGCGGCAGCCGCGTCGCTTATTTTATTTGCCCAGATACTTCTGGTCATCGTCCTGTATCTGCGCGTTGTGGAGAGAGATTGAGATGGCGCGCCTGATTGCATCTCATCACCAGAGAAAAAACCTGACATTGGGCCTGACCTATTTTTTTCTTGTCTGTGCGGCGATGGTCGTTATTTTTCCTTATCTATGGATGGGCCTGACCAGCTTTAAGCCCATCGAAGAGTTTTTCACGTATCCGCTGAAGTGGTTCACCCACAACTGGACGCTGAAACAGTATGCGGGCGTTTTGGAAGATCCCAGGTTTCTGGCGTCATTGGAAAACAGCCTGCTGGTTTCCGGCCTGGTGACATTTATCAGTCTGTTGCTTTCGATCCCGGCGGCCTATGGCTTGACACGCTTGCGGGCCCCTGGGGGAAAAGGCATCCTGGTCGGTATTTTGAGTTCCCAGTTTTTCCCCCCGATGATTTTTTTCGTTCCTTTCTACATTATCCTGTCAAAATTAAAGCTCTTGAATACGATATCGGGCCTGGTCTTTGCCTATCTGTCGGTAACCCTGCCGATCTGTACCTGGATGATTTCCACCACCTTCCGCAATATCCCGCGTGAACTCGAGGAGGCCGCCAAAGTGGACGGCTGCGGTGACATCCGGACAATATTTGAAGTCGTGTTGCGGATGTCAATTCCGGGTATTATTACCGCAGGACTTTTCGCATTCGTACTTGCCTGGCAGGAATATATTTTTGCGCTGTTGTACACCACGACGCCGGCGGCCCAGACCGCCCCGGTGATTCTGTTTTTCTTCCTGGGTCAGCACCAGATTGATTACGGACGCCTGATGGCGGCGGCAATTTTGCTGAGCCTGCCGATCATTGTTCCCTTCGCCGTTATGCAGAGGTATTTCAGGCAGGGACGGGGTGAAGGCGGCATCAAAGGATAAGCGGGATGAACATCAAGACCTTTATTTATGAGCAACCGCAGGTTGTCGACACCGTTTTGCAGACGATACCGGAGGTCCTGCCTGAGATCGCACCCGCCGACACCATCTATCTGGTTGGGTCGGGTACTTCGCTGAATGCGCTGACCGCGGCGAAACCCCTTATACAAATGCTGCTGGCAGCACGGATTCGGATCAACGGGCCGCTTGCCTTTATGAGCGGGACGGTCGAAAAGCCCGACGGGAATTGCCTGGCGGTCATTCTCTCGCAGTCCGGTGCCAGCAAGACGACCATCGCGGCGCTTGAACATGCCCGAAGGTGTGGCATGCGGACTCTGACCCTCACCGCTGAAAAAGACAGCCCAATTACAGCGGTATCCGATAATATACTGTTGCTGCCGGTGGGCCCCGAAGACGTCGGCCCCAAAACAAAGGGATATACGGCCAGCGTCTTGTGCCTGTTGCTTTTGGTGCTGGCAATGGCCGGGCGCAAATTGCAGGCCCCGCAGTTTCCGAGCGAACTCGCGCATTTGATTGAGCAGTGCGATCCCGTGATCTGCGATCTGGCGGAAGCCTGCGCCCGGACCGATTTCATCATGGTGCTGGGGCAGGAGCGGCACTTGGGCACTGCGCTGGAAGGGTCTTTGAAAATTTCGGAGATGAGCGGTGTGGCCGCGGCGGCCTTTGATACCGAGGAATCATTTCACGGACGTTTTCACGGGCTCAGCCCCGTAAGCCTGGCATTGTTTGTTGCCGCGTCCTCACGGCAGTATGACCTGGCTTTGACCGGCGCCAACGTGCTGTCAGACCTGGGTGTTGCAGTGCGGATTCTGAATCTCGCCGGCAAGCCTTTATCCATTCACGATCTGCAATTGCCATGGCCGCGAACCGATCCTTTGGCGGAATTGGATCTTATCCCTGCGATTGTGCCTTTTCAACTGCTGGCGTGGCACCTGGCAAAACAAAAGGGAAGAGTGCCGGAAAAAATGAGATACCCGAATCTTTCAAAAAAATTGCAGATCAAGACCAGCGGGGTTGACTGATGATCATTGCAGGTCTGGATTTCGGAGGCACGGCGGTAAAAATCGGCTTGATTAGCGCAGGCGGAACCGTAATGTCCAAAACAGAAATGGCCTTCAATCCGAAGAAACCTTTTGAAGACCTCCTGGACAGCGTCTGTGACTCCGTTCAGATCCTGCAAACTTCTGCGCAGGTCGAGCTGACGGCGGTGGGTATCTCAACGCCCGGTTACGCGCGGCCCGACAGTGGTGTTTTGATTGACGGCACGCATAATTTGCCGGTGTTAAAAGGCCGATCGCTTCCCGCCGCACTTGGCGACCGCCTCCGGCTGCCGGCCTTTATCGACAATGACGGCACCTGTGCGGCGAGCGGGGAGCTTCTGTTTGGGGCCGGACGCCGATTCGACAATTTTGTGCTGATTACGCTCGGCACCGGAATCGGCGGTGGGGTGGTAGTCGACCGCCGGGTGGTCACCGGCCGTGATGGTCTTCCGCCGGAAATCGGCGCCATTTGTCTGGATCCGGCTGGACCGGTTAATTACAGCGGCATTCCCGGCACATTCGAGCGGCTGGCCAGCGCATCCGGAATCGTCGAAATTTATGGCTCTGAAAACAAACGGCCGTCGATGGGAATTTCGCCCCGGGATATTTTTTATCAGGCAGCGAAGGGGGAGCCGGCAGCTGCTGCAACTGTCGACAGGCTTGCCCGATACATCGCTCAGGCTTTCGGGATCATGATCAATCTGTTGAACCTGGAAGCCTGCATCATCGGTGGCGGCATTTCGAAAGCCGGGAACCCTTTACTGGAAGCGGTACGCCGTCATCTTCCGGTTTTCACCTGGCCGATGCTATACCGCAATGCCCATGTGCTGCTGGCCAGGTTCGGTAACGATACCGGCATGATCGGTGCAGCGACCATGGCCGCGCAACGGCTGGGATTGCGGTAGCCCAAGGCATTATCGGAAAGCTGGTGAAGCACAAATTCATCAATTTTTCCGCCGTTTCCATTAATTCTATCATCGAAAACCTGGTCCTCTATGCCAGGATTCTTTACTTTTCGATACCCTCGGTTCCCGGTTCGGAAAAAAACTCCGGTATGTAAAATTCTTTGTATTCGGACAGCATACCCACGACACTCAGCTTTTCCAAATTTGAAGCCCGGTTGTCGGCAAAGCCCAGTTTCTTGAAATCAAGAATACTATTTTCCGAGTGACACTTTTTACAATCGAATCCTTTGGGCTTGACGTTTTCATGAAATTTGTTCTTGATGACCCCCCGCTCTTCGGGGCTGAGTTTATCCCTTACTTTCATATAGTCTCTGGCCAGCGGTGCATCCTGCTGCAGGATCTCCGGCTTAAACTTGCCGGTATTGTTCATTTTTCTAAAAGGCGCGATTCTGGCCATCAGATTTTTTCCCCTTGAAAGGCTTTCAGTTTGCGGATCATAGCTGGTACCGTAAAAAGGACCTTTTGGATTTTTTTCAAGCGGGTCATACCACCGGTAAACCACGACCGCTCCCGGCTTCTCCTTGATATGGCAGGTTTCACATACTAAAAATTGGGTATGAAGATTCATCAAACTCCGGGTCCGTTTATTTTTACTATGGGGAAAGTCGGAATGGCATATAAAACAAACAGGACGTAATTTCTCGGGCCATCGCGGGTATTCAGGGGCAATAATATGAAAATGTCTGTGTTTTTCCATCTCTTCTTGACGCCGGGCTTCATCAATAATTTCCGATTTGGGTGGCGCCACATATTCATCCCAAAAAGGTTTCAACAGGCCGGGGCCGTGGGAGGAGATGGTAAGATGGTAAATAATACCTGCCAGGACCGCAAGTGACAGCACGATAAAAATGGATCCGATGGCGTAGGATATCAAGGGCTGATTTAATATAGCGGACCCTGCCGGCCGGTCTGTTTTGCTTATTTGCTCATCGGGGCTGTGATTTGCTTTCCTGCGCCAGGTCGTGCCGTTTTTCAGCACCAGTTTGATGCCGTCTTTATGCCGGCCGATCGTCTCCAACAGCAAAAGGCCCAGCATACCTAAAACAGCGCCGTACAAGATGAATCTGAATGCCATGCTCGTTCCGGCAACGACCGGGTTTGCTTCCTGGTGCATTCCCGGATGAACCGCGATTCGTATAAACCAGGGATTGGTGCTTTTGTGGCACTGCTTGCAGGTTTTGGCGAGGTTGTCTTTATAAATGGTGGCCTTAGGGTTGTCTTCCTTAAATATATCATGCAGCTCACTGGAGGCATGACAGGCCAGGCAGTCGGCCGCCTGCCTGGAACCCAACCGCACCAACTCACCGTGAATGGATTGATTATAGGTTTTTACGGCCTTCAATACCATTGGCGCAACCTTCAGATTTTTCATTAAGTTGGCGTCCCCGTGGCATTGTGAACACAATTGCACGATTTGTTGCGGTGAGCGGGAGGTCCGCTTGCGAAGTCGATGCGCGATATGCCGAAAGGCCTGGGTGACGTCGACCGGCGAATGGCAGTTATAGCAGCGGCTGACGGTTTGCTCGAAGGGCACGAGCTTTTCGGGGATGCCGGTGTACAGGGGGTTCTGATGACAGTATTTGCAGTAGGGCTTGGAATGCTTTAATATGTCCAGGTCCTGGGGTTTGATGCCGTGGACGCTTTGGTTGTATAGTCCGATAATTTTTTGATGGGAAAATTTTTTCTGAGCAAAGGGCGGTTTGATATGGCACTGGTTCCCACAATTGACCAGCTGGGTTACCGGATCATGGGGAATCCTGGTAATGTAAGTATGACACTCCCGGCACTCGACGAGTCTGTGGACACTTTTGTTGTAAAGGATTTCATCAACATTATAATTCCAGCGTTTGCCGTTGGCATCGATTCGGCCGATGAATCGATGCCGGTGGCACATAAGGCAATTTTCTTTATCCGTCGCTTGGGTCTGGGAACCGAACAATAAAACAATGAATACGCCTGCCGCCGACAGCAATGTGATTATAAATCGATTTGCTATCATTGCTTGAACAGGGTGGTCAAATTAATCTCTTCGTTATTGGTGAGTATGCTTTTGATTTGCAAATTCTGCAGAACTTCAACCCGCTTGTCCCCGAATCCGAGTTCTTTGAAATTGAGAATGCCCGTGCCGGTATGACAGGCTTCGCATTGAAATCCTTTGGGTTTGATATGTTCATGGAATTTACTTTTGACACTGTCTCTTTGCTCGGGTGTCAGCTTGTCTCTCACTTTCACATAATCTTGGGCCAGGGGTGCATCCTGAATCTGGATGGCGGATTCCAGGGCATCACCCTTTTTGAAGAAAGGGGCAATTTTGGAAATCCGATCCGCAACGGGTGCCAGATCTCCCGTAGCCGGCTCATAGCGGGTGCCGAAAAACGGTCCGGTCGGATGCGGGTTTAAAGGATTGTACCATTTGTAAATAGTACCGGCATCCTTGCGCTCCTCGATATGACAGGTTTCACACACAAAAAATTGGGTGTGCATGTTTAACAGCGAACGAATTTTCTGGTTTTTGCTGTGGGGCAGATCAGAATGGCAAATGTAGCAAACCGGCCGCATATTTTCAGGAAGCTGAGGGTATGCCACCAAATGATGAAAATGCTGGTGAAGCTCTAAATCCTCCTGGCGTTTGGCCTCTTCTAAAATTTCGGATTTATTTTTTGCCAGATACATTCCCAGTAATGGCTTCAATAGTTGCGGCCCGTGACTGGAAATGGTGAGGTGAAGTACAATACCGATAAATACGATGACCGACAGTATGATAAAAATAGATCCGATTAAATAAGAAATTATCGGATGGTTGCGCCGTTGCTTGGTTGCCTTTGGCAATTTTAAAAGCCCTCCCTGCCTGTGGTAATTGAATCGATTTTAATTAATCCACACCGTGTATCGGTTTTTTCAGGGTGGAGTAATTATGCATTCAATGCACGCGCGGCAGATCCGATATCGAAACCGTCGCCTGCTTCATTTTCAGCGGATCCATTTGGTCCAGAAGATTCTTTATATATTCCCGCTCTTCGGGTATTTCTTTGAGATTGTTCACATATTCCAGGAAATGCTCTTCGATCTGATGTTCGCGGGTTATTTTGCCGGTTAGAAAGGCCCACTGAAGCGGAAATCTGCCCGGCACCAGATGCACATTCGACCAGTGCCATAATGCCACCACGATCAACGCCATCACCGCCTCATCAGCGTGCATCAAGCGCGCAAGGTCCTGGAAAAGAGCCGGAAACGATCCGCCGGTTGCTATGGTATGGGTTACCATTTTCCCCAGCGTCTCCGGAAACACGTGGGCCATTAACCCGGGAAACAATAAAGCGGTGCCGGCGGTTATCAAAACGGTATTGCCCCAAATGATTGCAAAGTAATGCATCTTTTGCTTGTACATGAATTTTTCCATTTTGGGCCGGTAGGGTGATAACCGCAGGAAGTACTTAATGTCCTGGTACAAATCCAGCAGATCTTTGAGCCTTGGGATCATGGTCCGTCGGTAATCGAACTCTCTGTTGATAATCGTGCGCAGCGTCCCGCCGATGATGGTGACTATATGATAGGCACAGGCGAAAATCATGGTGAACGCGGCAACCCTGTGAACAATCCGAGCTGTATCGGCGCCGCCGAAAACGTTTATGACGTAGTGCGCCCAAAATTGATCGCTGAAATAAATCGGCAGGCCGGTCGCCGCCAGGACGAGGAAGGTGGCAACAACCAGCAAATGCTGGATCACGATGTGGACGGAATAGCGGGGCAGATCCCCCATCGGATTGGATTCCACAAATTTGTAAATATCCCTGGGAATATCTCCCACGCCTTCGACATATGTAAAATAATCTTCTTCAGCGACCGGAGCTCCGGCAGAGACGGCAGCATCCTGCGAGATGTTTGACATCAATCCTCCTGGTTCTTTTTCCTTTTGGTCTTTATTTTCGATTTGCCGCGCCACGATGTTCCGTTTCTTAACAAAAATTTTATGCCGCGGCTGCGGCGGCCGTATGTTTCAAACAGCATGAGACCGATCAGGCCGAATACGGCCCCATACAGCATGATACGAAACGTGATGCCGACAAAAAATACCACCGGATTTTTTTCCTTTTCACCACGCGGATGAACGGCAACCTGAACAAACCACCTGTTGGTTTGCGCATGGCATTGGCGGCAGGTCTGCTGCAGATTGTCTTTGTTGATTGTGGCCTTAGGATTTTCCTTTTTATAAATGTCATGCAGCGCATTTGACGCGTGACAGCTGATGCAGTCCGCCGTCATTTGCGAACCCAGCATAATGGATTCGCCATGGATCGACCGGTTATAGGTTGCCACGGCATCCAGACTATCCTTGGGCGCATGTATTTTTTCCATCAGGGCGACGTCGGCATGGCATTTACTGCATAACTTGACGATCTCCTGCGGGGAGCGGGAAGTTTTTTTCCGCAACCGATGGTTGATATGAATGTACGCCTGGGTAACCCCTTTTTTCTGATGGCAGTTCAGACAGCGCTGCAGGGTCACGTCAAAGTCAACTCGGCTTTCTTCCGCTCTTGTATATAAAGGATTTAGATGGCAGAACTTGCAGTAGGGCTTGGCCTGCTTCAATTCGGGAGGATCATCCGGTTTAATGCCGTGGACGCTCTCATTATAGATGTTGATTATTTTTTGATGCGAAAAATTCTGCTGGGTAAACGGCGGTCTGATGTGGCATTCAGTGGCGCAATTGACATCTACCGCCACCGGGTCATGGGGCAGTTTGGTAATAGCGGTGTGGCAGTCGTTGCAGGCCACATTTTTGTGTAAGCTGTTGCCATAGACGTGTTCATCGACGTTATAATTATGTCGCTTGCCGTTTTCGTCGATTCGACCGATAAACCGGTATTTATGACACTTCAGGCAGTCTTCTTTGTCCAGCGCCTCAACCGTTGAACTTATCACCAGGCAAATAAATACGACCGCACAACAAAAAAAAGCCTTCCACAAGTGGTTTGCTGACATCGAATTGAATCTCCCGCTGATGTTCAGTAGATTAGCATTGCAAAAACTACCGTGCTGTTGACAGGCGGCAGAGGGTAGCTTTGAAGATCGGCTTCGGCAAATTCAACTAAATAACCTTCAGAAAAATTGGGAGTTAAGGCAGTATTCACGGCTTTCGGTATGCAAAGACGCCGGTTTTTTTTGGTTCCGTCGGAGCGCAACGGTTCTCAGCAATTGGCACGATGTGGTATGTTTGTCAAGTCATTTCAGGCGGGTGATCGCTGCGCTTCGAATCCATTGTTAATATCCTGTATCACTGCCGAGTGTAAAATTCAACCAGATTTGCATGTGGTGTTATGTCCTATAAGTAATTCACAAAACACGGATAGAATTAAAAATAGTTTCTTTTCAAAGATTTGGTATAAATTCCAAATCTCAAATTCCAAATCACAAAACTCAAATTCGAAAAAATCTCAGATTTTAGTACAATTTAACTATCCAACGAGTCAACAATTCAACCAGTCAACGGATGCCCTATTTCAGCGTCTCTTTGATTTTGGCCATGGCCTTTTGAACGTTTTCGTAGTTGTTAAACGCACTGAGGCGAATATAGCCCTGACCGCATTTTCCGAAACCCGCCCCCGGTGTGCAAACCACGCCGGCCTGGTCGAGCAGACGGTCGAAAAATTCCCAGGAATCCGTCTTGCCGTTCACCCAGATATACGGCGAATTTTCTCCGCCGATACAATCAAATCCCAGCGCCGACATTTCCCGGCGGATCAGGGCGGCATTTTTCAGGTAATATTGCGTTAATTCCTTTGTCTGAGATTTTCCATCGTCACTGAATACGGCCTCCGCAGCACGCTGCACCGGATAGGATACGCTGTTGAACTTGGTGGCATGCCGCCGGTTCCAGAGTGCATGCAGGGAATGCTTGTCGCCTTTGCGTGTATAGGCTTCGCATGATTTGGGAACAACGGTGTAAGCGCAGCGGATCCCCGTGAAGCCGGCGGTTTTCGAAAAGCTTCGGAATTCAATCGCGACTTCCCGGGCACCTTCGATCTCATAGATCGACTTCGGCAGGGCTTCATCCTGGATAAATGATTCATAGGCCGCATCATAAAGGATGATGGCCTGGTTATCCCGGGCATAATCCACCCATTTTCCGAGCTCGGATTTTGTAATGGTCGCGCCGGTGGGATTGTTGGGATAACAAAGGTAAATCAAATCGACTTTTTGCTGCGGCAGAGCCGGGATGAACCCATTCTCGCGGGTACCCTCCAGATACACGATGCCCTCATAGCGTCCCTCGCGATAAGCACCGGTGCGTCCCGCCATGACGTTGGTGTCCAGGTACACCGGGTATACCGGGTCGGGGATGGCCACGGTAATCTCGGTTGAAAATATTTCCTGAATGTTGCCGTTGTCGCACTTCGCGCCGTCGCTGACAAATACTTCCCCGGCGGATATCTCGATTCCGCGGTCCTGAAAATCCTGCCGGGCGATCTTTTCCCTTAAAAAGTCGTATCCCTGCTCGGGTCCATATCCCCTGAAGGTCGCAAGGTCGGCCATTTCGTCCACCGCCCGGTGAAAGGCCGCAATGCACGCTGCCGGCAGCGGCCGGGTGACATCGCCGATGCCCAGCTTGATGATTTCCCGATCGGGATTGGCCTGCTGAAATGCAGCAACCCGGCGGGTAATGTCGGCAAACAGATACGAGGATTGAAGTTTGAGATAATTTTCGTTGATTTTAATCATAGCGGCGATCTCCGTATATTTTCTGAATTTTGAAACCACTTCTAAGCATAAAATTCGAAAAAAGGAAAACAATATTTCTAATCCGGGACGAATCGGTGCCAGGTGTTTTTGACATCCTCGAATCAGGCGACAGCAGCTCTGATCTTGCTTGACTTTCAGCGGAATTTTTTGCTAGCTGAAAATTAAGCAATAAAGATCAAATGAAAGGAGAAAAAAATGGCATTCACACTCAGTGAAGTGGACAGGGTTGAAATACTGACCCTGCAGGACAACTACATCGATGTGGCGGCTTTTGACAGCTCGGATGTTGTGAAAAGGGCAATGCCGCTAAAAGATGGGCAGATTAAAAACAGCATCCTGGCCGAGCATGGTTTTTCGGCCGTGGTCACCGTTACAGCCGGCGGTGCCTCGCGCAGCATTCTTTTTGATTTCGGATTCTCCGCGCAAGGCGCCGCCTTCAATGCCGACGCCCTAAGCCTGGATTTGAGCAATATCGAAGCCATGGTCCTCTCTCACGGCCATATGGATCATTTCGGCGGATTGTTGGCTCTGGCTGAAAAAGTGGGCAAGGAGGGAATCGAGCTGATTCTGCACCCGAAGGCCTTCCGCAGACCGCGCTATCTTAAAGTTTCCGAAACGGTTAAAGTCGACCTTCCGGCCTTGCCCAGAGAAAAAATCACGGATGCGCGGGTCGTATTGATCGAGTCGGAAACGCCCAGACCCCTATTGGACAGCCGGCTTCTTTTTCTGGGAGAGATACCCAAAAAGACCGATTTTGAAAGAGGCTTTCCACGCATGTTTTACGACGAAGATGGTCAATCAAAGTGGGATCCCATTGAAGACGACACGGCCGTTGCGGCTCACATTAAGGGCAAGGGCCTGATTATTCTATCCGGATGCGCCCATTCGGGAATCGTCAACACGGTAAAATATGCCCAGGAGATCACCGGCGTAGACAAGATTTATGTGGTGATGGGAGGATTTCATCTTTCAGGAGTTGATTTTGAACGGGCCATCGAACCGACCGCCGCCGCTTTAAAAGTATTGAACCCAACTTATATCATACCCACCCACTGCACCGGCCGCAAAGCCGTGATGCACCTGGAAAAGGAAATGCCGGACAAGTTCCTATTGAACATGTCGGGAACCAAAATGGTATTCTCCGCTTAGGAGATCGACTTCGTGGTTAAAGCGATATGGGAAATCATGCTGGCCGTGATGCTTGTGGTCATCGCTGCGGCTGTTCAAGCTTCAGAAGATAGTGACAAGGAATCATCCCCGGCCATTGACCGGGGGTCGGCGGGGATTATTTCAGAGCTGGATGGTTACCGGTCCAAACTCAAAGACCACGGCCTTACGGTGCAACTCACCTACACGGGTGAAGCCTTCCACAGTTTCAACCTCATTCCGGACAACGCCACCCGCTACCGCGGCCTGGTGGATTTGCACCTCACCCTGGATACCGGTCAAAGCGGCCTTTGGCCCAACGGTGAATTCTTTATATACGGGCAAAACGGCCATGGTAAAGGCTTTGACGTCAATCCGGCCGGAGATGCCCTGCCCATCAGCAACATAGACGCACGCGATTTCACCCAGATCAGCCAATTCGGCTTCCAACAAAGTTTTCTGGGTGAAAAAGCGCGGATCCGGCTGGGAAAGCAGGATGTCAACGCAATTTTCGATGTGAATCATTTCGGGGGTGATTTTGTCTTTCCCGCTTATACCCTGATCCCAACCGTGCCCATGCCTACCTTTCCGGCGCCGGCCCTGGGAACCTCGATCTTTGTCGAGCCGGCCGGTTGGCTGTCTTTGGGGATGGGGATCTATGATGGAGACCCGCAAGTTGAAAGCCTCGGCTTCGACACCACCTTCGACGGCAAGGGCGGCTATTTTTCGATATCCGAGGCAGCCTGGAAGCCCGGCTTCGGCCTCCAAAACCAGGACGCCGGAAACTACCGCTTAGGGCTCTGGTATCACAGCGGTGATTTTGCCGCAACCGGAGACGGCTCAAACTCCAAGGAATTTTCCGACAACTACGGTTTCTATCTCATGTTTGAGCAGCTTGTCTTCAAGGAGCAGCTTAACGAAAGCGACGACCAGGGGCTGGGCGTATTTTTCCAGTTCGGATGGGCGCCGAGTGACCGCAACCCGATTTGGAGATATATGGGGGCCGGCTTTTCATACAAGGGGCTTTTGGGGGGCCGAGAGGACGATACCCTCAATGTCGGCCTGAATTATTCCTGGCTGGCCGGCAATGATCCGGCGGGAAATTCGAGAACCCATTTGGTCAATATCGAGGTGTTTTACATTGTCCGGCTGACATCCTGGTTGAGCCTCCAGCCCGATATTCAGTATTACGACAACCCCGAGGAAGATCACAGGAACGGCTTCACAGCCGGCCTCAGGTGGATTCTCCAGTTTTGAGCGCAGTGGACCCCGTGCTTCCTCCCAAAGAAGAAGCACCGGCGTTGGCTGCAGCCATTTAATTTGTTGCAGGCTCATCCACATGAGGGATCGTTGCATCCCTTGGCATCGACCCCGGTTCCTCAAGGGGAGCGATCAAGGTGATCTCAGTTCCCGCGCCCGGGGCGCTGATCACCTCAAGATACCCGCCCAACATTGCCACCCTCTCTCGAACCGTAAAAAGTCCGAATCCGCCGGCTTGGTCCCGGCCTTCTCCAATTGTGGCAGGATCGAAGCCCACCCCCCGATCGCTGACAATAATTCGCAGTTGATCCTTGTCACCCCTCGTCATTTTGAGGATTGCAGAGTTCACACGGGCATGTTTGACCACGTTGAACAGCAGTTCGCGAACCGACTGAAACAAAAGCACCTTGGTATGGTCATTGCGGACATGGATCTGCCCATCTATCTGCAATTCAACCATCAGCTGATAATTTTTCTTCATCCAACGGGCCAGCCATTCCAGTGCGGCGGCCAAACCGTGCGTGCGCAGTACCGGCGGTGAGAGCTCAGCAGACAGAGAGCGCGAAATTTGAATGGACTTAACGAGCATGTCAAATATGTTTGTAAGGTCCGGTTGCATATCTTCTGCAACACGGTCGGATAAGAGCTCCAGTCCCATTTTAGCCGCTACCAGCAACTGCTGGAGATGGTCGTGAATCAACACGGCCAGACGGGAGCGTTCACGCTGCTCAGCGAGTATCAGCTCAGCCGACACCCTCAGGAGTTGCTCGGTCCGTTCTCTGAGCTTCGTATTGGCGGAGGACAGCTCGGCTGTCCGTTTTTGGACCCGGATTTCCAGCTCACTGTGGGCTTTATGAAGGGCCGCCTCAGCCTTTTTTCGTTCGGTGATGTCTTCCGCGATCCCGGCAATGCGGTAGATTTCCCCCTGCTCGTTTACTACGGGAAAGGCCCGTGCAAACACCCAGCGGGCCGAACCGTCGGGCCTGACGATTCGGTATTCGGAAAACTCTGGGTCAGACAGATTTCCGGCGCATCTTCTTTCCAAATCCTTCAGGACTCGTTCACGGTCTTCTTCAACCACAGCCTCCAGCCAGGAACGGGGGCTTCGGCACAAGCTTTCACATGACCGACCCCACAGTTCCTCATAGACGGGGCTGATGTAAATGACCTCATTCCAGTCGGGTGAAACGATCCAGAAAACTTCGCGGATATTCTCGGCCAGTTGCCGGAACTTCTCCTCACTGATCCGAAGCGCCTTCTCCGCTGCATTTCTGTGGGTGATATCCAGTATTACGCCATCGATAAACAGCGGTTTGCGATCACGCCCATAAACGGGCTTTCCACGCTCCAAAAAATGCCGAATGCCCCCATTTTTGTGTCTCAGGCGATATTCCACTTCGAAAGGCTTGTTCTCCTTTATGGCTTTTTTCACTGATTTCAAAACATGAGAACAATCCTCGGACACTATCAACGGCTCGATCGAGCAGATCTCGCCTTTTGTCAACTCTCCGGTCGTGTAGCCGGTCATGGTTTCGAGCATATCGTTGAAAAATTCCATCCGGTTTTCTTCTTTGAGATGGACGCGGTAGACTATATTGGGTATATTTGCTGCCAGTTTATGAAAAGACGCCTTGTCCTCATCCATATCCATGACATCCTCCTGCAATCGCCTGACTTGGTTGGGGCGGTGTTTTTTGACATGAAAGGCCACCTGATTATTTCGCCCTGGAAATTAGCTGGTTCAGGGGTGTAATTTGCCCTTTTACAACTGAGGAAAGTTTTTAAATAAAAGGTTCGGCGGACCGATTACTTATTGCTGTGCATATTTTTCGGAGCGGAATAATTACGACGGTGCAGCAGGAAATTTGAGTGTGCAGTTCACGAATTTACGATGGGACTGTTCGCACATTTCAAGGAATAGGGCCCGCCCGATGCAGCTTTGAACAAAAATAAATTCATGTGAATGATGTGTGGGACAAGAAATGTCTTTTTGAGCATGAATTTAAAGTATTTCGCATTGCCTGTCAATTAAAAAGAAAAGGAATAGACCCATGGGCAAAACAGTCACTTTCAAGCGGCCGGATGGACAAGATTGCACCGGCTACTATGCGGCGACCAGCTCTGGAGAAGACGCTCCGGGTATGGTCGTTATCCAGGAGTGATGGGGGCTCAATGAACAGATCAAGGGGGTCGCGCGGCGCCTAACTGAGGCCGGCTACCGGATCCTGGTGCCCGACCTTTACAGGGGCAAGGTCACTTTGGAGGCGGCCGAGGCAGAGCACCTCATGGGCGATTTGGACTTCAGGGACGCGGCGAGCCAGGACATACGAGGTGCGGTCCGGCACCTTAAATCCAAAGCGCGCCAGACGGGGGTAATCGGCTTTTGCATGGGGGGTGTTCTGTCGATCCTGGCAAAGAACCTTTGATTTCCTGAGTAAACATCTCAAGTCATGATTTGAAGGATTCCATTTCTGCTTCTCACCGGATATCTCTTCACCCAGGGTGATCTTTCGGCGGCCGGCCAGCCAGACCGCCCTATGGACGGTCATCTTTTTTTTCGCTTCCGCTGCTGCCGGTTGCCCCATGTTGAAAAATATCACCAAAGGCCGCTTAAGATTCGCATGATATCGTTCCAAGTCAGTAAAACGAAAAAGGAGATCAAAAGCGCCCATCCCACCATGACGATGGTGTTTTGGACTTTGAAGGGAAGCGGCTTGCCCCGGATCTTTTCGATGAGCAGGAATACAACGTAACCCCCGTCAACCACGGGCAGGGGCAAGAAATTTAACACCGCCAGGGATACGGAGACGATGGCCATGAAATAGATGAAATCGGTTACCCCTGCGCGTCCCGCTTGAATGGCCATACTTCCGATGCCCACCGGTCCGCTGAACTCTTTGTAAGATACCGTCCCTCTGAAGCTGCCCGCAAGCGTGGCATAGGTCATGGCAATGAAGTCCCATGTTTCACGGAAGCCCCAAAGGACTGCCGCTACGGGGTTCTTTTTCACTTCTCTGCCCATGAGAATGGTGAATCCCCGGGGTCCGGGAAAAAGAACAAAGCGGTAGTCCTGCGGGTCGAAAACGGAAGGGGTGAGTCCGCCGATCCGTCCTTTTTTCTCGGCCGGGCCGTTGTGTTCGAACGAAATGGAAACATCCTGACCTTGCAGGGCCTTCAAAGCGGTGAACAATTCAATCCAGTTGCCGACTTTCCCCCCGTTCACCCTGGTGAAGATATCGCCGCCGGCCATTCCCGCCATTGCAGCGGGAGAACCGGTGCGCACATTAGCCACGACGGGATTCATCTGGTCGATGCCCACAGCGATGCCAACGACGGTGCGACCCTGATGTTTGATAGGGTGAATCTCGATGGGCGCGAGACGCCGGCCATTGCGCTCGACGACGATTGTCGCAGCCCCCTCGGCGATCTTGCGGTTGATATCGAGAAACGCCCGCATGGTGGGCAAGGGCCTGCCGGCATATTTTTCAATGATGTCGCCGGGTTTTAGTCCGGCCTGAAACGCAGGCGATCCTTTAATCACTCCGGAAATCTTCAATCGAGGCACAAGCCCCAGTATATCCAGAATTTCATCCCTGGCAGGCCAAACCGCATCGCTGAGAAGCACGCGCTTTTCCTCACCGCTCGGCAGTCTCACAACGATCACACCCTCCGCACCCTTGTAAGCCACGATCCGGCCGGACACCCGGGCACCCTCTTTCAGGAAAAACACGCCGTCTTTGATGCGAAACGCCGGCTGAAGCCTGAGATTGATCTCTTTTTGTTCCCGCAGAATCGTGATTGTCGCTGCCTGTCCGTTAAGACCCGCCTCCACCGACAGGATATCCCAGTGGTGACGGATTCTCTGCCCATTGACTGCCAGGAGCCGGTCGCCGGCCTTAAAGGGATCATCCGTGATGTAGTCCTCCAGAGAGCCGAAGGTGGTGCTCATCGCCGGCATAAGGCCGAACCCCAGATGCCCTCCCAGGGGCATGACGCCGATTTTCGTGTCGCCTCTTTGAAAGCCCTCCTCTCCCTCCCGCTCAATAATCATTCTGAAGTTCTGGTTGGGCTCAGCCAGAACGGAGATGGCTGCGAGCTGGGCAAATTGGGTAATGCGCTTGCCGTCCACCCTGAGAATTCTGTCGCCGGGCTTCAACCCTACTGAAATGTCCTGGAGCGAGGCCATTTGTCGAGGTCCTGGACCCGAGGAATTCGCACCTTCATGATCCATGCCCCTCCAGTGAATTCTTGCATCCTGCGCTGGTGATCCGAGCAGCGTTCCGCCGACAATCGGCGCCGGAAAACGAATGCCTGCCAGGCAGACGACAACGAAGAGGGCCGCGGCCAGCAGGGCATTCATGACCACGCCGGCGGAGATAACCGCTAAGCGCGCACTGATCGGTTTATTGCTGAAGGCTCGTGGGTCGTGCTCATCCTGCTCCCGGGCAGGGCCGAAGTCCTCCTGGCCGGCCATTTTGACATATCCGCCCATTGGCACGATGTTGACCCGATAGTCGGTCTCCCCCCGCTTGAAGCCGAACAACCGTGGCCCGAAGCCGAGGGCGAATTGATCGACCCGGATTCCGACGGCTTTGGCAACGGTGAAATGACCGAGTTCGTGAACGAAAATGACCAACCCCAATCCAACCAGGAACAGCAAAATCGGCCAGAACCATTCAGCCCAAAGAACAGCCCAATTTAATGATGCCATCTCGATTTACCGACTTGATTTTAATGAGTTGTTTGAAAACCGCCGCCTCCATCTCCGGGACCCCAGAGGTAAGGTGTACCCAGCATCACCTCTAATTGATTATCCCCAAGAAATTTAACGACGACCTCATAAATGCTGGTGTACACGATTCCTATTTTTTTTCCCGCCGGGTCCAGGAGGTCAGCCCCGTAGGTTCGATACCCGTAGTCCTCCCAGATCCGGTTCGTTAGTTTCTTGAATTCAGCAGTGTCCGGCTTGGATTCGCGCCAAAATTTGGAGTGAATCTGATACTTGGGTTCGATTCCGATGATGGCATAAACCTGATTACCGACGCCGTTGTAATAATAAGTATAATTCCTATTCACCTGGTTGACTTGAAAGGCCTGATAAATTTCAGCGTTCCGCTTGTAGCTGCCGTACATGCCGCTGCAACCTGAAAATACGGCAATTGCGCCTAAAAACAGCGTAAATGACACGATCCTACATATCACTGGTTTTATTAGTGTTCCCATTTTATTTTCCATGGTCTATCCTCGCCTTTTCATCGGTACCACAGTATCAGGTCGTTCTCAATCGGCACATCGGCTCCCTCAAAGGCCGGAATAACCCGCGGCGTATAGTCGCCGGCCGGCCGTTGCGCCGGGATGCGGGCGCTGAAAAAGCCGCCTGGCTCCGGCATCAAGATTTGCTCGCCGCGAACCATGGGATGAATTTCGACGTTGCTGCCGTTGCGGGGTTCGGCATAAAGCTGAACCTGAATGTCTTCCGGATCAAAACCTTCGTAATAGACCGGCAATTTAAAGGTATAGTGCCCATCCTGCTCCCCAAACTCGAGGCTCCCAAAGGAAAGCTGCTGCCAGTGGGCTTCCAGCAACTTGCGCCACCGGCAAAGCGCCACGGATCTGCGGGCCCCATCGGCGCTGCGCTCGCGGTAGGCCAAAGCCGCCGGCAAATATAGCTTCTCGACATATTCCCGCACCATCCGGTTGGTGCTGAACTGCGGCGTGAGTTCGGCCATGCTCAGCCGCATGCGGTGGGTCCAGGTCGTGGGAATGCCTTTGGAATCTCGATCATAGAAGGCGGGAATCACTTCATCCTCCAGCAGCCGATAGAGTTGTTCGGCTTCTTGCGCATCCCAGGCCGGGTCGTCACCATGCTCCCGACCGTCTCCGAGTGCCCAGCCCACCTCCGGACGGTACGCTTCAGCCCACCAGCCGTCCAGTTCCGAGAGGTTCAGTCCGCCGTTGACCAGAACCTTCATGCCGCTGGTACCGCTGGCCTCCCATGGCCGCCGCGGTGTGTTGATCCAAAGATCCACACCTTGCACGAGGCGTTCTGCCAAAGACATATCGTAATCCGCCAGAAAAATAATCCTCGATTGAAGCTGCGAGCGGCGGATAAAATCCGACCAGGCCCGCACCAGTGCCTTTCCGGGCTCGTCTTTCGGGTGTGCTTTTCCGGCGATGATAAGCTGAACCGGTCGGTCGGATTTTTGAAGCATGCCTGTCAATCGATCCGGATCATGCAGCAGGAGATTGGGTCGCTTATAGGCGGCAAACCGACGCGCAAACCCCATGGTGAAAGCGTCGGGATCCAATGCTTGGCCGGCCTCCGCAATCTCTTGTCGGGCAGCGCCTGCCGCCTCCAGCTGCCGGGCAAGCCGGCTGCGCGCATACTGAATGAGCTGCCGGCAGCCCTCGTTGCGAAAGTTCCAGAGCACCGCATCCGGCACCAGCTTGAGGTCGGCTTCGAGGGTGCTCATGGTTCCCAGCCAGCGGTTTTTGCCGCAGGCTTCATGCCAAAGCCCATCCGCAGCGGCTGAATCCCAGGAAGGCACGTGAATTCCGTTGGTAACATGGGTGACCGGAACCTCCGACAGCGGCCAACGCGGAAAGAGATCTTGAAAAATGCGCCGGCTGACCTCCCCGTGAAGCCGACTGACACCATTGACCCTGCCCGAACCTCGGACGGCAAGGTAGGCCATGTTGAGCGGTTCGGTTGCATTGCCCGGATCCCGGCGCCCGAGGGAAAGGAGCCCGTCGAGTCCGATGCCCAGCTTCCCGGCATAGGCCCCCAGGTACTGGTTCACCAGCGGCGGGTAAAAGCGGTCAAAGCCGGCTTCCACCGGTGTATGGGTGGTGAAGATATTGCCGGCTCGGGTGGCTGCCAGCGATACTTCAAAGGATTGACCGCTTTCCTCCATAAATGATCGCGCCCTTTCAGCGACGGCCAGCGCGGCGTGGCCTTCGTTGAGGTGGCAGATATGCGCGTCGATTCCCAGTCGACGCAAAAGTTGCCATCCGCCGATACCGAGCACGATCTCCTGTTGCAAACGCAGCTCCGGCCCGCCGCCGTATAGTTCGGCGGTAATACACTGGTCGGCGGGACTGTTGGCAGGATCGTTGCTGTCAAGAAGGTAGAGCGTTACGCGACCGACTTTGGCCTCCCACACCCGCAAGCGCACCGGCCGACCGGGAAAGTCCAACTCCATGCGCAGCCATTCTCCCTGCACGTCACGCACCGGCAGCACCGGCAGCTGGCTGGGATCATTGTAAGGGTAAAACTCCACCTGAGTACCGCCGGCATCGATTACCTGGCGAAAGTATCCCTGTTGATAGAGAAGACCGATGCCCACGACGGGCACACCAAGATCACTGGCGGTTTTGAGATAGTCGCCCGCCAGGATTCCGAGTCCTCCGGAGTAAATCGGCAAAGCCTCGCTCAGCCCGAACTCCATGCTGAAGTACGCGACGGTCAATGATGCGGCGGCGTGGGTCTCCGAGAACCAGCTGGGTTCTTCCAGATTCTTGCGATGCGTTTTTACATGCTCGTGTACCTGTGTTCTGAAATCTGTATCCCGGGCCAGGTCTTCGAGCCGGGCGGAAGAAACCGACTGAAGAATAAGCCAGGGATTGCGGGTCAGGTTCCAGAGTTCGGGGTCGATTCGTTCCCAGAGGGGATCGGTTGCATGGCTCCAGGACCAGCGCAGGTCCAGCCCCACCTCGGCCAAACCTTTAAGTCCTTCAGGCAGCGGAGGAATGAGAAAATATGCTGAAATGGTCATACGGTGCTCCTTTTTTTTGCCGATCTAATACGGCCACTTCCAGTTGGTGAACTCGGGCCGGTCGATCCCGAACTCGGGGGCATGGTTGGTATTGTCGATAATCTGATTCTTGAGCCACTCTTTGACATGGGCCCCGGTAGCGCGGAGCTTGGGAACCCGGTCAATGACATCGATCGCCAGGTTGAAACGATCGATCTGGTTGCCGATGGCCAGCTCCAGCGGTGTATTGATGTTGCCGTATTCCTTGTAACCGCGCACATGCAGATTTTGGTGGTTGGCGCGGCGGTAGGCAGCTTGTGGATCAGCCAGGCGTAGCCGTGAAAATTGAAAATGATCGGCTTGTCCACGGTGAACAGGCTGTTGAAGTCCGGGTCTGAAAGTCCGTGCAGATGTTCGGTCTGCGGCTCGAGCTTGAACAGGTCGACGACATTGACAAAACGGATCTTGAGTTCCGGAAAGTTTTCCCGGAGAAGGGCGGTCGCCGCCAGGGAATTTCCCGACATTTTTCCAGCCGTTGTCCCGGGCTGAGTCACCTCCACGGCATAGCTGCGAAAGTACGGCATGCCAGGCTGTTGCCAGGGGGCCGGTCTCGGCCTCGCCGTCGCCCACCATCACCGCGACGATCAGATCAGGACGGTCGAAGGCCGCTCCGAAAGCATGGGAGAGGCTGTAGCCCAGTTCGCCGCCTTTATGAATCGAGCCGGGCGTCTCAGGGGTGCAGTGGCTGCCGAGGCCGCCGGGAAACGAAAACTGTTTGAAAAAATTACGCATCCCCTCCCCGTCTTAATTCTTGATTAATCCGCTTTTATTTCAAATCGGCAATATGAAAATAATGAGACTTATTTCCCCGGGTTGCTTCTCTCATCGCTATCCCTTGATTTTTTGATAAAATCCGTCACGTCTTCCTTGAGCCGTTTGAGAGACGGCAGATGAACATAGATTTGGTGGCCGGCGTCGTAAAAGCGGAGGATGATATTTGCTCTGAGTTCCGGCGGCAGTCCCAGGTGGTTGATTACGTAGGGAGTGGCAAAATAGCCGATGTCCAGGTCGTAATACCCCCTGGCGATAAAAACCTTGAAATATTTGAATTTGGAGATGAGGGCTGCCAGGGGATCCGTCACGGATGGGTATCCAAGCTGTGCAGAACCGTAATCCCACGAGGAATTGGCCTTTGCAAAAAAAAACCGGTAGGGCAGGTCGGTCTTATAATTAAGGTCCCGCCGGAGGTGATTGTTCAAGACGCCCACATAAGGTCCGATGGTCAGCACCATGTCCGGTTCATCAAGAAAGCTTCCCATCGATTCGGCCATGGCTGTCAGACGGCTGTCCAGGATGCCGACAACCAGGCTCCGGGAGCGGAGCAACTCCCGGCTGAACTCCCGGTTTGTGATTCTCAGTTTCTTGCGCTCGATGTAATCTTCAGAAATGCCCGTGTAAGCCGAAAGTTTATCCACAACCACCTTGCGCCTCTCCGGAGTGAGGGCATCCCCTCTGCTCAGCGCCAGGAGGTACTCGCTCATGCTCCAGGCCTCGACCTGGGCCAGCGTCTGTTTGAGGTCCGACAGCAAGGGCAGCGCAAGCTTTTTATGATGAAATGCGGCCGCCGTGTAAGCAGGCAGGAAAAGTGCATAGGGCAGGAAATTTCCGGAGCCGAACACGAAGTTCTGGTATTGAAGCGCTGGGGATAAAAGAATCAGCCCATTGCAATCCATGCCGTAATTGTCATGCAGACGGCCGGCCAGCAGAACAGCCCTTAACCCGCCGTAACTCTCACCGATAAGAAACTTGGGAGACTCCCAGCGCTCAAAACGGGATACGTAAGCGCGGATAAATTCGCTGATGGAGCCGACGTCTTTGTCTATGCCGTAGAAGACGGAGGCTTCTATTCCGGCAGCCGGACGGCTGAAGCCTGTGCCCACCGGGTCGATAAAGACAAGGTCCATGAGATCAAGCAGGCCGTAGGAGTTATCTACGATTTTATAGGGAGGGGCTGACGGCTGCTGTTCTTCCGGGAGTTCAACCCGCTTGGGCCCGAAGGCCCCCAGATTGAGCCAGACCGAGGCGGCTCCCGGTCCGCCGTTAAAGGCGAAAGCGATGGGCCGCAGGGCGAAGTCCTGCACCTGTTCCTTTGTATAGGCGATGAAGAAAATGTCGGCCTCATGCTTGCCCGATTTGTCGACTACCGGCAGCCTGCCTGCGGTGGCTGTATAATCAAAGGCCCGGTCGTTGATGAGCAGGGAGTGATGCGTTATGGAAAGCTTCTCGGCGGCCGCCGTTTCTTCCTTTGCCTCCGAAGCCGGGTCCTTCACCGGCGTCTGGGGTGCGGCCGTGCTCACCAGAAAAAAGAAAAAAAGAGTGATGAGGCAAATTTTTTTCGACATCGTTTAAACCCCTGGCAACCCACTGCTGTGTAAAATCAGCAGGGTATTGATAAGACCGCTATCCTATCTGATCGGCAATCAGGGTAAGGGCTTTCTGCAGCTGAGTGTCTCTGTTTTCCTTCAGCTGCTCCAGCGTCATGCCCTGTTCCTCTTCCGGAAACACGGGCGAAGCGCCTTCCGGGAGTGAAACGACAAAATTAGGGGTGATTCCTTTGTGCCAAATCTCGTTTCCATTTGGCGTCAACCACTCCTGAACCGCCAACAATAGGGCTGAGCCATCGGAGAGGGGAAACTGCTGCAGAACCGTGCCGGTACCGAAGGTGGTAGCCCCCACCAGCCTTGCCCGGCCCCGGTCCTGAAGGGCGCCCGATACGATCTCTGCGGCACTGGCAGTGCCGTTGTTCACCAGGACCACCATGGGGATGGACAGGGCTGCACCACCCTTTTCCACCGCGATGGATGTGATTTGGCCCTTGGCGTTTTTTTCCAGGAGCACATTGCCTCCTGAAATAAACTGGCTCGCCGTTGAAACGGCTTCGCTGAGCAGGCCTCCCGGATTGTTCCGCAGATCCAGTATGAGCCCCTTGAGGTCCTGCGCCATGATCGCACCCAGAGCCTTCTTCAAGTCCCTGGTGACCCCTTCGCTGAAGCCCGCAATCCGCAGATGGGCGACCCTTGAAGCGGGCAGTCGGCGCCAAGTCACGTTGTTCATGACAATGGCGGCTCTCACCAGGGACACTTCCCGCGTCAAACCGGTTTTCGAATCGAATATTCGCAGGCTGACCCGGCTGCCGGCGGGCCCGGAGATCCGTTTCACGACCTGGAAGAGATTAAGACCCATGATGTCCTGCCCGTTGACGGCCAGGATAATCTGCCCCGGCTGAAGCCCCGCCTTCTGCGCCGGAGAACCGTCCAGGGGGGTCACGATGACCACGTGGTCTTCCTTCATCTTCACCTCGGCACCGATCCCTTCGTACGTGCCGGCTGTAAACTCCTCTTCCTCTTTGATCATATCCGGGGAGAGAAACGCGCTGTGACCCGTGTCGCCGAGAGCGTCCACCATCCCGCTGATGGCACCGTAAGTCAGGGGGACGGGTTTGATGGATGCCCGGTCTACATAGTGGTCATGGATTGCATTCCAGGCTTCCGCCATTAAAGCGAAATTGGCTTTCGCGTCCTGGGGGATCTTGTGTGAGGGCAAAGAGACGCTCAGAACATCAAGACTCAAAAAACAGGCGCCGATGAGTGCCGCCGCTGTACTTAATGCCAATATGAAAACCAGCCGGAATTTTTTTTTGCTTGAATTCATTCCACCACCGCCGATGAGGTAAGATTTTTCAGAAAAACGAAAATTGGCCTCCTGTTAGGGTTGCGGCCCCTGGGTTACCTGAACCAGGTCAGTGGGGCGCACCCACCGGGCAAAGGCTGTCCTGACCTGCTCGGCAGTGAGCCTTACATAATGTTGAGCAGCCAGGGTCGGTTCATTGAGCGGCAGGTTGAGAACGGTTCGATCGATCAGCCCCTCAGCGATGCCGTCTATGCTCGACTCGGAAAGAGGGATTTCCCGCAGCAGCAATGCTGCTGCCTGCCGGAGCTCCTCGGGACTCACCGGCTCGTTCTGCATTTCCCGCAGGTCTTCTTGTACGATGACGCGGGCCTTGTCGACGTTGGACGGATTACAGGCATATTCTACAACATAGCGGCCGCGTGTCCGACCCAGGTCAAAAGAAGAGGAGACATAATAGACAAGACCGTTTCTTTCGCGCAGGTCCCGATAAAGACGGGTCGCATAAAAAGCGCCGCCAAGAACGTGATTGCCCAGCTCCAGGGCGTAATAATCCGGGTTGGAACGATTCAGTTCAAGGCTTTGGGCCAGCGTTACCTTGTCCTGGATCCGGCTGCTGTCCGGCACGGCCGTTGCGGAGGATTTGTTGAGTGGTACCGGCGGCAGAAGCGTGTTGGGCTTGGGACCCGTTGCCTTCCATGCGCCGAAGTATTTTTCGATCACCGCCCTGGCATTTTCGGGTGTCACCGCGCCGATGACCACGATGGTGGTCATATCAGGCCGTAAGACCTTCTGATAGTAGTCCTTTACATCCTGGAGTGTCAAAGACGATACGGTTTTCGGGGTAGCCTGACGCAGCATGGGGTCGTTTTTCGGCAAAATGCCTGAATCGACGGCCCGGCTCGCTAAATACCCGGGGCTTTGGAGTTGTCCCGCGACGGTAGCCGCCACTTGCTGCTGCACCACTTTAAAGGCTTTTTCAGGCAGGGCGGGATGAAGCTGGTTTTCGGCCAGAAGCTGCAGGCCGCGATCAAAGTAGGGTGTCAGCACCTGGAGGTAAAAATCAACTCCGGCGGACTCCTTGGCGCCGATATCGTCCAGGGCTTTCTGGAAGGCCAAACGATCCAGGGACTCAGTGCCGTAGGAAAAAAGCTGATCCATCACCTGATCCACGCCCTCCCGGCCTTCGGGTGTCTGCAGCTCAGGTCGGTCGAGCACATGACCGTAAATATTTACGGTGTTGCTGACGGATTCGGGCTGGACGATCAGTTTAAGGCCGTTGGGCAGATCGAAAACGACAGGCTGCAATGTGGAAGGGGGGATGGCGAGTCGTTTTAATGCCGCGGCAGCCCATTCGGGCAACTTTACCGGCTTGGACTGTTGGGGTGCAAAGGACTCTTTGCCGCCGAACCCGTGCGAAGAAGTAGGCTTGCCCGAGGCTTCCGGCGTGAGAAGGCCCACAATGGCATGGTCCAGATCAAGGTATTTGCGGGCCACGCGGTTTACGTCCGCCACCGTAACCTGCTGGATGGCAAGCAGATTGTCGTGGGGGGAGTGTCGACCCTCGATCGCCAACGCTTGAGACCAGGTCATGGCCAGCCCGAGCACTGAATTTTTCCGCAGCTCGGCCTTCGTCAATTTGATCCGCTTGGCAGCTTCCACCAGGTCGGCTGGAAAGCCGTCCTTTATATAGGCCGCCAGGACCTGGCGGATCTTTTCGACCAGAGCCGCCAGGTTTGCTCCCTTGGGGAGCATGCCGATCGCGTATCCCAACCCTGCCTGGGGCAGCGTACTCAAGCTAAAACCGGTGAACAGGGCCTTGCCCTCGGTCACCAACGTATACAGGTTGCTTCGCTGGTTGCTCAACACATCGGCGAGTACCTCGGATGCCGCATAGTCCGGGCTATCGTAGCCGGGCATGCGAAAGGAGATCATGCTCATCGCATACGGCTGGTCCGTCTTGAGCTTGAATGTCTCAGCCGTTACGGGTTGCAGTTTGATTTCAGGCCGTTTGGGAAGACTTCTGGCAGGGATGTCCTGGAAGAGTTTTTTGACTTCTTCCAGCGCTTTAGGGGGGTCCACGTTGCCCACAACCACCAGGATGGCATTGTTGGGAGCATACCAGGTATCATGGAACTTCTTGAGCATGGCGCCCGTGGTCTTGTCAAATGAGGCGCGGGTGCCGAGGGCGTCGTGGGCATACGGCGTACCCTTGAACATGGCCGCCAGAAGTTTTGTATAAAAGACGTATTCAGGGTCGGACAGATCCTGGGCTACTTCCTGCTCGATCGCACCGCGCTCCTGGGCCCACAATTTCTCGCTGTCCAGAACACCTCGCATGCGGATTGCCTCGATGTGCAATGCAAGATCCAGATCTTCGGCCGGTACGACAAAGAAGTATTGGGTCACAATCTGCTGCGTGTCCGCATCAAACATACCGCCCATGGCGGCGATTATGTCCGCCAGTTGGTTGGCTGAGAGGCCCGGGCTGCCTCGGAACATCATGTGTTCCTGGGCGTGGGCGGTGCCGGGAAAACCCTCCGGGGCCTCGTTTGATCCTACCCGATAATTGACCATTGTGGCAACCACGGGAGACAGCGTGTTGCGGATAATGATTATCCGGAGACCGTTGTCCAAAGTCGCACGCAGTATATCTTTTTGCTGGTCGGCACCGCTTCCGGCGGCCCAAACATTGGACATTGCGATCAGTATGGCGGTCGACAGCAGCATGAGCCAAAGCGGCAGGCGCCTAACCCGGCGAATCGACTGCTTCCTGCCGCTCATTTGCGGGATGGTGGAATTCGGATTATATATTCCGTTATCAACGCGGTTGGGTTTCATGAGATTAATTTCCGTTCCGTTTTGATGGGAGATAAATAGGTTGCCTAGCCCAACTGTACTTTGACCGACCCTTCTTGACCGGTCCGGTGGTCTCTGACGATCAGCACGACCGTCCGGCCGTGCGGCAAACTGTCCACCAGGGTTGTAAACGTTTCCACATCTTCGGCGGGTTGGCCGTTTACTGCCAGGATCATGTCGTCCACCTCAAATCCGATTTTGCCCATCGGACCTTTCGGATCCACCCATTGGATCATCACGCCCCCGCTGGGTTGCATTCCGTATGCCGATGCCTGTAGATCCGGGATGGGTTTAACGAGAATTCCCAACCGCTCTTTCAGTGAAGCGGCCAATTGCTTATTCATTTCTTCCAGATTGCCGATTTTAACCTCGATTTGCTGGCTTTTGCCGTTGCGCAAGATGGTCAGGTCGACTTCCTGCCCGATAGGCGTATCGGCTATGGCGTTGCGGATCTGGGCGACGTCCGAAATTTGTTTGCCCTGCATTGCCGTTATCACATCGCCGGCTTCAATACCGGCTTTAGCCGCCGGTCCGCCTTTTGTCACCTGGGTAACCAGGGCGCCCCTGGGCGTTGATAATCCAAAGGATTGGGCAAGCTTCGGCGTCAGTTCCTGAAGGGTGACCCCCAGCCACCCGCGCTCAACCTTCCCGTACTTCATCAAAGCGTCGGCCACATGCGCAGCCATATTACTGGGGATCGCAAAACCGATCCCTTGAAATCCACCCGTTGTGGAAAAGATCGCCGAATTGATTCCGATGACATTCCCATTAAGGTCCAACAGCGGTCCGCCGCTGTTTCCCGGATTAATTGCGGCATCGGTTTGCAGAAAGTCCTGATAGGTGCTCGGGTCAGTAATTCCGGTCCGATGCTTGGCGCTGATGACTCCCTGCGATACGCTCTCACTCAGGCTCTCGGGTTGGCCTATGGCCACGACCCATTGGCCCACCTCAACTTTATCGGAATCCGCAAAAGTGGCGAAGGGAAGAGGGGCATCGGCTGAAATTTGAATCACCCCGAGATCGGTTTTGGGATCGGTCCCCAGAACCTTGGCGGAATAAATGCTGCCATCGGAAAGCTTTACCTCGATCTTGGTTGCACCCCCAACAACATGGTTGTTGGTGACGATATGTCCCTGGGAATCTATGATGATTCCTGATCCGACCCCAATTAATTCGCGTTCGAACTTTTTAGGCATTTTTTTGGGAAGATTGAAATAGCGGCGAAAGAAGGGATTGCTTTCGAAAGGCAATAAGGGATTGGCAACTTCCTGGCGTTCGGTTACCGTGATATGAACGACAGTGGGTATCTTCGCCTTGGCGACTTGAATAATGGCAGTGGTGAGGTCAATTCCGGAATTGTTTGCCTCTTTGCTCGTTCCAACCTCTTGTTTGGCTGCGGCGAAAATGACTTTCGGCGAATTTTCCAAGGTCAACTGCTTCCCGAATTTTCCGATTTCATTTCCTAAATCATCGATGCTTTTTGCGGCTTCAGCGGCGGCCAATTTCACCCCTGATTCGATTTTTTCCCCAATCTGCTTGGAACGTTCGATGACGGCTTTGCCGGCGGCGTCCAGCTGATGACCGGACCAATACCAGGCTTTTTCGAGGTGTTCGGCTGCGCCATTAATATCCTGCCCAAGATTTGATGCCATCTTTTGGGTTCTGGATTCAGAGGCTTTCAGCTGGTAATTTTGGGCCAGGGCTTGATGGGCTTGGGCAAAGATCTTCCGGATTTTTTCCTCCGGCACGACCGTCCCAACCTCCAACTCCCGGCCCAGTTGTTTCAGCCCCCGAACCGAATCGCCGAGCAGTTGTTTTGCATCACTGCCGGATTGCTTCTCTTCATCTTCCAGAAGCGCGGCTGCTTTCTGAAGTTCAGCGGCAGCGCCGGAATTGTTTTTCCGGATCAAATCAGCTTGTGCTTTTTGAAAATGCTGATCCAGTTGATCCGGCTTCCCTGTCGATTCCACCGTTCCTTGCGGGGATGTGTCCGACTGCGGTTTCGTTTGTACCGCTTGGGCCTGGACCCCGACAGGGAGCACGATCAAAATTGAAAACATCATCAGGCTGACCATGCAGAGAGATTTAAGGACTTGCATCGAATTTCCTCCTTTTTGGGTGACGGAAGTTATTATATTGTTCTGATGGGAGAATCGTCAGACAGCGATGGAGGCCCGGTTATATAACAGGAAATTCCAGCATGTCGTTATGCGTCTCCCAGGGCGCTAGGTCAGGCTTCAGATATGGCATACCTTCGCAGGCGTTTTTGGAAAACGTTGTTTCGATTCCCCCCTCGTCGATAAACGCACAGGGCAAACGTATTTAGAATTAGCATCAACAATAGATGAAGGCGCCCACCAATTCGTGGGAATCTATCGAAGTATTAGATCAGTGAAAATTTGACTGGTTCAAGGACTTTCTGCAACTGCCCCACGGCATTCCCTCTCACGATAAAAGCAATGCCAGAAGCGCCATCCATATGGTCAGCGCCTGGGCTTCGGCCAACGGCATTGTCCTTTTGAAAAAGAAACTTCATTGAAAAAAAGCATTTAATCCAAACAGCTTAGAGCGGGCTGGAACAATTATTATTTGGGCAAGAGTTTTATTTTTTCACCAAATAACCATAAGAAACTTATTAGTTAAATAGGGTAAATCATGTATTTTGGGTCAGGGACGATGGTATCTTCAGATTTCAGCCGGCAAAAATTGACTCGGCCGTGGTTGAAACCGGCAGGGGAAAAGAGGTGTCCTCCTCAAACGGGAAGAGATCCAAGGGCTGGGGAACGGTGTCATCGGTCTCGGGCGAAAGCTGACGCCCGAGTCGCAGACAGCGGTGCACTTTGCCGTCAAGTCTTAAAATTGTAAAGCCTTGCGTATTACTTCCATCGCCTGGGCAACCAGATTCCGGTCCGCCTGGGTGCCCATGTGGCCCAACCGGAAAACTTTATCTGCCAGCGGTCCATAGCTTCCGGCCACCACCAGTCCCTGGCGGCGCAGTTTTGCATCAAATTCCCGCCAGGTTGCACCTTGGGGGACGTTGACCGCCGTGACCGTGGGGGCGGGAACGGCGCTCGCCGAGGGGAAAAGCGTCAGCCCCATCTCCACTATTTGGGTGCGGCAAAATCGGGCAACTTCGGCGTGGCGTTTGAAGCTGTCGGCAAGTCCTTCCTTTAAAATAAGTTCTGCGCCGGCGTTGAGGCCGGCGATCCCGTGCCAGTTGGGGGTGCAGGGAAAATAATGTCTGGACTGGGCCGTTCGGAAAGGTTTTAAGGCATCATAGCCGTTGTAGTCCACCTGCTCGATAATTTCCCAGGCGGCATCGCTGACGGACAGAAACGCTATATCCGGCAGGGAAGACAGGCACTTCTGGGATCCCCCCAGACACAGGTCGATATTCCATGCATCGGTCAAAACCGGCGCGCCGCCGATGCTTGAAACGGCATCCACATAGAGCAACGGGACTTCAAGGTCTTTTTTAATGCGGCCGAGCGCTTCCAGGGGGTTCAGCGTGCCGGAGGGGGTTTCACAGTGAACCGCGGTGATCATTTTCGGCTTGAAGGCCGAGATCTCGGTTTTGATTTGCTCCATATCCGCGATGGTTTGATCATACGGCAGACTGATTTTGCGCACCTCGGCGCCGATAGACGCAGCCATGTCGCCGATGCCGTCGCCGAACACGCCGGTAGCAATGGACAGCACCCGATCGCCGGAAACAAGGCAGCTTGTCAAGGCTCCCCACAGCGCGAGCATGCCTTCGCCGGATTGAATGACGACCTGGTTTTGGGTGGCCATAATGGTTTTCAGGTTGGCCTCGGTGCGGTTGTATAAATCGAGAAATTCGGCCTCGAGATCGGCCGAACCGTAATTGAACTGATAGGCATCTAAAACCTGCTGTGCTACTTTTACCGGTCCCGGCACCATCGGGATGGGATAGATTTTCATGATATTCTCCTTTACACGGGCTCAGGGTTTAGGACTCCGCCCTTCGGTCCTACAAGCAGGGTTCAAGGCTCAGCCCCGTTCGGCCTCCGACAATTAGAGCCCGCGGCTCGGAAGCACAGACGGCAAAGGGTTCAAAGATTCCAAACGGAGGACGATGCGCGCCATTGATTTAATGGGCAATCCGTGTTTTACTGCATGCATTTTTTATCGTATTCACCACCTGAATATCGCACCCAAATTCAGATGCGAATAAAAACAGTTGAAAAACCACCCGTGATTCCTCAACCGATTGGGCCTGGAACCGGTCAGGTTGCAAGACGGTTAAAAAATTACCAGAAAAAAGCGCAATGGTAAAGGACCTAACCCAAAATTACTTCTTCCGGAGAGGCGGTTCGACAAATTTTGTCTCGTGATCAACGCGCAGAAATCGATGCTGAATCCCATTCCATAAGCGGGAAAGCACGCCAGCCGGCGGCAGTTATCAGCGAACGCAGCAGAAAATATATAATTATGGCCGCGCTGCTGGCGCTGTTTCTGGGTGCCCTGGATTCGCTGGTGATGTCGGCCGCCATGCCCACCATCGTCGCCGATTTAGGGGGTCTTGAGCTTTACAGCTGGGTGTATTCGGCCTACCTGCTTGCGCGGGCAGTCGCTTTGCCTATTTTCGGCAAGCTGGCCGATATTTTCAAATCCCGCCGGCTCTACATTATTTCGATCTGTATTTTTTTGTTGGGCTCGATTCTGGCGGGACTGGCACAAAGCATGACGCAGCTGATTTTATCCCGCATGCTTCAGGGCATCGGCGCCGGCGGCAACTTTGCCCTGGTTTATATCGTATTGGCGGACATATCTTCACCCGAGAACCGCGGCAAGACGCTGTCCCTGGGAAGCTTTATCTGGGGGTTGGCCAGCGTTCTGGGCCCGACGTTCGGCGGTTTGGTTGTGACCTATTTATCCTGGCGCTGGATTTTTTTTGTCAATGTGCCCCTGGGTGCATTGTCCCTGCTGGGTGTCGTCCTGTATCTGGTCGAGGTCCGTGACAAAAAGAAAGAGGCTGACATCGATTATTGGGGAGCGTTGACCCTATCAACGGCCATCCTGGGATTGTTGACCGTTTTTCTGCTGGCAGGACGCTCCTACGACTGGGTATCCCCTCAAATCGTCGGCCTGTCAATAATTACCATCGCGGCGGGTGTGGCCTTTTTTTATGCCGAAAGAAGAGCGCGGGAACCGATTCTTTCCCTGGGTTTTTTTGGAAGGCGCGGTTTCAGTATCGGCAATGGGGCGGCGTTTCTGGCCAGTTTTGCGATTTTTTCCCTGTTTGCCTACAGTCCGCTTTTTATACAGGGTGCCTTGGGCAAAACACCGTTGCAGATGAGTGTGGCGATGCTGTCTTTGAGCCTGGGATGGTCGGCCGGTGCCCTGGGATGCGGACAGATTGTGCATCGATTGGGCAAGAAACCGTCGACGGTCTTCGGCTCCCTGTGCCTGGCCGCGAGTGGTGGAATTCTGCTCACGTTTACGACCGCCACTTCCCTGGCGGCCTGCTCCGTTGTTTTGGGATTTGCCGGAATCGGTATGGGGTTTGTTTCGATGGCGACCCTGCTGGTGGTGCAGGACAGCCTGGATATGTCGGATCTGGGGATTGCGACCGCCTCGCAACAATTTTTCAGAACCCTGGGCGGGACCATCGGCGTCGGCATATCGGGAAGTTTTGTAACCCTGACATTGTCAAATGTTATGGAATCTTTGATGAATACCGGTTTGAAAAATTTGCCGCCGTCATTGCATGTCCAGCTGAAGCAGAGTATTGAAAACATTTTCCGACCGGAAGTCCAGGCCCTGCTTGACCCTGATATTCAAAAAACACTGCAGGAGGCGGTTGCCCGCGGTGTTTCGATGGTGTTCTGGATAGCGTTCTTTGCCTCCCTGGTATGCCTGATCTTAAGCTTGCTTATTCCAGTGGAAAAAAATGAACATCGAACATCTAACTTTCAACATCGAATGTTGAATGGGAAAAGATTAAGAATTAGGAGGAGAAATTCATTTTTTGATATCGGAGCTTTAAAAACAAAAGAAATTAAAATGCGGAGCGGAGGGACACAATTATTCGATGTTCAACGTTGGACGTTCGATGTTCGATGTCCATTAATCAAAATAGCTTAGCACCTATAGTGGATGGCCGGATGTTGACAATCAAGTATGAAATCACATTTTATTAGGCAATTCGTATCACTTCAGAAAACTGAAACAAGCCACGAATGAACACGAATTTTCACGAATTAATTTTTTTATTAAAGTGTTCCTGACTTGGGCTGTTGCCATAATTCGTGATTATTCGTGTCAATTCGTGGTTAAATGATATTTAAAGACTAAATTCAGACGGAAATTAATTAAAAAAGGAGCGAATATTATGATCGTAGCCAATGAAAAAGATGTTCCCTCAATGGTCATGCAGAGCCCGGAAGTAAAAAACGCCGCCATGAAGGCGTTGATTTCACCGAAGGAGGGCTGGGAAGGATATGTCATGCGGGTGGTCGAATTGGCCGAAGGCGGATACAGCCCACGGCACACCCATGAATGGCCTCACATCAATTATATTCTTGAAGGCCGGGGCACCTTGCACATTGACGGCAAGGACACACCCGTCGAGACAGGCTCGTATGCCTATGTTCCTGCCGGCAGCCGGCACCAGTACAGAAATGTGGGAGAAGGAATGTTCCGGTTTATATGTATCGTGCCGGAAGAAGGGCATGTGGTTTAACGGGAACGTTTTTAAACACCTACTCCCTGGCTCAGTTCTTCAGCTCGTCGGATGGCACTGTCGATGGCTTCCATGACGGCGGCTTTAAAGGCATATGTTTCCAGGGTAAACAGGCTTTCAATCGAGATTCCGCCCGGCGTGCTGGCTTCGCCGACTAATTCATAGGGCGGCGCCTGGCGGGTCTTCCAGACTTCCATGGCGCCGGTGATCGTTTGATAAACGACTTTGGTCGACCTTCCGCGATCCAGTCCCGCGCGGACGCCGGCATCGATCAAAGATTGGAATAGCAGATAAGTGATGGCCGGGCTGCTCAACGCCATGACTGTATTGACGTGCGCTTCTCTGACGACGACATACTCTCCCAGACAGGAAAACAACTCAAAGATATCCTGGGCCCGGTCTTCCGGGACATGCGGGTTGAAGGCCAGCGCCGCGATGCCCTTCCCGATGCGGCTCGGCGGGTTCGGCAGGGCCCGGACCACCGCTATCTGATCCCCCAGCACCTCATAAGTTTTCATGGGAATTCCGGCCGCCACAGTGACAATAACTTTGTCCGGTGGAAACCCCTCCCGGCGGAACTCTTTTACCACGTCTTCCACGACATGGGGCAGAACATTGATAAAAACGAAGTCACCGGCAATGGCCGCCTCCATGTTGTCTGCCGCGGTTGAAATGCCGTACTTGCTTTGCAGGGTTTTCAATTTTTCTTTAATCGGATCGCTGACAATTAAATGTCGCGGGACAACGATACCAGTCTCTGCCAAGTTGGCGACGATGATTTCAGTGATGTGCGCCGCCGCCGATAAATGCGATATGTCGATCTTTGAGACTCATTTGCATTCCCTCCATAGCGATGACTTGTGGGTTTTAAAACAACAAAATTCGTAACAGTTTAGCTGCTTGAAAGAAGCCACGAATTACCACGAATTTACACGAAACTAATTTTCATTTGCGAGTTGTCCTTATTTCGCCTACTGACTTAATTCGTGTTGATTCGTGTCCATTCGTGGCTAACTAATTTTAGAAAGACTAAAATCCTACCAAAATTCTTATTTGTTGAAATCCTGCGAAATCACCCCTGATTCGAGCAGCATCCTGAACCGGCCTTCCAATCGAGGGCAAGGATAAAAATCAAGCTTTTTCAGATCAGCGGACACATCGACCGGCAAGGGCTGATCCTCGACTTTCTGGTTGAGGATTCCCCCCATGACAACCGGGATCTTTAGCTTGTGGGCGTGAAACATGATTTGGTTGTCTTTGATGCATTGCTTTTTATATTCCAGCTCGGAATCAACACCCATTTCAGCCATAAATGCAGTTCGACCGATTTTGATGCCATCGGCAACAAAACGGCCTTCTTTTAAAATGGATGCCCTCGCCGGCAGATCAACATCCAGTATCTTCCGGACTCTTTGGCTGAATTCAGTAAATTCCATTTGATATCAACTCGCTCCCTTGATTTACAATGCCGGGAAATCGAGTCTTTTGTAAAGAAAAAAATGAGGTTTCATACGAGCGCCGCCTCTGGCCGCGAGCGTCCAGTCTGATCAGATAAAAAACTTTATAATTTGAAAGAAAAAGAGGAATGGATTCTTATTTTAAAGAAAATAATTGGACAGGATCAACAGGATCGTTAGGATAATGCGGCCTTCGGCCGAAAGGCCCCTCGCCGCAGGCGAAAAAATTCCTGATTATCCTGATAACCCTGTCTAAATAAAAATTAAAATCGAATCCATTCCACATACCTTCATCTATTTGAAGTTTCACACGATAAGGTTGCGGGCAAAGAGAGGGCAGTTAAAAATGGGCTGCAACCCGGAGACAACTTCAGATTGATCGATTCAGCCATATTTTATCGGTTAACTTCACGCAGGTCTTGCTCCTGTTTTATCCACGATCCAATTCTTAACGTCCAAAAAAGGATAACGTTCAAGGATGCCGAAGTGCGGCAGTTTCTTTAGCTTCAGTTTCGAGAATAAAGGCGTATAAATGCCGCAAAGAAACTTGGCTAAATTTACCGCGCTGAACTGATCTCCGACAGCTTGAATAAATTCCTTTGTGATTTCGTTGAATTTAAAATTTGAAAGCGGTTTTAATTCGGTGATGTTTGGCAGAACCGCTTTTCCGCTTTGACAGAATGAACAATGCCCGCAGCGGTCTTGTTCAAGATGTTCTCCAAAATATCGGGCCAGTTGCCTGCTGATACAGACGTCGCCTTCAAAAAAACCAACCATGTTATGGATTCGTTGAATCTCAACGCGTTCCTTTCTTCTAAACAACGCATACATTTTTTCGGCCATGTCATCGAGATCAAACGCCTGGGTCAGAATATCGTATACTTCGACGGCCTGTTTGGATTGTAGTTCGATCCAGCCTTGCTCATCAAAGTATTCCAGGGCCGCGATAATCCGCTGCCGGTCAGTCTTGTAACTGTTCAGGATGGCCGGGATATCGGCCGTGGTCCATATTTTCCGGGTGTGGCAATGATCCATGATTGCGGCCACATACTGCTTGCGCTCTCCTTCGAAACTGTTGATGATCGTGGTGGGCTCCGTGTTGAATTTGAACGAATATTCCTCAAAATAGGTCAGCTTGGGTCGAATCACTTTTTCCAGCGCCAGATAGACCAGCAGGGTTTTGAGCGGCAGGATTCTGATATTCAGGTCGTTTGAAAGCGCTGTCGCTTTTATTTCCCAGACAAAGCCCTTGTTTTCTTTGATAGTCTGCAGCAATTGGCGGATCGAGGGCTTCTCCGGCGTATCGCCGTAAATAAAATTCTCCAAAACATGGATGTTGTCCCGGTTGGCCAGTACCTCGCATAATGCAGGCTTGCCATCCCGCCCGGAGCGCCCGATTTCCTGGCTGTAGTTTTCAATGGATTTGGGAAGATCGTAGTGAATGATTCGGCGGATGTCCTTTTTGTCGATTCCCATCCCGAAGGCGATGGTTGCCGTGATGCAGGCCAGGGTCCCATCCATGAACTTGTTTTGGATCTCCTCCCGTTTTTCCGTCTCCATGCCGGCATGATACGGATGCGCGTTGATTTTATTGGCGCCTAGGAATTCTGCGACGTCTTCAGCCGTTTTTTGCAGGGTGACATAGACAATGGTCGGGTCCTGGGGAGCTTCACGGATTCTTTGCAGCAGGCGGTCCTTTTTTTCAGATGCGGCCGTCGGCGTAACCTGCAGAAAAAGATTGTTGCGATAAAATCCGGTCACAAACACATTTTCTTTAGGTAGATCGAATTTAGCGCACATGTCATCTCTAACCTGCTCGGTGGCAGTGGCTGTCAGCAGCAGTGTCTGGGCTATATTGAATTCTTTCTGGTAATCCGGCAGCTTCAGATATTCGGGCCGAAAATTATGCCCCCACTCGGAGATGCAGTGCGCTTCGTCCACGACCAACAGGGAGACATTCATCTTTTCCAGATGGGAACGAAACCGTTCATTTTTAAATCTTTCAACCGCAATCATCAGGATCTTTAATTGGCCGCTTTTGGCGCGGTCGAGAATTGCATTGTATTCGCTTTTTCCAAGGGTCGAATCCAGGCGCGCGGCCGGGATGTTGTTGGACAGCAAAAAGTCCAGCTGGTCTTTCATCAAAGACAGCAGGGGCGACACCACCAGCGTCATGCCGGGCAGCAGCATCGCCGGCAGCTGGTAGCATAGGGACTTGCCGGCGCCGGTAGGAAAGATGGCGGCCGCGGACTGACGCTCCAGCACCTTGTCGATGACGGCTTCCTGGCCTTTTAAAAATGTATTGAACCCGAAATGTTTCTGCAGCTGCTGTTTTAACATGGCGTGACCTCCTAAACTTTTCTCACAATTAAAGGATTGATCCCAGATTTGCAAGCGGCCGGGTAATTTTTCAGAATCGGCGTCTCGCCCTCACCCTTGTGAGATAAAGTTTTTCGGTGAAACCGCCTTCTTCAAGAAATTTTTTTTCCAATTGCCGCAATTGTTGATCCAGTAAAAAGTTGGTCTGATGAATCAGACAGAGCATCACATTGGCGGCAACTTCGGGGGAGGAGCCTTCAATATAGGTCCTATAGGTCGTATAGGACCTATTTTTCAGAAAGGCGAGTCTTCTGATCTTTTGCGCTTGCGGGTGGTTTTTCCCCCAGATGGGCAGGTTGCGCTGCCGCAGAAAATCCTGGTAGTCGAGCAGCAGTTCTTCCAGACTGGCGCGCGCCACTCCGACCAGTTTCAGCCCCAAAGTTGCATAAACAACATGGCAAAGAATAGTTAATGTCTTGTTATTAAAACCGACTTGATTCATAGGAACCATTTCCTGCATAATTTCCGACCAGTAAATTCAATGGATAGTGTCGATTTTGCCATGTTGTTTACCCTGCGGGAAACCAGGAGGACTTCAGATTCTGCGTTGTCAAGGGATTGCGGTAGACAACTACAGCTTCACCCTTGGCGCCTTGACTCTGAAGCCCTCCGGCTTTTGCAACATTGAGGCATCTTCAGTCTTTTTGGATGTGCCGGAGGCCATGCTGCCCTCGGCAATATTCTGCTTGCCGCTGCGGGCGGCCTGCACCATTTGATCATGGGTGCGGGAGCGGCGGCTGATCCAGCGGTCGCAGAACGCCGCGGTGGCGTCATAGACAATTTCCGACATTTGATACGACTTGAGTTCTCGAAACCCACCGTGAGGATCGATGAAACCGTCAGATTGATTCATAATTATGCTCCTGTGAAGTATCGGCAATAATGGGTTGCGCCTCCTATTGATACTGTTTCTACTGAACTCGGCTCAGATTCAAATGACTTGTTAGAACTTGGGGGCACACGTTCGCTTACCGCCCATTTGATCTTTTCGGCAATGTTTTTTCCGATACCGTCTACGGTTTGCAAATCGTCAATGCCGGCAGAAATGACGGCCTCAACACTGCCAAAACGATCCAGAAGTCGATCTGCCCTCTCACGACCGACTTTAGGCAATCCCTGCAAAATATAACGTTGTCTGTAGCGCAATCCTTTAGGCTGATAGCCGTGCCGCTGCACCCCGCCGCTGGCCATCGAATCTATCTGGCGGGCGATAAAGATAATTAATTTAGCCGTTTCAGCAGGGTTCCCGGATCGCAGGACCGGTATACCCATTATCAAGGAAACTGTAATCAGCGCTCCCTGCATGGCTTCCCTTGTCATTCCGATATCGACAGTATCGCCGGTCGTACCCTCCAGAATCAATACACCTTCAGCCTTGGAATTTGCCAGGTAAATCATTTGCTTAAAAAGCCTTCCGTCAATTATCGATATTGCAAAATCCTTTAATGTCTTTCTTTCTACAATCACGCGATTGTTAATCTGATAATCGCCGATAGAAAGTCGCTTAATATCCACTTTAACATTCTCGATTTCCAAGAGGGATTCAATTACGTCGCTTTTGCGTTCGCGGTCGTCGGCAACGATGTTGGTAGGGAGGTTGATATTCTGCATGATAATCTTTTGCCTTTTCTGAAATATTAATTGCAAGATATTTTATATTGCAATTATAATCATTCATATGTCAAGAAAAATTTTGCAGATTTTAATATATTGCAAAAAATTCTATGGTATTTTTAAAATATTATTGCAGTTTTATGTATACTGTGATAGCAAAAATTAATATGAAACTCAAAAAGATTGCAAAAATCCAAAGCGGATATATCAATCGCGGGAAGATCGAACCCATTGACACTGGACCTTGTCTCCTGATGCAGGCAAAGGATGTTGATGCGGATAAACTTTCCTATCGCACAGATGCTTTGGTTCGGTTCGATCCAAAGTTGTCCGGAAAAGACTGGTTTCTAGAGCCTGGTGACATTTTATTTATGGCCCGGGGTGTTCGGAACTATTCATTATTAATTAACAAGGTACCGGATAGCGTTTTGGCCGCTGCCTGTTTTTTTATTGTTCGGGTATCGAAGTCTGAGGCTTTGCCCGAATATTTGTGGTGGTATCTCAACCAGTCACCGGTTGAGAAATACTTGAAACGATTGAGCGGCCGGGCGGTTCACATGCCGGTAGTCAGGCGGACGGTCCTGGAAAGTATCGATATTCCACTCCCTCCGGTTCAGGTTCAAATGCGGGTTGCAGATTTAACTGCCCTGATGATGAAAGAGCAGGACTTGTATGAAAAGCTGGCTGAAAAGCGAAAATACCTGATGACTGAAATTTGTCTCAAATCAATTCAGGAAAGCAGATAAAAGAGGATGATAGAAATGAATCAACAACAGAGAAAGTCTGAGATTTTCAATGCGGTCTGGCGGGCCTGCGATACTTTCCGCGGGGTCATCGATCCTGCCATGTATAAAGACTATATCCTGACCATGCTGTTCGTGAAATATCTCAGTGATATCAGAAAACACAAACTGGCCGACTATGATAAAAAATACGGCGGGGACAAACTGCGAGTCGAGCGAGCCATGGCACGTGAGCGATTTATCGTCGGCGAAAATGCATCTTTTGACCATCTTTATGCTCACCGAAACGACAGCGATATCGGGCAGACGATCAACACGGTTCTCGAAGGTATTGAAGATGCCAACAAGACCAAGCTGCACAACGTGTTTCGCAACATCGATTTCAACAGCGAAGCCAACCTGGGCCAGACGCGCCAGCGCAACAATCGCCTCAAAAATCTGCTGGAAGATTTTGCGGCCCTGGATTTGAAACCGGACAACAATGGCGATATGGACATTATCGGGGATGTCTATGAATATCTGATCGAAAAATTTGCTGCCAGTGCCGGCAAAAAAGCCGGAGAGTTTTATACCCCGGCGGAGGTCTCCGAGACCCTGGCCCGGTTGGTGGCACCGCAAAAAGGAGACCGCATCTGCGATCCGGCCTGCGGCTCGGGCTCGCTTCTAATCCGGGCCGGCAAGCAGGTTGGAACAAATGATTTTGCCCTTTACGGCCAGGAAATGAACGGCAGCACCTGGGCCCTGTGTAAAATGAACATGTTTTTGCACGAGGTGGACTCCGCCCGCATTGAATGGGAAGACACCATCCGGCACCCGCAATTAATTGAAGACGATGCCCTGATGAAATTCGATATCGTGATTGCCAATCCGCCCTTTTCCCTTGACAAGTGGGGACAGGAAATGGCTGCCGAAGATCGGTACGCCCGTTTCCAGCGCGGTATCCCACCCAAGAGCAAGGGCGACTGGGCCTTTATCAGCCACATGCTGGCCACGGCGGTTGAGGGCACGGGTCGGGTCGGGGTTGTCGTCCCCCACGGGGTGCTTTTTCGCGGCGGCCAGGAAGGTAAAATTCGAGAAGCCGTAATCCGGGAAAACCTTTTGGACGCCGTGATCGGTATTCCTGCCAATTTGTTTTTCGGTACCGGAATTCCGGCCGCCCTGATGATTTTCGACAAATCCCGCAATCCCGGCAAAGACATACTTTTTATCGATGCCAGCCGTGAATTCGAGCAGCGCACCAATCAGAACAGGCTGCGGCCGCAGGATACCGAAAAGATCGTAACGACCTATCGCAAAAGGCAGGAGGTCGAAAAGTACGCTTACCCTGCTTCTTTTAGAGAAATAGCAAAAAATGAATTCAATCTGAATATCCCGCGCTATGTGGACACGTTTGAACCGGAGCCGGAAATCGATATTGCCGCTACCCAAAAGGAAATCGAGCAGCTTGAGGCCGAACTGGCCGAGACGCAGGCCAAGATGAATGCGTATCTGAAGGAACTGGGCTTCTGAACCACGAAATACACGAAATACACTAAAATAAAATAATATTTTTAGTTCTGTCCGTTCCTTTCGTGTGGTTTCGTGGTTAATTGAAAGATTGATATATGGACAATAACACGCTGGAGAAACACTCTGAATTCCTTATTTATCAAACCGAAGATGGCACAACCCGTATCGATGTGAGGTTAGAGGATGAAACCGTATGGCTGAGCCAGAAACTTATGGCGGAGCTTTTCCAAAAAGATGTACGTACGATCAACGAACATATCAAGACTATTTATTCTGAAGGTGAACTCGAACATAAGTCAACTATCCGGAATTTCCGGATTGTTCAAACCGAAGGCGCCAGGCAGGTTACTCGTGCAATTACTTTCTATAATTTGGATGTGATTATTTCAGTTGGATACAGAGTAAAATCCCATCGCGGCACCCAATTCCGTATTTGGGCTACAAAACGTTTGCGCGAGTATATTGTCAAAGGCTTTACGCTGGATGATGAGCGGCTAAAACAGGCGGGCGGTGGGAATTATTTTGACGAGCTGCTCGCCCGCATACGGGACATCCGCGCCTCGGAAAAGGTTTTCTGGCGCAAGGTCCTGGATATCTATGCCACCAGCATCGACTATGATCCCGCTACTGATTTTTCACGGGAGTTTTTTTCCATAGTTCAGAATAAGATGCATTGGGCTACCCACGGCCATACGGCCGCGGAAATTGTTGCCGCCCGAGCGGATGCCGGCCAGCCGAATATGGGCCTGACATCCTGGACTGGAGCCAAACCATCCAGGGAAGATACCGAGATCGCTAAGAACTATTTGAACCATGATGAGCTGGACACATTAAACCGGATCGTAACCATGTATCTGGATTTTGCCGAATTGCAGGCTCTCAATCGTAAACCGATGTACATGCGCGATTGGATCACCAAGCTGGACGATTTCCTGAAGATCAGCGATCGGGATATCCTGACTCACGCTGGCAAAATCAGCCGTGATGAGGCGATGAAAATCGCCCACACCGAATATACGATATACCGTAAGCAAATGCTTGAAGAACACTCATTGGTCGAGGTTCATTTTAGGGAGGCCATTGAGGAAGCTAAAAAGATAGAAGAGAAACGAAAACCGCGGAAAAAGTAAATCACGCACCACGTTAAAAGGCAAAAAGTATTATTGTAAGTTCGTGTCTCTCGTGTAAATCCTGGTTAAACAAAGGTGAAAGTGTGACAGACCGGTATAAAAGTAGATCTGGGTTAAAAACAAATAAATTCAGGTGGTTGCCTAAGGAATGGGAGACGCCTCGAATCAAAGATATCGGACAGGTTCAAGCTGGTCGTCAACGTTCACCGCATTTTACAAAAGGTGATCTCCGACCTTATCTTCGAGTGGCCAATATTTTTGAGGGATATATTGATGCATCCGATGTTTTAGAAATGAAATTTACAGAAGCTGAATATAATAGGTATCGTCTTCGGTTAAGCGACATATTATTAAATGAAGGACAGAGTCTCGAATTAGTAGGACGTCATGCTCTCTATCGCGAAGTGCCAAAGGATTGCTGCTTTCAAAACACACTTATCAGATTTCGTTCTAATGGATCGATTTTACCTGATTTTGCATTGATCCTTTTTACCTTCTTCCAAAAAACAGGTGTTTTCGCCCGAATTGCTTCTCAGACAACATCAATAGCTCATCTGGGTGTAAGTCGATTCGGTTCTCTTCAGATTCCTCTTCCTCCATTACAAGAACAAAAAAAATCGCCGAAATACTTTGCACCTGGGACACCGCCATCGAGCAGACACACAAGCTCATCGATGCCAAAAAACGCCTGAAGAAAGCCCTCATGCAGCAACTGCTCACAGGCAAAAAAAGATTACCGGGATTCAATGAGGATTGGAAAGAATATTCTATGGGAGAACTGTTTAACGAAAGAAAGGAGACATGTTTCAATCATCTGCCACTATTGGCAATCACAGGGAAACAAGGCATCATACCCGCATCGGAAATCGAACGTAAGGACTCCTCTTGCCGCTATAGAGGAGGCGTTGTGCAATGCGGTGTACCACCGATCCTATGAAATACGGGAACCCGTTGAAGTGCGCATATTGCAGGATTCCCTGACAATCTGCAGCTTTCCCGGCCCGGACCGTTCCATCCGCGATCAAGATATGCGGAAATTTCGTTTTCTTTCACGCCGTTATCGCAACCGGCGGGTGGGCGAATTTTTAAAAGAACTTGAAATGACCGAGGGCCGCGGAACCGGCATCCCGAAAATTTTACGGGAGATTAAGAAAAACGAATCTCCTGAGCCGATATTTTATACCGATGATGATCGAACCTTTTTTCTAGTTGAATTTCCTGTCCATCATGCCTTCGTAGATTCCATGAATCAGAGGGCGATTGAGGAAGTCACCCCGGAAGTCACCCCGGAAGTCGAAAAGCTTTTAAAAGTAATAACCGGCGAGCATTCCCGTAAGGAACTTCAGGAAATGCTCAATTTGAAAGACGCTGAACATTTCCGCAAAACATACCTTCTGCCGGCTATAATGGCCGAATTTTTAGAAATGACGCGTCCAGACAAACCGAAAAGCAGCCTACAGAAGTATAGACTTACCAAAACTGGACAGGCAGTACTGAAGGAACTTTCAAAAGCAAGGAAATAACCGTTTTTCTTTATAACATTTATCTTTCGTATATTTCCTGTATTTCGTGGTTCGTAAGAGGAGTACTCCATGGAAAACCAAACCCCATTCGGCGCATCCGAGTACGATCTGCCCAGCTACCTGGAAAAGGTTCAGTCCCAGCTGCCGGCTTTGCACCTGTTGATGCAGATGGGCTGGCAGTACCTGGCCCCGGAGGAGACCGTCAAGCTGCGCAACGGACGGTTGGGCGCCGTTGTTTTAGAGCCGATCCTGATCGACCACATCCGGAATCATTGCCGCTACCTGTTCAAAGGGGCCGTCCACCCTTTTACTGAAAATGCCATCCAGAACGCGCTGCAGGCAATCAAAAATTTCCGGGCCACCGGTGCGCTGCACGAGAACGAACAACTCTATGATCTGCTCTGTCTAGGTACCAGTGTGCCTCAGACCGTGGAAGGCGATACCAAGAGTTTTACCATCGACTATATCGATTGGAAAAATCCGGCAAACAATTCCTATCATTGCACGGCGGAGTTCAAGGTCGAGCGGGTCGGGTATGACAAGCATTACATCCCGGATATTGTCCTGTTTGTAAACGGCATCCCGCTGGTGGTGATTGAGTGCAAACGGTCTGCCTATACCCAGGTTAAAAAGAAGCCGATTGATCTTGCCATTGACCAGCTATCCGATTACCAGGACCGGGACGGCATCCCCCAGCTATTTTTATACAGCCAGCTTTTGCTGGCGCTGGCGCGGGACAAGGCCCGCTACGGCACTACCGGCACGCGGCGGCAGTTCTGGGCTGCCTGGCAGGAAGACCGCATTGATGCGGCGATCCGCAGCATGCTGGAAATGCCTTTAAGCGTTACGGATACGGAACGGTTGATGTCCGGACCATTTGCAGATGTAAAAAACGAATACCGCAGGATCCTCGATCAGGGGCGCGAAATTTACGAACAGGACCGTGCCCTGTATGCCCTGTGCCGGCCCCAACGTCTGCTGGAGCTTTCCTATAAATTTATCCTGTTTGACAACGGCACGAAAAAGATTGCACGCTATCAGCAGTATTTTACAGTCCATTCCATCATAGACCGTGTTCTAAGCGAGCATTCAGACGGACCCCGGCCCGGCGGTGTTGTCTGGCATACCCAGGGCAGCGGCAAATCGCTAACCATGGTCATGCTGGCAAAATCTTTGGCCCTGCATCCGGAAATTGCCAACCCAAAAGTCATTCTGGTAACCGACCGGATCGATCTGGACGATCAGATCTGCGGCACTTTTCGCGCCTGCAGCCTGGAGCCGGAACAGGCCAATACCGGCAAGCATCTCGTCGAATTGCTGCAGGATCAACGAATCCAAATCATCACGACCCTTATTCATAAGTTCGCGGTGGCCACATCAAATAAAAAGCTTGCAGGCAGATCGCAACACATTCGTTCTCGTGGATGAGGGGCATCGCAGCCAATACAGCGAGCAGCACGCCCGCATGCGACTGGCCCTGAAAGGCGCCTGTTTTATTGCCTTTACCGGCACGCCCCTGGCCAAATCGGCAAAGAAGAATACTTTTGCCCAGTTCGGCGATCTTTTTCAGCCGGCCTATACCATCGCACGGGCAGTTAAAGACGGGGCCGTGGTGCCGCTGCTGTATGAGGCCCGACATGTGCCGCAGGAAGTTGACAAAAAGTCCATTGACGGCTGGTTCGAAAAAATGACCATCGGCCTTGACCGTTGATCAGAAAGCCGACCTGAAAAGGAAGTTTTCCACCGAGCGTCAACTCAATAAAGCGATCCAAAAAGTGCGCATGATCGCCTGGGATGTGGGTCTTCATTACAGTATGTTTTATCAGAACACAGGCCTAAAGGGCCAACTGGTGACGCCGGACAAAAATACGGCGATTGCCTATAAGCAATTTATGGACGAGTATCAGTCTGGTTTCCACCGAGGTCTTGATTTCCGCACCTTCCCAGCCAGGAAGGCGAAAGCGCCGGTACCGGGCCGTCACAAACGGAGAAAGATTTCTGGCAGTCGATGATGGATCGCTATGGGTCCGAGCAGAAATACAACAAGCAGTTAATCAATGCCTTCAAACACGGAGAAACCCCGGAGATCATTATCGTTGTCGATAAACTTCTGACCGGTTTTGATGCTCCGTGCAACACGGTTTTGTATCTGGCTCGCAAACTGAAAGAACATACGCTGCTGCAGGCCATCGCCCGCGTCAATCGTCTGCACGAGGGCAAAGAATACGGCCTGATTCTAGATTACAGCGGCGTGATCGAAAGCCTGGATGAAGCCATTGATTTCTACAGTCAACTGGCGGATTATGACCGTATCGATCTTGAGCAGACGGTGACCTATATTTCGGATCAGGCCGCAAGTTTGCCCCAGATGCACTCTAACCTTTGGGAGCTCTTCACTCAATTGAGGGGCTCCAAAGATCCTGAAGCTTACGAAATCCATTTACGGGATGCCGATCTGCGAAATCGGTTTTATGAACGGTTCAGTCTGTTTGCACGTACGTTGGCATTGGCATTGTCATCGAGTAACTTTTTGGGATCGACCAAAAGGGAAACAATTGAAAGGTATAAAAAGGATCTCAAGTTCTTCCAGAATCTCAGGGCGGCGGTCACGCTCCGCTACCAGGAAGTCGTCGATTTTTCCGAATATGAGCCAAAAATCAAAAAGCTGATCGATACGCATGTGGGCGGCGGTGAAGTGGAACAGCTTTGTGAGCCCATCAACCTGTTAAATGAAAGTGACCGCCTGCAGTTAATTGAAGAGAATGGCAAGAGTCAGGGTGCCAAAGCCGATATGATCGCGTCTGCCACCCGCCACGTTATTGAGCAGGAAATGGGCAAGGATCCGGCCTTTTACCAAAAATTTTCCAGGCTTCTTGAAGAGGTTATTGAGACCTATCATCAAGGACGGTTGAACGCTCTGGAGGCCCTCGGGAAAATCAAGGAGATCTCCACCAAAGTCGTTACCCACACCGATGACGATGTCCCTGCCGGACTTGTGGGAAATGACATGGCAAGACGCTATTTCGGTCAGGTTCGCGAACGGATTGCAGCATACGGCACATATAGCGAAAACACCGGGGCCGAGATTGCGATTGAAATGGTTGACCGAATCGCCAGGCACAAGATCCGTGACTGGCGAACCAACCCGGACGCCATTAATAGAATGCGCGGTGAAATTGATGATATCCTGTTTGACATTGAGAAAAAGCGCGGCCTGGAGCTGACGCTGGATGACCATGACGCCATTATCGATCGCTGCATAGAGGTGGCCATCGCTAATGAGAACTGACAAATCCATAAAGGCAATTGCATTCGGTACCCGCGAGATCGCCTACAAACTTCATCGCCAGGATCGCCGAAGGATGCGCATTGTCGTTTCGCCGGAACTTACAGTCGATGTGTTTGCACCCGCCACCGCCAACGAAGAGCAAATTGAGACTGCGGTGATTAAAAAAGCGGCCTGGATTACGGGCAAACTCGATGCACTCGAAAGGTATCACCCGCTGCCGGCACCGAAAAAATACATCAGCGGGGAAACGCTCGTTTATTTAGGTCGCCAGTATCGCCTCTTTCATTCTATCCCATTTATATAATCAATCTCTCAGTCCTGCCTTTTTCAGCCGATCCAGAAAACTCGGTTTTCGATGGTGCTTTTCGCGGATTTTTTGAAGCTTCGCATTAAAGGCACTTTCTTTTCCGGCGGTTTTATTGAGATCCCGCAGGTCAACCAGCAATTTTACCGCTTCATCGTATTTGGCCGGCTGTTTTGAGTCGATGAGGGCGGCCACTTTTTCCCAGGTGCTGTCTTCGCGCCCGACCAGACTCTTTAAATATTTCTCTCGGGCAATCGCTTTTTCTCTTTTTTTCTTGCCAGCTCTTTGGCATTTTGTTCAGCTGCCCGGCGTTCTCTCTCTTCAGTGATTATTTCTGCCCTTGCGAGCAGTTCCTGAACGCTGCGCGGTGATTTTTTTGTTGTTGAATTGGCTGCCCTCGAAATTGTGCGCAGAAATCTTTGCTTTAATTCCGCCCCGAGATGAGGGCTGGGCGCATCAACTAAACGAAACAGAAAGTCATCTTTTTCAACCACCGGCAGATTATGGATCCAGGTTTTCAAGAAACCGGAATCGGTCCGGCCGGAGTCAGAACTGCTGTTTTCAGTTGCTGCAGCAATCAGGTCCTGATCGATTCGCATAAAGTCAACAAAACTCTGCAGTGGTGCGTTGAGATCAGCCAGACTCGGCGGAACCGGCGGTTCCGGCTCGTCATCCTTCAGCTCGTGCATCTGGACACAAAAGAGCCAGGCCATATACAGAGCGCGGTGGTCGCCATTGACGATATCCGCCCGCAATGATATTAGCGATGACAACCACCCTTGGCCTTCTTCCCAATCATAATCTTCAGTAGCCGAAGTGAAATCGAAAATCAATTGATCCCCTTTTTCATGGATAACCGCACTTTCACCGGGACAATATTTAATGACCTGATCGACATCGACCAAATGGCGCGGCACCTTGAGCATGAACCGGTGGGTTCCCCAATTGGCTAAATATAAAAAGGCATCAAAATATTTTTCCACCAGTTTTAATGGATCGCCTTTTAAATCGCCCCAACTATACTCGTTGACAAAACTGGTGGGAGTGATCCGCGCCCGTGTCGACAGATCTCTGAGCGCCTGCATGTCTTTTTCGGTTAACGGTTTATCGACCGCTTTGAATTCATAATACTGGTATTCGCTCATAGTTCCGGGGTCCTTATTTGAAAGTAGCAAACCTTAGCAGAGCCCGTCGGATGAAAAAAATACTGAGCTGTCCCAAGATTCATGAAAATTCCTAGGAAAATTGATGTCTTCAGGGCCTCGATGAAATGAGGCTCGATCTTGTCGATTCGGTCGATGATTTTGTCCGGATTATTGAGATAGCCCTTTTCATGGAGAAATCGATAGAAGAGCTTCAGGGCCGGCGGCCATTGAACATATTCCGGCGGGGAGACCATCATTTTACGGATGAGGAAATCCTCAAAAAATTCCAACCAGTATTGATCGGCAACTGTTTTTAGAACAATCACATCATCATGCATGTAGCCGTATACGAAATCAAAGAAGATATAGGGACAATCGGCAAGCTCGTCTGCGCGCTCATCCAAACCCTTGGCAATCAGCCACTGCCGAAACCGCTCCTCGCAACTGTCCTTGACCTCGGTCAATAACGATTCAAACTGTTTGTAATCGGCCTGATCCAACACCAGGGTATCGAGCTTTTTCAGTTTGTCGATGGCATCCTGGTCATCAGCATCCGGCGGTATGAGCCGTTCGGAAATGTTCAATTTGGCGTAATCAAACGGCCGGATAAGATGGCGCACTTCTTTGCGGATGAACATAAAGGGTGAGGGCGGTTTGGGCTGGATGTCTTCTGGAAACAGGTAATGGTACCTTGCGACCATTTTTTTTATCAACGTTTGAGTTTCTTCTATGTTCAAACCCAAAAGCGGATTTGACCTCTTTAACGATCTCCTTTTCGATCTTGCGATCGACCTTTCCCGTCTCGAACGCTAATCGTATAGTTCCAGAACAAACCGGAGAGTTGAAGGGCTGCATTCATGTCTTTTTCGTTTTTAAGTTGCTCCAACACGGGCCCACCGTATTCCATAATGGCCTGCGAAAATGAAATGGATCGAAACCCCTCGGGAGCCCCCAAATAGGGCATCCCGGGCCTTTCGATAACTGACGGCCGGGAGGTCTCTCCTGCGCCGCCTTTGATCAGCCGCAATTTGCGCTTCTTCGCCTTTTGCTGTTTTGCTTTCTGTCGTCTTTTGGAAATCTTGGTCTTGTCTTTTTTCCCGGCCATCGTGACCTCCTATCCACGTGCTTTTGTGGATGGCTGCAAATTAAAGTATTGTGCCATCTTCATCTTTTCTGCAGTTTAAATAACAGTCTTCGATTCATGATGTGCCATTTTCCAGAGCAGATTAATTAGTGCCTGAACGAAAAGTCCGAATTTCGGGTAGGTTGGGTTGAGTCCGATCGAAAGTGTTGGGATTCGTCCCTCAACCCAACCTACGAAAATCAAGCTCTTGCGGCGATACGGATTCCTAAGGGCGAAACCCAACATCGGCGTTGGGCGTGTTTTCGTTCAATCACAAATTAGAAAAAAGCCTCGTATTTCATGTTCCGTCTATTCAACTCTAAGATCAACCGGTCTCTGGTTTCGTCAAAATAGCGATCTTCTATCTCTTGATGAAAACCAAGTTTGCGGTAAATCGACTTAATGGTGTTTACATAATTCATCCGATCGATTGGCACGCGGTCCGCTGCGTCTTCAAGATATCGGATCAGGTTTTGGGGATTTCCGGGGAGGATAGGGCCTATGAACGCAAACGTTTCGATTCCCTGCCGATCGGATCTTTTTCAAGGCCTCAATCCGCTGCTTTATCGGGGGAGCGCCCGGTTCAAATTGTCTGGCAACTGCCTCGTCGTCGGTGGTGATGGAAAATCCGGCTTCAATATGCTCAAACTCCTGAAGGATAGGGATTGATGCAGTAATCAAAGATCTTCGATTTGTTGAGTACGCTTTTAGCGCGGATTGTTTTAACGGTTATACCGGGTGCCATAAATATGTTCCGTTCTAACTTCCCTTTAGAAAAGGGAGAATCACATTATGATGGAATCTGAAAACTGGTTAAAGAGATTGTGGGAGCGGTTTTCAACCGCGATTGACCCGGTCGGGCAAGCATCTAAAATCGTGGTTAAAAACCATTCCCACGAGCCAGTAACGTCAATCTAAAAATAACCTTAGGTCAAATGAATTTCCATAAGAGGTTTAGTGTACATATATGATCTATAGAGGTCAATAGTTGCTAAATTCATGAAAATAAATTTTCGCGACAGTGTCGCGACAATGTAAACATAAGAAGAGCTTTTCGCTCAGTAGAAGGTTACGAAATAAAAGGAGAAACGAATTCGAATGAAGATTTTTTTTGGGGCGGCTATCCAGAGGGCGCATAATCGGCAGGAAAAGGCGGCGGTTCACTGGCTGATTAGAAACGACCTTAAAAATTGCTATTGTGAAGTTTTCTGTGAGCATGCAACCGGAAAAGATTACGATACTTACAGTTCCTTTGACAGAACTTTTTTAACCGAATCCACAAACGTTTCGGCATTTTTCATAGTTATCTCGGCATCTTCCGGGGAAGCGTGATATTCTGCAGCATAATCAGAGCGTTGTCGTAAATCGAAGGCATCGTGCAGCCATCGGGAATAATCCTTTTTAAAAATACCTTGCTTAACAAAATCCCGGTCAAAAAGCGCTATTGCGCCGCTATGTTTCGAGGTTTCTTTCTTTCCCTGCGCAAGAAGCGCCAGCACTGCATAGAACATGGCGTAGTATGCCCGATTTATAGAGGGTCTGATCAGCTTTTTGACAAATAACGTCCTTGCTGCCTCCAGGGATTCATCGGCTTGTTCAAGTCGGTAGGTTACCAGGGCTTGGATGTTTTCGTTCATCATGCGCTGATTCCCTCTCGCAGAATATTTTCAACAATGGTGCTCTCTGACATGGGACCATGTTCGAATTGAAGTTGATCAAGCAAAATCGTTGTAATAACCCGATCGTTATTGAAACCGACTTCCCAGGCGATTTCGCGTATCCAGCGGTCTATCTTCTGATCGACTTCGCTTAATACAATTAGGATATCAAAGTCGGACTCCCATGTCGCTTCTCCTCTCGCACGTGAACCAAAGGCCCAGACACGCGCATCCGAAAACCGCTCATGAACGCGACCGGCAAACTCTTTAAGAATTTTATGGTCCTCTTTGGACATCATTTCAAAAAGTTCTTCCCTTCTCCATGGCAAATCGAAAAAGTCGATCAACTGCATTTCCGAACGCAAAGCAAATATTGGAATAATTTAGAATTTTGGGCTTATTGTAGTTTAAAAACATAAAATAATCAATTCAGATAGGGTATTGAGAAATTTTAAATAATTTTCAAGCTGGATTTTTTTGGAATTATGAAAATATCATGCGGTCTTTTTCTATTCGATTGATATTGCACGGCTTACGTGCAATAAGGTATTAGAATTCATTATATTTTTCTAATGTGATTTGCATCCGATATTTGATCCAAAGTTGGCGACGATCAAAATATTTGATTCTGCCTTGAAACCGGCAGGGATGAATGAAAATTTTTTACACCGATACCTTTCCCATTCCGCTGCCGGAAAATCACAGCTTTCCGAAAGACAAATATTTTTTGCTGAGGATGCGGATTATAGAGGAGCTGTGTGATCAGTCGATAGAATTGCGGGTTCCCGAACCGGCATCCGATGAAGCTATTCTCCGCGCCCATGATCCGAATTATGTTCGACGCCTGTTAAACGGTGAATTATCGGATAAAGAGATCCGGCGGGTCGGCCTGCCGTGGTCTGCGGAGATTGTAAAGCGGACACGCTATTCGGTCGGCGGCACCATCGCGGCCTGCCGGGCGGCCCTGGAGGAAGGGGTGGCCGTCAATCTCGGGGGCGGCACCCACCATGCATTCCGGGATCACGGCCAGGGATACTGCTGGTTGAATGATACGGCGATTGCCGTCCGAGCCATGCAGGCGGAAGGTCTTGTCCGGCAGGTATTGATTATCGACTGCGATGTTCATCAGGGCAACGGCACGGCCGCCATTCTCAAAGACGATGCCACCATCTTCACCTTTTCCATCCATGGCAAAAACAACTTTCCCTATCAAAAAGAAAAAAGTGATCTGGATGTCGAGCTGGAAGACGGAGCCGATGATGCCGCCTATCTCGCAGCCCTCGACAAAGGGATTATCAGGTCGCTGGATAATTTTAGCGCCGATCTCGTGATTTATCTGGCCGGGGCGGACCCATACCAAGAAGACCGGTTCGGCCGCCTGGCATTGACTAAGGAAGGCCTGGCGCAGCGCGATCGTCTTGTATTGCGCCATTGTTATGAAGCAGGACTTCCGGCGGCGGTCACCATGGCCGGCGGCTATGCGCGGAATCTTAAAGATATCGTCGACATCAATTTTAAAACCATTCTGGCGGCGTTGGAAATCGAGAAAACGCGGCTATCCGCAAAAACCAGATTAGTGGAATGAGTCCACATTTTAACCCCCTTCCCCCGCCCGCCTCGCAAGCGAGAGCTTTGCGGGCGGGTCGGTCCCTCCCGCTCACTCCATAGGCGGATCTTCGCCAGGGGAAGAAAGGAAAGGGCTTTCTCGCTTAGGCTTTGAAGAAAATCCGGCAAGAAAATTTTATCTAAAAAGATCGCGGTTGAAAACCGCTTCCACCCTCCAATAACAAATAACCAGTAACCAATAACAAGTTGCACCCCCCGTTTATCCGTTATATTTGCATTTCAGCTGCCTATTTGTGCATTTTATCGCCTTTTGATGGCAATGGCCTTTGGCTTCAGGTAAACTAACTCCAAAATGGAAATGCGCGGATTAATCGCGCGAAGGTTCAATCATGATCTTTTTCCCAACAGACAACAAACAACCCGCAACCTACCGCTCCATGCATGTTGTCAGTTGTATGTTGTTTGTTGTTAGAGAGGAGGATTACCATGTTTAACAAACCCATCTCAAGACGATCGTTTTTGACGATTTCAGCCATGGCCGCGGCTGCCGTGGCGCTGGATTGGAAAAGCATATCGGCGTATGCCGCCAAAATGGGACCCAAAAGCGAATATCCCACCGTTGTGATCGGAGCCGGACTGGGCGGCCTGGTCTGCGGGGCCTATCTGGCCAAGCAGGGCATACCGGTCACAGTCGTGGAGCAGCAAAGCATTCCCGGCGGCTATGCAACCTCTTTTGACCGCGCGGCGGGGAAATTCACCTTCGAAGTATCGCTGCACGGAACTTCCATCCATAACAACGGGGCCGCCGGAATTTTACAGGATATCGATGTCCTGGACAAAATTAAGCTGGTCGAACTTCCGGAAGTTTACCGGCTGAAAACGCCGACATTGGATATTACGGTTCCTCAAAAAAATCCGGAAGCGTATATTCAGGCACTATCCGGCCATTTTCCGGACGAAGCCGAGGGAATTCGCGGTTTTGTGGCGGAAATGCTCGACATCTCCGAGGAGGTCGAGACGCTGACCCGCAACAATGGCAGGTTTTTTAAGCTGTTGTTTCCGCTGCAGTATCGCAAGATGTGGAACGTGCGCAACAAGACCCTGGCAGATCTCATCAATGACTATGTCAAGAATCCTGAATTGCAAAATGTATTATCCGCCCTTTGGGGCTATTACGGGCTGCCGCCTTCCAGGCTTTCGGGGTTTTACTATGCCAACGCCACTGGCGGCTACCTTAAGAATGGATCTTATTATATCAAACAGAGATCCCAGGATTTGAGCAATGCCATTGCCGAAGTCATCGAAGATAACGGCGGCAAAATTATGTATAACACGCCGGCCGGCAAAATTCTGGTTAAGGACGGTTGCGTCCAGGGGGTTGAATTGGCCGGCGGCCAACGGCTTGCTGCGTGTGCCGTGGTGAGCAATGCGAGCGGCCCGGCGACATTTCGGGAAATGCTGCCTCAAAATGTAATGCCGAGTGATTTTGTGCAGAAGTTAGCTACATACAAACCCAGCATGGCTTCGTTTATTGTTTGGCTTGGATTAAATCGGGATATCACGGAAAACACAAAGGCTTTTAGTACGTTTATATCCTCCGGCCAAACCGCGGAGGAAGAATTTGAGTCCCACCTGAAAGGCGAAATAGAAACAGGCGCGTTTGGCGTTGCTGCTTACGATAAAATTTTTAAAGGCTACTCCAAAACCGGCACCTCCACCTTACAGTTGATTTTTCTGAGCGGCTATGAACCCTGGCGCAAGTTTGAATCGGATTATCGCGCCGGAAATAAGAATGCTTATAACCAGGAAAAAGCGCGCTGGGCGCAGACCCTTATCCGCCGCGCTGAAAAAGAGCTGATTCCCGGATTATCCTCTATGATAGAAGTGCAGGAGGCGGCCACGCCTCTGACCAACTGGTATTATACCGGCAACACGGAAGGTGCCATTTACGGGTATGAACAATCCATGGACAACGCCTTTATGAATCGGATCAAAACCAGAACCCCGCTCAAGGGCCTTTATCTCGCCAGTGCCTGGGGCAATCCAGGCGGGGGTTACGGCGGCGTCTTCCGGGCCGGACAGGGCGCCTTTCAGGCGATGATGGAAGACTGGGGAGGGTAGATAAGTCAAATGCCTAAAATTGAAAAGTGCCTAAAATGCCTAAATTTAATGAATGCCAAGAGGCTCAAAAAATTTTCAAGCCTTCAAACTTTCAGGCCTTCGAGCTTCCCAGCTTTCAAGCAATAACCGTAAATAATGGAGTATACTCAGCATGAACGAATACTCATCACAACAATACAATCAGGAAGAGGTTAGCCGCATCATTCGGCGGGCGCTGAAAATAAAAAATGAAGATACGATCAGCCATCAGGATTTGATCGCAACCGCACGTGAAATCGGCATTGATCCCAAAATCCTCGAGACTGCAATCGAGCAGGAGCAGCAGGAATTTAAAAAGGAGAAAATCCGCCAAGCACGGTTGAAACAACGCAAAATGGCATTCTACTCGCATCTGTGGAGCTACTTGATTATTACTGCAGTTTTGCTGCTGATTAATATTTTCACTTCAGGGCCGTGGTGGTTTCAGTGGGCAGTGCTTGGCTGGGGAATTGGGTTGGCCTTTCATTTCAAGGCTATCTTTTTCCCCCATGGCAAAAGATTTGAAAAGGCAATAAGATCCAGGCATCATAAAGCCGCTTTCACGGTGAGTGATCGCAAGCGGTTTCGTCATTGCCTTTAAGATTTATTTATTTGTTTTTTCAGGAGAATCAGAGTACAAATTCAGAATTAAAAATTAGGTTTTAATAAGAATAAGGCTCATGTCAGCCGCTGTGACCGTCATGAAACTCACATCAGAAGGCATTACTTTCCGGTCAGCCCTTAAAACTCTTTTTTTCACATTTGTCTTTGACACCATTATCGCAATTTTTTTGTACGCGATAAAATTCACAGACGAATTCATAATAAGCTTTATTATTTCTCAGTGCATCGGTCTGTCAAGCTGCTCCTGTGTCTTGCTTATTCATAATTTCATTCAGAAAACGAAACCGGTTTTCCAGGCGATTCTGGTAGGGGTGGCTTTGGTGGTTGGATCGATGATCGGATCATATTCAGGTCTGGCGATTTCAGGGCTGAGTTCATCGGAACTGTTTGAAAAACACGGACTCTTTCAATTGCTGTTTCTCGGCGTACTGTTCGGATCTATTATTGCTTATTTCTTCAGTTCCCGGGAGCAAATTGCGGAATCACAGACACGGATTCAGGAAGAAAAAATAAAAAGGCTCACCAGCGAGAAAAAAGCGGCGGAAGCAAACCTCAAACTTCTTCAGGCCCAGGTTGAGCCCCACTTTCTATTCAATACCCTTTCCAACGTATTGAGCCTGCTGGATACCAATCCGGAGAGGGGCAAATCCATGCTGGTCGATTTCATTCACTATTTGCGGGCATCCCTTTCCAAAATAAGGAATGATCAAGCAACCCTTGGGCAGGAAATGGAAATGATCCAGGCCTATCTGAGCATTTTTAAAGTTCGGATGGGCGACCGGTTAAAGTATAAAATCGACCTGCCCAAACATCTGGAAGCAATTTCCTTTCCTCCCATGTTGATCCAGCCTCTGGTGGAAAACGCCATCAAACACGGTCTGGAACCCAGAGTTGACGGCGGAGAAATCCGAATCAACGGAATAGAAAAAGACGGCGTTCTTCGATTGGAGGTAGTAGATACCGGAAGTGGTTTCCTACAAGAAAGAGACTCCGGCATGGGCCTGTCCAACATTCGGGAACGTTTGCAATCTATGTATGGCAACAGCGGCCGTTTAATTTTAGAAGAAAATCAGCCGCACGGCCTGAAAGCCATCATTGAGGTGCCGCATGGCAAATCCTAAAGCCATAATTGCCGACGATGAAGAGCAGCTCAGACTTTATTTAAAAACGAAGCTCGCTGAACTCTGGCCGGAACTCATCCTATGCGGTGAGGCGGAAAACGGGCTCGAGGCTTTGAATTTGATTGAAACGTGCCGGCCCGCCATTGCCTTTCTGGATATCAAGATGCCGGGATTTTCCGGAATCGAAGTGGCGCAGAGAATCAGCACGGACTGCCGGGTGGTTTTCATTACCGCATTTGATCAATACGCCGTGGAAGCTTTCGAAAATGAAGCCGTCGACTATATTTTGAAGCCGGTCACGATTGAAAGACTCGAAAAAACCGTTCAAAGATTAAAAAAGCAAATTGCCGCCGCCGCCCTGCCGCCGCCCGACTACGCTTTGACCATGGAACGTTTACTGGCGGCGCTGCAAAATAAAACAGCCCCCGGTTATCTTAAATGGCTCAAGGTGAGACACGGAGATGAGATACGCCTGATCTCAATAGATGAAGTATGCTACTTTAAGGCTGAAGACAAATACACCGTTGTCAAGACCCGTGCGGGTGAATCCCTTATTAAAAAAAGTATTCAGCAATTAACCGGGGAGATTAATCCGGACCAATTCTGGCGCGTTCACCGGGGAACGATTATCAACGTAGGACAAATTGCCGAGGTCAGCCGTTCGTTTGCCGGTCGACTGATCATTACGCTTAAAGACCTGCCGGAAACGCTGACAGTCAGCCGCTCGTATGCGCATCTGTTCAAACAGATGTGAAGACCGCCGTGAAATGCCTCAACACCGGCGGCTCATAGACAATGCGCATTCCCTTGATTTTTTCCCGTTGCCTGAAGACACTTCCGACACACTCCACTACGTAATCAATGTGGCTCTGGGTGTAAACCCTCCGGGGAATGGCCAGTCGCACCATTTCCAATCTGGCAGGCTTGAAGACACCGCTGGTCGGATCTGTTGTGCCGAACATGACGCTGCCGATTTCACATGACCGGATGCCGCCGCAAAGATACAGCTCGCAGGCCAGCGCCTGGCCCGGAAATTCATGGGCGGGGATGTGGGGCAGAAAGGCGCCGGCATCCAAATAAATGGCGTGGCCTCCGGGTGGCTTAAAAACGGGAGCTCCCAGAGCATCGATTTTTTCACCCAGATAAGACACCGAGCGTATGCGGTAATTCAGGTAGTCTTCTTCGAGCACTTCATCCAGACCCAGGGCAAAGGCCTGCAGATCGTGACCGGCCATGCCGCCGTAAGTAGGAAAGCCCTCGGTCACCACCAGGATGTTTCTGGCCTGCTGGGCAAGCTCATCGTCATTGACGGCGAGAAAGCCTCCCATGTTGACCAGTCCGTCCTTTTTGCCGCTCATGGTGCAGCCGTCGGCATAGGAAAACATCTCCTGCGCGATTTTACGCACCGATTTCTTCTCGTAGCCGGGTTCGCGCAATTTTATGAAATAGGCATTTTCGGCGAACCGGCAGGCATCCAGAAAAAACGGGATGCCGAAACGATGGCTCACCTCGGCGGTTTTACGAATATTTTCCATGGAAACCGGCTGACCGGCATTGGAGTTGTTGGTTACCGTCAGCATAACCAATGGAATCCGCTTCGGACCGTTTTGGCGGATCAACGCCTCCAACGCCGGCAGGTCCATATTGCCCTTAAAATCTCCTATCACTTGAGGTTCGGTCGCTTCCGGCGGCAAGAGATCAACGGCCTCCGCCCCGCTGACTTCGATGTTGGCGCGGGTGGTGTCAAAGTGGGTATTGTTGGGAATTATTTTGCCTTCACCGCCCATAAGATTAAAAAGGATTTTTTCAGCCGCCCGGCCCTGGTGCGTGGGAATAAGATGCCGGAATCCGGTGAGGTCCTTGACTTTTTGTTCCAGCAGATAGAAGCTTTTCGAACCGGCATAGGCTTCATCCCCTTCTATCATGCCGCCCCACTGCCGGGCGCTCATGGCTGAAGTTCCGCTGTCGGTGAGCAGATCGATCAGCACATCATCGGCATGGATGTTGAACAGGTTGTATCCGGCCTTTTTTAGAATGCCTTCTCTTTCTGCGCGGCTGGTAAAGCGCAGCGGCTCCACACTTTTAATCTTGAACGGTTCGATGATGGTTTTCATCGGGAGGGCTCCTTTTATAAAAAATTAGGCGGGATTTCGTCCAAACAGATCATTTGCCGGATTAAATGAAGCAGGCATAAATGGCAGTCCGCATACGAATAAAGGTTAATGCATTCATCAGCAGGTGCGACGCATTGGCAGCCAACAGCGTTGAAGATGGCGGTTATGACCTTTTATTCATGCACCGCCCACTGGGCGACCATCATCGGGTCATTGATGATGACGCCTTCCACCTTCATGTCCCGCATGGCAATATAGTCTTCCAATTCGTCTACATTCCAGGGAAATACTTTAATGGCACTTGCGTGCATCATCTCAACCTGTGCCGGGGTGAGAATTTTACAATCCGGGTGCCAGGAAAACGCATTGAGCCGGGTGCACATTTCAAGCGTATTTTTTCCGGCCGGCTCCTCGGAAATAAACGCAATCGCCGGAGCTGCTTTCATGGCTGCAAGCTGCTCCAGAATATTAACATCAAAACTGGACACCAGGGCCGTGTCCAGCATCTGCTTTTGCCGCAACAATGCGACGACTTGCTTTTCGACGGCATCCGGCGGATGGTTGGGTTCATAGGCGCTTGACTTTATTTCTATGTTCGCATAGGCCCGGCCGTCGACCAGGTCCAGCACTTCGCCTAATTCGGGCAGCCGCTGGCCCGCAAACGACGTATCGAACCAGCTTCCCGCGTCCAGGCGTCTGAGCTCCGCCAGGGTATGGTCGGCCACGGCTCCCTTTCCATTGGTCGTGCGTTCCAGGCTCTCATCGTGGATGACCACCAATTTGCGGTCGCGGCTGAGCATTACATCCAGTTCGACCATCTTAACGCCGGCCGCTAGCGCGCCTTGAAAGGAGGCCAGCGTATTTTCGGGATATTTAGCGGGATACCCCCGATGCCCGATAATCCAGGGAGGAGTGAAATTGCTGTTTGATTTCAGTTTGCGCATGCCGGCAGATTTCCTTTCAGTTTTATAAATCCGTGGGATACTCTCCGGTCCTGATTCATCTGTCCAGCTAACATCGAGCGTACTTTTCAATATCCATCGGGCCATTGTGATGCATTCAAAGCCGGTGTTGCTGTTTTACAAAGCTGAAGCGCCAGACAGGTATCCGCTTTCAATCACGAATTCTAAGCATTCAGGCCGATTAAATCAACGGAGCAAATTCGGCAAGCTAAAAAATCTTTCCGGCACCGGCGCTACTCAGCCGGTGTTCGGCGGCTCGTATTCAGCTGTTTTTGCAACTCAATTTACTTTCCGATGCGCCTGCCGCTTTCTCTATCAAACACATGCAGTTTGGGGGGAGGAATCGCGAGGGGTAAAATGGTATGCTTTTTGAAATGCTGGACATCGGCCAGTCGTACGGTTAATGAGGTCTTGTCCTCTCCGCAATGACCGTGAACCAGGGTATCGGCACCCAGGAGCTCCACATGATCCACGCGAAGATGCAGATCGCCCTTTTTTTCCTCAGCAAGTTTAAAATGCTCCGGCCGAATTCCCAAAACAACTTCTTTTCCGCCCTGGGCGGGGAGGCTGCCGTTGGCAAGCGGCAGGCTGACATCGCCGGGGATTTTAACCGATCGGCCGTCGGGGCTCAACCGAACCTTAAGGAAATTCATGGCCGGTGATCCGATGAACCCGGCCACAAAGCGAGTCGCCGGTCTTTCATAAACTTCCAACGGGGATCCAATTTGAGCTGCATAGCCATCGTCCATGACTATCAGGCGGTCGCCGAGGGTCATGGCTTCCACCTGATCGTGGGTGACATAGACGCTGGTGATCTTGAGATCTTCATGCAGTTTTCTGATTTCAAGGCGCATCTGAACCCGCAGTTTGGCATCCAGGTTGCTGAGGGGTTCGTCAAACAAAAATACCTTGGGTTCGCGCACGATGCATCGGCCCATGGCGACCCGCTGGCGCTGTCCGCCTGAAAGCTGCCGGGGTTTGCGGGCCAAAAATTCGGTGAGTTCCAGAATTCTAGCGGCATTACGCACTCTTTGGTCGATTTCAGCCTTGGGCATGCGGCGAATTCTCAATCCGTAGGCCATGTTTCTGTAAACGGTCATATGAGGGTAAAGGGCGTAATTTTGAAATACCATGGCAATGTCGCGGTCGGCCGGCTCCAATTGATTGACCACCTTGCCGGCGATGGAGATCTCACCGTCGGTAATCACCTCCAGGCCGGCGATCATGCGCAGCACGGTGGACTTGCCGCACCCTGAGGGGCCTAAAATAACAATGAACTCACCGTCCTGGATATCACAGCTGATCCCATGAATGACCTCTGTTTTGCCAAACGACTTGTACACATTTTTTAAACTGACATCTGCCATGGCAGTACCTTTGCGACCCGGTTAGATGGTTCTTCAGAACGCTCCGGTTTGAGAGTTTAATATGATAGAAATGCCTAAATTGCCTAAAATGTCTAAAATGCCTAAAGTTAAGGTATTCTGTCTGTTTTAAACAATAGAATTCCGCAATTTTAGCTCATTTTAGTCATTTATAAATTTTAGTGCATTCATATCCATAAAATACAATCACTTAATCGACATCGACAACAAATTTTAGATATCGCTTTGTAAAACGCTCTACTTTTCCGTTTCAATCATTCCTTTTACAAACTGTTTCTGCATAAAGATCACCACCAGCACCGGCGGAAGCATGGCCAGCATGGAGGATGCCATGATAATGTTCCATTCCGCCTGGCCTTCGCCCGCATCCAGCATGCGTTTGATGCCGATCAAAAGCGTATAGTAGCGTTCGTCATTGGTGATCAGCAGCGGCCAGAGATACTGATTCCACCCGTAAATAAACAGGATCACAAAAAGGGCGGCAATCGAGGTGCGGGACATGGGCAGCAGGATCTCAAAAAAGAAACGTATCGGTCCCCCGCCGTCGATGCGATGGGCCTCGCAAAGCTCATCGGGGATGGTCATAAAAAACTGGCGAAATAAAAATGTGGCCGTAGCCGAAGCGATCAAGGGAAAGATCAGTCCCGAATATGTGTCCAGAAGGTGTAAATCGGCCGCGACCTTATAGGTGGGCAAAATTCGCACCTCCACCGGCAGCATCAGGGTGATAAAAATCATCCAGAAAAAGAGCATGCGAAAGCGAAATTTAAAATAGACGATGGCAAAGGCGGCCAGTAGAGAAATAAATATTTTGCCGAAGGTGATACCCAGGGCCATGATCAGGCTGTTTAACATCATGGTGCCGACGGTGGCCCCTACATCCCGCGAACCGACCGACAGCGCCCGGGTATAATTTTCGATTAGGTGGCCTCCCGGCAGCAGCGGAAACGCTGATGTGATTTCATCTATGCTGTGGGTGGAGGCGACAAAGGTGATGTAAATGGGAAATGCAATAATCAAACACCCGCCGATCAGGACAGCATGGGTTAGAAATGTCAGCCATGGGCGATGTTCTACCATCGGTGACTCCTGTGTTCACATCACTTGAAACCAAAATTTTTCAGGGCGGATAAATTAGTAGTGCACTTTTCTTTCGATGTAACGAAACTGAATCACGGTCAGGGAAATAACAACAATCATCAGTATAACCGATTGAGCGGCCGAGCCGCCTTGATCCAGACTCAGAAAGCCGTCATGATATACTTTGTATACCATGATGTTGGTGGCGCCGTTCGGTCCCCCGCCGGTGATGGCATGAATGACACCAAATGTATCGAAAAAGGCATAAACAATGTTCATGACGATTAAAAAGAATACCGTGGGTGACAGCAAAGGAAAGACGATGGTCCAGAATCGCCTGGCCGGGGAGGCACCGTCAATGGCTGCGGCTTCTATGAACGATTTGGGTATGGCCTGAAGTCCCGCCAGGAAAAATAAAAAATTGTAGGAGATTTCCCGCCAGGCGGCTGCCATGATCACCAGCAGCATCGCTTGCCCGCCGTTAAGCGTATAATTCCATTCGATGCCGATGGCTTTCAGGAAAAAAGCGATCATACCTACCGTCGGGTTGAACAGAAAATACCACAGAACCGCGGCCACCACCGGCGCAACTGCATAAGGCCAGATAATGAAGGTTTTATAGGTGGTTGCGGCGCGGACGGCCCGGTCGGCCATCACCGCCAACACCAATGACGTCGACATGGCAATGGCCGCCACCGAGAAGCTGAAAATAGCGGTCACATAAATGGAATTCAGATATATGTCATCGGTAAAGATGTAGACGAAGTTTGCCAGACCCACAAATTCCGATGAAAGACCAAAAGCATCTTCCCGCAGGAATGACTGATAGAGCGCCTGGGAAGCCGGCCAGATAAAAAAGACGATGGTGATGATGATCTGGGGTGTTACCAGAAGGTAGGGTAAAAATTTATGTTTGAAGACGACCCGCTTTGCCATCTAAATTATGATCCCCTAATTCGAGCGATTTCCAGGAACCAACATCAAATCCGGGCGGGCATAAAACCCGCCCCAACGGGATATTGCTCAACTATTGCTCAACCACTTGGGTAGGGGCCTGGGCAGGGGGTTTATCCCCCCCCCGCACGGAACTTCCAAGTGGTGTTACCGCAACCGGTGTCAAAACAGGTCCGGAAGTCCAAAAGGCCGGGCCCATTTGAGTGGGCCCGGTTTGACGAGTCTATTTGTTGGCGTCTTCGAACTTGCGCAGCAGCTTGTTGCCCGCCGCAACTGCGTCGTTCAGCCCTTCTTGAGCTGTTTTCTTGCCGGCGAAGATCGCTTCGAGTTCGTTGTAATTGACGTCGCGCACCTGCAAAAAGTTGCCGAATCGCAGTCCTTTGGAGTTAGCGGTCGGTTTATTCAGGAGCATTTGTTTCAGGGCGGTTTCCATCCCCGGATTCTCCTTATAAAAACCCTGCTCTTTCGTCAGCTCGTAAGCGGCTTTGGTGATGGGCAGATAGCCGGTGGCCTTATGCCAATCAGACTGGACCTCGGGGGACGAGAGGTAGTTGAAAAAGGCTGCAACCCCTTTATACTCCTCGGCAGGATGTCCCTGCAGCACCCACAGACTGGCGCCGCCGATGATGGTGTTTTGAGGTGCACCCGGCACATCGGGCCAGTAGGGCAGCATGCCGGTGCGGAATTCAAACTTACAGTTCGCCTTAAACCTGGCATAGCCTGCTGACGATTCAGTGTGCATCGCAACCTCACCGGTTTCAAATTTGGTATCTCCCAGGTTTGTGCGACCACCATAAACGAAGATCTTATCTTTCTGCCAGTCAGCCAATTGTTGAATGTGCCTGACGTGCAGCGGGCTATTGTAAACGAATTCAGTGTCCAGGCCGCCAAAACCGTTTTCTTTGGTCCCCACGGGAACATTGTGCCAGGCGCTGAAATTTTCAATCTGGATCCAGGAGATCCAGGCGGTTGAAAAGCCGCCCCCGTAACCGGCCGCGACTAATTTCTTTGAGTATTCACCAACTTCGGGCCAGGTTGCAGGCGGCTTGTCCGGATCGAGGCCGGCTTTCTTAAAAGCTTCTACGTTATACCACAAAATAGGCGTTGAGCTATTGAAGGGCATGGACAACATTTTGCCGTCGGCCGTTGTATAATAGCTGGTGACGGTCGGCAGATAGGCATTGGGATCGAACGGCAGTCCCGATTCCGCCATAACCTCGTAAACCGGCTTAATGGCGCCTTTGGCCGCCATCATGGTTGCCGTCCCGACCTCAAAAACCTGCAGGATGTGCGGCGGGTTTTTTGAGCGGAAGGCCGCGATACCGGCGGTCATTGTGTCGGCATAGTTACCCTTGTAGGTGGCCACCAGATTATACTTATTCTGGGACTTGTTAAAGCCTTCAGCAATGCCGTTGACTAATTCCCCCAGTCGGCCGCCGTGGGCATGCCACCAGTTGATGGTTATTGGTTCGGCCAGAACACTGACAGGAAAAATTACCAGTACGGCGAGTACAACTGCGAGGGACCATTTCGGAAGTTTCATTATTCATTCCTCCTTTCTTCGATTACGGTTGGTGATTTAAATCAGGTTTCAAAATCAACCTGAATCTCAAATTAAAGGCGCACAAGCTGCCGGTAAATTACGAAAGTAAGGTGAACAAGGAAAATTAGAATGCAATAAGAATATTGTTAAATTTCAATTCAGCAAACAAAGAATGCACATCGAAAATGGTCGATCACCATCATCAATTTGCAGCGTTGGTAGTAGTGAATAATAAGCAGATTATGGACCCAATAGTCAAGAAAATCATTATAATAATTTATTTTAAACTCAATATGGGATAGGGTGCCTATAATTTCCATCCTGTTATGAATCAATCTCATAAAAGGTTGTCAGCCTCAATGAAACAAAAAGCCAATCTTTTACATCCACTATTCATTATTCTATTGGCCATCGCTGCTTTTCCGACCGGCTCTGCCTGCTTTGCCGTTGGAAACATCAGCCGGCCATCAGGTGCCGCCCCACCGGCTGAAAAGCCTCTTATCGTCGGGCATCGCGGTGCGGCCGGTCTTGCGCCGGAAAACACATTGGCCGCTTTTAAAAAGGCTTGCGAAATCGGCGTGGACGCGGTCGAATTGGATGTACTTTTAACCGCAGACAGCATCCTTGTCGTGCATCATGGTTTCACCTTGAATCCGGCAGTTGCGCGTTCAGGAGACGGCAATTGGTTGGAGAATTCCGGTCCCGCAATAAACCGGATGTCATTAGAGACGCTTAAAACCTACGATGTCGGCCGCTTGAAACCCAATACCAGTTATGCGCGCCGCTATCCGGAGCAGCGGCCGGCGAACGGTGAACGTATTCCTACCCTGGATGAAGTTGTTGCGCAGGTCAAGGACGCTTGTAAACCGTCTACCGGACTATGGATTGAAATTAAAACCGATCCGGAACAGACGGCGCTTACCCCGGCCCCGGAGACGGTCGCCGAAGCGGTGGTGCGGATTTTAGTGGAGCAAGGGGCGGCAGCACGGACCCGGGTACTGTCGTTTGACTGGCGAGCCCTGGCCTATGTGCAGAAAATCGCGCCTGCCATCCCGACTGTATATTTAACCCATGTCGGCAAGCAGTTGAACAATGTCAAACCCGGCCAACCCGGTCCCTCGCCCTGGATGGCCGGTCTCGACATCGATGATTTCGGCGGTTCGATTCCGCGGGCCGTCAAGGCTGCCGGCGGCAGATATTGGGCGCCTTGCTACACCTACCTCACCGCTGCGCTGCTGGAAGAAGCCCATCAGCTTGGGCTGAAGGTGTACGTGTGGACCGTCGATTCTCGCCGTGATATGGTCCGTCTAATGGAGATGGGTGTGGACGGCATCATCACCAACCGTCCTGATATTCTCCGATCCGTTGTGATAGGACCCTGATTGCTGTGTGTATATGATCTTGATAGACTCCGGGAGAAGTAGTTCTTATATGACATTAAAAACCCAAATCGCAAGCACCAAATTATTTACCCCGTTAAATAATTGGATAATTGGCATGACCTTTTTCGGAATGAAGATTATATTATTGAACCACTTCGCAAATCCTTACAAGAAGATTTAACAGGGCAGGTAAATCCCAAATCTCAATATTCAATGACCAAAACATTCGCCTCAATTACAGCGATTCGTTCTGCAAACCCGGGTCTGGAGTTGTTGATGCCGTTGAGCAAGACTGAAGACGGATCATTGCCGTTTCTTGACACTTCATAATGCCTTCATTATATTGCTTGCTAAACTGTTAGCTCAGCTCAACCAAATCAACCAGCTCAACCAAATCAACCAACTCAATAAATCCAATAAACAAATCAACAAAAAAAGGCCAAGGTGGATGAATATGCGAAAAACAATGTTATTTCTGCTTATGGTAATTGCCCTTGTCTTTAGCGGTTGCGCAACCCCCAAAATCAGACTTTTCCCAAGCCAGGCGGATCCTCTCAAAGAATTCAAGCTAGAGGGTAAAACGGAACAAAAGGTTCTGATCATTCCAATAAGAGGCATCATCTCAGATGCCCCCCACGAGGAGTTTTTTCGCACCAAACCAAGTCTGGTGCAGGAAGTTGTATCTCAGCTCCAGCTGGCGGAAAAGGATAAAAACGTTAAAGCGGTGCTGTTAAAAATTGATTCACCGGGTGGTTCCGTGACAGCCAGTGATATTCTTTATAACGAAATCATTGCCTTCAAGAAACGTACGGGAGCAAAGGTAGTTGCCGCCATGATGGATGTCGCGGCTTCAGGTGGCTACTATATTTCTCTGCCGGCGGATTATATCATGGCCCATCCCACGACGTTAACCGGGTCGGTGGGTGTCATTTTCATACGACCCAAGGTGATCGATCTGATGCAGAAAGTCGGCGTGGGCGTTGAGGTGAATAAATCCGGCATCAATAAAGACATGGGGGCTCCTTTCCGCCGGACCACTCCGGAAGAAAACAAGATGCTGCAGGCCATGACCGATCGTCTGGGAAAACGATTTATTGATTTGGTTGCCAAACATCGCAAACTTGATCCGGCCGCAATGGCTGAAATTTCAACGGCCCGCGTGTATCTGGCCAATGACGCCCTTGAGCTGGGGATGGTGGATGGGGTCGGCTATCTGGACCAGGCGCTTGCCGCGGCTAAAAAGCTGGCGAATCTCCCCGAAGATGCAAAAGTGGTGGTTTACCGCCGCACCGAATATCCGGATGACAATATTTACAACACTTCCACCCGCTACGGCGGGGGCGATCTGTCAGTCATTTCCCTGCAATTTCTTGAATCCCTCAACCAGGTTCACACCGGTTTCTACTACATGTGGCCGGCGGCGGCGATGGGGGATTGAGACAGAGAACAGGAGACAGAAGGCAGAACTTTGTTTTCAGGTGTCTGGTGTCAGGTGTCAGAAGGAGAAAACAGAAACAATTGGAATCGGAATGATTTTAGATGCTAGTTGCGGGTTGCGCGTTGCGAGGAGCGGGTTGCGAGGTGCGAGGTATGGGATACGGGTTTCGGCTGAGAGGGGGTTGAAGCATTTTTTGAAGCCGGTTCCGCGTTTCGTGTTAATCGTATGGCTATCGGTAAACACCTTATTTTTCTAAGGTCGACAAACCTTAACTCTTTTATCGGAACTATTAACCTGTAACACATTGCTTCGTAACTCAAATCGCATCACTGGAACCTCGCAACCGACAACCGGCCATCCCCAACCGACAACCCGAAACGCAACGCGCTGCCTCTCTTCCCGATGGCTCCTGCCATGTTACCAATACGGCTGCGCTGAATGGACGTCTCATCTATCCCTTGACTTCTAAAACAATACCCTGCTATTGGACTTTCATCCCCAGCTAAATTGTATGCAATAACCGGCGGTTCTTTTTCAAGCGGTAAATGATCATATCAGGATACCCTTCAGGAAATTCAGAGGGGAGGCTGAACGGTTAGACATCTATCGAAGACAGCTGACTCTGAATGTTGAAATCTGCTTTCGGTTCGAAAGCGTGGGGTCAGGAAAGAACCTGTTAACGCTGCAATGTGTTTTAAACATCAAAAAAGGAGGTATGCGGATGAAGCGATTGAAAAGGGCATCCATGATGGCAGTCCTTGTTTTGAGTCTGGCAGGGGCGTTTTTATTGGCAGGGTGCGCCGGAACCGGAAAAGGTGCACCGGAGAAATCCAATTGTGACGCCAAGATCACTTGGGAAGTGGTCAAAGAAGCGAAAATAACCCAGTTCGACTGCGCGGTAGGTCAAGAGGGCGGGCAGCCGGCGCTCATATTTACGGTCGGTCTGGAAAATACTACCGCCACACCACTGCGGTATCGGCTTAATATTTTCTTGGAAGACATGGACAAGGCCTTTGGATCATTGGTGCCGACCAAGGGCAAACCACCGGTATTAGAGCCCGGCAAGTCCCAGACCGTTAAACTGCCGTTTATCGGGACCGATAAAGAATCGAAGAAAATCCTGGTGGTGGTTAAAATTATCAGCAGTGAGTAAGCTGCTCCGATCGCGTCATTTATCTCTAAGACAAAAAGGAGGGTGCTACCATGAAAAAATTGAATCTTAAAATTTTCCTGACCGGCGTTGTGATATTGTGCTCCGTTCTCATATTGGCGGGGCCCGCGTCGGCCAAGACGCAATTTATTTCCATCGGCACGGGCGGCACGGGCGGCATTTACTACCCCTACGGCGGCGGCGTGGCTGAGATCTGGACCAAGTACGTCAAAGGCGTTAAGGCGGTGGCCGAGGTCACCGGCGCGAGCGTGGAGAATGTTAAACTGGCCGACAAGGGGGAAACCGTGGTCGGTGAGGTCATGGGGGATGTGGCGGTGGCCGGTTTCAGCGGACTGTCCAAGTTTCAGGGCAAGAAATACAATATCCTGTCGATGGCCGTCATGTATCCCAACCTGCTGCAGGTGGTCGTGCTGAAAAAAAGCGGAATCACCGACATTGAACAGATCAAAGGAAAAAAAATCAGCTCGGGCAGCCCCGGCAGCGGAACCAATTTTATGTCCGAGACGGTGTTCAAAGCCCTTGGGATTCCATTGGATTCTTACAGCGACAGCCGGCTGTCATTTACCGAAACGGCCAACGCATTGCGGGACGGCACAATCGATGTGGGATTCTGGTCGGTGGGACCCGGCACCAGCTCCATTCTGGATCTTGGCAACTACCCATGATATCCAGATTATTGCCATTACGCCCGAGCAGCAAAAAAGGATTCTGGCCGCCAATCAGGAATATTCGGCTGTCGATCTGGCCGGCGGCGTTTACCGGGGAGTCGACAAACCGGTTCCGACCATCGGTGTTTGGAACGTGATGATTTGTCAGAAGTCGCTGGATACGGACCTGGTATACAATCTGGTGAAAGCCCTTTACGATCATCAGGACTATTTGCTTAAAATTCATCCTTCGGCTTCCTACACGACACCGGAAAACGCGGTAAAATACTCACCCATTCCGTTGCATCCGGGGACAGTCAAGTATTTGAAAGAAAAAGGTATTTCCGTGCCGGCCGCGCTGATGCCATAGGAGAGATGTCTTGACGAATTTCAGCCGGCGGCCCTTATTGTGGGCAGTCGGCGTCGGTTTAATTTTTATTGCGGCGGGTTTGCTTGCCCGCGGCGGACTGGAACTGCGGGTTGTTCCGGTAAAAGGCGGACCGCCGCTGCTGGTCTTACCCCTGGAGCCGGGCGAGCGCTTTACCCTGCACTATTACCACTCGGTTGAAAACGCCCCCATCTGGGAAGAGCACAGCCTGGATGAAACGGGGCGCATTTATATTGAAGAAGAGCGATATCTGAAATTTGGTGCCGGGATGGGGCGCATGCCGGGCGTAGGACATATGGTTCAGCGGGGACCCTATGAGGCCATCGAGAACATGCATATGCCGACCGGAAACTTTGTCCTGCGAATCGGCAGCCCCGGGGTGGACCACACCATCATCTGGCGGGGAACCGCCACGAACCTGTCGGCTGTGGCTCCGCATCAGGCCGTGCGTTTTTCGGCACGACCGGTAAGTCTGCTCTACAGTTGGTGGCGCCGTTTTTTTCCGCATCCGGCTACGCCGGTACTAGGCCCATAGTTTAAATGATTGAATTTTTTCGACTGAAAATTGAATATTTAAGGCCCGCCTCCGGCGGGGCCATATTAATAAGGACGGAGTGGAGCGACATCAACAAATATTCAATATGCAATATTAAATTTTCAATTCCGGCTTGTCCGGGTTAGAAATTGATTGATGCCAGGGGAAACTTCAAACGCAAAATTCAACCAACCTGCAAGTGGAATAGCGGCCGGGAGCCGCCCACCCGCCGATCGCAATCTGTCTTTGGTGCAGGCGACAGCCGCAATCGTAATGGTGCTCTCCATTAGTTTAAGCCTGTATCAGCTGTACACTGCCGGGATTGCCGCCTTGACGGCCCTGGTGCAACGCTCCATTCATCTGGGTGCGATCCTGTCGCTGACCTTTCTACTAAAACCGCCGTTTAAAGGGGTGCGCAAGGATAAATTCAACTTCTGGTTGATTCTGGACTGGGCCCTGGTGTTGCTGTCCGCCGTCTGTGTCATCTACATCTGCTATAATCTCGATGCGATTTTTGAGCGGCAGGGAGACTGGCTGCCCAGCGATTTGGTAATCAGTATCATCGGCACGATTCTCGTGCTGGAGGCCTGCCGCAGGGTGATCGGGCTCTTCATGACCGGCATTTGCATAGCGGCGATTGCCTATGCCTTATACGGTCCCTACATGCCCGAACTGATCATTCACAAAGGTTACAGCATCGAGCGGATTGCCACCACCCTGTGGCTGACCACCGAGGGCATTTTCGGCCTGCCCATCGGCGTGGCCGCCACTTTTGTCTATGTATTCGTGCTTTTCGGAGCCGTGCTGGAAGCAACCGGCGGCGGCAACTTTTTCATCGATCTGGCGTACGCCCTGACCGGCCGTTTTTCAGGCGGACCGGCCAAAACCGCTGTGGTGGCCTCGGGTTTCATGGGCTCGGTTTCCGGTTCCGCCGTCGGCAATGTGGTGGCCACCGGTACCTTCACCATTCCCATGATGAAGCGCGTCGGCTACCGTCCCCATGTGGCCGGTGCGATCGAGGCGGCCGCCTCTACCGGCGGCCAGCTCATGCCGCCGATTATGGGTGCCGGGGCCTTTTTGATGGCGGAATTCACCAACACCAGCTATCTGACCATCATCAAGGTGGCCCTGGTCCCGGCGATCATGTACTACCTGACCGTGCTGTTTTTCGTGCACTTCGAGGCCCAGAAACAAAACCTGAGAGGACAGCCCAAGGAAAATCTGCCCAAAATCCCCATTGTTTTGCGTAAAGGACTGCACTTTATCATTCCTCTGGCCATTCTGATTTATGTTCTGATGGCCAACTATTCGCCCATGATGGCGGGTTTTGTGGCTGTTTTGAGCACATTTGCCGCCAGTCTGATTGCCAATGCCGTGCGTTGGGCGGTGTCCGCCAATCAACTACCGAACGGCGATCCGGCCCGCAGGAGCCTGTATGATTTCGGCCGCAATGAATTCAAACAGATAATGGGCTCGTTGGAGAAGGGCGCCCGCAACGCGATTATGGTCTCGGTGGCCTGTGCGGCCGCCGGCATCATTGTCGGCATGGTCACACTGACCGGCATGGGCCTCAAGTTTTCCAGCCTGGTTTTGGATCTCAGTTTCGGCATCGAGGCCCTGGCGATACTGCTGATCGGCGCTGCGTCGCTGGTCCTGGGCATGGGGCTGCCGGTAACGGCCAGCTACATCGTGCTGGCAACCCTGGCCGGCCCGGCCTTGCTGGATATGGGCGTGCCCCTGCTGGTATCCCATATGATCGTGTTCTGGTATTCCCAGGATGCCAACGTCACGCCGCCGGTAAGCCTGGCGAGTTTTGCCGCAGCCGGCGTGGCCGGCGCCAATCCCATGCGAACCGCGTTTACTTCCTGGAAACTGGCCAAAGGACTGTATGTCATTCCCATTATCATGGCCTACCGTCCGCTGCTCGGGATGGGCCCCAACTATGAACTGCTCCACTGGGAGGTCATCTATACCATGCTTACCACCACGGTGGGACTGGTGGCCTTTACCTCGGCGTTGGAGCGCTATTTCATACGGCCGGCGACCTGGCTGGAAACGGCCTTGTTTGCGGTGGCGGCGGCCGGATTGTTCTGGACCGACCTGTGGGCGGACCTGCTCGGTTGGGCCGCGTTTGTGGTGGTGGTCCTGAGGCAAAAATTTCATGATCCCCGGATCAATCGTACCCGCAGGGCAGCTGAAGCCTGATCTGACTTCTAAAACATAATTTGGAAGAGCCGGAAGCAAAAAAGAAATTTATCACGAAAGCACGAAAGATCTATCGAATTTTAACCTGCGGGGAGACCTCCAATGACGGCATTGCATCTTGATCGAATGACCTGGGCCGAAGTAAAAGCAGAGATCGAAAATGGAAGGGACACGGTGGTCGTGCCGCTTGGCTCCACCGAGCAGCACGGCAGGCATTTGCCCCTGGGTACGGATGCCGTGTTGGGCGATGAAATCGGCTGGGGATTGGCCGAGCGGCTGGAGGCATTTCTGGCACCAACGGTGCGCTTCGGCTGCTCCGAGCATCATTTGTCCTTTCCCGGAACCATATCTTTGAGCCGGGAGACATTTCAGCGGGTGGTGATCGATGTGGTAAAAAGCCTGTCCCGCCATGGTTTCCGGCGCATTGTGCTCTTGCCGACCCACGGGGGAAATTTCAAGCCTCTGGCGGAGACATTGGCGAAATTGAAACCGGTTGATAATGTAAAGGTACTGGCCTTTACGGATTTGGAAGGGTTTGTGAAAGCAGCCTTTGAAAGCTCAGGGAATTTTGGCGTAAATGCCGCTCAATCCGGCGCCCATTCGGGCGAGTGGGAAACGTCGCTTCTGCTGGCTTTGCGGCCGGAGCAGGTAAAAATGGATCAGGCGGTCGCGGGATTTGTCGGGGAGTTATCGGAGATCATGTCCCGGGTCTTCGACGGCATTCAAAATCTGGATGAAAACGGTGTCCTGGGGGACCCACGGCCGGCAACAGCCGCCGCCGGTAATAAGTATATTGAGGATATAGTTGATTTTCTTTACCATTGGGCCGGGGATCAAGGGTAGAGAACTGCATAACCTTCAAATATCTTGGATCATGCCTTCGTTTTTTATCCTGTTGCGCTATTATACCAACCTTTTTTATCAGAGCTTATTTATTCAATGTTATCCTCAAGAAACACTCGGGCAAGCTCACTGGGGCACGGTTGCCCGACCCGCCAATGGAGAGCCATCAATGCCGGCCGTCTCGCCTAGACCGACAATTTTTCAACTTTAACAGCGCTCACCTTAAATTCCGGGATTTTGGCCAGGGGGTCAACCGCCTCGGCGCTCGTCAGCACATTGGTCGGGTTTTCGCCAAAGTGGATGGGCAGAAAAAGGGTGCCGGGTTCTACCGCAGGGCTTATTTTTGCCGGAGCTTCCAACCGGCCTCTGCGCGACGAAAGAACCAGCACATCTCCCTCTTTGACTACCAAGGCCTCGGCGTCCTTCGGGTTGATGGAAACATAGCCGGTTGTCTGCTCGACATCCAGATGCGGCGAAATTCTGGTCATTGTGCCGGTGTGAAAATGGGCAAACATTCGGCCGGTGGTCAGAAAATAAGGGTAATTTTCATCAGGCATTTCCGCTGGATCCTGATATTCGATGGCGTGAAATTTGCCCTTGCCCCGGGTAAATTGATCTTTGTGCAAGTAGGGAGTTCCCGGGTGATCGCCGTCCGGACACGGCCACTGCAGACCGTCTAAGCCCAACCGCTCGTACGTCATGCCGGCATAGCTTTTGGGGGTCAGGGATACCATTTCGTTGAATATTTCTTCAGGGGTTTCGTAATTCATCCCGTAGCCCATGGCGTTTGAAAGCCGGCAGATGATTTCCCAGTCAGCCAGAGTGTTGCCGATGGGCTCAATTGCCTTGTGAATCCTCATACAGCGGCGTTCCGTATTGGTAAACGTGCCTTCTTTTTCAGCCACCGATGCGGCCGCCAACACCACATCGGCCACCTGGGCGGTTTCCGATAAAAACAGCTCCTGAACAACCAGAAAATCAAGTTTTTTAAGGGCATGATTCAGGTGGTTCCAGTCCGGGTCGCTCAGTTTGGGATTCTCCCCGATCACATACAAAGCCTTGAGTTTTCCTTCCAGCATGGCGGGGATCATGTCCGTTATGGTTAGACCGGGGCGCTCGGGAAGCGGTTTCCCCCATGCCTCGGAAAATTTTTTGCGGACGCCCGGGTCAGCCACGGGCTGATAGCCGGTCAGCACGTTGGGCAATCCTCCCATGTCACAGGCCCCTTGAACATTGTTCTGGCCTCTCAATGGATTCACGCCGCCACCGCGAACCCCTACATTGCCGCACAGCATCGCCAGATTGCAGCAGGACTTGACATTATCTACACCCGTGGTGTGCTGGGTAATGCCCATGGCATACAAAAGGCTGGCCGGCGGATGCGTAGCGTAGAGTTCGGCCATGCGTTCCAGGTGCTTGCGGTCAACCCCGGTCAGGCCGGCGACCCTGTCCGGGGTGTATTCGCTGACGGCCTTTTCCAGAGCGCCGTAGTCCTCGGTCCGCTGCGCAATGTAGTCTTTGGCATGCCAGCCGTTTTTGATGATAATGTGCATCATGCCGTTCAGCAGGGCCACATCGCTGCCCAGCCGATGATTGACCGCCACATCCGCAAAGCGGGAAAGCTGGATGTTTCTCGGATCCGCCACGATCAGTTTGGCACCTTTTTCCTTGGCCCGGAAGATACGCCGGGCGATCAGCGGGTGGCAGGCCGTGGTATTGGACCCGATTACAAATATGCAGCCGGCCTCTTCGATATCCGCAATGGAATTCGTCATGGCACCGCTGCCGAAAGCGGCGGCCAGACCGGCCACCGTCGAAGAGTGTCAGAGACGGGCGCAGTGATCGACGTTGTTGGTGCCGATCACAGCTCTGGCAAATTTTTGAGCCAGATAATTTTCTTCATTGGTTATTTTGGCCGATACCAGCACGCCGACGGCATCCGGGCCGTACTTTTCGATGATTTCGCGGAAACGCTCCGCCGTTATCTGAATGGCTTCGTCCCATTCGGCCTTGATGAATCTGCCAAACGTCTTAACCAGCGGTTGCTTCAGGCGCATGAAGCTGTTCACATGCTCATGCAGGTTCCAGCCTTTGATGCACAGCTTGCCCTCATTGACCGGATGGGTTTTCATCGGCAGGGTGCTGTTGATTTTGCCATCAATCACTTCAAAGAGGATTCCGCAACCGGTTCCGCAGTATGAACAGATCGAGGGCACTAACTTGCACTGCATTGCTTACTCCTTGTTTAGCTTTCCGTTTTTGCGAGTTCGATCGGTTTCGGTTCCAAGGTTACCGTATCACCCAAAATGCTGAAAGGCGACTGGCCGGGACCGGATCCGGTTTCATAATTAAAAACATTGACGACGATTTCATTGACCTTGCGGTAGAGCAGCCGCAGCGGGATATCCACCGGACAGGCATCCTCACACAGCCCGCAGTCGATGCACCGGCCGGCCATGTGCACGGCCCGGATCAGATGGAAGACCGGCACTTCCGGCGGCAGCGCACCGGTTGCGATCAAATCCCGGTGTTCCAGACTGCACTCTTTACAGAAACAGACCGGGCAGACATTCCGGCATCCGTAACACTTGATGCATTTCTGAAATTCATACATCCACCTGGATAGCCGCTCCTCTTGACTGAATCGCTCAACGTCCGGCGGGCCAAGGGTATTGTCCACTCCCACCTTCTGTTTGTAGGATCCCGGCGTTTCCGAGTCCAGGTAAGAGCAATCCCCATGTTTTTTGAGATTGGACGGGCAGCAATTCACGTTGACGGTTTTGATATGCTCCGGGTTGAGTTGATTCCAGATAGCCAAAACGTTTAATGCCCGCTGGTTGCAGTCGCGGGCCAGCATTCCGATCTTAATGTCGGGCTTTGCGGCGGCAATATGCGTGGCGATCTTTTCGAGGGAATAACGGGCCGGCCCGACGATCAGCTCATCCACCTCCTCAATTTTTTCTTTGACAAAACAATACGGCAAGGGGTGTTTCATCACCATTTTGTAACCCAGAAAAACGTCCACGATTCCGTTTTCAAGCCAGCGTTTTATTTCAGTATGCATATCCTTCTCCACTACCAAGTCGACGCACCGGTATTCGGCCGCTTGGATTCTACTGCCGGGCGGGATGGCTTTCTGCAAAACCGGCAGCAGGTTCCAACCCGGCCGCTTTTACGAATCCGCTATACCCTTTCAGGGGATTCGGTCCGAGCGCTCTGATTTTTGCCGTAAAATCGGTGACCACCTGGACGAATTTCTGGGCTTCGGCTGAAGATATCCATGCCAGGTGGAGACGCGCCTCAAGACCCATAAAGCGCAGCAGTTCCTGCACAAACGTGATTCGTTTAATCGTCATGTGATTACCATACAGGTAATGGCAGTCGCCGATGTGTCACCCGCCGACCAAAACACCGTCGGCGCCATCCTGCAGCGCCCTTAAAATATGATGCGGCGATACAGTGGCCGAGCACATGACCCGAATCGCGCGCACATTGGGGGGATACTGCAGGCGGCTGACGCCGGCCAGATCCGCGGCGCCGTATGCACACCAGTTACATATAAAAGCCAGAATTTTCGGTTCGAACTGTTCTTGATTCACATCTTCTCCTGACCCCGGATAAAGCCGGAAAGCCTTTCCGGGAACTAAAGTTTGAGGTGGGTCCGGCCGGCAACGGGGCTGTTTCCCTTCCCGTTTTTTCAACATTGCCAATTGGGGCCCCAAAAACACTCAAATAATTTCAAACAACCGGCACCAGCAGGCTTACGCGCTCATTGCACTCTTGATCTGGGCATAAATCTGCCTGTTGCTGAATCCGGCCAGAACCGGCGCTTCCGACGGGCATGCCGCCGCGCAGGCCCCACATCCTTTGCACAGGGCCTGATTAACTTCGGCAATTCTTTTTTCAGCATTGAACGTGATGGCCGCATAGGGACAAACATTGATGCATCCCAGGCACCCGGAGCACAATCCGGGCTCGATGTGAGCGACAATCCCGCCGACCATGATATTTTCGCAGGCCAGGATCGTCAGCGCCTTGGCTGCGGCCGCCCGGGCCTGGGCGATGCTCTCTTCGATCGGTTTGGGATAGTGTCCCATTCCGCACAGAAAAACCCCCTCGGTTGCGAACTCTACCGGCCTGAGCTTCTGGTGGGCTTCCAGCAGCCAGCCATCGGCATCAACGGGGACCTTGAAAGACCGGGCAAGACCAAGATCTTCATGGGGCACAATGGCCGCCGCCAGACAAAGAATGTCCGCATCGACGCTCAGCCGGCGTCCGAGGATGGGATCGTTAAACCTGACGGCCACGCGGTCGCCGCTCGCAGCGACCTCCGGCCTTTCATCAGGCCGGTAACGGAAAAAAAGAATCCCCCGGCTTCTTGCTTCCCGGTAGAGGTCCTCTCTTTCTCCGTAGGTCCTGATATCGCGATACAGAATGTAAGCGTTGATTTCAGGATTTCGCTTTTTCAGTTCCAGAGCACTCTTGATGGCGTGGGTACAGCACACCTTCGAGCAATAGGGATGTTCTTCGTTTCTGGAGCCGACACACTGGATGAAAACCACATCGCCGCCGCGCTGGATCCTCAGATCATCATTTCTGAGCATTTCATCCATTTCCAGGTGAGTGACAACGGCGGCATGCTCGCCGTACAAGTATTCTTTCGGCTTGGACTCTTCGGCGCCAATGGCCAGAATCGCAACCCCGCAGTTCAGTGTCTCCTGGGAAGACCCGTTTGAAAGCCCAATCCTAAAATTTCCGACAAACCCCTCAACCGCGCTGATAGTTGTCCCCAGGTGCACGCTGAGGCGTGGTTCAGCTTCAACTTGTCGAATCAAATCCGCTAAAAAGCTCGCGATATCTTCATCCTGATAGGTTTTATGAAGGTTGCGGGCGTTGCCGCCTAAAAAGTCGGATTTTTCCACCAGATGTACCGGATATCCCTGCCGGGCCAGCGACAACGCGGCCGTCATGCCGGCCACACCGGCACCGACCACCAGCGCAGACCGGCTCACCGGCAGAGCGGTCTCCTGCAGGGGGCTGGAAAACAGGGTCTTGGCCACGGCCATGCGCACAAGATCCTTGGCTTTTTTCGTGGCCGCATCCGGATTATCGGAGTGAACCCATGAATCCTGGTTGCGAATGTTGGCCATTTCGATCAGATACTTGTTTAACCCTGCATTAATCAGCGTTTCCTGGAACAAGCCTTCATGCGTTCTGGGGGTGCAGGCGGCCACGACCACCCGGTTTAGAGCCTTTTCGCGGATCACTTCCGTCATTTTGTCCTGGGTGTCCTGGGAACAGGTAAAAAGGTTTTCTTCCACGTACACCACACCGGGCAGGGTCCCGGCATATTCAGCGACTTCCGGTACCCGGACGATTCCGCCGATATTGATGCCGCAGTTGCATACGAACACCCCAATGCGGGGCACCTCACGGCTCACGTCGCGCTGCGTCGGTATTGTAACCGCTTTTGTTTGGGTGTTGCGGACTGCAGCCAGGCTTTCGGTGGCCGCGCAGGCCGCGGCACTGGCTTCCATCACCGATTGGGGGATGTCTTTGGGCCCGGTAAATGCCCCGCAGGCATAGATCCCCGGCCTTGAGGTGGCCACCGGATGAAAGCTGTCCGAGCGGGTAAAATGATACTTGTCCAGCTCTATACCCAGGGTATTCGAAAGTTCGATGGCATCCCGGCTGATTTCAAGGCCGGTTGAAAGAACCACCATGTCGAAGGCCTCTTCCTGCGGCCGGCCGTTATCGTCCACATAGCGCAGCAGAAGGTCGTTGCTTCCCGCTATTGGCAGGACGGTGTGTATCCGGGCAGGTATAAAGCGCACGCCCCTTTTTTGGGCATTTTCGTAGTAGCGGTCAAAATCCTTGCCCTGGGTGCGCATGTCCATGTAAAAGATCGCGCAATCCAAGCCGGTGCGGCTGTGATCTTTTGCCATAACAGCCTGCTTGACGGCATACATGCAGCAGACCGCAGAACAATACCCGTTGTCACAGCGGTTGAGGTCGCGGGAGCCCACACATTGCAGCCAGGCGATTTTTTGCGGCTGGTGTTCCGCCGGACTCCGGCCACGCATGCCGGAAGGGCGCAACAGATGGCCGGAATAGGGCCCGGTAGCCGAAAGAATCCGTTCAAATTCGAGGGAGGTTACCACATCCGGCGAGCTTAGATAGGAATAGTAGTCAAAGCGAGCCGGATCAAATGCGGTAAATCCCGGCGCCAGGATGACAGAGCCCACCTGCAGCCTGATCTCCTTTTGGGTGTCGTTAAAATTGATAGCCCCCGCCGGGCAGAGCTTTTGACAGGCGCCACATTTCCCTTTGGTAAGATAAATGCAGTTTTCGGCGTCAATGGCGTATTTCAGGGGCACCGCCTGGGGATAGGGAACGTAAATTGCTTTGCGTTTAATCAAGTTTTCATTGTATTTGTCATCAACTTTTTTCGGGCATTTTTGGGCGCAAAGGCCGCAAGCAATGCATTTTTCCAGATCCACGTAGCGTGGCTGCTGCAAAACGGTGACCGCAAAATTGCCTTCTTCTCCCGCAATTGACGTCACTTCCGACAGGGTGAGCAACTCGATGTTGATGTGCCGGCCGACCTCGACCAGTTTGGGAGAGATGATTCACATCGAACAATCATTGGTGGGGAAGGTTTTATCCAGCTGGGCCATTGCCCCCCCGATGGCCGGAGATTTTTCCACCAGATATACATAGTAGCCTGAATTTGCGACGTCCAGAGCCGCCTGCATGCCGGCAATCCCTCCGCCGACGACCATGACGGCGCCCTGCACTGCCGTATTCAATTGCCTGTTTTCCATTACACAACTCCCTACTCATTCAATTTTCAGCAATAGGACCACAATAAGTGTTCTGCCGCCTATTTCTTCCCGAGCTCAACGGTTGGCACGGCATTTTTCGACGGCTTCGATCAGTTCATCATCGCTAAACGGCTTGGCCAGATAATCGACCGCCCCCAGTTTCATGGCTTTCACCGCATTCGACATGGTGGCATAGCCTGTCATGACAACCATACACGGTCCAAGCGCTTTCTCTTTAACAGCCTTCAGAATCTCCGTGCCGTCTATGTCGGGCAGCTTCATATCCAGCAGGATCACGTCATATCTGCCCCTTTCGATGGCCAACAAACCGGCTTTGCCGGTCAGGCAATGATCGACCCCATATCCTTTTTCCGATAGAACCAGCCGGCAGGCATCACAGATGACGCTTTCATCGTCGATGATCAGTATTCTGAGCGGTTTCATGCGCCCCCTTTTTTCTCGGATTCTTCAACCAGGATAGGAAGCACAACCTTAAAACTTGTATCCCGGCGCGGTTCACTGTACACTTGGATGTCACCCTCATGACTCTTAATGATCCCGTAGCTGACCGACAAGCCCAGCCCGGTTCCGTCGTTCCTTGTAGAGTAGAACGGATCGAAAATTTTCTTGATATCCTCCACGGTAATGCCACAGCCATTATCGGCAACTTCGACCTCGATTCTTTCTTGCCCCCGGTCCATGGCACTTCGGACGGTGATCCGACCGTTTTCTGTGACCGCCTGCAATGCATTGAGCAGTAAGTTGACAAATACCTGTTCGATTTGGGTTTTATCCAGCATCGTTTTGGCCATGTTTTCGGCCAGCTGTTTTTCAAGTTGCACATGCCGCAGGTGAAACTCATTGCTCACGATGCTGAGGGCGTTTTCCATAATATCGTTGATATCGGCCAAGACCTTCTGCGGTTCTCTATGGCGCGCAAATTCGAGCAATCCCTGGATAATGGTTTTGCAGCGCTGGGTTTCCCGCATGATGATCTTCAGGCCTTCTTCCAGATATCCGCCTGGGGGAACCTTCTTGCTCATGTTTGAACTGTAAAGCAGGATTCCGGTCAGCGGGTTGTTGATTTCGTGGGCGATTCCCGCGGCCATGCGGCCCAGCGCGGACAGTTTTTCCATCTGGCCTGCCAGATGAGTGAACTGAGCCTGCCGGTTTTCCATCAGCTGGACCCGTTCAATGACACAGGCGCATTGCTCGGCGACCGTGACGAGAAAATCCAACTCATCCCTGGAAAACTCGCGCGGCTGTGTGAGGTAGATGCGAATCAGACCTACCATCTCATCTTTGATGGCCAGCGGTACATCAACCATCATGCGGACACCTTCATCCCACGCTTGCTGCGGGTACTCAACCCGGGGAGCTTGCCAGATGTCCGTGATGATCTGCACCTTGTGCAGTTGGCTTGGGTTCGACAGCAACTTTTCCGTGGTGACCGGGCCCTTGAACAGATAGTGTTCGCCCAGCCCGTAGGCGGCCCTGACTTCGAACTGGTTGGTTTCTTTGTTGCGAATTCTGAGTAACGTGCCTTTCGCATTCAGAACATCAGCGGATTTGGTCACGACCACATTCAGCACGTCCTTCAGGCTGCTGCTGGAGTGCATGGCTCGAATGATATCTCTGAAGACGTGGAAATAATTTTCAAATTCCGTCGAGGAAGTCATGGGGTACCTACCGCGCAAACCCCACCACGTATTGCAAGGTGTGACTTGCACCCAAAATAAATAAAGTTAGAAAAAACGGTTTCTGCCGTCAACATCATCCTAAACTGCTTTAATTGTGTTATCCCATCTGCCGCCGCAAGATAAATTCCTGTTTGCTCAAGGCCAGCCGTCAGGCTCTGATCGACCCGAGCACCAGGAGGCCCGGCGCTGCTTCGCAAGCCGGGCTTTCGACTTCTTTCGAGGACTCGCCGGTGATTCAACTGTCCGTACGGAAAGTCCGAGTGGTATTACCAGGCCTCCCGCTCCAGGCGCTTATAGATGAACATCAGTTGTTTCTGGGTAAGCTCTCCCACATTTTCATTAATCCATCTCAAGTCGCCGGATACGATGGCCGCTTGGGCTTCGCTGGAAAGCTGATAGCCCGTCAGGGCTGAAGATCCGTTTTCCATCAAATCGGTCCAGAAATCCATGTCTTCGGCAGTCCGGCCTAATACCGCAAGGATCTCCCGCTTCTGGATGAGTTTTTGTTCTTCTGTTTCAGCCCTATTGACAACGGCTTCAGCAGGTTTTTCCGCCTGCTTCTGAAGCGCTTCACCGATGGCCGCCTTAATTTGATCTTCGGTAAAGGGTTTGGGCAGAAAATCATGAACTCCGAGCCTCATGGCTTCCACAGCTGTGGCAGTGGTGCCATATCCTGTAATCACGATGATCTGGGTTTCGGGTGTTGCTTCTTTGACCTGTTTGATGACTTCCATCCCGCCGATACCCGGCAGCCGCAAGTCCGCCACCAGTAGATCAAAGCGTTTTTGCTTAAAAGCTTCCAGGGCAAGCTCGCCCGTATCTGCAAGATTTACAAAATAGCCTTCCTCGCTCAAAACCATCTCCAGCCCCTTGGCCACACTCTGATCATCTTCCATCACTAAAATATGGGGGGGCGGAGCATAATCGACTGCTGCATTTTCATGTAGGCGTGTCATGTAAATACCTCCTCTCACTAATGTTTCAGATAAAATTCCAAGCCTGATTTTTCCCGAACTTTGCTCGACATTCGATATTTTACTGAGCAAAGGCTGTGCCAAAAACAAGGCAAACCCGCAAGAAAATCATATAGATCGGATTGTGTTTTATATCGGGATGTTGTATGCCAGCAGGCGACAATCCACTTGGCCCTTGAATTGAGGCAGCGTATATTTCTTTATATGAGCAGAATGGCCGGATTGATATTTTTTGTAATAATCTAAAAACGTTAAGTTTGTATAAACTGTTATACGCACATATGGGCTTCTATACGGAACCCGGCACAGGCAATCGTTATTTCAGATGCTGCCCCTCCTTCGAAGCCATTTTGGCGGGATTTGCAGACAAGCCATGCTTTTTCACGAGCGCGGAAAAATTTGATCGCTGCATGCCCACTCGCTTGGCTGCTTGGCTGATATTGCCGTTTTCAGCGGAAAGGGCCTCTTGAACGAAAGCCTTTTCGATTTGACCGAATTGGTTTTCCAGCAGGTGCTGCTTCACTGCTTTGAGCGCTGTCAACGTTTTTGGGACGACGTCCGGGAGGTGATTACGCTTTATCCCCCAATGGTCGGACAAGCTTTGGTGATCCAGAATTTGTTCATCGGCGAGGATAACCAGCCGTTCGACCACATTTTTGAGTTCACGAACATTTCCCGGCCAATCATAGTTTATCAGCATTCTGAGGGCATCGTCAGAAAAACCGTCGATTCGCTTGCCGGTCTGGCGACAGTATAGCTTCAAGAAATGGTAAAGCAACCTCGGAATATCATCCCTTCTCTCTCTGAGCGGGGGGATTAAGATGGGAAATACGTTTAAGCGGTAAAAGAGATCTTCCCGGAAATTGCCCTCATCCACCATGGTTTTCAAATCCCGGTTGGTGGCGGCAATGATGCGCATATCCGATCTTTTCAGGTGACTGGCGCCCACTGGTTTGAATTCCTGGGTTTCCATGGATCGCAGTAGTTTGGCCTGAATATCCACGTCCAAGTTGGCCACCTCGTCCAGAAAAAGGGAGCCGTGGTCGGCCACTTCGAAGATGCCGGCTTTATCTTTAACCGCACCGGTAAAAGCGCCTTTAACATGCCCGAACAGCTCACTTTCCAACAAAGATGCCGAGAACGTACTGCAATCCACCGCTATGAATTGTCGTGCAGCCCTTTTGCTGTGGGCGTGAATAGCGCGAGCGAAAAGCTCTTTGCCCGTGCCGCTATCACCACTCAGCAACACCGTGCTGTCGGTGGGGGCGACCTTTCGTATTTGATCAAATACTTCAATTATTTTGGGGTCTTCGCCGATTATATTGCCAAAATCATACCGCTCGCTGAGCTGATGGCGGAGGGCAAGATTTTCTTCTTTCAGGCGTTTGTTCTCCATGGCCCTTTCCACAGCGATCAGCAGTTCTTCATCCGAAAACGGCTTGGAGAGATAGTCAAAAGCCCCCAATTTCATAGCTTCCACGGCATTTCTGACGCTGGAATAGCCGGTCATGACAATTACATATACTTCGGGTCTTTCGTTTTTGAGGTTCCGTAAAATCTCCATTCCGTCCATATCCGGGAGCTTCATGTCCAGCAGAGCCAGATCGTAGTCTCCCCCAAGCAGCATTTCAAGGGCATCTTTGCCTCTGCGGCAGGTTTCCACCACAAGACCCTGCTCTGAAAGCGTCAGACGACAGCCTTGGCAAATTACAGGTTCATCATCGATAACAAGGATATGACTCTTTTCCATTACGGCGGTTCTCCGTCTTTGCTGCCTGAAATTGGTTGCAAGAAAATCAGAAGCGATTTACAAGACACCTCGGTTCAACGGCTTAAAATTTAGCTCCCCAGGCGGAATAAGTAAAGCACGGAATCAGGCTGTATCTGCGTCACTCTAGCTCCTCCCTTGGCAAGAGGAATTAGGCTATACTTGTCGGCAGCCTAAAGCGTGGCAGCGATCCGAATAGCTGGGATCCACTTAGTGTCATAATAATTAATTTTGATTTTTATCAAGCGCGCAATCCCAAAGCAAGTGCCTATTGCCGATGCGGCGAGGATCATTTTGAACAGTTGGTAGCTGTCCGGGACGAACGTCATCGGCGCCGCTTCAGCTTTTGGCGGCCTTATGTGACCGAATTAAATGCGAATTTCCTTTTGAAGGACGGCCGGTGATCAGAGCCCGGGGGGTGCAGCGTTGAATACTCCTTCCAACATGCAGGCACACAAAATTCTGGCGGCTGTTTTGCGCAACAAGGGCGGCCCCTTGAAGATCGAATCTTTGTATCTGGAGGGTCCCCGGGACGACGAAGTGCTGGTGCGCCTTGTCGCCACGGGAATCTGCCGCACCGATATAGACTTCTGCGACCACTGGGACCGGACCGACGGCGCGGTGGTGCTGGGACATGAAGGTGCGGGGGTGGTGGAGCGGGTCGGCAAGAGGGTGAAGAGCGTCCGGCGTGGCGATCATGTCGTGCTCTCCTACCAATCTTGCGGAGGCTGCCGTGAATGCCGGAACGGACGCCCGGCGGACTGTGAGTACTTTTACGAGGCCAATTTCGGTTTCATGCGCTTGGACGGCAGCAATGCGCTGCAGCGCAGCAACGTACGCGGGCACTTCTTCGGCCAGTCTTCGTTTGCCACCCGCACCCTGGCGACCGAACGCAACCTCGTCAAGGTATCCAGGGAACTGCCGCTGGAAGTCCTGGCCCCGCTTGGCTGCGGCCTGCAGACGGGAGCCGGTACGGTCATGAATTCACTGAAGGTCCCGCGCGGCGCAAGTATCGCCATCTTCGGTGCGGGAGCGGTCGGCCTGGCGGCGGTCATGGCGGCCCGCATCGTCTGCGCCGGCCCGATCATCGCTGTCGACCTTAAACCCAAACGGCTTGAGCTGGCATTGACGTTGGGCGCCACGCATGCAATCGACAACCGCCATAATGACGTCGCCGCCCGCATTACCGCTATCACCGGCAGCGGCGTCGACTACGTGGTGGAAAATACCGGCAGCCCGAAAATGGACCGGCTCACCATCGAGGTGTTGAATTCGCATGGCACCGCAGCGCTTCTGGCCGGCGGCCGCGGCACGGACGCTCTTGCACAGGGACGCAAAACCGTTCACATCATTCAGGGCGACGCTGTGCCGCAGCGCTTTATCCCAAAGCTGATCGAACTTTTCCAGGCCGGCCAGTTTCCCTTTGACCGTCTTGTGAAGTTCTATCGCTTCAGCGACATCAACCGGGCCATCGCCGATGCGAGGCAGGGCGAAACCATCAAGCCCGTGCTGAGAATCAGCGACTTGTAATTTTTGTTCGTGAACCCTAAATCGACGATGGTTTCACCCCGCTGCTTCAGGGTAATTTATCCTTGACTGTTGCGGCTGGCCCTGAGCCGATTCAACGCAACGCTGCTGAACAGGATGATGAGTCCACCGATCCAGAAACGCCACGTGGCAGGGTCGCCCAGAAAGACGATGCCGACGATCGCGGTGAAGACGGCTTCGCTGGACATGAATACCCCGCCTTCCCATCCCCGGCAGTAAAAATAGCCCTGGTTCATCAACAGCTGAGCAGCCACTGAAATAAGGATGATTCCCAAAACCATCACCCATTCCACCGGGGTCGACGGTACAACCGGATGCTGCAGGAACTTGGGCAACGTCACCAGAGTGCCGATCGTGCAAAAATAGAGGTAGATGATGACCGGGCCGTTTTTCTCACGCAGCGAGCGAATCAAGGTCACAGTAAGCCCGGCAAACACGCCCCCCGCCAGCGCGACAATCTGGCCGAACAGGCCTTCTGCGAGCTGTAAATCAAAGAGAATTCCGATGCCGATCACGACCGCGACGATACAGGCGATCTCCGACGCTCCAACGCGCTCGCCATAGATCAGAAAGGAAAAAAGGGCAGAAAAGATCGGGAAGGAATAAAAGATGACCAGCGCCGTGGATACGGGCAGCAGCCGGATCGCCGTCACCACCAGCACGAATGCCACCGACCCGGTGCACCCCCGTATGACGAGCAGGGGAATGTTGTGACCCCGGAATGGATTTCGGCGGCGCCCGAAAACAGCCAGCAACACCAACGCGCCGCCGCAAAACCTGTAAAATCCGATGTCCCAGACCCTGAACTGCGGGTTCAACAGCTTGATGATAACATTGAACAACGTAAACAACAGTGCGGCCGACAGCATGAAAAGCGGCCCCGCCAGGGTCACATCCAGCCGCACCTGCCCCTGCGTCTCGCTGGGATTTATCATCGCGACATCCTTAAGACAAACTGGAACCCGGGAACATCCTCAGGTTCTCAACATCTGTGCAGATCTCCTGTCACCCGTCTATCTGCAGATTTTTTCCAGCGGCTTTTTTAGTTTGCCCAAACCAGGCTGCGGGCGATCTCGAAAGCTGCCTCAATTCGGCTTTGCCGTGATATCGGATTTTTGCCCGACCGTCTCCGGAACCTTGCGGTAGATAACCCAGGCACTGATCACCAGCAAGGCTCCGACCAAAACAAAGGGCAGGTCGAAATTCGCTCCGGCCAGCAGACCCGCCAGGAATGGCCCCGTGGCGATACCGAGCCCGAATCCCATCGTGATAACGCTCATCTGCCGAGCCTCACCTCCCCGGTAGGTCAGATCTGCTGCCAGCGCAAATGCCGGGGCTGCGATTCCGGCCGCCCCGGCTCCCTGAATCACCCGCAGCCAGATGAGTTCAAGGCTGCTCCTGGCTTCGCCCAGCACGGCAGTCGAAACCCCCATCAGCAGCAGCCCGCCAATAATAAAAGGTTTGCGCCCAAAACGATCGGAGAGCCGGCCGATCGGAATCTGGAGCACGAGTCTGCTGACCAGCAGTGCGCTGAAAGCAATACCGAAATCCAGGGCCGTTTCATGCAGCCGCGCGTTGAACCGGGCTTCCAGAGGGGTCATCATCGCAAACGCTGCAGCCATCATAAAAGTGGAAAGAGCTGCTCCAAGAATCCCGGCACTCAAAAGCCGACGGTCCAACACTTGGAAGCGGCGGACCGGCCGGCCTGCGTCTTGTTGGGGGATGTCTCTCACCATCAGCTGCACCAGGATCAAGGCCACGGCGATCAATGCGGCCCCAATGTAGAAAGCCGGATCAAAGCCGAACCGATCGTAGAGAAACCCGCCGATCAAAGGGCCGGTGGCAAAGCCCGCCATGCGCGAAGTGCTGTAGATCCCCATCGAGCCGCCGCGGGTCTTGCGGTTACTTGCAGTAGCCATCAGCGCCATCGAGGCGGGAATCGTCAGGGCAACGCCGAAGCCCTGGATCGCGCGCAGCACCACCAGATCTGCAAATCGACCGGCCAAAACGAAAAGCAGCGTGCCGAGACCCATCAGAACCAAGCCGGCCAGGATGAAGGGTTTGCGCTTGTTCAGCCGGTCGCTGAGCGCCCCTGCGACCGGCTGAATCAAGGCATTCACGAATCCATACAGGGAGATGAGAAATCCGGCCCGCATCTCATCCGACCATGGGAACCACGGGGCCGGCAACTTCGCAACATAGAGGGGAATCACGACGAAAAGCAGGCTGTTGCCCAACGCATCCGCCAGGCGCGCCACCGACAATGCCGCAACAGTGCGGTTTAAACCGATACTCGCTGAGCTGAGTTTTTTCAAGCTAATAGCCTTCTCCGCAACAAGGTCGCAACGGCCGCAGAGATCGGGACACGCATTCCAACCCCGCCGCCTGTCCGCGACCCTGCCCGGATTTAAAGAAAATCGCCGACTTGCAAAAGGCTTAAACGGAAAACAACGATGGTTATCCGATAATCGAAAGCAGTTATGTCGTCAAAGGATTCATTATTTGCGCGGAAAGCCTGAAACGCATATTTTGTATTCACCGGTGATAACGGCACGATTCCATTGTATGGCAAATAATTCCATCGTATATCCCCGATAATGATACCACGGGGGCCTTCCAATGGGGACTCCCATACTACATATTTCGAAGAAAAATACAACCTTTCACCCATACACAAATCGAGCCGGTATGATTATTCTTATAGCGAGCTATAAACAGAAATAGCCACAATATATAAAAAAATAATTTGATTGAGGTGTAGCATGAATACAAAAATGAAAACGGTTTTGATTCCGAGTATCATCCTCGGCTTAAGTATCGTCGATCCCAGCAAGGGCCTGACCGGCAGAGGAACCTGCTCAAACCGCCGCAATCAGGTCCTCGCTGGCTTATTTACGACATGCACTTCTCAAGACCTATAGATGGACGAATCGCTGTTCTTATCAGCCGTTTTACAGAACTACAATCGGTGAGGCCCCTTGTTCACCCGCCGGCATTTTATTTTTTTGTCCCTCCTGCCATCCGAAGCGAGTGGTGGAATTCGGCGAATGGTTATGCACAGAAGTGCTAAAATATGTGCCGCATCGGCAATGGGTGTTCAGCATTCCAAAAAGATTGCGAATCTATTTCTTTGGTATAATATCGATTAGGATAAAGCAAAAAGGAACGAGATATGATGAACCGCATGATGCAAGAAAAAATAGAATCGGTTCTAGACCGGGTAAAAGACCCCGAAAGCGACCTGTCCGTCGCGCAACTCGGACTGGTTAAAAAAGTCCGTTATAGCGAGGATCATGATTTGCTCTATATCTTTACGGATTTTGTGAGCCGTCAACCAAGATGTTCAGCCTGCGCGGGAATCGCCATGGTACTTTCAGCATCTATTCTCAAAAAGCTCGAAACTGAATTTCAAAATGAATTTCCCGATCTTACTATTGAGTTCGTATAATGTCCGTTACAACAACCTTCTAACTTTGAAATTTTTCAAAATATCAACTGTTGCGGGTTGGAATCGAAACGTTTTGGAAACTATTTTTTATATTTTATATTAATAAGTTATTAATGTAAGCATTCGAACGGGTGAATTGTTTTTGGGGCAGCCCATTCCTGCAGTTGACGGAGTTTTAAGCATAATCGACACGGCGGGGCGACTCAACTTCACCAAGTCAAGCGATTCCTACCCAAATCAATTACAACGGTCTCAACGATCCCAACGAACTTAACGATCTCAACCTTCCAAACGTTTTTCTCCTGTAAAACTATATAATAGCGCCACCATCAGCAGGAAAAAAAGACAAACTACAAACACGGCCTTGAAAGCATTCGGTCCCCGGGAAGCTTCCGGATAAAGCGTCTGCATCAGCGTTCCCAATCCCTGTAAAAAAACGGCCGGCCCGATCATGGTAAAAAAGTTAATGCCGGTCATGGCGGCGCCCGACATCTCTGAAGGCATCAGCTCTTTGATGTGGGGATACATTAATAAGCCGGTGGCATTAAAAAAGCCGAAGCAGAAAAAAAGAAGGGCCAGCACGGAGAAGGGTGTTTGGGTCGATATTGCCGCCAGGAAAATAACGGACATGGCTGTGCCGAGGCAGCCGGCAACAATCACCCACTTGCGCGTTTTAAACAGCCGGTCGGACAATGCGCCCCAGAACGGTGAGCCTAAAATCATGCCCACATTTAAAAGCAGAATGAGATTGCCGGTAGCCAGAGCAGAAAGACCGATGACTTCCATCAGATAAGGCCCGGCCCACAGGGCCTGGAAAGCTGCAAAGATTCCATAGCGGGCAAAGGTTGCAAATGAGATGATCCAATATTCTTTTTGTTTGAAGAGGCTTTTCAAATTGTCACAGGCCTGCTTAATATTCATGGATGCGGCGGCAGATTCTGAATCGGAAGCACGATGCCGGGGTCGGTCCCGCACGATGATATAAAAGGATATTGTCAGCAATAGGTTGATTATCGCAATCAGTTGGAAGCTCGGACGCCAGCCCATTTGTTCGACCATTAACACCAGGGGCGTTGCGGCCACCATATTCCCCAGGGTTCCAACCGCCGCCAAGATTCCCGCCACGGAGCCAAAGGCCCGCGGGCTGAACCACATAGTTAAAAGTTTGTATGATCCCATTAGATTGCAGGCCATGCCCACCCCAAGCAGAACACGTCCCGCCACCCCCATCGCCAATGAATCCGCCCAGGAAAAGATAACCGCGCCGAACACGCCTATCGCCGAGAGAACGGTCATCATGCTTCGGGGTCCGAGTTTATCAAGCAACAGACTGATGGGTACTTGAGTGAGCGCAAAGGCGTAGAAAAAGGAGGCCGACATCAAACCGATCGCCTCTGTGTCCAGGGACAGATCCGCAATCAACCTGGGGGCGATAACGGCATTGGAGACCCGATAAAATTGAGAGAGAAGAAAAAGGGATGCGGCCAGCGCAAAAATCAGCCAGCGGTTGGACAAGTTATTTATCATGAGTTCAGAGGCTTGGGCTCCGTGGGGTTCCGTCCTTCGGGCTCCGGCTCCCCAAGTCGACCCCACAAGCAGGGTTCACAGTTCGGCCCAGCCGCCGGCCAAATGGTCGGTCGGATCAAAAAAGAAACTGATGAAGTTTCATATAAGCGCCGCCTCTGGCCGCGAGCGTCCAGTCTGATCGTGGAAGAAACTAAATGTAGTTTCAAACTAGGGTTATCCTAACTTTTTAATTCCGTATTCTTGGGCCAGTTTCTCGTTGTATCCTGCTTTGCGTGAATCGCAGCGTTCGCGCGGGCACAGTTGACAGCTGAAAAAAGACGTTTCGGTGGGGAAATATATTCCGGATACGGACTTGGCCGGAAGCATCAAGAGGCTTTCCGTTAATTTGACTCCGACGGACGCCTCCACATCCCCGAGAAGTTTAAAGAGAGGCATTTGCTCGTTTATCGGCCAGTCCGGCAGGGAGCCGGGGGCCATGAAAGCGGTTTTTTCAATAGCATAATCAGATTTTAGATGATTTTTTAACTCCAGCCGCACCTGGTTCAAAGCGACATTGCCGATCGTATCAAGATAAAATTTTTCCAGTAAATCGCTGCAGGCTTCAAGTTGCTCACTGAATCTGCTTCCGATGGTAATCACAAACGGAAAAACGCGTTCTATTTTATCCAGGTTTTTACGTAATACCTTGCTGCTAAAGTACAGACTCTCAATAATGACGCCCTGCTCGCGCTTTTCTTCAATAAAGCAGACTTTATAGAGCACTTTGGGCTCAACCAGGGGCTGCGCAATAGCTACCAGGTCCTGAAGAACTTTCAAGTCGTTATCCCGCTTCAGATGAAGCCTCCTACGAACTGCCTCAAGGTCTAACTGAATTTGGATGTTATCTAGAATTGTCATGAGATTATAGTTTCTTTCACCATTTTAGATCGATTTTTATAATAGAAAGAATACCTTAAATATTCAATATTCAATCGAAAATATTCAATCAAGTCCATTTAACACGTCGTCGGTAAATATGCCACGGGTGTCCGGGGGGATCTGACGCTGACTATTTTGCCGTCAACCCCGCCCAGCCTCGGACGGTGTTGCCCAACCGGCGCATTTCGGATTCCGGGATTACCGGATACACACAGATTTCCAGAATGGAAGCTTCTTTCGGCGGACCTTGATCATTGCCGGTTGCTGCGGTTTTCTTGAAAGGCGCAAGGGCCGTACAATCCGACATATCGGAGGTTTTGGTATCGAATCCATGTTTTAATAGATGGTGTCGCAGATCATCGCGTTTTGACGGATCCACCGTCAGGGGATAGTAGACGTAAATATGGTCCCCCTCGACCACAGCCGGCGCTTCAATACCCGGCACGTCATGCAGCATTTTTGTCAGGATTGCGGCGTTGCGACGGGCGCCTTCATTAAACGCATCGATATGATTGAGCTGGAGCAATCCGATGGCGGCCTGCAGATTAGACAAAGGTCTGATCTGCGGGTTGGAGTTTTCAAACTCTTCGAGCAGCTCATCACCGACCGCGGAATCCATCAGCGGCTGCCCCATTATCAGCTTCAACCGCAAAGCCGGGTATGCCGTAAGACCGAAGACAATTGGGCGCGTCAAAAGCCATTTGAGCCAGACCGAGAAAGCCTTTCTTGTAATCGCATCTTTGGCCGGCAGGGGAGTCTCATTCAATATTTGTGCGGCTCTGGCAGCTATCTCATCATCGGAGGTTGCTATTGCTCCTCCGCCGAGGCAGGGCATATTTTTACCTTCGGCAAAACTGAAAACGCCTATGTCGCCGAAAGTGCCGACCTGCCTGCCGGCGACCCTGACTCCGCAGGCATGGGCGCAGTCCTCCAAGAGGCGAATATTGCGCTGACGGGTCAGATCCGCTATCTGACCGATGGGACAGGGCTGACCGAAAAGATGCGTGGCCAGGACGGCACCCGTTCTGTCGGTAATTTTGGGGGCAATGTGTTCGGGACCGGAATTGTAGGTTTTGGGATCAACTTCGCAAAATACCGGCCGATAACCGAGCAGCTTTGCCACCAGGGGCATTACCGGAAAAGTGAAAACCGGGAAAATGATTTCGGCACCCTTTTCTATCCCTAATGCTTCCAGGGCAAGCTGAAACGCCGAGCGGCCCGAAGATGTACCGAATACGTGGGATGCCCCGAGCCAATCGGCGAACTTCCGGGAGAATTCCTCAATTGCCGAACCGTGTTGCACTTTTTGACCGATTACACAACTTGCCAGGGTCTTTAAGCTTCCCGGCGGAAGATTCACGCACCTGCGGGGTATCGATCCGATGAGTGCCATGCGATGTTTCCTCGTGTTTTAGGGTTCAAAGGTTCCCTCCGGGCCGTCGGCCATCCGGCCGGAGGCAGGGTTTCCCGCTGCAGGCGGGATTCAAGGTTAAAGGAATTTCAGTCGAACCGTTTTTTTTCAAATCCGTAAGGGGGACGTCGCGCCAGGTTCGCAGGCCAATTACACGCCTGACGGCCCAAATCACCACTCCCAGTGCAATGTGAAGCCAGTAGTCTATGAATCGATTGACGACTGTCAACGAGCCGGCAACCGGTGATGATATTCCCATCACCCGCAAACAGCTGAAAAGGGTGATTTCCACGACACCGGCCCCGGAGGGCGTGAACGGAAAGCCCGAGGCCAGCAGCGGTATCATCGTCAGAAAAACAGCTTCAACCGCACCGATGTGCAGGTCAAAAGCCAGAGCCAGCGAGAGAATCCAGACCGTCTCCAGCGCCCAGATAATTAGTGTTAGAACGGCGATCGGGAATAATTGTTTGGGTCTGGGCCACATACCGGTGTGAAAGGATTGAATCATCTGCTGAATTTTTTCGGGTAGCCAGGCGGGAAGTTTCTTTTTGAATAAGAAAAACACCAGCATGATGGACGTCGCCCCCACGGCTATAATTGCACCGCCGATCAGGCTCCAGAGGACTGCGCCGGGAAGCCGGTCGGCAAACAGTGCCCAGGATGCCATTGTCGCCAGCAATAGAATGATCCATGCATCAATCATGCGCAAAAATACGATCGAACCTAAAGCTGCCGATCGCCGGATTTTGAAGTTGATGCGGGCCAGGTGCGCGGCGTATACATCGCCCAGTTTGGCAGGTACCAGATTGTCCACAAAATTATAAAAAAATACGAGCAGGCCGAATTTAGCAGTCCCGGCTTTCACCGGCAAATGGGTCAGGCAGCACCGCCAGCGCATGCCGCGCATCAAATAGGTCGCGTAATGCGCCAGGGCCCCGCACAGGACTAAGCGCTTGTCGCAATTTTCGATTTCGTGCCAGATTTCTTTGAGATTCACCATGGTTGCAGCGAATACCAGAATTACAACCGCGATAAAAATGCTCAAATAGGTGGGCCAACCCCACAACTGCGGCGCTTTGTAATCATTATGCATGGAATTTTTATCGGCCGGGTCCGCCATTTGTCAACTTAAAGAGATCTATTTGGTTTGATATTAATGGCTTAGCGTCCTAGACGCCCAACAACATAAGGCATCGCTTTTTGATTTGCATGCCTGATTTCAGAGGATATTCCTTTAAGGGCGCTGCAGGGGAGGGCATTAACCTTTTTCTCTTGCTCCTTTTAAAAACATCAATATAATATGAGACGGGTCAGCAAACTAAATTATCGCGGCCCAAAAGTCAACCGGTAAACAGGAATCATCTTAATAAACAATTTTTAGAGGCGGGTCATTTGATGCTGTGATTAAATCCCAGTTCGCTGGATATGGCAGCAGCGCAGGATTTGGTTAACTCTCCAAAATACGATATCCGGGCGGGGGCAACCCGCATGGAAGCGCCGGAAATTGAAATGGCTGCGGCGGGTTTTTTGGTGTGGTCGTAGATGAGCGCCGCCACACACCGCACGCCTTCTTCCATTTCCTCATCGTCTACCGAATATCCCTGGAGCCGGATCTGTTTCAGATCTTCGATGATTTCACCGGGTTCAATGCGAGTATACGGGGTATTGAGGGTGAGGCGGGTCCGATCCAGATACCCATTGAGGTCGGATTCCGTCATCTGGCTGAGAAACATTTTACCTACCGCTGTGGCATATAGCGGCACCCGGGCCCCCGGTTTGGTGAATAGCTGAAGCATGGAATAGTTGCTTTGCACGCAATCCAGGTATACGACGCCGTCTCCGTCCTGAACAGCGAGATTGACGCTTTCCTTCGCATCAGCCATAAGCCCCTCCAAATGAGGCCGTGCGATGGAGACCAGATGAAACTGTTTTTGGACCTGGGAACCGAGTTCTAAAAACCGGAATGAAAGTGAATAGCGTTTGGTAAAAGGATCCTGGCGCAAGTAATGCTTTGCCATCAGGGTAGCGACGATTCGATGGATGGTCGACGGAGGAAAGCCGGTCATTGACGAGAGCTCACGAATTCCCACGCTCCCTGCCCGCCCAACGGCCTCAATGGTATCGATTGCCTTCAAAAGTGATTTCATGGATGTTCCACAATATGGAATTCGTTTTTATAATATGGAGCTACCTACCGCATCCTCAAAGCGCTGTCAAGCAACTTTCGTTAAATGGCAGTCCGGCAGCCGGACGGTTGACGGCAGCAGTGTTCAAGGATGGATATCCCTGTTTGGATCCACCATTGTTTGAACAGATGCTGTAGCTGCGGGCTTCTACCTTAAAAGGAATAACGGAAAAAATAAATTTTGCTTGACACAGAAATGTTTCATCTGCTACACGTGCGGACGAAAATGTAGAATCGTGTTCCATATTGTGGAATATTGGTCTAAATGCGTCATCTTCCTGTTTGGATTCAGGGCATAGATCAATCGCAGGCGATCGCGTTTTATAGTGGAAAGGACCACGGTTGCGAGCATTGCTAAGGTCCGAAAAATTCTCTAAACCCTATTGTGCCAAGGAGGTAGCTAATGTCAGAAAAAGTAAAGCAAGACAAGACAAAGAACCAGAAACTGTCCCGCCGGAAATTCCTGAAGACAGCCGCCGTGGCCGGCGCTGCCGCAGGCTCGATCGGTTTTCCGGCCGTGATGCGTCTTTCGGCTGCCGAAACCATTACCATCAAGATGCAGACGGCCTGGGATGCCGGGACCCTGGGTTTTACGAAATTCAAGGAGTTTTGTGCCAATGTCGGCAATATGACCGAGGGCAAACTGGTAGTCGAGGGGTTTCCGGCCGGCGCCATCGTGGGCACGTTCGAGATGTTTGATGCCGTCAAGGCCGGTGTTTTCGACTCCATGCACTGCTTCGAGGTTTACTGGCCGGGCAAGATTCCGGTGGCAACCTTTCTGTCGTCCTATCCCTTTGGGATGGACCGGCCGGATCAATGGGATACCTGGTATACCGTGCTGGGCGGCAAAGAACTTGCCCGCGAGGCCTATGGCGAACAAAACATGTACTGGATCGGCCCCATCCAGCACGACGACAACCTGATCCACTCCAAGGTGCCGATCCGGCACTTTGAGGATTTCAAGGGCAAAAAGATCCGCTACCCGGGCGGTATCATCGCCGATATTTACCGGGCCGCCGGTGTGGCCACGGTACTGCTGCCGGGCGGCGAGGTCTACCCGGCCCTGGAAAAAGGCGTTATCGACGGTGCCGACTACGTGGGGGCCGCCATCAACTACAACCTGGGATTCGGCGAAATCGCCAAGTACATCATCATGGGTCCGCCGTCGACGCCGTGCCTGCATCAGCCCGTCGACCTGATGGGAATTGCCATCAATATGAATTCCTGGAAGAAAATTCCGCCGCATCTGCAGGCGCTGCTGGAAGCGGCCATGGTCGAACATTCCAGGGACCAATACACGGCGATTCAGGCGGCCGATATCGTGGCCTTTGAAAAGTTTCAGAAAGAACAGGGCGTGGAGGTCATCCGCCTGACCGAAGAAGACATTGCCAAGTTCCGGCGGTTTGCGCCGGCGATGTGGGTCAAGTGGGCCAAGAAGTCGCCGCGGGCGATGAAGGCCTTCAAGTCCCAGCTGGCATACATGAAATCCGTCAAGATGGACTATATTACAGATGCGGATATGGTCGATTACGACGGTAAAAAACTGGAATTTTAATTCGAATTTTAACGGGAAGGGGTGCTCGCATCCCTTCCCTATCTTTTTATAGGGGGGAGATATTCCAGTTCTGAATCCAGAAATGGAATGGATTCCTAAGGCACTTGATATCGGAATTTCGGGCAGTGTGAGGATATTCCATGAAACGTTTGAGAAAATTCATGATCGCCATCGAGAAAACCAACATCTTTATCGGCAAGATGATGGTCGGGGTAACACTGGCGGCGGTTTCAGTGATCACATTTGAAGTTGTGATGCGCTATGTTTTCGGATTGCCGACCAACTGGGGTCATGAAACCATGACCATTTTATTTGCCATTCAGTACATGTTTGTAGCGGGTTATTGTCACTATCACCGCGCGCATGTGAGGGTGGACGTCTTCTATGCCACCCGTTCAAGAAGGACACGGGCCTTTCTGGATCTTTTCACCAGCATTTTTTTCTTTATTTTCAACGGGGTGCTGCTCTGGACCTGCTGGACCTTTTACTGGAGTTCTCAAACCATGCATGGGGGCGGAACCTTCCTGGGCATAACGGTTCCGGGAGAACTGTCTCTGACCGACTGGTCCCCTCCCTATTATCCGGTTAAATTCATGATGCCGTTCGGGGCTCTGATGCTGTTACTGCAGGGTATCGTCTGGTGGATTCGGGATTTACATGTAGCGATAACAGGGAGGGAAATGACATGAGTATTGAATGGATTACCGTATTGATGTTCGGATCCTTGTTCTTCCTGTTGGGACTGGGACTGCCCGTGGCATTTGCCTGCGGCTCGGTGGGCGTGATTTTTACCGCCCTGCTTCAGGGCCCGGCCGCTGTAAACCTGGTTTCCACCAGAATTTTCGGGCTTATGATGAATTATCTGCTGGCAGCCATCCCCCTGTTTATCTTCATGGCCTGCATTCTGGAAAGATCGGGTATTATCGAGGAGCTCTATGAACTGGTATACCAGTGGATGGGGGCCATTAAAGGCGGCGTGGCAACAGCGACGGTAATGGCCTGTACGATGCTGGCGGCCATGGTGGGCGTCATCGGCGCCAGCGAAGTTACCATGGGCGTTATCGCACTGCCGCAAATGCTCAGGCGACAATATGACAAATATATTGCCTGCGGCTCCATCTTGGCCGGCGGCACGCTGGGAATCCTGATTCCTCCCAGCGTCATGCTGATCGTCTACGGCCTGGTGGATAACAGCTCCATCGGCCAGCTTTATGCCGGGGCCATTATGCCCGGGATAATGCTGTCGTCGTTGTTCATAGCTTATGTTACGATCCGATGTTATATTAATCCCACCCTGGGGCCGCCGGTTCCGCCGGAAGATCGCCTGCCCCTTAAGGCCAGACTGAAACTCCTGGCGCGGATCGTCGCGCCTGCCATTCTCATATTTCTGGTGCTGGGCACCATATTTACCGGTATCGCGGCGCCCACCGAGGCGGCCGGCGTGGGAGCCGCCGGTGCTATCATAATGACCGCCATACAGGGCAAGCTGAAATGGAAAGGCGTCGTGCAGGCCGCTGAAAATACGCTTAAATCTTCGGCCATGGTTATGTGGACCATTTTTGGCGCCAATATATTTGTGGGTTTATACGTCATGGTGGGCGGCGGCGAATTTGTGACCCAGATGCTGCTAGGCTCCGGTTTGGGAAGATGGGGCATCATCATTGTCATGCAGTTTATTCTGATGTTCCTGGGATGTTTCATTGACTGGGTCGGCATCATCATGCTGTGTGTCCCCATTTTCGGTCCCATTGTGCGGCACCTGGGTTTTGATCCGGTTTGGTTCGGCGTGCTCTTTGCCACCAATTTGCAGATTTCCTTTCTTTCGCCGCCTTTCGGTTATGCGCTTTTCTATTTAAAGGGGGTGGCACCGCCCGAGATCTCAACGACGGATATCTGGAAGTCTGCGGCCCCTTTCATGTGCCTGCAGATTTTTGGGGTGGTTCTGGTCATGTTCTTCCCGGAAATCATACTGTGGCTGCCCAGCCTCCTGTACTAGATGATTGCATTGCGTCCGATGATTAATATACGGCAGGCGTCCCGCTGATGGCGGGACGCCTGTTTGAGCGCCGAAGCGATGGAATCATGAAAAAAGAAAAGTTGCCTAAAAAAGACTACCTTTATCAGGCCCCAATCATCTTTGTGGGGCTTTTTTATATGCTTTTGCTGGTATGGACCGTCGTTTGCGTTGTGATGATCGGATCAAAAACGCTCCGCGCCGGATGGCCGTTGTTTCAGCTGCTCATGATCGCATTTGTGCTGGGGTATACCTGGTTTTTTTCACTGGGAATTTCATACAGGGTCTCCATTAATGAGAAGGGAACGATTGAATTCACCAGTTTCAGGCGGGTGCTCAGCTTCAAGGCCGACGCGGTTTCTCTGGTGGAAGGTCCGCGGTTGGCCTTTATGCCGTACAGTTTTATCCGGTTTCGCCTGGAGCGTGAAAAAGCCTACCTGTTTTGCCGTATCACTGACGATCAACTCCAGCAGGTACTGAAGAAGATGCGGTTAACCAACCGGGAAATGAAGTTCAAAGGGGTGTGAGCATCTGCCGGCAGCAACAAATTTTAAGTTGACGAATTCGGTGCAGTGCTGTAATTTAATTTAAAGTACTATCGGGAATACAACCTTGCATAATTGTATGAGGGAGGAATCATATGTTTGTACTCTGGCCAAATATTATTACTCTAATTTGTCTTGCGCTTGTGGGCGGGGTGATTGGTTTCATCATCTATGGGCTTATTAAAGGATTCGAAAACACGTTTCCAAACGATTGAACAAGTCGTATGCGGTGCTTTAGGCCTTTTAAAAATTTTGTAATTTTAGGCCCGCTGCAAAGGGGCTCACAGCAGCCTCATCTTTAAAATATATTTTTTTGCTAAACATATAAAACGAACCAATAAGACTAAAAAGGGGCTTGCCCGGCGGCAACCCCTTTTTAGTTTAGTATTGAAAGCCCGGCTTTCGGGGACGGCTTCTTTACTATCCCAACATTAAGTCAACGCGATAATCGACAGCCCGGACTTCGCTATGGGGGTTAGTTGCTGCCGTAGCTTCGTCCGACTATCGCATTGGCTGAACTTTGCCAGTCGGACTCAGTAATTTGGGAAGCGGCATGTTCCTTTACCACAGACTCGACGTAGTCTAGGTGTTCCCGCATTCTTCTGCTGGCCAGCACCGGATCTTTTTTTCTAATGGCTTCAACCACCCGCGAGTGCTGATCAAGTATATAATTCAGTTTAAAGTTATCGAAGTAGTTGGCGATGGATTCTTTAAGTAGGTCATATATGGAGAACATCAAATGGGTCTGTATTTTGTTGTGCGCGGCCTGGGAGACGGCGATATGAAAATTGGCGTCTTCTTCCACCGCACTGCTGTGCTGTTCAATTTTTTTCCGCATTGATGCCACGCTGTTTTCGAGTCGGGCAACATCCTCATCCTTAGCCCTTTCTGCTGCATAATATGCATTCCATATCTCGATTGCCTTTCGGACTTCGATCAGCTCAAGGACGGTGTGAATGTCCTCCCTGATAAGATAGTCCAGAGGTTCGGTAATCCGGCCGGCGGCCAGTGATTTTACAATGGTCCGATGCGTCTGGGTAATCTCCAGAAAACCCATCCCCGTCAGTGATTTCAGTGCTTCACGCAGGGAGGCACGACTCACTTTAAAAATCTTGACGAGTTCTCTTTCGGGGGGTAGAACATCACCGGGTTTCAATTCACCCTTTGTGATGAGCGATTTTATTTGTTCTGCGATTTTCGCCGAGATTTTTTCCTGTTTAATGGGTTGGAAAGTTGGTCTGACCATATTACCTCAACAAGTTATATCTGGTTGTTTGCTGCTGTGTGAGGTAACAGGAATCAATGCTGTTTGTCAACCTATAAAAATCAGACACGTAAACTATCCGACAACTATCTGTAATTGAATGTATATTTAAAAATTGCGACGCGGGGTCGTTTATCGATTTACATTGCTGGTGAAGAAAAATATGCTTGACAGCCCAGGGCATTTATGGTTTATGGATGGATGGTCCTACCAATGTCAAATTGAAATAAATAAACGTTAAGCGATGTTCTTGGAGGCAAGATGGCAAAATTTTTTGAGTATCAGGGAAAGGAAGTTTTTAAGAAATCCGGTATTCCGATCCCTGAAGGGATGGTAGTGAAATCCCCCCAGGAGGCCAGGCAGGCGGCAGAAAAGCTGGCCAAGCCCGTCGTGGTTAAAGCGCAAGTTTGGGCTGGCGGCAGGGGGAAATCCGGAGCGGTGAAATTTGCCGACACGCCTGATGAGGCCGAAGCGGCCGCCCGAGCGATTCTGGGGATGCAGGTCAAAGGGCTTGAAGTCAAACAGGTCCTTGTCGAAGAAAAGCTGGATATCGCCCAGGAATTTTATGCCGGTGTGATTATCAACTCCGCCCAGGAGGTCAGAGGTCCGGTGCTGATGTTCAGCCCCGAGGGAGGCATGGACATCGAGTCGGTGCCGGCGGATAAGATCGCTGTCATGAATGTGGATGTCATCAAGGGACTCATGCCCTATGACACCTTGAATCTGGTCTCTTCAATGGGCGTAAAGGGTAAGACGCTCAGGCCGATTGCCGATGTCGTTTTCAAACTTTTCAAAGCCTTCCAGCAGATGGACTGCCGGACATTGGAAATCAACCCCCTCGTGCTGACCCGCGACGGCAAGGTTCTGGCAGCCGATTGCCGTATGGCGATCGATGACCAAGCCCTATTCAGACACCCCGATCTGGGGATCAAAATCGGCCGTGAGTTTCTCAAAGAGCCCACCGACTTTGATCTCACCGCCTGGTCGTTTGAAGAGAGCGATTTCCGCGGCACCAGTTATGTGGCCCAGATGGCCGAACCGCAGGAGGTAGCCAAGGGCGGTTATGTCGGTTACCACGGCATCGGCGGCGGCGCGGCCATGCTCGGTATGGATGCCCTCAACAAGGTGAATTTGAAAGTCGCCGATTATGCCGACACCAGCGGCAACCCGACGGCTTCCAAAGTTTATCGGGTCGTCAAGCTTATCATGTCGATACCGGGCATTGAAGGCTATTTTTTGGCCGGGTTTATGATGGCGAATCAGGAACAGTGGCATCATGCCCATGGCATTGTCAAGGCTTTGCGGGAGGAACTCCCCAAACGTCCGGGTTTTCCGGTGGTTCTTCTGCTTTGCGGCAACAAGGAATCCGAATCCCAGCAGATTCTAAAAGAGGGTTTAGCGGGTCTTGATGCCAGGATTGAGATCTATGATCGGGAGCATGTTTACGATGCCAAATTCATCGGCGGCAGGGTGCGAGCCCTGGTCGATGAATACCGGAAGGAAAAACATTGAAAATTGAATATTGGAGATTGAATATTTGTGGACGTTGCTGCGCTCCGTCGTTTTTAATTTTTTTAAAATTGGTCCGCCGGAGGCGGGCCATAAATATTCAATATTCAATGGAAAATATTCAATAACATGAGGAGCGTCTTATGGAATTTAACGAGAGAACGATCAAAGTCATCATTGATGAAGAAAAATGCAAAGGCTGCAAAACCCATGTCTGCGTTGAGGCCTGCAAGACATATAGTCGCGGCATCCTGATTTTGAAAGACGGCAAGCCGGCGGTTGAAGGTTCCGCCGAGGAACTGGCGCGCAAAGGCACCGAATGCCTTGCCTGTGAATACGAATGTTGGTTCAGGGGCAATGCGGCCATCACCATCGAGGTCCCCATTGAGGGGCTGGCAGAGTACAGGAAAAAGCACGGAACAGCATAGCAGGGGGATGATATGTCAATACTGTTAGATGAAAATACCAGGGTCATTGTCCAGGGAATGACCGGCAGGGAAGGATCCCTGCGGACCCAATTTATGAAAGAATATGGAACCAAGGTGGTCGCCGGCGTGACTCCGGGGCGCGGCGGCGGAGAGGTGCATGGTCTGCCGGTGTACGACACGGTTCAGCAAGCCATCGATAATGAAGGGATGGTGGATGCCAGCGTGACTTTCATTCCCGGCCCGGCGTTAAAAAGTGCGGTTTACGAAGCCATCGACGCGGGCATCAAATTTGTGGTGTCGCCGGTGGAACGCATCCCGGTTCATGATGTGATTGCCATGGTCCACTATGCGATGAAAAACGGCGGCAAAATACTGGGCCCCGGCAGCCTCGGAATCATCAGTCCCGGCAAAGCCGCCATGGGTTGGCTGGGCGGCAGCGTGGATTGGGCCAGCATGCTATTCGAACCGGGTCCGGTCGGGGTCATCTCCCGCAGCGGCGGTCAGTCGGGAACGGTGCCCTGGGCCCTGAAGGTGGCCGGCCTTGGTATCAGCACGGCCCTGCATATCGGAACGGAGCCGGTATTAGGCCTGACCATGTCCGATGTGCTCAAGCTGTTCGAAAAAGATGAACAGACCAAAGCAGTGGCTATTTTTGGTGAAATCGGCGGAACCCTGGAAGAGGAAGCGGCCGAGACGGTTGCCAAAGGTGAGTTCACCAAGCCGCTGGTTGTCTATATCGCGGGCGCGTGGGCACCGGAGGGAATGCGGTTTTCCCATGCCAGCAGCATCGTAGAGCGCGGGCGGGGCACCGCTCAGGGTAAAATCAAGGCCCTGACCGAGGCCAAGGCGCATGTCGTCGAAAGTCCCGAGGAAATTGCCCCCAAAATTAAAGAGCTCATTAATCTATAGGGTTGATATTCAGGCAGCTATTCACTACAATAGAAAACTTCCCAACCTAGAAGGAGGAGGATACAATCATGCCAGTTATGAGATCGGTGTTTTACACACCCAGCAACAATGAGAAGATGGTCGGCAAGGCCCCGGAAATCGTGTGTGATATTCTGACCTTGGATTTGGAGGATTCGGTACCGCCGGCGGAAAAGCCCAGAGGCCGGGTCATGGTACAAGAGTATCTGAAAGCCAGCCGGGGAAAACAGCTGGCCCCTTCCCTTTATGTTCGGGTTAACAACTGGGAAACCCAGATGACCAACGATGACCTGGAAGCCATTGTGCATCCCGGCCTTGACGGAGTATGTCTGGCAAAATGCGGTAGCGCCGATAATGTCAAACGTCTGGACTGGAAGCTGGAGGAACTGGAGCAGAGAAGAGGCATGAAGGTAGGCAGTGTGGGCATCCAGTTGCTGATTGAAACCGCCAAAGGTGTGATGAACGCTTACCCTGCTGCCAGTGCCAGTCCGCGGGTCAACTCCCTTATATTCGGGGCGGTGGATTATACCAAGGATATGCGTGTGACCCTCACCTCGGAAGGTCAGGAGCAGCTGTACGCCAGATACCACACGGCTGTTGCCGCCCGCGCGGCCGGGTGTGTGGCCATTGATTGTCCCTTTGTGAACATCAGTGACGTGGAGGCATTCAAAAAGAGCACCCGCGAAGGCCGTCAGATGGGCTACGAAGGCCGGATGCTGATTCACCCCAGCCAGATTGGACCTTCCCATGAGATCTACACCCCTTCCGCCGCCGATGTCGAGTGGGCCGAGGGGGTCAAGAAGGTTTTTGAAGAGGAGGGTATCGCCAAGGGGTCCGCCGCGGTTTCCTACAAAGGTAAAATGGTGGATACCCCGGTTTATGAGAATGCCCTGCAGATTCTGCGAACCATGGCGGAAATTAAAGCAGCAGAATCCAAGGCAAAGTAATACAGGTGCAGGCTGTCAACCTGTCAGGTTTCTGGTGGACCGTATAAACCGCTTAAGTCGGATGCGTTCCGGGAATCAGAAGTCTTTGATCAGGAGGCATAAAGATGAGGAATTTCTTTGTGCCTCTTTTTGCTACTACCTGATCCTGAAAAGCCGGCCTCCGGCTCGGAGAGAACCAAATAAGCCACGATTAAGACTCCCGGCACCCATTAATAGAGCAGGTGTGGACGATGAGAACAATTTTGGTCGGCCAAGGCCCTTTTGGAGAGAAGACATTGGATGCTCTTATCCAAAGGGGCGAAGAAATTGTCGCGGTCTTTTGCCCTAACGACAAACGGGGTCAGGCGATGAAAACTCTGGCCGAAAATTCAGGCAAAGCTCTTTTTCAGCCCAACCGCATGCAGGATGCCGAGGTGCGGCAAGCATTCCTGGAATTAAAACCGGATCTGGTGATGCTTGCCTTCGTAACCGATATCATACCGGAGAGTCTTCTCGAAATTCCTTCCATCGGCACCATATGCTATCATCCCTCCCTGCTGCCGAAACACCGCGGGGCCAGCGGCATAAACTGGGCCATTATCCAGGGAGACACCCGCACCGGGCTGACTATTCTGTGGGTAGACAAAGGTATTGATACCGGACCCATTCTTTTGCAGAAGGAAGTAGAAATTGCACCGGATGACACGACCGGATCGATTTATTTCAACAGGCTTCTCCCGATGGGCATCGACGCCCTTGTCGAGGCAGTCGATCTTATTAAAAGCGGCAAGGCCCCCAAAATACCTCAGGATCACGCGCTGGCCACTTACGAGCCGCCCTGCGACGACCGGTATGCCGAAATTGACTGGTCAAAACCGGCCCGGGAGGTTTACAATCTGATCCGGGGCTGCGATCCTCAGCCGGGTGCACATTCGACCCTCGCAGGCGAGAAAGTTAAATTTTACCAAGCGCAGTTGATCGAGACGGACCAGGAGAAGTGAGCCTGGACAGATCGTCGGTATCGAGGGCGGTGAAGTAGTCGTTGCCCTCAACGGCGGGGCGTTGAAAGTCGGCAAGATGAAGAAGGCGGAGAAGGGCGCTAAACTGGATGCCGATGAATTTGCCAGGCAGGCGGGTCTGAAAGCAGGCATGCGGTTTGGCATGTAAAGATAAATGCCTACAATGGATAAATTTTTTCGCAATTAAACGCAATTAAATAAAGACAGAATATTATCGACATGATAAGTTATAAAATTTTGGGAGCGCAATTATGATCCTCGCACAACTATCGGTATATCCCATCGGGGAGGGCACCAGCTTGAGCCGTTACGTCAAAAAGGGCATCGAGATCATCAAAGAGTCCGGTTATCATTATGAGATCGGCGGGATGTCTACCTGTATTGAAGTGCCGGATTTAGACGCTTTGTTCCTTCTGGTAAAGAAAGTGCATCAGGCCCACCTGGATGCAGGTGCCCGGAGGATTTCCATCGACCTGAAGGTGGATGACCGCCGAGATAAAGACGCGACCATCCAGTCCAAGCGAAAGTCGGTGAAATAGACGCATGCGTCATTTTTTCAAAGAATTTTGATACGTAATAGAATATACGGGAGGTTACACCATGAATGATTATTTAGAAGAGGGACCCCAAAATCCCATTAAGATTCAAGACAACACCTTTAGAGACGGCCATCAGTCCTTGCTGGCGACAAGGATGAGGACCGAAGATATGCTCCCCATTGCGGAGAAGATGGACAGCGTGGGATTTTGGGCCATGGAGGTATGGGGCGGAGCCACTTTTGATACCATGCATCGGTTTCTCGGCGAGGACCCGTTTGAGCGGGTGCGGACTTTGAAGCAGCATATCAAAAAGACCCCGTTTTCCATGCTTTTGAGAGGACAAAATCTGGTGGGTTATCGTAATTATGCCGATGATGTCGCCAGGTTGTTCGTGGACAAATCCAGCGAGGTCGGCATAGACGTTTTTCGGGTATTTGACGCCCTCAATGATTTTCGTAATTTTGAGACCGTGGTGGAGCGGATCAAGGCCAATGGCAAGCATTTTCAGGGCACCATCTGCTATTCGCTGACCGAGAGGCGCATGGGCGGCGAGGTGTTCAATCTGAACTATTACAAGACCAAGGCCAAAGAGATACAGGCCATGGGAGCCGATTCGCTTTGCCTTAAGGATATGGCCGGTATCATGTCGCCGTTCGATATCGCCAAAATTATAACGGAATTGAAAAAAGAGATCACGATTCCAATCCATCTGCATACCCACTACACCAGCGGTATGGCTTCCATGATCTATCTGGAGGCCATCAAAGCCGGAGTGGACATTGTAGACACCTGCCTGGCGCCCTTTGCTTTGCGGACCTCCCAGCCTGCCGTCGAGCCGATTGTGGCGACTTTATACGGGACCAAACGCGATCCGGGATTTGACCTCGGCCTGCTGCTTGAACTGGGCGACTATATTGAAACCGTTGCTCCCAAGTATCGGGATTATTTGTCCAAGCACAAAATGTCGGTCATCGACACCGGGGTTCTGGCGCATCAGGTTCCGGGCGGGATGCTCTCCAATCTGGTCAACCAAATGAAAGAAGCCAAAGCCCTGGATCGGCTGCCGGAGGTTTTCAAAGAAGTGGCGGTGACGCGCAAAGAACTGGGAAACCCGCCGCTGGTCACACCGACCAGCCAAATTGTCGGGGTTCAGGCGGTGCTAAACGTGCTCTTCGGCAGGTATAAAATGGTGACCAACGAGGTTAAGGACCTGGTGTATGGCCTATATGGCGATACGCCCACGCCGGTGGATCCCGAAGTACGCAAAAAGGTGCTAAAAGGCTACAAACGGGGCGAGACACCGGTCACGGGCCGGGCGGCCGATTACCTGGAACCGGAGCTGGCAGCCGATAAAAAGAAGATCGGCGACTTGGCCAAAGACGATTTTGACCTGCTTATCTATGCGCTTTATCCCAGCACCGGCGAGCAGTACCTTAAGTGGAAATATGGCCTGGAAGAAAGGCCGCAGGCGGTTAAACCCAAAACCCTGGAAGACATCCGTAAAGAGGATGCGGCGATGGCAGCCGCTATCGAACAGGCGTGCATGACAATGCAATAAGGAGATGGTTGCGAAATGACTGCGAATGAAATTTTGGATATGCTGAGGGGTATCCTCTATACTACCGGAGTGTTCAATTTCCACTGGAACGTCATCATCATGTGGGGGGTTGCCTCGTTTTTCATCTATTTGGCCATCGCCAAAAAATTTGAACCCCTGTTGCTTCTGCCCATTGGATTCGGGATTTTTATCGTCAATTTTCCCTTGGTGCCCATGATGGGAATATCAGCCGATGGCAACCGCCATCTGTTGGAGATATTTTATCACTACGGACTGCAATGGGAGGTGATTCCCTGTGTCATCTTCCTGGGGTTGGGCGCCATGACCGATTTCGGTCCGCTGATAGCCAATCCCAAAACGCTGCTCGTCGGAGCCGGAGCGCAATTGGGCGTTTTCGTCACCTTTACGGGCACCGTGCTGGCCGGCTTCACCCTCAAGGAGGCGGCGTCGGTGGGCATCATCGGCGGGGCCGACGGTCCGACGACCATCTATCTGACCCAGCACCTGGCGCCGCAGCTGCTCGGTCCGAATGCGCTGGCGGCCTATTCCTACATGGCCATGGTGCCGCTGATCCAACCGGCCATCATGAAGTGGATGACCACCCCCGCGGAGCGCAAGATACGAATGCGCCAGCTGCGGCCCGTCTCACGGCAGGAAAAGATACTGTTTCCCCTGGTTACGGCCGCTATTATCGCACTGCTGGTGCCGTCTGTCATGCCGTTGATGGGCATGTTCATGCTGGGCAACCTGATGAAGGAAAGCGGGGTTGTCGGCCGGCTCACCGAGACTGCCCAGGGCGCATTGATGAACATCGTGACCATTTTTCTGGGGGTTTCGGTCGGCGCAACCATGAGTGCCGACAACTTCCTGAGCTGGAAACCGCTTTTCATTTTCGGTCTGGGGCTGATTGACTTTGGTGTCTGCACCGTCGGCGGTATTGCCACGGTGAAGATCATGAATCTCTTTTTAAAAGAAAAGATCAACCCCTTGATCGGTTCGGCCGGGGTTTCCGCCGTTCCCATGGCGGCCCGGGTATCCCAGGTTCAGGGTACGAAATACGATAAGACAAACCATCTGCTGATGCACGCCATGGGACCCAATCTCGCCGGTGTTATCGGGTCGGCGGCCGCAGCCGGTATGTTTATCGCCATGTTTGATTGATAGCCGTTTTAAAAGTTCAACCACTCATCGAAATTTGAATGGACGGAAAATGAAAAAGATCATATTGTTAACGCTCATTGTGTGTTGGATTGTGTCTGTATCCGGATGGTCCCGGGCCGATGACTTTTTAGGTGCGCCGGTGATCCCGGGAGCCGTGCAAATCAGTAAAACCAAGGAAAGATTGGAGCTGAACTCCGGGAAAACCCATGACGAGGTTCTCCAGTACTATAAAAAGGCACTGGAACAATTTAAAGATATCAAATATCGCAATTGGAAGGATGCCACTTACATCGAGGATGATGGAAATCTGAAATGGCATTCCATCACAATCTCCAAGGATGATGCGAAGGGCGCCCTGGTTGTGATTACGAAGGACAACTGGACCTGGATCATCGGGACCCTTATTTTACGATTTTTCGGCGTTTTTATCGTGCTTCTTGTTCTTCTGGTCGGCATGTCCGTTTCCGGCGCGATCATTTCGCGATCCGTCAAAAAAATGGAAGGGAAAAGGGCGCCCGCCAAAGCCTAAAGAGGTTAATTTTGAATTGGCTCGATCATGAATCAGCCGGTTCTAAGAATGTAAAGTGTTAGGGTGGGCAATTTGCGGCCAGCCGCAATTGCTTTGCTGTTAAATGCAAATAAAGATAGAGGAGGAATCAGCCGTGAGTGAAGTTAAATCGCCGATGGGAGGAAAGGTTATTGAGGTTAAGGTAAAGGTAGGTGACAGTGTCCAGGAAGGTGAAGAAGTTGTCATCATCGAGGCAATGAAAATGGAATTGCCCATAGTGGCCGAGGCCTCCGGTACGGTAAAAGAAGTGAACTGCAAAAAAGGTGATGCAGTGGAAGCAGAGGCTGTTCTGATTGTAATGGAATAGCGGCAAGGCCCATCCGGCCGATTAAAGACAGCCGCCCACGGCATGCAAAATCGTTGTTTTTTATCAACTATTGCAGCAAGGCAGGATGGCAGAATTGTATGTCTGTTCAGCTTGACACCCCGGGAAGACTTTTCGACGAATGGCCCGACCGATATGATAAGTGGTTTGAAACACCGGTCGGGGCCCTGGTGAGGAGATACGAAAGCGAGCTTCTCCTCGATTTTTTGAAGCCAGGGGGCGGAGAGGTGATACTGGACGTCGGTTGTGGAACCGGGGTGTTTACCGGCGATATCCTTTCCTGCGGACCGCGTGTTATAGGACTCGATATATCAAGTCCGATGCTGCGGCGGGCCAATCAAAAGGCCAAGGGATATGCTTTCCAGGCCGTTGCCGGTGATATGATATCCCTGCCTTTTGCCGGGGAATGCTTTGACAGGGTCTTTTCGATGACCGCCCTGGAGTTTATCGAGGACGGACAGGCTGCTGTCGGGGAATTATTTCGCGTGACCAAAAAGCGCGGCACCATCGTTGTTACAACCTTAAACAGCCTGAGTCCCTGGGCCACCCGCCGGAAGCACAAAGCTAAAGAAGGTCATCGCCTGTTTCAGAAAATGATTTTCAGGTCACCGGATGATATGCGGGCCCTTGCGTGCGCCGCTGCCGAGGTGAAGACGGCGATCCATTTTCAAAAGGACGAAGATCCCGGTCGGGCTTCTGAAATTGAACTGGCAGGGCAAAAAAGAAACCTGGCGACAGGCGCCTTTCTGGCTGTCAGGTGGGTGAAACCCTGATTCGAACAAACAAAAATAAAACCGAGTGAGCCAAATGATATCGGATACTTTTATTCGTGAGATGGAAAGCATTGTCGGCAAAGAGCAGGTTTCGAAGTCTCGAACTATCTCTGAACTATACTCTTATGATGCTTCTTTGGCCAAAGGAAAACCCGGTGTTGTGGTTTTTCCCGCCAATGGCGATCAGGTCGCCCGGATCGTGCGGGCCGCACGCCGGGCAGCCGTCGCCTTTGTGCCCCGCGGATTTGGAACCAACCTATCGGGCGGCACGATTATGGCTGATCAGGGATTGATCATCTGTCTTTCCCGTCTGAATCGAATTCTGGGGATCTATCCCGAAAGCCGCTATGCGGTGGTTCAACCGGCGGTGACCAACCTGGAACTGCAGGATGCTACAGCAGCCTTGGGGTATTTTTATGCACCGGATCCCGCCAGTCAGAAAGTCTCGACCATTGGCGGAAACATCGGTGAAAATTCGGGTGGCCCGCGCTGTCTGAAATACGGGGTAACCACCAATCATATCCTGGGAATGGAAATGATCCTGTCGGATGGTGAAATTATGCGAATCGGTGGTGCCGCGCTTGACCCGCCGGGTCTGGATTTGCGCGGCGCCATGGTCGGCAGCGAGGGCACCCTGGCTATCGTCACGGAGATCACAGTGCGCATTTTGCCCCAAGCAGAGAAGGTCATCACGATGCTGGCAATCTACGAATCGATTGCCGATGCAGCAAAATCCGTATCCGGCATCATTTCCGCCGGCATCCTGCCCAACACGCTGGAAATGATGGACGCCACAATTATAAAAGCTGTGGAGGACAGCTATGCCTGCGGCTATCCGCGGGATGCCGCTGCCGTTCTGATCATTGAAGTGGAAGGTCCGGCAGCCGGCCTGAAGGAACAGGCGCTGCGCATCCAGGAAATCTGCATGCAAACCAATTGCCGCAACATCCAGGAAGCCAAGGACAATGCGGAGCGCAACCGGCTATGGCAGGGCAGACGAGGTGCTTTCGGTGCCGTTGCCCGCCTGGCGCCGAATTATCTGGTCAACGATGCCACCGTGCCCCGCACGAAATTGCCGGAGGCTCTGGCCAAGGTGGCCGAGATTACCAAAAAATACGGCTGTCAACACGGCAATGTCTTTCATGCCGGCGACGGCAATCTGCATCCGCTGCTGCTGTTTGATTCCAGAGACAAGGATCAGCTGCACCGGGTCGAAAAAGCCGGCTGGGAAATTATGCAAGCCTGTGTGGATCTGGGTGGTACCATATCCGGTGAGCACGGAATCGGGCTGGAGAAACGGGAAGCCATGCGCATGGTTTTTTCGGAAAATGATTTCATGGTTCAGCGCGCATTGAAACGTGCGTTCGATCCCTCAAATATTCTCAACCCCGGCAAGGTGATTCCCCCGCCCAAAGAAGACGATAAAGAAGAAGCGGTCCGCGGCGTTTCCGGCAACGGCGCCGACGCCGAAATTGTGGCCCAGATCAAGAGCGCAGCCTCCCGGAGACAGAAGGTGATTCCCGTGGGCGGCGGAACCTACAGTCAATACGGCAATCTGTCGGCCCCCGATGCCCTGCATCTTGCAAGTGCTTCCCTGTCAGATGTCATCGAGTATGATCCGCCCAATCAGGTGATTACCACAGGGACGGGCATGACTTTAAAAGCGCTGCAGGAAAAATTACAGGAGCACAAGCAGTGGCTGCCGATTCGACCGCCCTTTTTCAAAGAAAATTCCACCATCGGCCGGCTGGTTGCACTGGCAGCCTGCGGACCGGAACGTCTGCTCTACGGCGCACCGCGCGATCTTCTGCTGGGTCTGCGTTTCATCAACAGTGCCGGCAATTTGATATCTGCGGGCGGCAGGGTGGTTAAAAATGTCGCCGGTTACGATATCACCCGTCTGATCACCGGCTCGGCCGGAACACTCGGTTTTATCACGCAAGCCACCTGGCGGGTATCGACTCTGCCGCAGCGCTGTGCCGCGATAACCGCCGAAGGTTCGCTGGATGCATGCACCGCCGCGGCCCTTGAGGTTCTTAAGTCCAACTGCCAGCCGGTTTTTGTGACCTGCCTGCCCGGAAATCCTCCGGGAGCCGAAGCTGACCGCAGCATCTGGAATATCGTCGTCGGTTTTGAAGGGTTTTCCCAAACCGTCGACTATCAGCTCGAAAAATGCAGCAGCATGCTGCAGAAAGGCCGGCTGAAGGTGATGCAGCAATCCGACTATCCGGTGCACGAGGGCGCCTTTGGTGAAATTTACGAAAAACTGGCACGATCATCCTTCATCCTGCGGGGTGATTTTCTATTGAACCGGTGTGCCGGCTTCCTCAGGACACTTGATGACAATCTGTCGCTGTCGAATGTATTTTTAGATTCCGGCTGCGGCAGGATACTGGCCGGTCTTGAGGAGCTGAGCGAAGAGCAATGGAACAGGATATGCAGTCTCGCCTCGGAAAATGACGGACATTTGCTGTTGGAAAAGGCTCCCGATGATTTTAGAAAGCGCAGCGACGTGTTCGGGCGGCCCCAAGCAGCTTGGAAGATTATTCACAAGATAAAGGCTGAGCTTGATCCTGATAATATCTTTGCACCCGGTCGACTGCCCGGGAAAGTATAAGCGCATAGCGCAAAGAGCATAGCGCGAAGGGTATCGGATTGAGAGTTAAGCCGGCTAAGGGCTCACTCAAAAATAACTTCACATTTTATACGCCGCTGCATCCCGCCCGGCTGCGTTGCGAAAGCTCGGAATATCCAGATATTCCTGCGTTTTCGCGCCTTGCCGGGCGGGCGCCTCAACGCCAAAACTGTGAATTAATTTTTTCGTGAACCCTAAGCTTGCTGATTTTGAAATAAGGAATGGATTCTTAATGGACATATCTAAATACTATGATGAAATTTCACAGTGCAACAAGTGCGGTTTCTGCCAGGTTGCCTGTCCGATATTTCGATCCACCGGTCATGAATCCGGCGTTGCCCGCGGCCGGCTGGCCCTTTTGCGGGCCCTCATCGAAGGGCGTTTGGATTGGAACAAAGAGCTCGAAGATCCGCTCTTTGACTGTCTGGGTTGTGGGGCCTGCACGGCCAATTGCTTTCCGGCCGTTCCCACATCCGATCTGGTGATTAAAGCCCGGTCAGAATATCTTGAAAAGGTTGACCGCAAACCTATTCACAAGATGCTCTTTGATTATCTGCTACCCTATCCCCGCCGGTTGCATCTGGCGGCGCGCGCCGTTGCGCTGGGGAAAAACACGGGCGTATCCAGCCTGGCCCGCGCCCTGGGCCTGCTGCGGGTTTTCGGCCGCGATTTTGCCCGGGCCGAAGGCATCATTGAAAAGCTTCCGCCCTTGCCGTTTAGGGATCGCATCAAACCCGGAGTTTACGAAGGCAGCGGAGAGACGCAGCACATCGGCTACTTTGTGGGCTGCGGTGTCGATGTCATTCAACAGGAAGCCGGTGAAGCCACGCTGCAGCTATTGAAAAAAATCGGTAAAACGGTTACTCTGCTGAATAATTGCTGTTGCGGTTTGCCGGCCCATTCCTATGGCGACCTGGACGCTGCCAAAAAGCTGGCCGCAAAAAACCTGGATGTCTTATCCTCCGATAATTTTGATGTCATTGTTACGGATTGCTCAAGCTGTGCATCCTTTTTGAAAAAATATCCGGCTATCTTTGCCGGCGACGAACGCCAGGCGCAGGCGGAAAATATAGCCCCGCGTTTTCGGGATGCGGTGGAGTTGATATTTTCAAATGACAACCTGGCGGCAAAAAAGCAGGCTCCGGTGGTCGTCACCTATCATGATCCCTGCCATGCATCGCGCGGGCAAAAGATCACCAAAGAACCGCGAGAGATTCTTAAAAAAATTGAAGGTGTTGAGTATAGAGAGCTTCCCGAAGCGGATTGGTGCTGCGGCGGAGCCGGCTCCTATGCACTCTCCCATTATGAGCTGTCCCAGAGGGTGCTGGATCGGAAAATGGAAAATCTCAAAAAAACCGATGCGGATTTGCTGGTGACTTCCTGTCCGGCATGCATGATTCAGTTGTCCTACGGCATTCGCCGGCATGAGCTGAAGACCAAAGTCTGTCATATTTCCCAGGTGGTGGCCGGTTTGAATCACCAGGTTGGTTAAGACGTTTGGGAAGTCTGTCGGCGTTAAGATGGTTGAGATGGTCATCATGAAATTTGCTCATTTTTCACAAAGCGGAGTTCGACCCTGAACCATCTGCCATTCTTGTCCCGGATTTTCACGGGAAACTGCCTTGGTTAAATTAGTTGCGTTTTTTCACTCAGACACCCGCCTGCGCGGCCGAAACCGCTGCGGCGCGGCGAAGGACCGACACCTGACACTATTTTTTCACCTTGTGTTTTTTTATCTCTATTTTTGAGTATGGCAAGTTACTCTCGGAATTCAACAAAGGAATTTTAGAATGTCCAAAATTGATTTACACGGAATTTTCCCCCCATCCCCACACCTTTTATAAACGGCAATATCGCCTATGATGGGCTGGCAGCCAACATTGAAAAATGGAGCAGGACCGGACTTAAGGGCCTGGTTGTGATGGGTTCCAACGGGGAGTATGTTTACTTAGCGGCAGATGAAAAAAGAAAACTCGTTGAAAAGACTGTTGAATTGACGCCGGACCATATGCTGGTTATTGCCGGCACCGGTTGTGAATCAACTAAAGAAACCATTGATCTGACCTGTGATTGTGCCGGGCTCGGTGCCCATGCGGCGCTGGTGGTTACGCCGCACTATTTCGGCGGTCGAATGAATGAAACGGCGCTACTGGCTTACTTCACAGCCGTTGCCGATCATTCCCCGATCCCGATTTTGTTGTACAATGTTCCCAAATTTACCCATGTGAACATGTCCTGCAAACTGGTCGCCGAGTTATCGGGCCATGCCAACATTGTCGGTATCAAAGACAGCACCGGCAATGTGATTCAGCTGGGTGAATTTGCAAATCATGTCCATGCGAATTTCGATTTGCTGGTCGGCACCGCCGGCGCTTTATTCGGCGCCCTCGCTTTGGGCTGTGTCGGGGGCGTGCTGGCCCTGGCCAATGTCGCACCGCGGCAGTGTGTCGAAATATATGAGCTGGTAAAAGAAGGTAATTTTGAAGCGGCTAAAAAACTGCAGCTTAAAATGATCCCGGTCAATCAGGCCATAACGGCCACCTATGGCGTCCCCGGCCTGAAGGCCGCCATGGATATGCTGGGCTATTTCGGCGGAGAACCCCGCCCGCCGCTTCTGCCGGCGTCCGAAAAGGAAAAGTCGGAAATCAGGGAGATATTGGTAAAGGCGAGTCTTCTGAACGGATAGTGACTTCAGATATTCACTCTGGTTGTCGGTGGTTGATATTTTTTTTACCATAATGAAAGATCCTTGATGCTGGATGATATGAGCTCATAGCTGATAGTTCGTAGCTCATAGTGATAGGAATTGGGGGCTCATTCATAAAAATGATCAACATCGTTCATTTTAGGCATCTTAGATCATTTTAGTCATATGTTAACTGTTGCCGATACCTCTTTGACGACGCCATATTGCAACCGGATCACCTTAAGCTAAGAAATTGCTATGAAACACGAAGCCGTTGAATTGCTGTCACAGTATCTGCAAATTGACACGACGAACCCCCCCGGCAATGAGGATAAAGGGGTCGATTTTTTTGCCGGGATATTCAAAAAAGAAGGGATTGACTACAAAGTTTATGAAGCATCCCCCGGGCGCCGTTCGATCAAGGCGGTGTTACCCGGGACCGGAGAAAAAGGAGCGCTGGTATTCTACTGAATCACATCGATGTCGTACCGGCCAGGGCTGAGGAGTGGAGTGTTGATCCATTCAGCGGTGAGATAAAAGACGGCTTTATTTACGGCCGGGGCGCCCTGGATATGAAAAGCCTCGGCATCCTGGAGTTGCTTGCTTTTCTGGAGGTGAAAGAGAAGAAGACTTACCCCCTGCCGTGATATTATGTTTCTGGCGGTGGCGGATGAGGAGAGCGGCGGGGGACGAGGCGCGCAATATCTATTGGACAATTATGCCGATGAATTTCAGGCTGACCTGGTCCTTAATGAAGGCGGATTTGGAATCGATAATATGTTTCCCAATCGGCCACTTCTCATGATTGCAACTGCCGAAAAAGGCGTATGCCAGGTTAAACTGACCTGCACCGGACCAGCCGGACACGGCAGCACGCCGCATGGTGATAATGCCCTGGAAAAGATGGTCCAGGCTTTGAACCGGGTTCTGACAGAAGTGAATCCGCTTGTCGTCACCCCCCTGATCGCTGAGTTTATTAAACAGCTGGGGACCGAGTGGGAGTTTCTGAAACCCTTTTTAGAGGATGGAAAACAGGAAACACTCATCGAGGTTTTAACCCAGAGCGGCATGATCAATGTCCCTCAAATATCTGCTATGCTGAGAAATACGTTCAGTTTAAACAGGATGCGCGCCGGGGATAAAATTAATGTGATACCCAGTTCGGCAGAAGCCGAATTTGACATTCGATTATTGCCCGGCACGAATCCGGATGCCGTCATTGCCGCTATCAAGAAAATGCTGGCGGATGATAACATCAAGGTCGAAACGGTCAATAAAGACTGGGCCAGCGAATCTGTGACGGATACCGAAGAGTTTTCGATCATAAAAAATGCTTATCTGGATCACTTTCCGGGTGCTCTGACTGTGGCCTCGCTTCTGCTTGGTGCCTCCGATTCCCGGTTTTTCAGAAACAAAGGAATTTCCTGCTACGGCGTGTGCCCAATGTTGATCAGCAGCGAGGACCTCAACCGGATTCACGGCATCGATGAAAGAATATCGGTAGCCAACATGATAAAGGGAACAGAGGTCTTTGGGGATATTGTTAAAAGACTTTGCAATCTAAAATGAGGATTTAGTTCGTTGTGATCGTTTAGATGGTTTAGAGAGTTTGGATGGTCCCAGTGAAATCCGCTTCGCTGACATGACCATGTATTTCACGGGATAAATTTAGACATTTGGAATCGCTGAAGTCGATTGAAGGGGTTAAACAGCAAATAGGTTAGTAAAGCATAATAAGCAGTGTTATGAGCAAAAACATTTTAGTGATTTACCAACCTGGTGCCGAAGAGAGGGATATTTATCGGGAAGTATTAGAAAATCTGGCACCAGTTTATTATCTCAAGGAAGAATCCGAGAGCAATCGAAACCGACTGCTTAAAGCCGCAGAGATTGTTGTTGCCTTAAGTTTTTCTGGAAATGAGATTACTTCCGAAGAAATACCGATGCTTCAAAACACACGCTTCATTCAGCTTATCTATGCCGGCGCAGACAAGATCCCATTTGAGCATATCCCGGCCGGTATTATTTTGGCCGGCAATGTCGGGGCGTTCGCCGGACCCATTGCCGAGCATGTTTTGGCCCTGACCCTGGCTCTGGCCAAAAAGCTGGTACCCAAAAATAAATTATTGCAGGATGGCAAATTCGATCGAACCGGTTTTAACCAGGAGCTTAGAGGCGGCATCTGCGGCATTGTCGGATTCGGCGGCAACGGAAGAAAGATTGCCGGAGCCATGCAGGCGATGGGCATGCACATTTACGGCTTAAACCGCAGCGGCCAAACCGAGGCCCCGGTTGATTTTATCGGCACGGAGGATGATCTGAGAAAGGTTTTGGAAGCATCCGACGTGGTAGTCTTGGCTACGCCGCTGACCCGCGCCACCCGGGATATGATCGGAAAAAAAGAACTGAACTGGATGAAGGAAGATGCCATTTTGATCAATGTCGGCCGGGGAGATGTTGTCAATCAAAAGGCGCTTTACGATCACCTGAAAACACATCCGGAATTCCGGGCCGGCATCGATACCTGGTGGTCGGAACCCGTCGAGCCGGGGCCATTCAAGCCTGAATTTCCATTTTTCGAATTGCCGAACATCATCGGTTCGCCGCATTGCGCCGATCACGTGCCGGGGGCCATGTCACACGCAACCCGAAGCGCTTTGGTAAACGTGAAAAACTTTTTGATGGGCCATGAAATTCGGGGACGACTGCACAGACAAGACTATCTGGCTTGAAAAGGAAATAGCGCGTCCTGCTCTTTTGTTTGACTTGGCACTTGACTTGCGCCTTGGTCTCGAATAAGTATCAACTCATTTCGCAGCGACGTGTTTAGGAGTCATAAGAAAAAATAAAACTCGAAAGGGAGGCCGTCACATGGGAGACTTCACTATCAACGTGTTTCTGAAAGACGACAAACTAAAGAAAATTGAGGACGCCGGCATGGCGGACAAGATCGTCGAGATTGACGGAAAAAAAGCTGTGCAAGTGGCGATGAGCCAGAAGGACCAGAGGAAGCTCGTCAAGGGTTTTCCCGGGTTGAATTTCGATTCGAAGAACGCCTGTGTGCTTCCGCCTGAAGCCGAAGACAAGCTGCTGGGCATCATCACGGACATGAAAACCCTGGACGTGATGAAATTCGCCATTATGAAGCTCTACAATCCGCTGGCCGGCAAAGCGCCGCGATCGGCGCAGCGCTGAATCGTATTTCGCGAATTCATTGCCAAGCAAGGCTGGGAGGTGATTCAGGTCAACCCCGCGTCAACTGGCGGTATTTGATCCGGTGGGGGCGATCTGCTTCGGCGCCCAGCCTCCGTTTGCGGTCCGCCTCGTAATCCGAATAATTCCCTTCGAACCAGACCACGCGACTTTCCCCCTCGAAGGCCAGGATGTGGCTGGCAATGCGATCCAGAAACCATCGGTCGTGGCTGATCACCACGGCACAGCCCGCAAAGTTTTCCAGGGCCTCTTCCAGGGCCCGCATGGTGTTGACGTCGAGATCGTTGGTGGGTTCGTCCAGCAGAATGACGTTGGCGCCTTCTTTGAGCATACAGGCCAGATGCACACGGTTGCGCTCGCCCCCGGAGAGCATGCTCACTTTTTTCTGCTGGTCCGGCCCGGTGAAATTGAAGCGGGCCGCATAGGCCCGGGACTTGACGGTGATTCCCCCGAGCACAACCATGTCGTCGCCCCCGGATATGACCTCCCAGAGGGTTTTTGCGGGATCCAGGCTTTGCCGGGACTGGTCGACATAAGCCAAGCGCACGGTGTCTCCGGTTCTGAACCGGCCTGAATCCGGGGTCTCTTGTCCGGTGATCATACGAAACAGCGTGGTCTTGCCGGCGCCGTTGGGTCCGATCACGCCGACGATCCCGCCCGGCGGCAGCGAAAAGTTCAGGTTTTCCATCAGCAGCTGGTTTCCATAGCCCTTGGCTACGGTCCGGGCCTCAACCACCACGTCACCGAGGCGCGGTCCGGGGGGAATGTAGATCTCGAGTTCTTTGGCCCGGGCCGCGCTTTCATGGGACAGCAGTCGTTCATAGGCCTTGATGCGGGCGCGGGACTTGGTCTGCCGCGCCTGCGGGGTCATGTGGATCCACTCCAGCTCCCGCTGCAGCGTTTTGCGGCGCTGGCTCTCCGCGCTTTCTTCCTGGCGCAGACGCTCCTGTTTTTGTGCCAGCCAGGAAGAGTAGTTGCCTTTCCATGGGATGCCCCGCCCCTGGTCAAGTTCCAGGATCCATCCGGCCACATTGTCGAGGAAATAGCGGTCATGGGTGACGGCAATGACCGTCCCCGGGTACTGCTGCAAATGATGCTCGAGCCAGGCAACCGTTTCGGCGTCCAGATGGTTGGTGGGTTCGTCCAGCAACAGAATGTCGGGTCGCCGCAGCAGCAGGCGGCACAGCGCCGCCCGGCGCCGTTCACCGCCGGAGAGAATTTTGACCGGTGTGTCGCCCTCCGGGCAGCGCAGGGCATCCATGGCCATCTCCAGCCGGGCGTCCAAATCCCATGCATCCAGGGCGTCCAGTTTCTCCTGGACTTCACCCTGCCGTTCGATCAAACGGTTCATCTCTTCCTCGGACATGGGCTCGGCAAATTGGGTGTTGATCCGGTTGAATTCTTCCAGCAAGTCTACGGATTCCTGGACCCCTTGCTCCACGATCTCCCGCACGGTCTTGCTTTCGTCCAGGACCGGTTCCTGCTCAAGGTACCCGACCGTGTATCCGGGGGCCATGATCATTTCGCCGTTGAATTCGGTATCCACGCCGGCCATGATGCGCAGAAACGAAGTTTTGCCCGACCCGTTAAGCCCCAGCACCCCGATTTTGGCGCCGTAAAAGTACGACAGTGATATATCCTGCAAGACGGGCTTTTTGTTGTAATATTTGCTCACCCGTACCATGGAGCAGATGATTTTGTCCGGTTGCTGACTCATGATGCGCCTCCCCGGTACCATTGACGGGTACCGTGTCTTTCAAAGTTAAAAGATCGTCTTTTTTTTGAAGGTCTGAATATGCCAGGAAGGTGGCTGTGTGTCAATATGGATCACGTTTCGGCAGGTTGCAAGCCGGCTGTGTCGGCACGCCGATCGGCGAGTTTAATTGACAGGACCTCCCAATCCTGCTAGTGTTGCGTCCCAAGTGTTATGCGCAAGACACGGATTGTATTGATCATACTTTTTTTCAAAAAGATTTAAGAGACACTTTCGACATGGCGGAACACGACATTCCGGAACCCCTCCGGAGCCAGGGCCAGATGCTTGCCAACCGGGTAAAGAAGCGCTTCAACCATCTGTACAAGCGGTTTGACAGGCAGCGCATCGAAGTTTTTCGGCTCTACGATTGGGACATCCCGGAAATTCGTGCAGTGGTTGACTGGTACGGCGGCCACCTCGTGATCGGGGAATACATGCGGCGGCAATCTGTGCCGGAATGGCTGCCGGCCATGGGGCAGGCCGTGGCTGAAGCTCTCGGCGTGCCTCCGGATAAAGTTCACCTCAAGCGACGGCGCGCCGGCAAGCAGGACGGCAAACGCTACGAACGCATCGATCACACCAACCGGAAGTTCGTGGTGGCCGAACGGGACCTCAAGTTCTACGTCAACCCTTACGATTTCGTGGACACCGGGCTGTTTGCCGACCACCGCAACACCCGGCAGATGGTCCGGGAAATGGCCGCGGGCAAAGACTTTCTCAACCTCTACTGTTACACCGCGACCTTTTCGTGTTATGCCGCGACGGGCGGAGCCCGGACGACCCTGTCGGTGGACCGGTCGAAAACCGCGATTCAGTGGGCCCGGCAGAACATGCAACTCAACCGGATTTCTGTTGTCACAAACCGTCTGGTGCAGGCAGACACGGTGGATTTTTTAAAAACCGCCAAACGTCGGGGCCAGGCCTTCGACCTTGCCGTGGTGGACCCCCCGTCCTATTCCACCACCCGGATCCATAATGCGGCCTTCGACATCGTCCGGGATCACCCCACCCTGCTGCGCGCCGTGATCGACGTGATGAGAGCAGGGGCAGTCATCTTTTTTTCCACCAACCACCAGGACTTCACGCTGCGCACCGACGATCTGAAGGTTGCCGCTGTGAAGGATATAACCGATCTCACGATTCCCGAAGACTACCGCAGCAAGAAAAAAGCCAGCCACCGCTGCTGGCAGATCAACCTTTAATTTCTCCAGCTTGAACAGTCTCCTTAATTCCTGCACGCAATGGGTTGAGATGGATGTAACGGACCAGTTCCTTGAGAGAGACTTCTTCCTGACAGAGAATTGACTTGTAGCGGTTTTCACTGGTAAAATAATTTCGACTGACATAGTTTCTTAAATGAAACTTGCCAACACCTGTATTCGGGACGAGTCATAGACATTCATATCCTCATGAATTATTTTACAGGAATTAGTTCGTGTCTATTATTTGACATCAGGATCAGAAATGAAATTGAAAAGATAAAAACCGCATAAAAATACGCAGCAATTATGGAGACCTGTGATGCACGCAGAAATTGTGATGATCGGCACGGAGCTTTTGCTGGGCGAACTGGTTGACACCAACGCCAACAGATTGGCCAAAGCCTTGCGCGAGATCGGACTTGACCTTTATTACAAAACGACCGTCGGCGACAACGAAGGCCGGATAACACAAGTCCTCAATCTGGCATTGGATCGCTCGGATGTCATCATAACCTCGGGCGGTATCGGGCCGACCGTCGATGACATGACGCGCCAGGCCGTCGCCAATGCGACCGGCCGTAAACTAATTTACAGCACCGATCTGGAAGCGCAAATCGCAGCCCGTTTTCGAAGTTTCGGCCGTGCGATGGCGGAAAACAATAAGCGCCAGGCGTATATTCCGGAAAACGCCTTGCCGCTGTCCAATCCGGTGGGGACGGCGCCCTGCTTTCTTTGTGAAGATATCCGGGGACGCGGGATTGTTATCTCCCTGCCCGGAGTGCCGCGCGAGCTGGAGTATATGCTGAGCAAAAAAGTGATTCCGCTGCTGATCGAAAGAATGGGGGGAGCCAAGGTCACTAAGATCAGGGTCTTGAGAACCTGCGCTGTGGGCGAAAGCAACGTCGATCGGGTGATCGGCGATTTGATGACTCAGCAAAATCCGACCATCGGGTTGGCTGCCCATGCGGGTCAAACCGATGTCCGTATCACGGCCAAGGCCGACACCGAGACGCAGGCCGATGCCCTCATCGCGCCCCTTGAAGCCGAAGTTCGGCGGCGGCTGGGCGTGGCCGTTTACGGCGTGGAAAAAGAAACCGTTCCTGGAGTGATCGGACAGTTGTTGTCAAAAAAGAATTTACACTTAGGCGTGATCGATACCCTTACCGGAGGTCTTCTGGCCCGTGAGCTGATCGATGCCGGATTCGGTGATCTGATCACAACCGACCTGCATGCCGTCGATGTGGCGGCGGCATTGCAAAAGGCCGGCCTGGCGTCTCAAGCAGGTGAGCCGGACGGGGATTACAGCACGCTTGCCATGGGCCTGGCACAGTTCGCCGCACCGCCCGGCGGGGTCGGCTTGGCGCTGATCGGCCCTTTCAACGACAATTCGACCTTCATTGCCCTATGCGGACCGCGCGCTATGCAGGTCCTCAAGCAGGGCCGCAACTACCAGGATTCAGATTATATCCGCAGCTGGCTTGCAATCCAGGGTTTGGATTGGATCAGACGGGCGGTGCTGGGTCAGCTCACCTGCCCGGCGGATTGGAAAGAGTAGCGTAATCAAATAACATATTGGGTGTTGCGCTGCGCTTCTACACAATCGCAGTATGTGTCAAAAACGAAATACATGCAGGCGTTTTTATAGGTTGACTTTTGATAGAAACAGCAATTTTTTTGCTGCTCTTTGCCGCCGGCTGTGCAGACGGAAATTATATCCCGCTTACAAAAACATAGTTCACTGATCTGCACGATGATTACCTCCTACAATAGCTATGCCTTTCGTGGAACCAGGCATGCTGTTTTCTACATTTATAGTCAGCAATATTTGTGCCATTCAGCGTCAAATGGATCGGAGCTGCTTGAAATATATAGTGGCGGCTTCGTAAAAAAATAATATTTTTCCCAAGCCAGATCCTCATTATTCGGGCGACTGGTAAGCAGTGCATCCGAATAGTGCATACGAATTAAGGCTTCACGAGATCATAGATGAATGAAATGCCGGTTCCGGATCTATCCGCGGTGAGGTATAAGCAATGAGTGCTGCTTTATGAAGATCGAATTGCCGAAGTGAAAGGCTGCCCGTTTATGCTAATTGGCAAGCTGTCGTTGTGGTAAATTCGACAATTTTTTGACGTTTTCATGGAAACAATATTGATTCTACCGCTGGCGCAGCAGCGAGCAGGACAACAAAAAAACATATTGGGTTTAGGGCTTCGTTCAGATATCAAAAAACAATTCAGAACCCTGGATGTGCCGGTTTTTAGAGCGGATTAATTCGATGTTGGCTTCATCAAATGATTCAAAGCGGCCTTCATCATATCCTGCCAGACAGTTTCTCCTGTGGCAGACGCATCGATGATGTGGTGATAAAAAGTTTCATCCCGGGCGGACTTATCTTTTTGGACAATGTAAAATTGCCATTGATTCCAGCCTTGTTTTTTTACCAACTCCTTTAGCTTCGGAAGTGGAATAAATTCGTCCTGCCGGTCGATGAAAATCAGGGTGGGCACGTTTAATTTTTGATCGGCATTTTTGTTGAATCGGTCAATCCCGTCGAACAAGGCATTATAGGCTGCAATGGGAGTTCCCTTTTTATTGGCAAGGTAATTTTTAGGCGCCATGCTCGGTATCACCAATCGCGGGAAAGGAGACAACACCCGTTCGAGATAAATAGAAGCGTGCAGTCTTATGGCCGGCGCAAACAGGACTAACTTGTCAAACCGGACGTCCGGATTGCAAGCAAACAGGTCCAATCCGATCAAACCGCCTAAAGAAAATGCAGTAAGAAACATTGGAACCCCTTTTTCTTCGGCTCTTTCCTTAAGCTGCAAATAAGCCAGGTAGGCTTCATTCATCCACAACTGATAAGATACTTTTTTGAAAGCCTCCAATCTCGCTTGAATTTCAGCCGGACCATTGCCGTGGGTATAGTTTTCGCCATGCCCGCGCAGGGACAAACCCAGGACATCGATTCCGGATGCGGTCAGCCTTGAAATAATGGGCTGCATCCTGTCGGGCCGCAAATTAAGACCGTGAATCACCAAAGCAACGCCCTTGAGTTTTCCCCGGGGATCACTATAAAACCAGCACGTTGATTGGTCTTCGGATTGCTCCTTTATGATTTCACCAATCGCGGCTTCGGAAACAGCTGCTGTGCCCGGTGAACCCGAAAAGCTTTTTTCCTCCTTCGGGTTTAAACCACCGGGTGAGTCTTCCGGATAAATCATGGCTGTCGATAGAATAAGGCCCAATATGGCAACAACCACCGGCTTCGGTCGCATGGCTTACGCTTTCGCTGAATAGTCAAATAGTTAAATCAATAAAGGTTCAAGCCCTTATATACTAATAAACCATGCAACCAGTCAACAGTTCAACCAATCCTATTCGCCGATTTTGACAATCATTTTACCTGAATTTTCACCTTTGAAAAGACCGATAAAAGCCCGGGGTGCATTTTCCAGACCCTCGATGATGGTTTCTTGCCATTTGATTTTACCTTCGGCAATCCATTTTCCCATATCGGCGTAAAACTGCGCCAACTTGTCGAAGTGATCGGAGACTATAAAGCCCTGCATCGTCAGTTGCTTGCCGATTATATAAAAAAGATTCGAAGGTCCGGGAACCGGGCCCACGGCATTGTATATGGCGATCATGCCGCACATGACGATGCGGCCGAATTTGTTCATGTGCTCCAAGGCAGCTTCCAGATGAACCCCACCTACATTTTCATAATAAACATCGATGCCTTTGGGACAGAGCTTGCCGACTTCGGCCATAACGTTGCCGGCTTTTTTATAGTTGAAGGCCGCATCCACCCCGGCTTCTTCCAGGAGCCAGGCAGCTTTTTCATCCGATCCAGCGCTTCCGACCACCCGACAGCCTTTGATCCTGGCGATCTGGCAGACAATCGACCCCACCGCACCGGAGGCCGCCGAAACAAACACCGTTTCCCCTGCTTTAGGTTTGCCGACCTCGAGCAGACCGTAGTAAGCCGTGAGTCCCGGCATCCCGACGGTGCCCAGATAGGCCTGGATAGGGGCGACTTTGGGGTCTATTTTGGTGAGTCCTGAGCCGCCGGAAATAAAATACTCCCGCCATCCCGACATTCCCAGAACAAAATCGCCGGCCTGAAATTGGTCGTTTTTGGATTCGACCACGCGGCCGACACAGCCGCCTTCCAGGGGCTGATTTAGTTGAAACGGCGGCACATAGCTTTTGCGATCCACCATGCGTCCGCGCATGTAAGGATCCACCGACATATAGATATTCTGAACGAGAACCTGTCTGTTGCCGACTGGCGGCAGTGTTACTTCGGCAAGTTCAAAATCACTTTCACTCGGCAGTCCGGCAGGACGGTTTTTCAGTCGTATCTCGCGGCTTACATGTGTATTCATATATTGCTCCTTGTTTAGAATTTTTGACTAGGCTCAACGAGTCTGGGCCATATACATTTTTTTGTTGCAAACAGGTTACCGCTTTAAAAAGCGAATCTCCTCCAGATGCCTTCCTGGTTTCTCAAAGGGCTAAACGGGTACATTTTTCTTTTTTTTCGTGTTTTCGTGATTTTATTTATTTTTTGCGCTGTTTATTGATATGAAGACTGCAATTGCGGTTTGGTTCGCAGCCACAAATTGGCAATTACAACCAGAACCAGGAAGGGGATGACCGCCATGTTGATGCTTTGCCATCCCAGGGCCTGCTGGACCGCACCGGAACTGAAGGAGGTGAGGGTGACGGTTCCAAACACCAAAAAGTCGTTCAGGGCTTGAGCTTTTGCCTTTTCAACCGGGGTATAGGTTTCGGTCAGCAGGGTGGTTGCGCCGACAAACAGAAAATTCCAGCCCAGGCCCAGTAAAATAAGGGCCCCCCAGAAATGGGCGACGGTTGTTCCGGTAAAATTTATCCAGACACATAAACCCAGCAGCAAAACCCCCGTCAGCATGATATTGGATATGCCGAACCGCCTGATCAAATGGCCGGTGAAAAAAGACGGAACAAACATCCCGAATACATGCCACTGGATAACAAACGCCGTGTCTGAAAACGCATAGGCATACCCCTGCATGGCAAGCGGCGTGGCGATCATGATGAAATTCATGACACCATATCCGACCATGGCGCTGGCAACGGCCACCAGATAGGCGGGTTGGCGGGCGATAACGCTTAACGGCCGCCTGCCCTGTGACATGGAAACCGCCGCCGGCTTTGGAATTCGCAGAAAAAATGCCAACCCGAAGGCCAGCAGATAAAGGCCTATCAGACTGGCATAGCTGCCGGCAAAATTTTCAGGCAGCAAATGCCTGGACCAATTGGCCAAATTCGGTCCCGCAAATGCAGCAATAATTCCGCCGGCCAGCACATACGAGATAGCGCGGCTGCGATAGTCATCTGCGGCAACTTCGGCAGCGGTAAACCGATAGTACTGCCCAAACCCGTTGAACACGCCGATTAAAGTGGTGCCGATGCAAAATATGCTGAATTCGCCTTTGAAAACCGCACCGGTTGCCACTGCGGCGCCGGCCAGACCAAACATGGAACTGGTCATGAAGCCCAGCCGGCGACCCACTCTTGCCATATACAGGGAAGCCGGAATGGTGGTCGCCATCTGGGCTAAATATAACAGCGCCAGCGGCAGGGTCGCCAGCAATTTATGACCGGCTAAAGCCAGGCCGACGATTGCCGAGGACGCCAGCAGCAGGGACGTGCCCGTTATGAGCGTTGCCTGGCTTAATGAAAGCAGGGCGACATTGCGCTGCGTGTTATACTCGTTTTGATACGGCATTGCAGCATAATTGAATATTTTCGATTGGAAATTGAATTTGCAATCTTCAATCCCGGCGTGTGCGGGTTAGGGTATTAAAATAATATGCTTACAATTTAATACCTAATTCAGCGAATTAAAGGCCTTGGTCTTTGACATCACATTTACTTATCGCCTGCTGGACCGTTAGTCGGTAATCCGGGGTCAAACCGAAACCTGCTTGCAGGAATTCAAAGCACTCGAAATTGATTGACTCTCCCAGTCATGCGGGCAGCGGCCAAACCGAAAGCTCTCGCTTTAACCTGAATCCCAATGCGCTTAGGATAATTCTGGACGTCGCAAGTCAAATTTTCTCCAGCGCCCGCTTGAAGCCTTTGAAAGAACCGGTAATTGTTGAGTCCGGCACGGCATAGGACAGGCGAAAATAGCCCGGTGCGCCGAAGCCGACCCCCGGCACCGCCAGGATAAGCTCCTCCTTCAACCGGTCAATGAATTTAACGTCATCGGGAATCGGGCTTTTGGGGAACAGGTAAAATGCGCCTTCGGGGACTTTAAATTCGTAGCCGGCTTCAGAAAGCCCTTTGCAAAGCATATCCCGTCGCCGCCTGTAAATCGAAACATCCACCGTAATGCCTTGCAACCGGGCAACTGCCAGCTGGATCATGCTGGGGGCATTTACGCACAGCATGGTGTTGGCAACTGTGGCGGCTCCGGCCACCAGTTGCACGTCTTCGGCATCGGGATGAATCGCCAGATAGCCGATGCGTTCGCCGGCCAGGGAAAGTTCCTTGGAGTAGGAGCTGACCATAATCGTGTGGTCATAGGCCTGAAACACCGACGGTACTTCCACCTCATAGGCGACCTTGCGATAGGGTTCATCCGAGACGAGATAAACCCGCTTGCCGAATTTTTGACTGGCCCTTTCCAATATCTCACCTAAGCCGGATAATTCCCCGGCCGAGTAGATGGCACCGGTCGGATTGTTGGGGGAGTTGATCAGCATCACGCGGGTGCCGGCGGTGATGGCCTTTTCGATGGCCGCCAGGTCCAGGTGGAAATCGGCGTCCGTCGGCACCGTCCGAAGGGCGGCGCCGGCGACGGATGAATATTGCAGGTAGCCGACAAAATAAGGTGAAGGAGTCAATATTTCCTCGCCGGTGTTGGTCAGCGTCATGAGAATATCATTTAAGGCGCCGGCTGCCCCGACGGTCATAATGATCAAATCCGGTGTAAAATTAAACCCGTGCTCGCTGCTCAGGTAGTCGGCAACGGCCTGGCGTACTTGGGGATACCCCGCACTCGGTGTGTATCCGTGATACAAAGCGTCGTCGTTGATCAGCTCCCGAAGCACTTTTTTAAATTCAGGCGGCGGCGGGACATCCGGGTTGCCCAGGGAAAAATCGAAGACATTCTCCGGTCCGTGAACCGCTTTGAGACGGGCGCCTTCTTCAAACATATTTTTGATCATGGTTGATCTTTCGATCATCTCTGCCATTTTTTCAGCAATCGGCATAATATCAGCCTCCTTAGAAGTAAAGAATTCAAATCCGGAGCCATGCCACCGTCAAATTGAATTCTAGACCAGTTGCATTGGAAAGTTTTATAAGACAAAAAATCTTTAAATGACGAAGCCCTTTCGGAGCCGGAATTAATTTATTTATTTGCATAATCGTTAAGGTTAATCAATATGAAATCAGCTTAGCTGATCTCATATTAAATATTTCTCGAAATGCTGTAAAAGTTGTTTTATATTATCCCGAATAAGACCTAATCTGCCTGAGTCTTGAGAATAAGAACCTGAGTCTTGAGAATAAGAAAGGGAGGAACGATGATTGCATATTATGTGCATGACACTAAAAAGGAAAAGGATGTCATTGTAATACCGGACAGGGAGTGCACGATTCCGGTAGAAAGGCAGCGCCTGGAGGCGTTTATATCCGTTGATCCGATGTTTGCAAGCTGGCCGGGCGATGTCTGCGGATTGGTGACTCCTGAGGATTTTGGTGTGGTAATTGCCACGCGCGATGATGACGGCGATGTCTGCGTGATCGACCACGCGCTGTGGCGCAAGCGTATGGAGTATTATTTGGGAGCACCCTGAACGGCATTGAATAGTGAAAATTGAAGATTGAATATTTATGGATGTCGCTTTTCTTTGGCATTTTATTACTGATTAAATAAAATCGAATAACATCCTTAATTTTAGGCAATTTAGGCATCTTAGAGCAATTTAGGCATTTTTAAATGAGTGCATATTTCTATAACTACGCTCAAGGGATATTTTAAGAAGAGAAGCTTTCATAGGAGCACCATCGTGCGAATCATATTCTTTGCCGGCAAGGGCGGCGTCGGAAAAACGTCGGTATCGGCGGCCACCGGCATCAAGGCCGCGGAAATGGGTTACAAGACGGTGGTCATGTCGCTGGATGTCGCGCACAGCCTGTCCGATATTTTCGATCTTGACCGCGATCTGCTGGACAAGAATAAAGGTGAGCCGATCGCGATCAATAAAAAATTATTCATCCAGGAATTGGATATCCAGGAAGAAATCCAACGCTACTGGGGAGATATTCACAAATACCTGTCCAGCATACTGCACACCACCGGATTGGATGAGGTCCTGGCCGAAGAATTGGCCGTATTGCCGGGAATGGAAGAAATCAGTCTCCTGCTTTACATCAACAAATACGCCCGCGAAAGGGAATATGACGTCATCTTGCTCGATTGCGCGCCCACCGGGGAATCGCTCCGATTCATCGCCATCCCCACCACCTTGGAGTGGTACATGAACAAGGTGTTTAAATTGGAGCGAACCGTCGTCAAATATGTGCGGCCGGTAGCCAAACGGATTTATGACGTTCCCCTGCCCGGTGATGACTATTTTCAAGCCATCGAGGATCTTTTTGCCAAACTTAAAGGCGTAGACCAGCTCCTGGTGGATCCTGAAATAACCACCGTCCGTCTGGTGACCAATCCTGAAAAAGTCGTTTTAAAAGAAACCCAGCGCGCATTTATGTACTTTTGTCTTTACAAAATGAGTATCGATGCGATTATCATGAACCGCATGCTGCCTGAAAAAATAAAAGATGCCTATTTTAAGGACTGGATCAAGGGACAACAGTATCATCTGGGCGAGGCGAAGGATTTTTTCAGTCCGGTGCCCATTTTCCCGGTGGATCTTTTTCCCGGGGAAGTCATCGGCTATAATGACTTAAAGAAGCTGGCTGATAAAATCTACCAAGATACCAACCCGTTGGAACGTCTATTTAAAGAGGAACCTTATCGGTTATTCAAGCAAAACGGCAGCTACAACCTTAAACTGAAGCTTCCTTTTGCATCGAAAAAGGATTTGGAGCTTAACAAGCTGCATGAAGAATTGGTCATTCGAATCGGGGGCTTTAAACGCCATATCATGCTTCCCAGGCAGGTTGCCGCGCTTAATTCGGTCAAGGCCAAATTGGAGGGGGAATATTTGACAGTCTTATTTAAAGGAGAGGATCATGGGGAACCAAACGAATAAAGATCAAGCAAATGGATGTTCGGCCGGCAAGTTATTCAGGGAGCTGCAGCATGTCATGGGCCCCAAATCAAAGTTTTTTGAACACATGACCCGCTCCAGGATCGAATTTCTGAAGGGCATCCGGTCCCTGCTGGATGAACGCATCGACTACTATGAAAAAAAAGGCGCTAAAAAAGCCGGCCAAAAGATGACCAAAATCAAGGTCGAATAAAATCTGCATCTTGACTAATTTAATCTATTCGATTACGACGATGGTGCATCAGGCCGGCAAAGATGAACCACAGCAGTGACAACAGCTGCAGCAGCAGCATCATGGCAAACGCCGCCTGATAACCGGGCGGCGCATAACGACCGCCGGCCGCAACCGGCCACAGATTAATTATTGCGCCGATTCCCCACTGGGCGGCAAAGGCCGCCACAAAAACAAGGAGGTTCAGAGCCGTATTCACCCGGCCGGATAGGTGCAGGGGAAAGCTTTGAGACAACACCGCATAGGGAACTATTCCGGTTGTACCGAAAATTCCATACAGGACCCACAAGGTGCGGGCCCATGACGTCACCTCTAAAACCAGAAAGGTCTGAACGAACATAAAGGCAATCATTCCGGCAATCGCCACTGCAATCGGTTTGATGCCCAGCCGGCTCAAGCGTTCGGCTGCCGCCCCTATCAGAATAAATCCTGCCACCATGGCTGCTGCGATCATTAACAGAACCTGCGCCGCACCGTTGCGTTCGAAGCCGGCCACATCCCGCAGCCATGGGCCGGACCAGAGGCCCTGAGTCGCTAAAAACGCCGCCTGCGACATAACTGTCAAGGGGGCGATGCGCCAAAATGTCAGGCTGGAAAACACGCTGGCGATTCCGTGCAGCTGAACTCCGAGGCCGCCACTAGTTTGTTCAGCCTTTTTTTCCGGCACAACAAAGAAAACGGCTGCAGCAATCGCCAGGGTGACGATCGATAAAATGAAAAACACACCGCGCCAATCCGTGATCTCCAGCGCTGCCTCTACGGGTGCGGTGGCGGTAAGGGCGCCAAAGCCGCCGGCTGCCATTTGAATACCGTTAATCAGCGGCAATTGCTGTCGTTGAAACCATATGACAAAGGCTTTGAAAGCGGCCATCAGACACGCGGATACTCCGAAACCGATCAGCGCCCGGCCCAGCACCAGGCCGGATACGGTTTGGGCGCGGGAGAAGACCAACGCCCCGGCAGCCGCAAAAATGAGGAGGAATGATTCAATCTTGCGCGGGCCGAATCGATCAAGCAGCACGCCCAGGGGCAGCTGGAAGGCAGCAAAGGTGATAAAGTAGGCGGCCGTCAGCAGCCCGAGATCGGAAGGACCCACTCCGAGTGCTGACGCCAGATCCGGCGCGAGCACGGCATTGACAACCCTAAAGAGATAGGAAACAAAATAACCCAGCGCAAAAGGGATACAGACGCGCAGTTTTTTTTGAGCTGAAGCAGACATAAATAAGCAGGAATCAATACACAAGCGTCTGCAATCGGTCAAGAAAATTATTGGCTTCCCTGGTGTGCGTGCATCTTTTCCGGTGGGTTTCCGTTTCTACCAGAATGAGAAGCCGGCCAAGTGAAAATAACGGCACTCTGGGAAGCCCTTCTATCAGAAAGGCAGGGTCCTTATCGACTCTGCCTTTCTTTTCGTAATTACTTAAAGCCCTTAAAATAACGATACCAGGTTTGAATATAACATCCTCGTCCGATTTTAAAGACTCGTCCACAACCCTGAATATGATATTTTTTAAGGCGGAGTAATTAGCGTTCTGCATTTATCTGAGCAAACGCCTTACATCCGCTATCTCAAGGTTGGCGGCATCGATCTGCCACTCTCCACCAGCACCCTGTTTACCGGTTAGACGGCCCTGTTTTAACCACTCCTGCACGCCGAATTCGGTCAAGTAGGTCATCGCGACAAATTCAGCCAGGGTATAGGTCTTCCCGGCAGATTTCTCCGCCTTCAGAGGTTTTTCCTCTTTGGGCGGAGACGGTTTTTGGCCGGCGGATTTTTTCTCTTTGGGCGTGGCAGTTTTTTTCCTGGCAGCCGGCTTGTTGGTTCTGTTTAACTCCTTAACAGCCTCTGTGTTTAGCTGGCTGGGGTCGATCAGCCATTTGCCGGATTTTTTTTCAGCCTTGATTTTGCCATCTTTGATCAATTTAGCAACGGATGAAGTCGGTATCCCTGCCTGTGATGCAAATTCTCCGGTGGTCAGAAACTGGTCTTTTTTAGCCATCTTCACTCCTTATTTTTTGGGGTTATCAGTCAATCCGGTTTTGATTCAATTTTAATTCTGACGGGGTTCTCCGAGGAGCTTCCAATAAAATCCCAAAAAATATATCAAGTTTATTTTGGTCGTTCAACTATGATCCATCTTTGATGAACAAATAATTTTGTTATAAATCAGTAGATTCTTTTCCCTATCCTGCATTAACAACCCGCTGAACGGCCAGCATGGTCACATCATCATGTCGGGGGGCAATATCGATGAAGGTAAACAGGTTGGCTTTGATGCGTTCCAGCAATTCTGCGGCGGTGGAAAATGGCTGCTCAATGAGTGAGCGCAACCGGCTCCTGGTAAATATCTCATCGGCAGGCGAACGCGCTTCGGTAACGCCATCCGTATAGCCGAGCAACATGTCCCCCGGCTCCATCCTGATGCGGCCCATGTCATAGGCGGTATCAGGCCAAAGCCCCACGGCCGGCCCGGTGGGATCGATTTTCTGCTTTACGCCTTGAGCGTTCGCCAGGTACAGCGGCTCGTGGCCGCCGTTAATATAATACAGTATTCCGGTTTCAGGATTCAGCACGCCGAAAAACAAAGTGGCAAACATGCTCTCCTCGCCGTGGGTTTGAGCGATGTAATTATTGGTAAATGGCACAGCCCTCAATCGGATTTTTTGCCGGTCTTCTGCGGTTAGAGCCTGGGAATTGGTCGTCCGGGGTTGGTTGAGTTGCGTGATGGCCGACGCGTCGCTGTAAGCCGCCTGTTCGGCAAATACCCGGATCAGGCTGCGGAACAAGGCCATATAAAGGGCGGAACCGACACCTTTGTCGCAGACATCGGCGATAACCAGACCGATGTTGCCGTCGGAAAGTTGGAACACATCGTAAAAATCCCCCGAGACTTTGCCGGCCGGAAAGAAGCAGGTCGCGATGTTCCAGTCGGGTAAGTGGGGGATGGTACTGGGCAAAAAATCGCGCTGTATTTTTTGACCCTTTTCCATTTCAAACTCAATTATTTTAATTCGCTCCCACTCCCGCAGGCCTTCGATCATGTGGTTGAAGTTTTTGGCCAATTCCCCGATTTCATCATGGGTGTTTACCGGCGCCAGCTTTGACAGGTCCCCTCTGGCAACATCGGAGGAAATCTCTGATAGGGTTTCTATGGGGCCGGCAATCCTGCGTGCAAAAAAGTATCCTATAAACCGCAGAAGGAACAAAGCGATCAGGAAAAATACAATCAATAGCTTAACCTGTTTGTGCATGAAGCCGATCATGCCTTCGCTGTCGACGCCGATTTTCAAAAAATAGTCATGCGTGTCTTGGGAGCCGGTGATATTGACGAACATGGAACGCGAACCATCGGCGGTCATGATCTTGACCTTCGCCGGCCGGAAGCGATGCCCCAGCCAGCTGTCCAGCGTTTTGGTGTAAGCATCCTCGGCAATGGGTTCGGACATCAGCGTCGGGCCATCCGGGAAATACAGGCGGTACCAGGATGCGCCGTCCGCCTTTTTGCTGTAAATGGAAATATCTTTAACCGTATAGAAGGTTGAAGACAGGCTGGCCAGAATCTCCAGCAGGCCGTGCAATTCCGGTTTTGATTGACTAATGCTGTGCCAGATAAAATCCGGTTCATTGCTGTTTTCCAGTTGGGATAGCTGGTGATGAATAACCTTGCTGGCTGATTCCATGAATTCTTTTTTGCCGGCGATGGTGAAGAGCACGGAGGTCACAAAAAAGATAATCACGCCAAACAGCAGAAAATATAGCGTGATGCGTCTTGCCACGGTCGGCTTCCAGAAAGAACAGAAGCATTTAATATGTTCCCTGGTTTTCATCGCTGTTACCTTGCAGAGCAAAAAGGGGGATTTTAGACTTGTTGCTTAAACGATCCGCAACCTCTTTTATTTTGTATAAAAAATAACAACATTCCGGCCGCTGCGCCATCGCCGGCCGGCCGGGAATCCGGAATTTTCAGCCTGCCTTACGCCGGCCATACAATTTTTCCGTCCACGACCGTCATGGTAAAGGGAATTTCCGGCACCTCTTCCGGTTTAACCGCGCGAGGGTCAGCGGCCATTACCGTGAAGTCCGCCCGTTTGCCCGGCGCGATGCTTCCGTTGTGGTTTTCGTCGAATGAAAGGTAGGCGGCGCCCTGCGTATACAGGCCGATGGCCTCATCCATGGTAAGCGCTTCCCGGTTCCCGATGACTTCACCCGACGGCGACCGCCGCAATACGGCATCCCGCAGCCCGAGCCGGGGATCCGGATTGCAGACCGGACAGTCCGAGCTGCCGCCGATTTTGATGCCGGCCGCAAGCATGCTTTTGAAGGGATACAGCTTTTGGGCCAGATCGACCCCGAATGCTTCCAGAAAACCGTCTCCCAGCTCACTGAAAAAAACAGGCTGGACGGCGACCGCGATGTTCATCGCCGCCGCCCGTTTCAACAGATCGGGATAAAGGCAGCCGCCGTGTTCGATCCGGTGCCGCTGGGGATTGCCGGATCGGGGACCCAAGACAGCTTCAAAGGCATCCAGCGTATCACCGATACCGGCATCACCCTGGGCGTGAATGGCGATCTGATAACCCAGTTCGTGATACCTTTTGACGGTTGTGATCAACTCCTCCGGGCTTTGAATTTTAAGCCCCTGGCCGTAGGGTGGTGTCAAATAGGGTTGGCCGACGGCTGCCGTGCGGTTGGACATGCCGCCGTCGGCAAAGATTTTAATGGGACCGATACGCAGCTGCGGGCATCCGAATCCGGTCTTGATGCGCGCGTCGACCAGCGATTCGGCCATGATGTCGTGGTTCATGGTGTAAATTCGAATGTTAAGCTGACCGGCCGCCCGGGTATCCTGATATATCTCCAGCGTCTGCGGGGTTACCATGGCATCGGCTGCAAACACCAAACCCTGACCGGCAAATGATTGCGTGGCTGCGCTGCAAAGCGCGACGCGCTGCTGCCGGGTCATGGCTGCCAGATCGTCAAAAAACAGCGTGTTGAATACACTCGTCATGGCATTATCGTGCAGCACGCCGCTGGGCTCTCCGTCGGCGGGATCTTTTTCAATGATGCCGCCCGGCGGGGATTCGGTCTCACGGTCGATGCCCAGGATCTTTAACCCAAGACTGTTTAGAACGCAGGCATGAAACGATGTGTGATAGATAACCACCGGGTGTTGCGGACTGACCTGATCCAGGTCCCGGCGGGTCGGGTGTCTGTTCTCGGCTAAGAAGTATTCGGCATAACGGGATCCTTTGATCCAGGTGCCGGGCGGATGTTTTTCAGTTTCTGATTTTACCAGGCTGAGAATGTCATCCATTCGGGCGGCTCTGGCGGCCGACAGATCGATCCCGTCAATCAAATACGCGTAAATCATCAGATGATTGTGGGCTTCCATGAACCCCGGGAACATAACAGCCCCCTTCAAATCAACCGTTTCGGTTTTGGCTCCCATCAACCGGTGCAATTCTGCGTCGGAGCCCAAGGCGGCGACAATGCCGTTGGCAGCGCCTACTGCGGTGCAGACTTTTGAGGATTCATTCAGAGTGTTGATCCTGCCGTTGTAAAAGATAATGTCCACAGTAATCCGACCTCCAGATTTTACTTGAGAAAATGATCAAAAATCTGAAATGAACTAAAATGAGCTAAAATTTTGGCATGCTGTCAATCTTTAAAAAGAGATCGAGCGCAGCTTTTCCTTAATTTTAGGCATTTTAGACAATTTAGATCACAAGCCATCTTATTAATTCTGTTTGACTTCCGGCGTAATAATGACATCGATGCGCCGGTTTATTGCGCGTCCGCTTTCCGTGGCATTGGAAGCCAGCGGGCGCATGGATCCGTAACCGACGGCGATGATCTTCTCATACGGCAGGGTTCCGTTCGCTACGAAATATTGCCGCACGGCATCCGCCCGCTTCTGCGACAGGTGCTCGTTTAAATCTTCCGAGCCGGTGCTGTCCGTATGGCCTCCGATGATGACCTCCGGTTCGCCGAAAGTTCGTATGGCACGCTGAACCTTGCTCAACAGTTCGTAATTTTCCGGCATAATGACGCTCTGCCCCACAGGAAACTGCATGGCCTTCAACCGGATAATGACCTGATTTTCTTTTTTGTAAACCTCGGCCTCGTTGGGTTTGAAAAAGTGCTGGATGCTGCCGAGTTTTTCATTAAATCGCTTGTCGGCCAGCAGCCGCTCTTTTTCCTGATGTTCCTTGAGGGATTGACCTTCCAGGCCGGCAACCTGCTGCTGCAGAGTTTCGATTTCGCTCTGCTGTTTTTTGTTGTTTTCGACCATGAAATCATGATCGGCATGTTGCGCGGACACGGTGGCGAGTATATTTTCAAGCTGTCTGTTAAAGGGCTGATTGCGCATGTCCTGAGCGCCGAGATTTTCGGAAACCTGGTACAACATCCCTTCCGCCCAAAGGGTGATCTGTTCGGGCTCCATGTCTTCCAATTTCACACTTTGTTGGGCGACAATGTGCAGCCGCTGGGCTATGAAAAGCGCCTCGGCAGCCAGTTGATGCATTTTTTCTTTCTGGTAAGGATTTTGGGTGATAAAAGCATCTGCCTCGGCCAGTTTCTGCTGGGCCAGGGCGTAGGACTGCGGCGCAATTTTTTGCATGCCCTGTTTCCGGGCCGACTCTATCAACCGGCGGACTTCGCCGATGGTCTGGATCTTAATGGCCCGCAATTCGACGACCCTGAAATTTTCAACCACGCTGGCCTGATTGCGTTGGGCGTAATTCAGATTGTTGTCTTCAATGGCCCGGGTGAGGCCGATAAATCTCTCCTCGGCATCGGCATATTCTTGGCCCAGATTTGTCGCACCGGCTTCCCGGGCCATATCGCGGGCTTTGATGGCATTCGGCAGCGTGGTTTGCGCGACTTTGGCGATTTCTTCGGCACGGTGAAGCTGAGCTCGACCGGTTGCGATATTATCAAGAATTTTCGAAAGCTGATCACCTTTTTCCAGGCCTTGTTTGGCCGTTTTGAGAGAAGAATCTGCTCTTTCAAACCAGGTGGGTGCCAGCACATTGATCTGATTTTTGCGCGCCAGCGCAATATCATTGTCCAGTTGGTTTATCAATTCCTGGGGGTTTTCTGATTTGGAAATCGGTTCCACTTCCAGCTGGTGCCCGGCGCAGCCCAGCAAAGATATTAGAGCAAGGGACAGCAGGATGCGAATAAGCATGGATTTATATGCCAAAGCGGTTTTTTTCATTTGTTTTCCTCCTCCAATAGCCGAAATTTACCTTATATTATTTTTTGTTATCAAATTTGGCAAGCATAAAGAAGGTCAAAATGAGGCCGGTTGCCCTTTGACCTTGCGAACCCAACCATGATATGATGTGATCTCTCAAAAAAGAACGAATTTTTATACCTATGGATTCCGCCATTAAAAATCAAATCATTTATTCGACCGGTTCGAAAACAAATCGCTGTCTGTCATGCGGTACGTCTGAAAACATGACGCGGCGCAGGTATTGCAATATCGATTGTCGACAGAAGCTGCGCTACCATTTGAACCTGAGAACCGGCCTGCTCAAAGCGTTGAATACAAGGTATGCCACATTTTATTTTACCGATTCCGTGATCATTCTGGACGTTCTGCCGTATGGGTCCGGAGACCTGTTCAGTTATCTTTACCCGCGGACCCATGGCCGAAAACCGGTTGAAGACTATAGTGTCTTGTCCAATATCCTGGGAAATGCGTGGTGGGCTGAAAGAAACCGCACCAACAAACGCTATCGTGCCACGCAGTTTTTGCTCGAAAAGGCCGAGAGCAAAAGTGCCGATTCGGTACCCATCAGGCCCATGACGGTAAGAGAACCGGCCCGACTTTCAAAATCCCTGACGTTTTTAAAACTAAAAAAATCCGATCTGAATTCGCCGGAACTTCAAAGAAAAATAAAGTCGGCCTACCGCAAACAGGCAATGCAGCATCATCCCGATCTGGGCGGCAATGCGACGGTCTTCAGAAAGATTCATGAAGCTTATGAGCAGATTATCAAATGGTCGGAAAATCCCATATTTATCCTGCGGCGCGGTTTTCCCGACAAGTGGTTTTACGACGGCGGTACGAATCGATGGGTGCAGCCGGCACCCAGATGGATCAAATTTTGAAAGCTTATAGCTAATTAGTTGATAAGCTCCTGAGCTGTTAAGCTGAAAAGAGTATTTGATTTCATGTTGCTATTCCTGCGCGACGGCCATGATCCCTATGCTCTATGCGCTTTGTGCTCTATGCTCTATACCCCAGCGCGACGGCCACCATCGCTTTAACATTCTCCAGTTTGGCGTTGGCGGTATAAATTGCTTTTTTTTTCCAATACGCCCATATTCCCTCACTTCAGTACCCCAGGACTGAGACTTTCGAGACTTTTCGGCAACTCTTCTTTTGATTCTTGGATGGTTACTTAAGATGACTTATAGGAACATGGGCGGGTATGCAATCTATTTTCTGCCCCCTTGACAGATGCAACCTATGCAGTTATCTGTTGAAGCCACTACCGTTTCAAACCCGTTTAAAATTGCCGGTAATAGGATTTTAATATTATGACGAAACGATTAGAGCCAAAAGCCAAGGCCAAGCGCCGATCCTTGAAAAAAGCGGCTGCTGCAGAGTCGGCTGCACCAGCAGCGGACTTTTCCCGGCTCGAATTTCACCGCAACGCGGTGGCCCTGATGCCGGATCCGGCCGACCGGCGGCCGGGGATTGCCTTTCAGGTTGACGGCGGTCCCAAAAAGGTGTCTCAGCAGTTTTGCAGCTGCCGAACGTCCGGCCCTGCCACCTGCGCCCATCAGAAAGAGCTTTCACGGGTGCTGGCTGCCTGGCAGAATGCATCGGCCGGCCGCTCCTTTTATGATTCTTTCCAGTCCGGACTCTGGCACCGCCTGGCGGCGGTGCTGGCCGATGAAGAACGCGAAACCCCGGCCACCATCCGTCTGACGGCCTTGAAATCCGACGGCCGCAGCAGCGTCAGGATCATCGGCAGCAGCAACCGAACACTTCTGACCTATATTTCAGGGGAACTTGACCGGGCGCGGTTTCTGGAGCGCTGCACCCAGCCGCCGGCGGACGCCGCCGTGCCCACGCGGGGCGAAGTTATCCGCCAGCTTTCCCTGTTGACCCTGACGGAGAATGAAAGCGTGCTGATGGACCGCGGGCTTAAAACCCGGCGCCAGGTGCTGGAGGAAACCTTCTGGTACAAATTTGCCTACCACTGCTTTCGGGAGTTCGGCTCAAAAGGCTGCACCCTTCAGCCGGCGGTCGAAGAATCCAGCGGGGCCTTCATGGTTGCCGGAATCACGCCGCAGGATAAGGAAGTGTTCAAATTGGAAATTCCTCGCAGTCGGGTCAAGCGGCTGCTGCAGGAATGCGACGGGATGCTCTCCAACCAGCATGGGCTGGCCATCCGCCCTATTCACTTGGATGCGATTTTCGATGTCAAACTCACGGCTAAACTGGACCTTGAAATTAGTCCCCTGCTGCGGTTGATCCAGAAAAACGGCGAGGCAAAATTTTTTCAACGGGAAGATCTCAAACGTTATCAATACGGGGATATCTACTATATCAAGGAATTGAATCTTCTGGCGGAAGACCGCTACCCGGAGCCCCCGCCCAAATCGTTTCGCGATCCGGTTAAAACCGTCATTAAAAAAAGCCAGGTACCCGCCTTCCTGGATACCCACGCGGCTGATCTGGAAAGCACCACTTTCCAGGTCGACGAAAGCATTCGACGGCTTAAAATTCTGAAAAAATTCGAGCGGCTTGAAATCACACCGCGGGTCCTGGAGCGCGACTGGCTGTGGCTGTCGGTCAGCTATGGGGCCGGCAATCAATCAATCGCGCTGGCGGAAATTCTGAAAGCCCGCCGGGCCAAACAGCGCTACGTGGCCACGGATGAGGGTTGGGTGGATTGCAACAGTCCGCAGTTCGAAATCCTGGATCAGCTGCTGAAAGACCGAACCGGCCCGGAGCCGGCCGGCGACGGCCAGAGCATCCGGCTGCACCGGACCGAGCTGCTGCGACTAACTGCGGCTGAAGGACAGGACCTGCATATTGAAGGCGACAGCCGGCGTGCGGCTGAGTTGCAGGATTTTCTCGATCTTAAGGCGGCGGCCGCCCTGCCGGATTTAAAAGACAAGGTCACGTCGCTGCGGACTTACCAGGTCCGGGGCGTTGAGTGGCTTTGGTTTTTGTTTGAAAATGGTCTCGGCGGACTGCTCTGCGACGATATGGGGCTGGGCAAGACCCACCAGGTCATGGCGCTGATGACGGCCCTGCAGCTGCAGAATGCGGCAACCGGTCCTTTCCTGGTGGTCTGCCCCACCACGGTGATCAGCCACTGGCAGAAAAAAATTGCCGAACACGCCCCGGCCTTGAAGCCCGGCGTCTACCACGGCGGAGAGCGGGATCTTGACGGCCTGCTTGCGCAGTACAACACCGTCCTGACCTCCTACGGTATCCTTTTGCGCGATATCGATCAAATTAAACAGGTTTCCTTTACCCTGGCCGTGTTTGACGAGATCCAGTACGTCAAAAATTCCGCTACCCGGACTTATAAAGCCGCCAAAGCCGTGCGCGCCCAAATGAACCTGGGGCTCACCGGGACGCCCATCGAAAATACGGTCACCGAACTCAAGGCCCTGCTGGACCTGACTACGCCGGGTTACCTGGGATCCGACGCGGATTTCATCAGCCGCTACGTCAATCCCATCGAAGCGGAGCAAAACGCCGCCAGCCGCCGGGAACTCAGCCGCCTGGTATCGCCGTTTACCCTCAGACGTCTCAAGCAAACTGTCCTCACGGAGCTGCCGGCCAAAATAGAGGATTTGCGCACCTGCCGGCTCAGCGACGACCAGGTCAAGCTGTATCGGGATGCGGTCGAAAAGCGCGGGCGCGATTTGAAGGAGGCTCTCCAATCCGACGCCCAGCCCGTGCCCTATATGCATATATTTGCCCTGCTGAACCTGCTCAAGCAAATCTGCGACCATCCGGCCCTGGTTGAGAAGGATACCGGGAATTACGACCGCTACCGGTCCGGCAAGTGGGACCTCTTCTGCGAGCTTCTGGTCGAAAGCCTGGACAGCGGCCAGAAGATAGTGATTTACAGCCAATATCTGGCCATGATCGATATCATCCAGGCTTTTTTGCGGGAGCTGAAAGTGGGCTGTGTCTGTCTGACGGGCAAAAGCCGGAATCGGGGAAGCCTTATTGAGTGTTTCAACGAGGCGCCCGACTGCCGCGTATATGTCGGCAGCCTGAAAGCCGGCGGCACCGGCATCGACCTGGTGGCCGCCTCGGTGGTCATCCATTATGACCGCTGGTGGAATGCCGCCCGAGAAGACCAGGCCACCGACCGCGTGCATCGCATCGGCCAGCGGCGCGGGGTGCAGGTTTTCAAACTGGTGACCGAAGGCACTCTGGAGGAAAAGATCGCCGCCCTCATCGCCCGGAAACGCAAGCTGCTGGACAGCGTGGTCAAAGAGGACGACCCGGGGCTGCTGAAGAGCTTCACCCGTGAAGAGCTGATCGATCTGATGGACTTGCCGGTTGGCACGATATGATTTGAAGCGGGTCTAAGGTTTCAGCTGCAAAATCATTTTCTTTAACCCCAAGCAGAAGATTGCTTCTACTACGATTGGATAAAATCGGGCCGACCCCGGCGAAGTGGTATCCGCCGGCAACGATATGTATCATGATATCCTCTGTGCCCATCTGCATTGAGAATAAAAACTGTTTTTTTCACCTCCACGTCGGATGACCAATCTTAAGAAGAAATTATGCCGCCAGACGGCCGGTATGCAGTTTCGATTGTCCCTATAGTCGCTCATGGTTTAAAAAAGCCAAAATACATATTTTTGTCTATTTGTTTTTTTGTAAAGAGTAGTTTATGATAGCAAACAATCCAATATTTTTGATTAAGATTGGATTGCAGCAGTTTCTTCTCGTCCTTATAGTCGAAGAAATGGATTTATATGCAGTGGATGGGTGTGGATTGGTTATTTTATCCGGGTTATTGAGAATGCTGCTATAACGCCAGCATAATAAGAAGGGAATTAAGGTGCCGATCACAACTAAGCATAACATTGATCGTCGGTGTTTTCTATCGACTGTAATAGCAAAAAATGCTCGATATAGAATGATATTGGGTGCCCTGAAGCTGGCCTTATATTTTTGCCTTTTTACGGTGCCGGCATTTTCAAATGCCCACTCCTTTGAATACAAGGACATAGTTGAAGAGGCCAGGCTCCTCGCTCAAAAGTCATTCGAAGAGCCGCAAAAACTCCCTGAGTTTCTGTCCAAGCTCGACTATGATCAGTGGCGAAGGATCCGCTTCAAGCCGGAAGACTCTCTTTGGCGAAAGGACCAACTGCCCTTCGAAGTTCAATTCTTCCATCCAGGGTCGTTGTATAACTGCATTGTGCATGTCAATGTCATCGAATCCGGCGAGGTTAAACCAGTACCCTTTTCGCGCGACCTGTTCCATTACGGAATCAACGAATTCCAGGACAAGGTGCCCGAAGATCTCGGCTTTGCCGGGTTTCGGATACATCACCCGATCAATACCAGCAAGTATTACGATGAGGTCGTTGTTTTTCTCGGGGCCAGCTATTTCCGAGCTGTTGGAAGCAAAGAACATTTTGGTTTGTCGGCCAGAGGGGTGGCCATTGATACGGCGTTGAAATCGGGTGAGGAATTCCCGTATTTCAGAAAGTTCTGGCTGGTGCGACCTGAGGAAAAAGCCGAGACCTTAACCATCTTCGCCTTGCTGGACAGTCCATCCCTGACAGGAGCTTACCAATTTGGGATCAAACCGGGAAATGAAACCCTGGTTGACGTTACTACCACGCTGTTTTTTCGCAAGGAAGTCCAAAAACTTGGAATTGCCCCTTTGACCAGCATGTTTTTTTATGGTGAAAACACGAATATTAGGCCGGTCGATGATTTCCGCCCCGAGGTTCATGACTCGGATGGTCTTCAGATCGCTACCGCCACGGGAGAATGGATATGGCGACCTTTGATTAACCCTAAAAAACTGTTGGTCACCTCGTTTCAGCTAAACAATCCCAAAGGCTTTGGCCTCATGCAGCGGGATCACGATTTCGATCATTATCAGGATCTGGAGACGAATTATCAAATACGCCCCTGCGCCTGGATTATACCCGGCCAGGATTGGGGGCAGGGTCGGGTCGAACTGGTGCAGATTCCCACGGACAGCGAAAAAAATGACAACATCGTTGTTTACTGGGTCCCGGCGGAGACGCCCAAACCTGGAAATCCCATATCCTTGTCCTACCAAATGAAATGGGACTCTCCGCAAATAGCCGGGCTGACTTTGGCGCATGTCGCGGCTACACGCACTGCAGTCGATGAGAAAAAAGAGGTTAAAATGTACCTAATCGACTTTACCGGAGGAAAACTTAGCACGCTTTCTGATGACACAAAAGTGGAAGCTGATATCGGGGCGGGTGGCGCGGATGTCATTGAGCAACACCTCATGAAAAATAGTGTTGCCGGTGGCTGGCGTTTGGTTTTTCAGGTTAAAAAGAAAGAAGGCGCCCTGGGCCTGGTTACGCCAAACGATGCTAAGCCCCTTGAATTGCGTGCCTTCCTCCGCCAAGGGGAAGAGATTCTAACGGAGACCTGGAGCTATGTGGACCCGTTTTAAGATAGGGTAAGTGATGAACATCCATGATTCACCTGCAGAAAAGACAATTGCGAAAAATGAAGCTGGAATAAGAAGTGAAGCGGATCGGTACTGGCAAACGGCTGGAGACAGAGTATTGCTGTACCTGCGTTGTCTGAATTTTCCCGCACCGCAAGCCCTTGAGCTTGCTCTGGGAGCTCTCAAAGCAGCGGAGCGAAGTATAGAACCAGGCTCCGCAAACAGTCCGGTTGGCGAGGCCATGCAAGCACTACATGAGCTGTTAAGCGAACAAAAACCTGCCGTGTTTGACCACAACCATTCCCTGGCCGCATGGTGTGAATGCGACATCCCTCCTGCGCCCGCCCTTCACCGACTTTCCATGGTTGCCGAAGGGATGGAATCTGCGCATTGGCTTTCTCTGCTCAAAGATCTTTTAAACCGTTTTAAAGAATCGAGATCCAGGTAAGGAACTGAAGATGGCGCGCGAGTTTCTCCATAAGACGTGGGAAAAGGTGGCTTCGCGACGCCGCGTTCTTTTGTTGTGCCTGATTTTGATTCCCACCTTTATCGCGAGCGGCTTTATGGCGCGGGTGCTGCCCCAAAGAGGCGCTGCCGTATCGGAGTTTTTGCTCGTGCTTTTCTTTGCCATGCTATATGCCTGGATTTCAATAGGGTTTTGGGCGGGTATAGCCGGTTTTTTTTCACTGCTGTGCCGTTATGACAGTTTCATCGCCGCAAAACAAGGTGAGAAAACCGCGATTTCGGTTTCCGATCAGGCGCGTACCGCTATCTTGATTCCCGTCTATAACGAAACGGTTGGTCGAGTTTTCGCCGGTTTGTATGCCGTGTATCGATCCCTTCAGCAGGCCGGTCACCTCGAGTTGTTTGATTTCTATATCCTCAGCGATTCCAGCGACCCGGATAAATGGGTTGAAGAAGAAGCCGCTTGGTATGAGCTATTACGAGTGGTAGGGGAGCGGGATCGCATCTTTTATCGAAACCGCCGCGTCAACGTCAAACGCAAGAGCGGCAATATTGCCGATTTTTGTCGAAGATGGGGATATAAATACCGCTACATGATTGTCTTTGACGCTGACAGCATCATGTCCGGCGCTACCTTGTTTCAAATGGTAGCGGTCATGGAAGATCGTCCGACCATCGGTATTCTTCAAACCGCTCCAAGAGCAATCAACGCCAAAACCCTGTTTGCCCGGCTGCAGCAGTTTGCCAATCATCTTTACGGCCCAATGTTTTCAGCAGGAATGCATTTCTGGCAGCTTGGCGACGCTCAATATTGGGGGCACAATGCCATCATTCGCGTTGAACCGTTCATGAAGCATTGTGGATTGTCCAGATTGTCGGGAAATCCGCCCCTGGGTGGTGATATTCTCAGCCACGATTTTGTTGAAGCCGCCCTCATGCGCAGAGCGGGTTGGGGCGTGTGGCTGGCCTATGATTTGGGGGGAAGCTATGAGGAATTTCCGCCCACGCTCATGGAGGAGTTAAAGCGCGACCGGCGATGGTGTCAGGGAAACGTACAGCACCTGAGGCTCCTGTTTACCAAGGGCATCTTTCCTGCTCACCGCGGGCTGTTCCTTGCAGGTGCGATGGCTTATGTGTCCGGGCTTTTGTGGTTTCTTTTTCTTGCCTTGAGCACGGCCGAGGCCATTTATGAGGCCCTTGTGCCGCCCACATACTTTCCTGCTGGACGCACCCTGTTTCCCGACTGGCCGGTCTGGAATCCGGGGTGGGCCATCACGCTTGGAATTTCCACCGCCATTCTGCTATTTTTGCCCAAGCTCCTGAGCATACCGATCATTGCATTCAAACAGCGGCGGGCAGCAGAATTTGGTGGCATCTTCAAACTCTTTTTCAGTACGATGGTTGAGGTGATTCTTTCGGCCCTCCTGGCACCAATTAGGATGCTTTTTCATAGTAAGTTTGTTTTCAGCATCCTCATCGGCCGGCAGGTTGGCTGGAGCACACAACAAAGAAAAGATCCTGGTACCTCCTGGTTCGAGGCATTGCGTTTACATGGCACGGGAATGGCCCTTGGGTTTATCTGGAGCATCGCTGTTTTGCTAACCAATCCCTCTTTCTTGTGGTGGCTTACGCCGATTCTGGTTGCCCTGATCGTCTCGGTTCCATTATCGGTTTGGTCCAGTCGTTCCTCGATCGGCGGAAGATTTCGAAAACTTGGACTGCTCCTCACCCCTGAGGAGACAACGCCGCCCCGCGAACAGGGTTGGGTACACAGCTACGAGCAAGGATATCGATCGTCTACTTCGCCACTGTCAATTCGTAAGGCACAGGGATTTGTCAGAGCGGTTGCTGACCCCCGCGTTCATTGCTTACACCTGACATTGTTGCGAAAAAAGCGACGGTACTCCCCAGCGATTATCAGGAGACGGCAGGAGTTGGCAGAAAAGGCACTTTCTTTCGGCCCGGATATGCTTACGGCGTCGGAAAAAATGCAGCTCCTGAATGATGCTTCCGTTCTGGCATCTCTCCATAAAGCGGTATGGGCGATTTCCGACGAAACCTTGGCTAAAATGTGGGGTCTTTCGCTTCAGGCCGCTCCGGCCCTTCCCTATGGATTCTGAGCTATGGCTCCGAAGCCGGATCTCATCGCTTGTTTCAGCATTCGGGTCGCCAAAGATTTTATAGTCCGGCTCGATAGGGGCTGTAGAAGACTTGGTGCAGCTTGTTACGGAAAAATCAGCCCAGAAGAAATGATTAATGATGAAATATACCATGGCTGCCGGACATTGCCAATCCTGCAGCCTTTGACTAACATGCCTGGCAGTTGCTTGCGACCGCCCCGCAGAGGGTTTCTTCAATGACCATGACCTTTCAATTTCCCGGCGGATTTCTCTGGGGCTGTGCTACCGCTGCTTATCAGATCGAAGGCTCGCCACTCGCCGACGGCGCCGGGCCCAGCATCTGGCGGCGCTTCTCCCATACACCGGGAATGACTTACAACGGCGACACCGGCGATGTCGCCTGCGACCATTACCGCCGCATGGAGGACGATGTCCGGCTGATGGCCGATCTGGGCTTGAAGGCTTACCGTTTCTCAATCGGCTGGGCGCGTGTGCTGCCTGAAGGCACGGGCAGGATCAACGATCAGGGCTTGGGATTCTACGACCGGCTGGTCGACGTCTTGCTTGCGCACGGCATCGTTCCGATGGCCACGCTCTACCACTGGGACCTGCCCGAAGCGCTGGACAACCGCGGTGGCTGGCTTAACCCCGACATTGTCGAATGGTTTGCCGACTACGCCGGCGCGTGCTTCGACAAGCTCGACGACCGTGTGCAGTTCTGGGCCACGCTCAATGAGCCCTGGGTGGTTGCCGACGGCGGCTACCTGCACGGAACCCTGGCACCGGGCCACCGCAATCTTTTCGAGACGCCCATCGTGTCCCACAACCTGCTGCGGGCCCACGGCCGGGCGGTGCAGGTGTACCGCGCGTCGGGCAGGCACCAAATCGGCATCGTTGTAAACATCGAGCCGAAGGTTCCGGCCTCCGACTCACTCGAAGATCTGGCAGCCTGCGAACGGGCCGACGCTTACATGAACCGGCAATACCTGGATCCGATCTTCCACGGACGCTATCCGGACAAGCTGAAGGCGGTTTTCGGCGAGGCTTGGCCCGAATGGCCGGCCGAGGACCTGGCAATGATCCGCCGGCCCGTCGACTTCATCGGACTCAACTACTACACCCGCGCCGTCGTCCGCCACGATCCCGACCAGTACCCGCTGAAGGCATTGCCGGTGCGGCAGCCCGGGGCGACTTACACTGAAACGGGCTGGGAAGTCTATCCACAAGGGCTGACGGACGCGCTGGTCTGGCTGAGGGACAATTACGGCAATCCGGTCATATACGTCACTGAAAACGGTGCGGCGTTCTATGACCCGCCTAAGGCGGAAAACGACAGGCTGGAGGATCCGCTGCGCCAGAGCTATCTCAAGAAGCACTTGAAAGCCGCACATGCGGCGATAAAGGCCGGCGTGGACCTGCGCGGCTATTTTGTCTGGTCGCTGCTGGACAACCTGGAATGGTCGCTGGGTTACTCCAGGCGCTTCGGTCTGGTACACGTCGATTTCGCCACGCAGAAACGAACGCGCAAAGGCTCCGCCGATCTCTATCAGCGCATTGTCGCCACAAACGGCCAGGCGCTGAATGCGATTTAATTCGCCAAGCCGCCCTCACTGATGGAACCACGGGGCTTCAAGTCCAATTCCATCGCAAAAGAAATGAGAAAATGCGGGAAGGTAAAAAATTGAGAGGGTAAAATCATGCTGCGCCGTGCGGTGCCTCAATGATCACTTCCGCATGCGCGGCATCAATGTGCAATTCGCCGCCGTGCCACAACACCGCCTGGCCGTTGATGTGCGCCTCTCCGGGAGTTCCGCCGTATGGCCACTTCATGACGAAGCCGCCCGGCGGCAGCGCCTCCGCATCCAGGCACAGGCGCAGATGATCCGCCTCGCGCCAAAGCCTATAGTCCAGCCGGCCCCACGGCGTGCGCAGGCCTGAGATGCCGGCGCCCTCGCCCTCAAGCCATGCGGTCGGCAGTCCTGCGGCCAGAATCAGCGCGCCGTCCCTGGAGCGTTGATAGGCAAACATATCGAGGACCGAGCGAATATAGTCCGACGCGATCCAGGCGTGAGGCATGTCGCCGACGAAGCCGGGCTTTCGCGGGTCCCGGCGCACGACCTCGGCCCAACCGTTCCATGGGGCCGGGCGGCGGTCGGCCAGAAAAAATCCTAGCAGCGCTTGCACGCGATCGCGCCGCCCCAGGCGGATGAAGGCCGCCAGCGTACGCAGCTCATATGGCGTGTATTCATCCCAGTCGGTGCGGCCCTCGCGGCGGGCGGTGAATTCACGCCAGTAGCGCGCGAAAGTGTTATCCAGCAGGCCCTGCGGAATCCAATCCTGCTCTCCGCAGGGCGAAAACGCTATGGCGGTTGAGGCGGCGTCGAAGTCGCCCAGTTCGGCGGAGCCGGGCAAATAATCGATATCATGTTGTTTGACCGTGGTGCGAATCGAGGCGAGCAGGTCGCTGCGGAATCGGTCGCGGGCCGCGGCCATGCGTTCGGCCTCGCCGGGCTCGCCCAGAGCGCGGGCCAGATCCACGGCATCGTCATAACCCTTCAGGGCCCAGAAGTCATCCCAGTAGGAGTGCACTGGTTTAGCCGCATAGCCTTCGTGGCTGATCGAAGCCGGCATCAAGCCGTAGTACGCGCGTCGCTGAGACGCACGGTCGGCCGGCGCACCCTCTGCGCCGCGCAAGTGTTCCATGTAGTCGACAGTCCGCATCACATGGGGCCATAGCCTTTTTAGAGCAGCACGGTCATGGGTGAAGCGGTAAAGTTCGGCGACCGTGAAGATAAACTCGCCGGGGCTGTCGTTTTCCGGCACCGGGTCGGACCCGCGCGCATCCACGCAGCACGGCGTCTTGCCGCTTTTGAACTGATGCTGTGCATACCAGCCAATGAAGTCATGCACGACCTCGGTGCGTCCCATGCGCAACAGGGCTTCGGATATCATCGCACCGTCACGGATCCAGGTGCGGGCATAAGAGCGCGTGCCCGGCTGCAGCGCCGGGCCGTCTCGTGAAATCAGGATGTAAGCCAGCGAGGTACGCAGCGTGTCGGCGATCGCCTGCGCTGACTCTGGAAGACGCAGGCCGATCTGGTTCAGCTTGGCGCGCCATTGCGCAACGACGGCATCGCGCTCCTGCGCGGTCCAGGCCTCCGGGTTGTGCTGTGCGCCATCGAGCGCTGGAAGGGCACCCGAGAGGGGCGCCAGAAAATTGACGCTGCTCCGGCCATAGGCGGGCAAGGCCAAATGGAACAGCATGGCGCCGGAGCCGTATCCGAAGCCGTCGACCGCATATGACGTGCATGGAGGCTCACCCGCAGCGAGCCTCGCGACCACATCCCCGGCGAAGAAGCTGCCGGCAACGAATGCGTCCGGCTTCTGCAGAGGAAACACACGCGGCCTGCCGTTGACCTCTAGTGCGCTGCCGCTCCAGGCCAGCTTGTGGATCGGACTGACGCCGGAGGGCGTATTGAGGGACTGGGTCGGGGGGTTCACCTGGAACGGGCGGGATGCCAGCACCAGTGTGACGTCACGGGCGGCGCCCGTGCGGTTTTGGACCGTATAGCTTGTCAGCAAATGTGAATTCACACGATCGCCGGCGGCGAAGGCCTCGATGCTGAGCGTCAGATCCGGCGTCTTCCAAATTACGCTTGGAATCGGCAGGCAGCCGTCTTTGAGCGCATGGGCGACGGAAACATCGGCCCAGGTCAACAGACGACCGTCCGCCATCAGGAAGGGTTCGATCGAGAATCCACCCTTTCCCAACTCCACTGCCCCGTCTTCGGAAATCAGCGCCGAATCTGCACCGCCGCCGTCGACTCCAACGACGGTCCAATACGATTGCTCGCCGGAAAAGCCCCGCGGATAAAGACCACGGCGCCGGGTTTTCGCCAATGCTTCGAAAAATCGGTTGGGCGAGGCACCCCATGCCAGGTCTTTGACTTCGACCTCGGACAAGTCATAAGCCTGTGCCGGTCCGTCCTCCAAAGCCAGGCGCACATAGCGGGTGCATGATTCTGTGAGCAGCAGCGGGTCCTCGCCGCCGTTGCCGTCGGTCACGCGGAGCACGGTTCGCCAGTTGAAACCATCGTCTGAAAACTGCACGGCATAGCGCGCGGCCTCCCGGCCCGGCAACCAGTGCAGCAGCAGGCCGCCGAACGGACGCGGCGCGCCGAAATCGATTTCCAGGTTCTGCCGGGGGCCTTTGGTGGGATCGCTGCGCCAGGAGGTGGCGGCTATCCCATCCAAGGCCTTGGCGGCGGCTGCCTGCGGCAGCTCTGAAGAGGCCCGCACCACCGGCACCGGCCAGGTCGTGCGCGGAGGCGGCAGTTGTTCGAATCGCAGATCGTCGAGCCAGATTCGGCCGCGGCCGCCCTTGCCCGCTGCCAGGGTGATTTCCAGTGCCGCCGTCTTGCTCAGTGTGCGCTCTTTGGTCGGCCCCCAAGCGAATTCGATCTGGCGCCGTTCGGCGCGAACCGTCTGCCACCGGCCGTTGAAACTGAAATCCGGCCGGTTGATCCACCAGACGTTGTCACCGCTGGCGTCGATCAACTTCACTTGCAGCGTGTTGACCGGAGATTCGCCGCGCACTCGCAACGACAGCGCGTAATTGCCGCTGAAACTGAGCGGCAGCTCGCGGTGCAAAGAAGCGAAACCGGAGACGCCATTAAAATCAAAATCCAGGCGGATCGCGCCGTGATCGGCGCCCAGCGTGGCATCGACGTCGTCGGAACTGCTGACACGCCATACCTTTACATTGTCGAAACCGTCCAGCAGACGCGATGGGCCTTCATTGGCCGAAGAAAGTGCCGGCGCTGCAGCAAAAAGCAGGGCCAACAGGGCCGAGGCCATAAACGCGCACATCCCACCGGCCCGCTTGAACGGCATCAGTAGGGGCATAGTCTGGCAGGCCGGTGTGCGAAGCCTTGCTTCCGTTAAGTTCAATTTCATATGCATCAACCCTTCACGCTTCCCAGCAGCATTCCCTGGATGTAATAGCGCTGCAGAGCCAGGAACAGCAGCAGCACCGGCAATATAGTCACCACTGAACCGGCCATCATCAGCTCGGTGTCCTGGGCGTGTTCGCGCGCCAGTGCCGCCAGGGCAACGGGCAGCGTATAGTGCTGCTGTCCGGTCAGAACGATCAGCGGCCACATAAAGTCGTTCCAACTAGCCATAAAGGTGAAGATCGCCAGCGTCACGACGATGGGTTTGAGCAGCGGCATTACAATCTGGGAGAAAATGCGCAGCTCGCCGGCGCCGTCGATGCGCGCCGCCTCCAGCATTGCATCCGGTATGCTGAGTGCGAATTGGCGCACCAAAAAGATTCCGAACACGCTGGCCAGCATGGGAACCATCACGCCGGCATAGGTGTTGACAAGACCCATTTGTTTGAGCATCAGGAACAGAGGCATCATTGCCACCTGGGACGGAATCACCAGCGCGCCGATCAACGCCTGAAAGAGGCGCTCGCGGCCGGCGAAGCGCAGCTTGGCAAAAGCATAACCGGCCGTCAAGTTGAAGGCCAGGGAAATGAGCGTGACGCCGGTGGCGACAGCGAAGCTGTTGAACAAGTAACGCCCCATGCCGGCATAGGCGAACAGCCGGCGATAATTCCCGACCGTCGCGGGCGACGGCAGCAGCGGCGGCGGGAGGTTGGCGGCGGCGCCCGGCGGCATGAACGAGACCGACAGCATCCAAAGCAGCGGCAGAAGCGACACGGCGGTGAAGCCGATCAGGAGGCCGTTGATCAAAGCTTTTGCAAGACGGGGGTTCATGCGTAGCCTGCTCGGCGCGCTAGGCGCATCAGGGCGGCGGTTGTCGTGAACATCAGCAGGAACAGCAGAAAGGCCACCGCCGATGCCGTCCCCAGGTTCCACCACTTGAAGGCGTCTTCATACATCAGATACAGCACGCTGACGGTACTCTGCAGTGGTCCGCCCTGGGTGATCACATAGGGTTCTGCGAACAGCTGGAAATAACCGGCCATGGTAAGAATACCGACCATCAACAGCGTCGGTCCCAGCATCGGCAGCGTGATGTGCCAGAACCGCTGCCACGCGGTCGCGCCGTCGATGCTTGCCGCCTCATAGAGATCTTCGGGGATTGACTGCAGTCCGGCGAGAAAAATGATCATGTTGTAGCCGAAGTTTTTCCAGACGGCAAAAAGGATAATCGTCGGCATGGCCCAGTGCGGATCTCCCAGCCAGTCGACAGGACTGATGCCGATTGCGCCCAGTGCATAGTTCACAAGTCCATAGCGGGTCTGGAACAAGTAGCGCCAGATCACCGCCACGGCCACCACGGTTGCCACCACCGGCGCAAACAGCGCAGTTCGGAAAAACGGTTTGAAGGTCGCCAGCTTCGAATTGAGCAGCAGGGCCGCGCCCAGAGATGCGACGATCGACATGGGCACGCCGCCGCCGACGAAGTAGAGCGTGTGCCCCAGCGCGGCCCAGAACAAGGGCCGCTGCAGCAGCTGAAAGTAGTTGCTCAAACCCACGAAGCGCAGATTCCTGATATCGGCCAGCGCATACAGGTCGAAGTCGGTCAGGCTCAGGCCAAAGCCGGCCGCCACGGGTGCCACGAAAAACACAAAGATGACGATCAGGGCCGGCGCAACAAAGAGCCAGGCGGCATACTGCTTGTTCATCATCGGGCTCCCTGCGCAAGTATCCAGCGGCGCTTCGCCAGGATTTCGTCGGTGCGGCGGTCAAGCTCCTCAGCTGCTTGATCGACGGTCAGCCGGCCGTGGGCCAACCGTTCGCCCACCAGACGCAGCTGGGTGGCGATGCGTTCCCATTCCGGTACATTCGGCGTCGGCTTGACGCGTTCAAGCTGATCGCGGAAGGCGCGGGCATAAGGATCTTCGGCCAGATTGAATTCGTCCCAAGTGCTGCGCCGCGGCGGCATGTCGCCGACAAGGCGATAGAATCGGCGCTGCACATCCGGTCTGGAGAGATACTCGATCAATTGCCAGGCGGCGCGCTTATGGGACGAGGCCTTGAAGATCACCAGGCTGGAACCTCCCGCAAAAGAAACTCCGGGTCCGTTCGGTCCCGGCAGCGGGGCGGTCGTCCAAGCATCCTTAAGGCCGGCCGGCATGCGCGCCTTGAACTCGGCGATGTTCCACGGACCGGAGATGTAAAAGCTGTAGTAGCCGCGTGCAAATTCGGTCCACACGTTGGCGATTTGATTGGCCGTCTCCAGCGGCGCCCAGCCGTTGCGAAACATGTTCACATAGAAGCGCAGCGCATTCTTGAAGCCGGAGCTCTCGAAGTTGCCGTAGCGGTCGCCAGCGCGCAGCAGGGGCGCGGGCTGCTGCAAGCCCAGGCACAGCAGTTGCTCAAATTCGTTTAGCGGCAGCAACACCGCAAAGCGCCGCGGCCCGACCATGGCTTTGATCGCCGCCAATTGGCTCATCCACTCGGACCAGTCGTGCGGCGGTCGGTCGAAGCCGGCCTTGGCCAGCAGATCGCGCCGATAGAAAAGCAATCGCGTATCGACGTACCACGGTACGCCGTAAATCCTGCCGTCGACACGGTTGGTGTTCCAGATCCCCGGGAAGTAGTCTTCCGGCTTGACGACGCGGGAGGTCTCGATCATCGTCCCGAGCGGCGTCAGGGCGTTGAGCGTCGTCAATTCGGGGATCCAGGTGTTGCCGAGCTGGCACAGATCCGGCGTGGAACCGCCGGCGAATGCGGTCAGCAGTTTTTGGTGCGCGCCCGTCCATGGCAGCGTTTGCAAATCGACCCGCATCCCCGGGTGCTCGCTCTCGAAGCCTGTAATCAGTTGGCGGACGGTTTCGCCTTCGCGCCCCATGGCCCAGAAGGTAATCGTGTGTTCCTGGCCGGCGCCCTCGCATCCGGCAAGCAAGAGCATGACGCCGACCAGCCCCGCAATCCAGGCGCGGAACAATCGACCCGTGTTCGGAAGGACGCGCGATTTCCAGGCTTCTTTGCCCCCTGCCCCTCGGCAGAGGGAACGAAAATCTGTTTGTGCGAGGCCTCCATGAGTATGGGAAATCGATGGCATAAACATTGCATGTTTTACAGTGTCGGCAGGCTAAAGCTGCAATTAAAAACCAAACCCGCTTCTCGGCGCAAAGGTTCCGCAGCAGCGCAACATGGCGTTTTCCACTTTAGCCTGAATCCGGGGGCGCCGGTTCCGCCCCTATAGTCTTGCCCAAGCTTTAAACTGCTCGTGATTCGATCTAAATATCTGGATTTTTACCGAAGTGAACTAGGATGTGCGATCGTATTTATATCACAAAAAATGGAACGTGTACAGGTTTGCTTTCCAGGGTGCCGGGCAGCTCGTCATCCGAACGAGCGCCGTCCCGGATTAGTTTTCTTGAAACCGTGCGCGTGCGGATGGCTTCGAGCTGTGCCCGACGGCGTCAGCCGGCGGCGCCGCCGACCCATTCCCCGGCAGCACTGGAATGGAATTCATCCTTGACGCGCAAGTGTCATCTTTACAACACTTAAAGATTAATAAAAAGGAGCTTTTGTCTACTTTGTTTAAAAAGGATATGATTCGGAACCTTGCGGCCTGTGTTTTTCTGCTGTCATTGTTTCTGTTGCTTTTCGGCCTGGCGTTAGCCGGTTTTGCTGCGCCGCCGGAAATCCGAAAATCGAAGATTTCTGTAAAACAGCAATCGTTTTTGGAAACCGTACAGCACGACACCTTTAACTTTTTCTGGGAAGCGACCAACGCAGAAAACGGACTCACGCCGGACCGCTTTCCGGATGCTGAAATCTCAAGCGTTGCGGGCGTGGGGTTTGCGCTGACGGCCTACCTGGTTGGAGTCGAGCGTGGCTACATCACGCGGTCCCAGGCCGCTGACCGAACGCTGACCACCTTGAATTTCTTGTGGCGGGCACCGCAAGGCCCCGAACGGAAAAAGGTAGCGGGATACAAAGGCTTTTTCTACCATTTCCTAAGTACGGCCGGCGGCGACCGTTGGGCCGCTGTCGAACTCTCGACTATTGACACCGCGCTGCTGATGGCCGGCATACTTTCTTCAGAAACCTATTTTGACAAAGACACGGTGGCAGAGTGCAAAATTCGAGATTACGCAGAGGCCCTCTATCGCAGAGTCGATTGGCGCTGGGCCTATTCCCGGCTACGTAAACCATTGCTTAGCATGGGCTGGCTTCCGGAAAGCGGATTTATCCCTTATTCCTGGAGCGGATACAACGAGGCCATGATCCTCTATATTCTGGCCTTGGCTTCGCCGACGCATGCAATTGATCAGGGTGCATGGGACAAATGGACGTCCACCTATGAATGGGACAGCTTTTACGGTTACTCGCATGTGAATTTCGGACCGCTCTTCGGACATCAATATTCGCATTTATGGATCGACTTTCGAACTATTCAAGACAAGTATATGCGCTCAAAAGGGATCAACTATTTTATAAATTCCCGGCGGGCTACGTACGCCAACCGTGCCTACTGCATCGACAATCCCAAAAAATGGCGCGGGTACAGCGATCTGTTGTGGGGGCTGACGGCCTCGGACGGACCCATTAAAGGGCGGAAGCAAAAGGGGAATTTCCACAGTTACTGGGCGCGCGGCTGCAGTACCGACTATATTCGCGACGACGGGACCATTGCTCCCACTGCTGCCGGCGGCTCCATAGCGTTCGCTCCTGAGATAGCCGTCCCGACCCTGGAAAATATTTATGAAGGCCTCGGCGATCGAACTTATGGAAAATACGGCTTCAAGGATGCCTTTAATCTTTCCTATCGCAATGCGTCGTCAAGCTCACAAGGCTGGTTCGCCAATAACTACCTGGCCATTGACCAGGGGCCGATATTGTTGATGATCGAAAATTATCGAACCGGCATGGTTTGGAGCCTGATGAAGCGAAACGAGCACATCAAAATCGGACTTCGCCGCGCCGGCTTCTCCGGCGCCTGGCTGGACAGCGCCCCGCCAAAGATTCGCAGCGAGGCGCTTTCGGCCTCCGCTATCAGATAGACCCGTGCAGGGTTGGTCTTTGGAAGTGAAAGTTCTAGATAATCCGAATCATTTCCGTGACGATCTCATCGTCCATATCCTCCTGCACCAGCCAGCCGAGGGAGTTCCGCAGCCCCTTCCATTGGGGAATATTTGATTTGCCGATGGTCTGGGCCTTGCCCCCGATCAGGGACAAGGACTCCGCTCCGGTCTTTTCTCTGGCGATGGCGATATCTTTTTCATCCAGCTCCATGATATACACCGGTCTGGCGGCCAGGAGCCTTTCAAAGGGCGGCATGGGTTTCCAGTCCTTGTATTCCCCGGCGCCGGTCATTACCGCTCCGGTCCAGGTAACGTCAATGGTGCCGTCCAGCAGACGGTCAACGGCCATATTGGCTGAGTTGCCATAGACGAGTCTGATCTTGTCCTTATCCTTCCAGGCATAGTCCATGAGCCATTCCTGCATGAACTGATTGGTCGATCCCATGGTATCCAACCCCATAGGTTTTGCCGTCCAGATCGTGCCAGGTTTTGATATTGGGATCCAGCGTGATCTGAGGGGAGCCGATGTTGGCCATCAGGCTGAGCCATTTGGTTTTCTTCCAAGGACCCAATTTGTCATAGGGTTTCATGCCCATTGCCAGCTGGTCGACCCCGATGGTCACCGCCGATCCGATGTAGGTATCCTTTTTGTCGGCATGACCAACGATATAATTCAAATTTTCAAACGTGCTGGCGGTTTCAACGGCGTTGCATCTGAGCCATTCAGAATTTTTATTTATCAATTCAGCCAAGGCAAATCCCAAGGTATAAACAATACCCCCGGAGGACATAGTATACAGGGTAAGCTTTACCTCCTTGTGTTTGGGTGCCGAAGCTGCTCCGGCAGTGGAAAAAGGCAGAGCGAGCAGTGCCATACATAATGCCATCGGTATAAATTTTTGTTTCATTACAAATTCCTCCTCGTTTAAATTATTGGAAGCACTTCCGTTACAGTGATTTTTTCCCTGCACCGATTTGCCGACGACCCCCTTTCGACCGGGCTATTCCTGTGAGCGCCGCAAGTCTTCCATGAAACTGTTGTAGCCTTCCATTAAATGTTCCTCATTAATCTGCTTCAGCTGAGCGGCATCCCTGTTTTCAATGCAGGACAGAATCTCGTTGTGCTGTGCAAAAGTTGCCTTCATCCTCTGCGGATAGCCGACGATATAGTGCTGCCATATGTGGGACCTTTTTCTGAGTTGATCGATCAACTCGGCAATGGTACCATTGCCGCACGTGTCGAAAATGGTTTGATGAAACAGCCGGTTGCAGGCGATCATGGCTCTCAGATTATGCTCTTTAAAGGCCTCTTCAAAAGCCTGGGCATATGCCGCGGATCGACGCAGGGCGTCTGCGTCAATATTTCGGATGACACCTTCGACGGCGGAAGCCTCGAGCACTGCGCGCGCCCGAAAAATATCCTCCATCTCTTTTTTGGAGGGATTGGCGACCACCGCGCCGCGGTTTGAGTGATGCTTGACAAGCTGTTTGAAGTCCAGCTCTTTGATGACCTTGCGAATGGTGCCGCGGGTCACTCGATAGCGCTGCATGAGTTCGCTCTCGATGAGCCGTTGTTCAGGCATCAAGCGTCCCGAAAGGATGTCGCCTTCAATTTTATCCAGGATCATTTCAAAGTCGTGATGCTTGGAAGCAGGCATCGATAGGATTATCCTTGCAGTTCAGTCAAACACCGATTAAAGGCTCGATGACCATACATTCATTGCGTGCGGCATGCAAAAGGATAACATGCGAAGGATGGCAATTTTTATTAACAAGATTATTAATAATCTCACCTATTCCATTGCCCGATGGATGTCAACCTTTTTTCGCCGGGGGGCTCGCCGGCGACTGAAAGTGGGCTGTGTCTGTCTGACGGGCAAAAGCCGGAATTGGGGAAGCCTTATTGAGTGTTTCAACGAGGCGCCCGACTGCCGCGTATATGTCGGCAGCCTGAAAGCCGGCGGCACCGGCATCCGATTAGCAATCGTTTTGCGTGCGGTTTTGATAGTGTGGGTTCCGTTTCATAATTGGCAACCAAATACAGCCGGTAACCAGAGACCCGTGACAAGTAATCAGTGCCCGGCATCCCATCTATCTCGGAAACACCGCCCCCTTGTCCGCACTGGACACCATGGTCGCGTATCGGGCCAGGTAGCCGCTCTTTATTTTAGGCTCAAATTCGGGCAGGGCGGCCAGCCTTTTTTGAATCTCATCTTCCGACAGCCGCACGTCCAGCTTGTTGTTGGGGATGTCGATGTCGATGATGTCGCCATCTTTGATGGCGGCGATGGGGCCTTTGGCGGCGGCTTCCGGCGAGACATGGCCGATGGCGGATCCGCGGCTGGCGCCTGAAAAGCGCCCGTCGGTAATCAGCGCCACCTCCCGGTCCATTCCCATGCCGGCCAGGGCGGCGGTGGGCGAGAGCATTTCCTGCATGCCGGGTCCGCCCCGGGGGCCTTCGTAGCGGACGACGATCACTTCACCCTTTTTGATCTTGGCGTCCATGATGGCTTGAAAGGCCTCTTCTTCGGAGCTGAAAACACGGGCCGGGCCGGAATGCTTGAGCATTTCATCGGCCACGGCGGCCTGTTTGACAATGGCGCCGTCCGGCGCCAGGTTGCCGGTTAAGACGGCCAGACCGCCGGTGGGATGGACCGGTTTTTCGGTCGAACGAATGACCGCCGGATCCTTAATGCCGGCCTGGATCTCGACCAGCATCTCGCCCAGCGGTTTGCCGTAAACCGTCAGGGTTTTTTCATCAATCAATCCGGATCGTTTCAGTTCCGCCATAATGGCCGGAATGCCGCCGGCATAAAAAAAGTCCACCACATGATGGGGACCGGCCGGCGCAATGGAAGTCAAGTGGGGGATTTTTTTGGAGACTTTTCCAAAATCTTTAAGGGTCATATCGATTTCGGTATAGTAGGCGATGGCCGGGATGTGCAGGGCCGTGTTGGTGGAACCGCCCAGGGCCATGTCGGCCGCAATGGTATTGTAAAAAGCCTCTTTGGTCATGATATCCCTGGGTTTAATTCCGGCTTTCACCAGCTCGACCGCTTTGTAGCCGGTTTGTTTGGCCAGCCAGACCCTTTCGGCGAACACCGCCGGCGCGCTGCCGTTAAACGGCAGCGCCATGCCCAGTGCTTCCGCCAGATTGCTCATGGTGTTGGCCGTGAACATCCCCGAACAGGAACCGGCCCCCGGACAGGCCTTACATTCAAATTCGGTTAATTCCTGTTCGGATATCTTGCCGCTTTTAAAGCGGCCGACCGCCTCAAAGACTTTGTCCAGACCGGTGTCCTTGCCCTGAACCTTTCCCGGCAGCATGGGGCCGCCGGATAAGAAAAATGGAGGGAATGTTCAACCGGGCCGCTGCAATCAGCATGCCCGGGATGATCTTGTCGCAGGAGGACATTAAAACCAGACCGTCAAACGGATGGGCGGTCGCCATGATTTCCAGTGAGTCGGCAATCAATTCCCGGCTGGGCAGCGAATATTTCATGCCCACATGGTTCATGGCAATGCCGTCGCACACGCCGATGGTGTTGAATACCACCGGCGTTCCGCCGGCGGCATAAATACCGGCTTTGACGGCATCCACCAGCTTGTCGAGGTGCATGTGCCCCGGGATGATTTCGTTAAAGGAATTGGCGATGCCGATCATCGGCCGCTCCATTTCCCAGTCGGTGAATCCTTCGGCGCGCAGCAGCGAACGATGGGGCGCCCGTTCCGGGCCTTTGGTCATTAGATCGCTTCTTTTGCTCATCGCGTATTTCCCTTACTTTTTTGGCGTTTTAAAATTAAAAGAATTTGTCAGGGTTAACATTAGAAATGAATATTCAGAGCTTCGCTCTGGCTATAAACCAAATAAAAATTGGCTGCAATATCTTAATTTACAAATTAATAGGATAGACCCGGTTAACACAATCCCCAAGCTCGTCGGTATGGATAAACACCCCGGCTTTTTGGTACAAGCGATCCCGGGATTTTATTTATTGACATTAACAATGGGATAGAATATATTACCGATCGGTAATATTTTTATCATTCAGCCTTTTCTTTCAATGAATTTTCCCGATCAGTAATAAAATATAACAAATCACAATGTTGATAATAATTTATCCCGATAGGGAGTAATTGCATTTTAATTTCAAATAATATTTATTATTTTTCCCGTTCGAGCTAAAAATTTTAAAATGGCACAAACAATACAAAATAACAGCAATACTTGGGTGGAAATTGCCGACCTAAAAACCATCGGAGCCATGGTGCGCGCAAAGCGCAAACAAATGAAGTTAACTCAGAGCGATGCCGCCGGGCTGTGCAATGTCGGAACGCGATTCATTTCTGAGCTTGAAAACGGAAAGCCGACGATGCATTTTAATAAAACACTCAAAGTGTTAAAACACTTCGGCTTCACTTTCGGCGTCCGGGAAAGAAGATGATGGTATCGGAAAGATTGAGCGTATATCTGCACAATTCTCTCGCAGGACAGCTATGGCTCGATGACACCAGCCGATTTTCTTTCCAATATGACCCTGGTTATATAGAAGACCGCGATGCAATTCCTCTATCATTGTCACTACCATTGAGGGAAGAGCCTTATATAAATGATACACCAAGGCCGTTTTTCAGCAATCTTTTACCGGAAGGTGAAATTAGATCACTGATCGCCAAAATAAAACAAATTTCGGAGCACAATGATTTTAAATTACTAGAAGCAATCGGAGGGGAATGCGCCGGCGCGGTCTCCATTGTTCCAGCGTCCAGGTCTCTCAACACAAAAAGTGATTACATCGCTTTATCAGACCAGGAAGTAGAAGATATCATCGCGGAGAATGCAATACGGCCGGTATTAATTCTAAAGGACGAACTACGGCTTTCTCTCGCAGGAGCGCAGAATAAACTTCCGGTATATATTGATAACGGCAGGTTTTTCTTAACCTTCGGGATTGCCCCAAGCTCTCATATCCTGAAACCCCAATCACCATATTTTGGCGAGGTGATTCAAAATGAGCATTTTTGTATGAGGCTCGCCGATGTTTTATCTTTGACAGTACCCAAGTCTTCTATCTGGAAAGGAAAAAACCATATCGCATACATCGTAGAGCGTTATGACAGGGTAAAAGTGAGAGATGGAATAATAGAGCGACTTCATCAGGAAGATCTATGCCAGGTGATGGGCTGTATGCCTGACCAAAAATATGAAGCCGAAGGGGGCCCCGGTCTATCGGAGTGTTGCAAGATCCTCGACAAATATAGCTCACAACCAATTTTGGACAAACAGGCGCTGGTTAAATGGGTCATGTTTAATTATTTCATCGGCAATGCAGATGCCCATGGCAAAAATCTGTCATTGATTCGGGAAAGAGATGGAAGCATTCGTTTAGCGCCATTTTACGATTTGATTTCAACAAAGGTTTATCCAGAAATTTCGAAAAAAATGGCTATGAAAATCGGGAAAGAAACCCGATTTGAATGGATTATGGAACGCCACTGGCAACAGATGGCGGAACAACTCGACCTAAAATTTACCTATTTAAAAAAGCTTTTAGTGGAGATGGCCGGAGCACTTGAATCAGATATGTTAGGGATCGCAGACTCCATCATATTGGAATACAACGGAGAGAAGACGATTCAGCAAATCTGCAAAATCATAAACACCCACATCACGCATGTAAGGACCCATCTTTAGATTGTACCTTGTTCTTCACAAGGGCCTCAAAAGAACAAGGTTATCAATTTTCCAAGTTCAAAAGATCTGACTCTTTTCCCCTTCTTAAGACTTTCTGGTAGTATACCCAGAATACATAAAAACCCATATCATTTAAGGTTTCAGTTAAAAACCTATACGCCGCTCAACCACCGACAATGTTTCCTCTATAATTCCAACCAGCTCGTCGATTTGTTCTTCGGTTATAATAAAAGGGGGGCCGAAAATAATCGTGTCTCCCGCCTGGCCGCGGTCGCAGCCGGAAGAGGATTCTATGTGCACACCGCGCCGCAGCGCCTCGTCCTGGATTTGCTGCGAAAAATGAATTTGAGGGTCCAGAGTTTCCCTGGTTTTTTTATCCCTGACAAATTCAATGCCCCACTGAAGTCCGCGGCCGCGGATGTCGCCCACCGAGGGATGAGACTTTAAGGTTTCCAGCTTGGCGGCTAAATAGGCCCCCATTGCGGCGCAGCGTTCGACCAGCCGGTGTTCTTTAAGATAGTCGATTACCCGGCAGACCACCGCCGCGGCCACCGGGTTGCCGCCATAGGTATGACCGGATCCGAAGACACCGGATTTGCCGGCAATGGTGTCGTGAATTTTGGCTCGGACGACGGCTGCGCCCACCGGATAATAACCGGCGCTCAAGCCTTTCGCCAGGGCGATAATGTCCGGAACCACTCCATGGTATTGATAGGCGTACCATTTACCGGTGCGGCCGACGCCGTTCATCACCTCGTCCAGAATCATCAAAACATCATAGCGGTCGCAGATTTCCCGGATGCGTTTAAAGTGGGCGTCCGGCGGGTAGGCGGCTCCCAGCGAATGACCGGAAACCGGTTCGGCAATATAGGCGGAGACCGTTTCCGGACCCAGGGCCAGAATTTCGTTTTCCAGCGCCTGAGCGCATTCCTGGCCGCATGTATCCGGCGATTTCCCGTACCAGCAGCGATAGCAGTATGTTGCCGGCAGGTGGACAAAGTCCTTCAGATAGGGTGTGAAATCAGCCCGGCGCGAGGTGAAACCCGACCAGGACAGGGCCCCCATGGTGGCGCCGTGATAGCTCTGCCAGCGGGAGATTACCCTGAACTTGGAAGGATGGCCGTTGTCGATGTGATATTTGCGGGCCAGCTTGACGGCTGTTTCGGTGGCCTCGGACCCGCCGGAAACAAAGAACACCCGAGCCATATCCCCGTTGGTAGTCTCGCAAACCCTGGCGGCCGCTTCCTCGAGCTCCGGCGTCTGGAAAGCGCGCCGAAAAACAAAGGCCACTTTTTTCATCTGCGCCGCAACTGCCTCGGCAATTTCTTCAACTCCGTGGCCGATGCTGCAGACAATCGCGCCGCCGCTGGCGTCGATATAACGATTGCCCTCGTCGTCAAACAGGTAGATACCTTCGGCCTTAGTAATTGACGGGGATTTCCGGTTCAAATAAAATCCAAGAACATGATCTTGGGGTTGCTCGGCCATGATGTTCTCCTTAATTTTATCGGTGAGAAAATGTTTACGGGGCTTACGGTTCCGAGATTTCGATGGTGATGCCGTTTAAGGCACCGGGCAGTGTCATCGCGATTTTTTTTCCCCGCAGCCCCGTGCGGGGTTTTGGGTCCATCATCTCTACCCCTTTATTTTTCAGGGCTTCGACATCATCTTCCATATTGTCGGACAACAAACAAAAATGATGAATAGAATCCCCCCTGGCTCGACGATAGTTTCCCAGAAATCCGTCGTCGCTGTCGTCCTGCAGGAACTCGAGCGCGATGCCGTTCATTTTCACCACCGCACATCGCATTTTCTTTTCCGGAAATTCCTTAATTGCGGGGCTTTCAAAGTCGATAATCTGTGACAGGGCATTCAAGCTGTTTTCAATATTTTTTACAACAATACCCAGATGACCGATTCCTTTAATCATGGTTATTCTCCTACTGAAAAATTACCCCTTTCATTCAACCAGTGTTTATCCGTGCCTTCAAGACTGATCAAATCATGAATGCGCCCCCGTTGACATCCAAGGTCACGCCGGTGACATATGGGGATGCCAGCAGGTACTCGCATGCTCGAACCACATCGCCGGCATTTCCAAGCCGGGGAACAAAAATCTTCTGTTTCAGAGCGGCCTTCTTTTCGTCCGGCCAGTCTGAAAAGATTCCGGCATCCTCGATAAAGGCCGGTGCGATGGCATTGACCGTGATCCCGTAGGGACCCAGATCTTTGGCGGCATAACGGGTAAGCCCCAGCATGCCGGCCTTGGATGCGGCATAGTGCGGACCGACAACGCCGCCTCCGCGCGCCGCCAGGGATGAGATATTTATGATGCGGCCGAACTGCATCGCCTTCATGTCTGCAATCACCTGCCGGCTCCAGTAAAAGGCACTGCTCAAATTGACCCGGATGGTCTCATCCCAATCCGGGATGCTGATCTGCTCGAAATTCCGGGCCGGCATGATGCCGGCGTTGTTGACAAGCACGCCGATCGGCCCCAATTCGCTGCGAACGGTATGCTGGTGCGCGGCGACAACCTCCGGATCGCCGGCATCGCCTCTCAGCAGAAGAATCCGCTGTCCGTCTGCCAGGAAACCTTCAAGGTGCCGCTGCGCACTTTCCGCAGCGGCGGCATCGCCTTTGTAGGTGATGGCCACCGAGAACTTGTTTGTTACCAACCATTCGAGCTATGGCCAATCCGATCCCACGGGTTCCCCCGGTAACGACAGCGACGGTGTTCTCAATTTTAGTCATTTCGGTGCAGGTCCCTCATGCCGTGCGGCCGGCAGCGCGTTATCTTTAAATGGTTGCCGGGTGAAATACATCGTAAATCAGAACTTCTTCCGTGACATTGAAAATTTTGTGCCTTACACCAATGGGAACGCGAACAACCATTCCCGGTGCCAGCTTAAACGTTCCGGTCCCTTCCACGTACATTTCAGCATTTCCGCCTAAGGGATAGAGTATGTCGACTTGCTCAGCATGGACATGCTCGGGGATGTCGACGCCGACCGGAATTTTGACCAGGATACAGCTGACATTCAATCCATCAGCTTTCTTGGTGACCAATGGCTTTATGTAAACACCCTCGGCCAGCGGGTGCGGCTTCCAGGTCAGGTTTTCAACTCTGGTATAGACTTCCATTTAGAAACCTCCCCAATTTCAGGCAGTTAAGTCCCGCTGGAAGCGGGATTAGCTCGTTTTCAATATTGGTGTTTCAAGAGTGTCTACCAATCTTTTGTCCGGCTGTCAAAATCAAAAGAACGAACGACCCTCGATTATAGTTTGGCTCTCCTCCTTCTTTCTTTTGGGGGGCGGATTCGAAAATTTGCAATTGACAATGTCACCAACTGGTGATAATTGGCATCTAAAATCGCCCTGCTAAAGGACCATGAAAAAAAACATCGGCAAAAACATAAAACTTTCCGGAGCAATACCCCGGGACCGGGAAGCGACCCGGGCCCGGTTGATCGGTGCGGTCGGCTCGCTGCTGGCCCGTGAAGGTTTCAAGGGTCTGGGGGTCAATGCCGTCGCCCGGGAAGCCGGCGTCGACAAGGTCTTGATCTACCGGTATTTCGGCGGATTGTCGGAGCTCATGGGCGCCTTTGGACGGGAGGGCAATTTTTGGCCCTCTATCAAGGAGCTTGCCGGCGGCGATATTGAAGCCTATGGCCGCTTGCCTCTGGCCGAGCAATTGTCCAGGCTGGGAAAAAACTTCATTCAGGCGATCCGAAGCCGGCCGCTAACCCAGGAGATCCTGGCCTGGGAAATGGTTGAACGCAACAAGCTGACAGCCGAACTGGAAACGATTCGTGAAAATACCATGATGAATTTTTTCGACATGTTTTTCCCTGCCATGAACACCGGCCCCGATATTGCGGCGGTGGGTGCCATTATCGGGGCCGGTGTCAGCTACCTGGTCACCCGCGCGCGCCAGATCCATCTTTACAACGGGGTCGACCTGCAATCCGAAGCCGGCTGGCGGAGATTGGAGAGGGCGATTGACACAATTATTGAGGGTCTGTTGGCTGAAGCTGTTCGATAAGGGCGTTTTTTTTGCCCTAAATGTCACCGTAAAGTGACTTCTACTTATGTTGTCCTGAAATCGCGGATAAGCAGATTTCAATACTTATGCAGATAATAAATAGAAAATGCCTAAATTGCCTAAAATTGAGGCGTCGCTACGCTCCATCTTTATAACTAATCAACTAATCAAGCATTCAACGCTATCAACAGGAGTTTTGCTATGAAATTAAATCGCAGAAGTTTTTTGAAGAAAACCCTGGCGGCCGGATCACTGCTGGCAGGCGCCGGTTCTTTTATTGCGGCCTGTCCGGGCGTCAGCCGGAATGAATTGCCGGGACCCGACCCTGCCGAACAACCCCACCAGGGGCTGGATAAGGTTCGGATTGCCGTTTTATATTATGCCTCACTGGCTCCCAGCGGTCACAATTCCCAGCCATGGTATGTGAGGGTTTTAGATCAAAACGAATGGATCATCGGACTCGATCCCCTGCGCCGGCTGCCGGCGGTAGACCCGCACAACCGGGAAGCCCTGCTTTCCATCGGCGCTTTTGCCGAAAATCTGGCCCTGGCTGCCGGCAAGTTCGGCTTAAAGGCTGAGATGGAGCTTCTTGCCGCGGATCCTTTTGAACAGGATATTCTCAAGGTTTCTTTGAGCCAGGCCAAACCGGTCGACTATCCGCTGCAGCGCATCACCGGACGCATGACCGTCAAACACGGCTACCTGCCGGATGAAATCAAAAAAGATGACCTGCAGATGCTGTCGAAGCCGTTCAACGGGCGTATTTTTTATTTTCCGAGGGGAACCGAGCATGCCGATTGCATCGCGGAAGGTGCCATTGAAAATTTCCGGCGGCAGTCTCAACGGGATGACGCCCAGCATGAACTGGTCCAATGGCTGCGCCTCAGCAGCCGTAAGGCCGAGCGCTACCGTGACGGCCTGACCGTCGAAGGCATGGAGATCCGTGGCTTCAAAGGCTGGTTTGTCAGGCATTTTGTCAAACCCGAAGATTTCATGAAGCCGAGTTTTCGCAAGCAGGGTGTCGACCATACCGCCGAACTCGCCCGGCAGGGCGGCGGCTGGATTGTCATCACCAGTGAAGGCCGAACGGCAGCGGATTTGATTGAGACCGGCAGACGGTTTGAAAGCATGGCCCTGCTGGCACGCGAGCGCAACATCGCGCTTCAGCCCATGACCCAATACCTGGAAGAAGAAGCCGGCTTGAGGCAGATTGCCGCCGACCACCAGAAGGATTTGATTCCCCAGTTTGTCCTGAGAGTGGGCTATCTGAAGCGCTACCCGGAGCCGGTAAGCCTCAGAAGACCGGTGAGCTGGTTTATAAAATCCTGACACTATCCGGTGATACAAAGAACTTATTTAGCTTCGGATATTTCTTTCTTAAGGAAACCGGGATGACTGCCTGACCTCGGCGGTCATGTCGGTGGTCCCGGCCAAAGTGGCCGGCGTCAAAAGAATCGTTGCCTGCAGCCCGCCGGGAAGAACCGGGTCCATCAACCCGGGCATCCTCACTTCCGATCCAAGGCAGGTTCTCCCATCTGAGAAACGGCTGAGCCGCGGGGTCAGGATCTGAAAACATGGCTTTGCTTTACAAACACTGATTGGTACATCGGCGATTTTTACATCGGCGGTCTTATCTTTTTTCTTTCTGCATCGCCCGGTGTTCTGCGGCAAGTTCCTGCAGCAGATTTTGAATGGTCCAGGTTTCTGAAGTGGGGGTCAGCGTCGCCCACAGGGGCTGCTTCATTCCGGCCTGTCGACACCCGGACATGAGCAAATGCAGCTCTTTTTGAGTGATTCCACACATGATGATGGCCCGCGGCAGCTGGGAGGAAAGGCCATTACCCGTGCCGTCATCGAGCCTGACAAGTTCTCCCAGTCTGAGATTGGCTTGATCTTCGGTTACCCACACGAGCGGAAGTTCCGGTAAACCGATCATATCAAGCAGCGCAATAAATTTGGACTGGGCGTCGACCGCAAAACCGCAAAGCAGCAGCTTGCGTGGACCGTAAAGCGGCTTGTCCGTTCGCGCTACCTTTTTAAACTCACCATCCGTCATGGCAGTTCTCCCTTCTAATTGAGCAAAAAGCGCTAAATTAGAAGATAAATAGTTTTCTGATAAAATTTTGGTGTTAAGCCAACATCATTATAGCATATCAAACTGGGTTTCGAATGTGTGTTTTTGTCATTGGTATTTAAGCCATTTGAATTTGTTTCGAATTTGGTGCTTCGAATTTCGGATTTATAAATGATCAGAATTTGTTTTAGCCCTGTTCCAAACTGCTTCATAAGCATTCCGCGACGCGAGCAAAGCGTTCATTTGTCGACCATCGGCTTCAACCGCTCTTCGATATGAACGGGAGCCTCGATCAGCTTTTGGGCCAGCATGATTTCTTCGGTCTGTTTCCAGGCCGCCACGTCGATCTTGCCGAATTCGGAATTCGGTTCAGGCAGCATCAGAACCCGGGTGGCCGGCAGCTGTTTGCGCACGATCTCTTCCGGGGTTTCAGGGTCATACTTCATAACCGTTGCAATGGCCTTGTCTGCATTGGCAGGATTCAACGCTTCGCGCCAGGCTTCCAGCAGCGCCTTCATAAAACGCCGGACGGTCTCCGGGCGTTCTTCCAGCATCTTTTGAGTCGTCACAACAGAATTGGCGACAAAATTGATACCCAATTTGGCGGGACTCAACAGGTCGAACTTTTCACCCGCTTTAAGCAGCTTTTCACCGATGATGGGCGCCTGGGCATTGCGGTACAGGGGCCACAGATCGACTTTTCCCTCGTAAAACGGGGTATAATCGTAGCGCACGCTGAAAAGTTTTACTTCATCTGCTTTGATATTGTATTTGGCCAGCAGCGCCCGCATGATGGTTTCGTCGTTGCCGCCGTAGGTTATGCCAATGGTTTTGCCTTTCAGATCCTGCGGGGTTCTCAGCGGTGTTCGATCCGGCCGGTAGATCCAGTGCAGCGGATTGATCTGAAAAAGCTGAGCCAGCACCACAATCGGCGAGCCTTTGGAAACTGCCCGAATGACCTGATCGGCCGATGCCACCCCGAATTGGGCATGACCAATTTCCAGCTCCTTGATCGCGTCTTTTTCAGGACCGCCCGGCTTCACGGCAACCTTGAGACCGTTGCGGGCGAAATTTCCATGGTCGTCGGCCCATAAATCGCCTACGACGCTGATGTTATACAGCCATTTGAGCCGGTAAGCCACTTCCTCCGGAGCCTGCTCCTTTTCACCGCAGGCGCTGAGCATAAGAAGACAGGTCAACGCTCCTATTATAAGGAATGCTGTCTGAAGTTTTCCTTTCATAAAGCAATCTCCTTTTTTTGCATCGTGCCGAAAATAATTAAGTGCTTTGCAGCCTTTTTTGGACTACCAGCCCCAGCCATTCGAGGCAGACCAGATACAATGAGGTGCATATTCCAATCAAAAAAAGCGCTACGAGGATTTTTGCCAGATCGCTCTGGTAAAGAGCGATGCGGATAGTGTGGCCGATGCCGTCGGTCGCCGCGATAAATTCCGATACAATGGTGCCAACGATTGCCAGGGTTCCGCTTCCCACAATTACCGTGGCAATTTTGCCGATGTTTTCAAATGCACGGATTTTTACCCGCAGGCGCCAGTTCATCCGCATGGTAGCTTCATAAAAATGTTCGATCTCGGCAACGGGCTCGGATAAAATGCCTATGAATGAAAGCAGCAGCGGAAAGTAGCAAATCATGACGGTGATCAGCAGCCGCGATGATAGACCGTCTCCCAGCAGTATAAATATGATCGGCGCAACGGCAACTATGGGATAGGCCTGGATATTATAGGCTGCGACCCGGATCAAAGAGCCGACCCAGATCGTCAAACGTCCAATGATTCCGACAATCGTCGCCAGACAGACCGATAATATATGACCGAGAACTGCAACCGACAGCGTATCGATGACATTGATCAAATAGCGGATGAAAACATGGCGGCTGGTTTGCCATATTTCCAGGGGGCTGGGGATGACATAGTCGGAGAGATTTAAAACGTATTTGATCAGAAATAGAACCGTAATGCCTAGAAAATAAATGATAAAGAATTGATAAATACGTCTAGAAAGCATTCACGATCTCCAGCATGGTGTGCTCAAGGTCTCTCCTTACAAGGGCTTTGGTGTTGGAATGGTCCTGACCTATAATTGACAGGGTTTGAGGACTTTTATGCTGCGAGCGCAGTACAAGGATCTGTTTACAGAATTTGGCCACTTCCGCCACGTTGTGTGAAATGTACAGAAAACACCGTTCGGGGAAAACGGCTTTCATCATCAGGATAATGTTTTCTTTGGTGACTTCATCGACATTAGCCAGGCTTTCGTCCATGACCAGAAGGTCGAATTCCTGTAAAAGGTAGCGGGCCAGGTTGATACGATTCTGCTGACCCAGGGAAAGCTGTGAAAACCGCGAGTTAATACAACCTTCCATGCCGAAGGAGCTCACCAGTTGGCTGATTTTTTCTTTATTGGATGCAGGCGTGGTAGTTTCCAGGTGTTCGCGAACCGTGGACCAACCCGGGATTCTCTCAAGATTGTAGGTATATAAGACGCGACGTATTTCGTGCATTGAAATATGGCCGCTGAAGCCGTTTATTTCGCCGGTCATCATTTTTGCGAGGGTGGTTTTACCCACCCCCGAGGGGCCGAATAAGGCATGAAAACCGGGACCCGAGATGCGATAGCTCATATTCTTGAAAACTTCAGCGGTCGAGCCGGGATACTTAAAACTTATGTCCTTGCATTCAAGCAGCATATTTTTTGGCATATTACAGTGCTTATAAGCCGGCAGCGGTGCGAAATCCTGGTAAGAATGCTGTCCTAAGGTCGTATATCCGAATTGCCGGATACAGTCAACCGGAGAGGTGGATGCCCCACGGTTCATTATTTAAAGAAGTAGTTGACTGATTTTGTGAAAATTATCTCCCTTTTTTAAATGATCGACGCTGCGATAAATAGAACTATTTAATTTGGGTCAGCGGCTTAAGATTTTATAGGCAAACTGGGGTCCGCGGCCCTGGAGATACGCCATGTCCACCCAGAGCATCGCCAGGGGTTCCAAATAACGGGCATGATAGAGCGGACCGGTGATGCAGGGGTCAAACCCCACATCTTTGGCCAATTGAGCTACTGCTTTGCGGGCTTCGGGATCGTCGCCGCAAATGAACATGGTCACCGCTTGTGATCCATATCGGGGGGCGGCCATGTTGCCTGATCCCGTTGTATTGAATGCTTTGACCACCTTCGCGCTTTCAGCCCACCGGGCGACCTGTTCACCCGCCGACGTCGTCGTACCAATGGAGAGTCCCTTGAGATCCGGCGCGATGGGATTGGTACAATCAACCACGAGTTTGCCTGCCAGGTTGCCGGCAGCCTTAATGGCTTCCTGAGTCGCCGACCAGGGGGTGGCAAATACGATAATGTCGGCAGCGGCGGCAGCTTCCGCCACGGTGGTCGCCCGCGCTTTGTGTCCAGTCTTTTCCAGCAGCGTTTTTACTTTTGCGCTGTCCGGGTCACGAACGCCGAATATGACTTCATGCCCGGCTTTTGCCCAGGCGGGCCCGAGGGTTCCGCCCACATTGCCAATTCCAATGACTGCAATTTTCATGGTTTGTCTCCTAATTAATCCGCCCAGAAAAACAGTATAGTCAGAGTTGTAATATGTTTCTTGAAAACTGAAGATAGTTGTTAAATCGAAGCTCCGGCGGATTAATTATTTAATGCTTCGCATTTTTTTATGGTTGGTTTTTAATCTCCCATACAGGGTCGAATAAACAAAACGCTGTATATCTATGAACGATGATTTATGTCTTTATGCATAATTCATAACAACTACTGATGTGAGGTTGCCGATTGGTCAAACCTTGAACGTTTAACCTTGTAGCCCTTTAACCTTTGAACCCTGAACCTACCCTCGCTTAAGCTGCTTGCCGACCTTCCAGCAGTCGGCCACCACCTTGCCCACCGACCAGTACTTGATGCTGCTCATGTCAAACAAAAGCGGCTTGAGTTTAGCCAGGTCGATTTTCCCATCGGTGAGTACGGATTCGTCGGCATGGGTTTCTACGATTTCACCGATGAAAAGGTCATGGGTGGCGGTGTCATATATATCGTAAAGCCGGCATTCCATATTGATCGGACACGCCTTGATCAGGGGAGCATTTTCTAGTTCACCGTAAAAAACTTCAAACAAATTGGATTTATCCGTATTTTTGCCGCTGACAAGACCGGCATAATCGGTTTCGACAACCAGATTTTCCGATGGAATGTTCACACTGAAGGCCTTATTTTCCTTGATTCCGGAATTTGTGTAATGTGCTTTGGCCGAGCTTATAGAAATCAGATAGGGCCTGGCGTGGTTAACGATCCCGATGTGAGCAATGGTGATATAGTTGGGTTTGCCGTCTACCACCGCTCCGATCAGTACGGTGGGGGTGGGGTAGAGCGCATTGATTCCGTTCAGCTTTATTTTCACTGCAGTGCCTCCGTTGCAACAATTTTTCCGGTTAAGCAGGCGGACTGACCGGCGCCGGCGATTTGAAGTTTTAGCGGCAATGTTAGTTGGTACCGCTTTAAAAAAACAATAGCTCGGATATGGGAGAAGTCAAGGAGGCAACTCTTCGCAACTGGTTACTTTTTACCCGGGTAATGGCAAATGGAAGGCAACAGGCTGCATATTTTTTACACACTTTTGATTGCAGGCAGAAAGCAAAACGCCCGCCATCAAAAATCTTTCATGTATTTTTAAATTATTCCCCTTTGTTTTCAGCTCATTAAGTTGGCCACCGGATTTTCGATCTGCTTCTGGCATGAGATTTGAAATACAAAAGTTACAAAGTATCGAACGATGATTACCATTTGCATGTCATAACTTCATCTTCAACCAAGGAGAGATTCAATGAATATTAGCTCAAAAAACACATTTATTTTGCTGGCTGCAATTTTTTTCCTGGGTTCGGGACCCCTCGCCTTTGCCCAGATGGGTAAAGGATATGATTATCCGGCAAGGATGCATTACGGTCAAGGGCGTCATCTGCGGAGCTATGGCGGGGCCGGCTATGGCATGTTCGGTGATTTAAGTGAAGATCAGATCCGGAATCTGGACGAAGAGCGCAATGCATTCTGGGAAGCGACCAAAGATCTGCGGCAGCAAATTTACCAGAAACAGCTCGAGCTGGCCAGTGAATTGGCCAAGCAAAACCCGGACGCGGCGGCAGCGGCGGCCGTGCAGCAGCAAATATCCGATCTTATGGCCCAGCTGGCGCAAAAGCGCCTGGAACATTTTCTGCGGGTCCAAAAGATCGACCCTGATGCCGGCCGGGGCGGTCCGATGGGTTTCGGGATGATGGGTTACGGCATGATGCACCATGACATGATGGGGTCGGGGGGCTATGGCGGCTGGGACCGACCCGACTGTCCGCTCAGCGGACCCGGCGGGGGTTACGGCATGGGTCCGGGCATGATGTCCCCCAATATGATGGGCCCCGGTGGATATGGGGCCAGGAATCGCTCCTGGGGCGGCTACGGCATGGGTCCGGGCATGATGTCCCCCAATATGATGGGCCCTGGTGGATATGGGGCCTGGAATCGGCCCTGGGGCGGCTACGGTTGGGGACCCGGCCCGATGGGTCCTGGTGGCGGCCGGGGCAGTGGACCTGGTATGATGAACCGCAATGACTACCAGCAATACCATGACACCCGGAATGCGCCGGCAGAAAAAAATCCCACGGTGAATAAGGAGAATTAACATGAATCCCGGTAAAATAGTGCAGGTAAAAATTCTGATGGCTGCGCTTGCGTTTATAGCCTTTTTTTCTTCCGACCCGGCCCTGGCCCAATGGGGTAATAATCAGGGCTGGCAAATGGGCCCGGGAATGATGGGTGGATGGGGTGTCGGATGGTTTGGAGGTATTTTTATGATCATATTTTGGATTTTTATTCTGGTGGGACTGGTGTTTGTCATCAAATGGCTGATTCAGTCCACCAACCGCGGTCAAACCGGCAGCACCGGCGGCAACCGCGCTCTTGAAATTCTCAAGGAGCGCTATGCCCGCGGCGAGATCAATAAAACTGAATTCGAAACAATGAAATCGGATTTGATGAAATAGAAGACGGGTGATCGCAGAAAAAGCAAATATTTTTCTTGCTTTCACAAAAATGAATCTCCAGTACTATTAAATCTGCCCGGATCCGTCTAAATCCGTGTTCCGCATTTGAAGAGAGAATTGACAATAGAAGGGATGAACATGATTAGTCGACGGCAATTTTTAAAGTTCACCGGCGCCGGCGCGGCAGGCCTTTTAACGGGGGGCATAACTTCGCTCTTTACCGATTCAAGGGTTGATGCCGCATCAAAGCCGGGGGCAAATTTTGTCCCTGATCTGGATATTGTTCTAAAAGCAACTCCGGCTGATATTCCCATCCTTCCGGGCAACCCTACCGGTGTATGGCGTTACGAGGCGCAACTTTTAAAGGGAGACTCGGCAGGGTTGACCCATCTTGCAAGAAGTTATCTGGGGCCCATCATTCGGACGCACACCGGGCAGAAAGTTCGTATCCGTTTTACCAACGACATCCCCGATGAATCCATTATCCACTGGCATGGATTGCATGTGCCGGCTGTAATGGACGGCCATCCGCGTTTTGTTATCCCTCGAGGTGAAACCTATATTTATGAATTCGAGGTTCGCAATCGTGCCGGCACATACTGGTATCATCCTCATCCCCACGGTCGCACCGGCCCCCAGGTATACGGCGGGCTGGCCGGTCTTTTTCTGGTCTCAGACGACGAAGAAAAAGCGGCCGGTTTGCCGACCGGAGAATACGACATCCCTCTGATCTTGCAGGATCGGGCCTTTGGCAACGACAACCAGTTGATATACCTTTCCGGGCAGCCCATGGAACGGATGACCGGATTTCTGGGAGACTGGATTATGGTCAACGGGCAGCCGGACTTTAGCCTGCCGGTGGCTACGCGTGTATACCGATTGCGCCTTTTAAACGGTTCCAACTCCAGAATTTACAGGCTGGCCTGGCAGAACGGCAGCCCTCTGACGGTGATTGGCACGGACGGCGGATTGCTGGAAAAACCGGTTTACCGGCGCTATGTGATGCTGGCGCCGGGAGAAAGGCTGGAGCTGTGGGCCGATTTCAGCAAATACCCGGTGGGTTCTGAAACGGCCCTTTTGAGCCTGCCTTTTGATGCCGGCCCGATGGCCGGGGGCAGAATGGGCGGCGGCATGATGGGCTCTGCTGCAACTCTGCCGAACGGCGCCGGGTTTCCGGTTTTCACGGTGAGAGTGAACCGTTCTGAAAAAGAGAATCTCGGTCTGCCGCAACGACTTACCGTCATCAACCGTTACAGGATCGCAGATGCCCTCAATCCGACCAATCCCAAAAAATTTTATCTTGTCCCGCGCCGCATGGTTTGGACCATCAACGGCAGAACGTTTCAAATGGAAGCGGTGGCCGAAGATGAAAGGGTCCGAATGAACAGCCTGGAGGTCTGGGATTTCATCAATGAAGGCGGGGGCATGGGCATGATGGGTATGATGAATATGCCCCATCCGATCCATCTGCACGGTAGGCAGTTTCAGGTTCTGGAACGCCGGGGTGTCATGCATGAAGGCTATGTCGATGAAGGCTGGAAAGATACCGTGCTGCTCATGCCCGGTGAGAGCATCCGCTTGCTGGTGAGGTTTGGCGATTATCCGGGTTTATTCCTCTATCACTGCCACAATCTGGAGCATGGAGATATGGGAATGATGCGAAATTATTTAGTAGAAAATTCCGTGGCTTCGTTGAGCAAAGGCGCTTGATATTTTCGTAATATAACGGTAGTTACGGAGCCGGGAAGATAAGTGTTATGGCATACCATCATCACCACGGCCCGGCTGACTATAACCGCGCTTTTGCATTTGGAGTAGCCCTTAATTTAGGCTATATCGCGGTCGAAGCGACCTTTGGTTTTCTGGTCGGTTCCCTGGCATTGCTGGCCGATGCCGGCCATAATCTAAGCGATGTCCTCGGATTGGCACTGGCATGGGGCGGCAATTATCTCGCACAGCGTAAACCGACCAAGCGTTTCACCTATGGCTGGCGTAAGTCTTCGATTCTGACGGCGCTTATGAATGCCCTTATCCTGCTGATGGTAATGGGTGGTATCGCCTGGGAAGCGATTCTGAGCTTTAACGATCCCTCTCCGAGGGCGGGGAAAACGATCATTATTGTGGCTGCGGTCGGAGTGGTGATAAATACGGTGACTGCGCTTTTATTTTTATCCGGCCGCAAAAGCGATTTGAATATTCGGGCCGCTTTTCTGCACATGGCAGCCGATGCAGGCATCTCGGCGGGTGTTGTTGCGGCCGGCGCCGTCATTGTTGCCACCGGTTGGTTTTGGATTGATCCGGCGGTCAGCCTGCTGATCACCGTAATTATCGTGATCGGAACCTGGGGACTCCTGCGCGACTCGTTTAACCTGGTGTTGGACGCTGTGCCGGAAGGCATTGATCCGGAAGCTGTCAAAGCTTACCTGGCCGGTCTGCCCGGCGTCATGGGCGTTCATGACCTGCACGTCTGGGCGATGAGTACCACCGAAACGGCACTGACCGCCCACCTGGTGAAACCGAATCCTGCCGACGACGATGTGCTGCTCGAAAAAGCCGGCAACGAACTGCATGAACGGTTCGGTATCGAGCACACCACCCTCCAGTGGGAACGGTGCGATGAAGCAAGTCAATGCGGCACGGCCTGTGAAATCGATCAGAATGAATAATGGATACCGGTTAGATTAAATTTTCCGCCATCACTCTCAAATTACTTTCCGCTTCTTTCCGCAAACGGGTACTGTCCCGCAGGCCCGATCTATTGGCAACATGAATTACTTGATAATTCGCATTTGAGTGTTTAATTTATCAATCATTTTCAGGCCCAAAAACCCCGCAAACGGACGGCGGAGCACTGTTCCCGGGAACCAAATAAACCCCATTACCGGAAAATGCCAGTTGAGTTTTAATATTGTTGAAATAGGTCTAATTGCCGTGGCCCTCGGCTGTGATGCGTTTGCAGTGGGTTTGGGGGTTGGATGCCGGTTCTGTGCGCCAAGACAAATCTTTCGGTTGTCGTTTCACTTCGGTTTATTTCAGTTCATGATGCCGCTGATCGGCTGGCTGGCGGGCCACCATATCCTGGTCTGGACGAAAACCCTGGGTCCCTGGATCGCCTTCGGCCTGCTGATGTTTATCGGCGGCCGGATGGTGCGTGAAGGTTTTTTGGCCCCTGAAGAAGAGACCGAGTGTGCCGATCCGACCAAGGGATTCAGCCTGGTGATGCTGTCCGTGGCCACCAGCATCGATGCCCTGGGAGTCGGCTTCAGCCTGGGCGTTTTAAATCAGAACTTATTTATGGTAGCCGTATGCATCGGCATTACGGCCGCCGCCATGACCTGGCTGGCCATGAAAATCGGCAACCGTTTGTCGCAACGATTCGCCAAGCGGATGGAAACCATCGGGGGTTTCATACTGGTTGCCATCGCGTTTAAGTTGTTGTTCGCATAATTAATCCGAATTAATCCGCCCTCAAAAATAGGACTTTCAGGGTTGCATATTTCTCTTTGAATAATGAGGGCAGTTGGTTGAGCGAAGGTGTAGCGGATTAATTATTTTATGCTGCGCATTTTATGGTTCATTTAAGCTTTATCTCGGCTCTTTAAATAGAAATACAAACCAACCCCGGCGGCAACCATCAGCGCACACAGGATTTGACCCATGGAAAAGGAGAGAAAAACGAACCCGAGCTGAGCGTCGGGTTGGCGGAAGAATTCGATGCAGAACCGGATAATGCCGTAGCCGATGAGATAAAACGCTAACATAGCGCCTTGGGGTGTTTTTAGCTTGCGGATGCTCCACAATACTGCAAATAAGAAAATGCCCTCAAAAAAAGATTCGTACAGTTGGGAAGGATGTCTCAATTCTTTGGTGGGAGCCAGGGGAAAGTACATGCCGATGGGGGATGTCGTGACCCGGCCGTACAACTCGCCGTTGATAAAATTTCCCAACCGTCCAAAGGTGTATCCCAGAGGAATCGCGGGCACAAATAAATCCACAGCGTTCCACCAGTTCAATTTTGCTTTGCGAACATAGAGCCAGCCGGCCAGGGTCGCGCCGATCAGCCCGCCGTGATATGACATACCGGAAATGCCGGTAAAGGTGAATCCGTTTGAAAACGAAAAGGGCAAGATGATTTCAAGCGGATGTCTGAGGTAATAGGATAGATTGTAAAAAAGCACGTAACCCAGGCGAGCACCGATGATCAGGCCGATAATCAGGTAGGTGATCGCGTCCTTTACCTGATCGGTGGTCATTTCAAACCGGTCTTCGTGCTTGATCCGATAGAACACCAGAAAATATGTGATGGCAAAGGCCACAATATACATCAGACCGTAATACTGGAGCTTAAAGGATCCGATTTGAAAAATGACGGGGCTAATATGTTGCGGTAAATGCTGCCACCAGTGCCAAAATTCTTCCATAATTTGCCTTTACCCCTATCCCGTCACAGCATAATGTTAAATTGCGCCGTTATCCCCTGAAGCAGACATTTCATCATTTACCGTAATAATTACATTGGCATAACTCTGTGTCTGAATATACAATCCTTCTTTCGTTCAAGGGTTTAAATTTCAGAACGAGCATAGTCCGATAATTCCGATCCGTCAACAGCTGCGATTTTCGAAATGGACGTTTTCGAAGTTCCCAGAGTCCAATTACGTTCGTTAATGGATCTTTTCCTTGCACCCCTATCCTTGCGCCTGGCACCGCATCGAGAGGGGATATTACCCTTATCAGCTTGCGGACAATTCTTTATACACTAACTTTCTATTTTCTACTTTTTTCTGCCAGAATTCTTATTGAAAAGTGGGATTTAAATTAGTAGAAAAAGTTGAATAGTTCTAGACGGACGCTCGCTTTTCCATCAGTATTGGGGTAATTAGAAATTTCATCCTTGCAATATTGGGTTCACCATTTGTACGGGAGATAAAATGTATGTTCGGTTCGCAGGAGCAAAAAAATAATTCCGGTCTGTTAATCATGCGCCTGGGCCTGGCGGCGGCCCTTCTGGTTCATTCGCTGCCGACGCTGATTGCAGGTGACGCAGCCTGGCAAAGCGTCGGGAGGACTTTAAATTTTATCAACATTGGCGTGCCCCAGACATTATTAGGCCTTGTCTTTTTGCTTTTGGCAGCGTTGGGCGGGGTCAGTTTGCTATTCGGTTATTTTTTTCGAATCGCCTGCCTTGTCTTGTTCGTGCTGTTCGGTCTGTATTTTTTTAATTATTTCAGCATCGGCTATAAGACCCTGATGTTGTGGTCGGCCGGCCTGGCGGCCGTGTTTTTGGGTCTGGTTTTTGTGGGCCCCGGGCGGTATGCCATCGCTGTCAAGCTTGAAAAAAAATGACCATCAAAGTAAATGAAACCCGGCTGAAAAACGTTGCACTTATACGAACCGGTGACGATGCGGTTGAAATATCATGGACCTTCAGTGAAAAACCCCGGGAGGTCGCCGTTTTTGCGGGTGATTCTCCGGATCATATCGACCGTCAACATCCTGCAGCAATCTTGCAGGGCAAATCGTCCGTCCAAATTTGCGGGCTTGACCCGGATACGCGGTATTATTTCGAGGTTGCACCGGATCGCGGTTCGAAAATAATCATCAGTGAACGCCGGGTACCCCTGCAAGGTTCGGTTAATTTCAGAGATCTGGGCGGCTATGAGACGGTCGACCGGCACCGGGTGAAGTGGGGTCAGGTGTTTCGTTCGGACAACCTGGGCCGGCTCACGGATCGTGACGTCGAATATGTGCGACGCATGGGAATTCAGCTGATCTGTGATTTTCGCACTTCGGCGGAGGTCCAAAAGTCGCCTGATCGTTTGCCGCAATCCGCTCCCGGCTGCTACCTGCATTTACCAATCAAGCATGGCGAATTTGATCCGGCCGACAGCTTTGAGCGAATCAGAAAAGGTGATATCGAGTGGATGACCGAAGAATTTATGATCAAAGGCTATATTAAGAATATCGATAATTTTGGGCCCGTTTGGTCGACATTATTCAATAACCTGGCCGATAGTTCGAAACGGCCGATGGTGTTTCATTGCACCGGCGGCAAAGACAGGGCCGGGATAGGTGCGGCGCTTATTTTGCTGGCATTAGGTGTGCCTGAAAAAACTGTGATCGAGGATCACGGTCTTTCCAACCTTTATATTGCCCCTGTACTGGAAAAAATTTATGATCAAATCCGATCCTATGGCGTCGACCCGAAGCAGGTGGCTCCTTATTTCACCGCCCCCCAAAAAGCCATTTTAGCGGGGATCCGTCATATCCGGCAAACCTACGGCTCCGCCGCCCAATATTTGGTAAATAAGGCCGGCGTTGATGAAAAGATCCTAGATAAGTTGAAACAGGACCTGCTGGAATAGGTATTTATTGAATTGACATTAAAGTTGTGTCGTCTTATAGTACCCCACGGATGGTTGTGAGACAAATGATGGTCCGGTCCTATAACTTTTCCTGCCTGTAACCTTGCTTTTTTGATGGCGGTTCAAATTATCTGGTCGGAAGTTGTTGCTATAACTTCAAACGAAAGGTTAGGGGTTTAGAAACACTTCTGATGGCTGGTATTAAACCTATCTAGATGAAGAGCATACCATGGAAAAGAAAATACTCGTGGTGGATGATGAAGATTATCACCGGGAACTCATGCAGAAACTTCTCTCCAAACTGGGCTACGAAGTGGATGCCGTTGAATCCGCCGAAGATGCCTTTTCCTTATTGGAGCGCAATAAGTTTCCGGTTATCATCACCGATCTGATCATGCTTGAAATGGACGGGGTCGAATTCTGCCGGAGGATTCGAGAAACCGATGACAAAACGTTTGTGATTGCCTTAACCGGGCACACTGAATTGTACGACATCGACAAGCTAAAAGAAGCCGGTTTTGACAACCATCTCACAAAACCCTTCAAAATTGAGGTTATCATGCAGGCCATTCAGGAGGGATTTGATGAGTTCGTGCGGAGAACGGAAATCCAGCACCAAACCCACTAAGCCGTATAACCAAGACGGCGAAATTTAATCCGGCTGAACTCATTAACCTTTGGCTGCAGCGAACGGCAAACCTGCTTTCCGAACCCCCGTCTGCCGGGAGTCAATAAACCCTGGCTTCACACGTTAAACCGGTTCTGAAAAAGGACCGCTGATGACTCTGTTGCGGCCCCGGGTCTTGGCCTCATAAAGGTATTTGTCAACCGTCCCGATCAGGGCTTCACTGGTAATTGCACCGGGCGCAGGTGAAGCATTAAAGCCGGTCACACCGAAGCTGGCTGTAATCGATATATTGTCTTCTTCTGTTTTAATAACCTTCTGCGCAAGATGCTTACGCAGTCTTTCAGCCATGCCAAAGGCGTTGTCAAGGCTTGTTTCAGGCAGTACCAGCAGAAATTCTTCCCCGCCGTATCTTGCCAGCCAGTCGGTATCAGCGCGAATCAATTCTAAAATGCTCTGGACAAATCCCTTAAGAACTTCATCCCCACACTGATGGCCGTAGGTGTCATTTACTTTTTTAAAGTGGTCAATATCGCACATGGCCAGTGCCAGTGGTCGCTTATATCTCAGCGCTCTTGTTATTTCGCGGGGTAGTACTTCAGTGAGGTATCCACGGTTGTAGCATCCGGTCAAAGAATCCGTCCGGGATAGAAGTTTAATTTCCTTATTGGCCTTTTCCAGCGACAAATGTTTTTTTCGCAACCGCTCATACAACAGGGTATTTTCCATTACCAGGGAACATTCTTTGGTAAGAATCGTCAACAGTTTCATGTTCTCATGGGTAATGGAGCTTTCCTGGATCGGGGTGAGGATCAGTACAATCCCCAGGGATCTTTTCACTGTAGATAACGGCAGCATGACGATCGATTTTTCTTTGTCAAATGCCAGGCCCGGAATCAGCGCCGGCTGCCTTCTGTTTATGATCCATGAAAAAATGCCGCACTCGATTTGAAGATCAATTTCCCGTTGACAAAGTTTGGCCTCGCTGGCCGGGTCGCTGTATTTCAGAATGAATTCATTGGTCGTTTCCTCAACCAGAAACAAGGCACAAACTTCAATATCAATTAAATTCCGCACATCTGCCAGAAAAGCAGTCCATATCTCCCGGACGGTTGAGGGAAAATCGATGCGGTCCTGGAACTGCCCCAGCCTTTCAATTTTTTCAATCAGCTCTAAAAGAGCGACCCGTGTTTCACTCATAGCGATTGGCTTAGATCGTTTAGATCGATTAGATGGTTTGAATCGTTGTGATCGTTATGATCGTCTTGATGGTTCCGATCGTTAAAATCGCCTTAAATCTAAGGCGAGATACTTAATTTAATGCCAGAATACGGATCCTTTCGCAAACCTTAAGAAATTGCCCATAGTTTAGCACATTCGGATACTTATCGAAAGTCTGGCGTACAATCAAACCTTTTTGCACTGGATTTTTTAATCAGTTCAATGTAAATACTCAATTCCATACCAACATCTTGTTTTAAGGGGAAACTCATTTATGGACGAAAACAAAACCGTGACGCTTTTCATTCAATGCCTGGTGGATGGAATTTACCCGGAAGTCGGTGAAGCCATGGTACATATTTTTCGCAAACTGGGGATAAGCGTGACGTGCCCGACCCAGCAGACCTGTTGCGGACAGCCGGCTTTTAATTCCGGCTATCGCCGGGAGGCAAGGATTGCCGCAAAGCGATTCATTGAAATTTTTGAGACTGCGGACACGATCGTTTGCCCTTCCGGGTCATGCGTGACGATGGTAAGGCACCACTATGCGGAATTGTTCGAGGACGATGCCCCCTGGCAACAGCGTGCCCGACACGTGGCTGACAAGACCTATGAACTTACGGAGTATCTGGTGGATATCCTGGGGGTGGATGACCTTGGCGCCCAATATGGCGGAAAAATTACCTATCATGATTCCTGTCATCTGTTGCGCAGCCTGCGTATCCGGGAGCAACCCCGCAGACTCCTGCGCAAGGTTTCCGGCGCTGAATTTGTCGAACTTTACGATTCGGATAGATGCTGCGGATTCGGCGGATCGTTTTCGGTGAAATATGCGGATATATCGGCGGCCATGGCTGAAGATAAGGTCAACAAGATAATTGCCTCCGGTGCCGATACCGTGGTCGGCTGCGATATGGGCTGCCTGATGAACATTCAGGGGATGCTCAGCCGCAAGGGATCGGATATCAAGACCCTGCATATTGCACAAATCCTAGCCGGGGCTACAATTGAAAATTGAAAAATGAATATTTGTGGAAGTCGCTTCGCTCCGTCTATGATATTGTTTATAATCGATAGAATTCCTTTAACCCTGAACCCTAAACCCGACACAATTAGCGTGCAACAATAACACGCAACTCGCAACTCGGAATACGAACCTATGAGTGAAATTTTTATCGGAGATTATATTGCGGAAGCCAAAAGAGCTTTGAATAACAAGGTTCTGCAGAGCGCGCTGGCCGATCTTCAAAACCGTTTTGGCCGGGGCACTGCAATTGCTTACCGAAAATTGCCGGAAGGGCCGGATCTGCGTCTTAAAGCCCATGAGATACGCGAAGCGGCCATCGCAAACCTGGATGTTTTGCTGGAGACGCTGGCTGCGAACGTTCGCCAAAATGGCGGCCATGTATTTTTTGCCCAGGACTGCCAGGCCGCTTTGGATTATTGTCTGGCAACTGCCCGCAAGCACAAGGCAACGCTGGCAGTCAAAGGCAAATCCATGGTGAGTGAAGAAATCGGGCTCAATTCTGCATTGAAGGAAGACGGCATCGACGTGGCCGAAACCGATTTAGGAGAATACATTATTCAACTGGCCGGTGAACGGCCATCCCACATTATTGCACCGGCCATCCATAAGACCCGGGTCGATATCGGCAGGCTGTTTGCCGACAAAATCGGAATCGCTTATACCGATGATCCTCCGAGTTTAACCCGCGCTGCCAGAAAATCTTTGCGGAAAAAATTTCTGAAGGCTGACATCGGGTTTTCCGGCTGCAACATCGCTTGTGCGGAAACCGGCCACATCGCCACCGTATCCAATGAGGGCAACATCCGCATGTCCTCCACCATGCCGAAAGTTCATGTGGCCATAATGGGTATGGAACGCGTCGCTGCCAGGCTGGAGGATCACGACATTCTTTTAAGACTGCTTTGCCGGGCAGCCGCAGCTCAGAATATAGGCACTTACGTAAGCTATGTCGGCGGCCCCCGGCAGCCGAACCAGGTAGATGGACCGGATGAGTTTCACCTGGTGATTCTGGACAACGGCCGCAGCCGAATCCTGGCGGATAAAGAATTTCGGGAGATGCTGTGCTGCATCCGGTGTGCCGCCTGTTTGAATATCTGTCCGGTCTACGGGAAAATCGGGGGGCATTCCTACGGACATCCCTACTCAGGTCCGGTGGGAGCCGTGGTAATGCCGCTGCTGGCCGGCATCAACGAGGCTAAAGACCTGTGCCAGGGAGAAACCCTGTGTGGAGCCTGCCAGGATGCGTGTCCGATCAATATCGACATTCCACGCATGCTGCTGGCGCTGCGGGCCAAACTGGCCGATGGCGATCCCGCCTGGAATGTAACCCGGGCCAGCAATGCCGAAAAAATGATCTTTCAGATGTGGTCGTGGATAATTCGCAACCGCGGTGTCTATGATTTTTTCATGTGGCTGACGTTCCTCGGGCAAAAAATCCTACCGGCCCAAAACGGCATGATCCGGCGGCTGCCGCCGCCCATGAGCGGCTGGACGAAGGACCGGGATATCCAACCGGTAGCAGGGGAGAGCTTTATCAAGCGGTGGAAGAAAGGCCTTTGAGCCCAATTGAGCTGGAAATAAGGCTCAATTGAGAGTTATTCGTTTATTTTACGGGGCGGAGTAATTAAATGGACAATTCAGGACAGCAAGCATTTATCGGCCGGATTCGGTCCGCGCTTGGGCATGTTCCCGATGAGCGGCGGGCTGCCAAAGATCTTTGCACCAGTCAGTTTACCGATGAAACTGCTGTCATCCTCGATCGAATCAAGCACCGCTCGGCGGCGGACAGGCAGCAGTTGATCGACCGGCTGATGGAAATGGCTGCGCCCATCAACCTCAAGGTCACGGTTTTAAAAGACCGGGCAGCCGTCACCGCCGCCATTGCCGATCTGGTTCGAGAAAAGGACCCGGAGTTCGGTAATCAAAAACAGGTTGTCATGTGGCAGCATCCCTTGCTTGAGAGCCTGAATCTGGCGGATGCGCTGGCGGGTCAGAATGCGCCGCTGCACATCGCCGCATTTGAAGACGCCGTGGCAGACGCAGCTTCTGCGACCCAGGCAAGAGAGCGAATTCGAAAAAACGTCATCGATTCTTTCATCGGAATTACTTCTGCTGATTTCTGCATGGCCGAGACCGCCACTCTGGTTATGCGAACCCGGCCCGGGCAGGCCCGGTCGGTGTCCCTCGTTCCCTCCATTCACGTCGCCGTCATCACACCTGATCAGATCATCGCCGACCTCAAAGAGCTATATGCGTTGTTAAATTGGGACCCGGCTTTTCAAAAAGAGGGCCTGACCAACTGCATGACCTTTATCTCCGGGCCCAGCAAAACCGCTGATGTCGAAGCCACCATGGTGCACGGCGCCCACGGTCCGCGGGAGGTTTATGTTTATGTGATTTCCGGCTGAACCTCAATTGTAACCTCAGGCATCTTTCCACGTTATAGCTTTTGAGTGCAATTTCGGGCTCTGCTTTCCCCGCCTTACGAATGCAGCAGCTTAGATACAGAGGCGTAACTTTTTGGTTTCTGCACCGGAGGGGCATTTTGTCATGGCCGTTTTAACACGACAGACCTTCGACAGTTTTGACAATGCAGGTAAGATGTGCCCGATCCTCGATGATCCCCTACCGAACTGTTACTGCATCGACATGACCAGCATGAAAATACCCTATGCCGTCAAATACTGCCTGCGGAATTTTAGAGAGTGTGAAATTTATCAGCGGGTGTATAAATAAAGATCGAATTTGTAACCTTTTAACCCGTAGTTCGTTTAAATAGAAGAGTGCGAATTTGAGGGAATTTTATAGAAAGCACCGGGACCGGCTTTTTGCATACCTGATGAGGAGCACCGGGGATTACCACCTTTCGAGCGACATCCTGCAGGAGAGCTTTACGCGGTATCTGGAAAAATACGGTGAAAAGGGTCAAAACCCGGCCTTGTTGTATGCCATCGCCCGTAATGCCGTGGTCGACGGGCATCGCAAACAGGGGCGTGATAGCCAACTTTATGACGAGCCGGAACATTCCCAGCCCAACCCGGAAGCGCACCTGATGGTGCGCGAAGACTACCGGCGGGTGCTGGCGGCCCTGCAGGAACTGGAGCCGGAAGAGCGGGAGGTTCTTTCGCTGGTGGTCAGTCGGGATCTTTCCTACCGGGAAATCGCCCGGATAACCAATACGAGCGAGAGCAATGTCAAGGTCCGGGTTCACCGCGCCCGGGTGAAACTGAGAAAAATGATGAATACAGGTGAAAAATGAGGGATTATCTGATAAGCAGCTATATCGACGACGAGCTGGACCTGGACGAGAAGATCGAGTTTGTCGAAACCGTACATGTCCATGCGCATTTTAAAGACGAGGCCGTGGATCTGCTGCACCAGGAAAAGCGGGTGCGCGGCGAAGTGGTCGACCGTGTGCCGGCTGTCGTGTTTCGTGAAAAACGCCGGTTTTCGATCGCGCTGTGGCGCCCGGCCGGCATGTTTGCCGCCGGGTTGGCGGCCGCCCTGCTGGTTATGTTTTTCGCAACGCCACAGCGGGAACTGCCCGTGCCGACGAAGTACCGCTTTGTCCTGTATCAACCGCATGTGAAGGAGGTGGAAATCACCGGCAGCTTTCTTGGCTGGAAAGCTGTACCCATGCAAAGAACCGGCAGCGGTTACTGGGAGACGGTTCTCGACGTACCGCCCGGCGAGCACCGGCTTTGCTACATCATCGATGGACATAAACGGATCCCCGACCCGACCATACCTATTCGCGAAAAGGATGATTTCGGCGGCGAGAACTCAATTCTGGCCGTGAACATGAGAACGTGAAAATTCTGTTTCTGCTTTTGACGGTTGCCGCCTTTGGTCTTGAAGGGTGCGCCGCAACCCATTATTACGAACGGCAGTCAGACCGGGTGACCTTCTATCTCAGGGCGCCCGGGGCACAGGGGGTGGCGTTCGCTTCCTCGCTGGATGCTTACAGCCCGCACCTGGCCGGCAAAGCAGACGACTCACGCTGGGTGGTCAGCGTGACGGCCGGTTCTGAATTCCGGTATTTTTACATCGTGGACGGGGCAGTGTATGTGCCCGATTGTAAGTTTTCCGAAAAGGATGATTTTGGCTCTCGCAACTGTGTGTATGTTCCGGAATAGTAAATGTCTGAATTTTAAGGGGGACACGGATGAAAGCAGATGACACGGATATTTATTGTCTTCGACAACATTTTAGAAAAACCAAAAATTTGTTAAAAATTTATGAAGCTCCGTATAAATCCGTGTCCTATTTTAAAATTTTTAGGTTTAAAGGAACTTTCAGCAATGAAAGATTTGATACCAAAATTAAAAATTAGATACCGGACCGTTGGGTTGGTTGCGCTGGGTTCGATGATTCTGGTGCTGCTGTTTGCGGGTGCTGCCCTGGCAGATGCGATAGACGACAGTTTGCCGGCAAATACGCCCGCGGCGGTCAAGGCCAGCACCCGGCAGGCGGTTAAAAGCGGTTTGGAAGCGGCGAGCGTGGTCAAGCTCACCCATGCCATGCTGCAGCACAACTTTGACGAACGCCAGATCCAAATGGCCCACACACTGATGATCGAGGCCCATAACAGCGGTATACCCGTAGAGCCGCTGATTAACAAGGCCTTCGAAGGCATGGCCAAAAACGTGCCTACGCCCCTGATCGTCAGCGCCATGCAAACGGTCGAGTCTCGAGATTCGTTCGCCTTTCAGCGTGCGGCGCAGCTTACCAGTCAGAAAAGCCGTGCGCAAAACCTTGGTCGCACGCTGGCCGCCGGCCTGGCAGCCGGTCTGTCCAGAGATGACGCCGACAAGATCACGGAAATGGTTCAGCAGCGTGCAGGCTCCATGAACTCCGACCAGGCCTACAGTCTGGCGCTCGCGTGTTATCAGACCGCGAGGGACGCCTCGCGCCTGGGCGTCTCATCCCAGGCCGTCACAGGCATGGTCACCACAGCCCTGGCCAAAGGCTTCAACCATGAAGACATGCAGGCCCTGCACAACTCGTTTGTTACCCAGGCGCGGCAGTCCGAGCCTCAGAACCTGGCCCGCGGCTTCACCGCTGCCATCCATGAAGGCAGAGGGTTACAGGCAGGTTCCTCCGGGAGCTCCGGCGGGAATGCCGGCGCCTCGGGTCCGGGCGGGATGGGTGCCGGTGGAGGCAGTGGAGGAAGCGGTGGCTCTGGAGGTGGCAGCGGCGGTGGTTCCGGTGGCAGCGGTTCCGGTGGTCCCGGTGGTGGTGGCGGTCCCGGCGGCGGCGGCGGTGGTAACAAATAAGAATAAATTCTGGCCACTAAGCTGGGTGGCCCAATTTATGTATATAATAATGCAATAATTCTTGATTGTTGACTCAATTGAATTTTTAATCAGACAACTCCTTCTCTTTTTCCCCATATTTTTAGCATTTCTAAAAATAATGTTAAAAAATTTGTAACCTTCTGGCCGCTTATCCGTTTAATTGTCAAACCGTGCTGGGAGTCGCGCCCGGGTGCAGAGGTGCAGGTTATTGCAGGCAGAATCTCGGCCATTCGTTGAGCATCGGATGGAAACCAATTAAAATCAGATACAGGAGGATGTATGAAGAGACAAATGTTAAAAAAATTCGTGTGTGTTTCAGGGCTGTTGTTCATTACGTTTCCGGCCTGGAGTGCAGTTCCGTCGAACCTGTTTCGGACGAACGGCAGCGGCACTCAACCGTCGGTGGCTGCCGACATTGCTTCGGCCCAGTTTGAGGGCGGCATGTTCCTCGCCAAGGGGCCTGGAGGGGGTCCCGGCGGTGGAGGCGGTGCCGGCGGCGGTGCGGGCGCTGGGGCCCCGGGTGGCGGGGGTTCAGGCAATGGAGCAGGCGGCGACGGTGGCGGCAGCGGCGCGGGTGGAGGAGTTGGTGGTGGACCCGGCAGCGGCCCCGGCCCAGGCGGTACCGGTAGTGGCGGAGGCGCGGGTTCCGGCAGTGGCGGAGGCAACGGCAGCCAGGGTGTAAACGGCCACGGCGTCGGTTCGACCACCGGAACACAGTCACATACTCAGGAGCAAGCCCAGGCTCACATTCAAACCCAGTCCCAGATGCAGTCCCAGTCTATGACTCAGTCTCAGACCCAGAACCAAACTCAGGTCAACAGCCATACCCAATCTCAAATCCAGACCCAGCTGCACACCCAGGCGAAAACCCAGTCTCAGGCCCAGGTCCAATCCATGGTCCATGAGGCCAATGCGTACAGCCAGGGTGAAAACGGCGCCGGCGTCGGACAATACTAAAACCGGTTAACAGGTCATAGGAGAAAACAGGGGGCACCGGATGGTGCCCTCTTTGTATTTTTCACTTCGAAAATACTCGATCAATCTTCAGGCATTTTCGATTGCCGGCAATAGGTTGACTCCAAAGGCCAGCGGGGCTTATAATTTCATTTGCGGTCTTTGAGGTTTTTCATCATGTTTTACCGGCCTAAAACATTTGCTTTATTGCTATCGGCAGTCTTAATCCTTAACGGGTGTATCCTCGAAAGAATATTCAGGGTCAAAAACCAGCTGTGTGACTTTGACAAGAATTTTCAGATTGAATTATCGGAAGGATTTCGTGTCGTCCTGCGGGAACCGGTCATGCTGGATGAAGATATTACCTGGCTGGCCGGTGCGGAGCCATCCGAACAAAAGTTCGTCGGTGATGAGCTCGTCATGACTTACTATGCTGAAAGGAAATGGGCCAAACCCGATGGGCAATACGATCTGCCAATCGAATTGCGATTTGTCCGCCTCGATGGGGAGTATCGCTTGAAAGAGGGGTATCTAAGCAAAAACCTGACGCATATCCTCACCGGAAAATTGCTGACTCAGATTATGCAGTCGGTCTGCAAGTCGGAAAAGAGTCTGGTCAAACGGCAGATTAAAATTGACATCCGGACATTAGATCGAACCTTGTTGCCTGATAGATCAGAGATAGCCGCTCTCCTCGGTCCGCCTAATTCAAACTCAGCCGATGAACACAAGCTCGTCTACGATTATCAGCTTAGAAACAATGCCGCCATTGCTATAGGAACGACCATCGAAATTAATTTTGACGATACCAATGAAAAGATTCTCAGAATTAAAGTTAAGTATTTGCGGTATCATTTGGATGCTGACTTTGAAAAGGGCGAGGCTGTCCTGAGTGTGGATATCTTTGTTGATCAGGAAACTTAGCTCGGGGTTCAAACTGCTCTGAGTTTGGCCGCCAGCCGTTGGGCGTATCCGTGGGCGGCCATGGAAGTGCACAGGTCGAAAGCCTTTTGAATCAATTGCAGATAGCCGGCTTTATCACCCGTCAGTTCAGATAATTCAGCACGCCGCAGGGCTATCAACGGCCTCATTACCTTCCCTCCGGTTTTTTCAATCAGTTCGTCGGCCAGATCCAGGGTTTCTGCAATGCGATTCCGATCCTCCGCTCGATACCGGCGCAAAAGAACGGTTGCCAAAGCTGTTTGGGCCTGGAGCTCCCAGAATCGGGTTCCCTTGCGGCGAGCCACGGCGATCGCCTCCTCGGCGGTTTCAAGCGCCTGCTCCAGCTCACCGCAGCCCGCCAGAGCCTCGGCTAAAAAGGCCAGATAGGAGGCTTCCGCCTCCAGTCCGAGCTTGTGCTGCCGGGCCTGCGCCAGCGCGTATTCGAGTGACTCCCGGGCTTGCGGCCAATGCTGCCCCACCAGGTGCGCTCTTCCGAGGGTTGAAGCCGAAACGGCAATGGCCCAGGTAGAGCCTGAGCGTTCTGCAAGTTCTACGAAAACGCGCCCATCACGCAAGCAGGCATCGATATCACCGATATAGATCGAGAGGTTGGCGCGAATCAGCGCTTCGGTATGGGTTGTGCGTGAGTCCGGTTTAGATTTGTCGGCCGGCGGCATGAGATGCGCCGCTTGATCTATGAGTGCTCCGGCCTGCTCAAGTTCGCCCGTCATTGATAGGACATTTGCTCGTGCGAGCAGAAAAGAGCGCAAAAGACGACTGAAAACCGGATTCGGCAGGGCGGACGCTGCGGCTTCACAGCCGGCGATGCCTTCCTCCGTCATGCTCAAGGCCGACCTTAAATCGCCCTGGTGGAACTCCGCAACATAACGGCGTTGCAGAAGACCCAGTTTAATTTCAGGGTCAGGAACCGATTCAGCGATAATCGTGGCCTCCTTGAGATATCGTCTCTGACCTGCGAGGTCGCCCGACCACCCGAGTCGCGCGGCCAGGTCTTCATGCAGGCGCAAAAGAGAGCGGGGATCACCAAATCTTTCGGCCAGCTTACGGCCTTCCTCAAAGATTTCCCGGACTTGCTTGGGAGAAATATCGACCCGGCCGCCGATGTCAAGGGCTCCGCAGCAGGCCTCCAGCTGCAATCGCTGCGCTTCCTCAACGGCCGGCGCCAGTTGAGTCAGCCTTAGGGCTTGGCTCCAATGGAAGAATGTCCGCTGAACCTCGGCAAAACCGGATGCATGCGCAGCGCGCCGATGCCGGCGAGCGGCCTTGAGTGGTTTACCCGCCTTTTCCCAGTGGTATGCCACCAGCCCGGCAAGTTCATCCTGGCGGTCCGGATAAGTGATTTCAATGGCCCGAACTATGCGGCGGTGGAGCCTGGCGCGTGCTTTGGTGAGCAGCGAATGATAGGCGACTTCCCTCACAATGGGGTGTTTGAAAGCATAAATCGGCTCCGGATAAAAAACCTTCTGATAAAAGAATTCAACCTCCTGCAGCGCATGTTGGCAAGCGTCCAGCTCTGTTCCGGATAAATCCACCACCTGGCGCAGGATCACGGCTTCAAACTCCTGGCCGATGACCGAGGCCGTTTGAAGAACCTGTTTGGCCGCTTCTCCTAAGCGGTCGATGCGCGCCGTCAGAACGGCCTGAACCGTACGGGGCAGCGTTTGAGATTTTAAGGGTTTCACCAGACGATAAGCACTGCGCCGGCCGGCAAGATTGCCGGCTTCCACCAGCGACCGAACCAGCTCCTCGATGAAGTAGGGGTTGCCGAGCGCACGTGAAGCGAGTCTGGGTGTCAGATTTTTCAGCGACGGATCGCTGCCGAGGAGGTCTTCCAACATCGCCTTGGAGGCCGCAGTGTCAAGGGCCGGAATTGGAAGACGCCGGTAAATGGATCGGTTCATCCATTCCCGGCGATACTCGGGGCGGAAGTTCAGCAGCAGCAAAGTTCTGGTATCGGTTACGGCGTCAACCAGACGGGCAACGAAGGAATCGCTTGAGGGGTCGATCCAGTGAAGATCTTCAACCAGAATAATCAGAGGCTCCCGTTTGGACATCGTCTGGATCAGACGCTGGATCAGGGCGAATAGTTTCCGTTGGCGTTCTTCCCCATTTACCCTGATTGCCGGCTGTTTACGATCGGCGACCGCCAGGAAGTCAAACCAGAGCGACAGCGTATCTTTAAAGGCGTCGTCCAGCAAAATCAATGTGCCGGCAATTTTTTTACGGGCGTCCTCTTCACGCTCCTGGGAGTTGATGCCAAAGAAGCTTCGCAGCAGCTGCAAGACGGGCAGTAAAGGGACGGTTTTAATGTGAGAGGCGCAACTCGTTTCACAAATGGTAACATCCGATTTGCGGTTGAGTTCTAGAAATTCATAGCACAGCCGGCTTTTACCGACACCCGGCTCACCGACGATGCCGACCACGTTGCCCTTGTTATTTAAGGCGCGCAGATAAGCGGATTGAAGAACGGCCATTTCATTGCCGCGTCCGATAAAGCGGGAAAAACCCCGCTCCTGGGAGATATCCAGGCGAGTTCGATCTTCTCGGATTCCTTCCAGTGCATATATTCGCACCGGTTGCGTCACGCCCTTGATGGAAGACATTCCAAGATCACGTAATTTGAAGAAGCCCTCGATGAGTGTCTTAGTGTGCTCGGTAACATAGACGCAACCGGACTCGGCGAGCTGCTCCATGCGGGCCGCCAACCCAACTGTCTGGCCCTGGGCGGTATAGTCCATACGCAGATCGTCTCCGATTCTGCCTACCACGACTTCTCCGGAGTTTAACCCCATGCGCACGCCGAAATTAAGCCCCCGCTTTACCCGCAGCTGATCGGCATGATTTCGCAGCATCCTTTGCAAATAAAGGGCGGCATAACAGGCGCGCAAAGCATGATCTTCGTGAGCGATGGGCGCGCCGAAAAGAGCCATGATGCCGTCACCGGTGTACTGGTTGATCGTGCCTTCAAAACGATGAATGCCGGCCGCCAGTATTTGGAAGAATTCATCCAGAATGCCGTGCCAGTCTTCGGGATCGACCTGCTCGGCCAACTGCATGGATCCCTTGATATCCGCAAAAAGAACGGTTACCTGTTTGCGTTCACCCTCCAACGCGCTGCGGGAGGTCAGGATCTTGTCGGCCAGATACTGGGGTGTATAGGCACGGTTTGCCGGGCTGCGACCGACGGCATTGCCGGTCGGGCGGCCGCAGCGGTGGCAGAACTTGGCATCCGGTGAAATTTCAGTTTGGCAGCCGGCGCAGATGCGCTGGAGTTGCCGTCCGCACTGCTGACAGAATTTGGCTTCCCCGGGGTTCCTGTGCCGGCATGAGGGACAGCTCAGTCCGCCATTATTGGATTGGTTGCCATTCATCATTTGAAATTCTGCCGTTCGCTTTTCCGCGAGACGGAGCCTCATTCGAAAGCTTTTTTTACCTTTTGAGCCCTGAAAGGTGAACCCGCATACTTTAAATTCTGGGTAAATCCCCACCGCCTTTGGCGGGCAGGGCCGAAGCCCCCATTAAGTAGGCATCCACACAGCGCGCCGCCTCACGCCCTTCGGAAATGGCCCACACAATCAGAGACTGGCCCCGTTGGGCATCGCCGGCTGCAAAAATACCCGGTTTATTCGTCATGTAGTTGCTGTCGATTTGAATGCTGCTGCGTTCATCCAGGTCCAGATTGCAGGCGCTGACAATCGTATTGGACTCCGGTCCTGTGAAACCTAAGGCGAGCAGCACCAGGTCGGCCTGCCATTCGCGTTCTGAGCCGGCCACTTCCCGCATCGTGGTGCGCCCTTGGCCGTCGATTACAAATTCAACATCAATTGTTGCCAGTTTAGCGATTTTATCCGCCTTACCGATAAACGCTTTGGTTGATATTCCCCACTGCCGGCGGCAGCCCTCTTCATGGGAAGCACTGGAGCGCATCCTGACGGGCCAGAAAGGCCAGGGTTGCCTTTCCGGTCGATTCTCGGGGGGTTTCGGAAAAAGCTCGAAATTGGTCACGGATTTGGCCTTCTGGCGAATGCAGGTACCGATGCAGTCGCTGCCGGTGTCGCCGCCGCCGATAACCACCACATGTTTGTCGGCGGCGGAAATCAAATCGACATTCAGCCGCGCGAGGCTGTCCCCGGCGATTAAACGGTTCTGGCGGGCTAAAAAATCCATGGCAAAATGGATTCCTTTGAGGTTGCGTCCGGGTATCGGCAGGTCACGGGGAATTGTCGCCCCGGTACAAATCACGGTGGCATCAAATCCATTGAGATCTTCCGGTGTCAGGTCCACCCCGGCATTGACCCCGGCCTCAAAGCAAATACCTTCCTGGCGCATAAGTTCCAGGCGCCGGTCCAGCACCCGTTTTTCCAGCTTGAAATCCGGAATTCCGTATCTGAGAAGCCCGCCGATGCGGTCGGCGCGCTCGTATACGGTTACGGTGTGCCCGGCGCGGTTCAGTTGCTGCGCGCACGCCAGACCCGCAGGGCCCGACCCGATCACCGCCACCGTTTTTCCGGTTCGTTTTTCCGGCGGCTCAGGTTGAATCCAGCCCTGCTCAAAGGCATGTTCAATGATATCCTTTTCAATCTGCTCGATGGTCACCGGCGGTTCATTGATGCCCAGAACACAGGCTTCCTCACAGGGCGCCGGACAGAGCCGGCCGGTAACTTCCGGAAAATTGTTGGTCAGCAAAAGCAGCCCAAGCGCATCGCGCCAGCGGTCGTAATAGACGAAATCGTTCCAGTCCGGTATCAGATTGCCCAAGGGGCAGCCGGCATGGCAGGTCGGCACGCCGCAATCCATGCAGCGGGCCGCCTGTTTTTTGAGATTTTCCGTTGGAAAGGGCAGATAGATTTCCTTAAAATCCTTTATCCGCTCTTGCACGGGCCGTTTTGCGGGAAGCTCCCGGTCGTATTCCTTGAATCCTGTCGGTTTGCCCATAATTTGTTCCTGATGCGGACACTTCATTTTAAGCATTTGTGTTTTAGGGCTCGGTATTGACTAATATTGCTGACACCCGAAACCTGACACCTAATTCTTTTAACCAAATAACCAATAACTAATAACTATTGTCCTTTGTCATTTGTTCCAGCGCCCGTTTGTAATCCACCGGCATCACTTTGATGAATTTGGCAAGCAAATCTTCCCAGTTGTCCAGGATCCGGCGTGCCACCGCACTGCCGGTGCAGCGATAATGGTTTGCGATCATCTGCTGCAGCTCGATGATATCATCCGGTGCGGAGAGCACTTCGAGTTGGACCATTTCCAAGTTGCAGCGAAAGCGTCCGAAATCGCCGGTTTCATCCAGTACATAGGCCACCCCGCCGCTCATGCCGGCGGCAAAATTGCGGCCGGTCGATCCCAGAACGGCGACCCGGCCGCCGGTCATGTACTCACAGCCATGGTCTCCGACGCCCTCAACTACGGCTTTAACCCCGCTGTTGCGGACACAGAAGCGCTCACCGGCCACGCCGCGGACATAAGCCTCGCCGCTGGTGGCCCCGTAGAAGGCAACGTTGCCGATGATGATATTTTCTTCGGCCTTGAATGTGCTGGCATCCGGGGGAGCTATGGTTAATCTGGCGCCGGACAGCCCTTTGCCGAAATAGTCGTTGGCATCGCCGCGCAGGTGGACCGTGAGCCCGGGGGCACCGAAAGCACAGAAACTCTGTCCCGCCGATCCGGTCGCATGGATTACGATGGTGTCGGCCGGTAACCCTTTCAGGCCGTAGCGTCGCGAGATTTCGTAGCTGAGCATCGTACCCACCGTACGCTGCACATTGCGGATCGGCACTTCAAATTCAACCGATTCTCCGTGCTCCAGGGCCGGCCGGCATTTTTCGATCAACTGATGATCCATCGCCTTTTCAAGGCCGTGGTTCTGGCTCTCCACCGAACAGGTGCCGGCGATTCCTATAGGGACCTCAGGCTTATACAGGATTTTTGAAAAGTCAAATCTCCGCCCTTTCCAGTGGTTGATGGCTTGGCCGACATCGAGCAGATCGACCCGACCCACCATCTTGCGGACGGTTCGGAACCCGAGACGAGCCATGATCTTTCGAAGATCTTCGGCTATAAAATACATTAAATTGATTACATGTTCAGGTTTGCCGGCAAACTTGCGGCGCAGTTCCGGATCCTGCGTGGCAATGCCCACCGGACAGGTATTCAGATGGCAGACCCGCATCATGATGCATCCCAGAGCCACCAGAGAGATGGTGCCGAACCCGAATTCTTCGGCCCCCAGCAGGCAGGCGATGGCCACATCCCGGGCTGTTTTTAACTGGCCGTCGCACTCGAGCACCACCCGGCTGCGCAAGCCGTTCATTACCAATGTCTGCTGGGTTTCCGCCAGGCCCAGTTCCCAGGGCAGACCCGCGTGGCGGATGGATGTCTGGGGAGATGCGCCGGTGCCGCCGGAATCGCCGCTGATCAGAATCAGATCGGCCTTGCCCTTGGCCACTCCGGCTGCCACCGTCCCGACACCCGCCTCGGATACCAGTTTGACATTGATCCGGGCTCGGGGGTTGGCATTTTTCAGATCGTGAATTAATTGCGCCAGATCTTCGATGGAGTAGATGTCATGGTGGGGCGGGGGTGATATCAGCCCGACATACGGCGTCGAATGGCGGGTGGCGGCAATCCAGGGATAGACCTTGAAGCCCGGCAGCTGCCCGCCTTCACCGGGCTTGGCGCCCTGGGCCATTTTAATCTGCAGATCCGTCGCATTGGCCAGATAGGCGGCGGTAACTCCGAACCGGCCGGAGGCGACCTGTTTGACGGCGCTGTTGCGCCAATCACCGTTGGCGTCGGGCTGGTGCCGGTCCGGGTCTTCGCCGCCTTCACCGCTGTTGCTCTTGCCGCCGATGCGGTTCATGGCAATTGCCAGGGTTTCATGGGCTTCCTTGCTGATGGATCCGTAGGACATGGCGCCGGTTTTGAGGCGGCGCACAATCGCTTCAGCCGGTTCGACTTCATCAAGCGCGACGGCGACAGGTGGCGTTTTAAATTCAAAAAGGCCGCGAATCAGACCTTCCCGGCGGTTTTGGGCGTCGACCAACTCTGAAAACTCGGCCCAGGCCCTGGCATCATTCGAGCGCACGGCCTGCTGCAGCTTGGCAATGCTTATGGGATTGTATTGATGCGCTTCACCGGTGCGGCGCCATTTGTATTTGCCTCCCAGTTCCAGGCGGCCGCCGGCCGTTATTTTTACCGCCGGGAAAGCATGCTGATGCCTGATTTGTACTTCTCTGGCAATAAGATCCAGGCCGCCGCCGCCGATCCGCGACGGCGTGCCGCAAAAATATTTTTCAATGACGGTTTCGTTCAGGCCTACACACTCAAAAATCTGAGCACCCCGGTAGCTTTGCAGGGTGGAAATGCCCATCTTTGAAATGACTTTCAAGATACCTTTGGCGGCCGCCTTGCTGTAGTTTTGGCAGGCGGCTTGCTTCGCAATGCCTTCCAGCTGCCCGCCGGCAGTCATTTCTGCCAGCGTATCGTATGCCAGGTAAGGATTGACGGCCCCGGCACCATATCCGATCAGGCAGCAGTGGTGGTGAACCTCCCGGGCTTCGCCGGTCTCTGCCACGATGCCGCAGCGGGTCCGCAATCCTTGCCGGATCAGGTGATGGTGGACACCGGCGGTGGCCAGCAGGGAGGGTATCGGCGCCAGGTGTTCATCTACGCCGCGATCGCTTAAAATCAGGATGCTTGCGCCTTCGTTGACTACTTGTGCTGCCCGGCGGCAGAGTGCTGCCATGGCCTTATCCAGGCCCGGCCCGCCCTGTTCCACCGGAAAAAGCATCGACAGCGTGACCGAACGCATGGCAGCATTATTTATATGGCGGATCTTCGCGAGCTGGGAATTGTCGATAATCGGCTGATCCAGTTTCAGCTGTCGGCAGTGCTGCGGATCTTCCTCAAACAGGTTCTGTTCGGCCCCGATGGTCGTCGCCAGCGACGTCACCAGCTCTTCGCGGATGGCATCCAGCGGTGGATTCGTCACCTGGGCGAAGAGTTGTTTAAAATAGTCAAACAGCAGGCGCGGTCGACTGGAAAGAATGGCCGGTGGTATGTCATCGCCCATGGATCCGACAGGTTCTTGGCCCTCCCGGGCCATAACCGCCAGAATCATTCTCAGATCTTCCAAAGTGTAGCCGAAGGCTTGCTGCCGGGCGACCAGCGGCAGCGAATTTTCCGGGCTGCCTGGCTCGGGGTGCGGCAATTGGTCGAGGGTCAGCCGGTTTTGGGCCAGCCATTGACGATACGGTTTGCGGGCCGCAATTTCAGCCTTGATTTCTTCGTCATCAACAATGCGGCCCTTGTCTATATCGATCAGAAACATCCGCCCCGGCTGCAGGCGGCCTTTGTAGTGCACGTTTTCCGGCTTGACCTCCAGCACGCCGGTTTCCGAAGCCATAATGACGTAGCCGTCTTTGGTCACGGTATAGCGGGAAGGACGCAGACCATTGCGATCCAATACGGCACCGATACAGGTGCCGTCGCTGAAGGCGATGGATGCCGGTCCGTCCCACGGTTCCATCAGACACGAATGGTATTCGTAGAATGCCTTTTTGGCGTCGCTCATGGTTGCATGTTTTTCCCAGGCCTCCGGAATCAGCATCATGATGGCATGGGGCAGTGAACGACCGGAATGATATAGCAGTTCGATGACGTTGTCGAATATGGCCGAGTCGCTGGCCCCCGGCGTCGCGATGGGAAACAGCTTGGCCATATCTTCCCCGAAATGTTCCGACCGGAACAGCCACTGACGGGCGTTCATCCAGTTGATATTGCCGCGCAGCGTGTTGATCTCGCCATTGTGGCACAGAAACCGGAAAGGATGCGCCAGGTCCCAGGTGGGGAAGGTGTTGGTGCTGTAACGTTGGTGGACAATCGCCAGGGCGCTGGCCATGTCCGGGTCGGCCAGATCGGAATAATAGACTTCGATCTGGTCGGCCAGCAGCATTCCTTTGTACACCAGGGTTTGACTGGAAAGGCTGGGGATATGAAAGTAGGAGGCCTCGGTAAGTTGGGACTGCCTGACGAAGTTTTCAATAACCTTGCGGATGACGAACAGCTTGCGTTCAAAATGGGCCTGGCTGTCGACCCCCGGGCCGCGGCCGATAAAGATTTGAAAGATCGCCGGCTCCAGCTGACGGGCCAACTCACCCAGGGCTTTGCTGACTACGGGAACCCGGCGCCAGCCGAGAAACTGTTGTTTCTCCGCCTGCACGACGGCTTTAAAATGATCCATACATATTTGGCGCTGCCGGGAATCGGGCGGCAGGAAAACCAATCCGCTGGCGTATTCTTTTTCAGCCGGCAGACTGATGGAAGCTTGCCCGCTGATCTTTTTTAAAAAGACATGGGGCATCTGCATCAGAATGCCCGCCCCGTCGCCGGTGGTCTCGTCACAGCCGCAGGCCCCCCGGTGGGTAAGGTTAACCAGAATCTGCAGGCCGTCGGCGATAATCCGGTGGGATTTTTCGCCGTGCATGTTGCAGATCATGCCCACTCCGCAGGCATCATGCTCGAAGGTGGGATCATAAAGTCCCCGGGGCGTCAACGCGCCGGATAAATGTTTTGGCAAATTATGGTTTCGCATGTTTCTATTTTTCAGGGTGGAGCAAATTAAAGATATTCAGGCTCCTATTACCAGCTTTTGGCGATTCCCGCAAAGTAAAACCCATAATTCATCCGCCCTGAAAAATAGCCTGCCGGCCGGCAGCCATGCTGCTGCCGGCAGGCAGTTGGCGGAGCGAGGAATACTTTGGGTTTACGTGTCAGGCGGGTTCAAATTGTCCGACGGCATCACCAACGGCGGAAGGGCTGCCAGATCCCCCGGAACTGCTGACACCGCCATAGGAGGAAACTTCAAAATCCGGGTAGGCATTACCGCCGTGCTCGGCGATATCGAGACCTTCGAGTTCTTCTTCCGGAGTAACTCTCAGTCCGATGGTTTTGTCGATTAATTTAAATAAAATGAATGCGGTCGGAAACACCCATAGAAAGCAGGTGGCGATACCCAGTATCTGGACCCCGATAATTTTGGCCGAGGTTCCGCCGATATTGAAAAAGCCGGCGGCCAGGGTCCCCCAGGCACCGCAAACACCGTGGACGGAAATGGCGCCAACCGGATCGTCGACTTTGATCTTGTCAAAAAAGAGAACCGCGAGCACGACGATCACCCCGGCAGCGGCGCCGATAATGACGGCGCTCAGCGGGGTGACCGAGGCACAGGGGCTGGTAATTGCCACCAGGCCGGCCAGGGTACCGTTTAAACTCATGCCGATTTCCGGTTTGCCGAATTTGATCCAGGACGTTGTCATGGCCAGTATGCAACCGGCGGCGGCGGCCAGGTTGGTGTTGACAAAGATCATGGCAATGTCTTTGTTGGCGGCGGTTGTTGATCCGGGGTTGAAACCAAACCACCCCAACCAGAGAATGAAAACGCCCAGCGCGGCCAGGGGCAGGTTGTGACCCAGAATCGGCTTGATTTTTCCGTCTTTCATATATTTGCCCATTCGGGGGCCGAGTACGATGGCACCGGCCAGGGAGGCCCATCCGCCGACGGAGTGCACCACGGTGGAACCGGCGAAATCAATAAATCCCAGGCTTTCCAGCCAGCCTCCGCCTTTATAGAGGCCGCCCCAGGCCCAGCTGCCGAAAACCGGATAGATGACGGCGCTCACCACGGCGCTGTAAATCAGATAGCCTGAGAATTTGGTTCGTTCAGCCATGGCTCCCGAAACGATGGTTGCCGCCGTGGCCGCAAATACCACCTGGAACATCCAGAACGCCAGCACCCATGGATCGCCGCCGACTTGAAAATCGGAAAGGAAAAAACCCGATGTGCCGAACCAGCCGGTTGACGTTGCGCCGAACATGACTCCGAAACCGATGGCCCAGAAAGCCAACGAGCCCATGGCGAAATCCAACAGGTTTTTCATCATGATATTGACGGCATTTTTGGCCCGGGTGAAGCCGGTTTCCACCATGGCAAAGCCGGCCTGCATAAAAAACACCAGGGCCGCGGCAACCAGGGTCCAGACGTAATCGGCATGGGACTGTACCAGATCGATCAGGGCCTTATTCGATTCTATGGTCGGCGGTTCATCACCCGCCCACGTACGAGAAATAAAAATCAGTCCAAACAATAAGATGAGTACCATTTTCTTCATGATGTCCTTATGCCTCCTATAATTTTTAAATAATTAAATTGCATTTAAACCCGTTTCGCCGGTTCTGATTCGAATAGCTTGTTCCATATTTGAAACGAAAATTTTACCATCGCCGATTTTGCCTGTTTTTGCTGTTTTTTGGATAACCTCTATTACCTGCGGGGCAAGATCGTCGTCGACCACCACGCCGAGATGCAGTTTGGGTACAAAATCAACCTGATATTCGGCGCCTCGATATATTTCTTTATGCCCCCGTTGCCGGCCGAAGCCTTTCACTTCCGTGATGGTCATACCGGTAACGCCAATACTGTTCAGAGCGTCCTTGACCTCCTCCAGTTTAAAAGGTTTGATAACTGCTTCAATTTTTTTCATCTACCCGTTTCCTCCTGCAGATTTTGATTTATGGTATTCCCGGGATTTCCGAATTCGCCCGATAGATGAGCAACGCCCATGCCAAGTTTAAAGACGGGTGCGAAAATCTTAATAACCTATTGATATAGTATGTAAAATATAAACCAGCCAACCACAACCGCATTTTCATAAATATGACATTATTGTTATAATAAGAATAATTTATCACAAATTTGTCATAGTTATTTTATAAAATTACACTTTTGTTTTTAAATATTGATATAGTTTGACGTCTTGGAAATTCACTTCCGGCGGGGATGAGCGTCTGTTTTTGGGGAAGGTAAAGTAAACTGTTGAGGGTTTATGCCCGTTTGGCAAACCGGGTAATCACGGTCAGCTGACAAGTTCTCCGATTAAAAAGCCGGCCTTCTTTTTCGGTACTGCAACGTTAAGCAGAAAAATTTACGTCGGAACCGAGCTTTGCAAGGGGTGTCCGTTGGTTTGGGCAACAGTTACAAAGAAGGCCGGCAGTTGAGATTAAGATCCTTGGCTGGTGTATTACAAAAATGTTTCTATCCGGGTTACCGTCGTGTAAGAGTGCGATGCCGGTTCAAGATGCTACCGGCAATTAAGTTTACATCTTCTGTAATTTTTCTTTACCTGATCCAATATCCAGTGTAAATGTAATTTACATTCACCCGACCCACACTCTGAAGGATATATAGTTATGCCGAACCCCCTGGATATGTCGACGGCCTTTAGCAGGGAAGATCTCAACCTGCTTTATGAGGTATCCACCTCCATTTACGCCATCAAGGATTTTGATGAAATGCTGCGCCTGGTTTTGCACAGGATAAAGGAGGTTTTTCAAATTGACGGTGCTTCGCTCGCCCTGCATGAACCGGATCGGAAGATGTTTTACTTCCTTCAAACTGTGGAAATGCAGCAAGATGGAAAGCATAACGATATTGAGAAAATGCATTTTCCGGATCATCTCGGCGTCGCCGGCTGGGTGTTGCGCAACAACAGGACTGTTTTAATTCCGGACGCCTCCAAGGATGAAAGAATTTATAAAGAATTTAGCTTGCAAAAAGGCCTTCGCACCAGGTCCATGATTTGTGTGCCGCTGAGAACTCCCAAGGGAATTATCGGCGTCCTGTATGCGATCAACAAGTTGGAAGGCAGTTTTACGAAAAAGCATTCCCTGCTGCTTGAGATTCTCGCGGTAACCCTGGCGATGGCAGTTGAAAATGCAAGGCATTACGGGCTCCTCAAGCAGTATGCGACTTCATTGGAAGCTGAAAATCGCAGACTCATGTCCGAAGTTCAGAGCCGCTTCGAAGTTCAGGGATTGGTTGCCTCAAGTAGCTCGATGCGCCAGCTTTTTTCACTGCTGGAGAAGGTTATCGATGTAACCACAACGGTTTTAATCCAGGGTGAAACCGGCACCGGCAAAGAACTGATCGCCAAAGTTATTCATTACAATGGGCCTTTGAAGAACAAGCCTTTCATTGCCGAAAATTGCGGAGCGTTAGCCGAGAACCTTCTGGAAAGTGAGCTTTTCGGCCATGTAAAAGGCGCTTTCACCGGCGCCATATCAGACAAGAAAGGGCTTTTTGAGATGGCAGACGGCGGGGCGGTCCTGTTGGACGAGATCGGGGAGATGTCGCGGACGATGCAGGTAAAACTACTTAGAGTCCTGCAGGACGGACAATTCAGACCCGTCGGCGGTTCGCACTACATCAAAGTCAATGTAAGAATCATTGCCTGCACCAACCGCAAACTGGAAGAGGAGATGGCCCGGGGCAATTTTCGCGAGGATCTTTTTTATCGGATCAATGTGTTTCCGATCACCATTCCGCCACTGAGAGAGCGCAAAGAGGATATCCCTTTGCTGGTGGCGCACTTTTTCGAGCAATTCGCCAAAAAATTCAAAAGGCCGATACCCCGCCTGACATCGACGGCCCTGGAATTGCTTTCTTCCTATAATTGGCCCGGTAATGTCCGCGAGCTGCAAAATGAAATCGAAAGGGCATTTACCCTTGCCGGCAGCGAAAAAGAGATATCCGAAGCCTGCCTCTCAATCAAAATTTCTGAATCCAGCAACCAGCTTCGTCCGGACCTTGATGAAGGCGGCACACTGCAGCAGGTGACGGAACGCATTGAAAAACAAATGGTACATGAAGCTCTTGAAAAAGCCGAAGGCAACCGATCGCATGCCGCCGGCATGCTGGGAATCACCCGGCAGGGGCTGCTTAATAAAATTAAGCGTTACAATATTGGGTTGTGAGGTCTCGGTTGTTCGTTATTTATTCCTTATATAGCTGCAAAAGATCTATATAGCTGCAAAAGATCTGAAATTAATCTGTCCGGCCATTGATTTTTCCTCTCAAACTATGTAAAGTATTCCTTCCATAAGAAGCTTGTAATGTGATCGCCCTTAATATCAGTACCGCCGAGTCTGGGCGGGCTCCGGGGGCAATTCGACAGGGGATTGATATCATTGCTGCTTTTGGCGTTCATTGCGTTATCCGGCTAACCAAATTTTACAACCTCGCTTTTTTCGCATCGGAGCGGGCGTCAGTTTAAAGGGGGATAAAGATCGTTCGTAAATGCTGCAGGTGTCGGCAGATGAGTTTGACGCCGGTAGTTGACATCCTAAAAAACAGGGGAGGGAACGATGACGATGAGCCAGGCGGATTATTTGGCAGAGGTATCCATATTTTCGAATTTTAAGAAAGCAGATCTGCAGCGACTTGCTAAAAAGAGCCAATTTTATTTCTTCAATATGGGCGATGTGATCATCAACGAAGGCGAGCGTGACGGCCGGCTTTTTATCCTCGTCAGCGGCAGGGTCGACGTCATCAAAAGTTATCGCACCAATAAGGCCAAACGCCTGCGGACTTTGAGCGCACCATGCTATTTTGGGGAAATGGCACTTATCGACGATATGATCCGATCAGCAACCGTGGTGGCCCGAGGAAAAGTTCAGGCACTCTGCCTGGAGCAGTGGAACCTGGAAGAGGAGATAGAAAAATATCCGGCCCTTGCAATCGAGTTGCTTCGAATGCTGTATCGGCGCTTTATTGCCCTTGAAAAAATCATGGTCAACTCCATAGGGGGATTCATTCCGATTTGTTCTAATTGTAAAAAGATACGCAACGGCAATGGCCAATGGCTGACGATTGAGCGGTACCTCATGAATTACACGGACCATGAATTCAGTCACGGAATATGTCCGGAGTGCCGAGTAAGCCTTTATCCGGATTTGTTCCAGGAGGAGTAAGCCCCGATTTCGGATTTCAGAAGGCAGATTTCGGATTTAAAAAAATCATAAAACCTGAAGTTAAATCACATAATTTCTGAATTCATCATTTTGCAAAAATCCCGCCTCGCATTCTACCACCTCCTAAATATCACTCAATTGGGCTATTCAATCCCAAATCCGCAATCGAACGATCCGCAACCCAAAATCAGAAGAAAGAGGACAGAAGCTGAAAGGCTTGAAGGCTATCCTCACTCATCCCTGCGCCGTACGCCGGCTAAATCCCGCACTTCGTAACCCGCAACGCGCACCCCGCAACCCGCTACGCGCCTCACAATCCCAGATAGGTCTTTCGAATATGAGGGTTTTCGAGCAATTCCTGGCCTGAACCGCTCAGCGCAACCTGGCCGTTTTCCAGCACGTAGCCGCGATCCGAAATTTTTAATGAGTGAAAGACATTCTGTTCGATTAAAAGAATTGAAGTTCCTTGCCGGTTGATTTTTTCAATGATTTCAAAAATAGTACTGACCAGGACCGGAGCAAGGCCCAGGGAAGGCTCATCCAGCATCATGATAGCGGGCAACGACATCAGACCGCGACCCATGGCCAGCATTTGCTGTTCACCGCCGCTCAACGTTCCGGCTTTCTGGCTCAGGCGCTCCTTCAATCGCGGAAAATAACCGAACACCTGCTGCATGGTTTCCTGCCGTTCTCTTTGGGTTCGGGGGAACTGAGCGCCCATCTCCAGGTTTTCCAGGACCGTCATGGTGGGAAAAATCTGCCTGCCCTCCGGCACATGGCTGATGCCCTGCTCGACGATGCGTGAGGGCGGTGCGTGCGAAATATCAATTCCGTTTAAGCTGATACCACCCTGACGGGGTCTTAACATGCCTGAAATAGTTTTCAGCAGGGAGGATTTACCGGCACCATTGGAGCCGATTACCGATACGACTTCGCCCGGTTCGACGCTGATGCTGACGCCCCTCAGGGTCTGCAAGTCTCCGTAATACACATCGATTTCACTAACCTTGAGCACTCAAAAACTCCTTACCCAGATAGGCTTCGATTACTTCTTTGTCTTGGACAACTTTTTCAGGTTCCCCTTCAGCGATTTTGACGCCGTAATTGATTACGATCACTCTCTGAGACAGGGCCATAACACCTCTCATCACGTGCTCAATCAATAAGATGCTGATGCCCTGACGGTTGACTTCCTTTAAAAGTGCAATCAGGGCGTCCACTTCGGTGGGATTCAAGCCCGCCATCACTTCATCCAGCAGCAGAACCTTCGGCCGGGTGGCCAGGGCCCTGGCAATTTCCAGGCGTTTCCTCAGAGGCAGCGGCAGTTTCTGAGCTTCGGTGTGGGTCGACTTGGCTAGACCAAAAAAATCGATGATTTCCAGAGATTTCTTGGTGGCTCCGGCAGTTGATTTCTCCTGGGAAAGCGCGCCGACCATCACGTTGTCCAGCACCGAAATTGTCGGAAACGGTTTGACGATCTGAAAAGTCCGGGCCATGCCCAATTGACAGATCTGAAAGGGCTGTAAACCACGCAGCGCCTTTTTTTCAAAATAGATGTCACCCTCATCCGGTGGCATAAAGCCGCTCAAGCAGTTAAAAACAGTCGTCTTGCCCGCTCCGTTCGGGCCGATCAGTCCCAGAACTTCCCCCCTCTGCAATTCAAAGGAAAGATTGCCCACCGCCATAAGGCCGCCGAAGCTCTTGGTTAGTCTGTTGGCTGATAAAATGGACACGAAATTCCTTTATACCAATTTGTTGCTTTAGTTTCTGATATTGCAGTTCGAAACACTTGTGTCGCCGAAATCGCATGCGATGATAGCGGAGCGCCTCACTTTAAGAGCGCTTCGCTTTAGGCTATAGGCAAAGTAGGATTTTATCAAATTATTATCCACGCTCCAGGCTGCGTGCTCGTTTGCCTCCAGCCTCCAACCTCAAACCTCCATCTATCCCTTGTCCCCCTCCGGCTGCAGGATCGGTTTTAAGAGCCGCTTCACATAAACAATAATTCCCCGGGGCATAAAAAGGACGACCAGAATAGTCAGAATTCCGTATAGTATGAGGTGCAGACCTTCCAAGCCGCCCTTGGCAAAGTAAGCTCGTGATATTTCGGACAGGGGCGTTAAAACAAAAGAACCGATTGCCGGACCGAAGATGGTTCCCAATCCGCCGACAATCGGTCTCAGGATCAGTTCGATACTGGTCGACATGCCAAACAGGGTGTTCGGATGCAGATAAAAAATATAGTTGGCATAAAATGTACCGGCCAAAGCAGTCATAAACGCACTGATGGAAATGGCGATCATATTGTATTTAAATGTATTTACCCCTAGTGACTGGGCGGCTTCCTCATCTTCTCTAATCGCCACCATGAAACGGCCCGGTTTTGAGACTTCCAGCAGGCGCACGGTTATAAGTGAAAAAACCATAAACCCGAGCGAGATATAGTAATAGGGCAAATTTCCTCTAAACTGAAAGTTCCTAAAAGACGGGTTAAAGTCGAGAAATATGCCGGAGAATGACCCGAGGGCATCGATGTGAGATACGATTAAGCGAGCTATTTCGGCAAACGCGATGGTCATGATGACAAAGTATACCCCCCGAATCCCAAATCGAAACCCCAGAAACCCAAGAAGCAGGGATATGGCTGACGCCAGCAGCCCGCCCACAAGCATCCCGACCCAGGGACTTAATCCAAAAGCCAGAGCCAGGTAGGTGGACGTGTAAGCGCCGATGCCAAGGTAAAGCGCGTGCCCCAGAGAAATATGGCCGGTATAACCGGTCAGCACGTTCCAGGACTGCCCCAGGTAGGCATAGTAGTAAATCATTACAAAAATGCCCAGGATGTATTTATCCAGCAACAGGGGAAGTGCCAGCAACACCAGCAGGAGGGCTGCCAAAAAAATGTATGATCGGGTCATTTGCGGCCCCCCAGGATGCCCTGCGGTCGGAACAGCATAATGATTATCAGAAAACTGAAACTTACCACCTGTTTAAGGGTGGCCGGCAGAAAAAGTGTGGCCAACGATTCGGCCAAGCCCAGAATCAGGCCGCCCACCAGGGCTCCCAGCAGGTTGCCCATGCCGCCGAGGATGACGACGACAAAGGCGGTCAAGGTGAAATCATGACCGATGTTCGGCGAGATCGGCATCAGCGGCAGCAGCAGGGCGCCGGCCGCTCCGGTGGTGGCCGCTCCGATGGCAAAAGAGATGTTATAAGTGCGGGTTACATTAATTCCCACCAGAATGGCCCCGGTGCGGTTGTCGGCTGCGGCCCGGATGCGTTTGCCGGCAGTGGTTTTTTTTAAAAAGAGAAAAATGAAGATCGTAATGACAATGGCCACAACAAAGGCGATCAGGCGTGAAACATCGACCATAACGGATCCGATCCAAAAAGTATTCAAGCTGAGAGCGGTCTGGGGACTGCGAGGATCCGGCCCCCAGAACAACAAGGCCGTGTTTTCCAGGATCAGTCCGAGTGACACCAGAGGCAGGACCTGCATGGCTTCGGGGTAGTCCAATATGCGGTTTACCAGCGTCGATTGAATTGCATACCCCAGAACGAAGATGACGGCCGCCACAATAACCAGCGACAGATAAGGATCGATGCCGAGCAGGACGAAAATCCAGTAGGAAACATACATGCCCATCACTATCATCTGACCATGGGCGAAATTGATAACCCCCATCACGCCAAAAATCAGGGAGAGACCCAGGGCGATCAAACCATAGATCCCTCCCAGCAAAATTCCCTGGACGACCAGCTGCAACGCGAGGGTTGAATCCATTATCCTCTTTCCCAGAGCTGCGGGGCCGGAAAAACATAATCGGCTTCGGCAAATTTCTTCGGCAAAATTACTTTGACGCGTTTTTTGAAATCAGGATCCGGCAGAACCTGCACCATAGCGGTGGCCGCATTGATGTTGTCGCCGTTTGCCGCAAATTTGACGGCGTCGCCGACCATGGGATGATCTTTAAAATCCGTTGTTTTAAGAGCCGCCAGAATTTTTTCCGGTTCGGTGCTGCCGGCCCGTTCCAGCGCATCGGCCATAACCAGGATGCCGGTGTAAGCATAACCGGAATTGGTGTCCAGATAGGTGCCGTATTTTTTCTGGAAAAGCGCGTTGGCTTCCTGGTACACCGGGCTCCTGGGATTAACCCAGGGCACGTTGTCCATGACGTAATAGACCAGTTTGTCCAGATCCTGAATGACTTTCGGTTCGTACCAGCCGGGACTGCCGGGGCTGATGATTCCCATCAGGGGAACGCGCTGCTTGACCAATTCGCGGGTGAGAATTATGGAATCTCCCGGCCGGCATACCGGAAAGAGCAGATCCGGTTTGGCCGACTTGATTTTGGCGACTTCCGCCGAAAGATCCTGAATACCCAGCGGATAGGTGATGTGCTCCACTATTTCGATGCCCAGTCCGCCTTTATTGAACCATTTGATGAAATTGGCGCCCTGGCCCTTGCCGAAGGGATCGCCGGTGTTGGTGACCACGGCCCGCTTGGGCTGTACGTTTTTTTCTTTAATAATTTGTGCGACATATTTGACGGCGGTCTCACCAAATGTGGTGACGGTCGGAAATATTCGGAAGGTGTACTTGTAGCCTTTCTGCGTGATGTCATCCAGGGCGGCCACATCCATCACAAAGGGAATCTGCCGCTGTTCGGCCAGGGTTGCAATCGCCATGGAAACCCCGCTTTGAAAGGCGCCCACCAGCATCACGGATCCATCATTGATAAGGCGATCGGCTTCGGAACGACCCACCTCTGCTTTGCTTTCACTGTCTCCTAATATCAGGTCGAGTTTGGCGCCTCCCAGGGATTTTATACCTCCTTTGGCGTTGATATACTCCACCGCCAACTGGTTGCCGCGACGCTGTCCCTGGCCGATCACCGCCAGCGGTCCGGTTGCCGGTTGAATGGATCCAATTTTGATGGGCTGAGGTTCTGCCCGCAGCAACGTGGGAACACCAAAGGCGGATACCGTAACTCCCAGACCGGCGGCACCCGCGAGTTTTAGAAAAGCCCTGCGGTCGATGTTGCCATTTGTCAATCGCTTGATGTTCATAGCTGTTCCTCCATTTTTGGATTAAGAAAAAATAAAATCGTCCCCTTCCAGAAAAAACGATAAACATTCCGAATATTCAGAATTTTTAGTTGATTGTTGAATATTGCTGAACACAATTCATTTTTTAATTTTGAAGCTATTTTTTATAATAGGTTGTCTTCTGAAGTCAAGAATTAATGAATTCAGGATTTGCTTAATTGTTATTCCGGCAGCATTTTAGAAAATAAAATCCTTTTCCGCCCGGTTATTATGGTGTAAAGCAACAGGTCATAAATTTTATTTATAACTTTGCCACGGAGGTCAAATTGAAATTCAATTCGCTCGATGAAACCCATATTAAACAGCTTCAGGCTTTGGTGGCGCCGGATCGCTTTTCTACCGGGGAGTCGGTTCTTGATTTGCATGCCCGGGACCAGTCCCGGCATCCAGCCCACAGGCCGGAAGCCGTTATCTGGCCGATGTCCCCTATGGAGGTGGCAGAAATATTAAAATATGCCAATGCGCATCTGATTCCGATTACCGGCTGGGGCTCCGGGTCGAGTCTGGAAGGCAATCCGATTCCGATAAAAGGCGGCCTCGTGCTGGATTTTTCTATGATGAATCGTATTCTGGACGTCAGAAGCGAGGACTTTCAGGCCGATGTGGAACCGGGAGTGGTTTATCAGGATTTAAATGAAAAGCTCAAGCATACCGGCCTGTTTTTTCCGCCGGATCCCGGCGCACGGGCCACCATCGGCGGCATGATCGGAAACAACGCCAGCGGCACCCGAACCATTTATTACGGGTCAACCAAGGATTATGTATTGCGCTTGTCCGTTGTTCTGGCCAATGGTGAGATCATTGAGCTGGGCACCCGTGCCAGCAAAACATCTTCGGGGTATGATTTGATTCGATTGTTGGTTGGATCCGAGGGGACCCTGGGAATTGTGGCGGGAGCCACGGTGCGGCTGGTGGGTCTGCCGGCGGAGTTTTCGGCCGCCATTGCGACTTTTTCGACCGTCGCCGCGGCCGGCAAAGCAGTTTTTGAGGTTATGCGCGGGGGATTGAACCCGGCCGCCCTGGAATTGCTGGGCCCGGAATGCATCGAACTGATGAACCGGGAACAAGGGCTGGCATTAAATGTTGCCCCGACAATTTTTATGGAGTTTCACGGTTCCACTACCAGCCAGCTGGCGGAAGTGCTGGAAATGGCAAAGGAAATCTGCAGCGCGGAAGGGTGCGCAAGGTTTGCGCCGGGTTTAGGAAGACCGGAAAGAGATCGAATCTTCAAGGCCCGGCATGATTTGGGGGAGATGATTATACGCAATCATCCGGACAGCCGTATTTTGGTGGTGGACGTGGCGGTGCCCATAAGCGCCTTCGCGGAATTGATCCGCGCCATCGATGAAGAAATGACGGGCACCCATCTGGCGACCTATTTTATCAGCCACGCCGGCAACGGCAATGTGCATTTTAATATCATGGGCAAAAAAGGCGACCGCAGACAATGGGACCAGATCGAACAGATCGTTGAGCGTCTGGTTGCAAGATCTCTTGAGCTGGGGGGCACTGCTACCGGGGAGCATGGTATCGGCTTGGGGAAACGGAAATTCATGGTCGCCGAGCACGGCTCCAGCCTGGCGTGGATGCGGCGTGTCAAAACATTGTTTGATCCCAACGGTATTCTGAACCCCGGAAAAATGTTTCCGTGATCCAAAAAGCAAGGCCGTTAAAGTGTTTTTAACCTTAACGGCCTTGCGACGAGCAACAATGCGACGCGCTGAGAATCAGATTCAGAATATAGCCGGAGAGTAATTTGAGTCGGTTAGGGCACGCAGCTTTGCGAAGACAACGGATTTTTGGCGCCTATTCTATGCTGTCCACCAGTCCCCAATCCTTGGCTTTTTCGGCGCTAAACCAGGTGGTCTTGGTTTCCAACGTTTCCCACTTGGCTTTATCCAGTTTCGAATTCATCGCCAGTTTGCCGATGTAGCGATCCCGCAAAAGATGCATCAATTCATTCTGGGATCTAATATCGGAAGCGGTCTCACGTCCCGGCCATTTCCATAAAGCGGCTTCATGCACCATGAAAATGGTCCCCGGCGCAGCGAGGCGGACATCACAAACCGCAAAAACCGGTACTGCGGCACTGGCGATAATACCGGAGGCGTGGGCGGTGATCTTAAAGCCTTTTCGTCTGGCCCGCTCAATCTGATCCGCCAGGGCCAGGCCTGAAAACGCATCGCCGCCGGGTGAGTTGATAAAAAGATTTACATCGCGAATGTCGGTATTGTTCTCCAGGACGCAAAGATCGTTCCACAGCCTGGTGACATCCGCCACCGACAACCCCGAGAAAATTTTGACAAATGCCTTGTCCTTTGAAATAAAAGACAGTTGCGAGAGGCGACCTTCAGGATTGGGAACTTCCATGGATCTATTCACCCGCTCTTTGGGCTCTTCCTGAACGGTTACATTTGTCGGATCTGCAGCTTGAACTTTTACAACGACTTCCTGGGGTGGCGGTGGGGTATTGCTCGGCAAAGTGGCACAACTGACTAAAAAGATTCCCAGCGCGACAAAACTAAAAAATTTTCTAAACATGACTCATTCTCCTTCTATATATTATTTTTTGTCTCTGCGATGATTGAAAGCAAGAAACATACCAATTAATTTGATTGGCGCGCTGGAAATATTTAACATTTAATTACGAATAGTTAAGAGATCCTGCCGTATTGGGAGGGGGGAACAAAAATGGGATTATTTTTAAACAGTCACGGAATTGACATTTAGAGTCAACAATGCCATTGGTTAATTAATCCGCCATGAAAAATAGCTCATCCAGGGCTGAAGACGGTTCTTTGAAAACTAAAAAAATTGGTAGGACTAAGCCCTGGCGGATTAATTACGTTATGCTGCGCATATTTTTTTTTACCAATAGACAACTCAGGAAATGTGTCGGACGATCACTATATATTTTAATCAAAACCCGATTACTTAACATGTCAACCATAACGGGAGAGGTGGGCTATGAATCGCTCTTTTGCCATGTCTCAACGCTATCTGGCAGCTTATCCCGGCGTCGGTTTCGGTCTTACCCTGATTACGGGTTGTCGGGAGGCCGCAAACCCGCCGGGCTTCGATCCGTATAAAAGGAGGTTGTTGCGCAAGATGCGCAAGCGCGAAACATTGGCTCAAATCACAGGTCGAATTGAAACCTATGACGCTTTTTTTCGGCAATTCGGCTTTGAGTGCCCCCTGACCAAACATCTCAAGCGAACGATTCACAGTGGATTTCCCCGCTATTCTCTTTTTGTCGATGCTCATTTTATGGCGGAAATGTGTGCCGGCATTCTGGTGGCGGTTGCCGATTATGACTGCTTTGATGGAAATCTGACCCTGGACGTCGCCGTAGAGAAGGAAATCTGCACGGGAATGGGCGGACGAGATTTTATTACCCAGGACCGTGAAGTCGTTTTGCGGGATGAAAAGGAAATCGTTTGCGTGCTCTGCCAGGGCGCCGATGAGAAGACCCGGGTGGGGGATGGTACTGAAAATGTGCTATTTTATGCCTATGCCGTACCCGGCATTGACCGATTGCAACTAAAGGAGGGCTTAACCATTGCTGCCGATGCGATGGTTGAATTTGGGGGCGGCCATATCGCGTATCTAAAAATTTACTGATCCGAAATCCGTCTCTAGATAGGTTTGTTGCTGTTCAATTTAAAGCTGCCGATTATTTGTTCAAAAGTCGGGAGGTCTTTTTCAAAGTAAAGCTGCATCTCGGCACAGTAGCGTAAATTATAAAATGAATCACCGCTGATAAATCCATAATACAAGGTTTTAAATTCGGCTCCCTTTTTGTTTTTATAGGAGAATAAAATCTTGAAGGCGTCATGGCCGTCTACAACGGCCGGCGCATTTTCAATAACGCTGAAATTGGTGAGATAGCGATCCGATGCCAGCTCGTCAATTATGATTCCGGCGGCTTCCTGAGGCAGCATTTCGCTTTTGATTTTTTTCTGGGTGTGTGTGAAGGGCTTATCTATCGGTCGCTGTTGAATAAGCACGTACTGCAGAAACGGCCCGTCTTTCGTAATAATATATTTAGCGATGTGTTCCGGTTTCCACCAACCATTCGGAATTTCAATTGAAAAATTCGAATCCGGTAATTTTTCCAGACTGTGGTTTTGCGCCATGGAGGCACAGCCGAAAAAAAGAATGAGGCAAGTCATAAAGGGCATTAACTTTTTCATGATTCTTCTCCGTTGGCATTACAATTTTTCAGATATCTCCGAATGTATGCGCTATCTGAATCATTTGGTGAAAGCAGCAGGCACGTTTCAAAAAACTTTTTTGCCAGGTGCTTTTCTCCTTCCTTGTAGAGAATTAATCCCATTGCTTTCTGCGGTTCGGGCATTGACGGATCCAGAGCAATCGACTTCTTAAAATAAGCCTCTGCGGTTTTGGCATCGTCCTGCCCGTCGCGTTGCCTTAGGATTTCACCGTATAAAAAATAGGCTCGCGCATCGTCGGGTCGTATGCTCAGGTACTTTTCGACTGTATTTCGGGCAATTTCGAACCGGCCCAGCTGGAGATCCAGGCTGACATTGGTCAGAACCACCGCCTGGATTCTGGCTTGAAATTCTTCCGTGTTTTTGACATTGCCGTCTTTTCCGGTATTAGTTTCGGCCAGCCACTTGGTTGCATTACCAATGCGCTGGTCAACGCTGGGATGCGTGCCGAAAAAGAAAGGCTCCTTACCTTCTTCGGCTTCAATTGCCTGTTTCAGGTGATCAAAAAATATCAGTGATTCTTTAACATCATAGTTTGCTTTCGCCATCAGGTCAAGTCCAACCAGATCGGCTTCGGTTTCCAGCTCGCGCGTGTAGCCGCTGACAGCCAGCGATCCGGCTACACCCAGCACCCGGGCGACATTTTGCACCATCGATATTTGCGCCAGACCTTCCTGAATCGCTGCGAGGTACGCGGGACGATCGCCGATGCTTCGGATAACTCGCAGGGAGTGGCGGTGGGTACAGTGGGTCATCTCATGAGAGAGCACGGCGGCCAGCTGAGCCTCGTTATCCATATGGGTTAAAATTCCGGTGTGCAGATAAATAACACCGTTCGGAAAGGCAAATGCATTCATATTGGGATCTTTGAGTACCTTGATTTGAAAGTGGAAGTCGGGCGCAATGCTGTTTGCCTCCAGCTTTTTGGCGATGCGGTTGAGATAGTTTTCAAGCTCAGGGTCCTGGTACAACAGCCCGCTGCTATTCAATTCCTCCTGTTCCTTTTGCACCCGGCGCCATAGCAGCTGCTCGTCTTCATGCGCGCGGAGCGCTTCGCCAACAGGGACGGTCTGCGGGGTTATACAGCCGGATGCCAGACAACATACGACGATCAATATCGTAAGATATTTCATTTTTAGTAATTCTCAAAGTTTGGCGAAGCGCTGATATTTATAAACGATTCGCTATTATTTTAGATAGTTAAAGGTACTTGAACCTATTTTCACGCAGGTTTCCGGGAATTTTCGCCATGTGAGGCAACGTTGTAATTATCGGGTTTTTGACGCCGAAACTTTAATAATTTCGATCATTCTGAAAGTAACTTAAATATTTTCAGATAGTTAATTCGGTATTTCATTGATTGGAAGGCGGGCACATGGTAAATACAGAAAATTTGATGCATTTATTTTTTTTTTGTGGACTTTTTATTGAAGGTGTTTATAATATGGCGCAGGTTAAAACAGTCGGAGGGTCAGATTCGATGCTGTTTACCTTTAGAAAGGAGGTTCGGTGATGAAAAAAATCCTATTTTTGCTCATCGTTGTTGTTTTTCTAGCGGGTTGTTCGGCAGAGTGGTATGCCCACGACACCATCTATAAGACCAATGATCATATGTTTTATAGCTGGTATGGATACAAGAATACCACGAAACAAGACCTGGATGAATCTGAAGCTCAGGGATGGTGGGGTAAAGCAATTCCCTATATCCCGGCCGAGTAATTGCTGGAAGATGGAATGCGGCAGGTTCATTCAAACTGATTGATGAATTCTTCCGGATCTATCTGAGACCTTCAGAAATAAAAATCCCCAAAGCGGCGGGTTGCTTTAACTGATGAATCCGACTGGCAACCTGACGTACGAATCCTTCCAAATGTGAATGGATTATCGAGGATTCTGAAAAATGCCCTGAGGAGTTAACCCTCAAACCGCATGGCAACCGGCCGCAATGGGGATTGCTCTCAAAGAATGCAGATGGCCTGTAATACGTTTTTTCCGCTTATCAACCTTCCCTGATTGCCAATGACGACATCTTCCTGTTGATAAAGGGCTGTGGACTTACAGCCTTTTTTTAAAGGCATCCAGTGCTTGGCTCAGCATTCGGCGGATGAACACTTCTTTATCGCCGAAAGTCAGCCGGGAATACTCGGCAAAATCAGGGTTCAATGTTGAGAGTACCGGTGGATTTATGCGGCAGGCGTCCTTGGCACTATCAAATTTTTGAACGAGTTCCAGAATACTGTATTTCAGCCCTTCAAAGTCCCTAATCCATCCCAGGCGGCGCATCATTTCAAACCGCATCTGGTCTGCCAAAAAAAGATGCAGGTCGACCACCAGCATTTGATCCCTGTTGCCGAGATAGTGAAATTTAGCGGCAGGACCGAGATTCAGAATCCCCATGATCACTTCATAATACGCTACGGAGCTGGTCTCTCCGGGTTGTGCGAGAAAGTATAGGGTTTGATCTGAAAGATCCGCCACGCGGGTTTTCGAATCAAAGGCTTCGGCGAAACGCTTTTGCCAGGGACCAAATCCTCGCTTTTCAATTGCTATCGTGCGATAGGTTTGAAGATCAACGATTTTTGTCATAGGTATCGTAAGTAGTTGTTTTAAAATTGCGGATACAATCCGCAGTGTCCTATAAGCCAGCGAAGAATATCGTTTTCTTTTTAGCAAAAAAAATCCCCGGCGTCCAACCTTAGAAATAGCAACCAGCATATTTTTTCCCGGATGCAACGTCATCCATTCCAGGTCTTTTGTTTTTTAGTTAGAGATAAATTTTAAGTAACATGATAAATGTCCTCGATGACCAAACAGACCACCGAATGTCGATTTCAGAGAACGGAGATTAGTGGAATTGGGAACGTCGAACTCTACGATCGTAGACAGTGTAGTGGGTATGGGGGCTTGGATTCGCTGATTCAAGCGCTTTTTTTCTTCGCTGCAGATTCTGCTTCGGTCGATATCAGAAAGACTTAATACACTAGGCCAGTAGTTTGGAAAATTCCAGCACACGGTTGATGTAACGCTCTGTCTCCTGGTAGGGAGGTATCCGGCCCCCGTACTTTTCCACCGCACCCGGCCCGGCGTTATACGCCGCCAGAGCCACTTTGACATCTCCGCCAAAGCTGTCCAGCATTTGCCTCAGGTAACGCGCTCCGCCATCGATATTTTCATCGATATTAAAAGGATTTCTGACGCCAAGCGCTTTGGCCGTTGCCGGCATCAACTGCATTAAACCCTGGGCGCCGGCCTGGGAAACAGCACCGACCTGAAAATTTGATTCCGCCCGGATTACGCCCTTTATCAGGCCGGGTGGTAAACTATACCTGCGGGCGGCCCTGTGAATGCTGCTTTCGATTATCAGGCTTTCATTTGAACCGGTTTGATTGTTTGGGAATATCGGTACAGAAGAATCCGGGCACGCTTGAGGAGTTTTTTTCAGGTCCGACGGTGCCGTGTTCGTATCGGTTGTTTGCCTGGCCGGCAAAGGTGTAGACAGGCCCGGCGATGAATCCGCTTTGGTTTCCTTTTTTGTCGGGGCGGTTGATGACAATCGATGATTGAATTGACATTTAACCCTTACCGGATTTTTCAAATAATCAACAGCCGTCAATCCGGTGGGTTTAAGATTGCCCGGGTCTAATCGCCGATTCCCGCAAGAGGTCAGAATCCGGTGAAACGACCCCTTGCCGGATGCGTCGGCTTTGACTGAGGAGATCGCCCCCTTCTTGGCGGTGTATCCAAAAAGCACTTGATCGAAATAATCCCTGACGGTCAGATGACTTCCCGTTGCCATGCCTGGTCCCTTTTTTTTCCTTTCAATTTAATTCAACCATTAATCAAGCAATAATCATTCCAATTATTAACATTTTAACATCAGTAATATTTTCAATTAATTATAAAGTTTACCAACCGGATACTCTATTTTCCTGAGCGGTAAATATTTCCTTTGAGGGGTCGCAATTTGCCGATTTCTAAATCCATATAATTTGGGTCGAGATAAAATTAAAGTTAATTCAGACTTTGACGATAAGCAGACCATAGGTATTTAATAGTCGGCCTGACGATATCGAAAAATCCTTCGTCTGCTGCACCTTTACCAATGACGAATCGATCCTCGACCGACAAAATAAGCAGTTGCAAATAGGCGCTTCTCAACGAGATCGCCTGAAAATAAAAACAGTGAGAAAGGAAGATAAGTAGCATGAAAAAAGCACTGACACTAACCGTTGTGGGAATGTTTCTGGTGGTGAGCGCCGGCGTTGCCTTGGCCGAGAAGGCGCCCCAGAAAGTTTATGACCTTGCCAATGGTACACTTGCCAAAGTGGGTACTGATCCCGCAATCGTCAAAGCGGTAAAAGAAGAAAACGCCAAGGGCAAGACGTTGGACCAGATCAAGGCCAAGGACAAAGAGTGGATGGCCACGGCCGGAATTGCCGACTACATGAAAGCCCTGATGGATTCTGATTGCGGCCAGCACCTTGCGGGCATCCAAAAGTCGGCCAAGTATTATGCTGAAATATTTGTCATGGACAACCAGGGCGCCAATGTGGCCATGACCGATAAGACCTCCGACTACTGGCAGGGCGATGAAGCCAAGTTCCAAAAGTCCTTTAACGGCGGCAGCGGGGCCGTATTTGTCGATGCGGTAAAATTTGATGACAGCACCCAGGCCTATCTGGTGCAGGTGTCGGTCCCGGTCAAAGACGGGGATACGGTTATCGGCGCCATTACATTCGGCATTGATGTCGACAAGATCGAATAGGTTCATTAGTGGGAGCCGGGTGTCGCCGGCTGCCACAGTTACTTGCAAAAAAACCGTCTACAGGAGGCCGCTAAACAATGAAATGGTTCAGAAACCTTGCCATCGGAACTAAACTGATCTTCGGATTTTCCATCATGATCCTGTTGGTGGGCATTATCGGATTTACCGGCTACCGGAGCACTGCGAATATCAAGCAAAATTTAAATGAAATTTTTGCAATGCGGCTGCCCAGCATCAATTATATCCTTCAAGTCGATCGTGACCTGCAGCAATTGCTGGTGGCCGAACGCTCCATGATTTTTGCCAATGCCAGCTCGGAAGAATTCAAGCAGCTGGTCAAGGACTATGAGGAAAATCTGGAGCAGTCCCAGCAGCGCTGGGACAAATACAAGGCCCTTGCGACTGCGCAAGAAGAAAGGGTCTTGATTCCCAAATACGATCAGGCCAGGGAAGCCTGGAAGGCCATTTCGAAAAAGGTTGTGGCAGGCAGGGTTGCCGATACGAGAGAAGGGCGGCGGGAGGCCCTGGATCTGAGCCTGGGCCAGGCCAGGGAAAAATTCGAAGAAATGCGCAATTATCTGGACCAGTTAACGAACATTAATCTCGATAATGCCGAAAAAGCGCATGCCGAGGCCGATGACACCTACCGGATGTCCCTGATGACTATGTTCTCAATTACCGGAATCGGCCTTATGGCTGGAATGTTTCTGATGTGGGGTCTTGGACGGGGAATTACCCGGCCTTTGAAAGCGGTTATAGCGGGACTTACCGAAGGGTCGGAGCAGGTAGCCTCTGCCTCCGAGCAGGTTGCTCAGGCCAGCCAATCGCTGGCTGAAGGTTCATCCGAGCAGGCGGCTTCCCTGGAAGAGACTTCCTCATCCTTGGAAGAGATGGCCTCCATGACCCGACAAAATGCCGAAAATTCCGGTCAGGCCGACAATCTCATGCAGGAAGCCAATCAGGTCGTCGTTAGCGCCAATTCATCCATGGCGCAGCTGACCGAGGCCATGGGAGATATTTCAAAAGCCAGCGAAGAGACGTCTAAAATTATCAAAACCATTGATGAGATTGCCTTTCAGACCAACTTGCTGGCTTTAAATGCAGCTGTCGAGGCGGCTCGGGCCGGCGAGGCCGGTGCCGGGTTTGCCGTCGTGGCGGATGAAGTCAGAAATCTTGCCATGCGGGCGGCCGATGCTGCCAAGAATACGGCGGCCCTGATTGAAGGCACCATCAAAAAGGTCAATGACGGCTCCGATTTGGTCACGGGAACAAATGAGGCCTTCCAAGAGGTGGCCGAACGATCAACCAAGGTCGGCCAACTGGTGGCTGAAATTTCGGCGGCCTCCAATGAGCAGGCACAGGGGATCGAGCAGGTCAACAATGCGGTAACCGAAATGGACAAATTGACCCAGCAAAATGCTGCCAATGCCGAGGAGTCGGCTTCCGCTTCCGAGGAAATGAATACCCAGGCCCAGCAGATGAAAACCTTTGTTGATGATCTGGTGACCCTGGTGGGCGGAAGCGGCCATAACTTTTCAAGAAGCGGTGCGCACACGCGCTCCGCTCCGGCAGCATCCCGCCCCGCAGGGAACCTCAGGCATAAAGGCCTGAACCTTGAGCGGCCGGTGCTAAATCAAAGGTCCGACAAAACGAACCAGACGAATCCTGAGCAAATCATACCACTGGAGGATGACTTCAAGGATTTCTAATCTTCAAACCTGGGGACGTTCGCCAAAAATCGGCCCGACTTCCCGTGTCCGCTTTAATTCGAAAAACCCGGGCAGACTGCCGGCCGTCATGATGGCATCCCAGAATTTCACAGCCTCCTCGCCGGTCGGCGCCGGGCTCATGACCGGACCAAAAAAACCGGGCCCTTTGCCGCCGTCGAGCACGATCTGGGGTACGCCGACATCGGTGCCGGCCTTGGCAATAGCCTGATCCATGTCGGCCTGAATGTCTTCATCCAGTGCTTTATTGCCGGCAGCAATCGCCAGCCGGGTCGGCAAGCCGCAGGATTGCAGGATTTCCGCCAGGGCTGAAGGCTCATCGATATCCCCTCCATCGTGATGATAACATGCGCCCATGGCGGCATAGATTTTTTCGACGCCGTCATTGCCGAATTCGCGCCGGACTGCTGCCGCTACCCGCAGCGCTTTTAATCCGACTTCATGCAGTATTTTATGGTCTTCCCGACCATCCCGGTCTTTATTGATCAGCTTGAGGCTGAAAAATTTCCAATTTACCTGAATCTCCTTTTGTCGCCCGACATCTATCATCCACCTGGATGTTATCCAACACCAGGGTCAAACCGGGTCCCAGTAAAAATCCACCCTGTCTTTTAAATCGACCATTGCCGTCCGCTCCTCCTTCCATTAGGTGATATTGGACTATAAAGCACATTTCACCATCCCACTGTCAAGCGAAAATTTGAACCACGGCTGATTGATTTTAGAACCCGCGGGCCCAGGTTGCAGCCGGATATTATTTTGGCCGCGGCATTATTTGCGATAAGCACTTTATCATTCAGTGTTTTTCTGCTACTTTTTTTTCATGGAAACCATAACAATTGCCGAAGCTCGGAGGCTGGCGCTGGCCCGGGCCGGACTTCTCAAACCGGAGTGGACCGGTCTTCCCAAACGCGCGACCGGTCGTACGTGTCGGGCCCGCCAGGCCGCCCACAAAATTATCCGGCGTTTCGGCTACCTGCAACTCGACACCGTCTCGATCGCCGGCGCCCGCAGCCATGCCATCGTGCTACTTTCACGCCTGGAAGGCTTCGATCATGAGCTGGCCGAGGGCCTGCTGCGACCGCGGGAGCCGCTATTCGAGTACTGGGGGCACGAAGCCAGCTGGCTTCCGATCGAGCTTTATCCGGTCTTCGAATTTCGCCGCAAGGCATTTTGCCGCCATCCCTGGTGGGGGGATCTCATCGGGCAACACCCGAAAATCGCAGAAAGCCTGCGTCAACGTATTCGGGGCGAAGGACCCCTTCGCTCTCTCGATATGGAAGGCGAGGGAAGTCGCGGCTGGTGGGATTTGAAACTGGTCAAACGGGTGGCAACCGCGCTATGGTCCTCGGGCGAGCTTGCCATTCGTGAGCGGCGAAATTTTCAACGAATCTATGACCTGACCGAACGTGTCGTTCCCGAGCATTGGCGGCAAAACAAAATGCCCGAACCGCAAGCCATCGAGCAACTGTTCATTCAGGCACTGAGGGGACATGGTTGGGCTTCGACCGGCACCCTTGCTCAAACGTGGCGGCTTACCAACCAAAAAAAGAGCATCGCGGTCGCCCTGAACCGCCTTGTTGAAAAAGGCGAGATCGTACCATGTGCCCTATCCAGTGAAGACCAAAAGAAAAGTCCCGGCTGGATCCGGCCCAATGACCTCGGGCTGGCAGCACGTCTAAAGCGCGTGCGGCCGCGCAGCGACCAGGGGGTTCTGCTTTCGCCCTTTGACCCGGTGCTCTGGGATCGCCGGCGTGTCCGGCAATTGTTCGGCTTTGATCAGGTTCTGGAGATTTTCAAACCCGCGTCCCAGCGCAAATATGGCTATTACTGTCTGCCGGTGCTTGCCGGAGACAGGCTTGTGGCGCGAGTCGATCTCAAAGCCGATTGGAGAGCCTTAAAGCTCAACGTGCTTTCAGCCCTGTTCGAAGAAGCGAACGTGAAAGGCAAGGCGAACGCCAACGACCGTGAAGCTGTGCGAACGGCGCTTGACCGCTACGCCGGCGCTTTAAGATTGAAACCTGCCGGTAGAATCAATATGCTGAAATAAGGATCACGGCAAATACCGAACTCATTGGAAGGGGAGGACCTATGCCGGATATTAAAATCGCCCCATACGGATCGTGGCCGTCGCCGATTACGTCCGATCTTATCGTTTCAGAAACCGTTCGGCTCAGTGATGTCGCAATTGATGGCCGGGATATCTATTGGGTGGAGATGCGGCCGTCCGAAGGCGGCCGCAACGTACTTGTTCGGTGCACGCCGGACGAACCGGCAACCGATATCACACCCGCCCGGTTCAATGTTCGGACCCGGGTTCACGAATACGGCGGTTTAGCATTTGCCGTGGACCATACCATCGTCTACTTCTCCAATTATTCCGATCAACATATTTATTGTCAAACGCCGCATTCAGCTCCCGCACCCATTACATCGGGCACCGGTCTGCGCTTTGCGGACATCATTGTCGATCGCCGGCGCCGCAGCCTGATCTGCGTCTGCGAGGATCACCGCAATCTGCAGGCTGAGCCGGAAAATAAGTTGGTCCGCCTGGTCCTGACCAACGGTGGTGAACCGGCCAGTCAATCCATGCAGATCCTTGCCTCCGGCAATGATTTTTATGCTTCTCCGAGCTTTAGCCCGGATGGATCCCAGCTCGCCTGGCTCTCATGGAATCACCCCAACATGCCCTGGGACGGCACCGAATTGTGGGTCGGCCGGTTGGCCGAGGATGGTGCGCTCACCAAGGTGGAGAAAGTGGCCGGCGGGCCGGATGAATCCATCTTTCAGCCGCAATGGTCGCCGGACGGCACCCTGTATTTTGTTTCTGATCGTACCGGCTGGTGGAACATTTACCGGCGCAGGGAAAATCAGGTGAAACCGGTTCTGCTGATGGAAGCCGAGTTTGGAATGCCGCAGTGGCTTTTCGGCATGTCCACGTACACCTTTGAATCCGAACAACGTCTCATTTGTGCATTTACGCAAAAAGGCAGCTGGCAGCTGGCTGATATCAATTTGGCGACCGATGAATACGAGTTGATCGAAACGCCGTACACCGATATCGCCTATCTGCGCGCCGCCCGCGGTCTGGCGGTTTTTGCCGGCGGTGCGGCCGACCAGCCGACGTCCATTGTCAGGCTGGACCTATCCACCCGTTCGCAGGACGTCCTGCGTCGTTCCAGTCGGGTTGACATCGATGCCGGATTCATATCCATCGCCCAAACGGTGGAATTTCCCGCTGCTCAGGGACAAAGCACCCACGCATTTTTTTATGCACCTCGAAACAAACATTACCAGGCACCGGCTGCGGACCGCGCACCGCTGATCGTCATCAGCCATGGCGGTCCGACCGCCTGTGCGACGTCCAGCCTGAATCTCGCGATTCAATACTGGACCAGCCGGGGGCTGGCGGTCCTGGATGTGAACTATGGCGGCAGTACGGGCTTCGGGCGAACATATCGGCTGCGCCTAAACGGTCAGTGGGGCATTGTCGATACCGGGGACTGTGTGAACGGCGCTCGATATGCAGTTGAGAACTTTGGCCTCGATCACCGGCGCCTGATCATCAGAGGCAGCAGTGCGGGGGGCTATACGACCTTGTGTGCCCTGGTTTTTCATGACATCTTCCAGGCCGGCGCCAGCTATTATGGCGTCAGTGATCTGGAAGCCCTGGCGCAGGAGACCCACAAATTCGAGGCGCGCTACCTGGATAAATTGATCGGTCCCTTTCCCGACCGGAAGGATCTGTATGTTGCGCGTTCCCCTATTCATCATGCCGCACGGCTTGCCTGCCCCATAATTTTTTTTCAAGGCCTTGAAGACGAGGTTGTCCCGCCGGCCCAGGCCGAGATGATGGTGGCAATCCTGCGGGATAAAAAGCTGCCGGTGGCTTATATTGCTTTCGAAAAGGAGCAGCATGGCTTCCGCATGGCTCAAAACATCAAACGGGCCCTGGACGCGGAATTCTTTTTTTACGCCCGGATATTCGGATTTCAGCCGGCGGATGATATCGAACCGGTGGAAATCGAGAATCTTTGATGCCTATCCTGAATTCGCCCATGCAATATCATTACTTTTTATGAATCCATCAGAGCAAAGACGAAGAAAATCCAACTGACAATCGGGAAGAAAAAACATACCGGATTGTCGCTGCCCGAAGACCGGCCGGGCAAGTGGTGAATCGCTTTTGAAATCCATAGTGCAATAAAGTCAACATAATCGTATTATATAATATACAGTTTTAATGCCAATCAGATGTTGGTCCGATCATAAACATCAAAATATCAGATATTTATGATAATGGCCCTAAATTTGCAGTAATTCTCAATTCAGACGCTAAATTAAGTTTAGATTGTGAATTCGAAGAGGATAATGATGTTTGCGATGCCTTCTTATGAGGTTAGATATAAAGATTGTGAACAGTGGGAGCAGATCTCTGATCTAGAACTCATTGACAGTCTTTACAAATTCTATAAAAAGGTGACCCCGGCCATAAAAGAAATGATTAACGGTAAAGAAATAATTACTCCGGGAGCAATTTACCGTCTTAAAATGCAAGGCGAAGCGCCATTCGAAATGCCGGCCATAAATTTTGTTGCGGCCAAACCGCTGAGATATGGTGCCCCTTAAATCCTGATCCAGCCAGGTCCCCAACTTAGTCAAATACCTGCTGAAGCTTCGACCGGCAGGCGGGATTTTCGGCATCCAGCGCCTGATACGGCCAATCAATGACCGGCAGGGGATCCAGCATGATTATCATTTCGGGTTTCCTAAGCGTATTCCAAACAAACCCTTCATAAGAGAAGGATTTGGATGGGAGCCCAAGCGAGAAGTGTAAATGTGGCAGGATCCTGGACTTTGAGTTGCCGGTGTCGGCCAGGGTAGCAATGATATCGCCTTCCTTCACGACGGTGCCGACTGTAACTGCCGGGCGCGGTTTTGTGTGGGCATAAAAGGATATGAACCTTCCGGTATTGCTGCCGGAGTATTCATGTTCGAAAATCACCGCCTGGCCGAGATAATCTTTGAAAATTGCCTTGACTACACCGTCGTGCATCACCGGGATCCGGGTATTTACACCAATTCGGCGCAACCTTCCGCAACGGTCTTTATACAGGCACAGGTCGATTCCTTCATGGAAGTAATCCCGCCGGCCGTGATCGCCCCACCATTTTTCCGCTGCATTGAACAGCATACCCCGGCAGAAGAGCCAGCGTTCAAACCCGCTTTGATCCAAAGCGTTTTCTTCAATCAACATCCCGGTGAAACGGCTTTTTTTCAAAAACCCGGCCTTCTGAGTGTCGAAATTTAATGAATCCCTCGAATTCAAATTAATCACATCTTATTTCGTTTAATCCATAAGAAATGGAACATCGGTCTTTTGGGCTGCCTTGGCTGGCTGGATATCCAAAGTGGCCATTGGAAAACCTTTCCTCTCTTATCAGGCTTGGATTTAAAAGAAGCCGTGAAATTTAAATAACAACTTTATACAATCATGCAAATATAAATTATTTGTTGCAGCAAGCAATTTTGAAACTTCTTTGAATTCCAGTTTGACGATTACACTGGATACCACGTAAATCACTTAAGATCAGTTGCGCTGCAGGAAGACTACAATCTCATTTTCTTTGATTTTCTTCCCACGGATGCAGTGATGATGCCTGCCGTCACCCTGCTCGTGTAAACCGGATCAAGGATGGTCCCTATTTCAGCTGATTGCCCCGATCCAGGCTGCGGTATTGAATGGCTTCGGAGATGTGGTCGACCTGGATGGCTTGCTGGCCTTCCAGGTCGGCGATCGTGCGGGCAATTTTTAAGATTCGGTTGAAGGCGCGGGCCGAAAGTCCCAGCTTGTCGATGGCCGATTCCAGCAGGTCGCGCGAGGCCTCATCGATTTTACAGTGGGTTTTGATATGACGGCTGCTCATCTGGGCGTTGCAGTAAATTTTGGCGCGGCCAAATCGCCGGGATTGAATCCCGCGGGCGGCGGCTACACGTTGACGGATGTCCTTGGAAGGCTCGGCGTATGATTCCTGCATCAGGTCACTGTAAGGCACGGCCGGCACTTCTACGTGAATGTCGATGCGGTCCAACAAGGGGCCGGATATTTTGGAGCGGTAGCGGTGAATCTGCTGGTACGAGCAGCGGCAGGCATGCTTGGGATCTGACAGATAACCGCAGGGGCAGGGGTTCATGGCGGCCACCAGCATAAAGCTGGCGGGGTAGGTCAGGGTGGTGGAAGCCCGGGATATGGTGACCCTTAAATCTTCCAGGGGCTGGCGCAGCACTTCCAGGACATGCTTTTTAAACTCCGGCAATTCATCCAGAAACAGCACCCCATGGTGGGCCAGGCTGACTTCGCCGGGCCGGGGAATATGTCCCCCGCCGATCAGTCCCGCATCGGAAATCGTGTGGTGGGGCGAACGAAACGGCCTGCTGGTAATCAGGGCCTGATCTTTTTCCATCAGGCCTACGACACTGAATATCTTGGATGTTTCAATGGCCTCTTCGAAGCTAATAGGCGGCAGGATGGTCGGCAGGCGCTTGGCCAGCATGGTTTTGCCGGAACCGGGCGGGCCCACCATGATTAGATTATGGCCGCCGGCGGCCGCGACTTCCAGCGCCCGTTTAACATGTTCCTGCCCCATGACTTCAGCATAGTCCAGCTCGAATTGGCCGTCTTTATCAAAGATGGCGGCAATGTCCGTGTTTTGCGGCGCCAACTCTGAAAAACCTCTCAAGTAGGAGACCACCTGGGACAGGGTCTGCACCGGCAGCACGTCGATATCGGTCACCACCGATGCCTCGCGCCCGTTTTCATATGGCACCATAATTGTCTTGTAGCCGGCTTCCTTGGCCGCCAGGGCCATGGGCAAAGAACCTTTAACGGCTTTAACGCGGCCGTCCAGAGAGAGCTCGCCCAGGATGAGGTACTGAGAGATAATCTTCTGGGGTATGATGCCGGTAGCAGCCAAGATGCCTAAAGCGATCGGCAGATCAAAGCCGGTCCCTTCTTTTTTGATATCGGCCGGTGCCAAATTAACGATAATGCGGTCGTCAGGGAAACGATAACCGGAATTGCAGATGGCGGCCTTGACCCGTTCTTTGCTTTCTTTAACCGAGGCTTCCGGCAGCCCGACCGTGATAAATGTCGGCAGTCCCGAGGTAATATCGACTTCCACTTCCACGCGATAGGCGTCTATTCCTAGCACCGCACTGCTGAGAACTTTGGCCAGCAAATCCGCTCCCTCAAAAGAATTAATTCACCACGAACGTACGCAAGATGGAACGCGCACCTCAAGCCTATAGCAAATAGCGCTTGCCAGAACAATCTTTTTGTTCAGCCGGGCATGGCCGGAATTTTCCGTGAATGAATCTTAATTCATCGATGAACAATGGCTATAGACTGGTTGAGGCTTTTGCCAAAATGATTATAATTTCGAATATTTAAATAGATTTGACCATTGCCCCGCCGTATGGTATAAGAGCATCGGCTATTCTGACTTTTTAACTGGATGCGCGGCATCCTTAAAAGATATTCATTCATGTGCATACCCACATATCAAAGAACCCTTTGTAATGATGTCCGCTTTTCAGGCGTCGGACTTCATTCCGGCAGAACGGTTCACCTGACGCTTAAGCCGGCACCTGTTAATTATGGAATTAAATTTGTCCGCAAAGACCTGCCGGATGATCCTACCATTCCCGCCCGGTTTAATTGTGTCGTAGATACCAGTATGGCGACCGTGATCGGATTAGACGGTGTGATTGTCTCCACCATCGAGCACCTGATGGCATGCCTGGCCGGGTTGTCCATTGACAACGCTATGGCAGAGCTTGATTCCTATGAAGTACCGGTGATGGACGGCAGTGCCGGGCCGTTTACCCGTATGATTATGCAGGCCGGTATTCGGGAACAGGAGGCCGCGCGCCATTTTTTTGTGTTAAAAGAGCCGATTGTGTTGGAACAGGATGGTAAGTTCGTCGGTGCCTATCCGGACACAACATTTAAAATAACCTGCAATATTGATTTTGAGCATCCCATCATCCGCAAGCAGTCCTACACGATAGAAGTCGTGGACTACATATTCGAACGTGAAATTTCCAGTGCCCGCACCTTTGGTTTTTTGCATGAGGTGGAATACATGAAACGCTATGGCCTTGCCCGTGGTGGATCTCTGGACAACGCGGTCGTGATCCATGAGAAAGGCATCCTGAACAAAGAAGGACTGCGTTTTCAGGATGAGTTTGTGCGGCATAAACTGCTGGACTGCATCGGGGACTTCTCACTGCTCGGTATGCCGATCCTGGGCCATATTGTCACCCATAAATCGGGCCATGCTTTCAACCATGCCTTCCTCGAAAATTTCTTTAAAAATAAGGCATCCTGGCAGACCCGGACGCTGCCCAAGCCTGCTGAACCTGCCTCCAAGACGGCAAAATTCCTTGCTATTTAAATCGGTTTCCGATATTAATTAAAAAGATAAACCGTTGTAAACCGTGCCGCGATCCATATTCATAATCAGGTCATCGTCAAGACCATACGACCTGCAACCGCCATCTTATCCAGCTTTAGTTGTGAAACGTCTCTTGCTGCCGCTGGTGATGTTCAGTGGCATTTATCATTGACAATTATTGTTAAGGACAGATGCTTGGATTGCCCGGAAACCGGAAATTGAACCTTCGTCAATCCTAAAGCGTACTTTTATGGCATTCGCATTGAGGAAACAGATAATATGGGCTTTGTTGCTGGGTATGTGCCTAATCGGCCATGAACCTGCCATTGCGCAGGAAGCCCGGCTTACCAACATTACTGTTTCCAATACCCGCGACAATCTGCTGTTGTATCTGAATCTGGAGGGCGCCTTCAACGAAAAATTGGATAAAGCTATCCTCAGCGGCGTGCCGGCGACATTTTCATTTTTAGCCAAATTAAACAGGGTTCGCAATTTGTGGGTCGACCAGGAAATTGCCGATATTACGGTAACACACACCATTAAATATGATAATTTAAAAAAAGAGTTCATTGTCAGACGCTCATGGAAAAATAATGAGCCTGAAGTGACCAAATCCTTCAGTGAAGCTCAGAAATGGATGACCGAAGTCAACAGCTTAAAGATTATACCGCTGGGTCAGCTGGAAAAGGGCCAGCAATACCAACTTAGAACCAAAGCCGAGGTGAGCAAGCAAACCCTTCCATTTTATCTGCACTATGTTCTTTTTTTTGTTTCCTTATGGGATATAGAAACCGATTGGTACACCATTGATTTCATCTACTAAAAACAGAGTGGTTGTCCCTCCACAGATATCATGACCGGATCTGAACTTAAACAGGACAAAAACCCTGCCAGTGACGCCGACCGCAAACGCCGCCGCCGCGAAAGCATTATTATCATTGTCATCTTAATTGTGGTGGCCCTGCTGACTTTTATAGAAAGCAGAACCATTCAGTTCGGCGCTGATATCCCGGTTTCGAATACCATTTTGATGTTCATCCTGATCAATATCAATCTGCTGCTTTTGATTCTGCTGATATTTCTGGTTTTCAGAAATCTCGTGAAATTACTCTATGACCGTAAGCGCAAGGTGATGGGCGCCAAACTGCGAACGCGTCTGGTGGTGGCGTTTCTTGTTCTTACCATTGTTCCAACTGGGGTACTGTTTTTCTTTTCCATCAATTTTATAACGACCAGCATTGAATTCTGGTTTAACGTTCCTGTCGAACAGGCGTTGGAAAATTCACTGCGGGTTGGCGCCAGGCTATATGACCGGGTGGAGGACAACAGCCGGTTTTTTTTGGAGCGAATATCGTATCAGATTAAAAACAAGGATCTATTAAATCCTGAAAAATTAAAGGCCCTGACCCAGTATCTGCATGTGGTTCAACGGGAATTTAATCTTGATGGCGTCGAAGTCTATGGTGCCAATACCCAGCGCATCATGTTTTCACTAGAGTCAAAACTGGAGAACGAATTTTTCGGTCAGGTTTCCGCCGAAAACCTGCAGAAGGAAATTCCCGACAACGGCGTGCGGTCCATCACCCAGGAAATTCCATCCGGAGAATTTATTAAAACTATCGGCCGGATCCCCTTTGGGGTCGCCGCCGATGACGCTGTCGGTTTTGTGGTGGTAACGGTTTTGATACCGCCGGATTTATATCGCAATTTAGAATCGATATCGCGAGGGTTTGAGGAGTACCAGCAGATCAAACTTTATAAAAAGCCCATTCAACTTACCTACTACATCTCTCTTTCCATAGTGGCTTTGCTGGTGTTATTTTGTGCGATCTGGTTCGGATTTTACCTGGCAAAAACCATCAGCATTCCTATCAAAGAAATGGCCGAAGGCACCCGCCGAGTTGCCGAGGGTGATCTGAGCTTTACGATCGCCTCGGTCGCGGATGATGAAATCGGCAGCCTGGTCAATTCCTTTAATAAAATGACCCGAGATCTTAGAACCAGCCGGCAGCAGTTGGAATTTTCGGCCCGCATGCTTAAAGAGCAAAATATCGAAATTGAAGAAAAACGCCAATATATGGAATTTGTACTAAAAAGTGTCTCTGCCGGCGTGGTGACCCTGGATGCCGACGGTCTGGTTTCCACCATAAATAAATCGGCTGAGAAAATGCTGGGCGTCAATTCGGAGAAGGTGCTGAACCGCAGTTTCAATACGCTGTTAAAGGTGCAGAACAGGGATCTTGCCGATGAAATAATGACCAACCTCTCCATAGCCCGGGATGCAACCATAGATGTGCCGCTTAAACTTACCGTCCAGGGAAGACCGCGCAGCCTCCTGGTAACGATGAGTGTTTTAAGGGACGACGCCGGAAAACATATGGGAATTGTGATGGTGTTTGATGACTTGACCGAAATGGAAAAAGGTCAGCGAATGGCGGCCTGGCGTGAAGTTGCGCGCCGGATCGCACATGAGGTCAAAAACCCCCTCACCCCGATTACCCTTTCGGCCCAGCGACTGAAACGCAAATATTCCAGGCAAATCAATGAACCGGTATTTAATGAGTGCACGCAAACCATCATTGACCATGTGGAATTGATACGCAATCTGGTAAATGAATTTTCATCATTCGCACGATTTCCCAGTGCCAACCCCAAACCCTGCGATTTAATGCCGATTATTGAAGAATCCTTGGCGTTATACCGTGAGGGCCACCTGAATATTAAATTTGAAATCAAGAATACCGGCGATATCCCGCGCCTTAACCTTGATCGTCAGCAGATAAAACAGGCATTTATCAACCTGATCGACAATGCCATCGGCGCTATCAAAGAAGATGGCCTTGTGACTTTTGACGTCACATATGATTCTATTTTAAAAAAGATTCGGATAGAAGTGGCCGATAATGGACCCGGGATTGCCAACGGGGATAAAACGCGCTTATTTGAACCCAATTTTTCAACCAAAAAAAGCGGCATGGGGTTGGGTCTTACGATTGTCAGCACTATTATCGCAGATCACAACGGTTTTATCAGCGCTCATGATAACGTCCCCCGGGGCGCAAAATTCGTCATTGAACTGCCGGTTTAAAGAATGTGGGTTGTTTGTGGTGAGTTGTCTGTGGTTAAAATAATATTCATATTTGGAATTTTCGCGCCCACAACCCTATATAACATTAGAAATCAATTTGCATAGCTTCTCGAGTTTTTCCAACAGACAACAGACAATAGACAACAAACGACAGACTTTATCGATTAGAAAACGCTCTCGATTCAATGAACCTGAACATCTAACCCTCTGACAGTTGGTTAAAGGATATTTTATGTTTCCCTCACTTTTAATCGTGGATGACGAACCTTCCATTTTGCAGAGCTTGAGTGGTCTGCTTTCGGATGAAGGCTTTGAGGTTGCCACGGCTTTAAATGGGTACGAGGCCTTGAAAATCATTGATGCCGATTCACCGGATCTGGTCTTGCTGGACATATGGATGCCCGGTATCGACGGAATCGAAACACTGAAAGAAATCAAGAGAGAAAATCCGAATATCCAGGTTATCATTATAACCGGCCACGGAACGATAGAAACGGCCGTTAAAGCTACCAAACTCGGGGCCTTCGACCTCATTGAAAAGCCGCTTTCAATCGACAAGGTAATCGTGGCTATCAACAATGCCCTGAATTTCAGACGTCTTGAGGAAGAAATCAAATATCTGCGCAAGAAAACTATCGAAAAAAACTCCATCAATGGCAACAGCCCGAATACAATCGAATTGAAAAAAAATATCGCCAAGGCTGCATCCACCGCGACCTGGATTTTGATAAATGGTGAAAATGGTACCGGTAAGGAGCTTGTTGCCCGTATGATACATCATCTGAGTCCGCGTGCCGAGCATCCGCTAATTGACGTAAGCTGTGCGGCGATTCCCGAGGATCTGATCGAAAGTGAACTTTTCGGTCATGAAAAAGGAGCATTCCACGGCGCCAATACCAAAAAAATCGGTAAATTCGAACTGGCCAGCCAGGGGACTGTTTTTCTGGACGAAATCGGGGACATGAGCCTTAAAACCCAGGCCAAATTTTTACGCGTTCTTCAAGAACAGAAAATCCAACGCGTCGGCGGCAGTCGCACGATTAAGGTCCATGTCAGAGTCATTGCGGCCAGCAATAAAAACCTTGAAAAGGAAATTGAAAAAGGCCGATTCAGAGAGGATCTTTTTTACCGGCTCAATGTTCTGCCGATCGAGGTCCCCCCTCTAAGACAGCGGATTGAAGATATTCCTGTGCTGGTGGACACCTTTTTTAAGGAGTTCGCAGTTCAAAATCGCAGCAAACAGATGAAGATAACCCCTGAAGCACTTGACATCCTGACTAAGTATTCCTGGCCGGGCAATGTCAGAGAACTCAAAAATCTGGTGGAGCGGCTGGCTATAATGGCGGAAGGCGAGGCTATTGACAGCCAGGATATCCCTGCTGCCTATAATGCAGAAGCCTGTGCGATTGCAGAGATGGGAGAAGCAGAACTGCTTCAGATAGACAACCTTAAAGAAGCCAAGCTGGCGTTTGAAAAGGAATTTATCAATCGCAAACTTGACCGGTATCAAAACAATATTACCAAAACGGCCGAAGCCATAGGGGTTGGGCGAAGCTACTTACACAAGAAGATCAAAAGCTATCAATAGGGGCTGGGAATGGCTTTGCGGATTATCTCCGGTGAGTTTAAAGGCCGAAAGCTTCGCTCGGTTCAGGGCACCAAAACGAGACCCACCGCCAATCGAATTCGTGAAGCAATATTTAACATCCTCGCTCCTCAAATTCGCAATTGCAGCGTGTTGGATCTTTTCTCCGGGACCGGCGCATATGGCATCGAGGCGTTGAGTCGCGGCGCCGCAAAAGCTGTTTTCATTGATATTGATGGTGATTGCATTTCCGTGCTGCAAGCCAATATTAAAAGTCTGGGCCTTGAAAGGCGAGCAAAACTCATTCGATGGGACCTGACCAAAAATTTGAATTGCCTGCAGCCATTGGCAATGACATTTAATCTGGTATTCATGGATCCGCCTTACAATAAAGAAATGATTACGCCCACCCTGTCTAATCTGCACCTTAGTCAATCCATGGTCAATGGCGCCCGGCTCATAGTAGAACATTCCAACCGGGAGCCGCTCATAGCCGCTCAGCTTCCTTTTGAAATTAAAGATCAGCGTCGATACGGAAAAACGCTTGTCTCATTTTTATTATACTTGATATGAGGGGAAAGAAAACATGGAAAGAATAGCTATTTATCCCGGTTCTTTTGATCCTGTGACCAACGGCCATCTGGATATTCTTGAGAGAGGTTTGAAACTTTTCGACAAAATTATTGTTGCCATTTTGACAAACCCGAAGAAAATATTTCTTTTCACCCTTAAAGAACGAATAGAAATGCTGGAGAACAGTCTGAAAGATTTATCAGGTGTATCAATCGACACCTTTGATGGTCTTACAGTGGATTTTGCCGCTCGATGCAATGCGCAGGGCATCCTGCGGGGGCTGCGTGCCCTGTCGGATTTTGAATATGAGTTTCAAATGGCGCTGATGAACCGCAGGCTTAATCGGGAGATTCAAACGGTCTTTTTGATGACCGGCTTGCGGTGGATTTATACCAGTTCATCAATCATCAAGGAAGCCGCTCAGTTTGGCGGCAACATTGAAGGTATGGTGCCGCCGGTGGTAGAGAAAAAAATTAAAGAAAAGTATGCCCAAATATCTTAAGCTCCCCCGGGGATTCGGCAGGATTTATATTTGAAAAATTCAATTTGCCTTCCAGCCATGTTCTCCTACAAGCTTGACAAATCTGCATCCGCCGAGGTTGGTTTGCTGAACGCTATTTTCGTCGCGATAGATTTTAATGAGATCCTGAGTATGCTGGTTGCCGACGGGAACCACCAACCGCCCGCCTATGATGAGTTGCTTGACCAGTACGTCCGGAATTTCCGGCGCGCCGGCAGTCACAACAATCGCATCAAACGGGCTTTCATTCTGCCAACCTTTTGTACCGTCGGCACACCGGGTTACAATATTATGATAATGAAGTTTGTCAAAAAGGCTGCGCGCCTGCATATATAAAGATCGTATGCGTTCGATGGTATAAACCCGATACACGATTTGGGATAGAATGGCGGACTGATAGCCCGAACCGGTGCCGATCTCAAGAACCCGGTCGTCTTTATTAAGCTTCAAAGTCTGGGTCATTTCCGCAACGATATACGGTTGAGAAATGGTCTGCTGTTCTCCGATCGGCAGCGGATAGTCGCCATAGGCCTGATCCCTCAAAGCCTCACTTACAAACAGATGCCGGGGAACATTGCGAAATGCGGCCAGAACCATTGGATCCTTGATGCCTCTGGCTTCAATCTGATTGCGCACCATTTCTTCTCGCTGGCGTTCATATTTAAAAAACTCTTTTTCCATTGTAGCGGTACCCCGGGCTTTTCTGAATAGTTCATGTTTTTTTATCAAGTTGGATGGGTAAGGTCAAGATGCCAGCCTTGTAAAAATGCGTGATTTTTTCCCACCTGGGCAGTGGGCCGATCTTTAAGGCAAAAAATTACATTGATCTGTACGTCCAAATCCTAAAAACTGCTTGATTTTTTTATAACATATTAACATAATTTAAAATTAAAGACTTTTGGTATCCACCATGCAGGCGGTGAAATGAAAAGCACCCGACATCTTGTTATTTCACTTTTCCTCTCGCTCTTCATTCTCTTTATCGGCACGGCCGGCTACATGCTCATCGAAAAATGGGGATTTTTAGACGCTTTATATATGACTGTCATTACAATATCTACGGTTGGTTATCGAGAAGTGAACCAGCTTGGCGATCTCGGGCGTATTTTTACGGTTCTTCTGGTTGCCAGTGGTGTTGGGTTTACTCTGTATGTTGCCGCTGCCGTAGTGCAATTTATGGTAGAAGGACGTATTAGAATTATAATGGGGAGGCGAAGGTTGGACCAGAAAATTAATCGCTTGAAAAATCATTATATTGTTTGCGGATATGGACGCATCGGTCGGATTTTGTGTCGCGATCTGCGAAGAAAACCGCTCGAGGTGGTGGTCATCGAAAACAACCCGGAATTGATACCTGTCATGGATGCGGACGAAGTATTGTATGTATCCGGTGATGCGGCCGACGAAGCTGTTCTGATCAGGGCCGGCATCAAACGGGCGACCGGACTGGTCGCCGCTCTGGCCACCGATACGGACAACGTTTTTTTGGTTTTGACGGCCCGGCAACTTGCTCCGGATCTCAAAATAACTGCGCGGGCCAGTCAGGAAAAAGTCAAAAAGAAATTTGAGGCCGCCGGCGCGGACTTCGTACAATCGCCTTACGAGATGGGCGCCGTCAGCATGGCCCACCGCATTATTCGTCCTACCGTAACCAATTTTCTGGATCTGGCCTTTGAGCATCAGCGCAAAGATATCCAGATGGAGGAAATCCCCGTCAGCGAATTGTCCAGGCTGGTCAACGTTCAACTCAAGGATTCCGGTATCAGGAAAAATTTCAATCTGATTATTATCGCAATCAAGAAGCCGGACGGCAGTATGCTGTTCAATCCTTCATTTGAGGCGGCCATCATGCCGAATGATACGGTTATTGCCGTGGGGGAATTAGATAATCTGCAAAAACTTGAGAAGATATTGAATCCGTGAAACCATTATATTTTATAGATGATCCGCTTGTCGGTTATAATAATATCCACATGTTTATCATGGGAGTCCATGGGTACCTGCGGGACGATTTGTTCCTCGAACGTCAAGGCGACTTTACGGGTGGTAATCGCCAGTCTGGGAATCAGCCGGTCGTAGTAGCCCTTGCCCGAACCAATTCTGGCGCCCTTTTCATCAAAAGCAAGGCCCGGTATGACGGCAATATCAACGCGCTCCAGCGGCACAATTTTGCAGCGGCTCGGATCCGGCTCCGGCACGCCCCTGGGACCGGGTATCAATTCCTTTTCGAAGTTGTCGACTTTCATCAGGTTCATTTCAAATTTTACGGGGTCAAAAGCGGGGAGAACGATTATTTTACCGTAGTCGTATGATCGTTTAATGATATTATGCGTCTTGACTTCATAGGCACCGTTGAGATACAGCAGGGCTATTTTTGCTTCCATAAAATTCGCAAAATCAAAGAGTTTTACTTCAATGGCCCTGGTTTTTTCCGCGATTTCGCTTTCAGACAGGGCGGAAATACTTTTGGCAATGTCTTCTCGAATCTGAATTTTTGCGGCACCAATTTCCTCCATCCGATGTCCCCCTATCGCAGTTTGGTTAAATTTTCAAACACGGCTTGCAGTTGACAGCGCCAACATACAAATAATATTGACTAAATGACATGTCCGTGTTACTTGCGGCATGTCTTGCAACCCCATATTAAACTATGGGATACTTAAACTTAATAATATAAGGTAATTTATGCTGGAAATCAAGTTTGTTAGCCAAAATTTATCAGCCGTTCGAAAAGCATTGGCGGTACGCAACTACCGGGCCGATCTCGATACCTTTAAAAAATGCGATGATGACCGGCTTACCATGTTGCAGGAGATTGAGTCCTTGCGCCATCAGCGCAATGTCGTTTCCGACCGGATCGCTGAAATGAAAAAGGCCGGCGACAATACCCAAACCCCCGTCGTCGAAATGCGGGCGGTATCATCCAGAATCAAAGATCTTGAAAAAAAACTATCAGAAAACCAGGCCATCATCGATGACATTTTATTGGGATTGCCAAACATCCCGCACGCAACGGTGCCTATCGGAGACGATGAGACCGACAATCCGGTGGTCAGAACCGTTGGTGAGCTGCCTGCCTTCAAGTCTGAACCCCAACCCCACTGGGAAATCGGCAGTCGCCTTAAGATATTTGATTTTGAGCGTGCTGCCAAAATTACCGGTGCGCGCTTTCCGCTTTATTTTGGTGCCGGAGCCCGTCTGGAGCGGGCCTTGATTAATTTTATGCTTGATACTCATACCAATGAGCACGGCTATAAAGAGGTTCTGCCGCCGTTTATCGTTAACCGGCAAACAATGACCCACACCGGTCAGCTGCCAAAATTTGAAGCAGACCTGTTTAAACTGGCGGGCTGGGAATACTATCTGATCCCGACCGCTGAAGTTCCTGTGACCAACATCCACCAGGGAGAAATTCTGGAGCAGGATCAGCTGCCGATCTATTACACGGCCTGCACGCCGTGCTTTCGCTCGGAGGCCGGCTCCTATGGCAAGGATACCCGGGGATTAATTCGTCAACATCAGTTTAATAAAGTTGAACTGGTCAAATTCAGCCAACCCGAATCCTCCTATGATGAGCTTGAAAGCCTGTTGGGCGACGCTGAAGCGATTTTAAAGAAACTTGAACTGCCGTATCGGGTCATTGAACTTTGTACGGGGGATCTGGGGTTTTCGGCCGCTAAAACCTATGATATTGAAGTCTGGATGCCGGCCCAGAGCCTTTACCGCGAAATTTCATCCTGCAGCAATTTTGAAGATTTCCAGGCCCGGCGCGCCAATATTCGCTTCAAGCGCCAAGGACAAAAGGGTACCCAGCTTGTGCATACTTTAAACGGTTCCGGACTTGCCGTCGGGCGCACGGTGGCCGCCATTCTCGAAAATTTTCAACAGCCCGACGGGTCGGTTGCCATCCCCGCGAAGCTTCAGCCCTATATGGGAGGAATGGAGAAAATAACATCATGAAACCGGATGATTTTCCCCAAGATATTCGTCCCTTTCTGATGCCGTCGCATGCCGGGAAGCTGATCTACCGTTGTCTGGGCTGCCGGCGGGAATACGGCATTGAAAAACTCCTGTATGTATGTCCGGCGTGCGGGCAGGTTTTGCTTCTTTACGATCAGAACTTTGCGCGCTTGAAAGATACCAAAGGTGAGCTCTGGCAGCGTATTTTTGACTATCGCAAAATGATGAACATCGATGCGTTGAAAGGCATCTACCGTTACCACGAATTTATCGGGCCCGTAATTCCGCTGGAGTCCGTTATTTATCTGGGCGAGGGGCACACCCCGCTGATAAAAGCCAATTCCTCTTTGCAGGAAAAAATCGGCGTGCGCTTTTACTTTAAAAATGAGGGACAGAATCCCAGCGCTTCCTTCAAGGATCGGGGGATGGCCAGCGCGTTAAGTTACATAAATTTCATGGTTCAAAAGGGGTACCTGTCGGATGTGCTGGCCATTTGCGCGTCGACGGGTGATACGTCGGCTGCGGCCGCGCTCTATGCTTCCTATCTGAAACCGCAGGTCAAATCCGCCGTGCTGCTGCCTCATAAGAAAGTAACTCCCCAGCAGCTCTCCCAGCCTTTGGGCAGCGGCGCTGCGGTGTTTGAAATTCCCGGCGTTTTTGACGACTGTATGAAAATCGTTGAAGTCCTGTCTGAAAGCTATCAGGTCGCGCTGCTAAACTCCAAAAATGCCTGGCGGATTTTAGGCCAGGAATCTTATTCATACGAAATTGCCCAGGATTTCGAGTATGATCTTGCCGACACGGCGGTGGTGGTTCCCATCGGCAATGCCGGCAACATTACGGCGGTGATGAGCGGGTTTTTAAAGTTTTATGAGGCCGGTATTACCAATGCACTGCCGAAGATTGTGGGGGTCCAGTCGGAGCATGCCAACCCGGTTTACCGCTATTATCTTGAACCGGATGCCGCCCGGCGTCAATTCGTGCCCGTGACCGTCAAACCCAGTGTAGCCCAGGCCGCTATGATCGGCAATCCGGTTTCCATGCCCAGGGTGATTCATCTGGTCGGGCTTTATAACGAATTGGCCGGCTGCCGGAAGACCTTTTTTGTCGAGGTCAGTGAACAGGACATCATGGACTGGGAAATTACCGCCAATCGCAACGGGCATATCGCCTGCACCCACGGAGGAGAATCCCTGGCCGGTCTGCTGGCGGCCAAGACCAGGGGGATCATCGACAGTCAGGACATCGTGGTGCTGGATTCCACCGCCCATGCCCTTAAATTTGCCGGATTTCAAGAAATGTACTTTGAGCAAAAGTTTCCGGCCGACTACAATATTTCCCCGCGACAGGATCTGATCAACACACCGCGATACCTTCACCCTGCCGATCTTGACCAGGTGCCGGCGCCCGGCAAGCCACTAGAAGGAGAGGCCTTGCAGCGCTTTGTGAATCGGATGGCGCAAGAGATTGCCGGCTTGCTGAATCTTAAAAAAATGTAGGTGCTCTTAAATCCGCTATGAGGAAAAAAACAATGAAAAATATCTGGCCCGTCGCAACGGTATGCTTTCTAATGGTGAGTTTATTTTATTCGTGTACTGCCCACAGAAGTGTGGAAGAGCAAAAAGCGGTAACTGAAGCTTCCAAATCCCTGGGGGAGGCCTATCTCCGCGATGGTAATTTCAGAGCCGCTTTAAAGGAGTTTTTAAAAATAGAGGAGCAAAGCCCTGATGATTATTTTCTGCAAGATGACCTGGGACTCTCCTATTATTATCTGAAACAATACGATTTGGCAATTCGCCACTTCAAGAAGGCCCTGGACATAAAATATAATTATGCGCCGGCCCACAACAACTTGGGTAATGCTTATGCCCAGAAAGAGGAATGGGACAATGCCATCGAGCAGTATAAAATTGTGACCTCGGATCTGATTTATGCAACCCCGCAATTTCCGTATTCCAATCTTGGCGTTGCGTACTACCACAAAAAAGAATATGCGCTTTCGGAAAAATATTATCTCGAGGCTTTGAAAGCCAAACCGAATTTTGTCAGAGCTATGTACGGTTTGGCAAAAACATACCTGGCAACGGGCAAGGTGTCGGAAGCCATCGAGCGGCTGGAAAAAGCCGCCCAACTGGCTCCTGAATTCGCGCCAATACAATTCGACCTGGGGAAAGCTTACAGTCTCAAGGGGGATTTTAGCCAGGCCTATGCATCCTATCTCAAGGTTGTGCAGCTGGACCCGGACAGCCCCCTGGCCGATCAAGCCTTGCGGGAGGCTGAGCGGCTAAAGCCTTTACTATAATGGATCCAATAAAAATGCGAATGGCAATCGGAGGCCTCCGGTTGCCATTCGCATTTTTAATTTTACACGAGGATACAAATTTCTATAAAGTATTAACTTTCCTTCTCGATCAGCGATTTAATAAGATAATAAAGTCAGAGTATCGCTTTCATTTCAGCAGCCCACAGGCAGGGGCTAAATATCCGATTTGCTTCTCTGTTCAAGCTGAACGATTCGCGGTGTAATGAATATCAGCAGTTCATTTTTACTGTCATCCTTGCTTTGGCTTTTAAACAGCCAGCCCAGCACGCCGATGTTCCGCAACCCGGGGATTCCCCTTTCAGCATAGCTTATGGTGGATTTCACGATACCGCCGATGACGACGGTGTCTCCGTCATCCATCAGAAGTTCGGTCTCAGCTTCATTGGTGGAAAGCGCAGGCTGATCGGCCGTCGGATCGACCACGTCGTTTTTGGTGACAAATACCTTCAGGGTGATGCGGTTGTCCGGTGTGACATTGGGTGTGACTTCCAGCAGCAAATCAACATTTTTAAATCTGACCGTCGCATTGCCCGAGGAGTCCCGTTCCAGGTAAGGCACTTCCAGACCCTGTTTTATCTTGGCCTTCTTGTTGTCCAGAGTCAAAACTTTCGGAGCTGAAATAATATTGGTTTTACCCTCGGTTTCGCTGACCAACAGTTGGGCATTAATAATCGAAAACGGAGTTCCGGTCATTTTAACAAAATCCAGGCCGACCACACCGGTCGGGATAGCCGCCGGCAAATTAGACGCCAATCCGGTAAGCGTCAGCGTTGAATCACCGACATCGAACGGACCGGCGGTAACCTGTCCCCAGTCAAAGCCGAGGTCTTTGGTAAAAGTCGAATTGGCTTCAACGATGCGGGCTTCGATGATGACCTGGGGCGTAACCTGATCGATGCGTTTCACGATTTCCCGGACCTGCTCAATCTTTTCGGCTGTATCGGTTAAAATCAGCTGGTTGTTGCGGGTATCCACGCTGGCTTTGCCGCGGCCCTCGGTAAGAACCGGTTGGATATGCGGCAATACTTCAGTCTGCGCATTGGAATAGCTGACCGGAATATAGGCGGTCAACAGCGGTTCCAGGGCTTTTTGCTGTTTTACGGTCTGCTGCGTGGCTTTTACCAGCGCCTCTTTTTGCTTTTCTTCCTGGGCCAGGCTGTTCAGGGTGGCGATGCGGATAATGTCGCCTTCCATGGTCATCCCCAGCTGATTCATTTTGAGCACCAGATCGAGGACCTGATCCCAGGGCACCGGTTTATCAAGGGTCAGGGTCACTTTGCCGGTGACATTCTTGTCGATGGCAAAATTTTTGCCGCTGATTTCCCGGATGATTCGGAAGACATTCTTGATGTCCGTATCATAAAAATCAAGGGCGATTTTTTCGCCGGTGTATTTTTTTGCTGACGGCGCCGTACCCGCAAGGCGGTCCGCAAGCGAGATTTCCTTGTTAGCCAGCGTCATTTCGGCCGAGGTATCTTTATTAGCCAGTTGCAGCTCTTCCCGGCCCACGGTTGACTCCAGCGCCTGGCCGCCGGACGGTAAAGCTCCGACTGCCTCAGCCGTTTTTTCGGACGGTGCGGCCGCCGCTTGGGTTGCCGGTGCGGTCGCTGCTTGAGTGGCCGGTGCAGCCGCAGCTTCGGTCGCCGGTTCAGCCATCACCTGCTTCCAGGCCGGCAGCTTGGCTTCTTCATAGGGCCTTGGCGGTATGGAAGATGGATCAAAGTTGACCCGGATGACATCGTCTGTTTGTTTGATAAAATACGGCACCGCTTGCCGCAGTTCAATATCCAGAATTGTGTCCTTGGAATTCGGCTGGTGCTCCGGGGTAATGCGGTCCACTGCGCTTTGAAAACGAGTGGTAATTAACGCCCGTTTGCGGTATTCGGGCAGATTGGTATCCAAAAGGGTGAGCTGCAGTCTATCCTTGTTCACTTTTAGCAAGTGGTATTCAACCGGTCGTGTGGTTCCGACAATGATGGCCGATTTGCCGTCTTCTTCACTCGAAAAATCGATGCGGTTTAACCAGGCCGGTTTGTCGTATTTGACCGTTTCGGTTTTTTCGGCAGCCGTCGGCGGTTCGGCGGCCGGTTTCATCGGCTTAGCTGCCGGGGCGGCTTCCGTCTCAGATTTTGCTTTGCTCATGGTCGGCGGCGCCTGTCCGACATAAATCATCAGGCCGTTGTCTACCGGTGCCGCAGAGTATTTGGCAAGATAAGGTTTTTTGGTTTCCAGCACGATCCGGATCTTGTCGGGATGACCGAAATCGCGTATCCTGCTTACCAAATCGGACTTGACCGCGATTCGTTGCTCCGCCTCGTACGGGCTTTTGAGACCATAAAGGTCGTACACAATGCGGGGCGGAGTTTCACTGATTGTGAAAGACTTATAGTTTGTAATTGTTCCGTTCGCCTTGACATCGACGACGACATAGTTTTTGAGCGGTGTTGCGACAATTGATGTCATACGGGTGGCCGGGGGTGCCGGAGCTTTGGCAGGTTCCGCTGTTGCTTCCGGTTGCGGCGTCGGTGTCGGCGCGGATTCAGTTTTTGTCTCCGCGGCCGGCTGACCGGTCTTCGGGAACACGATGTTCAGCCCGGCAGCATCCGGCCTGATGGTATAAGGCAGATCCTTTTTCAGGGCAATAAATATGCGGGAGGTTTGGCCGTCTTCTTCAACCTGAGTCGCTCTGATGGAACTGATGAAATCATTTTCCGGCGGATAGTATACGGTTTTGATATTGTCCAGAGTGGTTTCCGGGAAGTGAACAAGAACACCCAGCGGGAATACTTGTTTGATCGCCGTGTAGGTCAGGGCCTGGTTACCCTTTACCGTGACGGTGGTGGCTTCGGCATCATCACGGGTCATGATGTCGGTGATCAGTTTGTTCTCCTGTGCGGATTTGACTTGGCCGGCCTCTTGCGAGGCACACGCCGCGAACAACACTGCCAAGCTGAATAAAAGGATGCCTAAATGAAGGGGTCTCGCTAGTTTAGTAATGAAATGCCGCATCTTAAAACTCTCCAGGGGGTTTGGGAAGTTTGAGCTCTTTTTTACGGATTGTAAGTTTGCCATAAACATCTTCGAGTTCTTCCTCAACAGTAACTGTTTCTTTATGAATACTGACTATTTTGCCGCCATTCGTGCCGATGTAGGTACCCTCTTTAATAACATATCCTTTACCGGAAGATTCTTCCACCAAAGCCCGGTTGCCGCTGGCGGCCATGATGATTCCGACCAGCTTCAACTGACTCAAATCAATTCGTTCCAGCGGTGTGCGGGGAATCCGTTTTTTGTGCTGCAGCTTGGCAGTTGCGACCACCGCTTCCTCTTTAAACAAAGGCTCAAATGGATCAATCCTGCCGCTGGGATCATACTTGGCGGGGGTGCCTTCCGCCGGAACATTTTGAGTGACCAATTTGTCCGGGGCGACTTTGTTTGAGGCAGCCGATTTGCTGTCCGGTGCGGGTTGGACGTTGCCCGGTTGTCTCTGAGTTTCGGCGGCCGGCTCTATCTCGGTAATATCTGATTTGGGGCTGATCGCCGGCTTTTTCCGGGCGGCCGGTTTAGACGTGTCGTTTTCAATCGGTTTTGCTTCCTGTTTTTGGGCGACCATCGGCTCGGTGCTTGGGTTTGTTTCGGCAGTCGACTGCCGCAGCGGCGCGATTTGATTCCGGTCGACTTTGGCAACGGCTGTCTTTTCCAGCTGTTTATCCGGCGGCGACATTTTGGCGGTACGAATCGCTTTTTTGGCGCGGACCTGGGCGATGTTATCTTTTGGTGCGACAATCTTCTTGCGGACCACGGTCGGTTTTGCCTGACCTCCGTTGGCGCTGTCACACCCCCACAAAAGCAGAGCAATACAAATTATATTGATCAAATATCGCATGCTCACAAGGTATCTTCCCATCATTTGCTGGTTGATCGTTGTTAAACTATTACTTTTTCTTTCTAGGCTTTTTCTTCGTATTTTTCTTTGCAGAAGTGCTTTTTTGTTCAGATGGTTCTATGAATTTATAAGTGACTGCCATGCATTTGGTGCTGAGTTCCCGGGCGCCTTTTTTCTTGGCGGGAGTCATTTGAATATTTTCTATGGTGACGATTCGGGGCAAACGGGCAACCTGATCGAAGAATAATGCGGTATTGTGGTAGTCTCCCACGATACTCATGACGACGGGAATTTCGGCATAAAATTCTTTTTTCTTTTCGGGTTTGGGCTCAAAGAGCAAAAATTCAAGACCGACTTGTTGGCCGGAACTGGAGATGCTGGACAGCAGAGAAGGAATCTCTTCCTTTTCCGGCAATTTTCTCATTGCCATTTGGAATTGGGATTCAGCCTCATTCATTTTAGCCTGAAATTTTTCCAAATCGGCGGCATTTTTCATGGCCGTCTTCAGTTTCGCTTCCAATTTGTCAAGCTGCGTATCCAGGCGATCAATCTGTTCGTATTTAGGCCAATAAGATAGGTAGATGAAACCGCCGACAATCAAGCCAAATATGGCCGTTGAGATTAGTATCCTTTGAACCCTGGATAACTTTTCTAATTTTTCGAGAAAAGGTTCAAATGATTTTGCAAGACCGTTATCCATTATTTCTTTGCCTCAGCCTTTTCTGATTTTTTCCTAAATGCTTATTTTTTTTGCTCTTTAATCGGAGGCTTTTTGACGCAGCTGATCTGAAAGCTTTTTAAATTGGCTTTTTGCACCGTTTGCGCCTTGAGCGTTTCCAAGTTGACGTCGCTGAAAAGTCCGCTTTGCTCCAGGCGGACCATGAAATCGGCCACGGTTTTATTGTCCAGAGCGATGCCTTTGATGTCGACCGTCTTGTCCTTGGAGTCCATACGAGTGAACCACATGCGCTTGGGTACGATTACCTGAGTCATTATCTCCATCAGCCGGGTAGGTTCAAAACGGTTGGCCTCAAGGTTATCCATGACTGCCAATTTTTGCTTCAGATTACTGAGTTTTTTCTTAATCTCTTCTATTTCTTTATTGATTGCTTCGTATTTTTTCAGCTCGGAATTTGTCTGTGTAATCTTGGCATTCAGGCCGTCAATCTTGTGGCCCAAATTCCAATTATGATAAAAAAGAAGGATCAGCAGAAATACCAGAGAAAGCAGAAAGATGGAAACCTGGCGTCGGATGTTTTCTTTTTTGCGAGCTGCGCGGAATGGCAGCAGGTTGATTCTTATCATTTGTCGTCCACTTTTCTCATTGCCAGGCCCATGCTGATGGCCGCCTGGGGCGCAATTTGTTTAATGAATGCGTCGTCGAAACTTTTTTCATCGAGGTGAAAATTTTTAAACGGATTTATGGATTCAACTTCGGCGGAGGCTTCGGTTGCCAGAAGCTGCCGGAATTCGCCGATGTTGGCCCCGCCGCCGCTGATGACAATGCGCTTTATTTGATCCTCCGGGTAAGTGGAGTAGAAAAAGTCAAGGGCCCGTCTAATTTCAGTGCACCAGTCGGCGACCACCGATGAAACGATACCTTTTAAGTCATCCGGGGTGAGCCGATCGGGATTGTCCCCGTATTTAAGTTGCTCTGCTTCTTCAAAGGAGCATTCGATCAATGACATTATTTTCTGATTGATCTGTCCGCAACCCAATGAAACGTCCCGCATGAACACCGACGAATTGCCCTTGAGGATATTCAATGATGTCTTGCTGGCGCCAATATCAATCAGAGCAACATTTTCGTCTTGAATATTGTAGTTGGCTTCAAACGAGTTTTGCAGCGCAAATGCTTCTACATCGACAATGCAGGGGTTGAGTCCCGCCAGGTTAACCAGGTTGATATAGTCATTAACCATGTCTTTTTTGGCTGCCACCAGAAACACATTCATCTGATTGGGATTGGATTCATTCTCCCCGAGGATTTGAAAATCAAGATTGACATCACTGATGTCAAACGGGATATATTGTTCGGCTTCAAAATGAATGGTCTCTTGCAGCTGCTCCTCGGCCATGTTTTGAACATTGATCTTTTTAACGATGACCGAGTAGCCTCCAATGGATACCGCCACGTTGCTTTCTTTTATATTGTATGACTTAAAAAGCTGCTTAATTGACTCGGCAACCGACTCGGGATCATTAATCGTGCCTTCTTCGATGGCACCATGCGCAATGTCCACGATGCCGAAATGCCTCAGCGTGGGGCCTCGTTTGGAATCTACGATTTCAGCTGCTTTGATGGATCTGGAACCAATATCCAAACCTACGAGATGATCTTTTTTTCCGAAAACCATGAGATACGTTTAATCCTTGAATATTTTATGTTTATCTGCTGGTTTTAAGCCCAGTGCCTCGAGAATCTTACGTTGGGTTTCCATCCGACATGGCATGTTCTTTTCAATTCTGGTAATCGTGATTGGGGATATGTTTGCCTGTCTGGCGAGTTCGGCTTTACTCATTAACAAAGATTCTCTGGTCTCTTTTAATATGTTCTTGCCCATAGATTTGGCATCCCGAATGCTGAGCAGTAAAAAATGAATTGAAATTAATTAACTTTCCAAAGCCGCAGGCAAATCCAGCCAATGCTGAAGATGACTTCATAAATAGTTACATGTTATTCCGTTTAAGTCAATTTAATTATATATAATTAACATACAACTATACATAATTACATCATGTTGTGCCGCCATTTTTTCGGAATTACCATATCTAGTAGTAGTAGTGAACGTAACATTTTGTTGTTTCAGTTACCTTCGGCAGCAATTCGGCTTCGGAGTCGGTTACACCAGTTGTTGCTAGGAATTCGGTTGCATAAATCATTAAGAAAAAGGCCTAACCAGTCATCGGATTGACGTTTGCAGAATCCAATCTTTAGACATGACCCATAGATTGCAAGTTCTGCGCCAATAGTTGCCAATTATTTTGCAATTTACCGGCTGAAAAAGGTGACTCAATAATATTATTTTAATTTCAAATAGTTAAATTTGATAATATTTGCTGCTGGCCGGGTACAAAAATTAATTTTTCCAGCGGGCCTTAAAGCGCATATTAGTTTTTTTTGCTAAACCGTCAAAAATTTGAAAGGCCTAGCATCTACCCGGTGCCCCGGTCTCCAGACACGACCGGTCTTACACTGTATGTAGTAACATGTATCGGTCCGGGCCTATGAAACTTGAGAGAAAAAGCTTTAATTTAGCGCCAAACTGGTATAATCTTATGGTCCATCATGGAAAGCAAACCCTCAGAAGAAAGAATTAAGCCGTTTCGGCTGGTCAAATATTTTACTTTTACCGGTCTGGTCGTTATTTTCCTGGTTACAATCATACTGTCGGTGCTGAATACCCATTGGGTCAAGGCCATGCAACGGCAGAAAAGTGAAGATTATGCCCGCAGCCTCATCGAAAATTTGAATCATCAGGTTTTTGTACAGTTTATTGTTCCGGTCGGTGTCATGTTCGGAAAAATTCAGCTTAGCAACCAGGAACAGTTCGAACGCATGGATAGTGTCGTTCGCAATACTTTGCACAGTTTCAAAGTCGAAACCATCAATATATATAATATGGATAATTTGGTTTCGTACAGTTTTGACCATGATTTAATCGGCCGGAAAAATTACGGCGGTACCGGCTACCAGCAGGCTCTTGAGGGGAAAATTACATCCAAGCTTGTTCAGCGAGGCAACCTTTTTGAGATTTCACTCGGTTTTCCCAAAGTCGTGCGGCTTTTCACCTATGCTCCCCTGCGCTGGGAACCGCAACTGTCCAGGATCACCGGCCCGGTTTTGGGGGTGGTGGAGATCGTACAGGATTTATCCGATGATTATCAGACCATTTTCAAATTCCAGATTTTGGTTGTGATTACCTGTACCGTGATTATGGGAGCGCTATTTGTCGTGCTGATCTTTGTTGTCAAACGCGGTGAAGGCATTATCCAAAAACGGGCCATGGAAAGACTGCGGCTCAAAGAACGCTTGAGCCGGGCAGAGCGGCTTTCTTCCCTCGGCGAGATGGCGGCCGGAATTTCCCATGAGATTCGCAACCCGCTGGGAATCATCAGAAGCTCAGCCGAATTGCTGAAGAAAAAAGTCACAAAAATCGATCCTTCCAACACGATCCCGGATATCATTGTCGAAGAGGCCAATCGGCTCAATCGCATCGTGACCGACTTCATTAATTTTGCCAAGCCCAGAAGTCCGAATTTGAGCCCCTGCCGCATCCAGGAGGTTATTGATAAAAACATTACATTTCTGGCCCTGCAAATTGAAGAAAAAGGATGCCGCATTAGACAGAACTACAAGAACTCATTGCCGGAAATTCAGGCCGATGCCGCCTTGCTCTACCAGTCGTTTTTAAATATTCTGATCAATGCCATGCAGGCGATGCCTGATGGCGGCTGCATTGACATTTCAATCAGTGCCAACGACAAAATTGTTACGATTAACTTTGAAGATGAAGGTCAGGGCATTGCGGACGATGTCCTGGATAAGATTTGGGATCCCTTTTTCACTACCAAGGAAATGGGAACGGGGCTGGGACTGGGGGTCGTCAAAAACATCATTGAATCTCATGGCGGCAGCATACAGATTCAGAACAGAACCTCCGGCGGGGCCCAGGTCACCGTGGAATTGCCGATCGAACAGCCGGAAACGCGGGTTGAATGATTGAATATTGAATACTTAAGGAATTCTTCCGACTAAAAAAAAGAATATCATAAAATGGAAACCATTCTGATTGTTGATGATGAAAAAAATTATCTGCTCGTGCTGAGTGCGGTGCTGGAAGATGAAGGCTACGAAGTACTGACCGCTCTCAGCGGGCCGGAGGCACTTGAGATTCATAAAACATCTGATCTGGATCTGATTTTGACGGACATGAAAATGCCGGGCATGAGCGGCATTGAACTGCTGGAAAACATCAAGGCGATTGATCCGGACCTGCCGCTGATTATGATGACCGCTCACGGTACGGTCGATAAAGCAGTGGAGGCCATGCAAAAAGGTGCTTACAGCTATATCCTGAAGCCTTTCGACAATGATCGCCTGATAATTTATGTGAAAAAAGCCGTCGCCATGTATCAGGTGGTCAAAGAGAATCGGCGTTTGCGCGATGCGGTTGAATCCCAGTACCGCTTCGGCAATTTCATCGCCAAGAGCAAACCGATGCAGGATGTTTTTAAATTGATCCAAAAAGTTGCGCCGTCAAATGCGACCGTGCTGATCGAGGGCGAGAGCGGGACCGGAAAAGAGCTGGCGGCCAAATCCATCCATTTCAACAGCTCGCGACATGATAAAGCCTTTGTGGCCGTGAATTGTTCGGCCCTGGCTGAGAATTTGCTGGAAAGCGAGCTGTTCGGCCACGAAAAAGGCTCTTTTACCGGAGCGGTGGCCATGAAGAAAGGACGCTTCGAGTTGGCCGATGGCGGCACCCTGTTTCTGGATGAAATCGGAGAGTTGTCGGCCAACCTCCAGGTGAAACTGCTGCGCGTCCTGCAGGAAAAAGTGATTGAGCGGGTTGGCGGTATCAGACCTATTGCCGTAGATATCAGGGTTATTGCAGCTACCAACAAAATCCTAAAAGAGGAGATGATCAGCGGGCATTTCCGCGACGACCTCTTCTACCGGTTGGATGTGGTCCATATTGTTTTACCGCCGCTGAGAGAGCGCCGAGAAGATATTCGTCTCCTGGTTGATCACTTCATCAAAAAATACGAATCCGAACGCAAATTGGCACTGCCGGTAAAAGGCGTTGACCAGGAAGTCGATCGCCTGTTCTTTGATTACAGTTGGCCCGGCAATGTCCGGGAACTTGAAAATTTAATTGAAAGAGTCATGATTTTATGCCCCGGCGATGTCGTCCGGGTATCGGATCTGCCCCGGGGCTTCAAGGATAATGTACACAATGACCTGCATCTGGAGGGCATTCCAACAAACGCCCAACTGTACGAAACCCTGGCCATGATTGAAAAGGCGATGATCGAAAGGGCCTTAAAAATGGCCGACAATGTCCAGGCCCATGCGGCTGCCATACTGGGGATCGGCAAAAGCGGCCTGAATCAAAAAATAAAAAAATACGATCTGGACATCGGGACTAAAAATTAGCCGGCCAGACGTTCCTTGACAAGGTCGAGGTAAATAAAATCCGGATGCTCGGAAAGTATTTTAGTATATGCCGCCCGGCTTTTTTCGGTTTGTCCTAATTTAGCATATAGCCAGCCTAGATGGTAAAGGGCTTCGGCTCGCATAACCGGCTCCGGTGCGATAGTGAGTTTCTCAAAATAGCCGGCCGCCGTTGCATAATCTTTTAACTCTTCCCAGGCATATCCGAGGCTGCCAACGATCTGATCCTGAACCAGCGGGTGCTTTTTAAAATCTTCCAGCGATGTTTTGTAAAGATCAATGGCCTGTTTATATTTGCCGGCATCGTAGCAAATATTTGCAAAAGTCAAGCGGGCAATTCTTCCGCTTTCTTTGCTGCCGTATTTGTCGAGAATCAATTGAAAATCCGGCGATACCGCACCATAAATCTCCTGCGGAGTTTTCTTGTCATTTTTTAAAATTTCGTATTTTGTCAAGCTGTTATCCAGCAAGGCGGCCGCCTTGTTTTCAGCCCGGGTAGAAAAAAAGCGAATCCCGCTAATTATCACCGCCAGGGCTAGAATAATTGTTATCGAATAGGTTATCAAAGATTTATGCTCGGCGGCAAACCCAAGAAATTTACTCGATAAAGTAATAAACTCATCCGGTTCTTTTAACAGTTCCTTGCGGGTCTTTTTGCGTTTTTTGGCCATGAATCCTCCAGTAAAAATCGTTTATTCCAGGATTGCGGCAGATATGCCTGCCTCAAAAAATACCCATTTAATTCAACCAGTATTCGAGCGCATCCACCATCGATTCCGCCCACTCAATTCAACAATCTCCTAATTCGGTCCCACCCGACTTCCGGAATATTGGCGCCGATAACCTGGCAAACCTCATAACCGCAGGCGGAGCCGAGTTCACCGCATTTTTCGAGCGGATATCCTTCGACAAGTCCAAAAAGAAAGCCGGCGGCCCACAGGTCACCGGCACCGGTCGTATCCAATGCATTACCGTCACCCATAGGATTGACAGTAATAATACTTCCGCCGTGAGATATATAGCTGCCGCGGGCACCGACTTTAAGAACGGCAATTTCAGCGTTGCGGGAAAGCGCCACAAGGGCAAGACGTTCATCTCTGCAGCCGCAAAAGGCTTCGGCTTCATCTTCATTGGCAATTAGAATATCCACGTAGGTCTCGACCAGATGCGCAAGCAACTCCTTTGATTCTTCAACCACCGTAAAGCTGGCAAGATCTAATGATATTCTGGCACCGGCCTCTTTGGCGCTGTGCAGGGCAGCTTCAATCAAATCCGGATTAAACAGCAGATACCCCTCGACGTGTACGATGGCGGCATTTTCAAAACAATTTATGGAAATTTCTTCCGGGCGGGTTTCCGCCGATGCACCGAGATAGGTGAACATGGTTCGCTGGGCATCCGGCGTGATAATCGACAAAACGCGACCGGTGGGTGAATCGGATCGAAATAGGGCAGGTTCGACATTTTGCCTTCTGAGTTCATTTTCAATCAAATTTCCCATGTCGCCATTGCCGCATTTGCCCACAAATCGGGCCTTTCCGCCCAGTTTTCCGATGCCAACGACGGTGTTGCATGCGGACCCTCCGGGGACAATGCTGTAGGTGCCCGAAGATAGCGCCAGGGTGCGCTCGATGTCCTCCTTTGCCACCAGCGTCATGCCGCCTTTGGCTGCGCCTGTTTTTGCTAAAAAATTATCGTCTGCGTGAGTAAGAATGTCAACCAATGCGGAGCCAATTCCGACCACCAGCCGGCGATTGTTTTTTATGTATTTGAAATTATTATTCAATTCTACGGATGTCATCGGCGATATCACCAGACCAGGGAATCGTGGATCCAACCCTGGTCTCCGTCGGCGTGTTCGATATGCAGCCAGTTCTGCTTGTGCTCAAGGACCTTAAACGGAATTCCCTTTTCCACGGTAAACAGGATTTTATCACCGGTCCCCGGGCCGGAGCGAATGTTGCAGAGATCCCCTTTTGTGATGACCGTCTCAACGTTCCCGACCAGTGATTTATGTACCCAGCCGGTGTCACCCTCGAAATCCTTAAATTGATACCATGGATCAGACTTTTCGATCACCAAAATAGGATAGTATTTTTCCGCCTGCCACAAAACATCGTATTGGGTGCCGGGTCCGGAACGGATATTGGCCGTCGGTGCAATAACGGCTAAACGTTCGGCCATCGCATTTCCGGCGCCGATTAGAAATAAAAAGATGAGCAGCAATGAATGGCGTTTCATGATGATATATTTTCCCATTTCCTAAGCGGTAAAAAAAATAAGCTCCGGCAGTTGGATACAGGTCAGGGCATTGCCGTAAACCGCGCCGGTATCGATACCGATTTTATTGGATTCCACCAACGGCTTTTCCAGCGGCGTGTGGCCGAAAACTACCGTTTTACCGAAATCATATTTACTGTAGATAAACTTATCCCGGATCCACAGCAGGTCCTCGGTTTCCTGGGACGCCAGAGGCACCTTGGGCCGCAGGCCGGCGTGGACAAAAATATAGGCCTCGGTTTCATAATAGAGTCGCAACGTCTTGAAGAACTCCATATGATTGGAGGGGATCGGATATAATTCCGATTGCAGGTTTCTGCTTAGATAGCTGTCCAGTGTATTCTGTCCGCCGTTTAGCAGATAGGTGAAACGGTCGGTCCCATCCAGGTATTTTTCGAGCATGTCTTCATGATTGCCTTTTAAAAATATAGTCTCCGGGACCCGATTTTTTAAACCTATCAGGTAATCAACGACTTCAACCGAAGCCGGGCCCCGGTCAATGTAGTCGCCTATGAAAACCAGAGTGTCGTGTGCGAAATCGATTGGTATTTTTTTCATCAGCTCCTGCAATCGATCAAAGGAACCATGGATGTCGCCGACAGCAAATATTTTGCCCATAATATTGGTCATGTTATTCGTTAAGGTGTTGGATCTTTCATCGAAAAAACAATAGCCGGGGCCGATCCAGCCGGGTGATGCCTTCCTCTTCGGCGGCCTGAACGGCCAGTTGATATTCTTTTGCGGCCAGCTGCGAATTCAGTCCCTTGACCTCCGCCGCTCGGCCGCAGGGCCGATACTGCGACATAATGTTGACATAGCTGTCGCGTGACAAACGTTGTGCAATGAATCTCATGATTTCCCGGGTTCCCGCCAGCCCGTCCGGCAGCACCAGATGTCGTATCACCAGACCGCGCCTGGCTAAGCCGGCCTCATCGAGCAGCAGATCACCCACCTGCCGGTGCATCTCCAGCAAAGCCCTGCGGGCCACCTCCGGATAATCAGGCGCCCGGCAGGCGTGTGCGGCAATCTGAGGATCCCAGAACTTAAAGTCCGGTGTTGCAGATGCCTGTCTCGCCGGAAAGTCGATCAACGCCGCATTGTCTGGGGCAAAGGACACAGGGTTTTATTTGGTCGTAAGCTTGATTTATTTTTTCTTTGAGCAATCCCGTCTCAAAGGTCCCGATATATGATGGTTCAAAAGAGGCCATGATTTTATATTACCCATCCGCCAGTTCAACCATTATTTTCTCGGCCAGGCCGCGTCCCAGCACATAACGTTTTAGATCCGCCGCTATGGCCAGCTGTCCCTGGCCATTGTTGGTAATCACCTCAATTTTATCATCCCGGCGCAAACCCATGGTCAGCAGTCGCATCGTCACCCCGGCGCCCCCGTAAATTTCCCTGATTACAAGGCGCTCACCCGGTTTGGCCTGGGTGAGCGGCATCATTTTAATTCGCTCTTTAAGACAGTTATTGCAAATGCCGTAAATTTCCAGTTTGTGCTGCAGCATGTGGAATCCATGGTCCGCGGCAATTTTGATTTGCAGCTGTTCAATTTGCGCATCCTCAAATTCCAGAATATTTCTGCATTTCGTGCAGATCATGTGATCATGGTGTTGCCCCAGGTGGCGATGTTCGTATCGAAGCTCGCCATTGTCGAACCGGCTCTTGTTGGCAAAACCGAAACGGCACATTAGTTTCAGCGTTTCTCTGACAAATTCGGGTTCCAGGTCCCACCCGCTGTCTTTGAGCAACTCGGCCAGTTCGTTGACCGTAACATGCTTTTCCGTCTGCAGAAAAGCTTCCAATACCTTGAATCGATCCTCAAAACTGTCAATGTGTTCCTGTTTAAACAGGTTCTTGAATTGCTGTTTTTCTTGAACATGAACTTGCTTCATTGGAGATCCGCACCCCTGCTTGAATTGACAATTAAATATTGAAAAAGTTCAATAATTACCGGCTGTGACCGGGAATGTCATAGGTTGTACAGGTACCGCCCGGGCAGGTGCGGGTTTGCGATTGAGCCCCCCCGCTCTTAGAAGCGTCGCCGCCCATGGAATGGCAAGCAACACTCAAAACCCTTTCAAACTCCTCGGACTTGCACTTGGGACATCGGAGCTCTACCTGCTCCTCCTGATTCATCACCAAAATTTCGAAGCACTCATTGCATTGCAGGCATCTGAATTCATATAGCGGCATTGTGATTTCCCCTCTTATTATGAATTAAAAAGTTTAATTTCCTAATATCATTTATCTGGCGTTAATTGTCAAGGAATTGGTGGACTTGACGCAAACGTATCAAAAAAAGATGACAGAGTCTAAAATCAGACTTAAGTTTTGACAACCGTTCAAAGTTCAGAGGTTAAATGTGTTCCAATTATGTCTAAAAAACAAACATATTCCCTATCCTGGGTGAGCAACATTTCCGATATCGACCGGACGGCCTGGAATGCGTTGGCCGGACCTTTGGCCACACCTTTTCTCGAATGGGATTGGCTGCGACTGATGGAAATATCAGGCAGTACCACAGCTAAAACTGGCTGGCTGCCTCATCATCTGGCAGTATGGTCTTCCAGGGGATTGGCGGCAGCGGCTCCCCTGTACATCAAAGCGCACAGTGCCGGAGAGTTTGTTTTTGACCACGTCTGGGCCGATGTCGCCGCCCGTTTGGGAATTCAATATTATCCCAAATTGATCGGAATGAGCCCGTTTACGCCCATGAGCGGATATCGCTTTTTAATTGCCGCCGGGGAAGATGAGGCGCGAATGACGGCACTCATGGTGGCTGAGATCGATCAATTGTGCCGCCGTTTTGGAATGTCGGGCAGCAGCTTTCTTTTTGCCGACCATCAATGGCGGCTTGGGATGCTCAAGCATGGCTATTTCGGCTGGCGTCACCAGAGTTACGCCTGGCAGAATCAAGGATATCAAACCTTTGATGATTATCTGGCGGTTTTTAATTCCAACCAGCGGCACAACATCAAACGGGAGCGCCAGGCGCTGGAGAATCAGAGCATATCTCTGAAAATATTCAAAGGCGAGGAGATTCCCCGCCAGTTTTTTCCCCTCATGTATGGCTTCTATGAGACTACCAATGATAAATTCGGTCCCTGGGGATGCAGGTATCTTACACCTGCCTTTTTTGACGGATTGTACCATCATTATCGCGGCCGGTTGATTCTGGTAGCCGCTTTTGACAAAAATGATCCGGCAACACCTCTGGCAATGGCCTTGCTGGTGAAAAAGGGGGACCAGTTGTACGGCCGATACTGGGGCTGTTCCCGGCCGGTTAATTCACTTCATTTTAATGCCTGTTATTACGCACCGATTGAATGGGCTATCGCCAATGGGGTTCGTCGTTTCGACCCGGGTGCCGGCGGAGTGCACAAAATACGGCGGGGCTTTGCGGCCGTGCCCAGTTACAGCCTCCATCGTTTCTATGATGCCCGTTTGGCAGGCATCATGCAGACCCACATTGACGAAATAAATCAACTGGAACAGGTGCAGATCGATAAGCTCAACTATGAACTGCCTTTTGCCCGGCGGTTAAAAAATTGAACCTTATTCTTTCTTAAGCCTTTCGGCAATAAATTCATGAAACTGCTGCGAGATGGCCTTGTCCCAGTATCCTAACACACCGGTTCTAACCGACACCTGGGTCCAGTCCTGGCTGAGAATTGAGACTTCGATTGTCTGCGGTGTGCCGTCCTTTCGCTCGGATTTTATCGTCGTTTTCTCACCGTCGGTGACTTTTTCCAGGATCGGCTGATTTAAACCGTTTAAAATATCGATGCATACCTGCAGTGTTTTGTCAAATTTGGCCTGGTACGACCTTTTAAGCTCTCCACTGACGTAGGTATACGTGCCTGCGCCGACACCGGCTCCCACAATCAAGGCAACACAGCCTGTCATCAGCCAGGTGATCAACAGCGCGGGTAAGACCGTTTTTTGTTTAAACATATTCCTCCTTTCATATCTCTTTATTTTCATTCGGCTGATTTGAAGTAAAAAAAGATAATAATGCGCAGCATAAAGTAATTAATCCGCCGGACCTTCAGTCGAACGTCTTGCTTCAATATTCAAAGCATCATTCAGTACCTTGAATATGCTGTTTTTCAGGGCGGATTAATCAGGGAACTCCTCTTAAATCAGGCGGTTCGGGGCTCACCACCACAATCTGGTTGTCTTTTTCCCGTTGCACCGTCGTCTGATACTGGGATGAATACCAGACCCCCAGTCGATGGCCTTTATCATCCACTATCCATGCCCCTCTGGGGGTGAGGCTGTAGACCTGATCCATTCGGAAAACGATTTGATTCAGGGTGGATGAATCCATATCAAGGGCTTGCCAGTTACCGGAACGAAGGTGATAATTGCCGTCGATCGCGATAATGGCATAGGGGACTCTTTGAAAACCGCTGATATAATACTGATAGTTTGATAAAATTTGGCTGTTTTTAAACACTTGTGTGATCTCCGGGTCGTTTTCAAGGCGGCCGTATGTGACGGAACCACACCCGACGAAAAACACGGTTGTCAACAAGATAGATAGACCTGCAATTAACGGTGCCGCTGCAGCGGAGGCACATGTTTTATGTTTAGACATGACATATCTCCTCTAATTAACAGGTGGCATAACAATGGGTGCCGTTGGTTGCCGGCATGGTTCTTCTTTCAGCATTTTTTAAAAAAATATATTAGTAACACGGTTGCCGCAAGTGTCAAGAGAATTGGAAGGGGTGTTGATTTTTGACACCAGACATGGCACTGTTTAGTATGGCTGCGATTTCCGGCCTGCTGCTCAGCAAAGCCAAACCGTGATGAGGACAACAAATATAATGGAAAATAAACCTGAAAAAAAATCCCTGATTCCTAAAATGACGAAGTTCGGCAAATGGGCGGTCTTAATCATGCTGGCTTTTATTTTGATCTGGCCCCTTTCGGCCGGACTTTACTGGACGGTATATAAAGTCTACACCATTATCGATCCGACGCGTTTCCCCGAACTGGATCAAAACATAATCGCCTTAATGCAAAAAACCACACCGGATTCCGATCAGCGGCAAAAAGGCGCCGCCCTGTCAGCGGCCTTGAGAAACCAGCTTGAAAACGAGATGAACTCAACCTTCGGCTGGTCCGTCAATGACCTGATCATTTCGCCGACCCGCTGGCTTGACAACCGCGCCAACCGACAACTGGGGGTTATCTTTGCCACCCGTATGATGGTGAATTTTTTTTCAACCAACCTAGCCAAATACGGTAAAGTGGATGCTGAAAACCAGCAGTTAAAAGAAGCGCGGGAAGAGTATTTCGCCTTTACGGCCGACAGCTGGTGGTTTCCATCAAGTGAAAATCAATATAAAAAGGGCATCGCCCGGCTGAAAAAATACGAATCCGATCTGCTGAAGGGCAAGGCAATTTTTAACATGCGTACGGACGATATGTACAACATGCTGGCCTATATCATCAGCACGCAGTTTCTGGACCAGCCGCTGGGATTGCTGGTGCAGTCCAATGATGAGGTGGCCTATACCGATCTGGACGATCGAATTTATTACACTCAGGGCGTCATCCTGGTCTTAAGAGATGTGCTGCGCGCCTTTGTTCATCTTTTCCCCGAGATTAAAGAAAAGGGAGGAGAAGAAAATATCCGCATTGCGTTTAGGGAGATGAATCAAATCTGCACCTTTGATCCGCTGATCGTTCTCAGGGGCGATCATGACTCTATTATGGCAGATCATCGCGGCAAGATGGCCCGGTACCTTATTTCCGTCAGAGAACGGATCAATGATCTGGCCCAGTCTATTAAAAGCTGACAGCTGATGGTTAGACGCAGAGTTTGCCGTTGCCGGCTTATAGAGGATCCGGGCTCCGGCCGGAGAACGCCGAGAAATTCGATATTTGCCTTTAAAAATATTTGACGCCGATGCCATGCAGAAACAATGACTGGGCGTCCATCAATCTTTTCTGCCAGATGACCTTGGCACGATAAACATCATGGCCGGAGGTATAGGGGGAATTTTCGACACCTATAAAAATTTCGGCGCCGATCGCGGGTGCAAAATTCGATTCGAAATACATTCCTCCCCGGCTGTAATTAAACATTTTACCTTCAAAATACTTGCCGGAAAGATAATGTTCAAACATGATTGCGGCCTCATGGCGGAAACGCGCATCTGCGCGCTGGTCGGGGCTTAACTCCATTTAACACCTTCCTCAGGGTTTTCATAGAAAGCCGGGCTTAGCTTTTCTTTCATCGAACTTAGCGTCAATCCTCGGCGGCCGCCGGTTTTCATGCTCTTTAGCACAAATTGTGCCTATTTCGACAAACAATAACAAAAACAAATAATTTCAATAGGTAGCCTATTGGAGCGGTTCAAATTCCGATCGGTTTGGTTTTCGGTTTTGTGACTTTGATACCACAAAAATTGTGAAAGTTTTTACACAATTATGCGATCGATTTAAATTATCCATATCGATGATTTTAAGTCTCGATACATTTGAGGATATTCTGATTTTTGGAAAGCAATAGATTTTTTCAGTCGGAGGGAAAGGGTTTTTGTCCCAGCACCAAGGCCGGGTTTTGCAGGCCGGGATTCTTTACTGCTTCATAAGGCGCCATTGATGGGGGTGGCTCACCATGAACCACCCCCAGAGCATTGGGATAGCCGTCCGGCGAATCCGCCGGACGGATAAAATTGTTATCGCCATTTAGGTGGGAAACTTTAGCATCAAAACGATTCGTGTTCGGTTCTGGCGATGATTTCTTCCTGATGGTCCTGGTCCAGATCTACGAAATAATCACTGTAACCGGCGACGCGAACCAGTAGATCACGGTATTCATCAGGTGCCGCCTGGGCGTGGCGCAGCGTCCGGGAGTCAACGATATTAAACTGGATGTGGTGGCCGTTGAGTTTGAAATACGACCGGATGAGGTGGGTGAGATTATCGATTCCTTCATCACCCGCGAGCACACCGGGTAAGAATCTCTGATTGAGCAGCGTACCGCCGGATTTGATTTGATCCATTTTGCCCAGGGACTTTATGACCGCCGTCGGTCCTTTTCGGTCAGCCCCATGGGAAGGGGAGGTACCGTCGGATATGGGCATGGCAGCCAGACGGCCGTTGGCCGAGGCGCCCAGTTTTTTTCCGAAATAAATATGGCAGGTCGTGGAAAGCATGTTCAGGTGATACGCGGAACCCTTGGTATTCGGTTTGCCGTCAATGGCTTTAAACAGGGAAGCATAAACCCGTTGCATGATCGAATCGGCATAGTCGTCATCGTTGCCGTAGAAGGGCGTTTTGTTGACAAGACGCAAACGCAGGGCCTCCTGGTCCTTAAAATTATTGCGGAGGGCCGCCAGCAATTGCTCCATGCTGATTCCAATTTCATCAAATACATGCTTTTTGATGGCGGACAGGCTGTCGCTGATCGTACCGATGCCGCAGCACTGGATGTAGCTGGTATTATAGCGCGGCCCGGCGTCATAATAATCCCGTCCCTTGGCAATACAGTCTCTTATCACCACCGAAAGAAAAGGGGCGGGAGCATAGGCAGCATACATGCGCTCGATATGATTGTTCACCCGGATCTTCAGATCGGCAATGTATTGCAGCTGTCGCTCAAATGCCGTGTATAATTCATCAAAGCTTTTGAACTTGAGGGAATTGCCGGTCGGCGGTCCGATTTGCTTGCCGGTCAGCGGGTCGATGCCGTCATTGAGTGCCAGTTCAAGAATTTTGGGCACATTGAGATAGCCGGTTAAGATGTAGGCTTCCTTGCCGAAGCTGCCGGTTTCAATGCAGCCGCTGCACCCGCCCTGGCGGGCGTCTTCGATGGTTTTGCCGGTGCGCATCTGCTCCATGATGACTTCATCGGTGTTAAACACCGATGGATAGCCGTATCCCTTGCGGATCACGCGGCAGGCTTTTTTCAGAAAGCGGTCGGGGGTTTTATGGCTGATCTGAACATTGGCCTGGGGCTGGAGCAGATGCAGTTCGTCGATGACTTCCAGCATGATATACGAGACCTCATTGACGGCGTCGGCGCCGTCCCGTGTCAACCCGCCGATGTTGATATTGGTAAAATCATTGTAGGTTCCGCTTTCCTGGGCGGTTACGCCGACCTTGGGCGGGGCCGGTTGATTGTTGACCTTGATCCAGAAGCACGCGAGGAGTTCTTTGGCGGATTCTCTATCCAGGGCACCGTCTGCCAGATCTTTTTGATAGAAGGGGTAAAGATGCTGGTCCAGATGCCCCGGACTCATGGCGTCCCAACCGTTTAATTCGGTGATGGTTCCCAGATGGACAAACCAGTACATCTGAAGCGCCTCCCAAAAATTCCGCGGTGCACGGGCCGGCACTCGGCGGCAGGTTGCCGCGATCCGCTCAAGTTCGGCCTTGCGCTGGGGATCTGCTTCGGTGGACGCCATTTTTTGAGCCAGATCGGCATGACGTTCGGCGAAACTAATCGCTGCATCACATGCAATGTCCATGGCCTTCAGTTCTTCGGCCTTGTCCGCCGCCGCAGGATCGTTCATAAAGTCAAGCCCGTTCAGACACCGGGCAATCTGCTCTTTGAAATCCAGCATGCCCTTATGGTAAATAATGTCATCCAGAGCGGTATGGCCGGGTGCGCGCTGTTCCATAAACTCGGTAAACAGGCCCGCGGCATAAGCCGTCTGCCACTGCGCCGGAACCTGGTCGAAAACCCGATCCCGCATGCTGCGGCCCTGCCAGTAAGCGATGATCTCCTTTTCGTAAGTCGCGATGTCTGTATCGCTGATCAGGTAGCGGGTCATTTCCCTCGAATTCAATATTTTAAGGTCTTCGGCCGAGTGGCAGGTCAGCTCCGGGAAGGTGGATACCGCTTTGGGATGCGGCCCGCGTTCGCCCACAATCAGCTCGTTGGGGCCGATATAGATGGTCTTGTTCCGACATAGGTTCTTAAAATTTAAAGCCCTTAAAACCGGGATGGAATATTTGCCGAAATTTTCCCGGTAAAATCGGGTGACGAGCAGCGCCCGTTCCACCGATATGCGAGGTTGGGCTTCAAAGCTTTCGCGGCGCAGTTCTGCGACTCTGGGGGTCAATTGTCTACCCTCCTATTTTGACTTCTAAATGGTAATTCTCCAACCGCGCGGCAACCGACTCGAGATATTCCCGGGAAGGTTGTCCGATGTCCGCTGTTTTGAATTTCAAACCGAGGTTTCTATATTTGGTCACGGCGGCACAGTGGTACGGCAGTATGTTCAAGCGGCTGACTCCCGGCAGCGAAGCAACAAATGCACCGGTCCGGTCGATATTTTCCGCATCATCGTTAAAACCGGGCACCATGGGAAACCGTATGACGATCTCAGTATCCTGTCGGCTGAGGCATTTTAAATTGGCCAGAATTTTGGCATTGGACACCCCCGTGAACCGGCGGTGTTTTTCAGGATCCATGTGTTTCAAGTCGTAGAGGAAAAGCTCCGCCAAGCCTGCTGCTTTCAGCAAGGCTTGTGTGTCCGCATGCCCGGATGTGTCCACCGTCCGGTGCAGGTCCAGGTCGCCGCAGGCCCTCAAAAGCGCAATCAGAAAGGCCGGCTGCATCAGCGGCTCACCGCCGGAAAACGTCACACCCCCGCCGGATTCATCATAAAATACCGTGTCTTTGGCAATTTCGGCCACAACTTCAGCCACCGTCATGGTTTTGCCGACCAATTCCACCGCCTCCGACGGACAGATCCTGGCACAGGTTCCGCAAAATCTGCAATTGGCTGAATTCCACAGCAGTCCTGCGGCCGAAGCCTGAATCGCACCCTCGGGGCAGGCATCCTCACATGCTCTGCAGCCGATGCAGCGATCCCGGCGATAAAGCCGCTGGGTTTCGCGCGAGATGCTCTCGGGATTATGACACCACCAGCACGACAGCGGGCAACCCTTGAAAAATACGGTTGTCCGGATGCCGGGCCCGTCATGGAGGGCGAATTTTTTTATATCAAAAATTTTTCCGGTCTGCATAGCCGTTCACGATTTAACCTGGCTGCATTTCAAAATAACCGCTGTTGATTTTATTCCATAAAACTTTTTTGATCAACGCGTATTTTCATGATAAAGATGCGGAAAAAACTTGGGGCAGATCCTTTGCGCATTTTGCCCGATTGGTTAATGAGAAAAGAGTTTTGCGTTTGGTGTTTAGGAGTGTTATGGCTCCCTTAAATAAGACCTTTTTCCTTCGCGATACCATCACCGTCGCGCGGGAGCTGCTGGGCACCAGGCTCGTGCGTGAATTCAACGGCACGGTCTTAAGCGGTATGATTACCGAGACCGAAGCCTATTTAGGCACCAACGACAGCGCCAGCCATGCATCCAAAGGTCGCACGCCCCGTAATTCAGTTATGTTCGGGCCGGCCGGCGTTGCCTATGTGTATTTTGTTTACGGCCTGCATTTTATGCTCAACATTGTGACCGAACAGGTAGGAAACCCTTGTGCCGTTTTGATTAGAGCGATTAAACCGATGACCGGTCTGGCGCAGATGGAAGCCTTGCGGGGTAAAAAAGGAAAAGACTTGAGTAATGGTCCGGCCAAACTATGCCAGGCTATGGCCATCGACAAATCACTAAACGGCTGGGATGTCACAATAGGCCAATTGATGTGGCTTGAGTTCCACCGATCGGTTAGGGCGGCTTCGATTAAATCCGGTTCGAGAATCGGTATTGACTATGCGAGTCCAGAAGATCGCGAGGCGCCGCGGCGATTTTGGATCGGGAAAGGAGAGTAGATAAAACAAGGATTGATGGGTTAATCCGGTAATCGATTAAAATGCACGGCTTTAAAGAAAAACAGCTAGAAATTTTTTTATGCTTGCATAAATTGAGATATTCCTGCATAAATTTCACCCTGTTGTATTTTTTTAACCCGCGAATCGCTGCCAGAAGCAGCAGTGCAATGACCAAAATCCGCTCTGATGCGATTCGGGTTGTCATCCATTGTGCCAAAGCTGATTTTTGCTGTTTAATCTCACGACGAACGAAGAGGTCTTGGCGGAGGGGATCGTGAAATCTCTCGTAAATTCAGGCGGGCTGTCTCCCTGGGAGCCCGGGGTTTTAAGCCTGGTCATATTCGGCCTGATGGTTATGGCAATCATCGGCCTGCTGCTTTTTATAGCTTCCTGGCTCGGGGAAAAAAAACCGAATACCGAAAAATTAAGACCCTATGAAAGCGGCGTCATTCCGACCGGCAGTGCCCGCTTGCGTTATCCGGTGCCGTTTTACCTGGTGGCCATCTTTTTTTTACTTTTTGACGTGGAGGCGGCCTATATATTTGCGTGGGCCATCGCCTGGGAAAAATTGGGCTGGGCCGGCTGGCTGCACATATCTTTTTTTATTGCTGTGTTGATTCTTGGCCTGATTTATGTATGGAACAAAGGGGGGCTTGAGTGGGGGCCGACGCACATAAAAAGCTGAACGAACGACTCCTCGACAATGTCGACCTCGTTATCAACTGGGCCCGCAAGTACAGTTTGTGGCCCATGTTCTTCGGACTTTCCTGCTGTTTTGTCGAGGAAGCCACGGCCTTCACCGCCCGTTACGATATGGCCCGCTTCGGAGCTGAGGTTCTGCGTCCATCACCGCGGCAGGCGGATTTATTAATTATTTCCGGAACCGTTTTTAAAAAGATTGCACCGGTCGTATTAAGGCTGTATGAACAAATGGCGGAACCCCGCTGGGTGATCTCCATGGGCTCCTGCTCCAACTGCGGCGGCATGTATGATGTTTACAGTGTGGTGCAGGGGGTAGATCAGATCCTGCCGGTGGATGTTTATATCCCGGGTTGTCCGCCCAGGCCGGAGGCCGTTTTGCAAGGTCTGGTCATGCTGCAGGATAAAATTACGGCGCAAGAAAAACCCGCCCGCCCCGTCCTGCATCTTGAAGGGGGCAGCCAGGGCACCACAAAACCAATTCTGGTGGACGGTCAAACCAAATCCAGGGATCCGCGCGGCCCGGGCATGGAAGGCACGGCTATCCGGGGCAGTTCGGTGGTGCCCACCCAATTTTGGGACAGTCGCTCCGATGGGATGTGGACGCCGCCGGCGGCGCAAATCGTGCCGGATTCAAAGTCACAGGAGCTTGCCCGCGCACTGCAAAATCGCTTCGGCGAAGCAGTGGCGCCGGCAGCCCACTCCAGTGATATGCTGACGCTGCAGGTGGCCCCAAACCGGTTTAAAGATGTGCTGCGTTTTCTCAACTCAGAGGCCGTCCCCCGCTTTCAGCGCCTGGATGATCTTACCGCCATTGATGAATCCGCCCGGCGCAAGCGTGCAGCCTACCCGGATTACACCCTTGTCTACCATTTGCTTTCCTTTGAACCAGCCGCCCGAATCCGTATAAAAGTGCCGTTGGCGGGGCGGGATCCGGCCACCGCAAGCGTAACGGATATCTGGCCGTCGGCCAACTGGTACGAGCGGGAGGTTTTCGATCTTTTCGGCGTGCATTTTAAAGGTCATCCGAACCTCCGGCGCCTGCTCATGCCCCATGACTGGGAAGGTCATCCCCTGCGGAAAAACTACCCGGGCCGGGCGACCGAGATGCCGCCTTACACCCTGGCCGATGCCCGCCGGCACCAACCCCTGGACGGCGGTGTTTATGTCCAAGCGTCCGGCCGGGACGATCGGCTCATTTTGAACATGGGGCCGCACCACGTCAGCACTCATGGCCTGATCCGCTATATCGTAACGCTCGAAGGTGAAGAGATTACTTCCATGGATATGGATATCGGTTATCACCACCGCGCAGCGGAAAAAATCGCCGAGCGGCAAACCTGGCACCAGTTTATACCGTATACGGATCGGGTCGATTATCTGGCCGGGGCCGCCAACAATCTGCCGTATGTCATGGCAGTGGAGACTCTGGCCGGCATCAAGGTGCCCGAGCGGGCGCAGGTCATCCGGGTAATGCTGAGCGAGCTTTTCCGGCTGAGCAACCATCTGGTGTGGCTGGGCACCTACGCCCACGACGTCGGCGCCATGGCTCCCAATTTCTACACCTTTCGCGAGCGCGAGATGGTTCTGGATATTGTTGAATTAATCACCGGCGGCCGACTGCACCCTTCCTGGTTCAGGCTGGGCGGGGTGGCCGCCGATCTGCCGGAGGGCTGGTCGGCGGCGGTCGATAATTTTGTGAAAATATTTCCCAAGTACCTTGCCGAATATGAAAGCCTGCTCCGCAAAAATCCAATTTTTAAAGCGCGAACCATGGGAATCGGCCGGCTGACCCGCGAAGATGCCATGCGTTGGGGGGTCACCGGTCCGAATCTGCGGGCTTGCGGTTTGCAGTGGGATCTGCGTAAAGCGTTTCCCTATTCGGGTTACGAAAATTTTGATTTTGAAGTGCCGACCGCCACCGGCGGCGACTGCTATGCCCGCTATCTGGTGCGGATAGAAGAAATGCGCCAGAGCCTTGGAATCATCAAGCAGGCGTCTGAGAACATGCCGGCCGGCCGCTATGTCACCGACGACTACCGCTATGTCATCCCGCGACGCGAAGATATGCTGGCCGACATTGAAAGCCTGATTCATCACTTCATCAACGTGACCCGCGGCCCTAAAATACCCGTGGGCGAGGCTTACGCTGCATGTGAAATACCCCGCGGGGAGCAGGGCTATTATGTGGTCAGCGACGGTCTGGGCTATTCCTACCGCACCCGCATCCGGGGTCCCGGCTTTGCCAATGTTCAGGTGATGCCCCTGATGGCGGTGGGCGAGACGATTGCCGATTTGATCGCCATTATCGGATCTTTTGATTACATCTTGCCGGATATAGACCGTTGAACTGAAGTCGGAAGTCGGAATGTCGAATGCGGAAGGCGGAATGGGGAAGTCGGAAGGTGGAATAACGGTTGATCGACCCCTGAGCGAACAATTTTATGATACCTGCAGAACTTGAAAAATCTTTGCTGAAACAAATCGACCACGTCGACCATCCGCGGGAGCTGGCCGTGGATGTGATGTTCGCGATTCAGGATTTTTACGGCAGTCTGACCGACGAAGGGGTGCAGGAAGCCGCGCGGCTGCTGGATATGTCGCCCCTTGAAATTGAGCAACTGGCCACCTTTTACACGTTTATCTATCGTGAGCCGGTTGGAAAATACGTGATTCATGTCTGTGACAGCGTGGTCTGCTGGATGAACGGGTATGAATCCGTGCGGGATTACCTATGCCGGAAGCTGGGTGTCCAACCCGGTGAAACAACCCCGGACGGATTGTTTACGCTTTTAACCGTGTGCTGTATCGGCTACTGCGATCGATCGCCGGCCATGCTGATCAACCGCAAAGCATACGGGAATTTGACGGCCGAAAAAATTGACGGCATTTTGCAGAAATTAAAAGCGGAAGCTTAAGCCTTAATTGAGCGAAAATCGCTCAATTTGGAGTTAATAGTTATTCGTTATTAGAACTTGCTGATCGCATCTGCATCTATATGTACGATAGATGAAATGATAGATGGATTTTCTTCCTAATTTTAGGCATTTTAGAGCAATTTAGGCATTTTAAATGTATCCACAGGTTCTACTTCAAAACCGCAAACCGGACCGGATTGCAACCCTTGAAGAATACCGCCGAAGCGGCGGCTACCAGCCGCTGGCGAACGTTCTGAAGGATTATTCTCTCAAGGATGTCCGGCAGACGATCATGGATGCCAACCTGCTCGGCCGCGGCGGGGCGGCCTTTCCAACCGGTATGAAGCTGATGTCGGTAGCCGATGATGCGGAATTTCCGCGTTATATCGTGTGCAATGCCGATGAAATGGAGCCGGGTACCTTCAAGGACCGGGTGCTGATCCACGCCGATCCGCACATGCTGATCGAGGGCATCATCATCGGCGGGTATGCTTCGCAGGCGGAAAAGGGCATAATTTTTATCCGCCCCGAGTATGAAAATGCTGCTGCAATTCTGGAAAGAGAAATTGAAATCGCCCGCCGGGAGGGCTATCTGGGCCAAAACATTTTAGGCAGCAAATATTCCCTGGAGCTTGTCGTTCATCGCAGTGCCGGCCGCTACATATGCGGTGAGGTTACCGCCCAGTTGAACGCGCTGATGGGCAAACGGCCAAATCCCATGAAACCGCCGCCGTATCCGACGGAAAAAGGACTCTGGGGCAAGCCCACCGTGCTTTCCAATGTTGAAACCTTTGCCTGTCTGCCGCATATCATCAGAAACGGCGGACAGTGGTTCAAAGATCTTGCATTAACAGAAAGCGGTGCCGGCACCAAGATTTTCGGCGTCAGCGGCAAAGTGAACAAACCGGGCTGTTATGAGCTGCCGATGGGGGTCCGTCTCAGCGAAATCATAGAAGAACATGCCGGCGGCATGCCGGCAGGTTCGGAATTTAAAACCTGCCTGCCCGGCGGGGCCTCCACCGGTTTCCTGCCGCTAGAACACTACGACATTGAGATGGATTTTAAGCCGCTGCGCGACATCGGCAACCGTCTTGGAACCGGTGCCATTATGGTATTCGACCATAAAACCTGTCTGGTGGGTGCCACTGTCAATTTAATTGAATTTTTTGCCCGGGAGTCCTGCGGCTGGTGCACGCCGTGTCGTGAAGGGCTGCCCTACATTCTGGAACTTCTCAGACGGATTGAAGACGGCCGGGGTGAACCGGAATATATCCCCATGCTCGAGCGCATGTGCCACCATCTGTGGAATGCTTACTGCGCCTTTGCCCCCGGCGCCATCGCGCCGCTGGAAAGTTTGCTCAAGCATTTTAAGGGTGAGATCCAGGAACATATCAGCCGGAAGAAGTGCCCCTTCAGATAGATTGGGCTATCTTAAAAAATTGAGATTTTTTGTTTGATGAAGTTTATGTGTTTTAATTGATTGACGGAGTGTTGGAGTAATGGAGTATTGGAGAATTGGATATTAGCGGAATTATATTCCTTAGATCCTTTTGGGGATTTTTCCATTACTCCAGTACTCCACCACTCCATTATTACGGCCAAAAGCCTAACTAAAAAGGCCACCGGTTAAATGATGGAGTGACCATCTGAAGAATGATTTTCGGACAACCCCATGCCCAAACTTGTCATCGATGATCAAGAAATAGAAGTTGCACCCGGAACTATGGTGATCGAGGCCGCCGCCCGGCTGGGGATCATGATTCCGCGGTTTTGTTATCATCCCGCCTTGGGATCGGTGGGCGCTTGCCGGGTTTGTGCCGTTAAATTTATCGACGGGCCGGTAAAAGGCATCCAGATGAGCTGTATGGTGGCGGCCCGGGACGGCATGGTGGTGTCCACTACGGACGAAGAGGTGGTGGACTTTCGCAAACATGTCATTGAATGGCTGATGGTCAACCATCCCCATGATTGCCCGGTTTGCGATGAGGGCGGCCACTGCCTGCTGCAGGATATGACGGTCTCCGGCGGTCACGGGATCCGAAGATTTCCGGGCAAAAAGCGCACCTACACGGATCAATACCTGGGCCCCCTGATTCAGCACGAGATGAATCGCTGCATTCACTGCTACCGCTGCAGCCGCTACTATCAGGAATTCAGCGGGTTTTACGATCTGGGTGTGATGCGCCTTGCCAACCGCACCTATTTTGGACGCTTCCAGGACGGCGTGCTGCAAAGCCCCTTCAGCGGCAACTTGAGCGATATCTGCCCCACCGGCGTATATACGGATAAACCGTCCCGCTATTTCGGCCGGCGCTGGGATTACCAGCGAAGCCCCTCCATTTGTATCAACTGCTGCCTGGGATGCCACACCATCGCCAACATCCGGTATCGGGAGGTCAAGCGGCAGGAAGCCCGCTACAGCGAAAACGTCAACGGTTATTTTATCTGTGATCGGGGGCGCTACGGATTTTTCTACGCCAGCCTCGACTCCAGACCGCGCCGGGCATTAATCAGCGGCGAAACGGCTTCTCACGACCAGGCAGTGCAGGCTGCGATCGCCGAACTGGGCAAGGCCAGCCGCGACGCTGGGCCATCAGCAATCGCTGCCGTCGGCTCCGCCCGCAGCAGTCTGGAAACCCAGGCCATGCTCAGGCTTCTCTGTCAATCAATGGGCTGGCGAAGTCCCGCCTATTTTATGGATCCGGCCACAACCTCGAAGGTAAAAACCGTCATCGCCAGATTGGAGCCCGAACTGGTTGTGTCATTGCGGGAGGTGGAAAAAGCGGATTTTATCCTCTGCGTCGGGGCGGATCCGATTAACGAAGCGCCCATGCTGGCGTTGGCCATGCGCCAGGCTCAAAGAAGCGGTGCCAAAATTTTTGTGATGGATCCCCGGCCCATTTCTCTTCCGCTGGATTTTAAGCATTTGCCGGCTGCCGTGGAAGATCTGAGCGGTTTGGTCGGATTATTTATCAAAGCCGCAGTGGATCCCGACCCAGCAGCCTCCTATGGGGAAAATGCGATAAAATTCTTTGGGGCGCTGCCGGACCGGAATCTGATGGCCGGATACCCGGAGGATTTTATAACCTCGGCCACCGAAAGCCTCAAACACAGTCAGCGGCCGGTGATCGTATGCGGCACCGACATCCTGCCCGCTCAGGGACTTGAAGTTGCAGCGGATCTGGCCCTGTTTTTACGGGCCGCCGACAAAAGCGCCGGTCTGTTTTACTTGCTGCCGGGCGCCAATGCCTTGGGAGGCGGGCTTCTCTCCGATGACCAAGCATCCTTGCTGAACATCATCGAAGCCATTGAAAAGGGAGAAGTCAAATCGCTCATTCTGGTAGAATCCGATCCTCTTTTCTATTTTCCGAACCGCCGACGATTAGAGCAGGCCTTGAATGCGCTTGATTTGTTGATTGTATTGGACTACCTCGAATTCGATGCTTTGCAAAAGATGCATATTTTTATTCCTACAACCACCCTCTATGAGACCGACGGGATATTCGTCAACCAGGAAGGACGGGCCCAGTCGGTGCGGCAGGCCTGCAGCGGCGGTGTTCCGATCGTCCAAAGCGGCGGAGGAGACCATCCACCCAGAACTTACGGAACCGGGACTCCCGGCGCAGAATCAAAGCCTGCTTGGCAGACTCTGGCGGAACTGGCTGAAGAAAAAATAAAGCCGGAAAATAAAATGCTTCCGGCAGCTTCTATCCCGTGGCCGGCTGATATTGTTACGCAGCTGGCCGAGGTTAATTTAACCGCTGATATCCCGGAGGAAGGCATCCGAATTAATCTTGGTGCGAAAACCGATTTGCGGTTTATGACCGATTTGTCCCGCCGGCCCGCTGAGGACCGGGGAAGCATTGGAAATCTAAAGATAATTTTTACCGATCTGACGTTCGGCTCTGAATTGCTTTCCGCCCACTCTCAATGTTTGGCGGAACTGGAACCGGAACCGGCCGTTATGATGCACACCAGCGCGGCCGCAAGTTTGGGCCTGATTGACGGCGATACGGTTGCCATACATACGGGAAACGGTAGTCTTGAAGCAAAGCTGAAAGTCGTTGAAAACATGGCTACCGGCGTGCTGGTTGTTCCTCGGCACCGGAAGCTGTCCTGGCAAATTTTTGAAACCGGGATGTCAAGCATCAGCCGGGAAAAAATTAAAAAGGTAGGGACCTAATTTGTGAAGGTGGGCGGTGCCCACCCTACGACGCATAGATTCGTTATATGGAAAATTAATGATGTAGGGTGGGCACCGCCCACCGGACAACAAACAACGGACAACTGACATCTGATTATGGACTGGCTTATCGGTTTTGTATTTTTGATCATCAAACTGGGCCTTGTTCTGATAGTGCTGCTCCTGGTGGCAGCCTATCTGGTGCTCGTTGAACGCAAATTTTTGGCGCGGCTGCAGATTCGTTACGGTCCCAACCGGGCCGGCAAATTCGGGTTGCTGCAGCCGGTTGCCGACAGCATTAAAATGATGCTCAAGGAAGATATCGTGCCTGCGGCGGCCGACCGCATGATATTTTTATTGGCACCGGCAGTGGTGGCCATGACCGCCCTTTTGATGTTTGCGGTTGTGCCGTTCGGCAACAATTTGGTGATCGGGGGTAAGAAAATTCCGCTGGTAGTCTCCGACCTTAACGTCGGACTGCTGTTTGTTTTTGCGATGTCTTCGCTGGGGGTTTACGGCGTTGCTCTGGGCGGCTGGGCCTCCAATTCAAAATACAGCCTTTTGGGCGGCATCCGCGGTGCAGCCCAGATGATCAGCTATGAGCTTTCACTGGGTCTTTCGCTGGTGCCGATCGTGATGCTGGCGCGCTCCTTCAGCCTGGTGGACATCGTCAACGCCCAGGCCGACTATCCATTCATCCTGGTGCAGCCGCTATCCTTTGTGATTTTTATCCTCAGCGCCATGGCCGAAAGCAAGCGCATTCCTTTTGATCTGCCGGAGGCAGAAAACGAACTGGGGGCGGGCTACCATACCGAATACAGCGGCATGCGCTTCGGGCTTTTCTTCCTGGGCGAGTATGTGCATATGCAGGTGCTGGGGGCGTTGACCGCCGTTTTTTTCCTGGGCGGCTGGCGCGGCCCCTTTCTGCCGCCGACGCTGTGGCTGTTTATTAAAATTATTCTGGTGGCGCTGGTCATGATATGGATACGTGGCACGTTGCCGCGACTACGCTATGACCAATTGATGGCGTTGGGGTGGAAGGTGCTGATACCGGCGGCTCTGATTAATATAATGGTAACCGGAGCAATACTGTTGATCTAGGTCATTGGTCCGTTGTCAATGGTCCATTGTTGCGGTTGTATAAGGCGGTATGAGACGGAACACCGACTGCCAACGGACCAGCGGCAATTGATATTGCGGTTCTATATTTTGCATGGAACCGAACAGGAATCTGAAATAACATGGCGGAAGCAATTGAAGCACTGAAAGCATTGGCAATCGGTCTGGCGACCACATTCAAACATCTTTTTCGCAAACCCATTACCGAAGAATACCCGGAGTACAAGCGGCCCTTGCCGGCGCGCACCCGGGCGCGGATTATCCTGACCCGGGATCCGGACGGTGGCGAACGCTGCGTGGCCTGTTATCTGTGTTCGGCGGTTTGTCCGGTCAGCTGCATATCCATGCAGTCGGCTGAAAAAGAGAACGGACGCCGGTATGCCCCCTGGTTCCGCATCAACTTTGCGCGCTGCATTTACTGCGGTCTCTGTGAAGAAGCGTGCCCGACCTCAGCCATTCAGCTGACACCCAACTTTGAGACCTGCGAGAAAGACATCTTAAAACTGGTCTATGAAAAAGAGGACTTGCTGGTCGACCACGGGGGCAAAGATAAGCAGTATTGCTTTTATAAATACGCCGGCATCGCAACCGACATCGGGGGCAAAGGTGATCATATTAAAGAAGACAAACCGGTTAATATCAAGAGCAATATGCCTTAGAAGAAAGACTGTTGGCCCGTTTGCCCGTTGGCCAGTTATGCCGGTTAAGGGTTCAATCCTAATGCCAACTCGGCCAACCGGCTAACGGGCTCACCGGCCAACCGGCTTAACCGTATTTAGTATTTAATTATTATGACTATCTATTCAATCATCTTCTATCTTTTGGCAGTATTGATTCTGGTCACCACCGGCCTGGCCATTACCCGGCGTGATCTGGTGCATGCCGTGATTTACCTGATTTTTTCATTTTTCGGCAGCGCCATGCTTTTTTATCTGTTGGGCGCCCCGTTGCTGGCCGTTTTGGAGGTCATTATTTATGCCGGGGCGATCATGGTCTTGTTCTTGTTTATCGTCATGATGCTCAGAGTCGAGAAAAGCGGCCAGCAGTTATTGCCATTGAAGCAGTGGCTGCCGGCAATCGTTTGCGGGCTTGTCTACCTCGGCCTCGGCCTCGGCCTCATCGCCGCCGATCCGAACAGTCATATTGTATTGAAAACAGCCCGGGCCGAACCCGCAGTGTTGGGGCAGTACATTTTTGAGGAGCATTGGCTTTCGATAGAGATTGTATCGCTGCTGCTGCTGGTAGCGATCATTGGTGCGTTGCTGCTGGCGAGGCTGCCGCGAAGACCTGCGGCCGGACAAACCCCCGAGGGCGAATTATGATAGTCCCGTTTAATCATGTTCTCATTTTGGCCGGGCTGCTTTTTTTGATGGGTGTGAGCTGTGTGGTCTTACGCCGCAGCCTGATAATGATCCTGCTGGGGGTAGAGATCATGCTCAACGCCTCAGCAGTATTGCTGGTCGGCGCATCTTTGCTCTGGCAAAATCTGGATGGCCAGGCGATTGTGCTGTTTGTCTTTGCCATCGCTGCGGCGGAAGTCTCGGTGGGATTGGCGCTGATCGTGTGGGCCTATCGACAAACCGGATCAGTCGATCCGGCAGATTACAACCGATTGAAGTAATCCGAATCTTTTAGAGTACGAAGATGAATCCAACTTATATTCAGAATCCGGCACTGACGGCCGCCATACTGGCTACCGGGCTGCCGTTTGTGGCCTTTTTTCTGATTATGGTTTTTACCAGGAACTCGCCGCGACTTTCCGCCGGTCTGTCGCTTGCCGCAGTTACAATATCCCTGGCAAGTGCCGTCTTTTTGCTTGCCCGGCACTGGCACCTGCAGACTCCGATCGAATACGTCGGCCGCTGGCTGGTATCGGGCGATATCACCATTCCATTTGGTTTTCTGTTCGATCAAACCGGTCTGCTCATGCTTGTGATTGTGGCCGCGATCAGTTTCTTGGTCCAGATCTATTCCCTTGGGTATATGGCCGGAGATGCCGGATTTTCCCGGTATTATGCGTTCATGTCCCTTTTCGCGTGGGCCATGCTGAATCTGACCCTGTCCCCCACCATGCTTCAGCTGTATGTTTTCTGGGAGCTGGTGGGTCTTTGCTCATATCTTCTCATCGGTTTCTGGTACGAAAAATTCAGCGCCACCGCTGCCGGCAAAAAAGCATTCGTGATGACCCGTTTCGGGGACATTGCGTTTTTTCTGGGGATCCTGCTGGTGCTGGTTCATCTGGGCAACTTAAATATTCTGGTGCTGAACAGCCCCCAGGTGAGCTCTCAGATGTCAGCGGCGTGGATTACGACGGCCGCACTTTTGATTTTCGGGGGCATCATCGGCAAGAGCGCCCAATTTCCGCTGTTGACCTGGCTGCCGGATGCCATGGAGGGCCCGACACCGGTCAGCGCCCTGCTGCACTCGGCAACGATGGTGGCGGCCGGGGTCTTTCTTTTTGCCCGTCTGTTTCCGTTTTTCAGCCTCTCGGCGACGGCCATGACTATTTTTCTTGCCATCGGCACGATCAGTATGCTGCTGGCCTCGACCATGGCCATGGTCAGTCGGGATATCAAACAGGTCTGGGCTTATTCCACCATCAGTCAGTTGGGTTTTATGATCATGGGCCTGGCGGCCGGCAGCTTTTTTGCCGGGGTGTTTCATCTGACCACCCATGCCGGATTCAAGGCGCTGCTGTTTCTTTGCTCCGGCGTGTTCATTCACGCTTATGGAAGCAATGATGTTTTTGAAATCAGCCGGCAGGGCGGACGCCGTTTGAAAATCCCGACCGTCAGTCTTGTCATTGCGGCCGCGGCATTGGCCGGGCTGCCGCCTCTGTCCGGGTTTTTCAGCAAGGAGCTGATTCTGGGTGCCCTGGCCGAATTAAAAAATCCTGTGTGGCTGGCGGCCGGGCTGCTGGGCGCATTTTTAACCGCCTATTACGCGTTCCGGCTGATTTTTATTATCCTTTTCCCGGGGGAATCTGCACCCGAGACGGATGCCGGCCAAGCGCCGGCTCACCAGCACAGTGGATATTGGCCGATGGCCTGGCCGTTGGTGACGCTGGCGGCGGTAACAGTCCTGCTGGGATTTTTTGAGGAGAAGTTGGCAGACTTTTTTAAGGGAAGCCTGTCGGCCCTGGCTGCGCCCGGCGCCCATCATGCCTGGTTGCCGTGGGTGGCGTTAAGCTGCGCGGCCTTCGGCGTGATCCTGGCGTGGGTGGAATTCGGACGTCGCAGTGCCGATCGGGTGGGGTTTGTCGAAAAAATTGCGCCCTTGAATAATCTTTTTGCCGAACGCTGGTATATCGATCATTTTTACCGGCGCTTTCTGGATGTCTTCATTTACGGTGTGGTTTCCAATCTGGCTACCCAAAACGATAAAAAAATAATTGACGGCGGCATCGAGGGATTAAGCAAAGGAACCGTCGAATCCGGAAGGCTGGTCTCATTTTTTCACCTTGGGATGGTGCAATACCGGCTGCTGACGATTTTTGCGGTCATGGTGCTGCTAGGAATTTACTTCTTCTTCTAAGTTGTTAGAGTCGGTTATCTGACGACATGTCGGCTATAATATGTAAGGTTTCGGGTGTCAGGATAGGACTGGGCAAGAAGAAATAGCGCGAAAAGCAAAATTAGAGAGCATAGCCCCCTGTTTTTAAAAAAGGGATAGAACACATTAATTTTAGGCACTTTTAGGCATTTTAGGCATTTTAAATTATGGAATTTGCCGGATTTCCGTACCTTACAACAATTCTGTTAAGCTGCGTGATCGGTCTTTTTGTGATCCTCATTATACCCGAGGAGCGCAAGGCTCAGATCAAATGGGTAAGTGCGTTTTTCTCCGGCATTACCTTGATCCTGTCCATCTATCTGTTTGTGGCCTACGACAAGAGTCAGGCCGGACTCCAGTTCGTCGAGAGATACCGCTGGGTAGAGTCGATCGGCATTACCTACCTGAATGCCGCCGACGGATTTAACCTGCCCATGCTGCTTCTGACCGGCATCGTGTTTTTCACCGGCGTACTGACCATGTGGGAGCTGGACTATCGGGTCAAGGAATTCTATGCCCTTTACTTTCTGCTGGTGCTCGGTGTTTTCGGGCTTTTTATGAGCCTGGATCTGTTTTTCATTTTCGTCTGGTACGATGTCTCGCTTTTTCCCATGTATCTGCTTATCGCCGTCTGGGGTTCAACCCGCAAAGAATATGGCGCCATGAAGCTGACGCTTTACCTGCTGGCAGGCAGTGCACTGATTTTACCGGCGATTATTTATTTATACGTGAAAGCGGGACTGAACACATTCGATGTCACGGTTCTTATGCACCCCGGAATCTTCACCCCTTTTGAGCAGAAATTTGCCTTTATTTTTCTGTTTATCGGCTTCGGCATCCTGGCGGCTGTATGGCCGTTTCATACCTGGTCGCCGGTGGGGCATGTGGCCGCGCCCACTTCGGTGAGCATGGTTCACGCGGGGGTGCTTATGAAAATCGGTGCTTTCGGTGTGCTGCGGGTGGGTATTTTTCTATGCCCGGAAGGATGGCAGTATTGGGCGCCGCTTATGGCCGTGCTGGCAACCATCGGCATTGTCTATGGCGTTTTTGTGGGGTTGAGCCAGACAGATCTTAAATTCTGTATCGGCTACTCCAGCGTTTCCCACATGGGAATAGTCGGCCTCGGCCTGGCCACCGTATCGGTGGACGGCCTAAACGGGGCGGTGTTTCAGATGTTTGCCCACGGCATTATGACCGCTTTATTATTTTCGTCCGTCGGATATATATACGATCGAACCCACACCAAAATGATTGCCGATCTCGGCGGCCTGAGCCGCATCATGCCGGTGGCTTCAAGCTACTTCATCGTTGCCGCCCTGGCCGGCATCGGCGTTCCCTGTCTGGCCAGTTTCTGGGGGGAGCTGATGGTTTTCATTGCGGCCTTTAAAACTTATCCGCTCGGGGGCACTCTGGCGGTATGTGCCCTGGTGGTCAGCGCCCTGTTCATGCTGCGGGTTGTGCAGCGAACCTTTTACGGCCCGCCAAAAGAAAAATATGCCCACCTGCCGGATATTTCCTTTGGGCTGGGGATTCCCCGCATGGTCTTGCTGGCCGTTCTGGTGCTGTTCGGACTTTTTCCCTCCCTGATGTTCGACATGATTGGGACGGCCTCAATACCGTTTATGAATGGATTGCCGTGATGAACTGGTTTCTCTTTTATCCTGAGCTTTATTATTTTGCCGGCGGGCTGATTTTCCTTTTTCTATCCCTGGCAAAGCAATGCAATCCCCGGCGGGCCTATAATACGGCATTGTTGTTGGCGCTGCTCGGGGTGGCGGTCTGCCTGGCGTCCGCCCGTCAACAGGGAGGTCTCTTTTTTCAGGCATATCGGGTGGATCTTTTCTCACAGGTATTTAAGGTGGCGCTGTCCGTCGGACTGTTTTTGATAATATCAATTTGCTCGGATCTCAAAGGTGTTGCCGAGCGGCATCACCCGGAGTTTTATCTGCTGCTGAATGTCTGCACGCTGGCCATGATGTTGCTGGTCAGCAGCGTTCACATTCTGACCATATATGTGGCCCTGGAGCTTTCCAGCTATTCACTTTATATCCTGGTGGCTTTAAGACGCGATGAAAAGATGGGCCTTGAGGCGAGTATTAAATATTTTCTGACGGGCATCGTTGCTTCGGCGGTGATGCTGTTCGGTGTCGCTTTACTTTACAGCACCACCCCGGCACTGTATGTGACGGACCTGATTAACGTGCTGCCCGGCATTCTTGAAACGCCGGTCGGGGTCATTGGACTGCTGCTGACCCTGTGCGGATTTTTTTTCAAACTGGCCGTCTTTCCGTTTCACTTCTGGGCGCCGGATGTCTACCAGGGCGCTGCCAATCAGGTGTCCGCCTATATTGCAACCGCCTCGAAAGTGGCGGCAGTTGCAATTTTAACCCGCATGGTCGCCGCCAGCGGCAACGGCAGCATGTATCTGGTACATGTGCTGGTTACGCTTTCGATTGTTTCGATGACGGTGGGCAATCTGGCCGCCATCGTTCAGAAGGATTTCAAAAGACTCCTGGCCTACTCTACCGTGGCGCATGCCGGATATGTTCTCATCGGTATTTTGAGTATGAATTCCGCCGGCTTCGCCGCCGCGATTTTTTATGCGGTCGCTTTGCTGATCATGAAATTTACCGTCTTTCTGGTGGTGATTAAAGTGGCGGACGACGGCGGGAATCTTGCAATTTCTCAACTGGCGGGATTGCACCACCGGGCACCCCTGTTGGCCCTGGCGCTGATGGTGTCGATTTTCAGTCTGGCCGGCATTCCCCCGACCATTGGATTTACGGGAAAATTTTTGCTATTTACCGCCGCCATGGAAAAGGGCTATTTTACCCTTACCCTGATAGCCATGATCAACGTGGTGATTTCTCTTTACTACTATCTGCTGGTCATAAAAGCCGCCTATCTGCTGGAACCCGATGAAGTGCTGCCCGGCATTCAGCTGTCCCTGCCCGTCAAAGTGCTTACCGGGGCAATGGTTCTGGTGATCGCCGTGGTGGGCATTTTCCCGGGCCACCTGATTGAACTGAGCCGCGCCGCCGCGCAGATGCTCCACTAACGTTATTGGAAAATAGTTATTCGCTGGTACCCTTCCCCATAATCCGCTGTATGCGCAGAATAGAGCAATTAATCCTCCGGACCTCAGATCAAACTACGTTCTCCTGTTTTCAAGGAACAATTTTCAATCCTGAACGGTCTAATTTCACGGCGGATTGGCGGATTAATTGAAGCGCTCGAGACTCAGAGCCGCCATGTCGATATCGGGAATTTGATTGACAGTCAGCTGGGAGACAATCTTGCCGGTGATGGGGGCCAGTGAGATGCCCAGCATGCCGTGGCCGGTTGCCAGGATAAGATTGTCGTAGCGCGGCGGCCGACCGATATAGGGGAGTCCGTCCGGGCTGCATGGGCGCAGTCCCCGCCAGATTTCGAGCAGATCGAGGGCCTCGGGGTTGATATCCGGAAAATATGCTGTGACAGCTTTGAGAATGGCCTGCACCCGCCGCAGGTTAATGGATTGATCAAATCCGGCAAGTTCAAGGGTACCGGCGAATCGCAGCATGTCGTCCATCGGCGTGAGTACGGTTCTGGCTTCGGCCAGCTTGATCGGTACGGCAGGACATTGTGACGGTTTTTTGAAAGTGATGCTATACCCTTTGGCAGGCGCCATATGGATTCTGAATTGCAGACGGCGGGCAATTTCAGCGGACCAGCAGCCCGCAGTCAAAACGACTTCTTCGGCCGCTAGGCTGCCGCGGGTGGTCTTAATTGCTTTTACGCGACGGCCGCTGGTTTCGAAGGCCAGCACTTCCGTCGCTTTAAACAGGGTCACCCCCTTTTTCTCGATCAGGCGGGCTAACTGATGTACGAACCGGTCGGGGATAAGATGGGCATCCTGCGGGAAATAAATCCCCCCCAGCGCATTGGTTCGCAGGCCATTGGTAAATTCTGTCAATTCGCCGGCATCCAGGATTTTGTTCTCCATTCCGTGTTCCTGCATCAAATGGACATCTTCAACCCCGGCCCTGAATGCTTTGGCGGTATTAAAGACTTCTACAATGCCCTTTCTTTTTAAAAAGAAATCCAAGCCTTCGGTATCGGCCAGCGCTTCAAACAATTTCAGGCTGGCCAAACTGAGGTCGCGCAAAACCGGTATGGACCGGCGCACGTGTTGTATGGTGGAGGCGCCGCGGAACTTCCACAACCAGGAGAGCAACTCCCGATCCAGGCGCGGTTTAATATAAAAGGGGCTTTCCGGCTTGAACATCCATTTCAGCCCCTGGGTTATGGCACCGGGTGCCGCCAGCGGAATGCTGTGGCTGGGAACGATAAGACCGGCATTGCCGTATGAACTGCCCGCGCAAATGTCATTTTTTTCAACCACCGCGACCGATTTGCCGAGCGCACTAAGGTAGTATGCGCAGCAAATGCCGACGGCGCCCCCACCGATAACCAGAATTTCTGTTTTGTGATCCATATTTTTCCTAAAATGCAAGGAGATTAGGGTTAACCCTCTATTTTACGGTCAATTGATTTGCCGGGCGGTGAAACCAAACTCACCGGCCGTCCCACAGGTCGGGATACAGCTTTTTGAAGCACTCCGGACAAATACCATGGCTGAACTTTGCGTCCGAATGATCGTGGATGTAAGTTTCGATCTGATTCCAGTATCCCTTATCGTCCCGAATTTTTTTGCAGTTGGCACATATCGGCAGCAGGCCGCTCAGGGTTTTTATCTGGGATAGTGCCGTTTCGAGCCGGTTTTTTTCGATCTGCAGTATTTCCTCGCTCTGTTTCAGATTTCTAAACAGGATGCTGTACGGTTTTTTCAGACCGGTCACGATAACGGCCCTGTAAATAAGGAAAAACGAAATGATTTTAAAAAAATGCCCGATGAGATTTGAAAACCCGTAAACATTCAAATAGAAAGTGAACATCAGCTCCGCGCCGATGGTGCTGACAATTGAGGCAATAATCAATTTAAAAACAGCGGGATCAAATTCGGTGCGTTTGCGGGATATTGATAGGATCGACAGCAGGAGCATCAGGCAAATCAAATACTCACTTAGGATCTTGAAGGCGGTTAGCCCCGTTGCCTCATGATAACAGTCCGGGAAAATATTCCAGTAGAAAATGCTCAGCAATAGGACGATAAATACCGCCAGATAGCCTGTTAGGAGCTGAGCCATGTTGATTTTTCTTGGAAGAAACCAGGGCGCGCAAAGCAGGGAGATGCTTTGCAGATAACGCGCTGCAATCCATAATTGGGTTGCCAAATTGGCGCCGTGGCCGACAAACACGCCCATCCCCTTATAGGCCAATGTGTGCAGAAGGTCCAGACCGCCGACAAACAGATAGGCAACGCCAAGCGCCAGGAAGTAATTGTTGTCCATGAAACCGCGGGAATTCCAGGCCACCGAAAAAATACCGAAGGCAACGACAATACTGAATATTTCCGCCACACTGTGGAAGAAGAGATAGCTGTAAAGGCTCGCTAAATAGAGCCCCAGGAATACAAGGGCGCTTGACGAAATTAATAATAACCGCTTTGAAATGGCATCCGTCATTATTTCACCGTTGACTTGGACATTTATATGCCTCACCGCCGCCGGAGCTTTCGATTACACCGATCAATCCTGCTTTTTCGATTGCTTGGTCCTTCCTTCCCGCCAGTTTTCATAATAGTCCCAGGTGATAAATGCATTAATTTCTTTTAAATGGTGATCCGTATTAATCAAGCTGGCCCTGAGAACATCGCCGATTGAAAGCAGGCCGATAAACTCGCCGTCTTTTTCGATGGGCAGGTGTCTTAAAAAGAGCCCTAAAAACATTTCTGTCAGTTTGTGTATGCGGGTACTGTGGGGTGCGGTCTTAAGCGGAGTGGACATATGGTCACCGATTTTTGCGGTCCGCGGATCGAATCCTTCCTCGGCCATTTTTTGCAGCAGATCACGTTCAGTCCAGATGCCAACGTATTTGCCGTCTTTTTTAACTAGAATCGCACCGATTTTTTTTGAGGACATTTCCAGGCAGGCCTGGTGAACCGTCTGATCCCACGAGATAGCGACAATCTCGCTTTGCTTATCCTTAACGATGTCTTCTGCGGTATTCATCTTTTTCTCCTTGGATACGTGGCGGCCGATAGCGGCAACCCGTTATCGAAATTTTTTGCGAGGACCTGCAGTCGACTCATACAGGATCACGACTGAATATGCAAATCAATTGGTTTTCAATAATAGATGGCAGCCGCCTACCCAAATTCGGCTGTCAGGTGCGTGGACGCTTGGGATTGCCTTTGACAGGCAGGGTTCTTTTAACTATTCAATGGAAGGCATGCGGATTTCGTTCGCTTGCATCCTGTAGTTGTCGGTATTTAGAGCCTCCGCCTGTATTTTTCGCTTTGGAAAGTCAGTGTCTTTGAAACGCCGACTTTGCAAGGCAAAAAAGACTACCGGCGTTTATTTTTAAATGATACCATATTCAAATTAAGGGGGCTATTATGGAAAGTAAAATAGCTGTGGCCATTGCCCTCAAACACTATGGTGATTTTAGCCAACTACGGCCGGGGCGACAATCAAAATGTCATTATGCCGTACGCTGCGGGTTGCCAGACCATCGGTAGCTATCCCTTTCAGGAAGCAAAAGCGGATAAGCCGCGGGCGGTTGTCGACCTGACGGACCTGTCGGCCAGGGCCTACATCCGCAAACAGCTCGACGACCACTTAATGTCGTTTGCCGTGCCGTTTTCCCTGTTTAATGAGATGGAAGCGAAAGCAGCGGCTGCCGCGCGGCCACCAAAAGCTGAATGCTTTGCGAAAGGAAATATTTAAAACATTTCGGCCGGTTTTTCGCTGATGACCGAAGCGTTTTATCTGCTCAAACCACCTCTGGCACTGCCGCTGCGCGGTCAATTTAAGCAGGAGCTCAAAGGAGTAAATTCATGTTGCGGATCAATGGCTTTCAAAAATGGTTGACGATGTTTCTTTTTTTTACGGGTGTCATGGCAGGGTGTGCGTCGGTTGATCAAATTCAGAGGCAGCCAATCAAGCCGATACAACCGCAAGTATTGCCCGCAGGCAACGGCTGGTGGTTTGTCCGCTTCCACCTGAACTGGCCCCCGGATACCGAGCCGATCTGGTACGTGGACCTTTGTCTGGCGCATCAGGTCATTTCACCTCTGCTGGAAAAACACAAAAGCGATATTTTCCTATGGCGTTTTCATCGCCGGGCAGCCCGGGATGCTGCCGGCAGGATGTTCAGTTTCATTTTTTATGCCACCCCTGAAACGGCCCGGCAAATTTTCAACGCGCTGGAAACCGATCCGTTGATAAAAAAATTAGAAAATGACGGTGTCATCGAACGGACTGAATATGATGACCCGACCCGCATCACCCGGCCCAATATTGAAGACACCTCGGACAAACAATGGCCGGTCTCGATCCAAAAAACATGGCCGTATTATATCATGGGTGCCAGTCGAATGTGGCTGAATTTAATTGCAGACGTCGCCGCCGAAAATCCGCAAAGATTTCCACCAGAATCGTCCGATGATATTGCAGCAATCTATCAACAGATCGATCAAACCATTACCAAACTATGGCAGGAAGAAGGAAGGCATGCCTTTATGCATCATTTGAATGCGCTATTTGAATATACGCCGCTTATTTACTGGGAAAAGCGGTATATGAGCTTTTAATCCGGTGATTTTGTTTTATGGCTGCTGTTCAATCTCCAAGTAACGACCTAAATAAATATAATAAAATCGGCGGCTGGCTGATTCTATGTGCCGTCGGCTTGTTGCTTTTTCCGGTGCAGACCGCCGTATCACTGTTTACGGATATTATTCCGGCTTTATCAGGAAATAACTGGTTTATCCTGACCTCGCCCGACTCTGTTTCCTATCACCCCTTGTGGGGTCCATTATTAATAATGGAGCTTGTCGGCAACGTCGGCTTTCTTGGTTTCTCGATACCTGTTATTTCATTTTTCTTTACGCGGCGCAAGTTTGTTCCTAAACTAGCAGTTGTCTTTATCGCTTCAAATCTGATTTTTGTCGGTCTTGACTATTATTTAACCCGGATCATCCTGATAAAGTCCGATCCTGTCAATTTGGAGTCGATTGCTAATTTTATACGAACCCTGGTTGCGAGCCTAATTTGGATTTCTTATTTTCTTTTTTCAAAGCGGGTTAAAAAAACCTTTACCAGATAAGCGCGTAAACTTTCACAGGTAATTATTCAATATTCAATCGAAAATATTCAATCAGTTATCGAGAGGCGAATATGAACAGCATCTTTGCGAAAACGATTTACACGGGCGAATCCATTGTCCGTGATGGATATCTTGTATTTAGCGGGTCAACCATCGCCGGTCTGTCGAAATCTGCCAAAGGTCAATTGCTGGGCGAGTTTGAGGTGCTGACTCCCGCTTTTATCGACCCCCACAGCCACATCGGCATGGAACGATCCGGTGAACCCAGTGCAGAAGGCGAAGCCAATGATCATCTTGATTCTATTCTGGCCCTTCCGGATGCCCTCGACTCGGTCCAAATGGACGACAAAGCGTTCAGGGAGGCCGTGGAAGCCGGCGTGCTGTATTCCTGTGTGGTTCCGGGCAGCGGCAACATTGTCGGGGGGCAGTCGGCCGTCATTCGAAATTTTGCCAAGGACGGCACCCATGCCCTTATCGGCCGAGCCGGCCTGAAAGCGGCCTTCGGTTTTAATCCAATGTCAACCCGCCGCTGGAAGGGTCGGCGCCCCACAACACGCATGGGTGCAATTGCCGTCCTGCGCGGCAAACTGGCCGAATTGCGCCAGAAGAACCTGCAATACCGCAAAGCCAGGGGCCGTAAGAAAGAGGAAATCACTTTTTCGGCGGAGGAAACCGTGTTGAGGGATTTGCTGACCGGCAGGGTTCGCCTGCGGGCTCATGTGCACAAGATTGATGACATTGCCGCCCTGTTGCGGCTGGTGGATGATTTTAAAATCAAATTGACCGTCGACCATGCCATGGATGTCCACCAGCCTGAAATATTCCAGGAATTGCATAAACGCAAGATACCCGTTGTATACGGCCCCATCGACTGTTTCGCATATAAAGTCGAATTAAAACATGAAGATTGGCGCAACATCCGCCACTTGATGGCCTCCCGGGTTGAATTCGGTTTGATGACGGACCATCCGGTTACGCTCGCCCGTCAGCTATTTCTGCAAACACGCTGGTTTGTGAGGGCCGGAATGTCCAAACAACAGGCTGTCGAGCTGGTTAGCCGCAAAAATGCCGCTGTTCTGGAAATGGATAAACGGCTCGGCACCCTTGAAAAGGGAAAATGGGCCTCATTTACCTGCTGGAACGGTGATCCCTTCGACCTGGCGAATTACCCGGTAGCGGTATATGGAGAGGGAGATCTGCTTTATAAAGAGCAGGCCTATCAACGCTAGATATTGCCGGGGCCGACTTTAGAAAGGCAAAGGGAATGAATGCCGTTTTAAGGCCGTTTCTCCCGGCGCCGTTTTTCTTGGTTGCAAAAGGTAGATCAATTAATATAATATTCAGTATGGTCAACCTAAATATATCGACAAAAAGATAGTGAGCCCTAAAGGGAGGTTTGCATGCAAAAATCTTTGAGACGGACCGTATATTTTCTGATACTGATTTTGCTTATTTCTACCGGCGGCGTAAGTTGGGCCGGGGACGAAGAGAAGCGCGACATGCAGGGTTGGGGCGTAGATGATCCTTATAACAAACTCTATGATGTCCGGGAATATGAAAAAATCAGAGCCTGGGTTGTTCGGGTAAAAGAAGTTGTCCCCATGCCTGGAATGTCACCGGCAACCGCCCTGGATGTGAGAGAAGGGTCCGACGAGTTCGAAGTGCAGATCTGTCCCACCTGGTATCGGAACCCCAGCGAAATTCATCTACAGAAAAATGCGCGCATCAAATTAAAGGGTGTTTGGGCGGAAATCAACGGCAAGGATGTTTTTATTGCTGCAAAAATAAAAAAGGATCCCGACATTGATGTCATTAAAGTGCGTTTAACCAAAGATGGCACGCCCTTTTGGACCATGACGCCCGAACGGCTGGCCCAGGAAATGTCGCAAGATCAAGACTAGGGTATCGAGCGGTTATACTGTCTCGTCGGAATAACCTGAAAAATGAGCCCAATTGTTAATGTATCGACGTATGAAAGGAGTTTTAGATGTCAGAAGCGGCTTTTGAACCGGCCGGCTTCATGGGGTCCCAGATATTCGGGCTCCCGGTAAATCGTGAGACCCTGTTTTCGAACCATAAAGACGTCTATAAAAAGAGAATTGAAAAGCGGCAGCGGAAGTTAATCGTTAAGGTCTCTTTTTTAAAGCCGTTTTTAAAAAGAGGCGAACAGATTATCCTGATAACCACCGGTTATTCGCCGCTGGCATCTGCGGCCCAATACCTGACAGGATTTCTTTTTGTTTATCTTAAACGCTCCCTGTTTGTTTTCACAAATTATCGCATTATTCATGTCCCGACCACCGCCAGCTACGGTTATAAAAATTCACTTGCCCAGGTGGCCTACGCAGGATGCCGGTCGATTGTGCTGAAGCGGGGAAATCTTACTGCTCAGTTTGCCGGGGCGGGCAAAAAAATTGAGAAATTCGCGGCCATTGCCGTGTTCGAAAGAAAAAAAATCAGAGCCTTGCTGAAGACCAAGCTGCCGCTCTCCGGTACCAAGGTTCAATCGGCTGGACGAATCCATCTTTGCCCCCGCTGCACCGCCGATCTTGTCGAGGGAAAATACGCATGTGAAAAATGTCGGCTTAAATTCAAGAGCAAGGTTGTCGCCGCCATCAGTTCCATCATCTTTCCCGGCGGCGGCTATTTTTATATTCGTCAGTACTTGCTTGGATTTCTTGATGCCCTGGTCGAATTGGTCCTGCTCGCCTTTATCGTTTATATGGTTAAAGATTTTAGCCGCCAGATACCGGTCAGTCCCTTTCATTGGGCTATGATTCCGCTTTTTATCTATATAAAAATCGCAGCCTTGGTCCATTCCAACCATTTTGTCACTGAGTTTATCCCTAAAAGCAGAACTATTAAGCCCCGCAAAATATCCGGTCCAGGTAAGACCCGACAACTCGAACCGCAAAAATCAAATCGCAACCCACCCAGACCACCACAAGGGTAAACATCAGCAGAAAAATGCGCGACAGGGCCAGGGCCGTTAACGGTGTCACTTTCAAACGCTTTAAAACGCCGTTTTGGCGATACCGCACCACCACATAACCCACGCTCCACAGTGCGCTGGACATCATGTTCATGGCCGGAATGCCCGGAAACAACCAGTCGATATACCGGATTGAGCCGGCGTGAATTTCCTTTTTAAGGGCGGCGATCTTAAATTCCGCCGGAATTAAGCTGGCCTTGAACATTTGTTCCGGCTCATAGCCATTGGGGGAGGTATCGCTGACATAATATTCGTAGGGCGGTTCGCCGAGTTTCAGTAAAAAATCTATTTTGGCAGGTTATCGTTGACTCTTGACAATATGTCTTTTGCAACCTAATTTTGATGCTTACGTTTTCAGCTGCGGTTGGGTTGAATTCTATTTTGAGTCTGAATGGAAAAACGATTTCGGCAGGGAGCTCGGAATGCCTCAGATTATTTGCATCGCAGGTCGGTCAGAGTCCGGTAAAACCACGCTAATCGAGAAGTTGATTCCGGTACTCATCCGCAAAGGTTATCGGATCGGCACCATCAAACACTCTCACCACATTTTTGATTTTGATAAAACCGGCAAAGACAGCTGGCGCCATAAAGATGCCGGAGCTGAAACGGTAATCATCGCCTCCCCGGGCAAAATTGCCATGGTAAAAAATGATCATCAAGGAACCCTGGAAAGCCTGCAAAACTATTTCAACGATCTGGATCTGGTGATTGCCGAAGGTTATAAAAGAGCGCTCAAACCTAAAATTGAGGTGGTGCGGGCAGCCCGACACAGCCAAGCGCTTCTACTGGAAGACCCGCACCTGGTTGCCGTCGTCAGTGATGTCGGTTTTGATTTGGATGTACCTGTATTCGGTCTTGAAGACATTGATTCTCTGGCGGCCTTTATAGAGGAAAGGTATTTAAAGGTGGATGAAAAATATAAGTTTTAAAGACCAGACCGGGGTGTTGAGATACTGGCTTATGATGTTCGTATTGATTTAAGCGGAATTCAATTGAACCGGAAAATACCCTGCACGGTATGAGCAGAATTTATCGAAAGAAAATGATGTCGGATCTTTCCCTTGAAAATTTAATGTGTCACCAGGATAACCTGGAGCATGTGCTGGACAATCTCAAAGAAGGGATAATCGCCCATGACATGAATCGACGCATCTTTTTCTTCAACCAGGAAGCCGAGCGTATTTCCGGTTACAGCCGGGGAGATGTTCTGGGCAAGGAATGCCATGAGGCTTTCGGTCATCCTTTTTGCGGTGGCCGCTGCAAGTTTTGTGACGACGTGCCGGATCTGGCTGAAACTTCCGAGCATTCCCTGAGCATCACAACTAAAAGCGGTGAATCGCGCCGGGTGGAAATGACCATCACCAGCATGCGGGATGACAGCGGTGAATTTGTCGGAGTCCTGGCCTCCTTCCGGGATGTTACCGATCTTTTCAGTCTGAAGCTGCAGGCCGGTAAACTGACCAGTTTCGGCAACATTATCGGCCAGGACCATAAAATGTATAAAATTTTCAAACATATACGCGATGTTTCGAGCTATGATTATCCCGTTTATATATCCGGTGAAACCGGGACCGGCAAAGAACTGGTTGCCAATGCCATCCATAATGAAAGTTCGCGCAACGGCGCCGCTTTTGTTCCCATCAACTGCGGCGCGCTGCCGGAAGGTCTTATCGAAAGCGAGCTTTTCGGTCATGTGAAAGGCGCATTTTCAGGCGCCATACGCGACAAAAAAGGCCGTTTCGAGCTTGCCGATGGCGGAACGGTATTTCTCGATGAAGTGGCCGAACTCTCCAACAATATGCAGGCCAAAATTTTGCGTTGCCTGCAGGAAAGCAAATTTGAACGGGTCGGCGGTGAGCGGACAATTTCGGTTGATGTGCGGGTCATCAGCGCCTCAAACAAAAATCTTAAGGAGGCCGTGAAACAGGGGCGATTTCGCGAAGACCTCTATTACAGGCTAAATGTCATTCCGATTCATATGCCGCCTTTGCGTGAACGCAAGATGGACATACCGCTGCTGATCGAACACTTTCTGCAGGAAGCCAGTGAACGCTACAAACGTGATCCTGTCAGAGTCTCCGCTCCGGCCCTGTCACTAATATTGGACTACCATTGGCCGGGCAATGTCCGTGAATTGCAGAACGCTATCCAGTTTGCCTTTGTCAAATGCAGCGGCGACACCATTGAAGCAGAAGATTTGCCGATTGAGCTGCGGGAAATTGAAAATACATGCATCCGCCGAGGGCCCACCCGCAAACTAAATTTAGAAGGTGTACGCTCGGCCTTGATCAGGACCGGCGGCAACAAGGCCAAAGCCGCCAAGCTGCTCGGCGTCGGGCGGGCAACCCTTTATCGATTTTTAGGGGATCACCCCGAACTGTATCAAGTCGCTAAGCTGTCCTAACCGCTTATATTTCCAGGTTGCAAGTACCATACCGGACCTTCCCTGCAGCTGTTTGACACCCGTCCTACACATCCTTACATTCTTTGTGTTTTAAAGGATTGGTTGCTATTAAAGGAGGTCTAAATGCTGTCGCTGGAAGAATTAAAAAAAGAAACCGACCTGATCAATGAGATCAGCTGGGATCTGGGACCTGAGCAAGCGGTCAAACTCTATCTGGAATGGGGCAACACGGATTGGGGCAGCGGGAAGTATACCATACGTTCGAAAAGCGATTATTCTACCTATTTTGTGGTCAACTGCTGGCACAAACCCTATTTTATTTACCTGATCCGACGCAATTCAGAAGAAGCGGTTGAACTGGCACAATTTGAACTGCCGCAGCAGTATGAAAAGGAGGTCTGCGAGCTGAAAGGGGTGTATGCCCTTGAAGACGATGTAAAAGCTTGGTTAAAACGTGAATTGGGCGTGGAAAGATGAATCGTAAGGGTTGAGAGGTTTGGGCTTCAGGCCCCATTGATTTTTGGGTTCCAGCCGGCCGCCTCCTGGCATTGAAACAGAAGCAAGACCGCCGCATTCGCGTTCCAAGATCAAAAACAAAAGGGGCTCCCGTTGGGAAGCCCCTTTTGTTTTTATTGTTTTTGACTGTTGCGGTCTGTCGGATTGATTAGGCCGCATCCATTGCCCGACGGTCAGCCATATCCACCAGTGTCCGCTCGCGGGTCTTGTCGATCCCAAGCTGCTTGCGTTTTTTATCGATATGGGCGATCATCATCGCTGCAATTTCATACGGATCGGTGGCAAAGCCCCATTTTCCCATACCCTTTTGTTCCAGCTCTTCGAACAGGTGTTTGTAGAATTTGGTTCCTTCCACGATGGGAAAGGTAACACCGAATACCGTGTAGACACCCGAAGCCACAAAATACTGTCCGATGCAGATCGCTTTTTCACTCATGTACTCCGGTGCACAGCCGGCCACCGGCAGATCGGCGATGCTTTCTCCCAGACCGCCTGTTTTGACCATTTCAGCGCAGGCAATCAGAATCCGGCTGTTGTCGACACAGGCGCCGCAGCCCAGGACCGGCGGCATACCCACAGTTTCGCAGACTTCTTTTAATCCCGGGCCGGCCAGATGAGCGGCTTCCGGAGTCGTCAGTCCGGCTTTGGCCAGTGCGATTTGAGAGCAGCCGGTCTGTACCACCAGCACGTCGTTTTTAATCAGCTCTTTAACCAGTTCCACATGCACCCAATCCTGCTTTATCCGGGGATTGGTGCAGCCGACGACACCCGCCACCCCGCGAATGCGGCCATTGATAATATTGTCGTTAAGGGGCGTATAGGAGGCCCGGAAAGTTCCGCCGAGCATATAATTGATATACTCGTGGGAAAACCCGTGCACGCCGGTGTTGACGATTTGCGGAATTTCGATGGGCAGCCTGCGGTTTTTGAAGCGACCGATGGCCTGAATGACGATTTCATCCGTGCAGGCCTTGGGATCGTGCTCGTGAAATTCAATGTGAAGGGCGCCTTCGATGCGGCAGCGCGGGTTGGTCGTAATCAGCGGCGTTTCATAACAGTCCGCAACTTTAACCAGGCCCTGTTTAATGCACTGCACATCAACGCCCATGGCGTCCACGGCCCCGGTGACCAGTACGGCTTCGGTGGACATAAAGTTGCCGGCGTGAGGTATTCCGTGACGGACAAACATTTCCAGTCCTGAGCAGCACATCCCTACCAGGTTGATCCCCTTGGCACCGGCATCTTTGGCGGCCTGAATCAGGGTGGGTTCATTGACCGATTCAACTATGGATTCAAATAAATTGGGTTCATGGCCGTGAATGATGATATTGACCTGGTCTTCTTTTAGCACGCCCATGTTCACCTCGACCGCTACCGGCGATGGGGTGCCGAACAAAATGTCGGAAATTTCCGTAGCCACCATGGAACCGCCCCAGCCGTCGGCCAGCGCGGTGCGGCTGCACTGCTTGGTGATATTTTCATAATGCTGGTCCACGCCCATATGCGTGCGATGCATCAACTCCATGATTTCGCGCATGGCTCCCCGGGGAACGATTCCCTGCTTGCGCCAGGTCTCCAGTGTTTTTTGCGGCACCCGTTTCGCAAAGGGAATTTCTCCTTCCACCTGGGTGTAGGTGCGCTCAAGCTCCTTGTATAGATCCATGGCGATGTCTTTGATTTCCCGGCCGTCCGTCTCGATATCGATTGATTTGGCCACCTCTATGAGTTTGAGCGGGTCTTTAATGCCGTAATCCTGGATGTTGCCGTTCAGCACCTCCCGGAAAAGGTCGAGCATGCCCATGCCGTGGTCCGTATGGGCGGCACTGCCGGCGGCCACCATGCGGGCGAAGTTGCGCGCCATGATCGTATCGATGGTGGCCCCGCATACCCCGACTTTGCCGTAAGGATCCTTGGCATTGAGCCGGCAGGGCCCCATGGCGCAATGTTTGCAGCAGGCTGAATCCGCCCCGATGGGACAAGCCTTCATATTAATTGCCCGGTCAAAAGCGGTTTCGACGCCGTCTCGTCTGGCCTTGGCCAGCATTTGAGCGGTGGCCTCGCAGATTGTCAAATCTTTAATATCGATCTCCTTTGTTTTGGAGATGACTTTTTTCTCTTCCATTAGTGGCCTCCCTTTGTTGAATTTATAAATTATATAACAATTTTCATGCCAGTTTATTGATATATACTAAATAAGTATGAATATAACCTGGATATAATAGCTAAACAATTAAAATAACATATAAAATTTTATTTTATGGGAAAAATAGTAGGGGGAAAGAAACGAGCGTTCAGGATGCAAAGCCATCCGCGGTTTGTCTTATGATACAGGTTCGTGCTAAATCGATGATGAGACAAATGGCAGGACATGGCGCAAAAAAGAGGAAGATTGAAAACCGGCTGCCGACGAGCCCCAAAGTGCAAGTCCGGGTAACATCATAAAAAAGGATTTTGGTCTGATTTAAAATTTTTTAGCCCAGCAAAGGATGGCGTCCGGGTTGAGACGCCATCCTGCGATGGAGTGGGCTGACACTACGCTGCTTCCATTGCCCGCCGATCAGCCATATCAACAAGGGTGCGTTCTCTGGCCTTGTCGATGCCCAATTCTTTGCGTTTCTTATCAATATGGGCGATCATCAGGTGGGCCATTTCAATCGGATCCGGTGCAAATCCCCATTTTCCAAGACCCTGTTTTTCCAGCCCTCCAAAGAGAAGTTTGTGGAATTTGGTCTCTTCCACGATGGGGAAGGTTACTCCGAATACCGTATATACGCCGGATGCGACGAAATAATGACCGATACTGATGGCTTTTTCGCTCATCCATTCCGGGGCAGCTCCGGCCGCCGGGAGATCTGCGATACTGTTTCCGAGCCCGCCAACGCGAACCATTTCGGAAGCCGCAATCAGGATGCGGCTATTGTCGACGCAGGACCCCACGCCCAGGACAGGCGGCATGCCGACAGTTTCGCAGACCTCCTTCAGACCGGCACCGGCCAAATGGGCGGCTTCCGGGGTCAGCAGGCCTGCTTTGGCAAGCGATATTTGCGAGCAACCTGTTTGAAGGACCAGAACGTCGTTTTTGATCAGTTCCTTGACCAGTTCAACATGCACGTAGTCCTGCTTTACCCTCGGGTTGGTGCAACCCACGACTCCAGCCACGCCGCGGATGCGTCCATTGATAATGTTGTCATTCAGCGGGGTATACGAAGCTCTGAATGTACCACCGAGCATATAATTGATATATTCGTGCGAAAACCCGTGGATGCCGGTGTTTTTGATTTTGGGGATTTCGATGGGCAGCGATCTGTTTTTAAACCGACCGATAGCCTTGATAACGATTTCGTCGGTGCAGCTTTTGGGATCATGTTCATGCAGCTCGATGTGTTCCGCACCTTCAATATGGCATCTGGGGTTTGTGGTCAGCAGAACCGTATTGTAACATTCGGCGACTTTGGCAAGTCCCTGTTTAATGCATTGAACATCAACTGCCATGGCATCAACGGCACCGGTAACCAGCACGGCTTCGGTGGACATGAAATTTCCGGCGTGGGGAATTCCGTGACGGGAAAGCATCTCGGCTCCGGAGCAGCACATGCCCACCAGGTTTATGCCGGAAGCCCCGGCATCTTTCGCAGCTCGCACCAGGGTCGGCTCATTTACAGATTCCAGAATAGACTCGAACAGGTTGGGCTCATGTCCGTGGACAATGATATTGACCGCATCTTCTTTCAGAACTCCCATGTTTACCTCGGCTGCGACCGGTGTCGGCGTTCCGAAGAGGATGTCTGAAATTTCGGTAGCCACCATGGAACCGCCCCAGCCGTCGGCCAGGGCCGTGCGGCTGCATTGTTTGGTGATATTTTCATAATGCTGGTCGACACCCATGTGGGTTCGATGCATGAGTTCCATGATTTCGCGCATGGCACCCCGGGGCACGATCCCAAGTTTGCGCCAGGTTTCAAGGGTCTTTGCCGGAACTCGCTTGGTAAACGGTATTTCGCCTTCAACCTGGGTATAGGTGCGCTCAAGCTCCTTATATAGATCCATGGCGATGTCTTTGATTTCCCGGCCGTCGGTCTCAATGCCGATTTCTGTGGCAACTTTCTCGAGCTTTATCGTATCCTTGATCCGGTAATCCTTGATCTTGCCGTTTACCACTTCGCGGAACAAATCCAGCATGCTCATGCCGTGGTCAGTGTGAGCGGCAGCGCCGCTGGCCACCATGCGGGCGAAGTTGCGCGCCATGATCGTATCGATGGTGGCCCCGCATACCCCGACTTTGCCGTAAGGATCCTTGGCATTGAGCCGGCAGGGCCCCATGGCGCAATGTTTGCAGCAGGCTGAATCCGCCCCGATGGGACAAGCCTTCATATTAATTGCCCGGTCAAAAGCGGTTTCGACGCCGTCTCGTCTGGCCTTGGCCAGCATTTGAGCGGTGGCCTCGCAGATTGTCAAATCTTTAATATCGATCTCCTTTGTTTTGGAGATGACTTTTTTCTCTTCCATTAGTGGCCTCCCTTTTTGGATTTATTGAAATTCAAATAACCTGGCTGGACTTCCACCTTAGATGTGATTATGAAAATTCAGTTTGAAAGTTAAAATGGGATAAATTACCAGAAACGAATATCACTCAAACTTATGCTGCCACGAGTTGGCCCTCGTGATAGAAACATTTAACCAATTACAAGGTTCTCGAATTTTATCTGCCAATTCCATGCCAGATGCAAGAGAAAATTAAATACATGCGGCATTTAAATCGCTCTTTGCGTAACTATTTAGAAATTAACCAAATTCAGGAGGCGGCCAAAGAACTGCGATTTGATAGCATACTTTCGGTGTTTAGTAAACATTTCGGCAACTGTCTTGTGATACATGTATGCATCATAAAAACTTGAGACTTCAGCTCTTTTGTTTAAATTGAAAGAACCTTTAATTCAGATTCGACCATAAAATTTCGGTTGCCAAAAAAATATAACAATAATAGACGGTTATGTACTGATCGGTTTCCGGCACCAGAATATCTGTTTTTGAGATACTGACTTTGAAGCCAGTCCGAGGCCAATTTAAATGTTTTTGATTTCTTTATCTATGAACCGGCCTTTTCAGCGTCTCATCTGTCTCATTGTATTGAATAATGAGATTGTTTTCCGATATTATCGAATTAACCTATTAATATCATAATAATCTAATAACTTGTATATTTAATCATTTCCCTGGTATAAAATTTGATTGGATACGCATGCCGGTTTTGGATATTTAATTTTAAATTTTCTGTGTTAATGTACCGGATTTTTTGCTATCTTACTATCTTAATTGATTATCTAAATTCAAATTATCATCAGGTATCATTTCCGGCGGCCTTAGAGCCGGCTTCTGAAACTGGGTCGGCATTCCAACTTTGAAAGGAAGATTCAATGTCTAATCCTGAGGTAAAAGTATTTTCTCTGAGTACGTGCAGCCATTGCAGGGCGACCAAAAAATATCTGAGCGACTGCACCATCAAGTACGAATTTATCGACGTGGATCTGCTAAAGGGCGATGAAAGAAAAGCAATTATCGAGGATGTCAAAAAATTTAATCCGCGCTGCTCCTTTCCCACCATCATTATCGGTGATAAGGTTATCGTCGGATTCAAGGAAAAAGAAATCAAGGAGGCATTGGGAATGTGATGGATGCACAAGCGCTTTACGAAAGAATGAAAAAGGTTCAGGAACCCAAAGGTTATTATTTCAACAAGGACAAGCAGGGGACCTTTGAGCTGTTGGAGGCACTGCTGGTCAACAAAGAGCGTTATGGATACATGGGCTGCCCGTGCCGCCTGGTTTCCGGGGACCGCGCAGCCGACCGGGACATCATCTGCCCTTGCGTTTACAGCATACCCGATATTGAAGAATACGGCAGCTGCTATTGCAATCTTTATGTTTCGCAGGAATGGAACGACGGCCGAATACCACACGAGTATGTTCCCGAACGCCGGCCGCCTGAGAAAATGATTTTTTAATTTGCTTGACTTTTTTCCCACAACTCACATTAATACATTATTAGAATAGGCCTTTTTAAATCCTTTTAATCATCCAGATTGAAAGACCGCAACGAACTGAGAACAACATGAGAGGTGAGAATATGGAAGCATGCAAACCCATCTTGAATACGGGCCTGCGAGGCTTTGTCATTGCACAGTCGCGCATATGCGATGTTGATGGTGCCAACGGACGGTTAATTTACAGGGGGTATTTAATCCAGGATTTGGCAAAACGGGCTTCATTTGAAGAAACCGCCCATTTGCTGCTTTACGAAAAATTGCCCGACAAAGCCGAACTAGAAGAGTTCCGGCACCGGATCCGGGCCCAGCAGGGGCTGCCGGACGAGGTGATTGCTGCCATGCACACCATGCCCAAAAATGCTTTGCCCATGGACATTTTGCAGTCGGTGGTACCCATGCTGGCGCAGCATGATGAGGATGTCCTCAACCGAGATCAAACCATGGATGCGGCATGGCGCATGGCCACCAAACTGATTGCCAAATTTTCGGCGATCATCGCCGTCTGGCACCGAATCCGCAATAACAAAAAACCGGTCCCGCCATTACCCGATCTGGATCACGCGGCCAATTTTTTATACATGCTCACCGGGGAGATTCCCGATAAGCAGGTGGCCCGTTTTCTGGACGTCGCGCTTGTCTGCCACGCCGAGCACTCCTTCAATGCTTCCACCTTTGCCGCCCGCGAAGTTGCCTCCACCAGAGCCCACATGTATGCCGCAGTTGCCGCCGCGGTGGGCTCACTGTCCGGTGACCTGCATGGCGGTGCCAATGCGCGGGTCATGGAAATGCTTTTTAAAATCGGCTCAGCCGACAAGGTACATGATTATGTCAATCAGGAATTTGATGCCGGCCGGGTGATTTTTGGCCTGGGACATGCCGTTTACGATACCGACGATCCCCGCGCACCCATTCTGGAAGAGATGATCAAGGCCATGGCCGAAAGAACCGGAGAGACCAGGTGGTACGATATCGCCACGCTGCTTGAAAAAACCGGCAAAGAAGAATTTAAAAAACGCAAGGGGAAGGATATATACGTCAATGTCGATTTTTACAGCGGCTCCTTGTATTACGCCATGGGGTTTCCCGTGGATTTATTCACCCCGGTATTTGCCGTTGCCCGGATAGCAGGCTGGTGCGCCCACATCATCGAGGAACAATTTGCAGGTGCCGCTCCCAAACCGATGCTCTACCGACCTGAATCCGAGTACGTCGGGGACTATTGCGGTCCGGCGGTATGCGAATATACACCGTTGGAAGAAAGGTAATATGACGGATCCTGAAGTTGATGAAACCGGCAAGCAGTTTTTAATCCAATTGTTTGAAAAGACCCGCGGCGATTCCTCGGTGCAGGTGTCCATGTATGACATCGGCGGGCTGATGGGCCTGGAGCGGGATGCCGCTGCCAGGGTAGCCGAAAAGTTGATCGGCTCGCAGCTGGTGGAAATCCGAACTCTCTCCGGCGGGATCGGAATCAGCGCCGCCGGATCGGAGCTGGTTCAGGACCTGATCGGTCCTTTGGCTTCCGATGCCGGCAAGTCAACCAAGCTGGGTGAGGAACCGCTTTTGAATTCGGCCGCGCGGCAGGCGGTTGAGCAAATTGTCACAGAAATCAAAGATCAAGTCGGCACTCTGGGGCTGGGCTTTGATCCCCTGGCCGAATTGATGGCTGATTTGAAAACCATTGGTGCCCAGCTGGAATCATCACGGCCCAAAACGGCAATTGTCAGGCAGTGTTTCGTTTCGATCGGCAATGTGCTGAAGGCCATACCCAACAGCAGTCTGAATGGCCGAGTCCATGGATTGCTGGGCCGGTAGGTCGATCAATTTTTTAACTCTGATAGCGTCGGGAAAATGACTACGAAAAGGAATAGAAAAAGAATATCGTTGATTTCCTGGAATGTAAACGGTCTGCGGGCCGCCCTCAAAAAGGACTTCTTCGGCTCCGTCAAACTATTGGATGCCGATGTTGTTGCGCTGCAGGAAACCAAACTTCAGCATCCGCAGCTTACCCCGGAAATCACCGATATCCAGCCGTATGAATCCCATTGGTCGCATGCCACAGTTAAAAAGGGATACAGCGGTGTGGCCGCCTATACGCGCATCAAACCCAAAAGCGTGAAACACGGCATCGGAGAACCCAGGTACGATGATGAGGGGCGTATTCTGGAGCTGGATTTCGATGATTTTGTCTTTTTTAATGTATACTTTCCCAACGGACAGATGAGTGAAGAACGGCTGCAGTACAAACTTGATTTTTATGAAGCATTTTTCAAATATACGGATGAGTATAAAAAGCAGGGCCGAAGCCTCATTATCACCGGGGATTATAATACCGCCCACAACGAAATCGATCTGAAAAATCCCAAAGCAAATGAAAATACTTCCGGCTTTCTTAGAATTGAGCGCGACTGGCTCGACCGCCTAATTGAAAACGAATATGTGGATACCTTTCGTTATTTTAATCCGGATACCGTCAAATACTCGTGGTGGACCTACCGTTTCAAGGCCCGGGATCGCGACATCGGGTGGCGAATTGATTATTTTTTTATCACCCGGGACATCATCGACAAGGGCTGGGTTAAGGAGACACCCATCCACAATGATATTTATGGCTCCGATCATTGTCCGATCGGGCTGGTGCTGGAGATCTGAACAAAGGCACGGGTTTCAGGAATTAATCCGGTCCATTTAAGACAAAAGCTTATGGGTAAAAGCGTGACAGGACCAAAGATAGTTGCGGTGTATGGTAGTCCTCGGCGAAACGGCAATACAGCGACGCTGTTGAAAAAAGCGGTCGGGGGTGCAAGTGATGCCGGAGCCCGGGTAGAAGAAATCGTACTGCGGGACTTAAAAATGTCTCCCTGCCTTGAGATTTACGGCTGCAATCAAGCCGGTGAATGCAGGCTGAAAGATGATTTTCAGGCAGCACGGGACCGGATTTTAGCCGCCCAGGGTTTAATGCTTGCCTCACCGGTCTTTTTTTATACTGTCAGCGCCCATACGAAGATTCTAATGGACCGGTTTCAATCTCTTTGGGTTAAAAAACACTGGATTGAAAAAACAGGCAGGGATCAACAAACCAAACGCCGTAAAGGGCTTTTCATCTCAGCCGGTGCTACAAAAGGGAAAAAATTGTTTGATGGAATACTGCTCAGTTTGAAGTATTTCTTTGAAGTTATTGATATGGAACTCTGGAAAGCCCTTTTATACCGGGGTCTTGATTTTGAGGGCGATGTTCTTAAGTTCCCCCAATATTTGGATGAAGCCTATCAAGCAGGAAAGGAGTTTGCCGAAGTTCTCAGTCATGAAGCTAAATTTTGAATCGATACGCCTGGATAAACAAAGGGATTATTTGGAGCTAATGGGTAAATGCCCCCAGGTTGCCTCAGACTACAGTTTTCTGAATCTATGGGCCTGGGCTGAAGATTACGGCCTGCGCTGGGCCTGGGAAGAGCAATTAGTCTGGATCAAGCAAACGCGTCCTGAGGAGCATTTATGGGCGCCGGTCGGCGCCTGGGATTTAGTCGACTGGCAACGCAGATTTGCCGGGCAGGCCGATCGCCGGACGGAATTTATTCGGGTGCCGGAAAAGCTCGTCGAATACTGGCGTGCCGCTCTGGGGGATCGGATAGAGGCTGCCGAGGCAAGAGAACATTGGGATTACTTATATGCGCTAAAGGATCTCATTGAATTAAAGGGCAACCGCTACCACAAAAAAAAGAACCTGTTCAACCAGTTTACCAGGAATTACGAGTATACCTATGTCCCCATCGGACCTGATTCCATCGAGCAGGCGCTGAACATGCAGCAGGATTGGTGCGTTTGGCGGGATTGCGAGTCGTCCGAGATTCTCTCAGCTGAAAATAAAGCAATATTCCGGATGCTCAGGGACTGGCGGCATTTAAACGGCACCATGGGGGGCGCCATTTTTATCGACGGCAAGATGGCGGCCTACACGATTGCCGACGCTTTGACCCAGGACACGCTCGTCATTCATTTTGAAAAAGGCGACACGCAGTACAAAGGGATTTACCAAGCCATCAATCAGATGTTTCTGGCGCATAGGGCTGACAATTTTACGTGGGTAAACCGCGAACAGGATTTAAACGACGAAGGCCTTCGCAAGGCCAAACTTTCCTACCATCCGGCCCAATTTCTCCGCAAATATCGTGTAACCCTGGCAGGCCCGTTTTAAGCAATTGAGTCCCGGCAGCTGAACCGTCCGCAGGCGAAACCGGGTTTTCGGTTTTGCCTGCTTTCAGCGAACTCAAGCGCCTGGGAAACCGGTTTACTTGCAATCGGAAAAATTGGAATTCACTAGATCTGCAATCGTCGTGCTGTCGAGTTTTTCATAAAGTAGTCGGGTGGCATCCTGCCAGGCCAGCCTTACCCGGCAGTCTTCATCAATGCCAATAATTTTCAACCAAGACGTAAAATGAGGCTTTTATTGACATAGCGCATTTTCAGTTTATTTTTGAAGTATCGCCCGGGTAAAAAATCCTGCAGAATTACAAATTGACAGATCCGAAAACGATAATGGATAAAGCGCCTGTGAACAGATGAGCAGATCTGCGAAAAGAGAAAAATAGGGATGAAAAAAAATACGAGGAGGCAATGTCCGCCGTCCTTCAATTTTGAGTTCCGCCGTACCGACCGGGTGCTCGCTCACCCGGTTGCAGGATTTGGTCCGATATTTGCGACCCGGCGATAAGGAGATCCCATCAAGATGGTCGCTACGGTCAAAAAAGAGCAAAAGTGTAAAATCGACTTGAATTCTCTGGCTCAAATCAGAAGCCAGTTGCCCGCAATTGCAGAAGAAATCATTGAAAACTGTAATGACAAAGAATGCTATACCCACATCGACTACGAGCCGATACCCTCCCGGGAAAGCGTCATCGAGATTATCGACCGGTTGAGAGAAATCCTATTTCCCGGATATTTTACCAGGGGAAAACTCGATCCGATTAATTTGAGATACAGCATGGGCGAATCTACGGCCCACATCTTTGACCTGTTGTCTGACCAAATCAGCAGAAGCATCAGACATGATTGCATCCGCTACGATCAGAGCTGCTCTGAGTGTGACGATCAGGGACACACCACTGCATTGCAGCTTTTAAAAGTGATTCCCTCGATTCGCAAGACACTGGCCACCGATGTGCAGGCGGCATACGAAGGCGACCCGGCAGCCAAAAGCTATGACGAGATTATATTCAGTTATCCGGGAATTTTCGCCATTACCGTCTATCGCGTTGCCCACAAGCTATACGAATTCGGCGTCCCCCTGCTGCCCCGGATCATGACTGAGTATGCCCACAATGTTACCGGGATCGATATACATCCCGGAGCTGAAATTGATGAAAGCTTCGTTATTGACCACGGAACCGGTGTCGTTATCGGTGAAACCACTTTTATCGGGCGCAGCGTTCGCCTATATCAGGGCGTGACCCTGGGTGCCCTCTCTATCCCAAAGGATAAGGCCGATCAATTCCGCGGCAAAAAGCGTCATCCGACCATCGAAGACGAGGTAATTATATATTCGGGCGCCACGATTCTCGGGGGAGATACGATCATCGGCGCCCGTTCGGTAATCGGCGGCAACGTGTGGCTGACAGAATCCGTGCCTGCAGATACCACGGTCATTATGGAAACACCGAGTCTCATCTACAAATCAAAAAAGGATTCTTCTTTGAAACGTTCGTTTGAACCGGCGGCCCACCAAACTTGACGGCTTCCTGATTATCGATTTTTTTCCCGCGCTTTTCCAACTGGCCGGATTTTAAAAGGAGATGAGTTATGAAATTTCATTCCATCATCAGCAGCACCATCGGATTGACGCCCTTGGTGCGCCTTAACCGAATGGTTGTAGATACCGGCGCTGAAATATTCGCCAAACTCGAGTTTTTCAATCCCTTGGGCAGCGTCAAAGACCGGATCGCGGCCTCCATGATTGAAGCGGCGGAAGTCGAAGGGTTGCTTGATTCTGAGACGCTGATCGTGGAACCTACCAGTGGGAATACGGGGATTGCGCTGGCCTTTATTTGTGCTGCTAAAAATTACCGTCTTTGCCTGACAATGCCCGACACCATGAGCCGGGAAAGGCGAAGCTTACTGAAACACCTGGGAGCAGAGCTGGTATTGACGCCGGGTACCGAGGGAATGGGGGGCGCTATCAATAAAGCCAAAGAAATCCTTGAGTCTGAAAAAAACTCCTGGATGCCGAACCAGTTTGCCAATCCCGCAAATCCGAGAGTTCACCGTGAGACAACGGCTGAGGAAATATGGCGTGATACCGAGGGCAAGGTCGATATTCTGGTGGCCGGTGTCGGAACCGGCGGTACCCTCACGGGCGTGGCCCAAGGCATCAAACCCAGAAAACCGTCTTTTAAGGCTATTGCCGTGGAACCGGCCAATTCAGCGGTATTATCCGGCGGTGTAAAAGGACCGCATAAGATCCAGGGCATCGGCGCCGGTTTCATTCCCGAAGTACTGGAACGATCGCTGATTGACGATGTAGTGAAAGTAGCCGATGATGATGCTTTTGAAACTGCACGCCAAGCGGCCAAGCAGGAAGGAATTCTTTGTGGTATCTCCTCCGGCGCTGCCATCTGGGCGGCCATCGAGGTTGCCAAGCGGCCGGAATCCGTCGGCAAAATCATCGTGGCCATTATACCCAGCACCGGGGAGCGTTATATCAGTACGGAGCTTTTTATTGAAGATTGAAATTTCGAATTTGGAATTTATTTGAGATTTGGTGCTCGTGATTTGTTATTTTATAGACAAAGACGCCCCGCTAGTTTCTACTTGATTAGTACGTTACTCGCATATACAACTCAGCGTAGCGCCGGCTGTTTTTCAGCAATTCCTCATGGGTTCCCGCGGCAATGATGCGGCCCCGATCCAGCATCACAATCTGATCCATCCAATTTAAATCAACCAGTCGATGGGTTATCAGCAGCAAGGTCCGTTCGGCAATTTGTTCTTTTAAGGCCTGCATCATTTTTCTTTCGGTAATCGGGTCCAAGCCCTCGGTCGGTTCATCCAGCACCCATAAGGGTGCATTGTGCAGGATGGCTCGCGCGACGGCCAGGCGCCGCGCCTGGCCGCCGGATAGAAGTTGACCGGCCTCTCCAATCCAGGTCTCAAGGCCATTGGGCAGGGCATTTACAAAATTGGATAATTGCACGGCATCAAGGGCCGCCCGTAAATCATCTTCGCCGGCCCCGGGGCAGGCCACCAGCAGGTTCTCCTTTATAGTGGTGTTAAACATGTGCGGTTGCTGTGATACGACGGAAATTATCCGTCGCAGCTCAGATTCGCTAAAATTGCGAACATCTTCACCGCCGATGTGAATATGGCCCGCAACCGGGTTCCAGAAACGCACCAGCAGTCGAACCAGGGTCGATTTCCCCGAGCCGGTCTCGCCGATCACAGCCACGCGCTGTCCGGCTGGAATCTGAAAATCAACTGCGCGCAGGGCCCAGGGCCCTTTTTCATGATAGCGAAAACTGACCTTTTCAAATTTTACCCCAGCCGGCCGGGCCAGGGTGATGGATTGATCGGGAAAAACCACCTGGGGTCGGGTGTGCACGATCTGCAGCAAGCGTCGGCCGGCCTCCCGCGTTTGTCCGAGGTACTGGTAGGCCGCCGGCAGGGGTAAAACGGCTTCAAATGATGCCATGACGGCCAAAGTTACCAGCGCCAGACCGGCGCCATCCAGCGAACCGTGATTCACCAGATTTACCGCCAGATAAAGCACAACCAGAACGGCAAGCCCGGAAAGCAGTGTGAGCAGGGCCGTCGCCGCTCCCCTGATATGACTCATGCGCAGCTGGTTTTTTACCAGCGCCAGACTGCTCTGCGCCACCCTTTCAAAATATTGAGGACAGGCCCCGAAAACCAGCAGTTCCGGCAAGCCTTGCAATCCATCGACAATCCGGATTCGCAGATCGGCTACACGATGGGTTAATATATTCCCGACGGCCGATCCAAGGCGCAACGCAGCCAAAGATACACCAAATCCGGCTAACAGCAGAAACAGTGCGGTGGAAAGTGCAATAAGCGGATTAAAAATCCACAGGAAGGCCGTTACCAGAAACATCATTATCAGCGCAATTAAACTGGGCGACAAGACCCTTAAATAGAGATTGTCCAGCGCATCGATATCCGCGACGATGCGATTTAATATATCGCCGCTGCGAAACATCATCAAACGTGACGGGGCCAGGGGTTCCAGATGAATATAAAACCAGCTCCTCAGGCTTTGCAAAATCCTGAAGGTGGTGTCGTGGGTAACAACTCTCTCGGCATAGCGCGCCAGAGTGCGGCCGATGGCAAACAATCGAATCCCGATGCTAGGATGGAAAAAATTAAACAGCGGCGCGCTTGTTACGGATAAACCGGCGAATGCGGCAGCGCAGATGAACCAGCCTGATAACGCCAGCAGCCCCACCGCTGAAGCCACCGCCAGCAGCCCGAGTCCGGTGCCCAGAGCCATCCATTTCAGATGGTGACGCAATAACTTGATAAAAGGTGCCAGCTGTCGCCATTGATCAAACACGGTGTTTAACCTCCGAATAGGATTGAATATTGAAAATTGTAGATTGAAGATTTGTGGAATTCTGTCATTTTTATTTTTAAATTCTTCATGATGAAAGCAACACCTAATAGAAGTCAGGATACCTTAATTATTCAATTTTCAATCTGCAATATTCAATTTCCCTTTTGCCAATTTGTGAAAAATCCCGCCGGCGCGCATCAACTCGGCGTACTTGCCCTGTTCTACGATACCGCCATTTTCAAGCACCAGGATCCGGTCCGCCTGCCTGATATTTCCCAACCGGTGGGTCAGCAAAAGAACCGTCCGGCCCTGCGAAAGCTCGTTTAAGGTCCGGAGGATCAGGGCCTCATTGGCGACATCCAGGCCGGACGTCGGTTCGTCCAGCAATAAAATCGGCGCATCTTTTAAAAAGGCGCGTGCCAGGGCGACACGCTGGGCCTGGCCGCGGGATAGGCCCAAACCCCGTTCACCGACATGGGTATCGAGTCCTTCCGGCAAATGCATTGAAAAATCCAGGACCCTGGCATTGCGGGCCGCCTGTTCGATCTGTTCGTCGGATGCGTGTGGTTTTCCGACCAGAATATTTTCTCTAATCGTTCCATGGAACAAAACCGGGTGCTGTCCGATCCAGGCAATATGATGGCGCCAGTGGTCGGGATTCAGGTCGGTCAAAGGCGTCTGGTTGACAAAGATCTGCCCGGTGTCCGGCACGAGAAATCCCAGCAAAAGGTTTAGAATTGTGGTTTTACCTGCGCCGCTGGCGCCGACCAGCACCACCTGTTCGCCGGATCTGAGATCAAAACTGATCCCCTTCAAGGCGGGCCTCAGGCCGCCGTCAAATGCCAGATGCACGTCCCGGTATTGAATGGAAAAAGGCTTTTTTCCAAGCTGCACGGTTAACTCACCCGTTTTGCGGGAACGCGGCACCGTCAGAATTTTCAATATTTCTTCAGCAGCCCCAATGGCTTCTGCCCGGGCATGATAGTGAGTTCCCAGTTGTCTTAAGGGGAAATAAAAATCAGGTGCCAGCAAAAGAATAAAGAAGCCGTTCGCCAAACTCAGCGGTTTGCCATAGACTCCGAAGGAGAAATAACCCAGATAGCTCATTCCCAGATAAACCGCCACCAGGGCAAGCGAAATGGAGCTGAAGAATTCAAGAACCGCGGCGGATAAAAATGCAACCCGCAATACCCCCATCGTCCGCTTGCGATAGTTGTCTGAAACTGCGGCAATGGTTTTTTCGGCGCCTTTGCTGCGATCAAACAGCTTCAACGTGGTTAGGCCCTGTAAAACATCAAGGAAATAAGCACTCATGCGTGCCAGGGCCTTGAAATGACGCTGGCTGATGCTTTCAGCCCCCATACCCACCAGAATCATGAAAAATGGGATCAGCGGTGCGGTTGCCAGTAAAAGGCCGCCGGCCGCCCAGCTGTGAGGAAAGATAAAAGCAAGAATGGCCGCCGGGATCATGACCGCCAAAGCCAGCTGGGGTAGATAGAAGGCATAAAAATCATGCAGCCCTTCTACGTGTTCCATAACGACGCTGGCCAGCGCGCCGGTGCTCCGGCTGCTCGTATAAGAGGGACCCAGGGAGGTGATGTGGGTGATTAATTCCAGCCGGATTTGATGCCGAATCCCGGCTCCGGCATAGAATCCGGATATTTCTCTGGCCCAGCCGAGGGCGGCCCGCAAACCGACAACGCTTATCAGAATCCAGAAAAAGGGCCACATCTGCGCCAGCGGGCGTTTTTGCAAAAGGGCCGCCTGAACGATAAGTGCTAAATAGCGAGCCTGCACAATCAGCAAAATTCCGCTGCCCAGCCCCAGTCCCATTGAAAGCAATATCCAGCGGCGGGCCGCTCCGACCCGTTTAAGCAGCCAGCGACGCGCGATTTTGTTGGATGAATTTTTGGTGGGTTTCATTTGAAATCTGTTTGACAACTAACGGCAAAATATAATAGAGATCATACCGTCCTCTTACCCCAAAACGCCTGCGGCGTTCAAGTTTAAACCCAATCTAAAGCCTTTTGGAAAAATAACACGAGCAAGGAGCCGATTCATGCTACCTACCGAAGCATTCGTCGATCTATCCCGCTGGCAATTTGCCCTGACAACCCTGTACCATTTCATATTCGTGCCTCTGACCCTGGGTCTGTCATGGATACTGTTTATCATGGAGTCGGTCTATGTCATGACCGGCATGCAAATTTACAAGGACATGACCCGTTTCTGGGGTAAATTGTTCGGCATTAACTTTGCCCTGGGAGTTACCACCGGCCTTACCCTGGAATTTCAATTCGGAACCAACTGGGCCTACTATTCGCATTATGTGGGGGATATCTTCGGCGCCCCGCTGGCCATCGAGGGATTGATGGCCTTTTTTCTGGAGTCCACCTTTGTGGGACTGTTTTTCTTCGGCTGGGATCGTCTCAGCAAACGGGCTCATTTAGCGGTGACTTTTTTAGTGGCCCTGGGTTCCAATCTTTCCGCCTTGTGGATTCTGATTGCCAATGCCTGGATGCAGAATCCGGTTGGGGCGGAATTTAATTTCGAAACCATGCGCATGGAACTGGCCAGTTTTAAAGAACTGTTTTATAATCCGGTCGCCCAGGTGAAATTTGTTCATACGGTCGGCGCCGGCTATGTGGCGGCTTCCATATTCGTGCTGGCCGTCAGTTCCTACTACTTGCTCAAAGGCCGCGACCCGGCTTTTGCGCGGCGCTCCTTTGCCGTGGCGGCCGGATTCGGACTGGCATCGATCTTGTCCGTCATCGTGCTGGGGGATGAAACCGGCTATGTGGTCGGCCAGGTTCAGAAGGTTAAGCTGGCCGCCATGGAGGCCGAATGGAAGACCGAGCCGCCGCCGGGCCATTTCACCCTGTTCGGCTTTCCGGATCAGGAAGCGCAGAAAACCCTCGCCGCAATTAAAATACCCTGGCTCGGAGGAATTATCGTTACCCGGTCGACTGATACACCGGTGCCCGGGGTGCAGGATTTAATTGCGGACAACGAACAACGCATTCGCAGCGGAATGATTGCTTATGATATGCTTGGGAAACTGCGCCAAGGTGATCAATCGGCAAAAAACAAGCTGCTGTTCAACCAAAACAAGGAGAATCTGGGATACGGCCTGCTTTTAAAACGCTATACGCCCAAGGTGGTGGATGCCTCCGATCAACAGATCCGGCAGGCCGCGCGCAATACCATTCCCAACGTGGCGACCATGTTCTGGTCGTTTCGTGTCATGGTGGGATTGGGTTTTTATATGCTGGCCCTGATTGCGACCAGCTTTTACTTTTGTGCCACCCGCGCGTTCGACCAAAAACGGTGGCTTTTAAAAACCTTGTTTTACAGCCTGCCGGTTCCCTGGATCGCCATAGAACTGGGCTGGCTTGTGTCGGAATATGGGCGTCAGCCCTGGACCATCGGCGGGGTACTGCCCACCTACCTATCCGCCTCGAGCCTGACGTCAGGGGATATCATCGGCTCCCTTAGCGCGGTGATCGCACTTTACACGGTTCTTCTGATCGTTGAAATGTATCTGATGACCAAATTCGTCCGTCTCGGTCCCAGCAGTTTGCACACCGGGAGATATTATTTTGAGCAGGGCAGCGGAATTGAAGATTGAAGATTGAAGATTTATGGATGTCGCTTCGCTCTTTCTTTTTTAAATGGACCTTAATTACTTAATTGTAATTTGAACGTCGTTCCTATTGGAGAGTTGAAAAATGTTATTCGACTACCTCACTTTGAAAATCATCTGGTGGGTTTTCGTCGGCGTCTTATTAATCGGTTTTGCAATCATGGACGGATTTGATTTAGGCATTGGTACGCTTCTGCCGTTTGTCGCTCGAACAGACGCGCAGCGCCGTGTCGTGCTCAATGTCATCGGCCCCACCTGGGAAGGCAATCAGGTGTGGCTGATTACCGCCGGCGGCGCTCTTTTCGCTGCCTGGCCGCTGGTTTACGCGGCGGCTTTTTCAGGCTTTTACTGGGCCATGCTGCTGGTATTGTTTGCGCTCTTTTTCCGTCCGGTCGGCTTTGAATACCGCAGCAAAATTTCAGATCCCCGCTGGCGCAACGCATGGGATTGGGGTCTGTTTGTGGGGGGATTGGTGCCGGCCCTGATTTTTGGCGTAGCGTTCGGCAATTTGCTGCAGGGGGTACCGTTTAATTATGATGAATTTATGCGTCCGCACTATACCGGCAGTTTCTGGGGGCTGCTGAATCCGTTTGCGCTTCTGGCCGGCATTATCAGTTTAACCATGCTCATCATGCACGGGGCGGTCTATCTTCAAATGCGCACCGAAGGTGAAATCAAGGCCCGTGCCAAAAAAGCGGCCTGGATTTTCGGAATTGTCTTCATGGCCGCCTTCGCGGCTGCCGGTATCTGGCAGGCTTTCGGTATCGACGGTTATCGAATCGCGGCCATGCCGGAGGCCGGAACCGCTTTCAGCCCGCTCGCCAAGAAAGTGGAAACAGCAGCCGGCGCCTGGATGCAAAACTACACCATATGCGGATACACGATAATCGCTCCGATACTGGCCTTTGCCGGAAGCATTCTGGCACTTTTACTGTCCGGAACCAAACGCGCCGGGGCGGCCTTTGTGTGCAGCGGTGCTGCACTGGCCGGTGTCATCCTGACCGCCGGTTTTGCCATGTTTCCGTTTGTCATGCCCTCCAGCGCGGACCCTAACGGCAGCCTGACTGTTTACGATGCCGTTTCAAGTCATCGCACCCTGAACCTGATGTTTTTTGCGGTGGTTGTCTTTCTGCCCATTGTACTGGCTTACAGCAGCTGGGTGTATCGGGTGATGCGGGGTAAGGTTACGGAAGAAAAAATTAATAAGGAGACGCATACGGCGTACTGATGTCAGTTGTCTGTGGTCAGACATCAGCGCAGCCATTGGCCTGAAAAGCGGCCAGTCTAGTCGAAAAAGAAACCTTGACCTGGGCAAGTTTCAGGCGGGGGGGCTAATTAAAAAATGAACATCGAACATTGAACATTGGACGTCCAACATCGTATACTGCATTTTGTCAATTTTATACAACGGACAACCGACAACGGACTCTAGTTAAAATGATCATCGCATTAAACTACAATCTATCCGAGACCGGAAATAATAAGAGTTCTGAGGATATAATATGTGGTACTTTGCATGGATTTTAGGCGTCTTGCTGGCCTGTGCCTTTGGGATCATCAACGTAATGTGGATGGAGACCGAAGAGATGCTGGGGTCGGAGAAAAATTCTGAAGATTAGCATCAAGCATTACAGCTATCCCCTGTCTTTAATCGTTTTTTGGATACCCGCCATTTTTCTTATCCAAGGTCCGGCCCGGCGGATATTTTCAGGTAGATTATTTGCGGCCAGTTCAGCCGCCTGCCTTGTCGGATATAGGCCATACAGCAGCTGGTACCAAGCCTTACCTTGAAAAGTCGACTCGTAATAGGCAATTTCGTTTTGCTGCAATAGTTGGTTCTTTTCGATGAATTCAAAGATTGATTGCTCATTGTGAACGCCCATGATCTGGATCGTATAAGATGCCGCATCCTGGGATAGAAGCCATTTCTCGCGCTGGACTGCTCCTTTATCCGCTATCGTTCCGGGAGTCGCAGATGTGCTTGGCGCCGCCGGCAGGGGTGCCGGTTGGATTTGAATTTTCTGCAGCGGCGCTTCCTTTACCGGCGCGGCAACAGCCGGTTCCGCCAGCGCAGTTTCTGCCTTGGCCGTCTGTTGCGTCTTAATTTCCGGCGGTGGCTGGGGTGACGTCTTGATCGCTTCCGGTTGGGGTGTCTTGATCGCTTCCGGTTGAGGTGTCTTGATCGCTTCCGGTTGAGGTGTCTCGATTGCTTCCGGTTGAGGTGTCTTGATTTCGGCCGGCGATGGGGTGGCGGCTTTGGCCAGGGTTATTTTTTTGCGAACTACGGTTTCGGCTGGCGGATGATTCTGCGTTATCTTTTGACGAAACACTTTTTTTGCTGCTGTTTGATCCGGCGGTTTTGATACCGCCGGCTTGCGACCCGGTAAATACCAAAACACCGCCAGCAAAAAGATAATGACCCCGGCAGCAATCCACACGGCAACGCGTCGTAAGGGTGTTGAAAAGTGCTGCAACATGCTTTGACCTTCCTCCTGGGTTGAATATTTTACCCGGAGCCATTGATTGGCAATCTCATTGACAGCTCCCGGATATCCGCCCGAAGTTTGATGAATGTCTTTAACCGCTGAAGAATTGAAAGGATTTTTTCCCGTGTAACCGGCGGCTGCCAGCCGGTGTTGGAGATACGCGCCGGTTTGCATTTCCGTCAACCCCGGCAGGTAGATTTTGTTGACGGCCGGCTGCACAGTGTAAGTTGTCGCAATCCGGGTGACCCTGGTATGTAAATCAGATTCGCCGCAAAGAACCAATCGTTTGATTTTGTTGGTGCCGCCGGGTACCAGTGCTTCCTGGAGCAGAAATTCCAACTCCTTTTGAGGGAGCTTGTGAGAATCGTCGACGATTACGATGGGATTCTCTGAATCCTGCAGAACATAGGCGGGATACCCCCCGCGGTCCAGCGTATCCGTTGTGCGGGGCGAAGCGGTGTCCGGATCCGTCAGAATCCGAACGGATTTCCATTGACCCTCGGCCGCGGCCAGATAACGGTTTAACAGGGTGGTCTTGCCGCTGCCCGGCTCGCCGATAATCAGGACCAGAATATCCGTCCCCTGAACCAATCCCCGCAATACTTTCAGACGCTGCTCAAAAGAATCAAAAGCATAGTAGAACGCGGGATCCGGTTCCGGTGAAAATGGGTCCTTTTGCAGACCGAGAACCTGTTTAAAATCTGTGTCTTGATTATTGAGAGACACTTTTCAGCTGCATTTGACTTTGGGAATTGAGATTGCCGGGATTTAACGGATAGCAATTTTCCCTTTAATCATTATTAAACCATAAACCATTCACTTTCAGCAACGACCAGGCCATCCTGCCCGGCTTGAAATTCGCCGGGCCGGAGTAATATTTAGCACTTAACCGGCATGCGGTCAACTGGAACTATTGCGCTAGTCTTGCGAATACTGAATAGACACTCCTTCAGGCAGATGAAAATAATACCCGATCTCGGTTACAGGTTTAAAGCCCGCAAGCCCGGATTCCAACTTTACAAGCTTAACAAAGCTTGATAGCTATCGAGTTGAATTAAATCTTATTTTGAAATGGGATGATCATGATAATGCCTGACGACCTGCCGATTTTCGACGGCCATAATGATGCTCTGCAAAGCATCTATCTACCGAAAAATGGAAAAGCGCGGCCCTTTTTTAAGCGAAATGATCAGGGGCACATTGATTTGCCGCGCATGCGGGAGGGTGGATACGCCGGCGGATTTTTTGCGATATTTGTACCCTCAAATACGTTCGACGATGGGTTCCCGGGAGCAGATCCAAAATCCGGTAAAGCGGCATATGATTTACCGTTGCCGCCGGCCGTCGATTTGGCCCACGCCCAAAGAACTACCATTAAGGGAATGGCCTGTCTGTTTCGTCTTGAGGCTCAATCCAAGGGACAGATCAAAGTGGTGCGTACTGCCGGGGAGCTGGTTGAATGCCTGCGCCGCAGGACTATCGCCGTAGTGTTGCATTTTGAGGGCGCCGAAGCCATTGACCCCGCGCTGGAGTCTCTGGAAGTTTTTTACCAGGCCGGCCTGAGATCATTGGGGATTGCCTGGAGCCGCCCCAATATTTTCGCCCACGGCGTCCCCTTCCGGTTTCCCCAATCGCCGGACACGGGCCCGGGCCTGAGCGAGGCGGGGCGGGAATTGGCAACGGCCTGCAACCGGCTCGGTATTATGATCGATCTGGCTCATATCAATGAAAAAGGCTTCTGGGATGCAGCCGAGATCACAGATGCGCCGCTGGTGGTAACCCATGCGGGGGTTCATGCCCTTTGCCCCGCCACCCGCAATTTAACCGATAAACAGCTGGATGCCATCGGTGAGTCCAAGGGGGTTGTGGGAATCAACTTTCATGTAGGTTTTCTGCGCCAAGACGGTCTTTTGGATCCTGATACGCCCCTTGAAGAAATTGCAAACCATATTAATTACATCGCGCACCGTATCGGAATCGAGCATGTCGCGCTGGGATCGGATTTTGACGGCGCCATCATGCCGCAGGAACTCGGCGACGTGGCAGGGATGCCCAAACTTGTCAGGATTCTGCGCGAGCAGGGATTTGACAACGATTCCCTGCACAAAATCGCCCATGCAAACTGGGAGCGCGTGCTGCGGGAGACATGGAAATAGAGGTTTCAGTGTTCAGGTGTCAGCCCCGCCGCCGGCCAAAACAACGGCCGGTCTGATCATAAAAGAAACTTTTGGAAATCGGACACAGTTGGATTTAATATCACGCCCACTTTCAGGCTTCGCTCTTCGAGCTACGACCCGACAAGCCGTTAGAGCTCACAGAGACCGCAGAGAACATTTTTCTTTCGCCGCAGGCGCCTGTAAATCCAGACCTCTGTGATCTCTGAGCGCTCTGTGTGAGATGTAGTTTCATATGAGGTGTCAGCGTAGTCGCTGGGCTGGAAACCACTCCCACCTGACACCCGAAACCTTTTTTGCTTTAAGACCCATAAATCGAGCACTTCTGCACCGCCATGGCCGCCTCCTGCAGTGCTTCGGCAAAGGTCGGATGACCGTGGATGGTGCGCGCGATGTCCTCGGAGCTGGCGCCGAACTCAACGGCCAGAACGCACTCGGCGATCATATCGGCGGCCCGGGGACCGATGATGTGCACCCCCAGAACTCGATCGGTTTTCCCGTGGGCGATAACTTTGACAAAGCCTTCGGTTTCGCCGAGGCAGCGGGCGCGCCCGGCGCCGGCAAACGGGTAGGTGCCGGTGCAATAGGGGATGTCGCGCTCTTTGACCTGTTCCTCGGTGAGCCCCACGCTGGCAACCTCGGGCCAGGTATAAATGACCGCCGGCACGGCATCATAGTTAACCTCACCGGGTTTGCCGGCGATGCCTTCCACCGCGGCGATGCCTTCAGCCGATGCTTTGTGGGCCAACATCGGTCCCGGAATCAGGTCGCCGATGGCGTAAATTGAATCGATGCTGGTGCGATATGACGCGTCCACCAGCACGTGTCCGGTGTCGGGGTCGGTTTTAACTCCCACCTCGTCCAGGCCCAGGCCCCGGGTCAGGGGACGTCGTCCGACGCTGATTAACAGGGGGTGGCAGGTTAATGTTTCCGCCCCTTTTTTGGTCTCCAGGTTCACCCTTACGGATTTGTCCGAGATTTCGGCACCGGTCACTTTGGTTTGCAACTTAAAGTCGATCCCCTGGCGCTTGAGCACCCGCTGCAGCTTGCGACCGACCTGTCCATCCAGGCCAGTGGCGATATTTGGCAGCATTTCGATCACCGTTACTTTGGCGCCCAGTCGAAGCCACACCGAGCCCAACTCCAGTCCGATGTACCCGCCGCCGACAATGCCGAGATGTTTGGGCACGGAATCAAAGGTTAAGGCCTCGCGTGAGCTGACAATATGCCGGCCGTCAAACCCCGCATCCGGCAGCGCAAGCGGTTCACTGCCGGTCGCTAAAATGATGGCACCGGCCTGCAGGTTCAACCCCGCTGCCTTTTCAGATCCGTCGGAATGGACCGCTACTTCGACCCGGTCCGCCCCGGCCAGTCTGGCCGTACCGTGAATGATATCGATTTTATGGCCTTCAAGGAGCTTTCTGACATTTTCGGTCAGCTCATAAACCACTTTTTCCTTGCGGGCCATCATGACGGGAAGATCCAGGCCGACTTTGCCGATTTTGATCCCATGGTCTGCGAACTGCTCTTTGGCCAGCAGGTAGTATTCACTGGAATCAAGCAGGGCTTTGCTGGGAATGCACCCGACATTCAGGCAGACGCCTCCCAGGCGGGGTTCTTTTTCAATACAGGCAGCTTTCAGGCCGAGCTGAGCGGCGCGAACTGCGGCCACATACCCGCCGGGACCACTGCCGATAATGACGACGTCATAGTTTTGTGATTTGGCCATTTTAGATCTCCATTAACATGCGTTCCGGATTTTCCACACATTCCTTGATCCGCTTGAGGAACGTGACCGCTTCCCTGCCGTCCACGATACGGTGATCATAGCTCAACGCCACATACATCATGGGACGGATGACGATTTGATCGTCGATGACCACCGGCCTTTTCTCGATTTTGTGCATTCCCAGAATCGCGCTTTGGGGTGTGTTCAAAATAGGAGTGCTCAGCAAAGAGCCGTAAACGCCGCCGTTGCTGATGGTAAACGTACCGCCTTCCAGATCGGAGATTTCAAGACGATTTTCATTGATCTTTTTGACAAAATCAACGATCGCCTGTTCCAGGCCGGCGAAACTCAGCCGATCGGCATGCCGGATGACCGGAACCACCAAGCCGCGTTCGGAGCCCACCGCCACCCCAATATGGTAGTAGTGATGTTCGATAAAATCCTTGCCGTCTATAAAGGCGTTAATTCGAGAAATTTCCCTGAGCGCCTCGATGCTGGCTTTGATAAAAAAAGACATCATGCCCAGATTAACGCCGTATTTCTGCTTAAATGATTCTTTATACTGCCGGCGCAGGGTCATGACATTGTCCATATCGATTTCATTAAATGTCGTAAGCATGGCCGTGTTTTGTTTTGCTTCAAGGAGGCGGGCGGCGATGCGCCGGCGGATGGGGCTCATGGGCTTGCGTTGGACGAGTTCCGTGTCCGGCAGAACCGCGGCGGGCTGGACACCGGCTGTGGGTTGCCCGGCGGCAGGTTCGATGGCCTGATCGCCTTTGCCGGCCGACGCTGCCGCCCGGCGGCTTTCCAGGTATAAAATAACATCGCCTTTGGTGATGCGGCCGTGGGGGCCGGTTCCCGGAATTTGAGAGGGATTCAGGTTGTTTTCCGCCACCAGCCGTCGCACGGACGGTGCCAGTTGGCGGTCGGTTGCCGCAGGCTCTTTGGGCTCCTGCCGGATGGGTGTGGACTGCGGTGCCGCCGGTGGTGGAATAGTATCGCCAGGTTCCTGAAGCTCTTTTTCCGGCGGCGGTTTGGGTGCTCTTTCTTCCGGCGCCCGGGCAGCTGCCGGCGTTGCCGCTTTGGCTTCCTCGGTTCGGGGGGCATCTTTGGCCGCCGCGGCTTTGGGAGCCGCCTCCGTATCCAGGGTGCCGACCAGGGCTCCGATGGCCACCGTCTCGCCTTCCGGCACTTTAATCGTCAGGACGCCGTCTTCCTCGGCCACGACTTCCAGTGTGACCTTATCGGTTTCGATCACAAAAAGCGGCTCATCTTTTTGCACCCGGTCGCCGTCTTTTTTAAACCACTGGGCCAGCAGCGCTTCCGTAACGGATTCTCCGACACTGGGGACTCTAATTTCAATGACCATGTTGACTCCTGCAATGTCCGTTGATTGTTTTTTTGATATATGTCGCTAAAACAGGACAAATTTAGTTAGTTTTAGAGTATCCGCCTTCGTCACGCATCGGCGTAACTTCGACGGGACAGGTTGCAGTACCGGAGTGTTGGAGTAATGGCTGAAAAATTGATGTCTTATTTTCAACCCGCCAATCCTCCATCACTCCAGTACCGAGATTATCCGGCAAGCCGTGTTGATTCCCAACGGATCAACAGCCACCGACCACGGGCAACGGACCTAGCTGACCGCTGCCTCTTGCCTGACTCCGCTCAGCGGTCCTACGGCCTTGCGGAGAATCTCGCTTTGCTGCTGCTTGAAGATTGCCGCAAAACCGGTGGCCGGGCTGGCAGACGCCCCGCGGCCGATGTACGTCACGTTGTGTTTCAAGATTTCTTCCAGGCGGGGCTGCATGAATTGCCAGCCGCCCATGTTTTGAGGTTCTTCCTGGACCCAACACCACTTTTTGGCACCGGAAAAATGTTTGGCTAATTTTTTTATTCGATTTTGGGGGAATGGATAAAACTGTTCAATTCGAATAATTGCGATGTTGGAGATGTCCAGCTCCCTGCGCCGGGCTGCCAGTTCATAATAGAGCTTGCCGCTGCAAAACAGGACGGTTTTCGGATCCCCTACATCACGCGGCATCATTCAGTACGCTTTCAAAAGCGCCGGTGTCAAATTCTTCAAGGCCGGAAACCGCCATGGGATGGCGCAGCAGGCTTTTGGGCGTCAGGATGATCAGCGGTTTGCGATAACTGCTTTTTACCTGCCTGCGCAACAGATGAAAATACTGGGCCGGGGTCGTGGGCTGGCAAACCTGGATATTGTCTCCGGCACACAGCTGCAGAAAGCGTTCCAGGCGGGCACTGGAATGTTCGGGACCCAATCCCTCGAATCCATGGGGCAGCAGCAGCACCAGACCGCTCAGGCGCTGCCACTTGGCTTCCCCGCTGGCAATAAAAAGATCAACCATCGACTGGGCGTTGTTGACAAAATCTCCGAATTGAGCCTCCCACAGCTCCAGCCCATCGGGTTGGGCGACCGAATAGCCGTATTCAAAACCAAGCACCCCTATTTCTGATAACAGGCTGTCATAGACATAAAAAGGCCCCTGGTTTTCAGCCAGATTGTTCAAGGGTGTAAACCGGCTGCCGGTCGTGGTATCCACCAATACGCTGTGGCGCTGGCTGAACGTCCCCCGGCTGCTGTCCTGGCCGCTTAGACGAATGGGGACCCCTTCCGTCAACAGAGTGGCAAAGGCCAGTGCTTCGGCGCAGGCCCAGTCAATGCCGTATCCCTGCTCAACCGTTTGGATACGTTTGTTCAGCAGCCGCTCCAGTTTCGAATTTAAAGCAAATCCGTCGGGCAGCTCGCCCAGCTTCACGATCAGAGAGATGAGCTTTTCTTTGGCGACACCGGTATGGGCGGAATTATGGGAATAATTTCCGTGGAATTTTTCCCAGTTTTGATAAAAGCGGGGCGTCGGAAAAGGACATTCGCTGTTGTGGACCGTTTCGTAGGCCGTGTTCAATGCCGTGTTAAAGGCTGTGTCCAGCGATTCGATGTCGTCTTGTCGAATAATTTTCTCCTCGAGGAGTTTTTCAGCGTAAACCTGGTGCAGGGACGGACGCTGCCGAATTCGCTCGTACATCAACGGCTGGGTAAAATACGGCTCATCGCCTTCGTTGTGTCCGTAGCGCCGGTAGCAAACCACATCGACGACAACGTCTTTGCCGAATTCCCACCGGTAGTCCGCGGCGAGCCGAACTACGTGAAGGAGGGCTTCCGGGTCCTCGCCGTGCACATGAAAAATCGGTACCATGAGCATCTTGGCGACATCGGTCGAATATCGCGTGGAGCGGGCGTCTTCAGGTAAGGTGGTGTATCCGATCTGGTTGTTGATGACGATGTGAACGGTACCGCCGGTTCGATAGCCCTCAAGCTGTGACATGTTCAGCGTTTCAGCCACGATGCCCTGACCGGCAAACGCGGCGTCGCCATGCACCAGCAATGCCAGCACCCCGCTTCGATTCCGGTCGGCAGTCATGTCCTGCCGGGCCCGCACAAAGCCCTCCACCACCGGATTCACCAACTCCAGATGGCTGGGATTGTTCATCAGAAAAATTCGCAGGCTGTGATCTTCGGCGGTGACAATATCGGCCAGATATCCGTTGTGATATTTTACGTCACCGGCGCCGAACAGATCATCCGGGTTATAGCAATTTTCAAATTCACTAAAAATATCTTCGTACGGTTTGTGCAGGATATGGGCCTGGATGTTCAGCCTTCCACGATGGGCCGTACCGAGGATAATTTCCCGGCATCCCTTGGGCGTGACGTGTTCGATCAGGCCGGACAGGGCCGGAATGATTGCATCGGCGCCTTCCAGGGAAAACCGTGTCACCGCCATGTATTTTTTATTGAGAAACTGTTCAAGCAGGGCGGCCTGATAAAGTTTTTCCAATATGTGCCTTTTTTCCGCAGCGCTCATTTGCGGCCGGTTGCGCACCGGCTCCATTCGATCCAGCAGCCATTGTCTTTCATTCGGATCCTGCAGGTGCATGAACTCCACACCGATGGAACGGCAATACGTTTCTTTCAGGTTCTGAATGATTTCACGCAGCAGCATTCGGCCTGATTCGGCAGGACTTCGGGCCAGAAATTCACGGTCCAGGTCCTGGGGGGTAAGATCAAAGGCCGCCAGATTTAAAAGCGGATGATCCGCCGGACACGTTGTCAGGGGATCAAGGCAGGCCATCAGATGTCCGATGTCCCGGTAGCGGTCGATAAGGGTTTGCACCCGCGATTGCCGCTCCAGCTGATCTCCGGTGACCGTTTCTTCCGCGGGCATTTTTCCGGCGGCAGCCAGTTCAAAACCTTCAAAGAATAAGCGCCATTCCCGGGAAATTTTTTCCGGTTCCGTTTTCCACAGCTTATATTGGGCGTCAATGTAATCCGCATTAAAGGTTGCAGGAAGATCCATAATCGTCATACCTTTATCGGGGTGTCGCGTTTCAGATGCAGTTCTTCGCCGGCATTCGTTGGAAGCAGGTGTAAACCTATGTATTCCCAGCGAATAATATGGAAAAGACAGGTGTGTGTCAAATCATAATTGTCATGTTTTCAAATATGATGAGGTTATACTATGTGCATTTGACTCCAAATTGCAACCCGGCTCTTTATTTTAGCCGGAGACTTGCTTGCAAGCACCCCTTCAATCAATTGACCCCGACGGTTTCACTTGACAAAAAACCGTTAAATTTTATAAGCTTATAGTGAAACGCGTGCAAGCATTAAATTTAATTCCCTATCGAAAAGAAGAATCAGCATGCCCGAGATAAAAATTCCGCAGTCGAAAGCTGAAGTGAGAGATCTGGTTTTAGAGGTTGTCAAAACGCTGGTCGCCCTGCTTGAAGAGAAGGATCCGTTTTTAAAAAAGCATTCAGAATGCGTTGCCAATAATTGCGCCAATTTTTGTGAGCAATTTAAGATCCTTGATGCCGAAGATATTGAAATGGTCTTTTTCGCCGGTTTGCTGCACGATATCGGCATCGTTGCAGTTCCGATAGAGATATTGAAAAGTTCCGAACCGCTTACGGAAGAAGAAATGATTCGGATAAAAAGACATCCCGTCAGCGGAGAGAAAGTTTTGTCAAACTTCAGCTATCTGAAGCCCCTCTTACCGATGGTACGCCACCATCATGAAGCCATGGACGGCAGCGGATATCCGGATGGCATCGAAGGCGACAAAATTCCTTTAGGGGCCAGGATCATAGGACTCTTCAACTATTTTGACAACCTGGTGTTTCCCCGTTTCTCGGCCAGGGGCTTGAGCATAGAAGCCGCTCTGGAAAATATAAAAGGCAAGGCCGAGCAGCTGTTCGACAAAACGCTCATCGACGATTTTATTACCTTTGTTGAAGCCAACTCCGGCAAATCCGAAGATTATCTGTTGAAAAAAGAAACGGCTTCCATGCGAAGCATCTTCACCAACATCCTGCAAAAATTTACGGCCGGCAAAATGAACCCACCCGTGATGCCGCAAGTGGTGCGTGAAGTCCAGGCGGTTGTCAAACGGCCGAAGTCGACATCTGATGAATTGGCCCAGGTTATCGAAAAAGATCCGGTCATATCCCTGCGCCTGATTTCGGTGGCCAACAGCCCCATCTACCGCGGGGTCACCGAGATACGCAATGTCAAAAGCGCTCTGCCGCGTCTGGGACTCAAAGAGACCTTGAACATTGTTCTGGCGATAGCCAATAAAAGCCTTTACAGCACCGACAAGGTTCAATTCAGAATTTTAATGGACAAGCTGTGGGTGCATTCACTGGCGAGCGCGTACGGTTCAAAACTGATCGCGCAAAATTTAAAGTTAGACGACTCGGAAAAATTTTTCCTGATGGGGCTGACCCATGATATCGGCAAGATATTGCTGCTGAAAGCCTTTACGGAAGCTTCCAAAGATAGAAAACTCAACATGAATGCAATTACAACCCTTATTCAGGAAGCCCACCTCAGCCTCGGCAGTCTGCTGCTCAAACGGTGGGGATTTGATGAAGACTTCATCAATGTCCTGACCCACCATGAAGACAAGGGCTTAAGCCCGGATACCGACAAGGAGATACTGGTTGTTCATCTGGCCAATTTGCTGACCCGCAAAATCGGCTTCAGTCTTTTTGAGGATGAATTGGATTATGCCGAGCTCGAATCCGCTCAAATACTGAAAATGGATCCTGCAATTGTTGAGGATATCGGCGAGAAAACCAAGCAGATCATATCGGATGTCGCCCACCTCTTCTAGCCGGTCGGCTGGTGCTCAAGGCCCAGGTCGAGCAATTTGAAATCGAGCGGAAGAAATCGGTTATCCGGGACTCACCGTCTGTTGAATCCATCATTACCGATGTAGGGTGGGCATTGCCCACCGTTGACAGGCGCGAAAGACGCTATTCAGTAGCTTTGATCGATTGCCTTAAGCCAGGCTGCCAATTTTTCATAGGGGTCGAAGCCCAAGAGGGCGGCGGCTTTGGGATGATAGGTAGAAACCGGATTGATATCAAAAAAACATGCTTCCGATTCTCCCTTGGGAATCAGATACTCGACGCTGCCCACATCCAGGTCGGCAAGCCGGCAGATGCGCGCCAAAGCCGAGCGCAGCTTCGTATCCGGCACTTGATCCAAGGTGACCGGATCGTCAGGAGTCGTCTCCGGACCGGAAGAGCTGCCCGCATTCCCTAAACAGTAGTTGAATGCTTCCGGCTTGACAGACACCCGGGCTCTGTAAAGTACTTCCCCGCCCAGCAGCTCCACCCGATAAATAACGTTATCCCGGGGTATATATCTTTGCTGCCACACCGCCATGCCGTCGGCTGCAAAAGCCGCCGCCAGAATCGAAGGGGGCACATCCTGGTCGGCAGACGCAGGCGCCCAGACACCGGCGCCAAAGCCGCCCACATTGGATTTCAGCATGCCGTCCGCCATTTGTTCCCGGGCTGTTTTGAGCATGGCCTTGTCATGCAGCACCAAGGTCTTGGGACTCATCACTCCGGCACGCTCAAAAACCAAAGACTGCAGAGCCTTGCTGGAACCCACATGATGGCATTGGCGGTTGTTGATGATGTGCTTGTCCTGCAATTCGAGGGCCGACAGCAGATCTCTGACCAGGGTGATGATCCCCGGGGAACCCATGGCGGTGCGGGTGGCCACGCGATTAAAAATCACTTTAGGATAGGCCTGCCCGTCAAATTCTGTGAACGGTGGATGGGGAAAGGGGATGAGCCGGCTTGGAACACCGGCCGCGTCCATAGCCCGCAACAAGGGCTGCACCCAACTCAGGTTATCACTCAACAGGCCAATGGGCTGCCGCATAACGAGTTCCTTAGGTTCTGAATGATTTTAGATGAAGAAAAAGTTAAAAATCCTTAGCAAGGCGATCAGATAGCATTGCTGCAAGCCATGCAGTTACAGCTTGGCGGTGCCGAGTGAATCTAAAAGAGATATCGTTGATGCATTTTAATGTTTTCCCCAAATCATGTCAACCATGCCGGATCTGTTCAGCGAGCTTGAGAGATATTTTGTCCGCCGGCGGACATAAGAGGCCCTGAGGTTCGTAAATCAGCGGGCATAAAATTAGGGAGGTCAAAAGGGCCCGGCAAATCCGAGCCAAAATGTGCCGAGTCCGGACTTGCCCATAAACTTGTTGTGAAAATCCAAACTAGAATTTGACATTTTCACAAAGGCCAGGCAAACGTAGGAAACATGAACAAGCGGGATATTACAACAGAATTGCTGGCATCCGCCGGTGAATATCCGGTAGTGACTGTATTCGGGCCTCATCAATCCGGTAAGACCACATTGGTGCAGATGACATTCCCCGATAAATTGTATTATTCTTTGGAAGATCCTGGTTTGCGCACGGCGGTTGAAACAGACCCGAGAGGTTTTCTGGCAAATCTTCCCCGGGGGCTGTGTTTTGGATGAGATTCAGCGCCTTCCGCAGCTGCTCTCTTACATTCAGGGCATCGTCGACCGGGCCCATAAAAAGGGCATGCTTATTCTGACCGGCAGCCATCAGCCTGAGCTGCATTTTTTGAAAACATCCGCTATGAGATCGATGCGGCCGGGCCGAATTTTCGAATCGTCTTCTATTTGGTCGGTAATAAGATTAGAAGACGAACCCATTTATTGGGTAATTCACTTTGCTTTATTCTTTGTATTTATTTTTATACTACCCTGGTCAAAGGTATTTCCCGGTTTCATAGCCGCGACTGAGTGTAGATCCTTTATTGAGAGTTATGGAAAATTATTTGCGTTCCTTGGCGGCGTAATCGTGCTTTTAGGGGTGATACTGGAGGTAATCCAGCGCATTAAAAAGAAAGAGACAAATAACCGAAAATGACCCTAAGGCTGTTAACGAAAATCTTCTGAAGGCAAACAGCCATCATCCAGGCGCGGAAGTCAGCGTGTGACTTACGTACAGTTCAGAATATTTGGAAACTTTTCACATAACAAGATGCGTGGGCCAGACGGCGAGAAGATAGCGGGTTTTCGTAAGGACCGTGCAAATTTGAAACTTATTTGGGCCGCTGCTCACGCTCGACGAGGCAAAATATGAAACCCAAGTTAGATCACTGCGTTATCACCGTTTTGCATTGGGACCGTTCCAATCGCTTCTATCGTGATGTCCTCGGCGCCGAGCTAGTCCGATTTGCGAATGGATGGGCATATCGTTTCGGCGCCGAGCAATTGAATGTACATGGTCCAAATCAGCCGGGCGATCCGAACGCGCGAATTCCTGTTCCGGCGGGTGGCAGCGATTTGTGTTTTGAGTGGCCAGGACCGATTGAAGATGCCGTAGCGCATCTTCAGGCGTATGATGTGCCGATCGAAGTAGGTCCTGCTGTGCGGACCGGAGTGAAAGGAACGGGGATCAGCGTTTATTTTCGTGATCCAGATGGATCGTTGATGGAGTTCATCTCCTATGAGAGTTATCGCACAAAGGAAGAAACGGCCTAACCGTGCCGTGCAGTAGACAGCCAGGGTCGTGCTATTTAGCAACATTTTTCAAAAATTTATCTAATTGCAAATTTTGCCAAGATCAGTCTAAACCCTGGTTGCCACGGACCGGCACGTTATGAGATAAAGTGATATTTTTATGGATCAACTGATGCTATTTGCGGATGGAAGTGTGAATACTCAGTCAAATATTGGATATGGGGCTTACCTATCTGTATCTGAGCGTGGTCTTTCCCTGGATTCGGTGAGGGCGAGCGTGAAAGTGAGGCGATTTGAACATACGTCTTCAACGAAACTGGAATTGCAGACAGTATTATGGGCGCTGAACGATATTCAAGCATTGGGGCGTAAAGTGATTTTGTATACGGATTCTCAAAACATTTTGGGGTTACAGGGGAGGCGGGAACGGTTTGAGCAAAATGATTATCGTTCAAAGAGAAATAAACGCCTCAGCAATTTTGAGCTGTATCAGGAGTTTTATAGAATGACCGATCATTTGGATTGTGAATTGGTCAAAGTCCGTGGACATCAGGTATCGAATCAAAAAGATGATATTAGTAAGCTTTTTACACTTGTGGATAGAGCGGCAAGGAAGGCGCTGAGAGAAGATAATCGGTGACCTGCCGTTTCAAGCAAGCCCATGGGAAGAAAAGGGTCACCCGTTATAAAACCATTTCAAGGGCGTATCCTGAAAGTAGTCGATCAGTGCCAAACATCCCGGCTGCATTTTGCCGGGCCCTGGCATCGGCAAATGCCGGGATTGAGTGCCCCTATCGGGTAGTTGAAGAGGAATCCTAAAGCTCAGCGGTTTCCCCTTTCAACCAGATCGAAACGATCTGATCAGCCACCTTATCCGCCCAGCTGTGCAATTTTGAGGTCTCTGTTGCAGCGATGGGATGCGGGATGACAGCGAACGGATAGTCAGGCATCCCATGTGATACAGCCATGGCTTTGGCGGAACTTATAAACGGCTCCGTGATCACTACGACGGTGGGTACGCCCAATTTTTCCATGACGATGCCGTCGAGCAAACTGCCCGAACTGCACGATCCTCAATCACCAATTCCGGCCAGAACAAAGTTACATTTCTGCGCCAGCATCCGGGCGGCATCATCTTTAATTGCATGGGACACGGAATGTTTTCTTACGGTGATAACGTCTTCCAGAGAAAAACGTTCGGCCAGTTTAGTGACAATCCGATTCAAAACCGTATCCGAGTTTGTCTTACCGTTGTCAATCACTCCCAATACACCATTTTGCAAGTTTTCAATCCGGGGCGCCAGCCCCATTTTTCCAGCGGTGGGCCCGCTGGTCGGATTATAGACGACGAAATTCATTTTACCTGATCTCCTTTTTGTCCGGAAGATTTTCTTTTCGCCAATTCACGATTGGCTGTTACCACCCTCAGGTACCGCAGCTGGCGTCGCGCAGGGCCCGGGTGACCGAATGGCAGGCTTTCATACTGGCCCATCCCGGGATACAGGCCGAGAAACGCCCGGCAATCCCCCCGGCCACCACCAGCAGGATATCGTTGGGGGACGGTACCGCCCGTACCAAACGGTTCATATCACCATCTTCAATCGGTTTTTCAAGGAAACCACCCTTTTTGAGATCGGCCAGCGGACGGGCTGCCCTTTCGTAAAGAAATTGCTGAACCCTGGCTTTGTCCCACCCCTGCTGGTTCAACGTGTTATAATGCTCCGGGCAAATGATCACGGCCATCTCCGTGTGTCCGCCCATGTTGAACGTGCCCAGAGCGGACATCCGATCAGCCAGGGTGAGAAGGATATTTTCGGCCTTCAAGGCCGTGTGGTTGTTCACCTGGTTGGGGCTTTCGCCCGCAAAAACCGTTACCGTGCTGACGGATTGCTCAAACCCCCTCTGAACATGAAGCGGCTGCCAGTCAGTGGATTCATCCTCGGCAATGCAATAGGAATATTTACCGGGATGCCCGAGGGTGGCGCGGTCAAATTCGTGACTTCCTCCGGCATTGATTAAAACCAGACGCAGCGTCCGTCCAATGGTCGCATTGGCCCGGTTGCCGGGTCCGAATACATTTTGGCCTGAATTCAGGCCAATGGCTTCGGTAATCGGTCCGTTTACAATCATCAGGATGGCGGCGCCGTGCGTGGTGGCGGTAGGTCCATGGAGCCCGAAGGCGGGGTCGCTGACAGCGGAAATTGCGGCCACCACCACCGGAAAATACTCCGGCAGACAACCGGCCATCACCGCGTTGATGGCGACAACCTCGGCCGTAAAGACACGGCTGCGTTCCGGAATCGAGCCGATGACCGTATCCGGTTGCAGGTGCACCGTATCCAACATGGCCTGGATGCGGCGTTCTGTCGGCGGGATAATCGGAAGCCCATCCGTCCAACCTTTCTGATAAAAAAGCTCTATGGCATCCAGGGCATCCTTCGTCTCAATTGCGGCAGCTTGAAGTGCCATGCGACTTCTCCTTCCTTAAAATATATTAACCTCGTTACCCGAGGGGTTCTTAATCTGTAACAGTTTGGCCCCGATCCGTACTATCAATTCTCAGCTTGTGTTCATTGTCTCAGCTACCGATTCTAACACGATTTAATAAATTTTCAATGGCTTGCCGACTCGAAATCGGTCGTGCCGAACACCTGCGCTTTCCGCACGGATGGAGAGAGCAGGGAACGCGGTCGACCGAGTTGACGAATTGGGCTGAGTAAGTTGAGAAAATACCATAATGGGAATATTGTCCTAACGAAGGAAGAAGTCGGTTCAATTTCAACTCATCTGTCGAGATACGTGAGGAACACTCCGCAAAAGTACTAATAAAATGCATTATCCGGGGCAACCCAAATTCTGACATGCATTATGTTCCCGTCACACATTAACATCTTGATATAATTTAATATTTGCAAAATTTTGTTGACCTCTTATCAATTTTTGCTATAATTTTCAGTATAATGCAAGATGTAAGGAGGAATATGACTGAAGAACTATCTGCAAAATACCCGTCCGACAGAAGAGCCGAACCGAGGAAGCCGTCAAAAAGGTTCCACAGTGTTGAGATGAAGTTAGGTTCTTTGCCGATTTATCTTTTCAAATTGAAGGATGTATCAGCAAATGGAGCATGCTTCATGGTTAAAGAGGGATCGGCTATTTTAAAGCATCTCAAAGTTGGTCAAATTTTGAACATGCGATATCATGCAGAGGATGAAACCGAGCCGTCAGAAGTATTCAAGTCTGAAATAAGCCACATTACGGAAGCCCCCGAAAAGCCTTACAAAGGCCATTATTTGGTTGGGATAATCATACGGGAGAAACAGATTCAGATGGATCTGCAAGATGATATTTAGAGTTCACTAAGCGAAGCAACTTTAAGAGAGTTAAACGTATAATCCCAAAGCTTTCAGAATCATTGCATGTTCCGCTCGATTCCGGCCACCCATTCCGGACGAAGCCGGCCACCGATTCCGATGGATTCCGGCCACCCCAATTATTGTTGCAGAACTGACAGCGGCGCTGGTTAGATTCTCATTAACCCATTAGAATGTATCTCCACCTCTAGGCACCTGCATTTTTAAACCGCTATTTTTGAAGCATTTTCATGCCGCTAAAAATCAATAGTGGCTGAGGCTGAAATCCGAATTAAAATTGCGGTTGGGGCCAGCTTAACCGATCTTTTGCTTAGGCTGCTTATCGTTTTCTGATACGGTTCACTTTTGCAGCTATTATAGATATTTTCTATGAATGTGCGGACCGCAGCCTGAACCCGGCGCTGCAGAGTGTGCCGGTCGCTGTGCTTCCTCCACCAATTGCGCTGGTGAGTTTGTCGTTAGGCTGCACGCAAGTCTGCGTGCCGTTGCGAGATAGAGCCTAAGCCTTTGTTTCAGCTTTTCTTCTGTGTTTTCGCAGGGCATAGAGCAGGGATATGGCGGCCATGATCAGAAGGGTCAGGGAAATCGGTTTCTGAAAGAAGATGGCAGGGCTGCCGTTGGAAATCGTCATGGCGTTTCTGAAAGACTGCTCTGTCATACCGCCGAGGATCAATGCCAGAACCAGGGGCGGGATTGGAATCTCCAGCCTGGAGAGCATATAGCCTCCCAGTGCGAACACGGACACGAGGATAAAATCGAAGGAACTGTAGTTGAGAAAATAGGTCCCCATAAACCCCATTCCGAGAATGAGCGGCAGCATGATGCGCTGGGGGGTTTTCAGCAGCCGGACCAAAGGTACTGCCAGCGGCAAGTTGATCAGCAGCAAAATGATGTTGCCGGCCAGCATCGACGCGATGACTCCCCACGCTATTTCCGGGTGTTGATCAAAGAGGATCGGACCGGGACGAACACCGAGCATCATGAGCGCTCCGAGCATGACCGCTGTGGTTCCCGAGCCGGGTATTCCCAGCGTTAGAAGGGGCACCAGGGCGCCGCAGGAACAGGCATTGTTGGCCGCTTCGGGAGCAGCAAGCCCCTCGATGGCCCCCTTGCCGAACTGCTCGGGTCTTTTGCTGATGGACTTCTCCACGGCATAAGCCAGGAAGGTGGCGATGGTGCCGCCGGCGCCAGGCAAAACTCCCACCAGGAAACCCATGGGAGCGCTTCGCAGCATGGGCATGAGCGATCTCTTGAACTCAGCCCGCTTGACCCACACCTTGCCGATCCTTTTGGAATCAACTTCATATTGGACGTTTATCGTGCGATAGTTTTTGAACACTTCGGCCACGGCATAGAGACCGATCATAGCCACGAGAAAGTCGATGCCATCCTGCAAATCCTCTATACCAAAAGTGAATCGAATGGCTCCCGACTGGCCGTCGATGCCGATGGTGGCAACCATGAATCCGATCCCCATGGCTATGAATCCTTTGAGAAGACTGCCTTCGGAGAGTGTAATGGTAGCGGTCAGAGCAAACAGCATGAGCGAAAACTTCTCCGCCGGGCCGAATTTTAACGCCATCGCCGCCACTGGTTCGGTCAGAAAGATGAGAAAAATCATTCCCACGATTCCGCCGATGAAAGATGCAATGGCGGATATGGCCAGCGCCTCTCCCGCTCGCCCGTTTTTGGTCATGGGGTACCCGTCGAAGCACGAGACGATGGCCGAAGCATCTCCCGGCGTGTTTATCATGATGGAAGACCGGGAGCCCCCGAACATGGCACCGTAATAGACGGCGCACATGGTTATCAGGGCCGTGGCGGGGTTCATACCATAGGTTATGGGGATAAGAATGGCCACGCCCGTGGCCGGACCAAGACCCGGCAGCATCCCAATGATCGTACCCAGCAGACCCCCGATGATAATCCAAAGGACATTCAGGGGCATCAGGGCTACTGCGAGTCCCTGCAGGAGGTGATGAAAAATAGCATCCATGAGTCACAGTCCTCCCTTAGAACGGCAGAACTCCACCGAGAATGCCCCTGGGCAGGCTGAGTTTCAGGATAACTTCGAAGGCGACAAATGTGACGATCGAAAAAGCCGCCGCAATGAGGATGTTCTGCAGGTGCCGTCCAATGTTGACGATCGAGGCCACCACAATCATAAAAAAGAAGGTCGCGATGACGTAGCCGAGCCCATCCAGGACGAGCCCGTAAATGATGCCGGCTGCAATCGTAATCAGGATTCGAAGCCAGATGCCTCGTTCGGATGTGAACCCCCACGAGAACGGCTTGCGATTCCTGCTCTTGAGTTCCTTTAGAATAAGTGCCAGCCCGCAGCAGATCACCACCGCTGAAATCATGAACGGAAACGCCCTTGGTCCGATTTCGTCTCCTGTGTCAAACACAGGTATCCTGAAGGCTGCAACCAGATAACCCAGCCCCAGCACCACTGAAAAAATTCCGGCGGTCATATCCTTTGTCATTTTCAATTCTCCCTGTCTATAGAATTGACCGGAGGAGAACAAGGCCGGAGCCTTTTCTCCTCGTCCGTGACCGGGTCGAAACAAAAAGGGCAAACAGGAACCTACTTGATCAGGCCGACATCCGTGAGGGTCTCCTTCATCAATTTGTCCTGGTTTTCCAGAAAAGTCTCATACTCGGCGGCGGGCTGGTAGAACGAATCCCAGTCCAGGGTTTTAAGAGAATTTTTCCAGGATGGAGACGCGACCATCTTGGCGATGGTGTCCGACCAGAACTTCTTTTGCTCGGCCGAGAGTTTGGGGGCGGCCATCACGCCGCGCCAATGCGGATAAACGAAATCAACGCCCTGCTCTTTCCAGGTGGCAATATCCGGGATATCGGCAAGCCGTTCCGGCGAACTGACCCCCAGCAGACGGAGCTTCCCGGCCTTGACCTGCTCCAATGTTTCCGCCAGGCTGATGGTTATGGCCTTGATATGGCCTCCCAGCAAAGCGGGTATCTGCTCTGCGGCTGTCCGGGGGTAGACGACGAACTTAACGGTTTTGGGGTTTGCGCCGAAGGCCTTGGCAAGCGACAGGAACTGGATGTGATCGTCGTTTCCAAGCGCAGGACCTACGCCGATAGGCATGCCGGCTGGGTCTTTCTTGAGGGCCTCAAAGAATGATTTGCCGTCCTGCCAGGGTGCATCGGCCCTGACCGCAATCACTTCCCATTCGGCCATGAGGTTGGCGACCAGCGTGAAGTCTTTAAAGGTCAGCTTACTTTTTCCGAGAAGATGGTTCTGGAGGATAAGCGGGGAGTTGGCTGCCAGGTATTCACCGTGCCCCGCCTTGTTCTTCAGATAGGTCCAGCCCGTAGCGCCGCCGCCGCCCGGTTTGTTGGTGACGATAATCGGCTGGTCCACAAGCTTCTCTTGGGTCAGCGCCTTTTGCATGGTGCGGGCCAGGAGATCCCAGCCGCCGCCGGGTCCCGCCGGAGCAATGATCTCAATGGGCCTCTGGGGCTTCCAATCCTTGGCAAGGACCACTCCCGCAGACCCAACCATCAAAACCGATACAACCAAACCAATCCACCATGTCAATTTCCTTTTCATAGTATCTACCTCCTTTGTGGGGTGTTTGAGGCTTGAAATTCCATTGAAGCAAAAAGAGACTTGAAGCGTATAGTGATATCTCATCATAGAGCGGCGGTCGAGCCGTTTCAACTTGCAAAACCCGGCCCTGCTGCCCTACCGTCGTATAGGCAATCGCCTTGGCCTCGCGGGGTGATGCCTCCGTTGTCAAGGCCGGACCTCCATTCCCTGTGCAGACAGAAAAATGCCGGACGCGCTCGGTGGAGATGCTGTATCCAAGATACTGGACAAGGGCAGGATGGCGCATGGAATCGACGCAGGAACATGCCGCATTGAGCATGCCCTACCCACTATCTTATGGAACGGGTGCCCGACTTCTGCTGCACCCTACGATGTCCATACCGAAAAACATAGGAGCTCGGATACCTTTATTCAAGTGCCCGGCACCCTAAAAAAGATAAAAGATAAGAACTTGTTTTCTGGAAGCGATTGTATGGCAAACGGCTGTTTGTTTGTCAAACAAATAAAATCCGCAACAAAAAAATCCGGGTGTCGCGTCTTGAATAGTGAGTTATGCCAACATTGAAAACCTGGTCCTGTGGGCCAGGATTCTTTACTGGTAAAGTTTTCCACCATGATTCAACCAGCCACCTTCATGACGATTATTGGGATCATGGTGTGTCCAGTGAACAACTCCCCCCTCAGAGTTCCATTCATATTCACCATAAAAATTGATGTGATCACCGACTCTTAGGTTACTGATTTTTGGGGCAAGGTCAATGTTGTATGCGATTAGTAGGGTTTGGCTTGAGCCCAGTTTTATTATGAACCGTTGGTGTCTGCTGCCGTTATTATCATCTGGCAGAATTTTGATGACCTTTCCCGACCCGCCAACTTGAATGTTACTGAGTTTGTTGTCATAAGCGTTTTGTATCGCTTTATCGCTTGTTGAAAGCTCAGATTTTATAAATGGAAGAAGTGATTTTATTGAATTTATGGAAATGCTACCTGGAGCATGGGTAACCAAAAAGTATGCTCCGATGCAAATTACAATTAAAATAAGAAATTTCTTCATGAATCACACCTCTTCTGACTATTGCAGAAGTACCGGGTAACATATCACGCTTCGAGCCTGTGCCGTTCTTCTTAGCTTTCCGCCAGTCAATAACTCGTTGAAAGTAAGGCCGAATAAACCGAGCACTCGATCCACCAACCAGTCAAAGTCATACCCTACAAGCACAGAGCCCAAACTTTCGATCCAAATTCTGCTACCATCTGGTCCCATATCTTCGAGTTGCGAATCTCTTTTTGAAAGTTCATTGTTAGGCGATCTGACAATGTCTTCTTCAACCCCAGCTTTGGCTCTCTTCGCAAACGCTTCATCCTATCGCCTTTACCCATAATGCTTCCTCAAAGCTTCCCGAAATTTATTTGCCTTCGCCCGAATACCCTGCAGCTTGCTGCGGGGAGCTTCATCAAGTTGATAGAACTGGAACATTAATCCTTCTGGCTGCTACGATCAGCCTGTTGTCCAGCGTGGCTATTGGAAAGCCTTTCCTCATTGCAAGATCCAGATATGAGGCATCATAACTCGATAGATTGTTTGACCGTGCCAATGCCAAAAGCTCCTTCATCATCTCTGGGCGTTCATATTCCACAATGATCGGAAGTTGAGATAATAAAGTTAGAAACCGAATACTATCTGATTCACTGAGCCGCTTTTGTCGTTCGGCCACTAACAAAACATTCACAACTTCAAGGGGCCAGATCGATGGAACAACGGCAGCTGATTCTGTGAACTTGTCCAGGATGGTATCGGCGTAATTGTTTGTTTCATCTTTGAAGCACCATGACATTACAACAGAATTATCGACAACGAATTGCTCGATCATTTATCGCCTTCCTTCTTCAATCATGTCCCGAATTGAGGTTCCACCAAGACTATGTTTGTTACGGAATTTTCTAAGTTCAACAATGACGGATCGGGCATCCACTTTTTTTGCAGGATCAGGGGGTTGTAATACGGCTACAGGAATACCATGTTTTGTAATGGTTATACGCTCACCCTTAAGCACGCGTTCCAGCAATTTAGGAAGATGGGTTTTGGCTTCATAAGCACCTACGGTTTCCACGGCATACCTCCTTAGACTAGTTTAAGACTAGTCTAAGGTGGATTGATAAAGTTGTCAACGGCCATCTTAATATCAAAACCATTAGATTTTTCGTTATCAAGGTGATTTTACCCTAGCCGAACGCTGCGGTCAGGGGCAGCAAGGGCTTCCACTGACTTTTGCAAATAGCAAAAATGGGGACCATCATCCGGCGCTTCTCACCAATCCACCTCTCGTTAATTCGGGCCGGCGTCCCGCCGCAACCCCCTTCTCGCGACTGCGTCCCGGCTGCTATTTTTTAAATTGCAGTTAATGGAGGCAATATATGGAATGTCCATATAAATCTCAAGGTCTCTCATTATCGCCTCAAGGTCATTGACCCTCTCAGATGACAAAGATCTCAGTAGGTTCGCAGTGCTGTCTTCGGAGATATTGACTGATCCCCATTGGTTTAAAGAATTCCTCCATGAGAATTTCTCCAGGATGAATGGGAGGAAGTTTTTTATTTTTCATTAAATAACCGGTGCAAAACGAGCGCAGCGGAATTTGCATACGAGCGGCGTCGCTGGTCGCGAGCGTCCAGTCTGATCGATAAAAGAAACTTTTAGGAACTCGGACACAGTTTGATATCACGCCCACTTTCAGGCTTCGCTCTTCGAGCTACGACCCGACAAGCCGTTAGAGCTCACAGAGACCGCGGAGAACATTTTTCTTTCGCCGCAGGCGGCTGTAACCCCAAACCTCTGTGATCTCTGAGCGCTCTGTGTGAGATGTAGTTTCATATAAGTTAATTTGCTTTGTTAGGCTTTTTTTGCCATAAAAAGCGCAACACGTTCCAGCCCAGCGTTGCGATGGACTTCCCCTTTGTGAAATTCGTCACTTTCTATAATTGCCAAAAGATTTCGACGTTGAGGATAACGAACAAATATGAAATGATCCCAGTGATCTGCCAACATACAATCCTCGCGACTGCCAAAGAGACAAAGGGGCTTTCCACCATAAACTGGATATGCACCTCTGCGCAGTAGCTCACGGCCGGCAATTTTTGAATAACGATCATAGGCTTCTTTGCCGCTGATCCTTTTGGTGTCTTCGCCTGAATCCTTATAGTCGGCAACTGGTTTGTATTTATTCAGGTTGTAAACAAAAAGAGGCTCATCAAGATCTTGGGATCTTGCAACTTTCATTTGATTCTCATCTGGCCACACAGCAATATTATCAGCTTTCCAATTCGCACTAGGAATGCCCCTATCAGTGACGCCTCTAAACAACTGAATAAGCCAAGAGATACCTTTAACCAAATAAAAAGTAACCGATGGTTCCGGCACAATTATAAGAACAGTATATTCAGTACAAACTCGCTTTAGTATATCATCGAAGATCGACATAAACTCGAAAGCAGCCTGGGTTGATGGAAACTCGTCAATCACGATTTCATCTATTAGCATCCCTTCCCGAGCGACAGGATCAGCTTTAACTCGGAATAACCTCTTGCCACTAAAGTTATTTTTGCTTTCACTTAGCCATTTTTCATAACCACTAATGTCGTCAATATTCAGGTGGTATACAAATGCTACCCTTTTTGCACCCGCATCTTCTAACGCCTTAAGGCATTCTTTATCTTTTAAGAGTGACATATTCATTGCAATTCTTTGTTGAAGCCTAAAGGCATAAGTGGCGGGCGGTGCGAACCATGGACGTTGAAAAAAGTTCAGCTTTTGAAAAAGTCCGGTTCGACATAAACAGCAGCTTATAGCCCGTCCATCTTTATGCCATTGTTGGGATAAAATTTTTATCTTGACAGTAACGACGATGATGAGCAGGGCTGGATTAATGGCGTAATAGTTCAAATAAAAAATACGATTTCAAAGAATGCAACAGATTTAATATAATCAGCCTTTAGGCATCTGCTCAATCATTTGGTTGGGTGATTTGTTGCTGCTTAATCAATAAATCAATACCCGTCCCCCTATATTCCCGTATTTAAGATAATAAACGATTATCCTTTCTCCAGTTTTCCGCTTCCTGATCTTGTTGACGCACCGAACGCCGCTGGTGAGCAGCGGCCCCCCTTCAGACCAACCTTGCGGTGCCTTTACGGTGGACCGCTATCTTCACGCCGTCTGCTCCAGTGGCATTATTATGCCTCGCTATCTTATTTTAAACAAATTTTATTATCGACTTGCATTATACATTATTAATGTGCATATTTCCACAAAAGCGTACACAAGGAAATTAATTATGCGCACAAATATCGTTATTGATGACAAACTTATGGCTGAGGCTATTAAGCTAAGCCAATTGAAAACTAAAAAAGCAGTTGTTGAAACTGGGTTGCGGCTATTAATCCAAATTAAGAAACAGGAGCGCATTAAAGGCTTGCGCGGAAAGTTAAATTGGGATGGCGACCTTGAAAAAATGAGATTAGACCAATGATACTGGTCGACACTTCTGTTTGGATCGATTATTTCAACGGCCCAAAAACATGGCAGACGGATCTGTTGGAAAATCTTTTATCAGATGTGCCCATCATCATGGGAGATTTAATTCTGACCGAAATATTACAAGGATTTCGATCGGATAATGATTATAAAACTGCCAAATCCTTTTTGAGCGACTTGCCGTTCCACCGTATGGGAGGGTATCAGGTTGCTGTTCAAAGTGCTCAAAATTACAGGACATTAAGAAAAAAAGGCGTGACGGTTCGTAAAACAATCGACGTTATCATCGGCACATATTGCATTTTGGAGGATCTTCAATTGTTGCATGATGACCGCGACTTTGATCCAATGGTTTCACATCTTTCATTGAAAATTCTATCCTCAAATAAATGACACATCCTTGCATTCCAATTCCAGCCAAAGGCATAACCCGCCATCAATATTTTGCATTGCTACAAATACAATTTGTTCAAGAACTCCAACGTTTGGCTCACACGAATGATTTAAGAACATCATTACATCTTCTACTTCTTGCGTATTAAGTGGAGCAAGAACAAATTCATCGGCAATAGGATAATCTACTCTCTTATCCATCGCGTTGCCTCGGCAAGTTCGTTGTTATGAAACACGCGAACATGCCCCGGGATAACAAGTGCAAAGATCTTGATCGCTGCGCGTACCCGGTCTTCTTGACCGACTGGCTCGCAGCCGGCATTTTGTTTGTGGCATTTCAACTGTGCGAACGTTCCCTCAAAAAGGGATATCTTCTTTATCTGAATCACCATCAAAATCAAAAGGCATCATTTCGCTTGCCAAATCAAAGAAGACACCCAAAGATTCACATAAATTCTTCACAATACGACTATGGACTTCTTTTTCATTAATATCTTTGGCTTTCGACATTGCTTTCAATTCGGAAGCTAATTCTTTTGACAATCCATTTATTATTTTTTCAGGATCCATTAATTCTCCATTTCATTTCCTATTGCGAACGTTTGCGGATAACCAGCAGGCTTGATAAATTGCAATACAGCACAGCATTTACGTAAAACCCCATAGTTTTTCCTGTCTGGTTCATCCGGTTGGTAATAAACCACCAGATGTGATTGGCAGCTGCTGCACCCACAAATAACCAGGCCGTGATCGTTTTAGATCCTGATTCGCCTATGCCGTGAGTCCACAAGGGGTTGGCTAATAACCACAAGATTTGTAACCCATCCAATTGAACACGGTATGGTACCGAAGAATTTCTGGGGTCCAAGCGGACCAGGGGCCGTGTTTTCAAGCCGTGGGCTTAAAGCACAAACGCCTTGAACCTGATGGGTGACTGGTGCGGATCAGAAAATACTATCCGTAAACCTATAAGAACGAAATAGCGGACGCGAACCGGGCGAAAAAACGAGACTGGCTGAGCAAGCGATAAGGTTGATGGATTCCTAAAAAGCCTGAAATTATCTTTGAATTAATAGCCTCGTAGATCCTTACCGGCGCTCAATAGTCAACATATGAGTCGGGCTTTTCAGGAATCCATCAACGGTCAATCAAAAAGTGGTTTTTTTGATCAAGGGGGTGTTTTTTCTCTTGACCCACCCTTTAATGGGTGACACCCATTTCTTTTCTACATTTACCTGGTCCGGTTTTGAAATATCCAGTATTCCGGCCTCAACCTGACCTCCTTTTTTACGGATCTCCTCAGCCGTTTCTTCAACGGAGGGATTTCGGTCAATCAATCCAAGATCTGCGCCCTCGTCTGCCATCATCAGAGCCATGGTTCGGCCAATCCCACGGGCAGCACCGGTGATCAGAATTTTCTTACCTTCAAGAAACATAGCAATTCCATTGAGTCAGGGTTTGGAATAGCTGAGGGACCGGCTGTCCCCAGGCGGACAGGTTAAAAAAAATTACAACATCTCCGGGACACCAAAAGGTTGATTCTCCTTGGGGCCCATGGAGTAATCATTAAAGGGTCCGTCTCGTTTAGCGATGGCAGCGCCCACGCCCTCGGATTTTGCCAGCTCTACAAACGCCAACCCTTCCGGCGTATTTCTCATACCCCCATCCAAAATCATACCCAGGGTCTGGGTAGACTGAAGTCCCATATTGTCCAGCGTTTGATTTACAATCAGTTTCATCGCCGCCAATTGGGTGGTGGGGCATTGAGCCATCTTATTGGCCCAGGCAAGAACCTCTTCATTCAGCTTGTCAGCTGGGACTGCCCGGTTGATCAAACCGATTTCATGGGCCCGCTTTCCAGATAAACAATCCCCTGTTAACGCCAGCTCTTTGACCTTTGTCAGTCCCAGGCGATAAATCCACATCCCTGTCAGATAGCAACCCCAAACCCTGGAGTATGGAGTTCCGATTCTTGCATCCTCGGCAGCGATAATGATATCTGAAAGCAGCGCCATGTCTGAGCCCCCTCCCACACACCAGCCATGAACTTTGGCAATTACCGGTTTTGGACCTCTCCAGATTCCCATAAATTTTGGCACCGGCCCGGTAAATGGATTGGTGACACCCATCATATCGACACCCGGATCCCATTGTTCACCTGTCACATCAATTCCCCAGCTCTTGAAATGATCAAGGTTCTCAGAAAAATCAAACCCCGCACAAAAAGCCTTACCCGCCCCCTGGAGAATGATCACTCGAACCTCTCTATCTGCATTGGCCTGTTTGAGTGCATCTTCCAGCTCTTCGGTCATCGGAGGACGAATACAATTAAATTTGTCGGGACGGTTCAAGGTGATGATGGCCAGTCTCCCGTCGGTTTTATAAAGAACTGTTTTTTCAGACATTATTCCTCTCTTTTGTTTTTAAGTCAAATTCATTAAAAGTGTTATTGTGCAAACGCACCTACTACAAGTGTTGTCTTAGTTTGCTTTAATGTATTCGTCTTTCACCTTTCGTTTGAGCAGCTTTCCGGTAGCCGACATGGGGAAACTATCTACAAAGACAACCTTTTTAGGGACTTTATAGCCCGCCATATTTTCTTTACAAAAATCGATAATCTCCTCTTCCGTAGCTTGGTTTTCCGGTTTAAGCAAGACAAAGGCGGTTACCAATTCAGTCCAGTATGGATCGGGAGTCCCGATAACGGCGGACTGAGCGACTTTTGGATTTCTGAGCAGCATGGCTTCGACTTCTTGAGAAGACACATTTTCGCCACCCGATTTGATCATATCCTTCTTCCGATCAACGAAAAAGATGTATCCATCATCATCCTGGTACCCAAGGTCACCTGTATGCAGCCAGCCATTCCTTAAGGTCTCCTGCGTTTTTTTTTCATCTTTCCAGTATCCCTTCATGACGGCAGGTCCCCGAATAACCAATTCACCCACTTCCCCGAGAGGTAGTTCCTGGTCTTCATCATCAAACACTTTTATAGTCACACCGGTATCTGGAATGCCAATGGAGTTGATTTTTTGGGAAAACTCCTTAGGAATAGAGGTTGTGCCAACAGGGGAGCTTTCAGTCTGTCCCCAGTAGTTTCTCCATTGAATGTCAGGCTTGATCTTCATCCAGTTCTCCAAGACCACTTGCGGCATCACAGCACCGAAACAGATACACTTTTTCAGGGAGGAGATGTCAAAATTCTCAAAACCTGGAACTGTCGGCAGCGCATGATATAAAGTCGGTGGATAGACCCAGGTAGTGACTTTTTCCGACTGGGTTCGTTGCAACGTGACCTTCGGGTCCGCAGCATATTCCAGAATAGCCTTTGATCCAAAACTGATGGAGGCCATCAGGATCGTCGTCCCTGCAACATGGAAAAGGGGAATGTCGATAATCAGCGTATCGTCGTTCTTGAAATCGCAGTCAGAGGAGAAATGAAACATGCTCATGAAATAATTCAAATGAGACGTCATAACCCCTTTTGGAAAACTTTCTGTGCCTGTCGTGTACATCAGAGTTGCCATATCGTCCGATTCAACCAAGACTTCAGGCTCTTTTGCAGAGACACTGGAATCAACAAGATCAACAGCCTTAATCCACCCTTCAGGCATCTGGCATTCTGCGCCAAAATCAAAAACACCAAATGTGTTGATTTCAAACGGCTCGCCCTTGACCTGTAAAACGGTTTCAACTAGGCTGTCTTCCACAAAGAACGCGGCAGGTTCCGAGTGCTTGAGGATAAAACCAATCTCATCACCCTTGAGCATAAAATTCAGTGGAACCGGAGCCGCGCCGATTTTTGCCAGACCGAGTCTCAGGTAGACAAACTCCAGGCAGTTGTGCGTCATAAACGCCACTCGATCACCTCGTTTAATGCCGAGCGCAAGAAATGAGTTTGCTGCTCGACAACTCTGTTCATTCAACTCCTTAAAACTTACCTGTTTTTCTCCCGACACCAATGCGATTCTATTTCCAAAACGCACAGCTGAACGAGCAACCAAATCTCCAATGGTGGCTCTCCTAAGTAAATTTTCCTGCAAATCCTTGTTCATAATTTTTCCTTTCTGTAAAAATTGGCTTAATTCCTGAAGCCCCGTTGTACTGGGGTTTCATTCGGAAAAAACGAGGACATGATCTAAGTGGGAGTTGCTTGGCTCCCTTTATAAAAGGATTCCCAGATGGTTTCTACTTTCATTCTGATTCGTCGTGCAAAATTCAGGTATTAAAAATCGAACTCCCGGGTTATCCGGCCAACTCACGAATTTTGCCTACAATGCAATTCTCTTCCGCGCCGGAACCGAATGATGCCGAAACACCCATTTCCATCAACTCTCGCTGATCCTGCGGAGTAATGACAGATCCGCCCAACACGACAGGAATATCTGCCTGGTTCTCCTTCAGCAGTTTCAACAAATCCGGAACGTAGTGCAGATATTCCCACGAATGGCAACTGAGGCCGATGACATCCACATCCTCCTGCAGACTTGTTGTCACAATGCCTGCCGGCAAGTTGAATTTTGAAATATAAATAACTTCCATTCCGGCATCCCGCAGCATTCGTGCCACGGCAATCGCGCCAACCTCATGCTGGTCCATACCGAGAGTGCCGATCAGTACACGTATCTTTCGCATTTTTAATTCCGGTTCAAAAGGGGTTCCGATGCGCCCAAAGGCCCATCATCAAAATCCTACGGGAAGGCTTCGCGAAATTTTCTGCGATACATTTCCCCATTCCTTTAAAAAAAACAAAAAAGCCCTCATGTCATTTGGGTTTTTTGGATACTTTCTGTCGACTGCCTAAACTGCTCTGGTTCAATCGCATACCGCCGTCAATATGAATTTCAGCGCCGTTGATAAATCCTGCTTCATCCGTTGCCAGAAAAGCGATCAGCGCAGCCACTTCTTCCATTCTTCCAAATCGCCCGCTCGGAATTGCGGCCTTTGCATTTTGGATGATTTCATCAGGCATCCGTTGAACCATTTCCGTTTGAATCATACCCGGCAGGATTGCATTGCAGGTGATGCCGTCACAAGCATGTTCCAACGTAACGGTTTTGGTCAGACCCAGCAATCCGGCTTTGCTGGCTGCGTATGCGGCCTGAAATTTCAGCCCACCTGAGGCACCGAGAGAAGAGACATTTATAATTCGGCCCCATTTGTTTTCCGCCATAGGACGAATAACCGCTTGAATCATATTAAACGCACCGGAAAGATTGACGGACACTTCCCGGTTCCACGCTTCATGCGTCATTTCTTTCAATGGAGCGATGTTGTTTACTATCCCTGCGTTATTGACCAGGATATCGATATCGCCGATCTTCGAACGAATCTCCTCCACCCCCGCATCTACCTGACAGGGGTCGGAAATATCCACAATAGCCCAGGCGCTGTTGGTTCCCGTTTCGACAACTTTGCTCGCCGAATACTGAACTTCCGGCAGAATGTCGATAAGTCCTACGCATGCCCCGTTTCGCGCGAGTTGATGGGCGACAACCTGGCCGATTCCCCTGGCAGCGCCTGTGATCAATGCGTTTTTTCCTTTCAGAGATTCTATCACTCGCCCCATTTCCTTGCCCGTTTGAATCAAAATGGTTGTTCGATCAGCCCGAATGGATCATAATCCATGTCATACCCAAGCCGCATCATCCCGGTGATCTCCCCCATGGTTGCCTCTGCAATCAAGGCATCCGCCACCACGGGCACCAGGTTCTCGTTCGGCCGCCGGGCCGTCTTTACAACTTTTGACAAAGCGTCTTTAACCTTTTCCTGATCCCGACGTTTCCTGAATTCCTTGATTTCATCGATCCGCTTCCAGCAGGGTTCGATCTTCTCCTCCGCAAGGTCCCGGAGGATCGTGTCTTCCTCATCCGGAATCCGGTGGACGTTCAATCCCACTTTTTGGATTTCCCCCGAACCGATCTTTCCGGCATATCGCTCCATGGCGTTATGAAAGAGTTTTTTGAAATATCCTCGTTCCGTTAATTCCGCTGCATCGCCCATCGATTCTAGTTCCCGAACCATATCCCGGATACGTCCTTCGATATCATCGGTCAGCGATTCCACGTAATATGAACCGCCTAATGGATCGGCAACGTCCGCCACTTTCGATTCCAGGTGGATGATTTGTTGGGTTCGCAGCCCGATTAGGTGAGATGCATTACTGGGAGTTCGAAATGCTTCGTCAAACGCCGATATCTCCAGAGCTTGAACCCCAGCCATAACCAGTGCCAGCGCCTGGATTGTTCCCCGGACGATATTACCGAAAGGTTGCTGGGCCGTAAGAGACAAACCGGAGGTGTGGGAGGCAATGACTACCGCCATGGATCTGGGATCTTTTGCGCCAAATTCCTCTTTCATCATTTGCGCAAAAATCCGCCGCACAGACCGAATTTTTGCGACTTCTTCGAAAAAATCCATGCCGCAATTCACCAAAATGGCGATTCTCGGAGCAAATTGGTCCACATCTATCCCTCGTTCCATCATCTTCCTGATCAAATATCGAATTTCAACCAATCCCAGCGCCATCTCTTCGACTGCGTTCAGGCCGGACTCGCTGAAGAAATAGGTATCTTCGATATAAGCATGAAAACGGGGCATTTCTCTGGATGCGAATTCCATACAGTCAAGTGAGAGACGAATTCGCAGATTAATCGGTAGGTGATTTGCGTATCCACAGTCTTCTGCATAAAACGGGGGCTGCAATACGGAACCGCGGAGTTTTTTCGTAGGAACGCCGGTTGCTTTTGCCGCTAGATAAAGCCCGGTCATGGCAAAAAGCGGGGGGACGGAGCTGGAAACGGATATTTTATCCAACGGAATATTTTCGAAGAGTTCGATATAGTCTTGATATCGGCACAGGGAAACGCCTTGGGTCCCAACGGCATTTGCCGCTATGGGATGATCCGGATCCACCATACCCATTGTCGGACTATCTCCGATTACATCAATGCCTGTTTGTCCTTTTCCGATTAAATACAGAAGTTGCTCGTTAGATCTTTGCGCCTCTCCTTCTCCCGATAGTTCTCTTTGGATCCAGCCACCTGGGCGTTTGGCGCTGATGCCGCGGGCAAAGGGATATGTGCCGGGCTCGCCGATATCGTCCAGATGTCCCTTGGGAATATCGCTTGGTGTGTAGTAGCCTTTTATCGAAATTCCGGAGTTGTTCTCTGAATTGGCCAACGATTTTACCCCCTCGGTTTCTTTTTGAAACGAATCTTGTTGTTTCGTGCCATTCGATTATGTCCCCTATTTAACATTCAACGCCTCAACAAAAATATTCTCAGCGAGGCCCAACACTGACCTTTTGTAACGGTGGTCAAACTGGTCGTCCTTTTTGATGTCTTCCAATTGGATAACCCCAACCGTAAGCCCCCAAAACAAATCAACGAGACTGTTGGTGTCCATTTTTTTTATCAAGCCGCGTTTCATCGCCGTGGTCAGGATTTTGCGGCCTAATTGAAAATTGTTTCTTCCCTTGCGATTCATTGCATCCCCAACTTCCGGGGTAAGTTTTGAAACCAAATTGGTTTGCTGAAACATTTGGACGATTCGAAAAATATCAGGTGAAAGTTCGTAGGAGTGGTAAAATGCTTGAAACATCTCTCTTAGAATTTTTTCCCCTGATTTGTATTGCGAGTTTTCCAGTTTTTTCCAAATTTTTTCCAGTTGAACGCCGACGTCATCAATCACTGGCGTCATCAAAGAAAAAAACAGATCGTCCTTGTTCTTGAAATACTGATAGATGGTTGGCTTCGTGATTTCGGCACCACGTGCAATTTCGTCCATAGTCGCTTTGAGGTAACCTTTTTTAAAAAAAACTCTTTTCGCCGAATCTATAATGCTTTCGACGCGATGTTTTTTTTCGCGCTTTTTTCTTGCCCGGATTATATCTTTGACAGGTTTGTTTTTGTTCAAATGATCGCTCCAATTTTTCGGTTTTTGAAGTGGGGAAAACACAAATCTTCATTTACCGCTGGCATTAAATCTACCGACGGTAGCTAATTTACCATCGGTAGGCCAAATGTCAAGCAATATTTTGGCCTGCCCCCTCAAGACCATATCCTGTCTGAGCAAGGAAAAGGAAAATAGGGACAGGTAAATAATACTTGGCCGACCATGCGCTTGACGATCTCGTAGCTGCCGCAAAACCCGATGGGCCGCAAGCCGGTAATATATACAGGTAGCGCTGTAGAACGGATCCTCATTGAGCCAGGTTTCGATATTGTCGGTAAAAGGATCCAGTAGGCTTTTGCGGGTGCGTTTGGCTGCAGAAGCTAGTGATAGCTCAGGGTTCTCCAGATATTTCTTCACGGTGCTGAGGCTGATGCCCAGCTTGCGTGTAATGGCCCGCTGGGTCAGTCTCAGGGGGACGGGCCAGGCCAAGCTAAGTCGTTGCATTTTCAAAGTTTTGATCCCAAACACAGGTGTTTTGGGTGCCTATTTCGCTCTTTTTCGCCCAAAATGAGCAATATAGGGATATTGCGCTTCTTTAAGTTGAAACGATTCTCCCGCTTCAAGGTCCTTTCGTCCCAATGCCATGCCACCCATTAGCACTTTTACATTTTGGGAAAAAGATTCACTCCCTACCCCAGTTAAAAAGGGGTACAAGTGAGCTCATTCTCTATAATTATAGTCTGTTAGCGTGGCCCGTTCCCAAATCTCCGGTTCAACTTCAATCCCAATACCTCTGTGGGGGAGTTCGGGAGTCTGATTTTCCACAGGTCCATCCGAAAGCCGAGCCGATCATGACCCTGGATGAAGTCTTCCAGGCATTGAAGCAGGCGCCGGAAATGATGCTGTATCTGGACGTCAAAATCGGCGGTGACCTGACCGCAAATGCCGAAGATTACGCCAAAGCCATATCCACGCGTTGGGAGGCCGCTGGCTTGTCAAATCGTCTTTATGTTGAGGGGCCTTCGCCGGAAAGCCTGGCGGCCTATCGCTCGGCGTTCACGATGAACTATGTGCCCGTGTTGTCCTATCCGGCTTTCAGCGTTTCGGAGAATTTCACCTGGACGGCCCTCAAGGCAAGGCCCGCTGGCTTACCAAACTACAGCTGCGCAGCCCTCTATCGGCGGCTCGTAAAGCGCAAGCCAGGGCAGTGGCCGGCCCAACGCAGGTGATTACCCGGCACGCAGCCGGGAAAGCCCGGGACAACGGAGTAGAGGTGGTGTTGTTTATGCCCAACACCCGGGATGATCTTGAAAGGTATTGCCAATGGCCTGTGGATGTCTTGATTACCGATTATCCGGACCTGGGGCACTGCCCATGATATTTTGGCTTTCCATTTAAAGGTGAAAAGGCTCAACGTGGGGTTGAGGGGCCAGAAAACTATGGCCATTATATGCTTGTCAAATAGGTGCGCCAAGGGGTCCAGTAGTATTTTTCCCAACCCTGGTTTACACCTTCGTAGTCCTGGTCCGGCACATCAAGGTGAATTAAGTCAATTAATCCACCATCTTCCTCCGAAGTGAAGGACAAGATTAGGATAATCGGAAAAGAATTTCTTCAAAATTTTTTACTCTTTCTCCGTGGAATTCGATCCCTTCGTCTTTGAGCATTTTTATTTTTTCCTGTATAGCGGCTCCCGATGTCTTCCCCTTAAATCCCCCAATCCGACCGGATGTGGCAACAACCCGGTGTCAGGGAACCTCGGGCGCGTAGGGGTTTCTTTTCATGGCCTGACCGACCCCTCGATAGGCTTTGGTTTCTAGCGCATGGGCAATCTCTTTATAGGTCGTTACCCGCCCTTTAGGCACCTTTCTTAATAGATCGTACACTTTTTCGGAAAAGGTTTTCATTTCCCCTCCTTCCTTCGATAAATTTATTGTCATTCGGATCTTCACTTACAGATAGGGCAAAATCATCATTCGAATATTGTCTCTGACATATTGAGGCGAATTTTCTTTCCTGATAATTTTCATGTCTCACCTAAAATTTATAACATGACCATCACCGGCCGGAATGGAGCGAAGCGGAATTCCCTACCGAGTGCATGGAATTATTCTGTGTCGATTCACATTTTAGACAATGGGGCAAATTGAATAATTATTCACTACGCCGATTAACCTAAAAACAAAATCCTTTTTGTGTAAATATGGATAGGATGCACAATCTGCTGGACGCGCGTCATATTGGGTGCGTCCTTTATCTGCCCCCATAATGAGGCATCTCCATATTCAATTGTCGATGGATCTTTCTTCTTTTAATTTTCCTGCGCCACAGCCAGGCGGCTTTGCAAAGCCCTGCGGGCATTGGGCTTGCCGACCAGCTCGGGGACATATTGGTTGAACAGATACATCAAAGGCATGCACAAAGCCATGCTCGCCACGGTCACTGCGACGGCAATGCCTGTCAGCGTCCAGGGGGTGACTGCAAATGCATGGGAGATCCAGACGGCGGCCCGTGGATTGAAAAAATGGTAAAAAATGCCGTTCAAGCACATCAGGAGCAAGGTGTTGCGTCCCATCCAGAGAATGGTTTTTTGGGCCGGCGTTGCGCTGGCGAGAAAAAGGAGCAGCAGAGAACCAACTATCGCGGTAAAAGGGAACCAGAGAAAATGTCCATGCGAGGCCATCATGATGACCACCGCGTCTAACGGAGCGAAGGTGAAATGCCCGGTGTTCAATTCATAAGTGAACAGAACCAACAGAAAGGCGGCTGCCATGGCCGGCGCCCATAATTTGGCGGGCACTTTTTTCATGAAGAATCCCTTGTGCCGCATATAAATCCCTACTAAGTAAAATGCATACATGGTGATCGCTTCATGAATGAAAAGGTAGTTCCATCCCACAACCCTGCCCTTGGTTGGATCGAGGAATTGAATCTGCCAGTTCAGGATATAGCCTACGACATAAAAGCACGCGGCCCCGATCAGGATTTTGGCATCGGATTTCAAATAGCGGAAGGCGGCATAATGCACCAATTCAACCGAAAAGATCATCATCAGAAACCAGGACGGCACACAAAACAAGGGCAGTCCGAAAGCAGTGTCCTCCAGCCCGGTCATATACCCCTTCACGCTGGGCAGGGGCAAACCGAAGAATTCTCCCGAAACGAACGCCGGCGGGATCATAAACAGGAGGGTAAAGAAGAGAAAGGGCAACAGGCGCGACAGAAAGCGATGCTTTAAAAAGCTCTTGCAGGGTATCTGCAGATCACTTTCCTTGGCCACATAGCCGGCCAACACAAAAAAGGCCACCATATGAAACGAGTAAATGAATTTATACTGCAAAGCCGCGGTCGCATGGTGCAAATACATCACCCGTTCGACAAAATGACCGTAAAAGACCAGGGCCATGGCGTAAAACCGTGCAATATCCAGGGTCAGGATTCTAGATGGCGTTAGTTCGCGTTGCAAATCTTCTACCTTCTTTTTAAGTTAACGGCATTAGGCCTGACCCCAGACCCCCAATTCCAATGACCCCCGGGCCTTCCTACGTTTGTCTCAGCACTCGAATTCTCTGAGTTTCCACCAAATTCGGCGCTTTGATGATGGCAAGGTGGGGAAAGTCTTGGGGACTGACGGCATCAAGTTCCACCCAAGCCAAGGATTTTTTCGCTTGAAGCTGATAATAGATCTCTTTGCCGAGGTCATCAGATATAACAGCATCGATAATGGCCTTATCCCGACAAAGTACACAAATCGTTTCACTCTTGATAACTGTGCCTCGCTTATCAGTCTTTTCCAATTCGGCTATTTCCCAGCTATCCCCTGCCTCCAGCCCACATTCCTGCAACGAAACTCGCTCCGCCCATTCGAACGCAATTGCTTTGCATCCCTCAGCAACGAACCAACTCCATGGCACGGCGAGCTGTGGATAAGCTCGGAGGTGCCTTTGCAGAAGCCAGTCCTTACCATAAGCAAGAGGGCTGAACCGCTCTCGTAAATAGTGCATGTAAAGATCGTCCAGCAGAGCTTTCAGGGTGAGATAGGCTTTAGGGTTAATGACAATTGCATCGTCGTCCTGGATGTCTGCAATCCCGTCTGCGCCGAAATCTGGCAGAATATCACGTGTAGGAGAAAATGGCGTGTGGGGAAGTATCGTCAGAAGGTGGTTGGGGACCGTAATGTGGTTCCTATAGAGCTTCGGCACGACCTGATGCTTAGGCGTCTGTTCATCGACTAATTGCTTGGCTCGGTCAATTAGCTGCGCCAGGCCATGTCGATAACTCTCCCTGCGGGCATCAATGTACTGATACTTGCCCATCCCCAATGGAATGCAGGCGATATAGTTTTCGCCATCAATCCAGACGGGAATTACGTGCCGCTCATATTGGTTGGCTACGCTAATTTCGTCGGGCACAAAATTGGAGTTGGGAATGCGTGGAGAGGCAAGCAATAAAACAGCATAAGCCTCTCGTAGAGCTTGACGGATGGCCTTGTCGTAGTTCGGTGTCCCCGGTTCGATATTTCGATCGTCTTTCCAAACGGGAATCCCAGCATTATCAAGATCAATGCGCAGACGTTCAACGAGATCCGTATCATAGCGTGAGTAGGATAGAACAAAGTGTTGCAGTAACATATCCTCACTCCTTCCGTATTTGACTAACTGATATCCACCGTACCTTGTCCGAATCCTTCTTACTTTTCTAATCGCAACGGGGTGCGGTTCCCGTATCAACAACTATCAGATGAATGTGATTTGAGGTAATCATATAGTTCAGATTCGCCAATCCATACCGCTTCCTGGCCTGATAAAGCCACTGCATATAGCGATGGCCATCCTTTGAGAATTTGAGAAGGAATTTTCTTTTATGGCATCGATGGGTTATTTACCCCGTTAAACCTTTTCTTACTTTGTTTGATTGGGGTATGCCAAATGTACCCCGGAATATAATGTCGGTTTGCTCTCGCCATGATTATCAGAGAAAAATGGTCTTTTTGCCCTCGAAAAGCTCAATATAGGCCAATTTCAGAGGGCAGAATTGGCAATCATCCGTTCCTTATCAATTTGTTGCTGTGGCCCGACCCCGGACTCTAAATTCACATCTCACATTGGGACATGAACATTCCTTAGATTCATTGGAAGCTACAAAGTCGCGTAATGCTTTTATGATTTGAACAAACTCTTCTTTTGTTCGAGCCATTATTCTTCTCCCATTATACAACCACACGCAACAAATCTTTATTCAAAACGCCCTCTGAATATCCCCCTAAAAAGGTAAATCATTATAAAAATGTCGGTTCCAATCGTTAGAAAAGGCAGCACTACCCTGTCGAAAGAATAGTATAAAGACAAATCATGTTTATAAATGTTTAAGTATGCAAGCTGGAGTGTCATAATGCTCTGCCCCAAGCCCTTCCCAGATGCAATTATAGTAAATGCAGCCCCCCATTTTCTCATCGACCAGATTCCTGCGATGGCGACCAAATCTGCTGATAGTCCGATTCCATTGATCGCAACATATTGTGTTCCTTTCAGTAACAGTGTTAGTGAAATGGCAGCATCGATACAAAACAGGACGATTATGAAATATATTCCAGTCGTTCTTTTGATTTTAATGGTCGCATTCATTGAGATGATTCTCTGAGGAGCCTAACGTTTAGCGGCTTCGCAGCCGCGGCGATCTATCGCGGTCTGCTGCAGCTGCTGGTTCGGCGCTTCCAAATCACTCCCGCTGGATTTGATAATCGCAACAACTGGTTCAATCAATCTCAGTCAACTCTACAAAATTTGAATACAAGTATGTTGGTTAAAGCAAAGACTCCAGCCAAATCGAGGTGAAAATGTGCTCTGTCATCTATTCCAATCACTGCCCTGGCAGGAATCTCGTGATCTCCTCGCCAATATAAAATGTATAGTGGTACGTAAGGCAACCCAGGTAGTCGAATCGAGATATCCGCATCTTCAATCAATTCACCGCCGATTCTTAGGGCGCGTTTGAGCAATTGATCCGAATCTTTTTCGAACCGTTTAGCCAACGCTCCAGTAGCAACCGCATGAGCTCCGGTAAAAAACATCCGTCCACCCGGAAGTTCCTGTGGCACAGCCATCCGTCCACTTGGTGGCACTCCTTTAGAAATAGATAAGGTTGTTAACAGTACAATTCCAGCTTGATAACTGACAGGATGATCAGCATTATTTGCCATTTTGATTCGCTGATTAGCGGGATCAATTGTATATTGGACACCTAACAAAGGCACTTTGAAAGATTTACCATCCCATACCGCACCGACGGCCTCCGCTGCTTGTTGGGGTGAACGGTTGCATATATCGATCCATGATGTCGCTGGTATTTGGTCTGCCCACCTGAACAATTCTTTTTGAGATGGCGTCATTTGATTTACACCCTATACATTTCGTTTATAGGGTAGTGGCCGAACGTCCTGGGATGAGCTGCTGGCCACCGACCTTCGATTACCTCGGGACTATACGCGAACCGCCTGCTTATTCCTGTCAGTTCGATCCCGATTGTTATCTGTTACCGTCAAAAAAAGAGCAGCAATGGCAAAGAAACAAAATAAATAAAAAAGCAAAAGGAGAAAAAATGAACTAATGGTTTAAGGGCTTCGTAACCTGGTTTTTTACTTTCGCGTCAAACATATTCAATGTAATACAAAACATATAATTTAGGTGGATTGCAGCTTAATTCAATACACCGTGACTGTATCTTCCGAAAAAGGATTAATTGAATAATGAGAAAAGCGATAACAACGAATTAAATACCTAATTGAATTAAGTTTAAATTATTTCCAACTTCCAATACTATATATAGGACCTTTATACTCGATCACCATTCATGAACCATAAAAGCTATGAAAAAAAACTTAAATCCACCGTTTAATCGCTAATCAAGATTTGAAACCCAGTTTTTTGGGAATGGAAAGTCCCTCTGCTTCTCAACTTTCTTGCCAGCCTAACAATTTTAAGCTGCTTTCAGCATGAAATCCACATTTAAAGCATCAAAGGGAAATTCAATTTGGCCCTTATCGGTTTTCTTCAAAATGCCGACATTCAGTAGCATTTGAACATCACCATGTACCGCTTCTACATCACGGCCCAGGCGGCGCGATACTTCTCGAATTGAAATTGCCCCCGCACCGGTCATGATCTTGAGCAGCTCCCCTCGATTGCCGGAAAGCATCTTGAAAAGGAGGGCAGGCGATTCGAAACTGATAAATTCTCCCTGCGCTTTTCCCTTAAAGGCTTCAAGCAACCGCTTGTTGGTTTTTTGACGGGACGAAAGTCCCAATGTTACAGTATGCATATCGAATCTATCTCTGCGACCTCGGCGTGCTCTGCGAGAGATATCAAAAAATTTTGCACCTTTTTAATCTGCGGCCTAACTTTGATGAAATCGTAAAAATCCCCGGAACTGTCTGGATACCCGCCTTCGCGGGTATGACGGAATTGTTACTGCCGCAGAATTGGTCACT
>CAVYNY010000009.1:0-379670 GCA_963769935.1 uncultured delta proteobacterium | reverse complement strand
GTATAGGCTTTTGGTTCGCTATGGATCGAGGGCCGCACCTCACCCGGAAACGTTATGTGGCAAAATCTTAACTGATCGTAAGGGACCAACATGCACATCCACAAAGTCACGGTCAGAAACTTCCGGCTTCTGGCCGACGTGGAGTTGGTGCTGGAAGACCAAACGACTCTCGTCGTCGGCCGCAACAACAGCGGCAAGACATCGCTTTCGGAGGCCATCCGCCGGTTTCTCGTAGATCAGAACCCGAAATTCCAGATCGAAGACTTCTCGAACGCCTCATATGACGGCTTTTGCGAAGCGCTCAAGGCCAAGAACGCGGGCCGGCAAGACGATGAGGTTCGCGCTCTGATTCCGAGCATCGAGCTGCGACTCCTGTTCCGATACGATCCCGAACAGCCCGAGCTTGGCCCTCTCAGCGACTTCGTCATCGACCTCGACCCCGACTGCAACGAAGCGCTCGTCGTGGCGCGCTACGAGTTGCGCGACGGCGCCATCGAGTCGCTGTTCGCCGATCAGCCGGCCGGCGACCTGACCGACGAGGACCGGCTCGCCTTCTTCCAACTGCTCCGCGAGCGCGTGCCCGCTCTCTTCGTCGCCAGCATATGGGCCGAAGACCCTAACGACGCTACCAACCGCAAGCAGATGACCGTGAGTGCGCTCCGGTCACTCCTGAAGACGGGTTTCGTGAACGCCCAACGCGGGCTCGACGACGACACGTCGAGAGACACCGACGTTCTGGCCAAAATCCTGGAAGGTCTCTTCACCGCCGCGAAATCGCCGACCGCCGATCAGGCCGACCAAGCCATCGCTCAAGCTTTGCAAGAGGCCGTGCGCGACATTCAGCAAACGATCGAGGGCGGCTTCAAAGACGAGCTGCGGAAGCTGATGCCGACCTTGCGCACGTTCGGCTATCCCGGCCTCGACGGTTCCGAGTTGGAGACGGAGACGACGCTCGACGTGGAACGCCTCCTTTCACGCCACACCAAGGTGAGATACGCGGGCCATCACGGAATCCTGCTGCCGGAATCCTATACCGGCCTCGGAATACGCAATCTCATCTTCATCCTGCTTCGGATCGTCAGTTTCTATCGCACTTTCCGCGCGGAACCGAACGCTCCCGGCGTCCACCTCGTGTTCATCGAGGAACCCGAGGCCCACCTGCATCCCCAGATGCAGGAAGTGTTCATCCGCCAGGTATCGAAGATCGCTCAACAGCTCAGCGACCAGGAGGGCGCTCCCTTGCCCTGGCCGGTCCAGTTCATCGTATCGACGCACTCCTCCCACGTCGCCAACGCCGCCGGCTTCGAGGCGATCCGGTATTTCCTCCCGACCGCCGCCGGTGGCGTTCGCCAGACCGAGATCAAGGACCTGCGCGAGGGGCTGCGCGAAACGCCGGAAGACCACAGAAGGTTTCTCCACCAGTATCTGACGCTGACTCGCTGCGACCTGTTCTTCGCCGACAAGGCCATATTGATCGAAGGCACCAGCGAGCGCCTGCTGTTGCCAGTGATCATCGAAAAGCTGGAGGAGGCCGAGCCCGACGCGCCCAAGCTGTCCAGCCAGTACATGACGACCATGGAAGTCGGTGGCGCCTACGCGCACATATTCTTCGACCTTCTCGACTTTCTGGAGCTGCGGACCCTCATCATCACGGACCTCGACTCCGTCGTCTGCCGCCGGCGGGGCCGCCTGTCCGGTGCATGAGGGAACGGCCACGAGCAACGCCTGTCTCAACACTTGGTTCGGAGATGGCGACTGCTCGCCCGAGGCCCTTCTGGCGAAAGACGACGCGGCCAAGGTCAAGGAACTCCGGCGCATCGCCTTTCAACGGCCCGAGGCCGAAGGCGGTCCGTGCGGCCGCACCTTCGAGGACGCGTTCATGCTGGCGAATCCGGCGATGTTCGGTATCGAAGGCGCCACGCCCGAAGAGCAGGCCCAGTGCGCATGGGACAAGCTCGACAAGATCAAGAAGTCCCAATTCGCCCTCAAATACGCTATCGACGAAACTGGCTGGACCGCGCCCGGCTATATCCTCGACGGATTGAGATGGCTGGCGGCTGGCGGCATTCCTGATGCGGACGCGGCGATCGTCCAGGCAGCCGCCGCCGACGCCCCCGAAGCAGCGGTGGCTCAAGATGGCTGAGGTCGTGGAACAATTGAACCCGGCCGAAGAGGCCAGCCAAAAAGCCCTCGCTGAGGTGTATGGCTGCCTTGAGCGCAAAGAGAGCTTCCTCGTCGAAGCCGGCGCTGGCGCCGGAAAGACCTACACGCTCGTCAAGGCGCTCCACTTCCTCATGGACCGCTACGAGCACATTCTGCCGCAGCGGCATCAGAAGATCGCGTGCATCACCTTCACCAACGTGGCGAAGGACGAGATCGACGCCCGGACCGACCGGAGCCCGCTCATCTATTGCAATACGATCCACGCATTCTGCTGGTCGCTCATCAGCGGTTTCCAAAGACAACTCCGGGAACGGCTGCCGCAGCTCCAGCACTGGCCCGACAGGATCGCCGAAGTCGGCGACCTCGGCGAGCGTGCCGTCGAGTACGAGCTTGGGCACAGAAGCATCAACGACCGTCGTGTCTCCATCCATCACGACGACGTTCTTATCCTGACTATCGCTCTCATGGACAACGCCAAGTTCAGGCGCATCCTGGCGGACAAGTACCCGATCATATTGATCGACGAGTATCAGGACACCAACGCCGACTGGATCGACTCGATCAAGACCCACTTCCTCGGACAGGAGGGATCGCCACAATTCGGCTTCTTCGGCGACCACTGGCAGAAAATCTATGGCGACGGATGCGGAAAGATCGAGCATCCAAGCCTGACGGTCGTCGGCAAGCAGGCGAACTTCCGGTCGGTTTCGACGGTCGTCGAATGCCTGAACCGCATGAGGCCCGAACTGCCTCAATTCGTCGTCGATCCGAACGAACAGGGCAGCATCCGCATCTTTCATACGAACACTTGGACAGGTGCCCGTCAGACCGGCGGCCACTGGGGCGGAGACCTTCCTACCGAAGCCGCAGACCGGGCGCTTCAGACCGTCCTCGATCGTCTTGGCGAAGACGGCTGGGATCTGTCTCCCGAGACCACCAAGATCTTGATGCTCACCCATCGCGTGCTTGCCGGCAAGCAGGGATATCCCAGCATTCCGACGGTCTTCGCGTTCAACGAGTCCTTCACGAACAAGGAGCATCCGCATATCGCCTATTTCGCCGACGCTCTGGAGCCGGCCTGTGAGGCTTACCTCTCCAAGAAGTACGGGGAGATGTTCCGTGCACTCGGTTCCAACGTGCCGGCGATCCGCGCTCAGGCCGACAAGAAGAAATGGTCCGAGGCCATGGACAGGCTCATCGAGTTGAGAGCCAGCGCGACGGTCGGCGACGTGGTGGATCATTTGCTTGCGGTGCGCCGGCCGAGGGTTCCCGATGCCGTCGAGCGGCGCGAACGCGAATTGCGGGAGTTCGACCCGGAGGCCGGCGAGGACATGCCGCGAGCGCTGAAGGAGCTCGGCGACCTCCGGGCCGTTTCGTACCGGGAAATCGTCGCCCTGTGCCGCTACCTGTCGGGCCATTCTCCGTTCGAGACGAAGCACGGCGTCAAGGGTGCCGAGTTCGAGAACGTCCTCGTCGTCGTCGGCAGAGGCTGGAACAGGTATAACTTCAACGAGATGCTCGAATTGGCGGGACAGGGCGCACAGATTCCTGCCAACAAAGAAGCCGCCTTCGAGCGCAATCGGAATCTCTTCTACGTCACCTGTTCGAGGCCGAAGAGGCGTCTGGCCGTTCTCTTTACACAAGAGCTTTCCGCCGCGGCCATGCAGACGGTCGGCGACTGGTTCGGAGTCGACAACATAGAAGCTCTGAACCTATAGTCCGTTAGGCGCTTAGACAGTGTTGGATCAAATAGTCCGCTGTGGTTCGAGAATTGCTCTTGTACAAACAGAGTCTCAAGGATCCGCAATCAGTGGTGACCAGTTGTTTGCTCAGATCGTCGGAAATGTTCGGTCTTTACCAGCAGTGTGATTCGGGGTCGGACCAAGCTCTATTCTTATTTGATGAGGGTTTAGGTCAAAAATAGGGCCGTTTTTTGGTCTTAGAGCGATGTTTTTGGACTTAAAAATAGCTGTTTAAGTAATCATCTGGCTAAAGCCTGGAAAAAGGGGGTAGGTCTTCATCCTTCACAGCTTGTTTTGTTTATAGCGATAACCTGCTTGAGCTTATTGACCAAAATTCCCAACCACGCCTTTCACCAGATGAACTGGTGAAGGCGGCGTTGGGCTGACCCACGAAAGTCAGAGAAGTTCTATGGCGACTTTACAAGGATTCTGGTCTTACGTCCACGCCGATGACGAGGCCGAAGGCGGCCGAATCTCAAGACTGGCAAAAGACGTAAAGGGCCAATTTGAGATGCTAACGGGTGAAGCCCTCGAACTATTTCTGGACCAGGACGCGATCAAATGGGGCGACAATTGGAAGGACAAAATCGACTCCAGCCTTGCTTCAGTTGCTTTCTTCATACCAGTGCTGACGCCCAGGTACTTCATGAGCCCTGAATGTCGTAGGGAACTGCAGTTTTTCTCCAGAAAGGCAACAAATCTTGGAATCAAGGAGCTCGTGCTCCCATTGCTCTACCTTGATGTGGCCGGCCTTCACGACGAATCTCCGCAGGACGATCTACTGGCAGTTGTCCAGGCGTTCCAGTGGGACGACTGGCGCGAGCTGCGGTTTGAAGAGACCTCGTCGGGAAACTATCGGAAGGCCGTAGCGCGGCTAGCGGCGAGGATAGTTGAGGCTAATCGACAGGTTGAAGGTGTCGATATCGCTGCCCGTGTCCTGGAAGTCGAGGAGGGTGGTTCCGAAGGCGCGGATGAATCACCTGGGTTCATTGATCGAATTGCTGCGGCGGAAGACGCGCTTCCGAGGCTTGTCGAGACGATCACCGCGATTGGAAAGGATATCGAACTGATCGGACAGACAATGCAGGAGGCCACGGCGGACATCCAGGGTCGCGAGAACCAAGGTAAGGGATTTGCTGCACGACTGGTCGTTCGCTAGGGGAGTTGCCCGTCATCTAACTGACCCGGTCGAGCGTATCCGATCCTTCGGTAACGAATTCGCATCACAGCTCCACGAAGTTGACCTGGGATTCCGTACCATAATCGAGCATGCCGCGTCCGAGATCGAGCGCGAGCCCGAAGCGAAGGCGGGAGTGTGTGAATTCTTCGAGGCAATTCGAACCATGTCTGCAGCTTCTCGTGAGGGGCTCGGATCTGCTAAAGGGATGATTGATGCCATCGCGCCTATCGAGAAAATGTCGCGAGACCTCCGGCCTGTTTTGAGGCGACTACGGCAGGGATTGATGGTGATGTTGGAAGCCAGAAAGGTCAGCGACGAATGGGTCCAGCTGATCGAGGCAGCGGGTATCATATGCGGCGACGAAGCGTCGTCCAAGGCTGGGTAAGTAGGGTTGCCCAACAATTCGCTGGTGTGGGTCCGGGAAAAACCGTGGCTTTTTTCAAAGTCGTGGTTGATACCAATTATGTGCCATTTTTAATTTCACTAATTCATTGCTTCCCGGCCCCACAACTCAACCGTTAGGAATATCGCCATATGACAGATGAGTCTGATTTACTATCGGCATTAAAAAATTAAGGAGAAGGAAACGTCTACCTGTTTTTCTTTTTCTTATTTTGATGCCGATTATGTTTATATTAAATTTTGTCGAGAATAACTATTTTGCCGTTAAGTTAGTATATTTTCTTTTTGCTATCTCGTTGATTTTTTCTATATTTTTATTTTTCTTTTACCAAGTGCCCTCGCTGTGAGAGGTACTTTCAAGGTTTTTGGGGTTTGTTAAATCCATTTAGAAATGAATGCGTCCATTGTGGACTGAGAATAATCAAAAAAAATTTCTTTAACATATAAAAAGTTTGAGAAAATTCCTAACCATGCGTTTGCACTCTGACCGGCTATATCTTGCGGCCTGCAACATTCGATTTGTATTCGATTTTTCAATCCGAGCTTTATTGTTAAAGCCCACCGCCGGCAGGTGAAACGCCCCGTTGGGCTTGAATCCCTTTGATTTTTTCAGGAGGCAGTATGTACGATATACGAGTGATAGATTTTGGATCTAATGAAGCAAAGTATGATAATTTAGAGCGCTACTTTTATGACACGGGTGAGGTCAAAAAAGTTATTGACGGTAAAATACATTTGATTGTTGGAAGAAAAGGCTCTGGTAAAACAGCTATATCTACATACATAATTAAAACCTCAATAAATACATATGACCAAATAGCTGATGTGATTTCCGGCAGAGACATACCTCTTGGTCTTATCGATAAGTTTCAGGATTCACGCTTCGCTGGGGCTTCAAAGTTCGTTCCAGTATGGCGATATATCCTACTTCTTGAGTTGTCGAAATTGGTGATTCGCGACCAGTCTGTCCCACCGGTTGAGAGTCAACAGCTGTCTGCATTTTTAGAATTGAATTGCCCTGACCTTAAGGCAAAGGCAGTTGACTACCTGTCATCAACAATTGAAAAGGGTATGAAGCTCCGTGTAAAGGTTGTTGAAGCGCATGTTGTTAAAAAAACTAAGGATAGAGAAGAAGAAATAGACTTACTGCGGTACCTTGATAGCTTAGAGGAATGTCTGATACGATCTGCAAATCTTGCAAATAAATATATTCTGTTTTGCGATGAATTGGATGATATTTATGAGGCAAGGCCTGATGATTATAACGATATACTAATTGGTTTGCTAAAGGCGTTAGATCAGATTAATTCAACTTGTGAGGCAAATCACAAGACAATAAGAGCTGTTGCGCTCTTGCGAGATGATATATATAAAAAACTGCAGTATTCTGATAGAAATAAAATCAAGGATAGGCGGTTAGATATCGACTGGTCTATAGGGCATGGTTCACCTATGACATCATCCCTTTTTAATATGATCAACTTGCGCATTGGTGCCTCAATGGACCAGGTACCTAATGAAGCTACGGACTATTGGCGACGTATCACAACTAAAGATAAAATTAGAGGGAATGTTAAGCCCTTTTCCTGGTTACTTGCTAGAACATTCCTCAGACCTCGAGATGTTATTGAATTCACAAAATGCCTTCAGCGTGTTTGTCGAAAACAGCAGCTCTCTATTGCGAATCGGCAAGCATTCATCGCTGCCGAAACCGAATATAGTGACTGGTTTCGAGATGAACTGGTCGATGAAGTGTCTGCGCTTGTGCCTGATATAGAGTCAGTTCTTGAGGCTATTCGCGATCATGGAAAAAGTTCCTTTTATGCCAAAGATATAAACAGGTACTTCCAAAAGGCGAGTATTCAGTCTGATACATCTGTAAATAACATTCTGGGTAAGCTCTTTGATTTTAGTGCGATTGGAATTTTTGACTCGCCAGATAGGACGACTCCTGATTTCAAATATAGAGAACCGACAAAAAGGTTTAGGGTTAGAAAGAAATGTTCGGTTCACTACGGGTTGCGAAAATGTCTTGAATTGCAATAACGCCCAACCAGTCGGTGGAGCAGACGGCGTGAAGACTGCGGTTTTACGTAAAGGCCTTGCAAAATTTGTCTGAAATTGGGCCGCTGCTCATCGCAGGACGTTCTGTGTGTAAATCATGAACAGAGAAATTGAATTTCACGATTCTACTTTAAAAGAAATTAAAGTTACCAACGATGAGGCAATTCTTTATTTTGATGAAGCTTATGTTCACCATAGCGGAGGTACACCCGGAATTAGCAAAGGAACCGGCTGGTTCAGAAAATTGAGCTTATTTGTTTAGGGGTAACTGTCATCGAGTTCCCTGATGATTTGCCAAATGATATTGATTATGGATTCTTCATCATTGATGGCAATAAATCGGTAAATATGATGAAATTGCCATTTCAAACTGATCGCAAAATGGAGTTGGTTCTTTTCACCATGTATGGGAAAAAATTGCATTTGAAGGCAAAATCGGCATTTACCAAGGAGATTGGAGAGCCGAATTTTATCGAAGAATATCAGATATAAAAGAGCACAGAACCATGGCTTTCAGCGGATCGCGGCCAAAAAGCGGCCGCTCCCGCTGAAGCCTACGTTCTGCTACCAACATTTAAAGGGAGAACACATGTCAAGTGCTGATAAATTAGCGGAAAGTTTAAAAAGAGTTGATGCAAAAACTGAGGACCTAATCTATGAATTCCATGCGCATTATCAATCGTATATTGAAGAGCATCCTAATGACAAGAATCGTAAGGATGAAATTTTTCAAGCTTGGGCAATTCAAAAGATAGCAGGCCTTCAACTTTCAATTTTGGAGTTGGCGGAAAAATTTAACAACCATATTAAGACTCACTGAGATGCAGAACAAATCAGTGGAGAGGGAACGGGCAAAGCCGTGCCATTTTTACAACTATTGTTTTTCAGCAGGTTGTGGTCATTATTTAGAGTTTAGGCAATCCCTGCCCGGCCCCTCACTTCCACGTTATGAGTATGAGACATAGATAGTAACTTTAAATAGAAACACGCTAATTCCGAATATTATGACTGTTCTAAATTGGATTGGCTTAATTGCACTTTACTAGGATTTAGTTGCTTCGCATTGATAGGCTTCAAGGGGAGGGCTATAGGGGACGTTCCTCGGATTTACGGTTTACAGGAGACGAATTATTTGTTATTGAAATGGCATGCCAAGAAAAGCCCGTATAGATGCTCCTGGAGCCTTGCACCATATCATCGTGAGGGGGATTAATCGAAGAAAGATTTTTTTTGATGATCCCGATCGTGATGATTTTTTAGATCGACTTGGCGATATCCTGTCGGACAGTCAGACGCCCTGTTTTGCATGGGCGTTTATGACAAATCACCTCCACTTATTATTGAGGACAGGTACCGCCCCTATTGCCACGGTAATGCGTAAACTTTTGACCGGATATGCAGTGAGTTTCAATCGGCGTCATCGTCGCCATGGTCACTTGTTCCAGAATCGATACAAGTCCGTATTATGTCAAGAAGATCCATACCTGTTGGAACTGGTGCGCTATATTCACTTGAATCCCTTGCGAGCCAGAATCGTGAAGGATATAAAAATGTTAAATAAATACCCTTACTGCGGACATTGCGTTTTGATGGGAAAGAACGAGCCTCGCTTTCAGGATGTTGATTATATCCTTAATCTTTTTGGAAAGAAGGTCCCGGAAGCCCGCAGGCTTTATCTTGAGTTTGTAAAGAAGGGGGTTGCGGCGGGACGCCGGCCCGAGTTGACGGGAGGTGGGTTGGTGAGAAGCGCCGGAGGGTGGTCCGCATTGAGGGCCATGCGCAACGATGAGAGCAGGATGAAAGGTGATGAACGCATCCTTGGCCAGGGGGATTTCGTCGAGACCGTATTAAAGGCTGCTCAAGAGAATTTAGATCGAAAGTATAGAATCCGAGAATTGGGGTACGACTTTGACTGGTTGGTGGATCGCGTGCTTGGTTTATTCGGTCTTACTTTCAAGGAGTTATTGACTGGCGGAAAGCAACGAAAAATGGTACAGGCTCGAAGTGTGCTATGTTATTGGGGGACCCGAGAACTCGGGCTGAGCGCGGTTTCGATATCGAAAAGACTGAACATCGCAGCCTCGACGGCGAGCGAATCCGCGATGAGAGGACGGAAAATAGTCGAAGAGCACGGATGGAATCTCCTGGAAGAGAACAAATCCGAAAATCCGAGGAACGTCCCTTAATGCCCTTCATAATCCCTTCCTGGGAAGTGTGATCACCCAAGAACTATTACTGGAGTATCCGGACTATTTTAATAAAGCAATTATCCACGCGACCTCTGCAGATGGATGTGAAGTCGCTAAAGCTTTAACAGGTAAAACACCTGACAACCCAACCGTAATACGGCAACTTTTAGCTACAATTCATTGGAAGACCCCAATGGATCAACTACCTTCCATTTCTAATCAGGTCATGTTTATTGTTGGAACTTCGGATCACATAGTCGGAATTGAAAGTTCAAAAATTCTCGCTTCCGCAATTCCTGGGGCATGGCTGGTTCAATTCAAAAATGGAACTCACCATTTGATAACTGAAGCACCTATCGAATTTGCTAAGGTCGTTTTAACCTTTTTAAATATTAATGAGACGATTGATGTGAAATAATTGCTGCAATCTAATAATGTATGGCCACTCGAACAAGTCGCTGCACTATGAATTTTCATCCGCTGCGCTCCTTATTATTTTGCACCTGAAATAATAACGGGCGGAAAGCAACGAAGAGCGGTAAAAGCTCGGAGCATATTATGCTATTGGAGGACGCGAGAGCTGTGGATGAGCGCGGTCTGGATATCGAAAAAACTAAACATCGCGTACTCTACGGCAAGCGAATTTACGACGAGAGGACGGCAAATCATCGAGGAGCACAGATGGCAGCATTTGGGAGAGGTCAAATCCGAGAATCCGGGGAACGTCCCCTAATATCCATGCCTCTTAATCGGCCAGTTTTCGCATGAAAATTCATCAATATGTTACTGTGGCCCCCCCGGGCCGCCGAATCTTTAATTTCAACAAGGAGAATGGCATATGTCGAGTATATTGAAGAAGATCTTACTAAGTGTTGCACTCCTGCACCTGTCAGTTTTTTGTTGTGCGGCGGCGCAGCAGTTAAGCCCTCATGCAACCGAAAAGCCGGTTCCCTACCAGGTCGGCCAGTGGCAGCCCTCCGATCAGCAAGTCCTGAATCAATGGGTTAAAGACCTCGTCCTGGAAACCAATGACAAAGCCCAGCCCCTGGCGCTTGTCGTTCAGGAGTTCAAGAACCTTATCGAAAGCGACCCGGAGCTCCTCATGCTCTTTACTCAAATGTTCGAGCAGGTTCCCAGCAACACCCCCGAGTACCGCAAAGACCCCACCGGCCGGCCCCAGATCAGGGACTACCGGCTCATGCTGCAGCTCATCAACCAGATCATGACCAAGGCCCCTGAATTCAACCAGACGGGTCTGGTCGGGTTTCCCATTAATGCCATCATCAACTGGCCCATGGCGACTCCGGCAGGGACGACCGTTTTCCTGAATCCAAAGGTGAACAGCCAGATAAAAAAGATTCTGGATCAATGGGGCGAGTTCCTAAAGTCGAAAGAGTCTCGATACGTCCTGAATGACAATCCCGAAACCGGATGGTTCGGCCGGGACGCGAAAAAAGCGATGCCGACCTTCGTCGAGGATTTTCAGTGCGATCCGGAAAAGCCCTACTACGGATTCACCTCCTGGGATGACTTTTTCACTCGCCGGTTCCGGAAAGGCCGACGGCCGGTGGCCTCCCCCATGGACGAAGCGGTCATTGCCAACGCCTGCGAGTCGGCTCCCTACCGGCTCGCCAGGGACGTGAAGGGGAGCGACACATTCTGGATCAAATCACAACCTTACTCACTTTACCACATGCTGGCTGGTGATCCCCTTATCGGGCAATTCGAAGGCGGTACGATTTATCAGGCCTTTCTCAGTGCTTTGAGCTACCACCGCTGGCACAGTCCGGTCAGCGGAAGGATCGTGAAGACCCGGCTGATCGACGGATCGTACTATGCCGAAGCTTTGTCGGTGGGGTTCGATCCGGCGGGGCCCAACGAGTCGCAGGGATACATAACCCAGGTTGCGAGCAGGGCGTTGATCTTCATCGAAGCGGACAATCCGGACATCGGCCTGATGGCGGTCCTCTTCGTAGGCATGGCGGAGGTTTCCTCGAACGAAATTACTGTGTCAGTGGGGCAACGTGTGAGCAAAGGCGATCAACTCGGCATGTTCCATTTCGGCGGCTCCACGCACTGCCTGATCTTCCGGCCTCAGGTGAAGCTCAAGTTCGACCTGCACGGCCAGACGCCTGGGCTGAATTCCGTGAACATTCCCGTACGGTCGAAAATCGCCACGGTGGTGAAGTAACGAAATAACAGCGAAAAGGCGCCTGCATCCATGCCGAGCGGAGGTGCCGCAATAGGAGCCGGCCCGGAGGGGTGCCCATGAATCATGCGTTCGGCTTTCTTTCTGGATTGTCGATTAGGGGTCGGACCAAACTGGATGCTTATTTGATGCGGGTTTAGGTCAAAAATATGGCCATTTTTTGGTCTTAGAGCGATATTTTTGGACTTAAAAAGAGCGGTTTAAGCAATCATCTGTCTAAGGCCTGGAAAAAGGGGGTAGGCCTTCATTCTTCACAGCTCGTTTTGTTTATAGCGATAACCTGTTTGAGTTTATTGACCAAAATTCCCAACCACGCCTTTCACCAGATGAACTGGTGAAGGCGGCGTTATGTTTCAATTATATGAAGGCAAACCTATTCATATTATCGCTATGCCTTGCAATTGTTCAGTTTAGTATTGCAAGCGCTCAGCCTTTGGTGGACTTTTCATCACCTGAAAACACGCTGAAAACGTATTTCGAAAATTATGGTGATCGAGACGTTTTATCTAAATGCTTTTATCCTATAGGATTTGAGGGAAGTCTAGAAAATTGGTGGATTGAATACAGTATTATTCGTTCAACCAATACGGACAGAGCCGGAACAACCTCATATTCCGGACTTGCCATTGAAAAGGATGCCGTGGAACTAATTGTCGAGGTGAAAATGAGACATCCGGCAAAAAAGAACCCGAAGACAAAATTTTGGTATTTGGTGCAAAAAGTCGATGGTGAATGGAAAATTATAGAACATTCACACATCCCAGATACAAATTATCCAGCATACGATTAAACCGTAATGAAGGTGATGCTTTAAGTATCAATCGGCTGGAGTCGGACGCTCGTTACCTCGCGCCTCTCAGCCGTAGCGTTAGCCAGTACAAAAATAGGAATGTAAATGCACGACGATAACCAAAACAAACGGAGCGTGGTTCCTACAAAAGGAATTAAAATAGCAGCGATTTATCTTATCATTGCCGGTGGTCTTGGAATTTTGTGGCCTTTAACTGGACTTGGCCCACACCATCCAGAGTTTCAAGCGAAATCGTTTGCCTACAAAGTAGGTTCATACGCAAGAGAAAATGTAATGAATATTTTTTTTCTAATTTCAGGGATAGGTATTCTTTGCAAGAAAGTGTGGGCAAGGAAAATGGCATTGGTTATTCTTGTAATCAGTGCCATTTATTCCGCAAATAGTTTTGCTTGGGGGTTTTCTCAAGGTCCTCCATCTTCAACTGTCCGTTTGGTTTCCTTTTTGGCTTTAGGGCTGTGGAATGGGTTTTGGTTCTATCTCATTTACAGAACGAAGCCGATAGGAACTATGGAAAAAATTGGCTAAAATAAAAAATAGATGGACTCTTATTTTCTGGAGCTGGATAGCTCTTTGGATAGTGGCCTTTATTTTAGCTGCAATAGCATATGGATCTGGCGCCGTATTTGGTTTCTCCCTTTTGGCTTTTCCTCTATTCATATTTGTTTTTTTCATCCCTCTATTTGTATTTGCAGATAAGTCCAAAATCTCTATACAATTAAATTTTCCATCAAATTTCCCTAAAGCAAAGTATCAAACGCTTTTGATGGGACTGATGCTAATCCCCGGAGGACTAATTTATTATTTTGAAGAATGGGACTATAAATACAGAGTTCATATTCCAAGCAGTACTGGTCTTTTATTAATTGGCGTTGGCATTATCTTGATAGTATATTCTCTAATACCGTGGGACAATTCATAACCAGGCGGATCAACCAGACGGGATAACTGATGCGCTTTACCGGAAATGCCGTGCAAGCTTGAAAAGCTGTAAGCCCGCTGGTTATCCGCCAACGTTATGTGTAAGGACTCCGACTCATGCCAAAAGTACTAATAGCCGGAGCAACAGGATATCTCGGCAACTTCTTGCTTGAGGAAGCAAAGGAGAGAGGGTACGCGATACGCGCTTTAACTCGCTCCGAACAGAAGTTGTCACAAGCCCGACCAGCGATTGATGAGGTGTTCGTCGGAGAAGTGACGAAGCCGTCCACCTTGGCTGGGATTGCACAGGACATTGATATAGTTATTTCGGCCATCGGAATTACCCGACAAAAAGATGGTCTTCGCTATCGGGATGTCGACTATCAGGGAAACCTCAATCTTCTCAAGGAAGCTCTCAGTTGCGGAGTGAAGAAATTTGTGTACGTGTCCGTGCTGCACGCTGACCAGATGCCGGATCTTATGATTGTTCAAGCGAAAGAGCGCTTTGTCAGCGAACTCCGTAGGTCTGGCATCCACTACACCATTATTCGCCCGAACGGTTATTTCTCGGACATGCGCGCGTTTTTGGACATGGCCAAGAGCGGTCGGGTCTTCCTCTTCGGTCGAGGGGACTTCCGTATCAATCCGATATCCGGAAAGGATGTTGCTGGTAAATGTATCGATGCAATTGATCTTGATGATCAGGAACTGAGCTTTGGAGGTCCAGTGATATTCAAGCATCGAGAAATTGCGCATGAAGCGTTCGCCGCTCTGGGCACCAAACCAAAGGTCACATGCATCCCGGTGTTTTTCGCAAAAATCCTCCTGTGGCTCGTCAGGAAGCTCACGCCAGAGAGAATTTATGGGCAGGCGGAATTCACGCTGACGGTCATCACGAGAAATATGGTGGGGCCCTCTTGTGGCAAGGAAGACTTGGGAGATTTCTTTCGCAATGAACTATCCCATGAGCACACATAACAAAGCTTTTGCAGCGGAGCGCAAAAAGCGCGCGCCCGCTGAAAAGCGGCGTTCGACGCCTTGAGGTAAGACATGTTCGACAACACGAACGGTTGCACCTCGGCCCGGAGGCAACGTGGCTAGCATATTGTTCTCTGAAGGATCTAGCCTGACAGCACGGGAGTTTCTGAGTGTTCTGGGGCCTGCAGGCCATCACATTGAGATCGTCGATCCCGACCCAGCCTGCATCTGCCGCTTTAGTCGGTGGACGAAGCGCGTGCATCGCTGCCCTCCCGCGGCGAAAGATCCACTTGGCTACCTCAAGGTGGTTAACGACTTGCTCGCCACAGGTGCCTTCGACGTTCTTCTGCCGACGCACGAACAGGCGTGGTTGTTCGCCGTTGGGCGATCGCGGCTCGGCCAAGGCGTTCGGATCGCCATCGCCTCGGCCGAGGCGTTCTCTCGTGTCCAAAGCAAGATTGAATTCGCCCGCCTACTGGATGAGGCAGGGCTCCCGCAGCCGAAGTGGCAGGTGGTCGACGTGCCCGGGAAGCTTACCGGCTGGGCCACGCCTTTCTACCTCAAGACTTCATTCAGCACGGCTGGGTCTGGTGTGCGCAAAGTCACAAACAGCCTTGATGCGACACGAGCCTGGGAATCGCTTCACTCCGCCGAGCATGGCGGCCCCATCATGGTTCAGGCCGCCGCTGATGGAGAGTACGCGCAGGTGCAGGCACTGTTTGATCGCGGGCGTCTCGTCGCCGTTCATACGAGCACTCAAACCGCAGTGGGAATTGGCCCGAGCGCAGCCGGACGGGTTGGGATTGACCACGCGTTCGCACGGCACGACGTGGCTGTTCTGGGTAATCGACTCCGTTGGCATGGGGGGCTCACGCTCGACTACATGTTTCGAGGCGAGGACCACCTCTACATCGAGTGCAACCCGCGGACGGTGGAGCCGGGCAACGCTGCGGCAAGCGGCGTCAACCTGCCCGAACTTCAGCTCGCGCTCTCTCGCGAAGAGGAAATAGCGGGTTTGCGAGTTGGACGACCTGGTGTCCGCACGCACAGTTCATTAGCGGTCTTGCTTGGGACCGCTGCCTACGTTAAGACGCGGAAGGCAGTGCTTGGTGAGTTCGTTCGGCTAATTGCACATCGAGGTCCGTACAAAGGAAGTCGTGATTGTCTTACTCCCGTGCCCCATGACCTCCCAAGTCTGGTTCCACTTGCGATCGTTGCGGCACGCGCCCTGCTCTCCCCGCCCTTGGCGGTACGCCTCGCCGGCGAAACCGTCACGAGGTATTCGATGACAGCTGACGCAATTCAGCATGTCGTCGCCGCAAATGACCTCGTGCAGGATCAGCGCGGGAGCGCCGTATATCGGGCCGTCGAACAATCGGTTGCAGCGGGCGGCGCTGGGCGCCACCGCTGAACCGGCGCGTTATAACCACCTAAAATCACGCTTTAAAAGATATTCCCACTGTATTGATATTTCCCAAAATTCATCTCATTAAACTTAACGCTTGACGTTATTAACGAGTTGCGTTAATATCTTACTATGATAAAAAACTTCCGGGGTAAAGAAACTGAAAAAATCTTTAATAGAATTCTTTCCAAAAAATTACCGGAAAATATTCAGCATCTTGCGCGCAGGAAATTGGTTATTTTGGATGCAGCTACCGAACTAAATACATTGCGCGTTCCACCTGGAAACAGATTGGAAGCATTAAAAGGAGACCGAAAAGGTCAACATAGCATTCGCATAAACGATCAGTGGAGAATTTGTTTCAAATGGGAAACCGGTGATGCGTATGATGTTGAAATTGCAGATTATCTTTAGGAGATGATCATGAAAAATAAAAAACTACCTCCCATTCATCCTGGAGAAATTCTTATTGAGGAATTTCTTAACCCAATGGGTATTAGTCAATATAGACTTGCCAAAGATATAAGTGTGCCTCCAAGACGCATTAACGAGATTGTTCATGGGAAACGGTCCATCTCAGCGGATACAGCCTTGCGTTTAGGGCGTTTCTTTGGAATGCCACCTCAATTTTGGCTAAATCTCCAAAACCGATTTGACCTTGAAGTAACGGAGGATCTCCTTGCAGAGCGTCTTGAAAAAGAGGTGCAGGTTCTTAGTTCTAATGCGGCCTAAACCACCAGTTCGGTTATAACCATGCGACTGGAGCAGACGGCGTGAAAATCGAGGATTTTCGTAAATGCCGTGCAAGCTTGGTATTTATTTGGGCCGCTGCTCACGCCAAACGTTGGCTTCAATATGCATGAAAATCCCCATTGACATTATGTAGCCGTATGGCTACAATACTATCATGATTGAAATTCGCAAGACAGAAATTTTCGCTAAATGGCTTGATGGGTTGCATGACATCCGCGCACGTGCTCGAATCCTTGTGCGGATAGAAAGATTGGCAGCTGGAAATCCTGGAGATGTGAAGCCGGTTGGTGAAGGCGTTTCAGAATTGCGGATTGATTATGGACCTGGATATCGGGTGTATTTTAAAAAACAAGGACAAAAGGTGGTAATTTTGCTGGCTGGCGGCGACAAAAATACGCAAGCCAAGGATATAAAAACCGCCCTACGTCTCGCAAGGAATATATAGGAGTGTATCATGGCTAAGACTATCACGACTAAGTATGACGTCGCCGAACACCTTCGCAACCCGGAGGAAATGGCCGCTTATCTTGAAGCCTGTTTTGAGGAAGCGCAAGGTGACGCTGCTTTTATTGCAAAAGCTCTTGGAGATATAGCCCGGGCTAAAGGTATGTCACAAGTGGCGCGTGATGCCGGCTTATCGCGCGAGAGTCTTTACAAGGCACTGTCTGGGGAACGAAGCCCTGGTTTTGACACAATACTTAAAGTTATGCGCGCACTTGGTTTAAAATTGCATGCAGAAGCCGTTCAAGCCAATATCTCAACGGCCCAACAAGCTTTTCCAGCGGATCGCAAAAAAACGCGCCTTCTGAAGAGCAGCGATATGGCAAATAAATGAATTATTCTCATTTCCAACATCGACACAATTTCTCAGTATGGTGTGCTGCCCGTGCAGTGCAACGCAAATTTACAAAAACACCGGTTCTTAAAGAGGCGCTCGAGAAATCAGGCGTTGCTGAATTCATCAGGCAAAATGAAGATAAAGCAATTTTTCAAGAAGATTTTGATAAATTACATACTGAGCAGAATATTTCTAAAGACAAAACAATCAAAGATCCAAATCGCCCATACCTTTTGCCTGATGAGCACGCATTATCACTTTTTGATAGAAACTCCGCATGCGAACCTGAGTCAGGCGATCAAATGGATCAACGTCGGTTATTCGGTGTATTTCAATCGCAAACGAAGACGCTTCGGTCATCTGTTCCAAGGGCGCTTCAAAGCCGTGCTGGTGGACGCGGATGAATATTTAAAGCACCTGTCGCGATATATCCATCTGAATCCGGTGCGGGCGAGGATGGTTGAACATTGCAGAGACTATCCATGGAGCAGCTACCGGGCTTTAAGCGGCTATGTTGAGTCTCCGGAATGGCTGGAGACGGACTGGTTACTGTCGCTGTTCGGAGAGGACAGGAACACCGCGAAAAAAGGATACCGTGATTTTGTCGAGTCGGTCGAAAACATAAAGATTGAGAATCCGTCCGATGACGTCGTGGGCGGTGTTGTTTTGGGGCGAGTCGATTTCGTAAACTGGGTGAAGAAGACATTTTTAAGCAAGGAATCGAACAGCAAGGAGATCCCGCAACTGAAAATCCTGAAACCCCGCCCAACGCCCGATGATCTTATTGAAGCGGTTTCCGACGAATTCGGTTGCGGGATAGAAAGCATCCTACAAAAAGGGAAAAAGAGGAATTTAGCCCGGGATGTGGCGATTTATCTTTGCAGGGAATTGACGGGAGAAACCGGTGTCGCCTTGGGCAGACGGTTCGACATCTCCGGAGCTGGAATCGCGGCACGGCATGACCGGATCGCGAAAAAACTTGAGGCGGATCGAAAGCTTAAGGGGCGGGAGGATCGAATCAGAAGGAAAATACTTAATATTTGAGATGCGACCCCTATGTCTCCTGCTTGGAGAAGATCCTCGTCCCCCGGGATGCGAAAAATTGACAGGGCAACAGAGGTATCGGTTGCGGCAAAGGCGATATCGGATTTTATATTCTATACAAGATGATGAAATGACAGTCTGGGTTGTAAAATGTCGGCCACCGGAAGGATATTTATCGCTGATGCGAACCAGTGGAACAGACGGCGTGAAGACGACGGCTTTACGTAAGTGAGATTTTAACTTTCAGAATGCAAAAACCAATCCAAAAGGAGGCAATTAAAAATGACTGAGCCACAGATAATGAGGGGGGCCGAGCCATTCTATTTCGAAGGCGGCGACGTCGGGTGCCTGGTTTCCCATGGGTTTACCGGAACCACTCAGAGCATGCGCTTTCTGGGCGAATTTCTGGCAAATGAAGGTCGGTTGACCGTATGCGGGCCGCGGCTGAAGGGGCACGGCACCTCGGTGGAGGACATGGCGCGATCTTCGGCGGAAGATTGGATCAGAAGTGTGGAAGCCGGCCTGCAAAAACTGCGGGAGCGCTGCTCCAGGATTTTCATGACCGGCCTTTCGATGGGGGGAACCTTGACCTTGTATATGGCGGCGATGTATCCGGATATTATCCGGGGCGCCATCCCCATCAGCGGCGCGGTGTTTATCAACAATCCGGACCTGGCCGGCCTGGCCTTTATGGCCGAAGCGCCCGCCACCGTTCCCGGCGTCGGCGGCGATATCAAAAAACCCGGCGTCACCGAACTGGCCTACCAGGATGTTCCGGTGCCGGCCATCCGTCAGATCTATGCCCTGATGAGCGTCACGCGCGAGCTGCTGCCCGGGTAAATTGCCCGACCCTGGTGATCCAATCGCGCGACGACCATATCGTGGTGCCTGAAAATGCGCCCTATATCATCGATAACATCGGGGCCCAAGACAAACGCCTGCTCTGGCTGGAAAACTCTTATCACGTGGCCACCCTCGACCATGATAAAGAAGTGATTGCCGGCGAAATCCTGAAATTTATACAAAGCCACATGTAGGGACCATGGGGACATCCGTTCTATTTCTATGTTTGAATGGTTATTGAGATTTGATGAATAAACGCCTGCCCCGTAAAGCCAGAATAGACTTGTGCGGCGTAGCTTCAGCGAAGACATATGCCCCCGGTGACATGCATCGTATCATCATCCGTTTGACGCCTGCGAAGAATTGACATCGTATTTCATGCGTGAGGATTGACAGTTGCGGTCGGTAACCCTAATTTATATTTCACAACATTGGACTGAGCCAAGCTTGCTACAATCCCTTCCGACCACGACGGCGATCCACCCCAGTACGATTATGAGGGATGGTCACCGACCTATGGCGTGTTAGTTTTCCTGTCTAATTATGGTAAGGAGTTGAAGAATATGAAAAGACTGATACCTTTAATTTTATTATTCTCGGCGTTTTGCCTGTGGACATCCCTCGAAGCTGGTCAAATCTATCAATGGATTGACAAAGACGGAGTGAAGCATTTTACCAATGAACCGCCGCCGCCGGGCGTAAAAATTGTTAATGAACAAGAGGCGATCCCATATGATGAAGCGGCCGATCAAAATAACATGCAGGAACAGCAAGTGGTCCTGAACCAAGATTCGGAACAGCAAGCATCACAGACCGATCAGCAGGCAGGAAGCCAACCGGAATCCCCGGTAGTTCAGAACGACTCTTCCGAATCCGATGACACTGCCGAAGGTGTTATCGTGGATCCGTATGTCCGAGACCGCGAACAGGTCCGTCAATACGAGCGGCGTGCACAAGAAGGAGAAGATATTGTGACGCCGCTGCCTCGCCGCAACCGGCTGCCTGAGCGCATTCGTTGATACGATGAGAAGAGCAAAGGGTCACCCATTAAATATTCGTAATCGAAAATTAATATTTAACGGGTTGTTGCTCAAATATTTTAATTCTTTAATTGACCGGTTTTCAAGATACCATCGAGCAGAAAATCTTGGGTCTCTTTTTCGGCTCCGGAGAGAATTGTTGCTTGCACAAAATGCTAACTGCTATTCACCGTTCAAGCTTTGGTCCCATTTTCCCTCTTCTGCCTTACATTACAAAGATCTGCTAAATGTGAAATAGAGTTCCCAAGCTTTATGAAATTTACTTCACACCGGGTCTCCAGAACTTATCCTGATAGGTACATATCTTCCTGTTATTCCTTAGCCTTCTTTAACCACCAAAATTTGCATGAATTTTGCATGCCTATGCACAAGAAGATGTCAAAAATAATCGGGTCGCATTACAAAAGATAAAGACTGGAGTGACTAAGAAGTGGAAATCGTTAAGACTTTGGGAGATGCAAGAGTAAGCGATCCATACCTTGATCGCCGTTCCGGGGAGGATAGGCGAGAAATCTACAATGCAGATTATTTTGAAAATGGCGGAGTAGAAAGACGAAGTGGCAAAGATCGAAGGCAGGAGAGCGAACGCCGAAAAGGCTACGTAAGAGTAAGCAAATGGTCAAGCGTCTGTCCGGATGATGCCCCTGATATATAGCGCAGCTATTCGATGACCTCAATTTTTACTTCAATAACACCAGCATTTAAATTAGCAATGCTGCTAAATGCTGAATCTGATAAATCAACGATTCGACCTTTCACAAATGGCCCTCTATCATTGATGATTACTATGACGCTCTTACGGTTTTTTATATTTATGACTTTAACTTTTGTTCCAAACGGTAATTTCTTGTGAGCAGCAGTTTTTTTGGTTTTATCATAAAGTTCACCGCTCGCTGTTTTCTTTAAATGGAACTTCATTGCATAATAGGAGGCCTTTCCCGACTCGGTGTACCCAATCCAATTTGAATCCCTCTTCGGAGGAACGCTACTGCACTCAAGTACAGTCAAAAAAGATTAAGACGCACAAAAATCCCTTGAATATCCTCATCTATATAATTCCACTACTGTTGACTAACTTCAAACTACTGCCAGCTTTTCCACACTGCCTCTTGCAAACAAGCTGGGTTACAAAAGCGTTTCAAACCTTGAACAGTCTCAAAAGTAATGTTACTATTTTGCCATGATTATAAACCGGGGTCAATGACCCCACCGGGAATACTGCTCTTGTTGGTGCAACAATGCTGTATGAGATGGCGTGTGTTCAATCGGATGCGGTCGGCCGAGCTAAAAGTTCTCAAAAAAATGTCTAACAAAAAAATCAACCGGCATTGGCTATCTGGGCGGTTTTTGAGGGTCTTGGTGCCGACAATCACCGCAAAGCTGCCAAGTCATTTGAAATTTTATTTGTTCCTTTTGTTACTAAACCTTTAGAACATGAGTCATTGTGTGATGCTGCTGACGAGGTGGGACTTCGGTTGCGAATAGTAACTGGTGTTAAATTGTTGGCGTCCGCAATATTCCTTTTTTTTTCTCGAAGTTATATCGTTCAAAAAAACAACTTGCATTTTAAGCTAACCAATGGCTGAATAGAATACAGCTTTGGGAATCCGTCGGTTTTTTACAGACTTTTATTGATGGGGTGAGGGCCAAGGCGGGAGATGAAGTTGCTCAACAGACGATTCAACACATCAAGACTGAATTTTCGACCTTGGATTGGATACTTGAGGAAAATGCTTAACATGCGTTTTCACAGCCGGTCGGACTATGCCGGTGCTTTTTCATATGTCAAGACCTCAACTTTTCTCAGGTTCTAATAAGGAGAATCAGTTATGAAGAGGAACAAGATTAATGTCGGTATAATATTTGGCGGGAAGTCGGCCGAGCATGAAGTATCTCTTCAATCAGCCAAGAATGTGATTGATGCCATCGATAAGGAAAAATATAATCCCATCCTGATCGGTATCGACAAATCAGGCAGATGGCTTTTGAATAAAAGCTCAAACTTCCTTCTGCATTCCAACAACCCCAAGCAAATCAAGCTGAATCGCTCCGGCGATCGCGTGGCATTGATCCCCCAAAATAATGGGAAGCTTTCTAATCTTGCCAAATCCGATTTCAAGGGGAGCGTCGATGTGGTTTTCCCCATTCTACATGGTCCATTCGGTGAAGACGGGACGGTTCAGGGTTTATTAAAGCTGGCCGGCGTTCCATTTGTGGGTGCAGGTGTTTTAGGGTCGGCGGTTGGAATGGATAAAGATGTTATGAAGCGTTTATTGCGGGATGCCAAAATACCGATTCCCAAATTTATCGCTTTGAAAGTGAACGAGGATTTGCCGCCTTACAAATCTATCGTAGAGAAGTTGGGGACCCCGTTTTTTGTAAAGCCGGCCAATCTTGGATCGTCCGTCGGTGTGAGTAAAGTAAGAAAAAAATCAGAATATGATAGCGCCGTTGGACTCGCATTTGAATATGATAATAAGATTCTGATCGAACAGCATATCGAAGGAAGAGAGCTTGAGTGCTCTGTTCTGGGAAATGATAATCCTATGGCTTCGGTTCCAGGGGAGGTCGTTCCAACCCATGAATTTTATTCCTACGAAGCCAAGTATATTGATGAGAAAGGAGCCCTTCTGGAGATTCCGGCTAAAGTATCCGGGGAAATCACCAAACGGATTCAACAATTGGCAATCGATACCTTCAAGACATTATCTTGCGAGGGATTGGGGAGAGTTGATTTTTTCCTCAAAACCAACAACAAGATCGTGGTCAACGAAATCAATACCATTCCGGGATTTACGGCCATAAGCATGTATCCGAGGCTTTGGGAGGCCAGTGGTATTTCATACACCGGGTTAATTGATAGATTGATCCAGTTGGCTCTTGAGCGGTTTGAGAAAGAAAGACGGCTCAAAACGATATTTGAGTAGGGGTGAAAAAATAGCGTTGAAAGCCGAACCATGTGATGAACTCGGTTTTGGGGGGGAACGCGCGTTTTCAAATATCTGAGATAGTTTAAACGTTCATTATGAAAAAGAGATATTTCGATGATTTGAAGGATGGAGAACATCTACATTGTCAACCTGTCGTAATGACGCGCGAGGCTATTATCGATTTCGGGAAAAAATTTGATCCTCAACTATTCCATATTGATGAAATCGCGGCGAGTGAATCTCTTTTTGGCGGATTGGTTGCATCTTCCCTTCATACTCTCTCAGCCTGCACCCGGGCGATTGTTGAGGCCCAGGGGAATGTCGCAATCCTAAGCGGGGTCGGTATGCATGAGGCCAAAATGTTCAATCCGGTCCGGCCTGGCGACGTTCTTTCCGTAAATGCCTGGTGGACGGAGTTGCGAAGATCACGGAGTAAACCAGACCGTGGGTTTGCTTCAATCAAGTGCAATGTTACAAATCAGCGCAAGGAGCCGGTAATTGAATATGGTTATCGTTACCTGATTGCCTGCAAAAATTTCGAGATGATGCCGAATACGGATTTTTAGTCCGTCGTTAACTCCCTTTCCATGTGCTTTGAATAATCGTTCAGAACCGGTTCATATTTATCTTTCATCAATGGTGAGGAGATCATAAAATCGGCTGTCGATCGGTTACAGGCGATCGGGATATTATAAACAACCGCAATTCGTAAAAGTGCTTTAACATCAACATCGTGTGGATGCGGCTGCATTGGGTCCCAGAAAAATATCATAACATCGATCAAGCCTTCTGTAATCATAGAACCAAGTTGCTGATCGCCGCCCAACGGTCCGGATTTAAGCTTCTTTACCATAGGTTTATTTAGACTCTTGGGGTTGCATACCTCACGCTGAGCGAGTGTTTCCTCTATTAATGTTAGTTCTGTATTCAAAAATTTGAATTCAATGCGGTTTTGTCTTATATTTTCTGACAGTATGATTCAAGTTTTTTCTAAGTCTGACAAGGATCTATAATAAAGGATTTATAATATTGGATAGTTACGATATCCTGCCGGCTGCCGGTATCAGCGGTCCGGGGGTGATTTCCAAGGAATTTTTACGAATGGGGGTCACGGGTTTTATCGACGCATGCCGGCACGTCCATCAACTCCCTTATGGTTACAACAGCGACCGTGACGACCTTTTGATTTTATTCAAAGAGGGCCGGGGAAGCTGCACGACCAAACATGCGGTAATTGCTACCTTGGCCGAGGAATTAGCTCTGCCGATCGTCAAGAACATCGGCATCTACGGGATGACCGAAGATATCGTCACCGGTACAACGGATATTCTCGATAAATTCAACCTGCCTTATGTGCCGATGGTGCACTGCTTCCTGGGCTTCCAGGATTATCGGGTCGATTTGACGGAAGGAAATGACAACGGGAAGAACCGGCCGGTAGACCGGTTCCTTCATACGGAAACCGTCACACCCAACATTTCGGCGAAGGATGAATACCTGCGGTATCGAAAAGCTTTGAAGGATCGCATCCTTTTGCGCAAGGAGCTGAAGGGCGTTGATATCAAGCGAATCCTCCAGGCGCGCGAGGAGGGAATCAAACTTCTAAGATCAAAGGTTTGATGTAATGAAAGCCAAAGATACGGATGAAGGCAGCCAATTGGCTTTTGACAGGGCCATTGCCAATTATATCCGTTCACGCAAAGAAAGGGTGCCGGAATTCATCAGGAAGTATTTTTCATTCAGAGGCGCTTTGCATCTGAATAAAAAAGCATTCGGCGCCGACCTTTACAAGGTGCCTTTGAATGTGGCATGGAGTGTCCCATACCTGAGCCTGAAGGTATCATCAGCATTATTAAAGAAGCTTGGGCTGGATAAAATTCCGCGCCGGATCGATGGAATACCGCCCGGTATTGAAACCAGGGTTCAAAAAGAAATCAACTGGTTGATTTTTACCGACCTGCTTGAGCTGCCCTACTCTCAGAAAGGCCGCACATCTCATAAAGATGCCTTGTTGGCTGAGATTCTCGATCAGCCGCAAATTGCGTCCTTGTTTACGAACGAACTTGCAAGAATATATTCTAAATCAAAAAATCCCCGCTATAAGGCTGCCCTGGAAAAAAATCTGACCGAATACTCCAAAAGCAGAACAGCCGCCGCTGATCTGGCCGGCAATATTATCGCGTTGTCGACCGGGGTTGCGGCGTTCGGCCAAATAACACCGGGATCTTTAACGGCCGGCAGCACACTGGCAGCCGTAATTGCTCAACAAATAGCCGTTTCCAATTTTATCCTCGGCCCCACCCTGGGAGGCTTTTACTATACCGTTTTTCCGGCCGCCGCCTCAACCGGTCTCCTTGTTGCCTCCACCGGTGCGGTTGTAATGGCCTTGGCTGTACTCACCTCGTTTTCCGGTATTGTTACGGATCCCGTCCAATCCAGACTCGGCATTCACAAACGAAGACTGCTCAGATTAATTGACAGCCTGGAGGGGCAATTAAGAGGAAATGAAGAATCCCGGCTGAAGATTCGCGACCAATACTATGCGCGCGTATTCGATCTGCTTGATTTACTCAAGAAAGCTTCCCGGACGTTTATCTGATGATCGAATGGCCCCTAAAATTATAGTTGATTGTATCAACAGTGTGGTGTAACACATGCGCAGTTGAAAACCGGACAGGAGTATCGTCATGACACCGACTGCACGGATAAGGACGGAACTGCGGCATTTGGTACGCGAATTAGGCTTGCTGAACAGGAATTGCCTGAATTCGGGAATGACACTCAGCCAAGCACATATCCTTACCTATATAAGCAAGAATGGGTCGACGCCTTTTGCGGAGCTGCAAATGCAGCTTGGCCTTGACAAGGCATCACTCAGCAGGACGCTGACTGCTCTGCGCAAAAGAGAATACCTCCGCATCGTGAGTAATAGTGACGACAAAAGGACCAAGAACGTCCAAATTCTGCCAGCGGGAAATTCGGCTCTAAGCCGTGCCGAGCAATCTGCCAACAGTACGGTTGATAGTCTCCTCGCCGGCTGTGACGAAAATTCGTGGATAAAGATATACGACGCATTGAGGCTCTTACGCTTATCCGCTCTTCGCAGTAATCTCGCGACAAACCTCAAAAGAGTGCGAATTGAACCCCTGCGGGATGCCTATTTCGATTCGGCAATGGAATTGCTCGTACAAACTTTTTCAAATGAGCAGAATATTCCAGGGCATCTTGTACCAATATCGGAAGACAAAAGTCCGAAATGGTGGTGTGTCAGGGTCGGCGAGGAGGTGATTGGTGTCGTGGCAGCATGGAAGGAATCCGGGCAGTGGCACTGGGGGCGATTTGCAGTAGATAAAGAATTTCGTGGTCTCGGAATCGGAAAAAGCATGGCGATTGAATCAATCACAGGATTATTCGCCGGTGCTGCCGACAAAATCATAATAGAAGCGAGAGACGTGACCGTAGGAATCATAGAAAAGCTGGGCGGCAAACAAATTCGGCCGCCCTTTGATTTTTATGGAGAGCCGGTGACACCCATGGAACTCGAAAAAGACGCTTTCCTGCATTGCGAGACGCCCGTAAAATCATAACAATCTCTAACATGAGAAACTGAAATTAATTGCAAAATTATCGAAAACAGTACTAAAATGGAAGCGATATGATATTTTGGGTGCCAAACAGCGAACTGTTTTGAATGCCCATGGCAAGAGCAAAAAGACTTTGCATGGCAGGGCAAATCCGGCTTACCCCGACTAAACAGGCATCGGGCCGAATGATCAAAACGGAGCGACGATTTTAAAGCCGATTACCACCTCAAGGGGGTGACAGTGGAAAAATCTCAATTAAAAATATTTTTAATTGTCATCGTCACTTGTATTTGTTGGCAGCTGACAGGAAATTCAGCCCCCCCGGCATACGGAAGGTCTTTGGCAGAAATCAGGGAAAGCAAAGAAATTCGTATTTGTCTTGCCGGATCGAGCCAGGATTTTTATCAAAAAAATGCCATGGCTTTCGTAGCGTACCTTGGAAACGATATTCAGGCAAAATATATTCGGTTTGAAAAATGGAACGATCAGTTCCTCAATCAGGAAGGCGTTGTCGTGAAGGAAGGCACATATACTCCGGAACCTCTGGCCTCGGGTAAATGTGATTTTTATCCCAATGATTTGGTTAGGCTGGAATGGCGTGAAAAAAAAATGGCGTACGTTCTTTTATTTATATCCCGCAATACAATCATCATAAATAAAAGCAGGGTTGAGGAATTCAGGGGCTTAAATGATCTGGCCGGCAAAACTGCTGCCGTTATGGAAGGAACTTCCTTTCATAACTGGCTGGAAGAGCAAAATAAGGCCCTATTCGAAAAGGACCCGATAAAATTAAAATTCATGCCGCAGGAACAGGCGATCAAAGCCGTGGACTCAGGAAAAGTCGATTTTGCCGTTGCAGGTGCAGACGGCGCGCTTTGGGCCGTCAAAAATTTTGCAAAAAATGCGAAGGTTGCTTTTCCGACAGGCGAGATAACTGAATACGGCTGGTGTTTTCGCAAAGAAGACAAGGACCTGCAGGAAGCGGTCCACAATTTTTTTGAAGTTCAAAAAAATTCACCGGATTCGCAGTTAAACAAAAACTGGCAGGAATATATTGGTTTGACGTTGGGTGAATTCATTTTATTTGTCACTTCTACGCCCGAGCCTACTCAGCATTAACTATGAAAATTCCAGCTATATTTTCGGATAAAAATTCCATCAAAGTTCATCTGATTTTTTTAACGACCGCCCTGATATTTGTGATTATATGTTCATTGACCTTTTTTACAACGTGGAAATCCAGCAGGATCTTAAAGGAGAACTCTCAGAGAGAGCTTTCTCAAATGCTGAAGCAAAGTGTCTACAATCTTGCCGGCTTTATTGAACTGCGTCAAATCAATCTTGATTTATGGGCTTCCCAACCAATTGTCGACGTTTTTTACAGCAACCCGGAACTTGCCGTTATTTCAACTCCGGGACTGCATACCTTTTTTTCCCGCATAAAAACCAATAAGAATTGGGTTGAAAATATTCTGCTGACCGATAACGGTGAGATCTCTTACGACCTTTCCAACAAATTCAAAGGATTGCAAGCTTCGAATTCGGATGCAATGCTCAAGCAGCTTCTCAATGACCCTGATTTGACCTGTTTTGCTTTTGATCTTCCAATCTCATCTGTTTCCCGGCAAACCTTGATATTCATAAAGCGCCCGTTTGTTAAGAATGGACGGCCTGTACCGGGAAAGTATCTCGCTGTATCAATCAATCCGGAGAAGCTTCAGAGCATATTATTCAAGGATGCCAAGGTGGGGGAAAATGGGTTTGTTGCGCTGCTTGTAAAAAGCAATCAACAAATCTGGACACCAAGCCTTGTCGGAGATGAGATTGAGGTACAGAATTTCATCGAGGCGAGCCGCAACTGGCAAAAGTGGTCGGACATTCCTGCTTCTTATCAATCCATTGATCTGGAAGCCCATCCTTTTTCCGGATATCCACTTGCCGTAGTGGCCGTGGCCTCTAAAAATGAAATACGCAAACCCGTTTATTTTCTGATTCTGACTTCCATCTCAGCAGGCGCCGTCGTATTGCTTATCGGCATTGGTGTTACCTTCGTGTTGTCAAAAAGAACGGCACAGCCATTGGTCGACCTGGCAGAGAATGTAAAACAAATCGAAATGGATAATCTCGAGCAGTTCAAAAGCAACCCCGTCCAATCATTTTACACCGAGGTTAAAATTCTAAACCAAGCCTTCACCAGCATGATCGAAAAATTGATATTTTCAAGAAAGGAACTTCAGGAAAAAAATGCAGCGCTCATGGCACTGGGAAAATCCCTGCGAGTGGAAAGGAATCGTTTGTATACCACGTTGTCTTGTATCGGAGACGGCGTAATCACAACGGATAAGGAGGCTGCAGTCACATTTATGAATCCGGTGGCGGAACGGATTTTGGGATGCGGCATGGAAGCGGTGATCAATAAACCCCTCGACGAGGCTTTTACCATAATAAACGAACATACACGAATAAAGATTGAAAATCCGGTCGCTGAAGTCATCAAATCGGGAAAAGTTGTAGGATTGGCCAATCATACGGTTCTAATTAATAAAAAGGGAAAGGAAATCCCCATTAATGACAGCGGCGCTCCCATTCAGGATGACGAAGGTAATTTGTACGGTGTCGTTTTGGTGTTCAGAGATGTCACAAAACAACGAAACGAAGAAAGGGAATTGCGCGAAAGCAGGGAGCGCCTCAGCGTTTCTCTGCAGGAAAAGGAAGTGCTGCTTAGGGAAATTCATCATCGGGTGAAGAACAATATGCAGGTCATTTCCAGTTTGTTGTCCCTGCAGACCAACCAATTGCAGGATGACGCCCTGCGGGATATACTCAGGGATGTGACCCACCGGGTGCGTTCCATGGCCCTGGTGCACGAGAAGCTGTATCAGTCGACCGATCTGGCCCATATCGAATTTGCCGACTACGCCCGAAGCCTGCTCAACTACATCCGGCATGCCCACGAGACGACTGAAACGAGCCTCGAGCTGGAGCTGGACCTGGAACCGGTCGCGCTGCCCGTGAACACGGCCGTTCCTTGCGGGCTGATTCTAAACGAGCTGTTCAGCAACGCGCTGAAGCATGCCTTTGCCGGCCGCGACAACGGCCGGGTGACCGTTTCGCTGCGCAGCGAAGCGCAAGGACGAGTGCGGCTGGGCGTAGGCGACAACGGCATCGGCTTGCCGGATAGCCTTGACTGGAGACAGTCCCCCACTCTGGGCCTGCATATAGTGCAGATGCTGGCTGAGCAACTTAACGCCGACGTGCAGGTCGTCAGCGCCGGGGGCACCGAATTTATGATCACATTTGAGCGATCCAGAACATGAGCCAACCTAGCATGCTCTGTTAGTACCCGAGCATGATTTCCGGGGAGTAATATAATGTTCAAGGAAAATATTCTGATCGTTGAAGACAATCGGATTGTTGCAGAAGACATTAAGCTCAGCCTAAACAAGATGGGGTATGATGTCTGTGCAATTATTCCGTCCGGTGAAGAAGTCGCCGCAACGGCAGCGGAAATGAGACCCGGTCTGGTGATGATGGATATTATGCTCAAAGGCAAAATGAACGGAATCGAGGCCGCAGGGGTATTAAAGGATCAGCTGAATTTACCGGTTGTGTATCTTACAGCCTATGCCGACGAAGATATCCTGCAGCGGGCAATGAAGACAGAACCGTACGGCTATATCGTTAAGCCTTTTGCTGAAAAAGAGCTGAAAGTTGCCGTTGAAATTGCACTCTACAAACACCGGATGGATCGTAAATTAAAAGAGAGCCAAGAATGGTTTGCCACCACTTTAAAAAGCGTCGGCGATGGGGTAATCGCCACCGATCCCCAGGGCATCGTCAGCTTTCTGAACCCAACGGCCGAAAGATTGACGGGCTGGCAGCAGGATGAAGCTATCGGCAAGCCGCTGTCGGAGATCTTTCATATAGTGAATGAATACAGCCGCGAAGCCTGCGACAACCCGGTGCAAAGGGTCTTAAGAGAGGGGGCGATAGTGGGACTGGCCAATCACACGATCCTCATTTCCCGAACCGGAAAACAAATACCAATCGCCGACAGCGGCGCACCGATCAGGGACACGGCCCAGGCGATCATGGGCGTTGTTCTGGTTTTTCGCGATCGGACCCTTGAGCGGGAGGCGCAGGAAGCGCTGCGGATGGAACAGGAAAAATTTCGCCTGCTGGTAGAGGAATCACCATTGGGGCTGTCCATTATCGGAAAAGAGGGTGCCTACCAATACATCAACCCGCGATTCAGTGAGCTTTTCGGATATACCCTGGAGGAAGTGCCTACCGGCGGCGATTGGTTCAGAAATGCCTTTCCGGACGAAGGTTACAGGAAGCAGGTGATAGCCTCATGGGTTTCCTACCATGCGGATTCGGATACTGCTAAGATGGTCCCCCAGACATTTACGGTAACCTGCAAAGACGGTTCGCAAAAAATTATTAAATTTTTTTCAGTGGGAACGGAGGCCGGCGAACAACTTGTCATTTATGAAGACTTGACGGAGCAGAAGAAGATCGAAGAGCAGTTTTTCCAGTCGCAGAAGATGGAAGCGGTCGGCCGGCTTGCCGGCGGGGTTGCTCACGATCTTAATAACCTGATGTCGGTCGTGATCGGGTTTTCCGAACTCATTTTAGAAAAACTCGAACGGGACCACCCGGTCAGGGAAAAGCTGGATGAAATATATAAGGCCGGCCAGCGCGCAACCATTCTTACCCGGCAGCTTTTGGCCTTCAGCCGTAAACAGGTGATGCGGCCGAAAGTTTTGGATCTCAACCATATATTGTTCGACTTTGAAAAGATGCTCGGGCGGCTCATTGGTGAAGATATTGAGCTGAGAACAGCACTCAGTCCCAACCTGGGCCGAGTAAAGGCGGACCCCGGGCAGATCGAGCAGGTGGTAATGAATCTGGCCGTCAATGCCCGAGATGCGATGCCCCAAGGCGGCAAGCTGACGATTGAGACCCAGAATGTGTTTTTGGATGAAACCTATGCGTACCAGCATGGAATTGAATTGGAGCCCGGCTCCTATGTCATGTTGGCCGTCAGCGACACCGGTGTTGGAATGGATAAAGAGATTTCAGCCAAGATCTTTGAACCGTTTTTCACCACTAAGGAAAAAGGCAAGGGCACCGGCCTGGGATTGGCCACGGTCTACGGGATCGTCAAACAAAGCGGCGGTTATATCTGGGTTTACAGCGAGCCCGGCCAAGGCGCGGCCTTCAAGATCTATCTGCCCAGGATCGAACAGGATGCGGAGCCGCTGCAGCGAAAACCGGCTGAAGATAAGGCTGCATCCGGCTCGGAGACCATCCTCATTGCCGAGGATGATGATGCGGTTCGAAAATTGACCCGCACGGCGCTGCAGAGCTATGGCTACACCGTTTTGGATACGCGAAGCGGTGAAGAGGCCCTGGCGGTGAGCCGCCGGCATACCGGGGTCATTGATTTGCTGCTGACCGATGTGGTCATGCCTGAGACAAGCGGGCGTCGACTGGCGGAGCAAATCACTAAGGAGCGGGCGAAGCTGAAGGTGCTTTACATGTCGGGCTATACGGACAATATCATCGCCCATCACGGCATCTTGGATCGCGATGTCAATTTTATCCAGAAACCATTCACCCCAAAAAGCCTGGCCCGAACGGTCCGGGAAGTTTTGGACCTTTAGGCCGGAGCAGGGCCTAGTCCGCTTGGGAAGTCGCCATGCTCCCTGTCCGAGCCGACGCTGCGGGGATACCTGCCTGGGCGAGCAAATTTTATTCTATTTCGACATGGATTACTTTAGGCGGGCGCATAAATACTATATATACTCCAAACCCGGAATAATAGGAACGTCCTCGCCAAGCCGGGCTGTGTATCATTTATTTTCTTTACCTTCGGGTTGAGCGCCGACCAAGACCCGCACAGGTTCGCGGATTCCTGAATTTTTATGGAAATGCATCAAACGATTGAGCGCCGCTTCATTCAGTTCCTGTCCCTTGGAAATGAGTAACTGGCCCGTGATCGAGTGGACGTCTTCATCCAGGATCATGTGCGATCTCAGTCGTGAAACCTTGATCGATTTCATTTGAAGATTGTGTTCAATTCCGATCACCTTCTCCAGTTCCTCAAGAACCTCAGGATCATACCAACCGGATCGATTTTTGAGTTCAGACAAGGCCTTGCCGCGGGTCGTTCCCTGTATTTCCAATAAATCGAAATCCAAGGCTACTTTGAGGATTCTTGACCCGACTGGAATGGCCTCTGCCCGGCATTTGTCTTCCGGTTGGCCGGTGCCGTCAAAGTGCTTGTCCTGGTACAGAATAATCTCGGCCACGTCCTCCATGCGCGGGATGTTGTTAATCAAGTCCGCTGAAATCATGGGGTTCATATTCAGGGTCTTGATCTCCTTGGCGGTTAGCGACTTGCGTTGATAGAGCCTTTGCAGCGTATGGGACGGCAAAAGAAAAAAACCTATCTGGGAAAGCATTACGGCAGTTTCAAGCAGCCATATATTTGAAATTTCCAAACTTTTCGCTATTTCGGTCGCATAACGCTTAACTCGCAGAGATCTGCCGAATGCCTCCGGGTTGGACATGGACAAAAGATCGGTCATGACCTCGATGCTGCCTTTAACGGTTTTTTCCAGCAGTTCCTTTTCGGCCGTGATAAGGCGATATTGTTCAAGCCCGATCGTCAAAACCGAGATCAGCTCATTTTCGGCGCAGGGTTTGGTCAGAAAGCGGAATACATTGCCTTCGTTGACGGCTGCAATGGCGGCATTCAGATCCGCATTGCCCGTCAGCATCGTGCGAACCGTATCCGGCGCTATCTCGCGCACCTTAGACAGAAATTGATTGCCGTCCATCAGCGGCATTCGCAAGTCGGATACAACCACGGCATACGGCCCTTTTTCGGTGACGGCTGCCAGGCCCTCCTGAGGGCCGATGGCCGTCTCAAGCTTAAATTTGCAGCCCAATTGACGCCGAATTGCATGCAATACATTGGGCTCATCATCAACAAATAGGACTCGATTCGTCATGGATTTTTTCCTTCTGAAATCGTCCGGATAAATTCATCGCGGCAAGGTCAACTCTTTCCTGCAGAATGAGTTGAGCAGGTTATTCCCGCTCCGTCAGGGAGCAGACAGGATTGACCGTGGCCTTTAAAGATTTTATCCTTACCTGGGTGCTTCTATTTTTTCTTCAAGCGGCAGCTGAATTTGAAAAGTCGTGCCTTTACCGATTTCGGTCTCAAAACTTAACATCCCGCAGTGTTTTTCGACGATGACCGCGTGGCTTATGGCCAATCCCTGGCCTGTGCCGCGTCCGACCTCTTTGGTAGTAAAAAATGGATCGAAGATACGCGCCCGATTCTCTTCAGCAATACCCGTGCCGCTGTCGGCCACCCGGATTTCGGCCCAACCGTTATTCCGCCTGGTCTGGATGGAAATTAATCCCTTTTTTTCGGAACCATCACCCACCACATCGGCGATCGCATGGGTCGCATTTAGGATCAGGTTTAATAGAACCTGATTAAAATCACCGGGAAAGCAGGGTACCAGCGGTAAGTCGGGATCCAGGTCGGTTTCCAACTCAGCCACGTACTTCCATTCGTTGCGTGCCACAGTGATGGTGCTTTGGATGGCCTTGTTCAGATCCACCATAGATTTATTATCGGATCCCGGATGTGAAAATTCCTTCATGGACCGTACAATATCCGCCACCCGGTCGGCACCTTCTAAGGTCTGCTCAATGGCCGGCGGAATTTCTGCTCGAATAAAATTCAAATCGATTTTGTCGGCAAATTCCCCGATTTCATTCAGTAGGGCCACCATCTGTTCGGTGCTTTCACTCGCTTGGATGAGTTCTCTAATTCGATCGAAAAGCGGGTTCAACTCTGCAAATTTTTCCTGCAAAAAACGTGTATTATAAAGCACATATTGGATGGGTGTGTTAATTTCGTGCGCAATTCCGCTTGCCAGGGAGCCGATGGCTTCGATCCGTTGAGCTTGCCGCAGCTGCCGCTCCATGGCCATCTGCTTGGTGACGTCCCGTCTGATGGCGACAAAGTTGACAATTTTGCCGGCCTGATCCCGAATCGGCGAGATGCGAACTTCTTCTTCCAAAAAAGTGCCGTCCTTTTTGCGGCTGGTCAAATGCCCCGACCAGACTCGTCCACTGAGGAGTTCATTCCACATCGATTCGTAAAACGCGTCATCCTGTTTGCCGCTTTTCAGAAGGCGGGGAGTCTGCCCAATGACCTCCCGGCGACGATAGCCGGTGTACTTTTCGAAAGCCGGGTTGACATACACAATCAGGCCCTCGACATCGGTTACAAGAAACATTTCGTCTGCCTGAGCAATTGCGGTGGATAGTTGAATACGCTCATTTTCAGCCCGTTTGCGTTCGGTGATATCCTGTATAACGCCGACGATGCCTATCGGTATACCCGCATCATTTGTGATCGTCGCTTTATTGATTATGACATCGTATTTCCGGCCGCTGCATACTTCGATCCGGCCTTCATAGGATTGGGTCCCCGGTTTGCTACAGCAGCTCCTTATCGAACGCGCTATATGTATCGGCCAACTCCTTGGGGACAAGGTCAAAAATCGTTTTACCTATGATTTCGGTTTTGGGTAATCCGACAGCCGCTTCGAAGGTTGTATTGCACAGACCGTAGATCCCGTCGACATCTTTATAGTAAATGGCACTTGGAATTTTATCGATCAGCTGCTGCAAAAAATCATAGTTGCGGTGCAGGGCCTGGACGGCCCTTTCCGTTCGGTGATATCCTGTCCAATGCACAGAATGCCGGTGATCTCACCCTGATCGGAGAGGATTGGCTTGTTGGTCCACGATACCCAAATCCGTTCACCGTTGCGCCGCATATTCTCATTTTCATTAATGGTTGTTTTTTCCGGATCAAGAACAAGACCCTTTACCATAGCCGCCTGGTCGAGGCCGTCGGAATCCATGGCCGGCACTATTGTTCCGATGGCGGATTGGTTGAGAATTTCAGTCTCGGAATAGCCAAAGAAATGCTGGGCGAAATCGTTGATAAATGTCACACGCCCGGCGGTATCCAGTTTCAGAATGATCGAATTGGCGCTTTGAACCAGTTCACGATATTTGGCTTCGCTGGCCTTTAGTTTTTTACGGGACTTTCTTTCGCGGGTGATATCTCTTAAAATTCCCTGAAATTCTATTATATTGCCGGTGCCGTCGCGCCGGGTCGACACCGTGATAATCGTCGGAACCAACCTTCCGTCCTTGCATTTGATATCATTAAAGAAATCTTTGACAAATCCGTCCCTTCTTATTTTTCTGAAGAGCATGTTAAAATCGGATCGATTTCTGGAAAAAGTCCGTGGCCGACAGGGTTCTTGTTTCTTCCTTGCTGTACCCGAAAAGCTCCAGTCCCGCCTCGTTGATTTCTAAAAGCCGGCCGTCTCTTGAGAAAATAAATATGATATCTTTAGAGTTTTCAAAAAGGGATCGAAAGCGCTCCTCACTTTCCTGAAAAGCTTGAGTCCGGTGGGCGATTTCTTCTTCGAGCCGGTTCTGATAAAGGCGGCCTTGAATCTCGAGCTCGCGACGATGCAGGGCGTTGGCAACGCTGATCAGGAGTCGATCGCGCTCGATGGGCTTATCGATGTAGTCATAAACGCCGATCTTCAGTGCCGCGTCGACCATTTGTTTGTCGCTGTCTCCGGTTATGATCATCGCGGCTGTCTCCGGATACTCCGGCAGGATATTGCGCAGAAAATCCAGGCCGGATTCGCCGGGCATATGAATATCGCATAGAACCAGATCGATTTGATGATCGTTCAGTAAATTGCGTGCCTCAGCGGTGTCGCCTGCTGTCATGCATTCGTATCCTTTTGATTGCAAGGATATCCTGCAGTAACTTCCGTACTCCGTGCTCATCATCAACGACCCAAAATTCGGGACATTTTCCCAGGTTTCCTTCCAAGGTTTATTATTGGCTAAGATTTTTTTAACTTAAGTGAAATATTCCAGTTTTTGCATATCGGTTATCTGATCAGGTCCGGAATTAAGGAATGCTTGTGAGACGGCGGAATTTAAGTCGGATGCTGTTGCGGGCGAATGCCGGTCGAACGTAAACCATTGCCTGTCCGGTGGGATTATTCTTATCTTGCCCAATTAGTTAATGTGATTATTCTTAGGTATATTCACCTCATGGGTTATTTCGACCTCTCCGGATTCCTCTTACACTGGCTTCACCCTGCGAATTTAATCACGAGGCATGAATCGATCGCGATTTTAGAATTTTAATCCAAGGGTACGGTTGCGACACCATTAATTAAAAATATTAATAACCGAGGATACTTGCCGGGCATGCCCGTACAAGCTGGACCGGCGATTTCAGGCCATGAAAACCAATTATAGCAGTCCGGAAGACGCTGTCAAAAAAAAGCAGCCGATATCCAGTCAATTCACCGATGGATGCACCAGTCAAAGGTTTCGAGAGGAATAAAGGTATCGCGTGGGGAGTCGTTGTCCTCAGTGCCGACGGCACCGCTTTGGAATTGATGAATCCTGCCTTTGCGCGCATGCACGGCTATACTGAAGAGGAACTCAGCGGGCGGCCGATTGCTGATGTTATTGCTCCCGCGGAGCGGGAAAAATTACCGTATTACACGCGTATTATTCATGAAAAGGGTTATCACATCTATGAATCGATGCACATTCGCAAGGATGGCTCCGTTTTTCCGGTGCTGGTGGATGCCACGGCGGTCAAAGATGACACCGGCAAGGTGTTGTACCGGGCCGTCCATATACTTGATATCAGTGATCAAAAGCACATGATGGGGGAATTGGAAAGGCACGACCGGCATCTCGAGAAACTGGATGAAGCGCGTGAGATTGAACTACAAAAGATCAATGCGCATCTCAAGCAAGAGATTGATAAACAGCGAAAGCTGGAGCAGGCTCTGCGAGCCGGTGAAGCCCAGTTCAGGGAACTTGCCGAAAGCATTGCCGACGTATTTTTTTCATTGGATTCGAATCTGAGATACACCTATTGGAACCGAGCATCCGAGAAACTGACGGGGATTCCAGCCGTCAAGGCGTTGGGTAAATCCCTTTACGAAATTTTCCCCAAAATTAAAGGAACCGCCATCGAAGATATTTATCTGAAGGTGTTGAAAACTAAACGGCCTCGGAACATCTCAGCTGAATTCCGCATAAAAGACAGGCCGCGTATTTTTGATATCAGTACTTATCCCACAAAACAGGGAATTTCAGTTTTTGTCCGGGATGTATCCGAACAAAAACGGCAGGAGGAGGCGCTTTACCGGTCGGAACGCTTTCTGCAATCAACCATCAATGCATTGCGGTCCCATATCGCCATCCTGGATGAATCGGGAGTGATTATTTTTGTAAATGAGGCCTGGCGCCGCTTTGCTGAAGCCAACCAGCTGAATCTATCCGACCATGGCCTGGGGACAAATTATTTGAAGGTTTGCGAATCCGCCGAGGGTGAAGATGCACCCTTGGCGCAGGAGGCATTGAACGGGCTTAAGGCGCTTTTGGATTTTCGGCAGGATGTCTTTACTCTTGGATTATCCGTGTCACAGTCCCACTGAAAAACGCTGGTTCAACATGCGGGCAACCCGGTTTATGGACGGTGATTCTCCACGGGTGGTGGTAGCGCATCTAGATATTACCAAGGAAAAACTGGCGGAAAAGATGCTGCAGGATAGAGAGATGCGGCACCTTCGAGCCGAGGAAATCGGACAATTCGGCCACTGGGATCGAAATTTGATCGAAAATACAGCCGCCTGGTCAAAAGGAACGTATCGCATTTTCGGACAGGATCCGGCTCAATTTAAACCTACCTGGAAACATTTTATGCATTTGGTCCATCCGCAAGATCGCGACATGCTTAAAAATGCCATCGAAACGGCAATAAGCACCGGAGAAAAGGTGGATTTGGAGTATCTGTATATTTGCGTCCCGACGGATCGCAGCGGGTTGTGCATTCGATTGCGGAACCCGGGTATGATGCGGAAGGCAAGCCGGTGAGAGTATTCGGACTGCTTTGCGACGTCACCGACCTCAGGGAGAAGGAAAGTTTGTTGAAAAAAAGGGAGAGGGAGTTGCAGGACAAAACCGCGGAGCTTGAAGACATCAACACCACCTTGCGCGTTCTGTTGAAAAAAAGAGAGGAGGACCGCGAAAAACTTAAAGAACAATTGCTGGCCAACATCAAGGAACTCGTCGAACCGTATCTCGAAAAGCTCAAAAAGAGCCGTTTATCAAAAAGGCAAAAGTCTTATTTGGACATCGCGGATACAAATTTAAAGGAAGTTGTGATGCCGTTATGCCGATAAGCTGTCCTCCAGGCATTATAAGTTGACCCACATGCAGCTGCAGGTCGCCAACCTGGTGATGCAGGGCAAAACCTCCAAGGAAATCAGCGAACTGCTGAACCTTTCCTGGCAGACGATTAATACGCATCGCAAGAATATCCGCAAGAAAATCGGCATCCAAAACAAGGCGAAGAATCTCCGGGCTTATCTTCTATCCAACCTTAATGGGTAGTTTTTATACCCAAAATCTACCATAAAAACCCCTCTTTCCTATTCATAGCGTTGAAGCTTATAATTATTAATAATATCGAACTATTAAAAATGGGTCGCCATCGCGAAGTTATATCCACCTTGATGCGGCTCAGGGGTGCCGCAGGATCATTGTGGTCTGATGAGCCGACCGGGAAAAAATGATATTTATAGTTCTTGTTTGGTTGTTGACCGCCATTACAAATAAGTGTTCTCAAGATCATTGGTTTGATTTCGAAATTGGCTTGGGGAATCCATCGGTATCGCATGACGCTCGGATTTGTGCCGGCCTATCCGCTGCCGCTGATGACCTCCGCTTTCTACAGCGGGCTCTCCGCACACCAGCCTTCGCTGTGTTCAAACCAGATGTTTAACTCAATCGAACGTGATTTCGTAAATCGTATAAAGGGAGCCCTAAAATGCGCATTATCATGCGAACGCTTTTAATACTGCTGCTGTCCGCCGTTACCGTGGCCTGCGCTAAACCACAGGATCAAAAGCCGCCGGATGAGGTGACGGTGCAGTTGAAATGGTTTCACCAGGCCCAGTTTGCCGGTTTTTATGTCGCGCAGGAAAAAGGCTACTATGCGGCAGAAAATCTTAAAGTCAACTTTCTGGAAGGTGGATATGGCATCGACATCGTCAAGCCGGTTATTTCCGGGCAGGCCGATTTCGCCGTGGTGGCACCGGAAAATGTTTTGAAAAAACGCAGCCAGGGGAAGCCCGTTACCGCTATTGCCGCACTTTACCGGCGCAGCGCGGTGGTATTTGTCTCCATGGCCGATTCCGGCCTCGTCCGCCCGGCAGATTTTACCGGCAAGATCATCGCCGTCGGCGGCACCGGCGGCGCCATCCAGGATTTGCAATTTCAGTTTTACGCAATGATGAAAGAGCTCGGGCTGGACGCATCCAAGGTCAACGTTGTTCCGTACGATCCGGAGTACGAGAGCTTTTACAGCAGCCGGGTGGATGTCACGCCGGCTTATATTACCGGCGGCGTCATCAGAATGCGCCAAAAGGGCTATAAACTCAACCTTGTCTGGCCGGGTGACTACGGGGTGCGCTTTTATTCCGACACCCTGGTGACAAACGAACAGATGATCACCCAAAAACCGAAGCTTGTACTACGATTTTTGCGAGCCACCCTGAAGGGCTGGCGCGATGCCGTCGGTGATCCCGAGTCCGCCGCAGCCGCTACTCTTAAGTATGCCCGCAACCCCAATGCCGAGCTCCAAACAGCAATGATGGAAGCCCTCCTTCCGCTGGTGCACACCGGCGAAGATCAGATCGGCTGGATGAAAGCCGACCGCTGGCAAGAAATGCACCGCATTTTGTTGGAACAGGGAATCCTGCCCTCACCGCTTCCTGATGTGAGCCAGGTTTACACGATGCAGTTTTTAGAGGCGATATATGGAGGCAACACGCAATGAAACTGGCCGCCAAGCTGTCGCTGTTCTTTATCCTGTTTTCTGTAGTCCCGATCTTCACTGTCGGCTGGCTGTCTTACCGCAACAGCCGGACCACCATCGAGCAGCAGACCATCAACCACCTGATCTCCACCAACATTTACAAGGAGGCCGAGTTCGAAAGATGGGTGCGCGACAACGTTCGCACCCTGGAGATCCTGGCAAATCGTCCCTTTCTTAAGAAAGACCTGGCCGGCAAATTAGAAGCCTATGACGCCTCCAACCCGACACAGACGGCCGAACTTACAGGCATCGTGGCAGATTATCTGCTGCCGGTCGTCAAGGGGTCGGGATTTTTTGAAGTGTTCATTCTGGAGGCCGGCAGCGGGCGGCTTCTTATTTCCACCGACAAACGGCAAGTAGGAAAATACCTGGATGATCAATCTTTTTTTAAAAACGGCAGAAATCGTACCTTTATCCAAAATGTCTATTATGCCATGACACTGCAGCAGCCGGCTATGACCATCAGCACACCGATAATGGACAGCTTGGGCAAAACGGCCGCCGTGCTTGCCGGGCGCCTCGATCTCAGCGAGCTTTCCGGGATCGTGGGAAAGCGCAGCGACTTGAGCCGCTCCGAGGACACCTACCTGGTCAACAAGTTTAACTTCTTCATCACCGAACCCAGATTCGGCCGGGACTATGCCCTGAAAAAATCGGTCCAAACGGAAGGGGTCCGGGCCGCGCTGGCCGGCAAGGACGGGGTCGGCTTTTATGCTGATTACCGCAGTGTCCCGGTCATCGGCGCCTACCATTGGATGCCGGACTGGGACCTGGCTCTCATAACCGAGATCGACCAGGCGGAGGCGTTCGCCCCCATATCCGCTCTGCAGAAAACGATTGGGGGCGTCGGGATCGCTGTCGCACTATTGGCGGCCCTGCTGGGGGCAGTCATCGCGCGCACGATTACACGGCCGGTCAGCCGCCTGGTTGAAGGCACCGAAGAGATCAGCTGTGGGAATCTGGGCTACAATGTCGGGACATCCGGGAGTGATGAGATCGGTGAACTGTCCGAGCGTTTAACCGGATGACAAGCAGCTCAAAGAGACGGTGGTGTCCCGCGACGAATTGATAAAAGAAGCTGCCGTGCGCATGAGGGCGGAGGAGAAGCTCAAAAAGACGCTGGCCGAACTCGGCCGCTCGAACAAGGAGCTGGAACAGTTTGCCTACGTGGCCTCGCACGACCTGCAGGAGCCTCTGCGTATGGTATCCAGCTACACCCAGCTGCTGGAGCAGCGCTACGATGGCCAACTGGATGAGAAGGCAAAAAAATACATCAACTATGCGGTGGACGGCTCCAAGCGCATGCAGCGATTAATCAACGATCTGTTGGCTTTCTCGCGGGTAAGGACGCGCGGCGCTGCCTTTGAGCCGGTTGATTCCGGCTCCGCCTTGGGCGCCGCAATCGTCAACCTGGAAGCCGTGATTCGCGAGTCGGGGGCAATTGTGACCAACGATAACCTGCCGGAGGTGAGGGCCGACTCCGTCCAGCTTGCCCAGGTTTTCCAAAACCTTATCGGCAACGCCATCAAGTTTCGCGGTGAGTCGCCCCCCTTAATCCACGTCTCCGCCAAAGCCGAGGACCCCAACTTGATTTTCTCCGTTCGCGACAACGGCATCGGCATCGATGCAAAGTACGGGGACAAAATCTTTGTGATCTTCCAGCGCCTGCATACCCAGCGGGAATACCCGGGTACAGGCATCGGCCTGGCGCTTTGCAAGCGAATCATCGAGCGGCACGGCGGCCGGATCTGGTTCGAGTCCGAGCCGGGGAAAGGCGCCACCTTTCACTTCACCCTGGCGGCTGCCAAAAAAGGAGATGTAAAAAATGAAAAATACACAATTGGTGAAACCGATCGAAATTCTACTGGTTGAAGACAACCCCGGGGATGTTGAGCTGACGCAGGATGCTTTAGAAAACAGCAAAGTGCTTAATAAACTCTGGGTGGTCGAAGACGGCGAAGCCGCGCTTTCTTTTTTGAGACGTGAAGGCGAATATAGCGCTGCCGCCCGGCCCGATCTGATTTTGCTGGACCTGAATCTGCCGAAAATGGACGGACGGGAGGTTCTGGCCGAGATCAAAAACGACGAAGACTTCAAGCGCATTCCGGTGGTGGTCTTAACGACCTCCCGGGCCGAGGAAGACGTGCTCAAGTCCTACAACTTGCATGCGAACTGCTATATCACCAAACCCATCGATTTCAGCCAGTTTAGCCGAGTGGTCAAATCGATCAAAGAGTTCTGGCTCAGCATCGTCGTGTTGCCGCCCGGCGGAAGGAAATAATGAACACCCATCTGAAGTTAATCCTGGTTGAAGATAATCCCGGGGACGCCGACCTCATCCGGGAGATGCTGTCGCAAACCGAGACGATGAGCTTTGAAATCGTCTGGGTGACCCGCTTGTCTGAGGCAATCCATAATCTCGGGCGCGATTTCGTGAATTTGGTGTTGCTGGATCTGAATCTGCCCGACAGCGACGGTCTCGACACGCTCCGGGCAGTCAGGGAAGCCGTGTCCGCCATGCCGATCGTCGTACTTACCGGCAACGATGACGAAAAAACAGGGATTTCGGCCGTACAGGCTGGGGCGCAGGATTACCTTGTGAAAAGCAAATTGAACAGATGGTTGCTAACCAGCACTCTTCAGTATGCGGTTGAACGAAAAAAAACCGAAACTGAATTGCGGGAAAGTGAAGCAAGGTTCAAGGGGATATTTGATCACACCAACAACGGCATTACCATTTATAAAGCGATCGATGATAGCAACGATTTCATAATTGTTGATGTTAACAAGGGCTGCGAAAAGATAGAAAATATCAGGCGCCATGAAGCTATCGGCAAGCCGGTTTCAGAAGTCTTTGCCGGGATAAAGAAATGCGGGCTATTTGAGGTCTTTCAGCGAGTGTGGTCGACCGGAAAACCGGAAAAACCCCCTGTATTTTACTACGAGGGTCAGCGGACATCCGGCTGGCGCGACAACTATGTCTACAAGCTCCCTACCGGGGAGATCGTGGCCATTTACACTGATGAAACCGAGCGCATTCGGGCCGAGCAAGCCTTGGCGGAATCCGAGGAGCGCTACCGAACCGCCATAGAATACTCCAATGACGGCATTGCGATTCTGAAAGGTGATATTCATGTTTATGTCAATCCAAAATATCTTGAAATTTTCGGTTATGCGCAGGCCGAAGAGATTTTAAACCGCCCCTCTGTGCAGTTGGTGCATCCCGATGACCGAGACTGGGTGCGCGAGATTGTGGACCGCAGGGCCAAAAACGGCCCGGTGCCGTCAAGATACGAATGCAGGGGAATCAAAAAAAATGGCGACATGATTTTCATCGAGGTCTCCATTGCCCAGACCTCCTACCAGGGCGATACGGTCACACTCGCTTTTTTCCGCGATATCAGCCAGCGCAGAAAAGCGGAAGCGGAGCGCATTCTGCTGGCGGCCGCCATCGAGCATGCTTCCGAGAGCGTATTGATAACCGATCTGAACGGCAGCATCCAATATGTCAACCCGATCTGCGAAAAAATTTCCGGATATACAAAGGAAGAGCTCATCGGGCAAAACCCCAGAATCCTTCAAAGCGGCAAAGATGACCGATCCTTTTACCAATCCATGTGGGCCAATCTCGAACAAGGCAGCATGTGGAAAGGGCATTTCGTCAATCGAAGAAAAGACGGCAGCCTGTACGAAGAAGATGCAACCATTTCACCGGTGATAAACGCGGCCGGCAAAATCACCCATTATGTAGCCGTCAAACGGGATGTCACCGATGAAATCAGGAGGGAAAAACAGCTGCGCCAGGCCCAGAAGATGGAGGCCATCGGCACCTTGGCCGGCGGTATCGCCCATGACTTCAACAACATTTTATCGGCGGTCATCGGGTATTCGGAGATTGCGCTTGACAAGGTTCAAAATGATGAGAAGTTGAAAGATCACCTGCAGGAGATATTAAATGCCGGTGTACGTGCCCGAGATTTGGTCAAACAGATCCTGACGTTCAGCCGCCAGACCGAACAGAAGATGCAGCCGGTTCAAATCAAGCTGATCGTAAAGGAAGTGCTCAAGCTGCTGAGGGCATCCCTGCCGGCGACGATTGAAATTCGCCCAGGAGTTGACAGCGACGACACCGTGATTGCGGATCCGACCCAGATTCACCAGATCCTGATGAATCTGTGCACCAATGCGGCCCATGCCATGCGGGAAAATGGCGGTCTGCTTTCGGTGAGCCTGAAGGATATTCTGTTGATTTGACGGCCTCACTGGCGGATAGTTATGCCGGGAGCCGCTTCGGGAGCCTATCAGGCTGTTGACAGTATGTGATACCGGCCAAGGCATGTCCGCCGATGTGATGGAGAAAATCTTTGATCCTTTTTTTACAACTAAAGCGAAGGAGGAGGGAACCGGCCTGGGGCTGGCCGTCGTTGACGGCATCGTCAAGGGGCATGGCGGATTTATTAAAGTCGACAGCGAGCCTGATAAGGGCACCGCGTTTCATGTGTACTTTCCTATTGCCAAAAAACCCAGCCGGCCTGAAGCCAAGATCAAAGGACCGCTGCCCGTCGGGGACGAACACGTTCTTTTGATCGACGATGAAAAACCGCTGGTGGATATCGGCCGGCAAATGTTGGAGCAGCTGGGCTACAAGGTTACGACCCGCACCAGCAGCATCGAGGCGCTGGAGCTTTTCAAGATCAAAGCCGATGATTTCGATCTGGTTGTGACTGATATGACCATGCCCAATATGACGGGTACTGATCTGGCTCGGGAATTTTTGGCGATACGCCCCGATTTCCCTATCATTTTAAGCACCGGCTTCAGCGAAAATATCAACGGCGAAAGCATCAAAGCTGCGGGCATCCGGGCATTTCTATTAAAACCGATAACCACTCACGAACTGGCACATGTTATCCGGCGAGTGCTGGACGGGCAGAATTGATGATTGTTGATTGATGATTGATTTCAGGCGACGGCATATGGAGCCCAAGCGGGTTTAAAACGGGCCATCCTGAGTAACGTTTTAAAAACAAGGGCATTTACCATGCTTAAAAAGCCAACCTATGAAGAACTGGAAAAAAGAGTCCAGGAACTAGAACGGGCCGAATTTGAGCATCAGCTCGTTGAACAGGAGCAGCTGATGGTTTTTGAAGTCCTTAAAGTGATCAATTCCCCGGCTACAGCGAAATGTTGCTGGAAGGTTTGGGGCAAAACGACAATCGGCGCGAGTTGGTGAACGAAATCTTCAGAGCCGGAAACCTTACGCGGGATCTGTTGCGTCAGCTGCTGGTCTTCAGCCGCAATCAGACCTTGGAATTCAGAACGGTGGACATTAACGCGACCATTGAAAATTTTAAAAACCTGCTGCGGCGTACGATCCCGGAAGATGTCGAGATAAAAACCGTCTCCTCACCCGGTCTCCTGCCTGTCATGGCCGATATCGGACAATTGGAACAGGTGATCATGAACCTGGCCGTCAACGCCTCCGACGCCATGCCGGTTGACCCACCTCATATTAAGGCAACGGGGATACACGGTCATTTCGGCCAACCACAGCGATGAAGCGCTGAGGACATTGGCATCTCACGATGCCCCCGTGCACTTGCTGTCGACCGATGTGGTTATGCCCGGACTGAATGGCAGGCAACTGTATGAGAAAGCAGCTCAAAAATACCCGAATCTGAAGGTACTGTACATGTCCGGGTACACCGACGACGTCATCGCCCAGCGCGGTGTGCTTGAAGAAGGGCTTCCCTTCATCCAGAAGCCTTTTTCGACCCAGGCTTTGGCCGCGAAAGTCCGGGAGGTGTTGGATGAAGCCTAAAACTCAATTCAACCATACAACCGGAAGATCGGTCCAGGGTGGAAAGAGAAAATAGTCCAAAAATGAAAAAGAATTTCGATTTTTCCAACCAACAATCAATTAGCGACGACCATCAATCCGCTGCCTTTTGCCTGCTGTTTGTCGATGATGAACCATCGATGCTGCGGCTGCTGGAGGAGACATTTGCCGAAGAAGATTATCGCATCCGTACAGCCGGCGACGGTCAGGAAGCGCTGGCGCTGTTAGAGAAGATCCAAGTCGATGCGGCCGTGATCGATCTGGCAATGCCGCAGATGGACGGTTTTGAGCTTTTAAAGCGAATCCGCAAGCAATACCCGGCCCTGATGGTTGTCATACTGACTGGTGAGGGAGGGGTTCAAAAGGCGGTGGCCGCCATCAAGATGGGCGCGGACGATTTTTTAGAAAAGCCCTTTTCACCGGAGGAGTTGCGGCTGCGCGTGGCTCAACTGTTTAAATTTTGGGAGTTAAAACAAGAAAATCAAAGGCTGCGCGAAGAGATCAAAAATAGGTTTGTTTTTCCCGAGTTGGTCGGCAATTCGACGACCATGCTGAAATTAAAAGAACTGATAGCGGACGCCGGCAGGACGGATTCCCCCGTCTTGATCCAGGCTGAAACCGGCACAGGCAAGGAGTTGGTAGCTCGGGCGTTGCATCAACACAGCACCAGGTCAAAACATAATTTTTTACCGGTTGATTGTGCAGCCATCAGCGATACAGTGATCGAAAGCGAGCTTTTCGGTCATGTCAAAGGCGCCTTTACCGGCGCGCATACATCAACCCTGGGTCTGATTCGCGCGGCTGACAAGGGTACGTTGTTCCTGGATGAAATCGGCGAACTTTCCCCGGCCATCCAGGCCAAGCTGCTGCGAACCCTGCAGGAAAAAGAAGTACGACCGGTCGGCAGCAGCCGAAATCATCCAGTGGACGTCCGCATCCTGGCCGCCACCAATCGAGATCTGAGTGAACAGCTTAGTCAGGGAAATTTTCGTGAGGATCTCTTTTACCGCATAAACGTTCTGACCATCAAAGTACCCCCCCTGCGAGACCGGAAGGAAGATCTTCCTTTGCTGGCAAGATATTTTTTAACCCGCTTTGGGACGGACCTTTCACCCGTGAAAGATATTTCTCAAGCAGCACTGATGTGCCTTGAAAATTATGAATGGCCGGGCAATGTTCGGGAACTGGAAAACATCATACGGCGATCGGTGGCTCTCGGCAAAGCGGATATGATCCGCCCTGAAGATCTTCCCCAGCACCTATATGCCCGCCCAATATGTTCTAATCCTGATTTGAACCTTCCGGCCGATGACAGCCTGCAGGCTTTTGAAATAGCCGCGCTCAGGAATGCTCTGGCAAAAAGCAGTAATAGTCGTTCAGGGGCTGCCCGGCTGCTCGGCATCGGCGAAGCAACACTTTACAGAAAAATTAAGAGATACGGAATTCGGATTTAACGATTTTGGATTTAACAATTCGGTCTGAATCTTAATATTCGAATTTCACTTCCTTTTGTTCCTGCAGTTTATATCGACGAAGAGATTATTGCTGTAATTTCATCACTTCCCTGTATTCAGGGTTAAATTACGTTTCTGTCCTAAATCATTCTATCATTTTGATAGACCCGGCCGCCTGTTTCTATCAATATGATAGTTCCCGGTTCTTCCTTTATGAAAAATTATATTAAATATCAGATAGATACAAAGTTGGCTGAAGCGGCATGGATGTTGCTTTCCGTATTGGGGCAGTTACAATGAGTTATGTCGCTGGGTAAGATTAGGGGAAACCGTGAGCAAAAATCATTTAGTAGAAGAAACATGCAATGAACCTGGGGCAGGGTGGATGGAAAAAGCAGGTTTTCAAAACGTGCTGGTGGTGGGAAGGCAGGGGACAAAAATTTACGAATTGGTTAAAATACTGGCTGAGTTTTTTCCCACTATAACGAGAATTGAAGGACCGGACGACCGACCAACGTCATGCGCAAGTGACAATTTCGGCTTGATCGTTATTACCGATTCACTCAATCGAAAAATAAATGAAAATTTATTCAGCAGTTTGCGAAGATCCTTTCCTTCGGCAAAAATAATTGGGCTTTTTGACAATCTGAATCAGGAAACAGAGGTAAGTTTGAGAAGGGCCGGAGTAATCTATTTAGGTTCTTATGAGCGGTTTAAGAAAAATTATCCGGCGATATTGCATGCCGCCCTATGAGGCGAGGCTGTATAACCTCAAAAAGAAAGTCAGCATGAAAATCAAATATAAATTGGCGCTTGGATTCATGATAGTCGTCGTGATGATTCGATCCCATATACCCGCTATTCCGGTTCAAAAAAAATTCGGAAAATATGATGAATTCAGACCCGCCGGAGAAAGATAAAAAATGACAGATATCTTAATCGTTGATGACGAAGTCTCCATTCAGATACTGCTCAAGGAATACCTCGAGCCCAATGGGTACCGCTGCACAACAGCCTCTAATGCCGCGGAGGCCCGTCAACTTTCAGCCTGCAAAGATTTTGAACTTTTGCTTTGCGACGTAAACATGCCCGGCGAATCCGGTCTGGATTTCATTTGCGATATTCTGCCCGACTATCCGGATACGGCCGCGATAATGGTAACCGGCGCCGCCGACCGGCTGACGATCGAAACTGCCTTGGCGGCCGGGGCTTATGACTACATCGCCAAGCCGCTCGAGCGCAGCCGGATTCTCACCAGCGTCGCTAATGCCTTGCACCGGCGCTCGCTCGCCATTGAAAATCGCCGGCACCGGAATCACCTCGAAGAAGAGATCAAGCGCCGCACCCATGAGCTGCAGCAAAGCGAAGCCAAATACCGTGAACTGGTCGAAAGCGCCAACAGCATTATCCTGAAATTAGATACTGCCGGCCGTGTGACTTTTATCAACGAATTCGCCCGGCATTTCTTCGGCTACAGCGAAGCTGAAATTCTCGGCCAACCTCATCGTCGGAACGATTGTGCCGGCTGTGGATTCCGAGGGCCTTGATCTGAACGCTTTTATACAGGATATTATCCGGCATCCGGAAAAAACGGCTAAAAGTGAACATGAGAATATGCGACGCAACGGGGAACGGGTATGGATGTCGTGGACCGACAAGGCGATTTTATCCGACCGGGGAGAGGTGACCGGTATTCTCAGCATCGGGCAGGATATTACCGAACGCAGAAATGCAGTCCAGGACCTGCACCGCAATTTTGAATTTTTGCAGCAGATCCTCGACACGATTCCGAACCCTTATTATTATAAAAATGTGGAGGGGGTCTATCGGCTGTGCAATGCCGCCTTCGAAAAGTTTATCGGTGTATCCAGAGCCGACATTATCGGCAAAACGGTTTTCGACTTTGCGCCCAAGGAACTGGCCGACATCTATCACAAAGCCGATATGGAGCTGATCAGCAACCCGGCAGCCCAATCGATCCAATCCTATGAAAGCAGGGTCAGGTATGCCGACAACAGCCTGCATGATGTCATTTTCTATAAAGCATCCATCATCGACGATAGGGAAAAACCAACCGGCATGGTCGGAGTCATGCTGGACATCACCGAACGCAAACGAGCTGAGGCGGACCGTATCCACCTGGCAACCGCCATATCCCAGGTCGATGAGATGATCATCGTCACCGATGCCGGGGGATCGATTCAATATGTCAACCCGGCATTCGAGAAGCACACCGGTTACAGCCGCCGGGAGGCCATTGGACAGAACCCCCGCATTTTAAAAAGCGGCAAGCACGAGGCGGGCTTCTATAAATCTTTGTGGGAGACAATTCGCAGCGGACGGGTGTGGTCCGGCCGGCTTTCCAACCGCAAAAAGGACGGAACCATTTACGAAGAAGAGGCCCGGATCTCACCAATCCGCAATCCGTCCGGCGAAATTGTCAACTTTGTCGCCGTCAAACGGGATGTCACCAAAGAACGCTGCCTGGAAATCCAGCTGCGCCAGGCTCAACGGATGGAGGCCATCGGCACTTTGGCGGGCGGGATTGCCCATGAAATCAACACGCCCATCCAGTATGTGCTTTACAACACCCGTTTTTTGCAGGAAAAATTCGGAGATTTAGACATGCTTTTCGACAAAATCGGGCAATTGATCCAAACGGCCGAAAGCGATGAAGCGAGGACGTCATTGTCGGAAGAAATCAAGGAAGTGATTGAGAGAATCGATTTGGGCTTTATTCGGGAAGAAATACCGCCGGCCATCGAGCAGACCCTCGAGGGCGCCCAGCGGGTGGCCGATATTGTGCGGGCCATGAAGGAGTTTTCACATCCGGGATCCGACGAAAAATCCATGGTGGATTTAAACAAAGCCATTCAAAGCACCATCACCGTTGCACGCAACGAATGGAAGTACGTGGCGGAGATGGAAACCGATTTCGATGCCGACCTGCCGCTGGTGCCCTGTCTGCCCGGTGATTTCAACCAGGTTATTTTAAACCTGATCGTCAACGCCGCCCATGCGATCGCAGATGTCGTGGGAGACGGCGCCGAAGAAAAAGGCTTGATTAGCATCCGCACCTGCCGCAATGACGGCTGGGTCGAGATCCGGGTGTCCGACACCGGAACCGGAATTGTCGAAGAGAATCGGGGCCGGATATTCGATCCATTTTTCACTACTAAAGAAGTCGGACGCGGCACCGGGCAGGGGTTGGCTATATCGCATGCGGTCATTGCCGAAAAACACGGCGGGGAGATCCGTTTTGAAACCGAAATTGGTAAAGGCACCACCTTTATAATTCAACTGCCCCTTGAAGAGAAATCGACCTGAAATAAGAAAAGGTGAATAACAGTGAAAAGACGCATTCTTTTTGTGGATGACGAACCGAATGTGCTGCAGAGCATCCGACGTATGCTGCACAGCGCGCGCGCCGAGTGGGAGATGCAGTTTGTGAAAAGCGGCCCTGAAGCTCTCGATATGCTGGCACAGGAGCCTTTCGATGTGGTCGTCACCGACATGCGCATGCCGAAAATGGACGGTGCGCAGCTGTTGACCGAAATCAAAAGCCGCCATCCACATATTGTTCGAATTGTCCTCTCCGGTCACTCAGATCAGGAAATGATACTGCGATCCGTGCGTCCGGCCCACCAGTATCTTTCGAAACCTGCCGAAGCCGAGGCCTTAAAAAGTACCATCAGCCGTGCGTGTGCCCTGAGGGATCTGCTGTCACAGGAAACCCTGAAGGGCGTCGTTTCGAAGATTGATTCGCTGCCGAGCCTGCCGTCGCTGTATGCCGAAATTGTGGAAGAGTTGAGTTCTTCAAATGCATCCATTCAAAAAATCGGCGGTATCATTGCCAAAGATCTGGGTATGACTACCAAAGTATTGCAGTTGGTCAATTCGGCTTTTTTTGCCCTGTCGCGCCATATCACCGATCCTTCCCAAGCCGTCAGCCTACTGGGGTTGGATACCGTCAAAGCCCTGGTGCTGACGGTGGAAGTTTTTTCCAAATTCGATCCGAGCAAGCTGGCGATGTTTGATATCGTAAGTCTTTGGAATCACAGTGTGGTAACCGGTCAACTGGTCAGGAATATCGCCAAGACCGAAGCGGTCGGCAAGCAGCTGCTGGATGATGCCTACATGGCCGGGCTGCTGCATGACATCGGCAAACTGGTATTGGTGGACAATTACCCGGACCAATACAAAGAGATCCAGGGTCTGTTGAAGCACGAAGGATTGAATCTGGCAGACGCCGAAATCCAAATCCTGGGGGCGGGTCATGCTGAGGTTGGCGCTTACCTGCTGGGGTTGTGGGGATTGCCCGACCCTATTGTCGAAGCAGTCGCCTTTCATCACCGCCCGCAAGACTGCCCGGCGAATACGTTTATTCCGCTGGCGGCCGTTTACATCGCTAACGCCCTCCAGCACGACAATCCGTTTTCCCGGAGCGGCAGCAGCGACGCGCCGGGTGGAATGGATTCCGACTATTTGGCCGAATTAGGCCTGAGCCAACGAATCGAAATCTGGCGCGCTGAATATATTAAAATGATTTCCGAAGAGGAAAAAACATGATGAATCGTATCTTATTTGTTGATGATGAGCCCAATGTCTTGAATGCAATTCGACGTCAATTGGGCAACAAATTTAAACTTGAGATAGCTGTCGGCCCCAAGGAAGGATTGGCGGCGGTTAAGGAAAAAGGGCCGTTTGCGGCGGTCGTATCGGATCTGAGAATGCCGCTGATGGATGGAATCCAGTTCCTGGCCAAGGTGCGCGAAATGTCACCGGACACAGTCCGCATGATGCTGACGGGCAACGCGGATCTGAAGGCCGCCATCAAGGCCGTCAACGAAGGCAACGTATTCCGGTTTCTGACCAAACCCTGCACCGAAAAGGAGCTGATTTCGGTTCTGACTGTCGGGCTTGAACAATACCGGCTGGTTACGGCCGAAAAGGAGCTTCTAGAAAAAACGCTGAAAGGCGGCATCGAGGTGATGACCGATTTGCTCTCCATGGCCAACCCGGAGGCCTTCGGCCGGTCCCTGCGCATCAGGCGGTATGTGACTGAAATCGCAACAAAACTGATGGTTTCCAACCTCTGGCAGCTCGAAACCGCTGCCATGCTCTCTCAGATCGGGTGGTTCCTTCTGCCGGCGCATACGATGCAGAAACTCTTTAGCGGTAAAAGTTTGAGTCCTGAGGAAACCAAAACCCTGACCATGAACCCCATGATATCGGCGGACCTGATCAATAATATCCCGCGCATGGAAGCGGTGGCCGAAATCATCTTATACCAGGAAAAACACTATGATGGATCGGGCCAGCCGGAGGATAAGCGCCGGGGCGACGCCATTCCGTTGGGCGCCCGAATTTTAAAGGTAGCGCTGGATTTCGATCTGCTGGAAGCAAAAGGCGTTATGCCAGGCAAGGCGCTGGCCGAACTAAGGAGCCGGGACGGCTGGTACGATCCGGAGGTGCTGGAGGCCATGGAGCAGGTCGTCGGCGTTGAAAAAAACTACCAGGTCCGGGAAGCAGCATTTTCCGAGCTGAGGGCGCATATGATATTGGAGGAGGATCTGTGTTCATTAAAAGGGCAGTTGCTGATTTCCAAAGGACGCGAGCTCAATGAGGTTGCACTCAACCGTTTAAAGCTCTTTTATCAAAATTCCGGCATTCAAGAACCTGTGCGCGTATTGGTGCCGGTTCTGATCGAGAAAGACCGGGCGGCCGAGGCTGATAATTAGTTGAACTTGGGGGCAGAATCTCAAGATCGTTAAAGAACCATGAATGCAAAAAAGATTTTAGTTGTCGATGACGAAGCTTCTATTCGCGAAATGTTCGAAATGGCTTTCAGCCGCAAGGGGTATTCCGTCGGTTCGGCCGCCACCGGAGAGGAGGCTCTTGAGATCTTAGCTCATGAGGATTTTCCGGTCATGTATATCGACCTGGGCTTGGAGACCATGAGCGGATTTGACCTATGCGAACGGATAAGAGAGAACGACTCCCGGGCGATAATCTATGCCGTAACCGGCTATGCGGGGATTTTGGGGCCGGAAGAAATACTTGAAGCCGGTTTTAACGATTATTTTTCAAAGCCGCTTGACTTCGATGTGCTTTTAAAATCCGCCGCGGCCGCCTTTGAAAAGATAGATCGATCGGCAAAAGATTCCTGCCCCATCGTCGTCAAACGCATCCTGATAATTGATGACGACGAAAGTTTTCGAAAAATGCTGCGCCATATGCTGGAATCGCAGGGCTTTGAGGTTATGGAAGCCTGCGACGGAGAAGCCGGGATACGCCGTCAATCGGCATGCCCGGCTGATTTGATCATCTCCGATATCGTCATGCCAAAGAAGGAAGGCATCGAAACGGTTCTAACAATTAAAGAACAATATCCGGATGTAAAAATTATTGTCGTTTCCGGGTTTGGCTGGTACGGCAATGAGGCGGAAATTGATTTGGCGCGTGCCATGGGTGCCAGGACCCTTAAAAAACCCTTTAAACACAAAGAGCTTTTAGCAATCATCGAACAATTATGCCGTCCGGAGTTTTTGGAATCGACCGGAAATATACGGGGATTTTGATCGGGCGGCAAATTTGCCTGGAAGGTTGACTTGATTTTTCCCAAATGATGCATAACGTATACTTAACATTGTCGGATGCGACAATACAAACTTTAACAAACCAGTCCTAAAGCAGGAGATCGATATCATGAAAAAAATGCCAACAAGAGACACGACGGGCAATTGCAAAGGCGAATGCCGTGATCGCGTCCAAGAGGGAGAAAAAGAACGCCAGGAAGGCATCAAGGCCGAACCTTACAGCGAGCCGAGTCCGAAAAGCCCTAAGTGGACCAAAAACAGAAAAGAGCAACCCGGGGTACATGGCGGACGTGTGTAGGGGGATCAGCGCCAACCCCTTCTAGTTACATTATCCTTAATCAGACAAAAATTAATTTGCCACAAAAAAAGGAGGGAATATCCCTCCTTTTTCTTTTAGTCCCATCGATTGCCCGCCCCCTCATATGAAACTCTTCATTACATTCGAGCACATTTTTATGAAGTGTCTCACCGCTGAGAGCGCAGCCTCCGGCGGGGCTGAAATGTAAATGCCCAGGGCAATTTCCGGCACGAATCCAAAAATAGGCTATCTTTTTTGCAACATGTAAAATAGTCCGACAGGATTGCCGCGAAGATTAGCGGTTACCGGCCTTCGAAAATTCAAGTAATTCATAATGATAGTAATAAGTTAAAATTTTTTATGTTCCCCCGTCTACCATGGCATACCTATTGCTCGAATAAACTGTCAGTGTCCTGTTAAAAGCACCGTAGTAACTTCTTCAACGAATTGCTTGCTTAGAAAGGACATTGAAATGACTGCAAGACAAATCCCCCCTAAAATCCTTCTGCCGCTGGACGGTTCGGAACGGTCGCTGGGCACGGTGCGGTACATCGCCAAGATCAGACCTTTTAAGCAAATGCAGGTGGTGCTGATGCACGTGTATGCCGGCGTTCCCGAGTCGTATTTTGACCTGAAAAGGGATCCCCGCAGCACCGGAACGGTAATGTCCGTCCAGGCTTGGGAGGTCCAGCAGAAGAGCAATGCCGGGGACTACATGCAAAATGCCAAGGCGATTCTTCTGAATGCCGGTTTCCCGGAGGATGCCGTTAAGGTTAAAATTCTGAAGCGGAAACAGGGCATCGCCCGCGATATCATCAGAGAAGCCCGCGAGGGGTATGACGCAGTTGTGGCCCGGCGGCGCGGCATGGGCGCACTGCAGGGGCTGGTGATCGGCAGCATCGCCAACAAGCTGCTCGAAAGGCTTGATTTTCTGCCCTTTATACTGGCCGGGCGGGCGCCGGTGGGAAAAGGCATCTTGCTGGCTTTTGACGGCTCACCCGGCGCCCTGCGCGCGGTTGATTGTGTGGGAACCTTCCTGGGCGCATCCGCTTTCAACGTCTGTCTGCTGCATGTGATTCGAGGCCGTGAAAGGGCCGCGGAGGAACATCAGGGCCTGTTTTCACCCCAAAAATTCGTGGACGATGCCAAAATCGATATCGCGGCCCGCTTGGAAGATGCCCAAAAAAAATTGATGCAAGCGGGTTTCGAGGAAAATCGGATCTCATCCAAGCTTGTTGTCGGAGTCCAATCGCGAGCTGCGGCCATCGTCGATGAAGCCCGGAAGAAAAATTACGGCACGATCGTGATGGGCAGACGCGGTTTATCGCAGGTACAATCATTTTTCATCGGAAGGGTGACCAATAAAGTCATTTATCTGGGCCGCGATCGGTCCGTCTGGATCGTCAGATAGGTGAACCATGGAACAAGAACTTGCCACCATCCTGACCCTTTTGCCTGTGTCTACTGCGGCATCTGCGTGGATTCCTGCCCCGTCCAATGCCTCCACCAGAAGCAAGCCTACCGCCGGCCGGTCTACGCCCACCGGATCATTTTCTTGAAGGGTGAACCCGGGAAAATCTGAGCCTTAAAAGGTTCCCTCCTTCAGCTGCCCGGCTTCCGACTTCGTCACGCGTGCAGCGTAACTACGACGCGACAGGACGGGGAGCAGGCCGGATTCAGCCCCGCCGTCATTCCTGCATAAAAAATATGGTTAAATCTTGCTATTTATTTTTTCTGTACTAAATTTATGAATTGATTTTTCGGCTGCACGATTTTGATCCGACATCAAAGGAGATTTGTCGCGGTATGAAAAGGTTGATTTTGCAGAAGTGTCCCATCGGAAGGGGCGTTTTTGCCGGCGAGAGAATTTTTGCCGGCGAGGAAATCATCACATTTTTAGGACCGCTCATCCGGCGTCGGGATATGCCGGCGATTCACAGCCAGGATGAAGACTATTATCTTCAGGTGGGCGACAATGTATTCCTTGGTCCGTCCGGCGAGATCGACGACTATATCAACCATTCCTGTGACCCCAATTCCGGAGTTGTTATGGACGGCGAAACCTCGAAACTGGTTGCCATCCAAACCATTGGACGCGGCGAGGAGATTCGATTTGATTATTCCACGACCATGTACAAGCCCGTGCTGGTGATGCAGTGTGCATGCGGATCGCCCATCTGCCGCGGCAAGGTGGTGGATTTCACTTTTCTGCCGGAGGAGGTTCAGGCCAAGTACATCGCGCTCGGCGTTGTACCTGAATATATAACCAGAAGAATCACGGGAAGACCCAGCCGGATTCAGCGCGATTTCGCGGCTGCCAATCTGCGCCGAAGATGAATCCGGTAAGGGATGGCATTTATTCTAACATTGCAAACCTGGTCCTGTGGGCCAGGATTCTTTACTATGTGAATTGGGTTGGTGCTTATGAACTTACGAACTCACCAGCTATCTAACTTCCTATCTTCCCCTGGTATCCCAACTTCTCAACTTCTCAACTTCTCAACTTCTGTCTTTACCATCCCCTCCAGCAACTCCGTTAACAGCCTTACCCCAAAACCCGTCCCACCGGGTCCGCAGTAAGCATTTTCATTTTTGAGATAGGCCGGGCCGGCGATATCGATATGGGCCCAGCGGGTATCACCCACAAATTCGGCCAGAAAAAGCGCCGCGGTGATGGCGCTTCCCCAGCGGCTGCTGGGCATGTTGTTGATGTCGGCAAAATCGCTTTTCAAGAGTTCCTTATAATCATCGGGCAGCGGCATGCGCCAGCAGCGTTCATGGGTTTTTTCTCCCGCCGACGCAATTGAAGCGGCCAGATGCTCGTCATTGGAAAATACCCCGGCAATCTTTTCCCCTAATGCAACCACACAGGCCCCGGTCAGCGTTGCCAGGTCGATCAGCATTTGCGGTTTGTACCGCTTTAGAACGTAAGCCATGGCATCGATCAGAATCAGGCGTCCTTCGGCATCGGTGTTTCCGATCTCGATGGTTTTGCCGGCATAGCTTCGAATAATATCTCCGGGCCTGGTGGCGTGGCCCGACGGCATATTTTCCACAATGGGAATGGCGCCGATAAGGTTGACTTTGGTTTTTAACCGGGCGGCGGTGATCAACGTGGCCGCAACCGCAGCCGCCCCGGACATATCCGATTTCATATCGGCAATGGAGCCGCCGGTTTTGATATTAAGACCCCCTGAGTCAAAGGTCACCCCTTTGCCCACCAGGGCCACTGTCTTTTTGGCGCCCGGTACCGTGTGCTCCAGCAGGACCAGGCCGGGTTTGCATTGGCTGCCGGCCGCCACAGCCAGCAGGGCGTCGAATTTTTTTTGTTTCAGCTGGTTTTCGCTGAGCACCTGAATTTTAAGGCGCTGTTTTTTAGCCATTTCGACGATGGACCGGGCAAATTTTTCCGGTGTCTTTTCGTTGGAGGGGGTACTGATCCAGTCGCGGGCCAGGCAGGTTCCTTCACAAACAACGGCAACTCTGGAACACAGGCGGCGCAGATCTTTAACGATCCGGGGTGTCGTCAAAAAAATGATCTGCCTGAGGGCCGTCTTTTTATTCTCTACTTTGTACTTATTAAATATATGATTGCCGAGCAAAGCACCTTCCTGCATGGCTTCCAGAACCGCCGCCATCTCAAGGCCGATCCCGGCCGCCGCGGGGACCGCGAACCACAGGTCGGCCAGTTCTTTCTTGATGCAACTTTTAACCGTCCTGCCGGCCATGCAGCGCAAGGCTTCCAGGTCAAGTTTCTCGGCTTTGCCGAGACCCAACATGATTACCCGCCGGGCCTTGAGATCCGGCACATCGTAAAGCGTCACTTCTTCGTCCTTTTTTCCGTTGAACTCCTTGAGGGCCAGTGCTTTTTGGACGACGGCCTTAATCAACGGGTCTGCATGGATATCTTTATCTTCACATACGGGAATTGCCAGTATTTCCATCGCCTGTTTTTTTAAATCGGCGGATTTCAGGTGAAGCATAAATATTTTTCTCCTTTACTGTGGCAGAGCCTTTGTTTTAAACAACAGGCTGTCAAAAACTTAAAGGTTTCGGGCGTCAGGTGTCAGCGCCGCCGCCGGCCTGAAAGCGGCCGGTCTGATCGAAAAAGAAACTTCTTTGGAACCTGAAAATAGTTTAAAAAGTTTGTGGGAGCGGTTTTCCCTCCGGGGCGTAAGCCCTGCGGGCTGGAGGCAACCGCGATGAACGCGGTCGGACCACCCTTTAGAATCGTATTTGAAAACCACTGCCACCAGGCATTACTTCAACATGCGCAGTATAATGCTATTAACCCGTCGGATCTTCGATCAAACGACTTTCTTCTATTTTCAACTAACAGTTCACAACCCTGCAAATGCTTCTTATCAGGGCAGATTAATTAGCACTGTTTGACGAAAATATCAATTTTTTCATAACTACACCATGATAAATATTTTTCAGCGGCAAAGCATCTTTCATTTTTATTTCGCCGCCAAATCCTTTAAATGCGAAATCAGTTCCCAGGAAAACGGTTCTTTGCGGCAGGGGAGGATGGCGTTATTGGTGAATATCGGATCGGAAGCAAGATCGTAGCGGGATGCCGCTACCGCCTCAGGCCACAGCGCCGTATGCGGAATGGGGGTGTAATACGCGGGCACCGGCGATATACCGCTTTCTGAAACGGCCCGGATGGAATACTCAATAGCGCTTAGTTTCTGGCCGGGAAGACCGACCAGCAGATAGGCGCCCACCCGTTTTTTGTCAAAACCGGCCTCGATCAGGCAGGTCACCGCTCGGTTAAACTCGTGCTGAGAGACTTTCTGATCAAGTTTCAGGCGGTGTTCAAATTCAGCTGTTTCCAATCCGAGACGCAGGGTCGTAAAACCGGCCCGGTGCATCAGCCGGGCCGTTGCGGGGGTGATGCCGCGAATATGGAGCGCATTCGGCGTGTGAAAACGAACCTTGAGACCGGCTGCGCAGATGCCTTCCAGCATCGGAATGGCATGGTGGTCGGCATCCACCAAAAAGGCGTCGTCGTACAGGACAAAGTCGATCAGTCCATACCGGCCGTGCCAGTAACGGATCTCTTCAATAACGGATTCCGGACTGCGCCGCAGGGGGTTGGGCTCCAAAAAACGGGAAGCGCAGTAGGCACAGTTAAACGGGCAGCCTTTGGTGGTCAGCAGGGGTACATAATTAATCCTGGTCTGCAATTCCAGGGCAGGGTAGGGGTAGGAATCCATATTTAACGGATCAAATGCCGGTGCGGCCGAGTAGCCTGTAAAGTCACACAACAGGGCCATTAAGCATTTTTCCGCCGGCTCGACGGCGATATGATCGGCGCCGGAATTGCTTCCGGCATGCTCAGCGCATAATCGGGCATAGATGCCGCCCAGCACGATCGGCGTATGCGGAAAAACCGATCTGACAGCTGCAATGGTTTCCTGCACCCCCGGGTACCAGTATGTCATCAGCGAGGTGATCAGCACAAGATCGGGTGGGGCCAGTCCAAGAAGATCTTCCTGGAACCATTGCGGTTTGATACCGTAGCGTGAGAATTTACGGCGGACGTCATCCAACCCGGCCGGTTTAGGGATGCGGGATTTAAGATACGGACCCCGGCCGTATCTGGCCGCAGGATCGGTTTTAGCGGCCCGGGGATGAAAACGGTCCAGACAGTCGATATAGGAAACCGCAATGCCGTGCGCCTTTAGCAGGCCTGCAATGATGAGCAGTCCCAGAGGCTTGGCCCAGAAATCGTAGGCGGCAAAATCGTGGATCCAGGGATTGATCAGAAGAATATGGGGCGCATTACCGGTCAAGTGATCGCGATCCTAAGAAGAAAGGACATCTTCTATTTTTTTTTATCACGAAAACGCGAAATATATAAAGCACGAATTTTATCCTGTCTTTTTTTGGGATTTTTGCCAGCTGCGCAGCTCCAGAGAATGGCACCGGGGTGCTTGCGTGATTCATTAGTAGGTGGAATTTTCGGTACCTTTCTCGACGACCTTATCAACCTTGTGCATCATAAAAAGGGACCTCAGACAACCGGATCTTTGATGCGGGCCGGTTTAAAGTCGAGATCTTTAAAATACCGTGCTTTGACTCAGCAGTTCATGAAACGGCATAAAGCAAACTTTTGTCTGGTTGATTTCAATGGTTTTGTTCAAACCAAAATTTATAATAAAGGCTCGCTCCGGCTGGTATTTGTCGATGAAACTGCGCAAGGATACCGGCACCTTATCCTGTCTAAGCTGCTTATGCTTAACCTCCACCGGAATGAGTCTTTTACCGGCTTCGATCACAAAATCCACCTCGGCTTTATCCTTTGTTCGCCAGTAATTCAACTTGGCGGCTTTGAATCTTAGTTTTTGCCTTAAAAGTAAAAAAACCAGGTTTTCAAAGACAAACCCTTTTTCCATTGGGCTTTCAAGGTGTCCGAACAGTCCCAGGGAATAGTTTCTGAGGCCCAAATCCCAAAAATAAGGCACGGGTGATTTGCTGATTTCTTTTCTGACATTGCGCGCATAGGGTGGGATAAGTTCCACTATGAATATTTTTTGAGCATACCAGAGGTAGTTTTTAACAGTGGCAAAAGACACATTCAATGTCGATGCCAGCTCAGTGTAGTTCATCAACTGCCCGATCTGGCCGGCAAGAATCTTGATGAGCGCTCTGAAAACATCAGGCTTGTCAAGTTTTAAAAGATAGGCAATATCCTTTTCCAGGACACTGCGGTAGATTTCATCGATGAGACGAAGCTTTTCAACTTGTTCCAAAGCTAAAACAATCCGGGGATACCCGCCGAACTGCATGTATTCAGACAGCAGCTGCCGGGCATTGTCCGTTTCAATTGCCATAAACTCGGCAATATTTTCTTCATACCGATAGTCCGTTCGGTGATTGATAAATTCCTCGAAGGTCAGGGTGGATAATTCAAACAGTCGTTTGCGGCCGACCATCGATTCATGGATTTTTTCTTTCAGCTCCAGGCTGCCGGAACCGGAAACGATAAATTTATAAGGCAAGTTGAGATCAAAAAGGCCCTTTAAAAATAAACCGGCATCACCTTTGCGCTGAATTTCATCGATAAAAACGTAACCGCGCCGTCGGCCCAGCTCCAATTCAATTTTTTTTAGAAGAGCTGCCTGAGATTCAAAATGAAGTCTGTCCCACTCGACGTCGAGGTTTAGAAACAGCGTGCGCTCACCGCTCTTTTCCAGATGTGCCTGCAACATCTCCATCAGGGTCGTTTTGCCGGCCTGACGGGGGCCGATTATCAGGCTCATCTCCTTTTGCGGAAGATGGCCCACCAATTCTGAAAACAACTTTCGTTTAATCATGGTTTAATATTAACCCGATAATTTATAAAGTCAACTGAAAGTATTAAGTGTGAAATTTGAACAAATTCCGGCCGGTGCCGGAATAACTGGAATTATCACCGTGTTTCTTTTAGTGCCGCCGGCTGTGTCTGTCGCATCAAAAGGCTATCACAAATTTAACCGCAATCTAACGTTATGATAACAATAAAGAAATAGATTGCTCACCGGGAAAAAATAAATTACAAAGCAAGATAAATTCCATTGTCAAAACGGTGAGACAAGGCGATGCCAAAAGAACGGATTCTCGTGGTTGAAGATGAGGAGGATATCCTCGAGCTGATCAGATACAATCTGGTAAAAGAAGGGTATCAGGTTACCGGGGCGTTGACCGGGGAAGATGCACTGAAAAAGGCCCGGGCAGAAGTGTTTGATCTGGTCGTTCTCGATCTCATGCTGCCCGGTATCGACGGACTGGATGTGGCCAAAAAATTAAAAAGCGACCCAAAGACCGGGAATTTTCCGATTCTGATGCTGACGGCCAAGGGTGAGGAGGCCGACATTGTCACCGGTCTGGAACTGGGCGCCGATGACTATGTGACCAAGCCGTTCAGCCCCCGGGTGCTGATTGCAAGAGTGCGGGCCATCCTGCGCCGCAAAACCGGCAAGCCGGATGAGGGAGATGTATCCATGCTTCGGATCTATGATCTGGAGATAGATCTCGGCCGGCGCAGTGTTCTGGTCTCCGGTCAGGCTGTTGATTTGACATATACCGAGTTTCAGGTGCTGTATCTTCTGGCCCGGCGACCGGGGTGGGTGTTTACCCGCAGCCACATTGTGGATGCCGTGCGCGGTGACGACTACCCGGTTACCGACCGCAGCGTGGACGTCCAAATCGTGGGATTGCGAAAAAAACTGGGTCCATCCAGCCGGTACATTGAAACCGTCCGAGGTGTCGGATATCGGTTCAAAGAAAACAATGAATAGGAAAAAAAGACTGATCTGGCAGCTGTTTCCTTCATATCTGCTGATCACGGTGCTCTCGGTATTGGCGGTCAGCTGGTATGCCTCCAGTTCGCTGCACCATTTTTTCATGGACCAGACCGCAGCGGATCTGAAAATCCGCGCCGTACTGGTCGAAAAGCAAATCACCGCCCACCTGACGCCTTTGGATGCTGCCGCAGTGGACGCCGTCTGCAAGGAAATCGGCGAAAAATCCGCCACCCGCATCACCGTCATATTGCCCGACGGGCAAGTCGTGGGCGACTCCCGTGAATCACCCCGGGTGATGGATAATCATGCCGAGCGGCCTGAAATTGCAACAGCACTTAAAGGCCATACCGGCCTGTCCCGGCGCTACAGCAAAACACTCAAGCAAAAAATGATGTATGTCGCTGTCCCTTTGCAGCAGGGTAATGCCACCTACGGGGTAATAAGAGCGTCCCTGCCCACGACATCGATTGACCGGGAGCTGCAGTCGATCCAGATCAAAATCGCACTCGGCGGTCTTTTAATTGCCTTGATGGCCGCCGGCATCAGTTTGTTGATTTCACGCCGCATCAGCCGGCCCATCGAAGAAATGAAAAAGGGCGCAGATCATTTCGCGGACGGTGATTTAACCCACCGCCTGGCGGCGCCGGATTCCGAAGAATTGGCCAGTCTGGCCGAGGCCCTGAACCAGATGGCCGCCCAGCTTGACCGTCGCATCAAAACTATTGTCAGCCAGCACAATGAACTGGAGACCGTGCTGGCCAGCATGCTGGAAGGCGTCATTGCCGTCGACAATGAGGAAAGGATTATAAACATGAATGCAGCGGCAACCGATTTTTTCGACTGCGACCCCGAAAAGTACCAGGGCCGGGACCTGCAGGAAGTCATTCGCAATTCGGTGCTGCAGCAGTTTGTCGGCCGGGCCATATCCAGCAAGGTTCCCAAAGAAGACGACATCGGTCTGTATCATAAGGGCGAAAAGACGCTGCACCTGCAGAGCTCCCCTCTGCTGGACGCCAATAAAGACCATATCGGAACCCTGGTGGTATTCAATGACGTCACCCAACTCAGACGCCTGGAGAACATGCGGCGCGACTTTGTGGCCAATGTCTCGCATGAGATCAAAACCCCGCTGACGGCTATCAAGGGCTTTGTTGAAACCCTGCACCAGGGCAGTGTCGACAATCCGGAGGAGGCCAGGCGATTTCTGGGCATCATTCAAAAACATGTGGACCGCCTGAGCTCCATCGTCGAGGATCTGCTCGCTCTTTCCAGAATCGAGCAGGAAGATGAAGGCAAGACCGTTAAGCTTAGAAGAGGGAAACATCGGCAATGTTTTTCGCTCTGTAATGCAACTATGCCGTCCGAAGGCCGAGGAAAAAAATATCACCGTTGCCATCGCCGGCGATGAGCAGATTTCAGCCAAATTTGACAGCTCACTGCTCGAGCAGGCGATGGTTAACCTGCTGGACAATGCCATTAAATACAGCGAACCCGAGAGTGTCATTCATCTTAAAGCTTGGCGGAACGGCTCGGAAATTCAGATCAGTGTTGAAGATCAGGGCATCGGCATTGCGAAAAAACATCTGCCCCGGCTTTTTGAAAGATTTTATCGGGTGGACAAAGCGCGCAGCCGCAAAATGGGCGGCACCGGTCTCGGACTTGCCATTGTCAAACACATTGCCCAGGCCCATGGCGGCAATATCACCGTGGACAGCACGCTCGGCAAGGGCAGCACCTTCACCATCCACCTGCCTATCAGTTAGCCGGTTTGCCGGTTGGCCCGTGCGCCGGTTGGCCGGTTGTCCCGTGTGCCTGTTCGCCGGTTGCCGGTGTATTGAAGCAGGGCAACCAGCCAAGAGAACAACCAGTCAACAGGCCACACCGGGTCAACGAGAGTCAACGGGCCCAACGGGTCAACGGGTCAACGGGCCCACTGGTCAACGGGCCAACGGGTCAACGGGCCAACGGGTCAACGGGCCAACGGGCCAACGGGCCAACGGGCCAACGGGTCAACGGGCCAACGGGCCAACGGGTCAACCGGCCAACGGGCCAACCGGCCAACGGGCCAACCGGCCAACGGGCCAACCGGCTAACAGGCCTACATTTTTCATTCATTTCTAATGATTCGCTAATATCCCCCTAACAGGCATATCCTATAGATTCAGGCAGGGTGACGAGCAACTCCCCCGGAAAAAGTGCGTTTCCCCCCATGTATAGAGGAACATGAAAATGAACCACTCACGGGCGCTTAATCAGTGGAGGAATGGATCTGATGATCCCGCTGTCGAATCACATCAGGCCTTTAGAGCGATTCTCGATGCTATGGAACATCCCGGCCGGCTGGTTACAATCCGGGAGTATCCGTATGCGCCGGCAGTATTTAATTCAGCCTCTGCCGCCACCTGTCTGACCCTGCTCGATGATGAGACGCCCGTCTGGACTGATATCGACTGGAGGAACCCGGCAATCGGCTGGCTGCAGTCCGGCTGTGGAAGCAGTGTTGTGACCGAACCCTGCATGGCGAAATTCGCGATTATTACCAGGCCGGCCGCCATGCCGCCCCTTGAATATTTCAGGGTCGGCCGATATGAGCATTGCGAAAAAGCGACGACGATAGTTGTACAGGTGGAGGATATTTACCCGGTGGCGGACCATCAAAATTCCAATGTCGCCGGGAACAGGAATTCTCGCCTGGATCTTAAGGACGTTGCGGATATCTTCTGGTGTCAGTGGCGGCAGATATCATTTCTGCACCCTATGGGTATTGATATTTTCTTTACCTGTGAGGATGTTCTGACCGCCTTGCCCAAAATGACACGGATCGAACCATAAATTTCACGGCCTGGAAATCTTCAATCATTCTTCTCATTGCGAAATTAAACGACCTGGCCGACTTCCACTATTTTCATTGCATTGGTCATGGTTAGAATGAAAAATCAGTTATGACATCCTTCGGCCATCTTGAACGCCCGCTCCCGGCTGATTTCAGAAGAATAGAGCCGCACATTGCGTACCGTTTCAGGATTATTGATCTCTACAGACTGACGGCCCTGCAACCGGTAGAGTTTAAGCAAATCAGTATCAAATAAATAGGTGAATGCATCATGCTGCAGAAACAATTCGCCCATATTTTTTCTCCTTTCTAAGCCTAACATCTGAATCGATATATTTCTCGCTGTGCAACGATCTCATTGCCTTCCATCATTTTCGTCAGGATCGGGGTAAGCGGGTCAAAGCATTCGGCCAATTTTGCCAGGACCATTCTCTCGGAGGCTTCCTGCCACTCATCCTCTCCCAATTTTTTGACTTCAAAGCATGATACTTTAAATTGCATACTTAAACCTCAGCCGAATAGCTCAGTTTTATAGAATTTCCGAATATATTTTGATGGTGCTATAAGGGTTTGCGGCCGGAATAATAGTAGGATTGATGCTTTAGACTTTTACTAGGATGATGTTAGAAATGAGTGAATTAAAACGACAATAACGCCCCAGGAATATACCTTCAGCCGGGTTGATGCTGCGGATTTTAAAGCCACCGTCTGACTTTGGCCTTGTATGCCAGATACCGGCTGCCGAAATGGCGCTCCAGATATGATTCTTCCGGTTTGACGGCAGTGATGTCCAAAACAATCAAAAGCAGCGGTACGGCCAGAAAAAGCCAGATCGAACCGGTGAAAACCGCAGCGGCTGCAAGCAGGAGCAGGAGCGCAAGATACATCGGGTTTCGTGAAAGCCGGAACGGGCCCTGACCAACAATTTTTATGGCAGGTTTTGACGGGTTATACGGCGTTTTATTGCGCAGCAACACATTGATCGATCCCATTGCCAGATACCCGGAGATCAGAAAAAGGATGCCGCTGCCGATAACCCGGGGTGTCCACGGCAGTCTGAAATATTTTAATGGAAAAAGATAATCCAGCAAAAAACCGACACCCAGCAACACGAAAAAAATGAGCGGCGGCGGTAAAATAATGGAGGGCAGATCTTTGCCAGCGGTTTTCATGTTGCCTCAATGCGCCGGTGGATGAACATTTTTGGCGCAAACTGAATCTAAAAGGCGAATATACTCCTTTTGCAATCCATTGGGCCTGGCACCGTACCTGAGATAGAAGATAAGGTTTTTCAGGTTACTCACGTATTCGGACCCGCAAATTTGTCCATCACACGTTTTGCTCCTGGAATTAAATAATTGTCTTTCAGCCTCCGTCGCCTCCTTATCCAGCAAATAGATCATTTCGAAAAAATCCTTGTTTTCCAGCTCAGAAATGAATTCGCGAATATCGCAGTTAGCTGAAATCATATCGCGCTCTCCCTTTCACGTTTCTGGCGATCTTTTGTGAAAATACACTTTATTAATTCAAAGCCCGGATTTTAACCTGATCAGGTCGACATCCGCATAAAGATGAAGATCGCTTGCGGAAACATCATCGGCCGCTTTAAAGCCGGTCTCGATTGCCTAGAAAAGGATACAAAAGGATTGTTAGGATTTTATTAGCGATGCAAAAATTTTTTCGATTATGGCAAATAAATTTTTTCTATAATAACGCAAGATCCGCCGTCAGCGGCAAGTGATCGGAAGCCGTCCGTGTATCCGGGGAATTCGTGACTTCCACCTGGATGGTTCGCAGATGCTGAGAGACAAAAATATGATCAATCCGAAACAGAGGACTTCTGGAGTGAAAAGTCGGCTGGGTGGCAGCTCCTTTCAGGATCTTTAATTCCTTTTGAACGTCGGTTAAATGACGGGAGAGGGTGCGGTATGTTTTGGATAAAGGCCCGGCATTCAGATCACCGCAAAAGATAACCGGCTCCCCGGCCGGCACCCCCGCCAGCCAGTCACGGCCCAGAAGGTTTTTTAACTGCCCGCGGCGCTCCAGCTTAAAAAGGCTGAGATGCGCATTGACAATATGCAGCGGTCCGGCCGGCGTCTGAAGGGTTGCCCGAACTGCGGCCCGCTTTCTTGGCTTGAGCCGGGCATATAACTGCGGTAGAAGGCCGCCATGGGATGCCGTTAATGTATAGCGGCTCAGGATGGCAAGTCCGAAAGCGCGCAGGCTGGAATGTTCGGCCGGAAAGAAAATATGATCCATCTTTAATTTATCTGCAATCATACCGGCCTGATTCCGGTTTTGGTCGAAAGGCTTCTGGACGTCGACTTCCTGCAGTGCGATAATATCGGCTTGGCGTTTCTCAATGATTCCAACAAACTTGTCGAAATTAACGGTTCGGTTTTGATCGACGCAGCTGTGGATATTGTAGGTCATGACCCGAAGCCTCAGCTTTCCGCCGGCGGCTTTTATCTCTGTTTTATGGGGACGAATTACAAAGTCGGCTCTCTTCATTGCATTATTCTATGATTAAAAAACTGGTCCTCTGGGGCAGAATGCTCTATATTTTGGCATTGTTTTTGTTCTGTCAAGAGATCTCTGTCCAAAGGATTGCTTTTCAATTCGTGTCAAGTCCGCTCGATATTTGGTCGAGCAAAAGTGCTTTTGTGAAGAAGCCAGGCCAACGATTTCCAAAAGCGGCAAAACAGCACCGCAAAAGAATGCAGCCGCCCAATGACTCACTAGAAAATAACTTCTCATAATAGTTGTCAATGAATCCATTGTGAACGTGGCAAAGAAGCTATTTGGAACAGGCCTTTAGACGGCTATTGCCGTCGCCTCCATGACAATCCGAGGAACCGCTGGACCGGTGAGGTTGACCGGGCGCGCGCCGGTTGCCACGGTTTCAAAAGTACTTCCGTATTCCATGCTTAACCGTCACAAGGAAAAAACATCCTCAAACACATAAGCCAGGCACAGCTTCCGGGTTCTCCTGCCGCAATGGTTCCCAACCTGTTCAAAAGGCATTGGAATTAATAGACCAATTCGAAAACCTTCAGAACTAATATTTTCACTTGAAAATAGGGATTTAGAAAATGTCACAGGTTTTTTGCCTGTGACATTTTTTTTTGCAATCTCTGAAGGCTTCATTCAATTTTCTATGGTGGCTTAGTGACTGATAATCCACCAAAGGGCCAAAATAGGGCGATTGCATAAAAATCTTGCTGTTGCACTGGTCAATATCGGATCGACCTACCAAAAGCGTCTGAAAGAGCCAAAAATTGATTAAAAACCAGTTACAATATCCTATATTTAGAAAATAGGAAAATTAGAGGGTTAATGAAGCTGGAAAGGCGATTATCACTCAAACAAATAGGCGGCAACGAATATGATTATTACCAATTGGTCTGAATATTATTCATTAATTGACAGGGTCAAATACTTTTTGGTATGCGGATTATATCTTTAAATAGTTCGATAGTTTTCGAAATTCATATAATGGCAAGATATGTCAATCCAAAGATGCCCGCTGTAATTACTACATAGTAGTACTTATTAATTTTTCTTGACATTAGAAAATCTATAGAATAATCAAAAGACAACAGTTTCATATCTTAATCACCATCTACTCCTGAATCTGACCGGTATCAACCATCTGCGCTTCTGCGATCTCGATGAATTTCACATTTTAAAGACTTCTACTGAAAAAATATTGGTTTCCACCGAACATTAGCTTAACATTATGGTGAAGTTACGATGGAGAACCCTCTCAAATTGTGCCTATTTTGCTCCTGACGGGATTTTATCCATTTCCTGTTAGGAGTTCAGTTGAAATATCACTTCAATTCGATCTTTCCAAAAACTGAAGAAAGGAGGTTCCTATGCCAATTATATTTGTTGAAAGCCAATATCCCGCCTCTAAAAACAAAGAAGTTGTAGCTGCTTGGCTCAAGGCACTTGAAAAATACCCTCGACCTGAAGGTCTGGTCACTCCGCTGGTTGAATCGGCAGTCACAAGTGACAAGTGTGGGCTAAGAGTGTTATCAGCCAGTAAAATCCATCCAGGCAAATATGAAGAAGCTGCAGCTTATACGGCCAAATTTATGGCAGAATTTTTTGACATTGAAGGTTTCTATTATGAGGTTCGCACTTGGATGACAATTGAGGAAGCAATGGAATCAATAGGCAAAAAGACACCATAGAGGTAACGGATTTCTAAGTGCAAAATAATTCCTCATTTTTGTTATTGAATCAGGTCGATTTATTAAGGTGGAGAGAACACTAACCTCAAGGGCAGGGTCAGCAAATAACCCTGTCCTTTTATTTCAAATTATCAACCTTTACAAAAAGTGAGCAGATCTGTGATATCCATTATGATATCACAGTTTTGGGCGGTGTTGTTTTTGCATATTATCTCAATGAATCACCAGTTTCCAGAATCCCTAATTTTGATTGAAAAAGTCCATCGATTTGGATATAAATACGCAACCTATTTACGATGCTCCAATTCCATTTGACCTGAAGCGGTTTTGCATTTACAGAATCAAGTTCAATTTCTAATCTGATTTTTATGCTTTTTTGAGTAATCCATATAATGAGTTCCTCTGTTTGAAACCTTAAAAACGGAGGTGCCGTTTTGGCAGATGCAGGTTTTAAGCGTAAGCTCGCCGCCATCCTCAGTGCCGATGTGCAAGGTTACAGCCGGCTTATGGACGACGATGAAGAAGTTACCGTCCGCACCCTAACCGTTTACCGTACCGCAATTAATGATCTGGTCCAGCAATACCGTGGTCGTGTTATAGACACACCGGGAGACAACATCCTGGCAGAGTTTACCAGTGTGGTGGATGCAGTAAACTGTGCTGTGGAGATTCAGCGTGAGCTTGCTGAACGCAATACTGAGCTGCTGGAAAAACGAAGGATGCAGTTTCGCATCGGGGTCAACCTCGGAGATGTTATCGAGGAAGAAGGGCGAATTTACGGTGATGGTGTTAATATTACAGCCCGCGTGGAAGCGATGGCTGAAGCAGGGGGCATCTGCATTTCCGGCAGGGCTTACGATCAGGTGGAAAATAAGCTCGGGCTGGAATATGAGGATTTGGGAGAGCATCAGGTTAAAAATATTACAAGGCCTATCCGCGTATTTAGGGTGCTTTCGTTTCCGGATGCAGCTGCTCATCGAGTGGTAAAAGCGAAAAAAACATTGGAAAGAAAATGGCGAAAGATCGCCTTTGGGATAGCAGCAGTTTTAGTTGGGGCGATTGCAATAGCAACAATTTGGAACTTTTATTTGCGGCCTTCCGAGGTGGAGGTGGCATCCGTGGCAAGGATGGCGCACCCATTACCGGATAAGCCCTCTATTGCGGTGTTGCCTTTTGAAAACATGAGTGGTGACCCTGCACAGGATTACTTCAGCGACGGGCTGACCGACCAGATCATCAGCACACTGTCCAAGCTTCGAGGCCTATTTGTGATCTCGCGCAGTTCAGTTTTTACCTACAAAGGGAAACCCGTGAAGGTTCAAAAGGTCGCAGAGGATTTAGGGGTAAAGTACGTGCTGGAAGGCAGTGTGCAGAGAACAGCCGACCGAGTTCGGATCACTGCCCAGTTAATCGATGCGACTACAGGGCATCATATTTGGTCGGAAGGCTACGATCGTGAAGCAAAAGACATATTTGCGATTCAAGATGACATTACCATAAAGATCACGAGTGCCCTGCGGGTGGAGCTAACAGAGGGTGAGCAAGCCCGCGTGTGGGATAAAAATACGACGACGAATCTTAGAGCCTGGGAAAAATTTCTGCAAGCAATAGATTATAGTTATCGGTACACGAAAGAGGACAACGCCACAGCGCGACGATTATATGAGGAGGCCATTGCCCTGGACCCTAAGTATGATCTTGCCTATGCTGCTATAGGTTGGACTTACTGGTTCGATGCGAGGTTTGGGTGGGTTGAGTCTCGGGCCGAATCTATTAAAATGGCTCTGAAATATGCGCAAAAAGCGATTCAGCTGAATGACACCTCGGACTTTGCTTACCTATTGATTGGCGGCGTTTACTTTCTCCAAGGTCAGTATGAAAAGGCAATCGCTGAAGGGGAGCGGGCTATCGCCCTCAATCCTAATGGGGCTGGGAATTATGCTTTTCTGGCCGGGGCCGTCGGCTGTTCAGGCAGGTGGGATGAAAGTATTGAATTGGCAAAGAAGGCCATACGCCTCGAACCATTCCCACCGGTCATATTCTATCACTGGTTGGGCCGTGCCTATTTCATGACAGGGCAGCTTGATGAATCCATAGCCACATGGAAAAAGGCTCTGCAGGGAGCCCCCGATTACTTGCCCGCCCATGCTTTTCTCGCAGCCTGTTATAGTTCATTGGATCGACATGCAGAGGCTTCCGCTGCAGCCAAGGAAGTCCTCCGGATCAACCCTAAATTCTCTATTGAATATTATGCAAAGACCCTCCCCTATAAGAATAAAGCTGATATAGAGCGTTATGTGGCTGCTCTGCGCAAGGCAGGGCTACCTGAATAATCAACATAAAGTTATTCTTCGATTAACAAAAGCTTTTTCTCAGTTCTAAAACTTGTGGTTTCTCCAACGTATCGGCAAAAATGAAGCCTCCAAAAAAGTTGTGATATGATCATTTCTGATTATTAGGTCTAAAGTTGTGCTTTCTGCTATATATCTTTAATGGCATTCACCAGGGATGCATAAAGATACTCAAGACATAACAGCATTAGATCAAAAAAATTAGGCCCTGCCAGATGATTTTGGCAGGTTTTTTTTAAACAAACGCCAGAAGCCGGAAAAAACGATTAAGACCGAAAATCAGCATTTCCGCCTTCTGGCGCTAATAATTCCGTCACGTTCCCCACTTATTTTGGAAGCAGGGATAGACATTCTTGCTGATGTGGGGTGCTTTCGCGTGTTTACAGTCTACCGTCTGGCCGAGCTCGGACACCTACCCGGGCATCGCGGGAGCGGGCGGCATCGACCATCAGCTGGCCGACCTAAATGCAGGGTATGGTTTATTTCCCCGAACAAATTCAAATTGTCATATGCCAATGCGCATCGTGATGTCAGATGTCTCAAAGGCTTTTTTATGAACCCTTTTCCTTTTGTAAACAGGCGGCGCCGAATGTTGATGTCGCGATTTTCAAGTGTGAACGATTCGTTTATTTGGCTGCTTTTTTAAGGCTGGCTTTGGCCGGCTGTTCATGGTCGGCCGCGATCTCTGAACGGGCTTCAGCCGCAATGTCTTCAACGGTTTCTTTGGTTTCCGCCACCGCGATGCGGGCGTTTTCATAGGCCAGGATTCCGCCCTTGATAACCGCTTTGGCTGCGGGTCTCAACACACTTGCCACCGCCGGGATGATGACGGGAGCCAACAGCAAGACACCGGCTCCGATAGCCATGGCTCCACCGGTTTTTAAACAGCCTCCGAACAGTTTCATCTTAAACCTCCTCATTTTGGGGGAAATTAGGACGCTCTACGACTCAACCGATGCAGACACACTGGTGACTGACTCTTAATCGCAGAACCTGGCCCGGCGCTCGGTCAGTCCGCGAGCTTCATCGACATCTAAAAAATACTAAACTTTCTCCAATAGTACGGAATGAATTGGTTAAGTCAAGGACCGCGAAGTGAAAATTGGTGCCTGGGGCGGGTGAATATCCGTTCGGTGGGTCCGACTTCAATAAGATTGCCCAGATGAAAATAGGCCGTGCGCTGTGAAGCGCGGGAAGCTTGCTGCATGGAGTGGGTGACGATGGCAATGGAATACTGGGTCCGCAGTTCGTCGATCAAATCTTCGATGACAACGGTGGCAATAGGATCCAGGGCGGAACAGGGCTCATGCATTAATATGACTTCAGGGATGAACGTTGATTTGCCGCAGCCGGAGAGTCTGATCATGGCAATGACTTCGTTGCGCCCGATATCCAGGGAATTATCTTGATGGCGTTCTTCGTTCCCTAGTAGACATTGACGCTGCGGCAGATCATACAACGATGCGCTTTTTTTCCCCCTCATCAAAAATCACCCCTGGATTTGAGGGAAATGGATGAAATTCCTCTGGATAGGCCTCCCGCCGGCCAGCGCGGCGGCCGGCTTTCGAAATAAGAGGGGACGAAACCAAGTTCCAGACTAATATAAAGGCACTAAGGGCTCACTCAAAAACAACTTCACATTTTATACGCCGATGCATCCCGCCTGACTGCGTTGCGAAAGCTCGGAATCCGCCGTTGCGGATTTCTGCGTTTTCGCGGTGAAATATTATGTTTCCTTTTCGATCAGATCTGCCGCCCTCCCAAGGCGGGTAAACTTTTCAGGCCGGTGGTTGCGCTCGTATGAAACTTCATTATAAGTTCTTGTGGGAGCGGTTTGCAACCGCGATTTAAATCGATAGAATCCCTTCATTCGATGTTCGATGTTCATTGTTAACTTTTATTGATCAAATTGGCCGTTTTTCAGGCCAGCGGTCCGTCGGAGACGGAGCATCTGAAACCTCTATACAATATCCGGCAAAACCGTTTGCTCCCATGCCAGCTTGGCCAGACCTTCCACATCCTCCCATTGGCCGCTCTCAATCCATTTGACAATCATGCGGGCGACATTGGGAAATTTGATGGGGGTCACGGCCGGCCCATCCAGAAATTGAGCCACTCTGACGCTGTTCAAGCGGTTCATGGCCATGCCCAGTTTCAAGGAAGTAAGGGCCAGGGCGTTGGAGATTTGCTCCATCTGGCCGACCAGGGGCTTGACCAGAATTTTTTTTCCCAAATGCATGGCCTCGCTGGCCAGTTCGAATCCGGCATTGCTGATTACGCCGCTGCTTTCGATCAAATCATTTAGAAAGCCGGCGCAGGAGTAAGGCCGTAAATGCAGGTTGCCGCGGTCCTCGGCCCGGGGCAGGCCGTGATAGATAAAAAACTCACAGCGGCGAAACGGTTTGAGCAACTCCTGGATATCATCCAGCTGTTCAAAGGGCAGATAAACCAGGATCTTGTTGTCGATTTTTTTATCGCTGCCGTTGATTTTTTGGGGAACGATCGGCGGTAAAATCGGCCGGTTGAAATGGTGCCAGTGCAGTCCGACCGGATGGTCCGCCGGGGCAAAGTTTTTGATGACAAAACGGGCCAGAGGGTTGTCGCCGCCCAATGGGACAGCGTGGACAAATGCGTATTGATGGCCCACCCCGATGGACGGAAGCGATTTGCGCCGGGCGATGCGGGCCGAAATGGGTTCAAAATCCGTAATTACCAGATCGAAGCCGGCCCCATTAAATGAGGTGATATCGCGATAAAAATGAACAAAGTCTAAACTGAATGCGGTTTGGAAATATTTGAGCCGGCCGCGATTGGTACAAAAGGTCAGTCCCTTCAATCTCTGATAGGGCTCAAGTCTTTGAGCTACGACGGCATCGTCGGCTTGCGGCCGCTCAGCAGAACCTGAACGGTGTGGCCGAGTTTTTTCAGCTCCCGAATCAATTCACGGGAGCGGCTGATATGCCCGTTGCCTGTGGTTTGGACCCCGTAAAGAATTTTCATAGCAATCGCTTTGATATCAGTTTGGTTCTCTGCCTAAGGTGGAGCAGAGTTAGTCATGGCACCTCCTTAAAAATTCAAATTCATTGTAAGGCGCTGGGATTAGACAATGATTAAGATTTCATTTGTTTTTCACTAATTTTTCCACTAATTTTTCCACTCCTCGTTTTTGCGGTGTTAAAGATGGTTGGAGGATATTTGAAGACAGGAGGTAATTAAGATGTTTGGGTGCGGAAAAATTATTTAAAAATATATTAGCCGCGGGAGGCTGTTTTAGTGTATATGGATGAAAATCACTTTGCAGGGGAATCCGACTTCTCAAAAAAAGTGTGTTAATTTTTAAAAGTCTAACTATATAGGTGCATTCGGAACGAATTAGCCGATTCCTAATACCGCCCTAACAATTTTCTAACGAAATATGGGCATGTTAACCGTGATAGGCGCTTAAAAGTGAAGTTGCTTCAGGTTTTCAAGAACCCTATATAACCCGGAATGTGCTGCTTTTCAGGGCGCATTAATTGGCATACAGGTGTAAATCCATGGAAAAAATGATTCGAAAGCATTTCTCCCGCGAATTGGAGAAAATTAAAAAGCAGATTCTTTCCCTTGGCGCCATGGTCGAAGAAAGAGTGCGCATGGCTCTGAATGCAATCGATAACAATGATGCCGAGTTGGCGCACCAGATAATTAAGACCGATTATGAAATTGATGAGATGGAGGTTGAAATCGAAGAGGAGTGCCTTAAAATTCTCGCCCTGCATCAGCCCGTGGCGGTGGATTTAAGGTTTCTGATCGCGGTCATCAAAATCAACAACGACCTTGAAAGGATCGGCGACCAGGCGGTTAACATTGCCGAGCGGATCGATGTTATTGCCAAGCGGGATCTGTCCGATTTTTTCTTCGACTGTTCAGCCATGGGGGAAAAAGCCCAAAACATGCTGAAAATGAGCCTGGATGCCCTGGTGAATCTGGATACCGAAATCGCCTTCAAGGTTGTCATGCTGGATGATGAAGTCGACAAAATTAAAAGGGAAGCCTACGATCAAATCAAACAGGCGATGAAAGAAAATCCGGATAAGATCGGCTACTTAATCAATTTGCTGCTGATCACCCGCCACATTGAGCGTCTGGCCGATCACACCACCAATATCGCCGAAGAGGTAATCTACCTGATTGAAGGGGAAATTATCCGGCACGCACCCTACGAAAAGGTATAGTATATGCCGGGCTTTTAATGGTTTCTACGATTCTTCCGATAAATTACAATGACCCAAATACAAAATTCCAAACGGGATTTAATCTGTTTTAGTCATTGCTTTAGATAAATACGCGATCCTCTATCATTCAGGAATGTAAGTCTGGACATAAAAAAATACAGTTGCTTATTCCTATTTTGGCCGGTTTCGGTCATTGATCATTGTAATTTGAGATTTTTTTGTTATTTGGTGCTTGGAATTTGGGATTTATTCTAGTCGGTTGTGCTCTGCCATTTGACTCCTACGATTCGACATAACCTCCGCCTTCCCATCAATCATCTTCATCGGAAGGAAAGTATACCATCGAGATTTTCTTCAGCTCCTTGCGGCTGAAAAGCAGCGCGTAGTCTTCAACCTCTGTTTCCCGCGACATCCGGCGGGCGACCTGGCGGCAGGATTCTTTGTCGTTGGCATGAATCATGGCGTAGAGATTGTAGGGCCAGCGGTCAGTGGGATTGCGGCGGTAGCAGTGGGAAACCTGTTTGAATGATGCCATCTGGTTGCCGACCGTCTCAACGCGGTCTTCATCAACCTTCCAGGCGGCCATGGCATTGGCGGTAAACCCTGTTTTCTGGTGGCGCAGGGTTGCGCCGAAACGACGGATGATCCCCCGTTCACAGAGTTTTTGCAGAGTTTCAAGCAATGTCTCTTCAGAGATCCCCAGTTTTTCTGAAATTTTAAGATAGGGGCGCGCGGTTATCGCCATATCTTCCTGTATCGAAGCAATGATTTTTTTTTCCAGATCGGTCAGCATTCCAAATCCTCGTTAATTTGTTGATTAAGTTGATTTGGTTTATTGAGTTAATAGTGCATTGTTCATAGTTGATAGATGATAGTTCATGGTTGACAGTTACTAGTTGATGGCTTGTGGAAACAGGAATGCCGAAAAACTGCCCCAATCCGCTTCGCAGCTTCCCAGCTTCTAATCTTCTGATCTTCTCAGCTTCATACCCTCTCAGCCTCTCGACTTCCCAACTTCCCAGCCTCCCAGCATCTCCCCCCCTTCTTACCTTCTTACCCTCTTACCCTCTCACCCTCTCCCCTTCTATTTCTAGGTCATTTGCCTTTTTCCGGAAACAGCCTGCGGATGTCGGCTTCCGTGGCCTTGCAGATTCCACGCTCGGTAATAAATCCGGTGACATACCTGGCCGGCGTGACATCGAAAGCAAAATTGGCGGCCGGACTCTCTCGGGGACAAATCAATACATGGGTGGTGTGATCCCCGGCCAGACCGTAAACATATCTTATCTCGTCCGGATCGCGCTGTTCGATGGGGATTTCGTTGATGCCGTCTTTGATGTTCCAGTCAAATGTGCTGGAGGGCAGGGCTACATAGAAGGGCACCTGATTGTCCCAGGCAGCCAGGGCTTTTAAGTAGGTACCGATTTTATTGGCGACGTCACCGGACACCGCCGTTCGATCCGTGCCCACGATCACTATATCCACCTTGCCGTGCTGCATCAGATAGCCGCCGGCGTTGTCCGCAATAATGGTATGCCGGACCCCGTGTTTGCCCAGCTCCCAGGCTGTCAGGCGGGTGCCCTGATTGAGCGGTCTGGTCTCATCCACCCAGACGTGGATATCAATACCGTGATCAAAGGCGGCATAGATGGGGGCCGTAGCCGTGCCGTGTTCAATACAGGCCAGCCATCCGGCATTGCAGTGGGTGAGAATATTGACGGTCTGCCCTTGCTTCCGGCGGCTGATCTGCTCTATCAGGGTCAAACCGTGCTCGCCGATGCGGCGGCAATTGGCCACTTCCTCTTCGGTGATGGCATCGGCGGCTTGGCGGGCTGCATCAATTTTCGCAGCAGGATCCGCGGTGGTCAGTACTGCAGACAAAACCCTGTCCACCCCCCAGGCGAGGTTGACGGCCGTCGGCCGGGCGGATTTGATGCGTTCGGCTGCCTTTGTCATATAGTCATCGTCGATGCGGGTGTCGGGTGCGTTCAGGGCGGCTAAATAAACGCCGTAAGCTCCGGTGGCTCCGATTAGAGGCGCCCCCCTGACGTACATGTCTTTGATGGCTGTGACGGCGTCGTCCACCGTTTTCAGATCCACCACTATAAATTCATGGGGCAGTTTACGCTGGTCGATAATTTTTACTGCTTTTTGATCTTCAGCAAGCCAGATCGTGCGAATGTCTTTTCCGTCGACGTTCATAAGAAACTTCCTGTATGTCTTTATTTGCTTACTCGGATATTAAGCATTCTTTAACTTGTCGTGTATTATGGTCACTTCTTCGCCAACACGAAGTCCTTTTGGACTTCACCCAAAAGCACATGCCGTTTAAACACCTGGCGCATCCGGTTGGCTTCCATTTTTTGATAGACAATCGGTGCGGCGCCCTTAATTTCAACCGTTACGTTGGGTTCACTGCTGCACATGCCCATGCAGCCGGATGTGAACACCCGAATGTCCTGGCGATCGGTCTGGGCCATCTCCTCCATCAGCGCGTTCATCACCCCACGCGCTCCGGCGGCAATGCCACAGGTTCCCATGTGAACGGTGATTTTTACATTGGCTGCACCATCACGCAGGGAAGTGCTCTTGGCGGTTTCCGCCTTTATTTTTTTCAAATCATCAATTGTTAATTTAGCCATGACTATCCTCCGTTGGTTCAGACGTGCCGTCTTTTAATGCCAGCCGGTTGAGAGAATTGCGGATACTTTGGGATAAATGATGCAGGATGACCGGATCCGCCAGGGAATTGTCCGCCGATCCCTCTTTGAGATCCCTGGTGTCCAGCATGAATTCCTCGGCGTCGATAATGTGGCGGTAAACAAGATCAACCCGCGGATTTCCCATAATTAAGGTCGTTATCGTTACGGCCATATCCCCGACGGGCGCGCGATCAATATGAGTGTAGCGGAAGGTGGCCGTAACCCGGCTCCCGCGGCCGGCTTCAGTCTCAATTGCAAGCCTTCCGTCACATCGCTCGGCCGCTGCGGCCAGCAGCGACAGACCCATTCCTACCTTGCGGGTCGTGCGGGAAGTAATAAACGGGTCGGTGGGGTTTTTGAGTTTTTCAGCCGGCATACCTCGTCCGTTGTCCGTAATGGCAATCGTCAGTAAATCTTCCTTTCGATTTTCATTGATCAGAATTTGAATACAGTCGGCCCCGGCGGTAATGCCGTTTTCGGCAATATCCAGAATGTGAAGTGACAGCTCATGCAATCAGACCACATTCCTCCTTCCGTCAAGTTGCAATAATGATTGGCGGACCTCTTCGACGGTGGGCCCCGCCATCCGGAATACGGTCCACACCTTTCCAAGGTCTTCAATAAAAGCGGATTTCCATGCCCGGCGGAACGTGAAGGCCTTTTTTTGGCCTTCGCGCACGGCTGCCTCGGCATTTTTCGCTGTATTATGATCGCAGATCGCAATTAAATCAAGCCCCACTTCCTGACTTCTTTGGATAATCGGTCTGGGACTCATATCCCAATCCGCGCAGCGCGATAGACAGCTGTGGATGTGCAGGTCGGCCTTGTATTTTTTCAGAGTATCTTCGACATTCGTCATTCGTCATTCTCTTTCTTAAGGATTGCCCACTCCGATGGCATACAGCTGCCCTGCAAGTTGATAGGCCGAGTCGGGCGAAAGCAGGATAGGAATGCCTTCCTGATTTGCCTTGTGCAGGGTTTCATCATCCGGTGTCCGGCCGCCGGTTATGATGATGCCGGCCATTTCACGCAGGACGCCGACCGCCACAATGTTTTGATGTCCCTGAATTGTCAACCAGACACAGCCTTCGGGGGCATTGACCATTATTTCGCTGAGCAGATCGCCGCAGTAGCCGTCTGCGATTTTACGTTCAAGGCCTTTTTCACCGGCCGCAACCTGCAGGTCAAAACGTGCCACGAGATCATTTACCGTCATGTTGCCCATTTCCTTTTTTATTTACAATTGCGCGCACATGAAATTTTATTAAATTCATGTCATTTTCAGACTGGAGTTAATAGTTGGCCGGAGCGGTATTTAACCACGATTACAGATGTTGACTTGAGCGGGTTGATCGCGGTTAAAAACCGCTCCCACAAGGTCATTAAACTGTTGTCAGGGTCCCCAACAATTTTGTCGCAGTGATCCGAAGGTCGGGTGCTCACGGGAATTTAAGTTGCCCAAAGTATAGATTAGGGCAGAGATGGGTGTCAAGGAGCAGATGGCCGCTATCAGCATCCTGTTAATTAAGCCGCCTTGATATATGGGCCATTCAGAGGTGGATAGGGTTTTTGAAAACTGATGAAGCTTATTTGATCGAAGCCCCGGCGGCTTAATTATTTGAGTTAAAATCCTTTACCTTAAGCGCTTTTTTTGCTATTTTATTTTGCTGAGCAAAATTCAGGATGATAACCACATTGTGTGAGTCGCGGAAAGGAGTCTTTAATGAAGATCGGAGTTATCGGTGGTTCCGGATTAGATGATCCTGATATTATAAAAGATCTGCAAAGTCAAAATCGGGCGACGGCCTACGGCGAAATATCGGTTAATTCCGGCAAGCTAAATGATATTGAGCTTGTTTTTGTGGCCCGCCACGGCAATCGTCATCAGTTTAGCCCGACCCATGTAAATTATCGCGCCAATATTCAGGCCTTGAAGGATTCAGGCGCCACCCATATTATTGCGACCAATGCCTGCGGCAGTTTAAAGTCCGAAATTCAAAGAGGCGACTTTATTATACCCGACCAGTTTATAGACTTTACCAAACGCAGAATCAATACCTTCCACGATGATTTCAGTCAGGGTATGTTTCATGAGGTTATGGCGGACCCCTTTGATAAAAACTTAAGCGATCTGCTCTATTCCGTTGCCTCCGCAATGGGATTCAGGGTTCACAAAAATAAAACGCTGGTAACCATTGAAGGTCCCCGATTCTCAACCAGAGCGGAATCAAAGATGTTTATCCTGTGGGGAGCGGATATCATCAATATGACCGTCGCAACAGAAGCTGCGCTGGCAAAAGAGGCCGGTATTCCCTATGCGGTTATCGCCATGTCGACGGATTACGACTGCTGGAAAGAAGACGAGCAAATGCCCGTCTGGCAGGATATTTTGGCAATTTTTAATAATAATGTTGATAATGTTAAAAAAATACTATTGGAAACCATTCATCGACTTTCCCAACAAGAAGGTGCAAAATGAAATCCCCGACTTCCTCCTCGGCTGTGAACTATGATTATCAGAAGGCCTGTGACTACATTAAAAGCAAAGTCAGGTCCATCCCGGATTGGCCTATCAAAGGTGTCATCTTCAGAGATATTACAACTTTATTGCAGGATCCCCTGGCGCACAGGGAAATATGTGACATTTTTTACAACCGCTATGCCAAACAGAATATTGCTAAAATCGTGGGCATCGATGCCCGGGGATTTCTATTCGGGTCCGTGTTGGCATACAAGCTGGACGTAGGATTCGTGCCGGTCCGCAAGAACGGCAAACTGCCCTATAAGACCATCCGCGAATCCTATACCTTGGAATACGGGGAAGAAACGATCGAGATTCATGAGGATGCCATCGAAAAGGGCGAACGCGTGGTTATCGTGGATGATTTGATGGCAACCGGGGGCACCATCACGGCAGCTGCAAATTTGGTCGAAAAACTTGGCGGCGAAATTGTTGAATGCGCATTTGTCGTTGAACTGCCCGATCTTAAAGGCAGAGAGAAACTCGGCAACCGAAAAGTCTTTTCAATAATCGAATTTGAAGGAGACTGAGGAAGTACGGATGACGAACCTTTGGAATGACGAATGACAAATGTAAAATGACGAATTAAGGCATTCTGACCATTTTAAAGTGCTCCATAAATTTAGATGACTGAGCGAAGCGATTTCCACCGTTCTGCATTCGTCAATCGTCGTTCGTCATTCCAGAGGGTCCGTTGACATTTATATGCGCTTATGTGATATTGCGACGTTTAATTTTTTTATCCCCCGACCAGGTCATCACTCATCAACCGGAGGTTATGCATGACTTATGACATTCATCCCCAGCATCCTGATATCCAAAATGATATGTGGACTAAAATCGATGAGATTATCGCCGCTAACCGGGATATCCCCGGATCGGTCATCGGCGTTTTGCGGGAATGTCAGGATGTCGTTGGATATCTGCCTGTCGAGCTGATTGATTATATCAGCTACGGACTCAATCTTTCCAGCAGCGAAGTTTACGGTGTCGCCTCGTTTTACGCCCTTTTCTCATTTGAGCCCAAAGGCCGCCATATAATTAAGGTGTGCATGGGAACGGCGTGTTACGTCAAGGGCATCAAGGAGGTTATCGGCCGTATCGAAAACAAGTTCGACCTGAAAGGGGGCGGCGTCTCCGAGGATCGGCGGTTTTCGCTGGAAGCGGTCAGGTGTCTGGGAGCTTGCGGCCTTGCGCCTGTGATGGTGGTGGATCAGGACACCTATGGCGGTGTTAAGGCCGACAAGGTTGTAGAGACCCTTGAAAAGTACAAATAGAAGTAAACGGTCTCAGAGGACGTGATGGTTCCTGGTAATTGAATTGCAGGAGAAAAGAATGAATAAGGTTAGAACCCATTTGATGCTCTGCGGCGGTACGGGTTGTCATGCCAGTGGGACAAAAAAATTTGCGGAAACACTTCAACAGGAGCTCGAGCGGCAAGGGCTGGCCGAGGAGATCAAGATCATTGAAACCGGCTGCAACGGCTTTTGTGCCGTCGGGCCGGTCATGCTGGTTCAGCCCGAAGGCATTTTTTATCAGAAGCTGAAAGCGGAAGATGTTCCCCATCTGGTAGAAGAGCATTTCCTAAAAGGCCGCCCGGTTAAAGAGTTGTTTTACAAGGAGCCCACTTCCAAAGAAACCATCCCGAATATGGCGCAAATTCCTTTTTTTGCCAACCAGATGTTCAGGGTAATGCGGAACAAAGGACTCATCGATCCGGAGGTGATTGAGGAATACATTGCCAGGGACGGCTACTTCGGAGCCGCCAAAGCGTTGCAGGAGTTGACTCCCGAGCAGATCATCGAAGAGGTAAAAACTTCGGGGCTCAGAGGGCGCGGCGGTGCCGGCTTCCCAACCGGATTAAAGTGGGAGTTTGCCCGCCGGAGTCCGGGAGATATCAAATATGTGCTGTGCAATGCGGATGAAGGTGATCCCGGTGCCTTTATGGATCGCAGCGTCCTTGAAGCCGATCCGCATGCGGTTCTGGAAGGGATGATTATTGCCGCCAGAGCTATTGATGCCCATCAGGGCGTCATATATGCCCGGACGGAATATCCCCTGGCTATCCGCCGGCTGGGAATCGCCATCAAACAGGCCAGGGACTACGGACTGCTGGGCAAAGATATTCTGGGAACCGGCTTCGATTTTGATATTAATATCTATCAGGGAGCCGGTGCCTTTGTTTGCGGCGAAGAAACGGCTTTGATGCGGTCAATCGAGGGCAAGCGCGGGATGCCGCGGCCCCGTCCGCCGTTTCCGGCCCATCAGGGACTGTGGGAGAAGCCGACCGTCTTAAACAATGTGGAGACCCTGGCCAATATCGGCCAGATTATTTTAAAAGGAGGGGCGTGGTATGCCAGCGTCGGCACCGAAAGCAGCAAAGGAACCAAGGTCTTCGCTCTGTCCGGCGATATTAATAATATCGGTCTGGTAGAAGTGCCGATGGGAACAAGCCTCAGAACCATTGTCTATGATATCGGGGGCGGTATTCCCGGCAAGAAAAAATTCAAGGCGGTCCAGCTCGGTGGTCCTTCCGGGGGCTGCGTTCCGGAGCAGCACCTGGATACACCGGTTGATTACGAAGCCATTGCCAAAGTGGGGGCCATCATGGGCTCCGGCGGGGCCATTGTTATGGATGAGAACACCTGCATGGTGGACATGGCCCGATTTTTCATGGACTTTGTGCAGGATGAGTCCTGCGGCAAGTGTACTCCCTGCCGTGAGGGCACCCGACGGCTTTTGCAGCTGCTGGAAAAAATCTGCGAAGGCCGGGGGGAACCGGATGATCTGACAACCATGGAGGAGCTCTCGGCCGCCATCAAGGAAACCGCCTTGTGCGGCCTGGGCCAGACCGGACCCAACCCGGTGCTTTCCACCCTGCGCTACTTCCGGCACGAATATGAGGCCCATATCTATGAAAAACGATGTCCGGCCAAGCGCTGCACGGCGCTCTTGAAATTTGAAGTCAATCCGGACATGTGCACCAAATGCGGGCTTTGTTTCCGGAGCTGCCCGGCCGATGCCATTGTCTGGAAAAAGAAAGAGGTTGCCTGGATCGATAAAGAAAAATGCATCCAATGCATGACCTGTTTTGAGAAGTGCAAGTTTGATGCGATTTTCTGACGGGATGCTGGATACTGGATACTGGATACTGGATGCTGGATGGTGGATGCTGGATGGTGGATGCTGGATGGTGGACAAAGAGAGTGTTGCCTCCCACAAATATGTTAAAAAAGTGAAACTGGATAGCTATACTATAGTTGATTCTTTGAGTATAAAAAATTCCAAGCACCAAAAAACAAATAACAAACAATATCCAAGCTCCAATGACCCAAACAGGTTTTGACTCGCAGCCAAGTGGTTCCTTCGGTTTGAACTCAGGCAGAATGAAGCTTATCAGAGTCAGTCGAATGGACTTGATTCGCTGAAAACTAAGAAGTGTTTTGAATTTGAGTTTTGTGATTTGATATTTATTTGTAATTTGTGATTTGATATTTGGAATTTATACGAAATCATGGAGAAGAAAGCATTGTCAATTCAACCCATGTTTTGTAAATTATATAAAGGACATGACACCAATTATATCCGATTCGGGAGTATGAAATGACCACAGCGCTTATTTTGATGGGAGGCATGGGACTGATCATCAGTGCCGTTCTCGCTCTGGCATCGAAACTTTTTTACGTATATGTTGATCCCAAGGTAGAGGCCGTCGAAGGCGCGCTGCCGGGCGCGAATTGAGGCGGCTGCGGGCTGCCGGGTTGCAGCGCCAATGCCGAAGCGATCGTGTCCGGAATTTCAGCGCCCAATTCGTGTGTCGCGGCCGGTGCCGAAGTGGTCGGAGCCATCGCCGAAATTATGGGAGTTAAAATCGAGGCCAAAGAGCCGGATATTGCCCGACCCGGCTGCTATTTCGGGGTTCAGGCTGCCGATACGAAATATGTCTATGACGGCCTGGATGATTGCCGGGCCGTCGCCCTGCTGGGCGGCGGCATGAAAGTTTGCACCATCGGCTGCCTGGGGCTGGGAACCTGCGCCAAAGCCTGCCCTTTTAAAGCGATTGTCATGGGGCCCGAAGGACTGCCGGTGGTGATTGAAGATAAATGTACCGGCTGCGGTACCTGTGAAAGGGTTTGCCCCAAACACATCATTAATCTGTCTTCCGTAACCCGCCGCATCATGCGCGAGTATACGACCGAGGAATGCACCACGCCCTGTCAGCGGGGCTGTCCGGCCGGCATCAACATTCGCGAATACATCCGGCAAATTTCTCTCGGGAATTATCATCGTGCGGTTCAGGTCATTAAAGAGCGCAATCCTTTTCCGGCGATTATCGGCAGGATTTGTCCCCGTCCCTGCGAACTGGAATGCCGGCGCAATTTCATCGATGAGCCCGTGGCGATTAATTATCTCAAGCGCTATGCCGCCGACTATGAAAGAGAAAGCGGTGAACGCATTCAGCCGTACGCAGCCCCGGCCTCGGGCCGCCGCATCGCGGTGGTCGGGGGCGGGGTGGAGGGCCTGTCCACGGCCTTTTTTGCGGCCCGCCTGGGCCATGCAGTTACCGTATATGAAGCGGGTCCGCAACTTGGCGGGCTATTGCGCAGTGCCATTGCGGCTGAAAGGCTTCCCCGGGAGATTCTGGACTGGGATATCGAAGGCATCCTTGAAATGGGAGTCAAAGCGGAGACCGGCCGGGTCATGGGAAAGGATTTTACCGTCGACAAGCTGCTCCAACAGGATTTTGAAGCAGTTTTTCTGGCAGCCGGCGGCTGGGACGGCAGAATGGCGCGTGGAGCGGCGAGCGAAATTGAATCGCCGGTGCCCGGTACCTATCTGATGGTCGATCTTTTAAAATTGGCGGCCGGTACCGATATATTTGCCGGCCAGTCGAATGTGGTTATTTTCGGCGGCGGCAAGCTGGCGCTGAAGGCGGCCGGCATTTGCAGGGCGGCAGGTGCGCAAGAGGTTACCCTCATGTTCCGCGAGGATCTGGAAAATAGCCCGATCACCGATGCCGATGTTAAAGACGCGGGCCTTGAAGAAGGGCTGCATGTCATTTATAATGCCGCGATTCATCGTCTGCGCGGGATTGGAGATCGCCTGGCGCAACTGGAGTATGTTGAAACCAAATCGCGGGCAACCGGCACCCTTGCAGCCCAAACCCTGATCATGGCGACGGGGCGTTTTCCGGAGCTGATCTTTGTCGAGCAAAAATCAACGGAAGGTGAAACCGACCGGCCTTCCGATCAACCGCTGAAATGGGAGGCCGTCCCGCCCTATAAGCCGCCGGCATTCAAGGACGAAGTCGGTCTGTTTTCAGATGGAGAGGTTCTGGCCGATTACAGTGCCGCCATCAAGGCCATCGGGGCCGGAAGAAGAGCAGCCGCCTCGGTGCAGCAGATCATGTACGGAATTGGACCGTCCCTGACCGAACATGTCATCACACCGCATTCCGTATTGCAGGATGTCGACCACGTCGAAGCGGTTGCGGCCAGTCAGCGCCGGATCATGCCGATTTGCAGCGGACGGCAGCTTGCAGCCTGCGGTGAAATCGAGAGGGGCTTCAGCAGCGAAATGGCCCGAGCCGAAGCTTCAAGATGCTTGCAATGCGGATTAATATGCTATGCCCATCCAGCGCCGCCGCAGCAGGCTGAAGAGGAAGCCGTCGGCGAAACATTAGAATGACGAAGGACAATTGACGAATGAAGAATGACGAATAAAGGAAGTCGCTCGCGCAGCGCGGCGTGTCGCTTCGCCACTTATCTTGGTTCATACATTTTTAAAATAGATAGTATCCTTTAATTCGACATCCGACGTTCGTCATTCTATTTGCTTTTGCTTCTATAAAGAACAAGCCCGACATAAGACAGACAGCATACCACAAATATTCAATCTTCAATTTTCAATATTCATTCACAAAGGACCACTGAAATGGCTACCGAACAGGGCGTTGTCATTAAAACCGATGCAGGAGCGGCATGGGTGAAAACCGTCAAAAGCGGTGGCTGCGCGGGTTGTTCAGCCAGGGAGTCCTGTCATTCTTCAGGCGCCAGCGAGGAAATGGAGGTGGAGGTTATCAATGACGTCGGCGCCAAAGCGGGCGACCGGATAGTTCTGAGCTTTGAAACCGGATCTCTGTTAAAGGCAACCTTTTTGCTTTATATGTTTCCCATATTGGTGCTGATTTTAGGTGCTTTTATCGGGCAGGAGACGGCTTCCTATTTCAATTTCAACTCCTCCGGATTTTCAGCCGTTACAGGGTTTTCGTTTTTTGGCGCCGCCTTGCTGATCGTTAAAATCAGGGGCAATCAGCTGGCAAAAAAAAAGAATACCGACCCAAGATCATCAAAATAGTGAAGTAGCTAGGTCGTCCCCGGTTCTTTCGGACCGGTGGTGGGGAACAATTCGCTGATGCCGTGGTTCTTTATTTTGGACAGGCAATTCTCCAACGCTTCCGTCTCGGTTTTTCCGGTACCCTGAAACACCTGGCGGGCAACGATATTGATCAGATTCGGAACCGCAACAAATTTTCCCGCCAGATTCCCGGCCAGGCTTTCATGTACGTCAATATAAATCAACCTCTGGCTGCGAATCAAATTGTATCTGGAGACCTTCGTTAGTATGTCGTTATCCATCAACTCCAGCATGGTCACTCTTCTTCCAATGATAATTTTAATGGGAATCCATTTTCCCGGGCCAGTTCAGTCACCTGGAGGATTTTGGTCTCAGCCACTTCCAGGGGATAAATTCCGCAGACTCCCACGCCGTTTTTGTGCACCTGCCACATAAGCCGGGTAGCATCATCCTGTGACTTGTTGAAAACCGCCATCAATATTTCCACTACAAATATTTTAGTCGTATAGTCATCATTGTGCAGTAACACCTTATACATGGAGGGTTCGGTGATCTCTTCTTCGATTTCTGATTCTATTTCCCTCTCTCGATCCGGAATGTCGCCGCTCATCAGATGAGCCTCCTTTGCCCTGATAATTTGTTTGCACTCAATATGTACAATCTAATGGTCAAGCACAGAAAATCAAGTGCGGTTTTAAAAAATAAAAAAGGCAGTTTTCAGCCTGTTGAAAGCTGAAGAACTGCCCTTTTTGGTGCTAAGGGTGCACGAAAAAATTAGTTCACAATTTTAGGCGTTGCGGCGCCCGGCTGGCAAGGCGCGAAAATGCATGAATATCTGGATATTCAGAGCTTTCGCAACGCAGCCAGGCGGGATGCCGTGGCGTATAAAATGTGAAGTTATTTTTGAGTGAGCCCTCAGATCGGGTTAGACGGATTCTTTGAGTTTTTTGCCGGCTTTGAATTTGACTACATTGCGGGCCTTGATTTTGAGAGGCTCGCCTGTTTGGGGATTACGGCCTTTACGAGCCTTTTGGCGGGCTTTCAAAAAAGTGCCGAACCCCACCAGGGTTACCTTGCCGTCTTTCTTTTTCAGGGCTTTGGTGACATTGGCCATGAATGAGTCCAGAACCGCGCCGGCCGCTACTTTGGAGACGTTCGCATCTTTTGCCATTTTGTCGATTAAATCTACTTTGGTCATTACTGCCTCCTTCTTGAGTGTTTAAATATAAAGCTTCTATAAGCTTTGTTGAATTCAATTTAACGCAAATCACTTAAAAAGTCAACAAGTAAAAGCTTGCTTTTCATAGTTTTGCAAGAAGATATTCCTGAAAAGTGGCTAATGCCAGACCTTTTTCAGGGTCGCAGATTTCGTTTTCTTCGGAACCCTGGAAAACATTGCCCCGGCTGGGTCTTGCGCGACGATCGGCCGGCGGTTAAAATTCTGTTTCAAAAAATCCTTTTTCATGATAAAAACAATGGTGAATTAAAACATCGTTAATACATTTTGCCTGTGTGCTGTCGGGGAATATGCCATGTTGGAAAAGGTCTATATCACTAGTAAGCAAATGGCCACTTTTGTCTGTCCGAAGTGTGAGAAATCAAAGACGGTGAATGTCGCGCAATATGCCAATCTAGATAAAATGGTCAAGGTCAAGGTAAAATGCCCATGCGGATATGCTTATACCTCAATTTTGGAAAAACGAAAAAAATACCGCAAGGAAACAAATCTGCATGGATCATTTATCCGCCTTGTTGACGGCAGGGAGACGACCAGCGGCCTGATGACCGTCAGGGATTTGTCCATGACCGGCATGAAGTTGCATATCAACGGCAATCACGGCTGTGAAGTCGGAGACGTTATCAAGGTCGAATTCTACCTTGACGATGCCCAGCGATCGCTCATTAGAAAGAAAGTGATTATTCGCAACATATATCGATCTGAGATCGGTACGGAGCTGGCTCCCACGGAAGCGGTGGACAAGGCCCTTGGGTTTTACCTCTTTAGCTAGGGGAGCGGTGGTCAGGAGCAAGAATGGTTTCAGGTGTCAGCGCCGCCGCCGGCCAAAACAACGGCCGGTCTGATCGAAAAAGAAGCATAATAGTTCACCGCAGAGCCCGCAGCCTCCGGCCCATAGGGCCTACGCACCGGTGGGAGAACGCCGAGAAAGAAAAGTTAAATTAATCTCTGCGCTCTCTGCGCTCTCAGCGGTGAGACACTTCGTAAAAATGGCATCGAATTTAAGGAAGTTTCATATGAGGTTTCAGGTGTCAGCCAAGCCGCTCAGCGCCTCTGAGTTTATGGAGCGGGGGCGGCCAGTTTGATCTAAAAAGAAACTGAGAATGAACATCGATGTTCGATGTTCGACGTTCATCTTTGAACAAAAGAATTTTCATATAAGGTTTCACGTGCTGACACCTGAAGCCTTGTCCCACTTGGTATCTGCAGGTAATTGGCAATTGATGCCGGATCGTAGAAGCAGGTGAATAAAGGAGGAATTTTGTGAAAACCAGATGCGACTGGGCGGGGTCCGATCCGCTCTATATAAAATACCACGATACCGAGTGGGGCATACCGCTGCACGATGATCGCAGCCTGTTTGAATTTTTAATCCTCGACGGTTTCCAGGCCGGCTTGAGTTGGCTCACAATCTTGAAGAAACGTGAAAACTATCGCGAGGCTTTTGATGGTTTTGACCCGCTTAAAATTGCCGCCTACAACACCTCCAAAATAAAGGCGCTCCTGGCAAATACCGGCATCATCCGCAACAAACTTAAAATTGAGGCCGCAATTCAGAATGCCGCATCATATCTGTCCGTTCAGCGGGAGTTCGACAGCTTTGACAGATATATCTGGCAGTTTGTCGGAGGCGGAACCTTGAAAAACAGGTGGCAAACGATTGCTGCAATTCCGGCCTGGACGAAAGAGTCGGCCGCCATGAGTACCGACCTTAAAAAGCGGGGCTTTAAATTTGTCGGACCCACGATCTGTTATGCATTCATGCAGGCTGCAGGTCTGGTAAATGACCATATTGTCGGATGCTTTCGATATGAGGAAGTTTGACTATACGGTTGATCGGTTGACCGGTTTGCCGGTTAGCCCGTGAACCGGTTGTCCGGTTTGCCCGTTAGCCCGTGAACCGGTCGGCCGGTTAACCGGTCAACCTGTTTGCCGATAAGTCGCCTATCCGGTTTATCGCGGGCCAGCGGATTAACTGGCTAACGGACCAACAGGCTTACTGGCTCAACGGGAGAACGGGCTCGACGGGTTAACTGAAAGGAGAAACATGGCATACTGCTCGTTGTGCGGCCGGACCCATAACGTGGGTTTCGTATCAACTCGATTGGCGGGAACGGACGGGGTTTCTCTGGAGACGGCCAAGTGGGCCGATGTATTTGAGAGGGTGGGGTTCTCCTGCCATTATTTGGCCGGTGAGCTTGACCGGCCGCCTGAATCTTCATTTCTGGCTGAAGAAGCGCATTTCCAGCATCCGGATATTAAAGATATTTACCGCAACTGTTTCGGCGCCCGGGTGCGGGAACGTTTTGTCACTCGAAAAATTTACGAACTCAAGCGGAAGCTGAAGGATGATCTTTACAGATTCATCGAAAATTTTGATATTGACCTGCTCGTGCCGGAAAATGCCCTGACGATTCCGTTGAACATTCCCCTGGGCATCGCCCTGACCGAGGTCATTTCTGAAACCGGGATGCCGACCATTGCGCATCACCATGACTTTTTTTGGGAACGCCAGCATTTTATGGTCAACGCTGCCTGGGAGTACTTGAACATGGCGTTTCCGCCGCACCTGCCGCCGATTAAGCACGTGGTCATCAACTCATCGGCGGGCAATCAGCTGAGTCTGCGAACCGGCATATCATCGACCATAATTCCCAATGTGATGGATTTTGAAAATCCACCGCCAATAGCCTCGAGTGCAAAATCCTGCGGCATAGCGGCCGTGGATCAGGCACCCGCGGTAGACGAGTACGCTGCCGATGTGAGACAGGCTCTGGGGGTTGGAGATAATGAGCTGTTAATACTTCAACCGACACGGGTTGTGAAACGCAAAGGGATTGAGCACGCGATTGAACTGGTCCACCGGCTGGGAATGAAAGCCAAACTGGTCATCTCGCACGCATCGGGGGATGAAGGGTATGACTATGAACGCCGGGTTAGAGAATATTCCAAAATGATGAAGGTCGATACGTACTTTGTTTCCAACATCATCAATGAGAAAAGAGGGCTGACGAAAAATGGCCGCAAGATCTATACGCTGGAAGACATCTATCCCCACGCCGACCTGGTAACTTATCCTTCCACGTTTGAGGGATTCGGCAATGCCTTTCTGGAAGCTATCTATTTTTGCCGGCCGATTGTGGTAAACACCTATGCCATATACACCATGGACATTAAGCCGAAGGGCTTTTCCGTAATAGAGATTGACGGGTACGTGTCCGATGAGGCGGTTCGCAAAACCAAAAAGGTGCTGACCGATTCGGAGTTTCGCGATAAGATGGTGCAGCACAATTACGAAACCGCCAAACAATACTACTCCTACTCGGTCCTGTACGATAAGCTAAAAAACCTGATAAAAGACTGTACCGGCTGCCCCCTATCGAAATGAATATTGAAAATTGAATATTGAATATTTTAGAATTGCGGAAATCGCTTCGCTCGACCCTAATTGTAGCCTCAACGAAACGTCTTGATTCCCGGCAGGTTGGGTAGAGTCCGACCGGTATTGCCCGCCGAGGCCGGATCAACCCAACCTGCGAAAATTAACCTCTTATTTGCACCGTTTTACAATATTCAATTTTCAATCTTCAATCCACTAGTCTCCCATCTTCGCCATATAATCGTCATATATGGTTTCCAAGGCCAGTTTATGTTTCGCCTCTTCCTGGCAAAGTACTTTAAATAAGGTCTTGCTTTCATCCGAATCTGCCTGGGTCAAAAAATCATTATAGAGCTTCAGCGCTTTTTCCTCCCGCTTCATGGCCAGCATGAGGATTTCGTTATAAGGCATTCCGGGGCTGTATTCGAGATCGACAACATAGTCGCTGCGTTTGATGTCCGTAATCCATTTAAAATTATATTTCTGCAGGCTTGCGCTAAGACCTTTGGTTTTAAACTCCTCGAGCATGGCCTTGTGTTTTCGTTCTTCCTGCGCAAATTCATCAAACATCTTACCGGCCCCGGAAAATACTTCCTGCTTGCTGATGCTGGTGTAAAATTCCGCCGCTTCCAATTCTTTTTCAATGGCAAAATCCAAAATGGCATCTAAATTTTCAAATTCCATGTTGTTCTCCTTTTTTTAGAGTTGACGCGAGTTTGCCTTTTTCCGCTTTGGCGCCGCAATTCACGCATTTCTTCGTTTTTTCCAAGGCCTAATATCAGTATTCGCGCTGGATTTCAACAATTCTATTTTTATTCCAACATCGAAAAGCGGGTCCTCCGGGCCAGGGAATACTGAAAATCTGGGTTTGGCAAAACGAGGCCTTTTTTGCTACTTTATGGTTATTTTCACCATCGTCCTCATTATGCCATAATTTTCAAATCATTATGATATCAGGAGGTTGAGTCTAAAACTGTCATTGGCATGCTAAATGCTCTACATAGGTCAGAAAAAAATAATAAGGAGGTTTTACCATGGGCATATTCACACGATTTCGGGATATTGTCGGTTCCAACATAAACTCCATGCTCGATCGGGCGGAAGATCCCGAGAAACTGATCCGGCTGATGATCCAGGAGATGGAAGATACGCTGATCGAACTCAAAGTCGCCTGCACCGGAGTGATGGCGCAAAGCAAGCAAGTTGAGCGCCAACTGCAGGTGCTCGAAAAACGCGTCGGTTACTGGGACGACAAAGCCGGTTTGGCGGTTAGTAAAGGGCGTGACGATCTGGCAAGGGAAGCGCTGCTTGAGAAACGTCGTTATGCCCGGAGAGCCGAATCACTCGCCAATGAGTTGAGCGACCATGAAACCTTGCTGGCGCATTACAAGGACGACATCCATCAACTGGAAGACAAATTGAAGGCCGTCCGCGAAAAAGAGCGCCTGCTCGTGCAACGCCATATCCATGCCACCCGCAAAAAGCGGGCCCAGGAAGAAATCCGGCGCGTGGACAGCGCCGATGCGATTTTTAAATTCGAAGAGCTTGAACAGCGCATCGAGCAAATGGAAGCCGAATCCGACCTGGAAAATTCCGGCCGCAAGCCGACCCTGCAGGATGAGTTGGAAAGGCTTGCCCGGGATGAAGAGATTGAAAGCGAGTTAAAAGCGATAAAATCTTCATCCATAGACTTGATGGAGAAAAGAGTCGAAGCGCTGGAAACCATAATGGATGATAATGAGAGAAAGGAAACCTAACATGCGCAGATATGACAGCCTGTCAAAACGCGGATTCTACCGCTCACGAAACGGCATCCTATTGGGTGTGTGCCGGGGGGCAGCCGAATATTTTGACTTTTCGGTGTTCTGGATCAGAGCCCTGGTCGTCATTGTGTTTATATTTACCGGCTTCTGGCCGGTGGTCGGCCTTTATATTTTGGCGGCCCTCTTAATGAAGTCGGAGCCGGCGGACTACGCCCGCAGCGGGCCGGACCAAAAGTCCGGCAGCCGGTATCACCGCGCGCGAAACGACGCGGCCCAGCGGCTGAACCGGAAATGGAAACATCTGGAAAAGCGTATTCGCAAAATGGAAGACAAAGTTACCTCCCGGGAATTTGACTGGTACAACCGGTTTCACGGATAATTAATCCGCCCTGGAAAACAGCTTCTTCAAAATTATAGATAGTTCTTTGATCTAAAGAATCAATTAGACCCAAGGGCCGGCGGGTCGCTAAAAGATGCGCTGCCCAGGCGGCAGTAAAGCGCATAAAAAAGATAAAACCCAGGATAAATTTCGAGGTCTGACCGGATTGCTGGATGATCAACCTATTTGCTTGCATTTTTCCAATGGGTGGCATAAATTCATGACGGGTTGCCAATGGCATCCGGATTCGTGCGTCTCAGCGAACGACCGACACAGGGGCGGTAGGAGCCGGATGCGTCTTACCAATATTGCAGGCGGCTCGAATTAAAGCCCCCAAGGATGCTTTGATGGATTCAGATGATCAAAACAGCATTATTCTGCGGGCGATCGACGCCTTCAACCGCAGATTTCTTGTGGTCTCGCCGCGGTTTGAGATACTGGCCCTCAAGGGCAGGCTGGGTGATGTCCAAAAATTCAGCATACCCGGCGCGAAATGCTATGATGTGCTCTACGGTCGGGATTTGCCCTGCCAGGACTGTCCCACTCTGGAAGTCGGCCGTAACCGCCAACCGGCGTTGAGCCCCGGCTACCGTCCGGTTTCCCGGTCCGGCAGGATACCATGCCTGTATTCCTATCCTATTTTTTCCGGCAAGGAGATCGAGGCGTTCGTGCTGCTGGATTTCGATTTTACCGCCCTGGATTCACTCGAGGAAAAGCTGCGCCATGCCAATGCTTTTTTGAACGACCTGATTCACAATGCTGTGGACTGCGTCATCGCCGCCGACATGGCGGGCAAGATTCTCATTTTTAACGATTCGGCGGCGGAGGTTTTTGGTTACAGCGTAGAGGAAGCCTTAAATGATTTAAACATTCGAGACCTGTATCCCGATGAAGGTGCGCGTGACGTCATGCGCAAGCTGCGCAGCGACGAATTCGGCGGTCGGGGTAAGTTGAAAACCTACCATGTGGATGTGCTGTCAAAAGGCGGGCAACGCATACCCATCAGCCTGTATGCCTCGATAATCTATGAGAACGGCCGTGAAATCGCCACGATCGGTTTTTTTCACGACCTGCGCGAGAGAATGAAGATCAGGGCCGAACTGGAGAAGACCCAGCTGCAGCTTTTGCAGGCTGAAAAGATGTCTTCCCTGGGAAAGCTGGCGGCCGGTGTCGCCCATCAGATCAACAATCCCCTCGGCGGCATCACGCTGTTTGCCAAGCTGATGCTGGAGGAATACGACCTGCCGGAAGCCGTCCGCAGTGACCTGATTCGGATTCTCAAGGATGCCGAACGGTGCCGGGATACGGTCAAGGAGCTTTTGGAGTTTACCCGCCAGACCCGACATCTCATGGGGCCCCATGATATCAATGAGGCGATTTCACGCACCTTGTTTCTGCTCGAAAACCAGAGCCTGTTTCATAATATCCAGATTGCCAGAATGTTCGGAGAGCAGCTGCCGCCGGTGCAGGCGGATGTCCAGCAGCTGAACCACCTGTTCATGAACATCATTCTCAACGCCGCCCAGGCCATGAAGGGCAAAGGCAGGCTGACGATAAGAACCTTCCGGATATCCGAGCGGGATGAGATCGGCATCGAGATAGCGGATTCCGGTCCCGGCATTCCGCCGGAGGCTCTACCCCGCATTTTCGAGCCCTTCTTTACGACCAAGGTGGAGGGAGATGGAACCGGTCTGGGACTCAGCCTTGCTTACGGAATCGTCGAAAACCATCGGGGCCGGATCACGGCTCATAACAACCCCAATGGCGGGGCCGTATTTACGATAACGTTTCCCGTAGCCGAGCTGGTTAAGCAAGGAGATCAACGTGCAGAAAATTGATGACGCCATCCAGGTATTGGTGGTCGATGATGAACTGAATATTCGGGATGGGTCGCAGCGCATCCTGAGCCGGGCGGGATTCGACGTGCTGACAGCAGCCACCGGACGGGAGGCGCTCGATCTGCTGCAGGAAAAAACCATTCCGATTATCTTGCTGGATATGAAAATGCCGGGGATGGACGGCATGGAAGCATTAAAGCAAATCCGTCAGCTGGATCCGGCGATATTGGTCATCGTGATAACCGGCTTCGCCACGGTGGAAACCGCCATCGAGGCGATGAAGCAGGGCGCCTATGATTTCATCCCGAAGCCGTTCGAACCCGAACAGCTGCGGATTGTTGTCAAACGCGCCGCCGAAAAATTGCAGCTTACCCGCGAGGCCCGGGCCTTGGAGCGGGAGCGCAACCAGACCCTGGCCGATCTGAATAAGGAGAAAACCCGCATCCGCACGGTGCTTGAATCTTTGCCCAACGGCGTCGGGGTCGTCAACGCCAAAGGACAAGTGGTCCTGCTGAATCCCGCCTTTTTGCGACTGCTGGATCTGCCGCCCGATACAGAGGCGGGCAAACAGATCGAACACTATATCGGCGAAAAGGATCTCTGCTGCCTGATCCGCGAAATTTCCCAGGGCCGGCACGTGGACTACGAGGATATTCCGGCCTACGAATTGAGGATTTCAGATGAGAAGTTCATTCAGGCCCGCAACCGGCCGGTGCTGGGGGAGCGCCGGCAGTGTCTGGGGGCGGTTGTGAACCTGGTGGACATCACCAACATGAAAATTATCGACCGCATGAAATCCGAATTCGTTGCCAAAGTCTCCCATGAGCTCAGATCGCCGCTTGCCACCATTCATGAGCAGCTGGTGCATGTGTTGGGAGAAATGGTGAAGGAATCCTCCAGCGTCGACCAAAATATTCTCATGCGGGCCAAGGAAAAAACCCATGGCCTGATTTCCCTGATCGGTGATTTGCTCGACCTGTCGCGGATCGAGGCCGGCATGATCTGCCAGGAGCCCAAGAAGGTGCAGCTTGAGGGTTTATTAAATGACATTGTCGATTTTATGCGGGACCGGGCCACGGAAAAAAATCAGGCCCTGTTGCTGGAACTTCCCGCAAAGCCGCTCCCGGCGCTTACCGCTGACCCGTTGGCGCTTGAAAGTATTTTCGGCAACCTGATTACCAATGCCCTGAATTACACACCGGCAGGCGGGACAATCAGCGTCAGGGCGGACCTGGTCGGGTTGAGCATTCAGGTGAGTGTGGTTGACAACGGCTTCGGGATTGAGGCCCGCCATCTGGAAAAAATTTTTGAGAGATTTTACCGGGTCAAAAATGAAAATACCAGGTTTATCACCGGAACCGGTCTCGGGCTGCCGATTGCAAAGGGCCTGGTGGATTCCCTGGGCGGGTTTATCGAGGTGGAGAGCACGCCGGGCAGCGGCAGCAGATTCACCGTTGTCCTGCCGGTGAACAGAACAGAATGACAATGCCATTGGCGTTTGAGAGGTTTGCCGGCCTTTCGGCCCAATCGATCTGTTCTCAGGGCAGGTGAAAACTAAATCACAAATTCCAAGTAATTTGGGATTTACCTGCCCTGTTAAATTGCATTGGTACGATTTTCAAAATAGATAAATTCTTAAATTTCCGCGTCGAAGACGGTCATGGCCTTTAGCGAATTATTTAACAGGGTAAATTATTTGGTGCTTGGGATTTGGAATTTATAATCCGCCGATTATGATTCAGCCTTTTAGTTTATCAGCTGTCAACCATGCGCTCTCAAACTATCCCTCCTCCAGTGCCTTTAAAAATTCCGCTGGATCGACTTCAACCCTCGTCCACAGGGCCAAGGTCCGCCGGGCCTGGAAAGCCAGGGCCGGCAGTCCATCCATGAATTGGATGCCCAGGCGGGCGGCCATATCCCGCCAAAAATTCTGGCGGCGGCCATAGTTGAGATCTATCACCAGCCGGCAAGCCGGCAATTGGAGCTCTTGGGTCAACCGTGCAAGTTCAGGTGCTTCCCGGGGGCTTGAGACGGAGGCGGCATTGACCACGATGTCGGCGGCCATCGGCCGTAGCGCAAGTTCCTCGATGGTAGATGCTTCGACTTTAAACCGTTCGGCGACGGCGGCCGCTTTCTGCGGATCGCGGCCTGCGACCCGGATATTGCCGGCCCTGAGCCAGTTCAGCATGAAAACAACCGCCTTGGCGGCCCCGCCCGTTCCGAATACTACCGCCGATCTACCGGCCACCTCAAAGCCGACGCTGTTTAAGGCGTCCATGAAGCCGATGGCGTTGGTATTGTAGCCTTTGAGGCTGTTGCCATTGCATACGATGGTGTTGATGGCGCCGATGATATTGGCGCCTTCCGATAGAACATCCAGGTGCGGGATAACCTTTTCTTTATAGGGAACGGTGATGTTGGCGCCGGCAATATTTAATGTTCTAAGGCTTTGCAGCGCGAGACCGATATTTTGCGGTTCGACTTTAAACGGCACGTAAACAGCCTGGATTCCAACCCGCTGAAGCACCCTGGAAAACATAGCCGGCGATCGCGAACTGTACACCCGCTCGTCGCTTAAGATGCAGAATACCTTCATGCCGATCTTACAAGCCCAGCAGCCCCTTGATGGTTTCGGTGATCTGCTCCGCAGACGCCGGTTTGGCCAGGTACTCATCGGCCTCCGTGCTCTTGCCGTCAGCATGCGAGTAGCGGGTGGAGGTTACATGGGATGCCACGGCGGTCAGCAGAATAATGGGAATACCGGCATAGCGCTCATCGGCCTTCAACTCCGCACAGACCTTGTATCCGTCTTTTTCCGGCATCATGACATCCAGCACGATGGCATCGGGTGGATTGGCATGGACTTTTTCAAGGCCTTCAACCCCGTCGTAAGCAATATCGACCTCAAAGCCTTCTTTTTCCAGGTTTTGCTGCACAATGGCAGCGAAATCAGGCTCATCATCCACAACCAGAATTCTTTTTTTCCCGCTCATCTTGACCTCCTTTGGTTAGGTAAACCCACTCGGCGAACACAACTGCCCGGTGCAGATCGTAACTTTGTGATGGTCGCATTGCGACCCGGATTCAATCAAGCTTAAGCCGGGGATAGAGACCGGCGGCTTCTACTATTTCGGGCACTTTTTCTTCCCATTCGATGGCCATGATATGAAAGCCGGACACACCTTCCACCTCTTTGAGGCGCTGAATGGATTCGATGCAAATTTTGATTCCCTCTTCAGCCTGCTTTTCTTTGGGCGTGCCGGCCAGCCGGTCCACGATTTCATCGGGCACATCCATGCCGGGTACGCGCTTTTTCATGTACCTGGCCATGCCGACATTCTTTATGGGAGTCAGTCCGGCCATAATGTAAACTTTTTCGTGCAGACCCCGGTCGCGGACCTGCCGCATCCATTCTTCAAATTTGTCCAGGTTGTAAATACACTGGGTCTGGATGAATTCCGCGCCGGCGGCGATTTTTTTGGCCAGCCGGGGAACGCGGATTTCAAATGGATCGGCAAACGGATTGGCGGCCGCCCCCACAAACATTTGCGGCGGCCGTTTGATCTCGTCGCCGCCGAGAAATTTGCCCTCATCGCGCATATGTCGCACCGTCTGAATCAGCTGCATGGAGTCTATATCGTGAACATTCCGGCCCTGAGCGCAATCACCGAAACTCTGGTGGTCGCCGGACAGACACAGGATATTGTGAATATCAAACGAGGCGGCTCCCAGGATGTCGCTTTGCAGTGCGATGCGATTGCGGTCGCGGGTCACCATCTGCAAAACCGGTTCGAGCCCCAGCAGTTTCAAACGGATACAGGCGGCCAGGCTGCACAGGCGAGTGACCGACGTTTGATTGTCGGTAATATTGATGGCGTCCACATGGTTTTTAATCAGCTCGGCTTTTTTGATGATTGTCTCCGGATCGCTGCCCCGGGGAGGTCCGCATTCGGAAGTCACGGCCAAATGGCCTTCACTCAGAATCTTTTCAAGTTTGCTCGGTGTCTTTACACTCATTGATGCACATCCTTTGGCGGGCGATGCAACGCGCCCTCCCCAGGGACTTGAGCAGCAGCACCGTTGGAACGATGATGGTGCTTTGCCGATCAAAGCGCTTCTTCTTTGGAATTGAAATGAAAATTTTAATTCAAATCACGTAAAATTTATATACGTTTGGATTATTAATATCAATTGTTTTTTTATGACTAAATTGGTATGGTTTAACAAGCCGAATCGGCTGCATATTATTAATTTTTGGATATTATTTGGATTACATTCGTTTAATAAGACACGGTTTTCCTTGACATCCTTTGTATATTTTGATAAAAAGTACTCTTTTTAATTTTTAACCAAAAGCGCATTTAAACGGCAACAGCCGGAATAATTTTTGAGGACGGGATAAATACCATGAAAAAGGACAATGCGGTCACAATCGGATCGGTGCTGGTTCTCGGCGGCGGCATCAGCGGGATGCAGGCAGCCCTGGACCTGGCTGATTCCGGCTACTACGTATACCTGGTCGAGGAATCGGCGGCCATCGGCGGTGCCATGGCGCAACTGGACAAGACCTTTCCGACCAACGACTGTTCAATGTGAATTATTTCGCCCAAACTGGTCGAGGTCGGCCGGCATCTGAACATCGAACTTCTCACGCTTTCAAAACTTACCGCCATCCAGGGGGAAGAGGGCAATTTCACCGCTAAGATAAAGAGGTCGCCCCGCTACGTAGATTTGGACAAGTGCATTGCCTGCGGCGCCTGTGCTGAAAAATGTCCGGCCAAGACCGCCGATGAATTCAACAAGGGGATCAGCAAGCGCAAGGCTATTTATGTCCCCTATGCCCAGGCCGTGCCCCTTAAATATGTGATCGATCCGGACCGGTGTATTTTTCTTAAAAAAGGCAAATGCGGCGCGTGCCAAAAAATCTGCCCGACCGGTGCCGTTAATTTTGATGACAAAGAGGAGGAAATTTCCCTCAATGTCGGGTCCGTCATCGTTACCGCCGGTTTTAAAACCTTCGATCCTTCCGCCTTCGACAATTATCAGTACGCCCGACTTGCCAACGTCGTGACCAGTATGGAATTTGAAAGAATTCTCTCGGCCGGCGGGCCGACGGGCGGCCACGTGCTACGGCCTTCCGACGGCAGGCCGCCCGCTAAAATCGCCTGGCTGCAGTGTGTCGGCTCCCGCGATCAGAACAAATGCGACAATGAGTACTGTTCTTCAGTTTGCTGTATGTATGCGATCAAGGAGGCGGTCATCGCCGGGGAGCATCTGGCGGCCGGATTTCAGGGAAGCATATTTTATATGGATATGCGGACCCACGGCAAGGATTTCGAGCGCTATTACGACCGGGCTAAGGCCGGCGGCGTCCGCTTTATTTGTTCCAAGGTCCACACCATCACCCAGGCTGATGAGAGCGGTACCCTGAGCCTGGAGTACGTCACCGATGACGGCCGGAGAATAACGGAAGATTTTGACATGGTCGTGCTGTCCGTGGGCATGGAGCCCGCCGATTCGGCGGTCGAGGTGGCCCAAAACCTGGGAATTGAGCTCAATCACTATAATTTCGTGAAAACCGACGATGTGCGCCCGGTGGCCACCTCACGGCCCGGGATTTACGTTGCCGGTGTGATCCAGGGCTGCAAGGACATTCCCCAGTCCGTGATGGAGGCCAGTGCCGCCGCCTGCAGTGCCGGCCTGGCGCTGTCGTCGGCGCGCGGAACCCTTGTCAAGGAAAAGCAGTTTCCCGCCGAAAAGGACGTCAGCGGTGAGCCGCCGCGGATCGGGGTCTTTGTCTGCAACTGCGGGATCAATATCGGCGGGATCGCCGATGTTCCGGCGATTACGGAATATGCCGCCGGCCTGCCTTATGTGGTTCACGCGGAAGAAAACCTTTTTTCCTGCAGTCAGGATACGCAGGAGAAAATGGTGGAAATTATTCGTAAACAAAAATTAAATCGGATTGTGGTGGCCGCCTGCACCCCCCGAACCCACGAACCGCTGTTCCAGGAGACCATCCGCAATGCCGGCGTAAATGCCTATTTGTTCGACATGGCCAATATCCGCAACCAGTGCACCTGGGTGCATTCCGGCGATCATGACGCCGCCACCGCCAAAGCCAAAGATCTCGTGCGGATGGCGGCGGCCCGCGCGGCGCTGCTGGAGCCGATTCCGGATATTTCGGTGGACGTCAACAAGACGGCGCTGGTCATCGGCGGCGGTGTCGCCGGAATGACCGCCGCTCTCAGTCTTGCCGACCAGGGCTTTCCGGCGGTTCTTATCGAACGTTCAGCCGAACTGGGCGGCGCCGCACGGGATATTACCGCCACCTGGCGCGGTCGGGACGTTCGGACGTTTTTGGACGATTTGATCGCCGACGTGCAAAATCACCCGGATGTTGAAGTATTCCTCAATGCCGAGGTGGCCAATGCCAAGGGATTCGTGGGTAATTTTGAAACCCAGGTGGCATCCGGCAATTTGACCCGCGTCGTCCGGCACGGAGCAGTGGTGATTGCCACGGGGGCGGAGGCTTCCGCTACGGCTGAATATCTATACGGCCAAAATCCAAGGGTGCTGCGCTGGCATGAACTCGACCATCATCCTGAACTGCTGAATGACGCTTCCAATGTTGTGTTCATCCAGTGTGTGGGCTCCCGCGACGAGCAACGGCCCTACTGTTCCAGAATATGCTGTACGACATCCGTTTCCCAGGCCATTGCCGTCAAGGACCGGCACCCCGATGCGAACGTATATATTTTGCATCGCGACATCCGCACGTTCGGGGAACGGGAGGCCCTTTACAAAGAAGCCCGGGCCAAAGGCGTTATTTTTATCCGCTACAACCTGGACAACAAACCGACTGTGTCCGAGACGGACGGCGGACTCGAAGTGCGGGTTTTCGATCCGATTTTGCAACGGAAGGTGCTGATTAAAGCCGATGTGATCAACCTGGCAACGGCCATTGTTCCGACGGAAAACAGCCGGCTGGCGGCTTTTTACAAGCTGCCGGTCAATGCGGATAATTTCTTTATGGAGGCACATGCCAAGCTGAGGCCGGTGGATTTTGCCTCCGACGGACTGTTTGTCTGTGGTTTGGCACATTATCCCAAACCCATTGATGAATCGATTTCCCAGGCCATGGCCGCTGCCGGCCGCGCCGCGACGGTTCTGGCCAAATCCGCCATTTCGGTTTCGCCCCTGGTTTCAAAAGTCGATGCCGACCAATGCATCGGCTGCGGTTTGTGCGTCGAAGTGTGCCCGTTCGGGGCCATCGAACTGGAAGAGGTTGAGGGCAAAGGCTACCGCGCCCGGAACATATCGGCTTCCTGCAAAGGCTGCGGCCTGTGTGCGTCCAGCTGCCCCAAAAAGGCCATCGATATGCTGCATTTCCGGGATCAGCAGATCATGGCGGCGGTGTGTTCGGTAAAGGCGGGATAGGAAATTGAATATTGAAGATTGAAAATTGAATATTTGTGGAAGTCGCTTGCGTATCTACATGTGGTTCAAGCGCCGGGGGTCGTTCCACCATTCTTTGACAAGTCGTTTTAATAAAAATGGATCCGCCAAAGGCGTACCTTAAATATTCAATATTCAATCGACAATTTTCAATCACTTGAAAATAAGGAAAATAGCCCAATAATATTTTTTTGCATTAAATAGCTCTGAAGGTACCAAAGGATAAAAGTATGTCCGATTTTGAACCTAAAATTGTTGCGTTTCTGTGCAACTGGTGTGCATACGCCGGTGCGGATCTGGCCGGTGTTTCCCGGTTGCAGTATCCCAGCAACCTGAGAACCATCCGGGTCATGTGCTCGGGACGGGTTGACCCCGTCTTCATTGTCAATGCATTGCGGGAGGGCGCCGACGGCGTGCTGGTGGCCGGCTGACACATCGGTGACTGCCATTACCTGGAGGGTAATGTATACGCCGACAAAAAGATCCGATTAACCCGCAACCTGCTGGATCTGACTGGAATCGGGCGGGACCGGCTTCATCTGGCGTGGGTTTCATCGGCCGAGGCCCAGCGTTTTGCTCAGATCGCCACCGAGGTCACCGAATCCGTCAGGGAGCAGGGCGCTCTGGATGTCCAGGCCTTCGCCCTGCAGTTGGAAGCAGCCCTCATGACCGTCAGTGCCGAGAATCTGCGCTGGCTGGTGAGCAAAGAACTGAAAATAACCGCCCGGGGTGATGTTTACGGGCGCAAATGGGATACGGACTCTTATGAAACCATAATGGATTCGGTTCTGGAGAGGGAGTATCACAAGAATCTCATATACGCAGCGGTTAAAACGGGAAACCGATCCGTCAGGGAAATCAGCCGGAGCACGGGGCTGGCGCTCAAACGGGTGTCTTATCTGCTCGCGGATCTGGAAAAGACAAACAGGGTTGCCTTCGAGGCAATGGAAGACAGCAAACCTGTTTTTTCGGTATTATAAGGAGTGTTCATGGGATCGGAAAAAGGAATAACAAGCGGTTCGGTCATGGTGGTGGGGGCCGGGATCGCCGGCATGCAGGCGGCTCTGGACCTGGCCAACTCGGAATACAAGGTGTATCTGGTCGAAAAGTCGCCTACGATCGGCGGCATGATGGCGCGGCTGGACAAGACGTTTCCCACCAACGACTGTGCCATGTGAGTGATCTCGCCCAAACTGGTCGAGGTCGGCCGGCACTTGAATATCGAAATCATTACCAACAGCGAGGTAACCGCCGTCGAGGGTGAGCCCGGCGATTTCACGGTCACTCTGACCAATCATCCCCGCTATATCGATGTGGCCAAATGCACCGGATGCGGCGATTGCGCGCGGCACTGTCCGGTGACGGCCGTCAATTCCTATAACAAGGGACTGGATGACCGGCGGGCGACCTATATCGAATATCCCCAGGCCGTTCCGCTGGCATTTGCCATTGATCCGGAGATTTGCATCGGCTGCGGTCTGTGTGAAAATATGTGTCTGGCCAAGGCCGTATCCTACGATGACACCCAACGCGAAACCAGCCTCAGGGTCGGCTCGGTCGTTCTATCCGCCGGCAGCGAGGGCTATGATCCTTCCGGCCTTGATTTTCTCGGCTACGGCAAATACGCCAACGTGGTCACCAGCGAGGAATTCGAGAGAATTCTAAGCGCTTCGGGACCGTATTTCGGTCATTTGATGCGGCCGCTGGACCGGGAAGCGCCCAAAAAAATCGCCTGGCTGCAATGTGTCGGGTCGCGGGATACCAATCGCTGCGGCAACGGTTACTGCTCCTCGGTCTGCTGCATGTATGCGATCAAAGAAGCCATGATTGCCAAGGAACACGCCCACGGCGAGCTGGACTGTGTTATTTTTAACATGGATATCCGGACCTTCGGCAAGGACTACGAGAAGTACTACCTGAGGGCCAAAGACAAAGAGGGCGTGCGGTTCTCCAAATCCCGCATTCATACCATTTCCGAAATTCCTGAAACCGGCGACCTGCTGGTCAAGTACGTGGATGAGGACGGCAGCCAGGCGGAAGAAACTTTCAGCATGGTGGTGCTTTCGGTAGGGTTGGGCATTGCCCAAAGTTCGGTCGAACTGGCCCGGCGCCTGGGCATCGAACTGAACAAATACAATTTTGTTGCCACCCGCCCGTTTGCACCGGTGTCCACATCGCGTCCCGGCATTTATACCTGCGGGTTATTTCAGGGGCCCAAAGATATTCCGGGCGCCGTGACCGAAGCCAGTGCCGCCGCCTGTGCGGCCGGCGGCCATCTGGCCGCAGCCCGGGGCACGGAAACCGAAAAGGTTGAGGTTCCGGAAGAAGTTGACGTTTCCGAACAAGCGCCGCGCATCGGTGTATTTGTCTGCAACTGCGGCATCAACATCGGCGGGGTGGTCGATGTGCCGTCCGTCAGGGCTTATGCCGAGGGGCTGCCCCATGTGGTCTATGCGGATGAGAATCTTTTTACCTGCAGCCAGGATACCCAGGATAAAATAAAGGAAAAAATCCTGGAGCATCAGCTGAATCGGGTGGTCGTGGCCTCCTGCAGTCCCAAGACCCATGAACCGATGTTCATGGAAACCCTGGAAGCCTGCGGGTTGAACAAATACCTTTTTGAAATGGCCAATATCCGCAATCAGGATTCCTGGGTTCATTCCCAGACCAAGCCGGAGGCGACCACCAAGGCCAAGGATCTGGTGCGGATGTCGGTGGCCCGCGCGGCGGCATTGAAGCCGCTCCGGGAGAAGGTCATTCCCGTGCAACAGCGGGCGCTGGTGATCGGCGGCGGCATCGCGGGGATGAACGCCGCCCTGGGTCTGGGTAATCAGGGTTTTGACGTCGTGCTGGTGGAAAAGGAAAAGCAGCTCGGCGGCCTGGCCGCCCGTCTGCATCACACCATCGAAGGCGCTGATATCCGTGCCTATCTGCAGGAACTCATCGCCGGGGTGCAGGCGCACGCCAAGATTGAAGTCTTAACCGAGGCCGGGATTACCGCCTTCGGCGGCTACAAGGGGAATTTTTCAACCCATCTGGCCGTGGGGGCCGACGCTAAGGAAATCAGCATCAATCACGGGGTGATTATCGTGGCTACCGGCGCCCGGGAGTACCGGCCCCAGGAATATCTTTATGCGGAAAGCGAACGGGTGGTCACCCAGCTGGAATTGAGCGATCGGCTTGCGGAAAAGGGCGCTGGGGATCTGGCCAGCGTCGTGATGATTCAGTGCGTGGGATCGCGCAACGAAAAAAATGAGAATTGTTCGCGCATCTGCTGCCAGTCGGCCGTCAAAAACGCCCTGGCGATTAAAAAACTCAATCCGGAGGCCCAGATTTATATTCTGTACCGCGATATGCGAACCTACGGACTGCTGGAGGATTACTACAAGGAGGCCAGGCAGCTAGGGGTTATTTTTATTCGATTTACCCCGGAAGCTGCGCCGCAGGTCATGGAGGATTCGGAAGGCTTGACGGTGTCCGTCAAGGATCACATCCTGCAGCGCAATCTGGCGATCCGGGCCGATCTGCTGGCGTTGAGCGCCGGCGTGGTGGCCGAAGACACGGAAGAATTGAGCCGCATCATGAAGCTGAACCGCAACCCGGAGGGATTTTTCATTGAAGCCCATGTCAAACTGCGTCCGGTTGACATGCCGGGAGATGGTATATTTTTGTGCGGCACCGCCCACGGCCCCAAGCTGATTTCAGAATCCATCGCCCAGGCCCAGGCCGCGGCCTCGCGGGCCGCAACCTTCCTGGCCAAACCGGAAATCAAGCTTTCGGCCATTACCGCCAAGGTCGATGCGGAACACTGCGTGAAATGTCTGACCTGTGTCAGGTCGTGTCCTTTTCAGGTGCCGGCCTTCAATTCCGATGAAGGCGTTGTTGAAATCGACGATGCCATTTGCCATGGCTGCGGCATATGTGCCAGCGTTTGCCCGCGGGAGGCGATCAGCCTGAGTTTTTACGAAGATGAGCAGATTATGTGTAAAATTGATGCCTTGCTGGCAGGAGGATAGTGATGACCGAATTTGAACCCAACATCATAGCTTTTTGCTGTGATTATTGAGGGTATTCAGCCGCGGACCTGGCAGGTTCCATGCGACTTCAATACCCTTCGAACGTAAAAATTATCAGAATCCCGTGTACCGGGAAAGTGGATGTGAGGCACTTGCTGCGGGCCATCCAGCAGGGTGCCGACGGTGTGTATGTGGTCGGGTGTCTGGAAGGCACCTGTCATTATAATGAAGGCAATTTTAGAGCCAGGGAGCGGGTGGCGCACGTAAAGATGCTGCTCGAAGAAATCGGTCTGGAAGGCGAGCGGGTCCGGATGTACAATCTATCATCCGGGGAAGGCCCTACTTTTGCAGCCTATGCCAAAGAGATGGCGGATCTGATCCGGTCCCTGGGACCGAACCCTTTAAACCATAGAAAAATACCCAAAACGGATAAAAGAGGAAAAGAATTATGAAAGAGGATATCCTAGTGCTGGGAGCCAAGAAAAAAAGCACATTATTGGATGCGGTCAAAAAGGTGCTGCCCGACGGCGGCAATCTGAACTTGTGCCTCACCTGCGGGGCTTGTTCTTCCGGCTGCCCGGCGACGGGTCTGGAAGGGCTGGACCCCCGCAAATTCCTGCGCATGGCGGCGCTCGGGATGGACGAGGAAATTCTGAAGTCGGACTGGCCCTGGATGTGCACCATGTGCCAGCGCTGCATTTATGTTTGTCCCATGAAAATTGATATACCGCAGCTGGTTTACAATGTCCGCGGCATGCGCCCCCGGGAGGAGCGTCCCAAGGGCATCCTGGGCTCCTGCGACATGGCGCTGAAAAATGACAGCTGCAGCGCCATGGGAGCGAGCCCGGAGGATTTTCAATTCGTGGTGGAAGACGTTCTGGAGGAATACCGCGAGGCCCAGCCCGAGTTTAAAGACATGGAGGCTCCCATCGATAAGCAGGGCGCTGAATTCTTTTTGAACCAGAATTCCAGGGAGCCGGTCACCGAACCCGATGAAATGGTTCCGCTCTGGAAGATCCTGCATGCGGCCGGGGTCGACTGGACATACGGCAGCAAAGGATGGGGCGGCGAGAACTACTGCATGTTTCTTTCCGACAATGAGGCCTGGGAGCACATCACCCGCACCACGGCCAAACAGGCCGATGATCTCGGCTGCAAGGTCTATCTCAACACCGAGTGAGGGCACGTCACCTTCTCAGTCCTGGCAGGACTGAAAAAATTCAACATCGAGCATAACTTTGTCGTCAAGAACATCTATGAATACTATGCCAAATGGATTCGCGAGGGCAAGCTGAAGGTCAATTCCGACTGGAACAAGGATTTGAAGGTCAAATTTACGGTTCAGGACCCTTGTCAGATCGTGCGCAAGACCTATGGGGACCCGATTGCCGAGGATTTGCGATTTGTGATCAAATCCATTGTAGGCGAAGAAAATTTTATCGATATGGAGCCCAACAGGTCCAACAATTATTGTTGCGGCGGCGGCGGCGGATTCCTCCAGGCCGGTTTCAAAGAGCAGCGTCTGCAATTCGGCCGGCTCAAGGATGAGCAGATCCAGAAAACCGGCGCGGGCTACTGCGTTGCCGGCTGCCATAACTGCCACGCTCAGATTCATGAGCTCAGCGAGCATTTCGGCGGAGGTTATTCAGTGGTCCACATCTGGACCCTCCTCTGCCTCTCAATGGGAATACTGGGACCGAACGAAAGGACCTATCTGGGAGACGATCTTAAAGACGTCTTGGTCTTTCATCCCGAAATGGCCATGTAGTAACTCGCCCGGGCTTGGTCGTGCGACGATGCGCAGTGCTCGACCGGACGCAAAGCGTTCGGTACAACAGGAGGATACTATGATAGTTGCCAAAAGAAAACCTTTTGAAGAGATAATGGGTCTGCTTAACGCCCTACAAGAAGGTTCTGACCGTCGGATGCGGAACCTGTGTCGCCGTCTGCCTGGCAGGCGGCGAGAAAGAAGTCGATGTCTTGAATGCCGAATTGGATATGGCCCGCAGGCTGAAAGACAACCCCATCGAGGTCGGCGCCAAAACGGTTGAAAGACAGTGCGACCGCGAATATCTGGCCGAGCTGGATGATCTGGTCAAAGACTATGAAGCCGTCATCTCGATGGCCTGCGGCGTCGGTATTCAGTTTCTGGCGGAGAGATTCCCGGATGTTCCGGTTTATCCCGCCGTCGACACCTGCGGTCTGGCGGTCAACCAGGCAGTGGGGTGGTATGAAGAAAGGTGCCGCTCCTGCAGCAGTTGCGTGTTGGGGCAGACCGCCGGGATCTGTCCGGTCACCATGTGCGCCAAGGGCCTCTACAACGGACCGTGCGGCGGAACCAACCAGGGCAGCTGTGAAATCAACCCGGATCAGCCTTGCGCCTGGTATATGATCTATGAGCGTCTGGAAAGGCAGGGCCGGCTGGACTGTATTTTAAAAATTACTCCGGCGGTTGATTGGCAAAATCAGGTGCCGCGCACCTTGATTCAACCCGGCTATAAGAAACCGGAAAAGGCGGCCGCAAAATAAGATATCAACGAGGGCAAAGGAAACCGAGATGAAATCAGGCAGTAATCTGGAAAAGGTCTTAAATGCGGGACATTTTGCATTTACCGGTGAATTAGGACCGCCGCGCGGAACCAGCGCGGACGAGGTTCGGAAAAAGGCTTCCTATTTAAAGGGAAACGTGGATTCGGTCAACATCACAGATAACCAGACTTCCGTCGTGCGCATGTCAAGCTGGGCGGCTTCACTTATCCTGGTGCAGGAAGGCCTGGAGCCCAACTACCAGATGGTGTGCCGGGATCGCAACCGTTTGGCCATGCAAAGTGATATCCTGGGGGCCTATGCCCATGGTATCCGCAACATGCTGTGTCTTTCAGGCGACCACCAGCAGTTTGGGGATCATCCGACCGCCAAAAGCGTCTTTGACCTTGATTCCATGCAGTTGATCCAGATGGTCAAGCGCATGCGGGATGAGGGCAAGTTTTTGAGCGGCGAAGACATTGTCGAACCCCCTAAAATTTTTATCGGGGCGGCCGCCAATCCTTTTGCCGAGCCCTTTCGCTGGCGCGTGCATCGCCTGGCAAAAAAAGTCGAGGCCGGAACGGATTTTATCCAGACCCAGTGCATCTACAACATGGAAAAATTCCGGGAATGGGTCAAGCAAGCCAACGACATGGGACTGACCGAAAAAATTTATATCCTGGCCGGTGTGACACCGATGAAAAGCGTCGGCATGGCCAGATACATGCAATCCAAGGTTCCCGGCATGGACGTACCCGAAGCCATCATTAAAAGGCTGCAGGCCGCCGGCAAAGGCAAGGCTGCCGACGAAGGCATCAAAATCGCCTGTGAGCAGATCGAAGAGTTCAAAGAAATGAAGGGCATCGCCGGTGTACATCTGATGGCCATCGAGTGGGAGCACCGGGTACCGGAAATTGCCGAGCTCGCCCAGGTACTGCCGCGACCCAAGGTGGAATGAGCCGGCGGCTTGGATAATTGTTATTAGTTATTTGGTAACAATTTAGCTGTTTGATAAAAGCCACGAATTAACCCGAATTTTCACGATATTAAATTTATTATAAGTGGCCCTGTATAAATCAAACCCCGTCTGAATATTATATGGACGGGGTTTTTTTATGGTACGCTCAGCAGTTGAGACCGTCACGTATTCGCATTCACATCTTCCAGTATTCTTTTCCCAGTATTAATTTCTTTACAATAGTATGCCGTATGCTAAAAGTGCAGACTTAAAGGGACACCGCGCGGGATTGCGACTTTCCCCCCACTCTTAAATAACTATGCTGCTTTATGCAACGTCAAGGTAGAATTATGCCCAAATCGGCTGCCGCAAGCCCAGCCAACAGCTACCGCGACGTGCTGCGGGTCAGCATGCCGCTGGTGATCAGCATGACCACCACCGTGGTGATGACGTTTACCGATCGGGTGTTTCTGGCCAATTACTCCATCGATGCCATTGCCGCCGCACTGCCGGCGGGTATTATCGCCTTTGTGTTTCTTTCTTTTTTTGCCGACACGGCCGGATACTGCAATGTCTTTGTCGCCCAGTACACCGGCGCCGGCGCTCTTGCAGCGTGTGGGCAGCGCTTTGTGGCAGGCCATCTATTTTGCTTTTGCAGCCTGGCTGATCATGGTGGGTACTTTCTTTTGCGGGCCGGTCCGTTGTTTCGCCTGGTCGGGCATGCGGCTGAAGTGCAGCAGCTGGAGGTGACCTATTTCAGGGTTCTTTGCCTGGGCTCGGGCATCCATATCATCGGGATGAGCTTTGCCAGTTTTTTTACCGGCCGCGGCGTCACCCGACCGGTGATGATCATTTATATCATCGCCATGTTTCTGAATGTTCCTCTGGACTATGCCTTGATCAACGGGATCTGGATATTCCCCGAACTGGGCATGCTGGGGGCCGCCATCGCGACGGTGTTTTCCTGGGCCAGCGCCACGCTGCTGCTCGGCTTTTTCGTGTTCACCCGGGAAAACGATCAGATTTTCAAGATTTTCAAAAACCGTCATTTTGATGCCGATCTTTTCCGGCGCCTGCTGCGGTACGGCGTGCCCAGCTCGCTTCAGTTCAGTCTGGATGTGTTGGCCTTCATGTTTTTCATTCTCATGGTGGGACGCATCGGCAAAGCCGAGCTGGCGGTTACCAATATCGGCATTGCCCTGGATTCCGTGTCTTTTCGGCCTCTAATCGGCTTTGCCCTCGGCGCCAGCACCCTGGTGGGGCAGGCTCTAGGCCGCAACCGCCCGCAGGAGGCGGTTGCAGCCGCCCGGGCCACCATGGTCATCGTGGCATCGTATATTTCCGTATTCATTTTGCTGTATGTGTTCATGCCGCAACCCCTGCTGGATCTATTCCGACCCCGGGACATCAGCCCGGCAGACTTTGCCGCCATCAAGAGCATGGGAATCGTGGTTCTGCGATTTGTGGCGGCTTATTTGCTGCTGGATGGGTTATATATGATCAGCACGGCGGTGCTGAAAGGCGCCGGCGATACCCGATTTATCATGTGGAGCATGGGATTGATCTCCTTCTTCGGCATGATGCTGCCGATTTATATCGGCATTGAGATTTTCGGGATGGGGTTGTACTATGCCTGGGGCTGCACCGTTTTTTTTCTTTGCCAGCTGGCCGCTTTAACCTTCTGGCGATTCTATCAGGGCAAATGGAAAACCATGCGGGTGATTGAGCCTGGTGTAGCCTCTTAGAAGTAAGTTAAAGAGGTCGGACAGGATACATAGTTGTAGTTGATTCGTCGAATAAAAAAACTCAAATTTCAAGCACCAAATATCAAATAAATCTCAAATTCCAATATTCAATGATCCAAACTTGATTAGTTTTAATTTTGATTAATTTGTCCTTTTTGATTTCCCGCTAAATCGGGATTGACGCTTCGCTCCAACCGGCTTGTTCGGTACTCTATTCCGTCATGATTTCATTGCGACCAGCATAATCCCCACCATCATCGCGAGAAAAAAGATAACACCGCCCGTTGAACCGCTGCGGGCAAAATAATAGAGCACAAAGGGGACGACCAGCATCAGAATTAGAAGAACGTTCGGCCGATTGGGTACATGCTTTTTTAAAAAATTGAACATTGTCAGCTCTCTAAGGTTAAGGGCTCAGCGTTCAGGGTTCAAAGGTTCAATGGGTCAGAGTTTTACGATCAACCCTCATATGAACCTTCCATCCTTTAGCATTTGTCCTTTCACCTTTTTCCTTTAGCCTTTTGCCTTAAACGAATAACTAATACCCATTATAACCTCAACCCTCAACCCTTTATATAAATACCGCTGCCAGCATCGTAATAAGTCCGATCAGGGCTGTGATCAGCAGGCCATAGCGAATCGTGGCCTGCAGAACCGGCCCTTCCTTGCCCGCTAAGCCCACGGTGGAGCAGCCGACCAGGATCTTGGCCGGAGCAATCATGCTGCCCAGGGCGCCGCCGGTTGTCTGGGCCGCCAGAATAAGGGCGGTGCTCAACCCGGCCAGCTCGGCGGTCTGTTTCTGCAGGACGCCGAAAACCACATTGGAGTTGGTATTGCTGCCGGTCATGAAGGCGCCCAGCAGGCCGATCCAGGTGGAAAAAAAAGGGTAGAGGCTGCCGAAAACACGGCTGATGCCTTCGGCCAGAAGATAGATCATGCCGCAGTGATCCATTATCATGGCAAAACAGACCATGCTGACGATTCCCAGGCTGGTGGGTACCCCGCTTTTTATGGAGTTGGAAATGATCCGCCGCAGCGCGCCTTTGCTGTAGTAGCCCCGGGCGGCATACACCAGATAACTGATGATCGACGCGTACCCCAGAAGTGCACCGCCGTGGCCGAAAATGTTGATTGCTTTGCCGTGTCCGGCCGGCACGACCCAACCGGTACGGGAAGTTATTTCCGGAAAGGCCAGCGACAGTTTTACCTGTCCCAGAAACTGCCGCAAAGGCGCGAACATAACGCCCATAAACACGATGACAATTAAAATCAAATAGGCTGAAAGCGCCCAGCCCAGGCCCATTTCGTTTTTTGCGTCGGAGGGTTGGCTCCGGTTGTAAATTTTCAGGCGTGCCACGGCCAGGCAGGCAATCAATCCCACCAGACTGGCGCCGAGTCCGCCCAGGGTCCACATTCCCGCAACCACCAGAAAATACTGGGCGCCGGCCATGGCCGTGCCGATTACCAGCAGCGCAACGGCGCTGTGCTTTAACATTTTCCAGCCGCCGAAAACATGGATGGCACAGATGCCGCAAAGATAAGCCGCGGCCCCCAGCAGGATGGCGGCCCAGGGGCCGAGAAATTCCGAGCTGAGGCCGGTAACGGCCATCATGGCCTGAAAGGAGGCCCCCATGGAGCCGAAAGTGACGGACCAGCTGTGGCCGATAGCCGGCACGGCCACCGCCACCACCGGTGAAAAACCGAGGCCGATCAATAAGGGCGCTACCACGGCAATCGGAACGCCGTACCCGGCCACGCCCTGCAGGAAGGAGCTGAAGATCCAGCCGAAGATCAGCAGCTGGATGGATTTGTCGCCGCTGAAACGCTGAATGCCGATGCCGATGGCCTCGATGGCGCCGGTTTCCTTGACCACGTTATAAAGCAGAAGCGCCGTCCAGATGATATAAAGCACATTTAAAGACAGCAATACGCCTTTCATCTGTGAATAGGCCAGCAACGCGGGATGGGCGCCGAAAAAAGCAACGGCTGCGACCAGGGCCGTCAGCCAGGCGGCGGCGCCGGCCCGGCTGCCGCTCCAGTTGAAGAAGATCATCAGCACCAGCACCACTGCAATAGGCGAAAACGCAAAAAGCCATTTTATGATAAACCAGTCCGTCATTTACAGTTCCGAAAATTCATTACTTTTATCATTAGAAATTACAGCAACCGGTCGTGTTTTTGCAATTTCATTTCCGATGACTGGGCCCAGAGCCGCAAGATATATAAAGCCTCTTTTAATAATCATCCCAGCCCTCCAAATCAGCACTCTCGAATTCTCTTGTCAAAGTGAGGCTTTCTCTATCATTGGCCTGGTAACCCTCTGCCAAAAGCTTTTCCATCTCTTCTTTTTCTTTTTGTACAATCTTCTGCCTGACGGCTTCCGCAATGAACAGGCTGCGTTTTCTATGTTCCGTCATCCGGTTTATAGCCTCGACCAATTCTTTCGGCAGCGTAATATTGAGTCTTACGGTTTCTGAGTCCATTATAGGCCCTCCAATGCGCATAGTTTGATGTATTAAATTAAACACTTTTATGCGCTTTTGTCAAACACTCCGGAATTAATTAAAATTAAAAGCATCCAGGTTTGTTCACATACGCCGACTATATAGGGGCTGTGGGAGCGGCTTTCAGCCGCGATTTCTTTTGCCGGGGGTGTTGGAATATATTTGGGGGAAATGTTGCTGTGATTCGTTACCCGGCGCTGCCGATTCCGGCGAGTTCCTCCTTTACCGCCAGGCCGATTTGTTCCAGGGTATAAGGCTTTTTGATATATTGTCCTACTCCTAAATTCTGCGCCTCTTTTACCCTGGTGGTTTCCGAATACCCGCTGGAAATGATAGCCTTCTGCCCGGGAGAGATTGCTTTTATCTGTTTGTAGGTATCCAGTCCGTCCATGCCGGGGTGCATGATCATATCCAATATCAGCAGATCCACAGTTTTTAATTTCAGATACTCAAGCGCTTCCTCCCCGCTGCCGACTGCTGTGACCTGATAGCCAAGCTGGGTTAACATTTCGGAGCCGATATCTCTTTGTTCTATGACGTCGTCGACCAAAAGAATGGACTGGCCGCAGCCGGCATAGTCTTCCATGCAAAACGACGGTTCTTCTCTCTTTTTGCTCTTGCGGCTGATCGGAAAGTAGAGCGTAAAAACGCTCCCCTTGCCCTCGGTGCTGTCGACCTGGATGTAGCCTTTATGGTCTTGAACAGTGCCCCAGACAACGGCCATTCCCAAACCTGTGCCGCTTCGACCCATTTTCTTTTTGGTATAAAACGGCTCGAATATGCGGTTGATCTCACTTGCAGCGATGCCGATACCTGTGTCCGATACAATTAAAATGGCATAATTGCCTTTTCGAATATGATCATAACCGGAGATGGGGTGATCCAGCCTGGCATTTTCGGTCCTGATGATAATATTTCCACCGGACGGCATTGCTTCGGCAGCGTTGGAAACGAGGTTCATAAGCGCTTTGGTTAAATGAAGCGCGGAACCGCTGATGTTCGAAAGCCCGGATTCAAGCTGCGGTTCGACATCCATTGTCGGATGAAATGATTTTAGTTTTTCAAATTCGGGACTCGTCAAATACTCCCGGATGATGTCGTTTAAATTAACTGTCTCCGCAGAAATGACACCCCGCCGTGTCAGCGTCAATAAATCCTCGACAATAGCGGCCGCTTTTTTCCCCGACTCCTGCATTATCTCTATCGGTTTTCTGAGTTGGCTGTCTTCGGGCAGGCTCATCAATAAGAGATCCGGATATCCGACAATTCCGGACAGCACATTGTTGAGATCATGGGCCACCCCGCCGGCCAGCGTGCCGAGTGCTTCCATTTTCTTGGATCGTTCGAGCTGCAGCTGCAGCTGTTCTTTTTCGAGAATGGCTTTTTTTCGTTCCGTAATATCGCGGTTAACGCCCAAAACACCAAAGGGCCGGCCGGCGTCATCGAGCATGAAAGAGGCAGTGGTTTCCGCCCAGATGAGCGCGCCGTCTTTGCAGTTTAATTCCACCTCCAGGGTTACACCCCGGTTGAAATCACCGGTTTGTTCCCCAAGTGCCAGTTGTTCCACTACGGCGTTGAACGCCGCCTCTCTGGATTCGGGCGGCAACAGATCATCGATCCCGAGCTTCATCGCCTCCTCGACATTCCACCCCTGGAGTTTTTTGATGGCGGGGCTGATATATTGGAAATTTAACTCCAGATCCGTCGTCCAGATCACGTCGTTAATTTTTTCGGCGAGTAAACGGTACTTTTGCTCGCTTTTTTTGAGGTCTTCCTCGAATCGAATACGTTCGCTAATTTCTTTTTGCAGTTTTTTTTGGGCCTCTGAAAGTTTCGTGTGTTCCCGTTTTAATTCAGAGGCCGTTCTCTGGTTTTCCGTGGCGCTCGCCTCGAGACCGGTCACCAGGTATGCCGCCGATACGGCTGTAGCGCCATCCAACAGGATAAAGCTGCCGAAGGCAGCCCAGGCCCGCAGCCCTGAGGTAAATGGTGAAAGCAGATCCCCATTTAAACCGTGGACGATCAGGACGGCGGCAATCATCGTGGACGCATTTAAGGCCAGGGCGAGTATGGCGGCTCGTAATCCGAGAAGCAGCCCGGCGATGACGGCAAAGGAAAACAACCAGGCGGGACCGCCGCTGACGAAGCCGAACTTTGCGGTGATGAGAACTCCCAGAACATATGTGATCATCAGGGCCGCAACCGCTCTAAATTGGTAGTTGAGGGGGCGGATAAAGATCATGCTGAGCGTTCCGAAGAACATCAGTACATCGACAATCAGCAATCCCCAATGCTTTCCATTGACGGCCAGCGGCACTAAAGCAAATAGTTCGAAAAACGCCAGGACGACACCGGTTCCGAAAAGTCCGAAAAGGATCCGCTCACGCCAATAGTTGATTCCCGGGCTGGAGGCGGAAGGAGACTGCATAATTGCCAGTAATTTTTTTAAGTGTTCGGACAGCATTCTGAATGCCGGCCTCTCTGCTTCATTATTGGATTAAGTTGGGTGGAGGACATCGAAAATTATCCCATTTTGTTTACAATTATTCAAGGCTGAATCTATTAATAAGTTATATCGGCATTTTTATACGGAGTCTTGAGGTCAAATTTTTCTTAAGGGTTTAAAAATATTAGCTTTTCTGCATGATTAATGAGATTATAATTCGAGGTGAATTCTCAGGGCTTTTTCGATTGCCTCAATTTCAGTTATTCCCAATTCGCCGATCACTCTAACCAGTCTGCTTTTATCCAAAGTTCGGATCTGGTCAGCTTTTACTTTGGAATTTTTGGGTAGGTTTGCGGTCCCTTTCGCTAAATACACCTCAAACGGGTATATCTTACGCAGATTTTTGGAAGTTATCGGCAAAACAGTTACAGTTCCGGCAAATTCATTATTTTTATCATTAGAAATAACAGCAACAGGTCGTGTTTTTGCAATTTCATTCCCGATGACCGGATCCAGGGCCGCCAGGCATATAAAGCCTCTTTTAATAATCATCCCAACCCTCCAGATCTGCACCCTCGAATTCTTTTGTTATTGAGAGTCCCTCCTTAGCAGCGACCCGGTAACCTTCTACCAAAAGCTTTTCTATCTCTTCCATTTCTTTTTGCACAATCTTTTGCCTGACAGCTTCTGCAATGAACTTGCTGCGTTTTCTGGGTCCCGTCACCCGGTTCATTGCCTCGACTAATCCCTTCGGTAAAGTAATGTTTAGTCTAACAGTTTCGGTGTCCATTATGAGCCCTCCAACGCGCATATTTTGATGTATTACATTAACCACTTTTATGCGTCTTTGTCAAACCCATAGTACTCTTAATTACGATAACATATTAGCAGTAATATTTTTTCACCGCAGAGGCGCAAAGGGCGCAGAGAGCGATTATTTATTATTTGCCGTTGAGAGGACGGCAAATAATAAGACTCAAGCCCTGCGGGCAAAATTCAAATCTGATCTTCGAATTGCATGGTTTCGAATTGAAAGGACAAAACCCTTCGATCTATCCGCACTATTCAAACAATCCGGCAGGAGGAAAAATAATTTTCAGTTTAAGTTCACAAGAATCTGCGTCAATCCATGTGTATCACAGTGACTTATTTATTTTGATCCCCATCTCCGTGAAAATGACAATTAGATTTACAATATCGGATAGTTAAAATTTAAGTCCTGCCCGCGAAGGCTGGCATCCAGGCGGTATCGTGACTTTTTGGGAGTTCATCAAACTTGACAGCCGCTGTTTTTTCCGTTAAGCCAAGCTAATTGATCCATTCTGAATTAAACGCAGCCTGCTGCGTCTCATCTCATTAAAAACACAACGAGCCTTTTCGGTTTTTGACCTCCGGGGAGAGGGCATTAACCTATAAATTTGGTTTGTTGTTCGTTTCATATTGGCCTCCAAAAATAAAAATTTCAAAAACTTGCGTTCGGTGTGACCGGATCTGTCAAAGGTGTGTGGTATATCCTCAATCGAGTCGGAGTGCTCGATTAAAGCATCCGTTGTTGGTTGTCAGTGGTACGGAGCTTCAAAGGATGACATTCATATTTCTAATTCAGTCTGCAATGAATATGCAACGGAAGTTGGTATTTTGCTGTTTCCAAACAGGATGATTTTATCCCGGTAGCTAATCTGATGGTCAAGGGTGACAAAAAGTGAACGATCCCAAGACTGATTATTTCAAGTACTGGGCAAGGCCGACAGATTGGAACTCGGGTCGGGCAACGATGAATGCCTGATAGTTAAGGATGTATGCTAAAAAAATCCAGGCTATTGAGCCCAAAATGATGTTGGTACCCAAAAGTGCGATTTAAGAAAAAGACAACCACCGAACATGCACCAAACTGTCTTTTCCCCTTAAATGTATCTTTTTGCATAAGCTAATGCCACAGTTGGCGGCGATCTACTTTGATCGGCCCCCAGTTACCAATGAAACAGAAGAATCTGATAGTCAGACCGGCTTCCGGCTATGGACATGATAACTGGAGAGGGATAGAACGGATGGATGACCTGTCACCGTCGGACTTAAAAACAATCCTGCATTCCAAACGAGCCAATATGTACTACTTGGAACACTGCCGTGTCATGCAAAAAGATGGCAGAGTTTTGTATCTCACCGAAGCGGACGCTTCCGATAAGCTCTGAAAATCTACTCCTGGCTTCTCTTGCGCCGACATGTTGCGCCATTTGATTAACTCCATCAGCTTTTTGGGTGATGTAGTTATTGTAGACACCCTGTATAATATGTCAACAGTGTACACGACACCGCCATGATTTTTATGAGCATCTTTAGATAAATCAGACATGGTCAACGAACATGCCCGAATCTTGAGACATCATATTTCCTTTCATCGAGATACCCGGCTTGGTAAAGGAGTGCTTGCATGAAACATAATTTTCAGATACCGTTTTCAATAAAAGATGCGTTGGCATCGATATTTTAATTCGCGCTTGGATAGAGCATAGCAAAAGGAAACTGCATCTTTATCCTTTGGACCCTCACGGCTGTATGAAGATGAAACGAAAGTACGAACGGGTGTATCAATTTAAAATCGCTTTAGATGGCATCGAGCCGCCTATCTGGAGGCGGATTCAGGTCCCGGAGACATACTCCTTTTGGGACCTGCATGTCGCCATTCAGGATTCAATGGGCTGGAGTGACAGCCACCTTCACGAATTCAGGCTCAAAAACCCTGCCACGGGTGAAACGGATGTGATCGGGGTCCCCGGCGAGGAATTCGAGGGAGATCCTGAGGTTCACCCCGGCTGGCAGAAGAAGGTTGCGGACTATTTTCCGGCCGCCGGTACTACTGCCCGGTATATTTACGATTTAGGGGATAATTGGGAGCACAATCTTGAACTTGAGGGAATAGTTTCGCGCGCAAAGGGAGTCCGCTATCCCTTGTGTGTTGACGGAGAAAGGGCCTGTCCGCCGGAAGATTGCGGGGGGCTGGAAGGATATCAGGAATTTCTGGAAAGGATCCTGGTGTCGGGGCATGAAAACCGTCGGGAAACACTGGATTGGGCGGGCGGGAGTTTTGATATGGAGCAGTTTGATCCCAAACAGATCCGTTTCGATAATCCGCAGAGGAGATGGAAGACGGCGTTCCAGAGCGAATAAAAGGAGGAAAAAACGATGAGCTTTTTGACGATATTCAAGAGGATATTGCCGGAGTTATGAAAGGCGGGGCCGCGGGATTGTTTTAACCGTCGCAGGACCGAAGGTTAAAAGCTTCGGATAAACAGGATGGAAATCGGAGACATCGCTTAGAAATTTGATCAAAGACTTCGTCTGATAAGGCATCCTCCAGAAGATGTTCATGGAGTGTAGATGTTCAGTAAGCGCTTGAATTCTCTGGATTCCGGCTTGAGAAGCTACAGCATGGCGGGGGTTAAAAAAGCGAATGTGCACGCTACCGCTGCAGAAATGGATTTTCCACAGTGAGATGGTCTATCGCAAAGCCGTGCTGGAGATCTTCGGATAGCAGAAAGGAGCATCCGGCTGTTAGAGCAGCCTGGACGATAAGAGCATCCCAAAAAGAGAGCTGGTATTTTTGATGGAGGCGAATGCCGGAAACAATCATTTCCAATTCGGGATGAACCGTATCTAAAACGGCCATGTAATGGAGATATTCGAGGGCTTCTTCACTGGATAAGGGGACCTGGATCTTGTGAGTCGAAATTTGGTAAAACTCCTGGAGCACCTGGATACTGATTACACCTGTTTCCCTCTTGATGTGTTCTTTAATGAGATTCCTGGCAATTTGTCTCTTCTCATTCAGATTAGGTGAGGTGTCGATGGCGTAAATGAAGACGTTGGTGTCCAGGAAACATTTATCTTTCATGGATTTGGTCCCGGGTCCAGGTTTTGCTGCCTACTTTGGCCTCGCAACGGCTGTAAAAGGCTTCAAGGCCCTTGATAGCCGCCTGCCGGCTGAGGTCGCTGGAGACAAATTCCTCGAGTTGCCGCCGGACGATCGCATTGAGCGACGTTTTCCTGCGGGATGCGAGCAGGCGGGCTTTTTCCAGTAGGTTGTCGTCAATTTTGAGTGTTAGATTCGCCATGTTGAATCCTCCGGTTTGCTGAAATTTGATGAATTCAAATTAGCACATAAACTGTGCCATGTCAATTAACCTGATCGGGAAAATGCGACATCCGGCGTGCGATCCGTTTAAGGTCTTGTGAGAGATCAAATGCCGGGATTGTTTTAACGGCCGCAGAGCCGAGGTTTAAAATTTTCGGATAGACAGGATGGAAATTGGAGATATCTCTTAAGAATTTTAATTTCTTCGTTTAATTGAAACCTTCAAATATTCTATGTATGAATGAATCAAAAAGTCACCCCCCGAACGGCCGCTTGAGTGGATGGTATATTTTTTCATTTTTCCTCTCAGCACCAGACCTTCTTAAACTCCGGGAAAGAGTTTTTTCTATTGAATTTGGTACGGCGATTTTCTATAAAGTGTGCAATAGTGATGCTGTTAATACACCCTGAATCTGCAACATAAGGGTAAAGTCTCCAAAGGAAAGACTTCGGTGAATCCGAATCGTCGCAGAAGCGCGGTTAAATATCCCAATTGTTATTTTGCTTTTTATCTTCATATTCTGGCCCTGATCGGTTTGGCGACAGTACCGGGCTGGGCGGATCCCGGTACCGTAAAAGGTGAACAACAGGTTTTTTATAAACCGCAACCGCAATCCGCTGACGTTGAAACCAAATCCATTCCGGTCTCGACGCGTTCTGCCGCGGGCACACTGCTGGCTATGGCCGAGTTTCCTGTTTTGGATGAGGCTGATCGAAAGCCGGAAGATAAGGACGGAAACAATTGAACCGGTCACCCGCAGACTGCCTCTCTGGGGAGAACAAGCCCGTCAAAGAGGCTTTGAGCTGCCGCTGCCTTTCGGGATGGGGTTCAATTATACTTACATGGATCAGGGGATTAGAATCAGAAATCTCAAAGTCGGCGTCGGAAACCCGGATATCGAAGTGGAGGGCCTTGACTTTAATGACGCCCGCTCGCATGATTCGGCCGTCACGGCCCGGCTGGACATGTGGCTGCTGCCCTTTGTCAATCTTTACGGGCTCTTCGGATCGCTTACCGGCCAGGCGGAATTCGATCTCGACGTCAACCAAATCATGGGTGGTTTGCCGGGGCTTCCTCCGATATTCGAGCCCAATAAAACCATCAATTTGAATATCGATTACAATGGGTTCACCTTTGGCGGAGGGATTACCCTGGCGGGCGGCTATGAAAACATTTTCGCCACTCTGGATACCAATTACACTTACTCAACAGTCAATGTTGTGGACAGCCGGATCGATACCGTGACAGTGGCGCCGCGTCTGGGCCTGTTGGTGGACCCTCCCGGAATCCAAGGTTCGTTGGCCTTCTGGATCGGCGCCATGTACATGCATTATAAACAAACCGTTGCCGATAATATCAGTCTGCAGGAGCTCGACCCCCGGCTGCCCCCGGTGGAACTGGCTTTTAAGTTGGACATCGAAAATGATTCCCCCTGGAACTTCCTCTTCGGCGGGCAGTGGGAAATAACCAAACGCCTGCAGATCATGGCCGAGGGCGGGGCAGGTGGCCGTGAGCAGGTGGTTACAGGAATTTCTTACCGGTTTTAAAATGGAAAATATGAGAAAAGAGCGGATAAGACAGCTGACATTGGATTTGGTGCGGATTCAAAGCGATACCGGCACCCGCCTGGAAATAGAAGTTGAAAATTTCCTGCAGGCCTGGATGGGTGAACTCGCTTATTTTAAAAGTCATCCGGATTATTTCGGCCGGCATCCATTGGCGCGGGATCCCCTGAAACGCAGCGTTGTCTGGGGCCTGGTGAAAGGGCAGGGCGATCAGACCGTGATATTGCTGCATCATCACGATGTGGTGGATGCCTTTGATTACGGCAGTCTTGCGAAGCAGGCCTACGATCCGCCGGCGCTGCAAAGCAGACTGCAGGAAATGGCGCTGTCCGAGGAGGTGCGGCAGGACCTGGAAAGCGGGCAGTGGCTTTTCGGCCGGGGCGCCGGGGATATGAAAGGCGGAGCTGCCATTCAGCTTGTCCTGCTGGAAGAGTTTACCGCCCGGCCGGATTTCAAAGGCAACATTTTGCTGCTCTCGGTGCCCGATGAAGAATCTTTGTCGGAGGGAATGCGCGGCAGCCTGCAGCTGTTGATCGATCTTAAAGCCCGATTCAAGCTGAACTACCGGATGCTGATCAATTCCGAACCCCATGGCCAGGAGCAGGACAGGCACGGTGTCTTCTATGTCGGTTCGGCCGGTAAAATTCTTAACGTCGTCTATGTCCGGGGCAAGAAAACCCATATCGGCCATATCTACCAGGGCTTTAATCCGGTCCTGCTGTTGTCCGAGATCGTTCTGCAAACCGAGCTGAACACCGACTTTGCCGACCTGGCGCGGGGGGAGGTCGCACCGCCGCCGTCCTGGGCCTACCTGCGGGATCGCAAAGAAGTCTATGATGCCTCCATCCCTTCTTCGGCCGGCGCATATTTAAGCCTGATTCATCTGAAAAGCACGCCGGTCGAGCTGATCCAAAAGCTGAAAACATCATGTGAAACGGCATTTGACCGCGCAATCGAAAGAATTCGGCAAAGCCATGCCGCCTACAGCCGCAAAAAAGATGAGTATGAGCCGGCACCTTCCTATACGGTGAACGTCAGGACTTTTACCGAACTGTATCAGCAGGCCTTGAATGATGCCGGCCGCACTTTCCAGGAGGCCTACGATGCCTTCCTGCCGTCAATTGTATCCGACATCGGGCAGCAGCGTCTGACCATGCCGGAGGCCACCTTTCAAATCATCGAGATGACCCTGGGCCATGTCAGGGATTTATCGCCCATGGTGGTCATTGCGCTTTGTCCGCCGTATTACCCGCCGATCCATAACGATGATTTCAACGGGCTGCCCGCATCTGTTCAGGGCCTGACGGAACATTTGATCCGGTTTGCCGCCGACCGCTGGCAGGAAGTCTATAAGATAACAAATTATATGATGGGGATTACCGATTTGAGTTATGCCGCCCTGCAAAACGGGGAAAATATCGTACCCTTCATCGGACCCAACATGCCGTTGTGGGGAAAAAATTACGATATCCCGTTTTCCGAGATGCAGGCCCTGTCGATTCCCGTGATCAGCATCGGGCCTTGGGGCAAAGATCATCACAAGTTTACCGAAAGGGTTTATGAACCAGACTTGTACGAGAGAACACCGGCGCTGCTGGAATGTGCGGTTGATTTTTTGCTGAAGACAGATTAGTTCCGCTTAGTCACATTATCAGATCAACATCTGTAATCGTGGTTAAAAACCACTCCCACCAGCCATTGACTTCAGCCTAATAATGACCTTGGATTTCATGAAATTTCAGCGAACGCTCTTTTCGATGAAAGTATCAATACAAATGACACGCCACCCAATGGCCATCTGCGAGATCTTTGAGCTGCGGCTCTTCCTGCGGACAGATATCCATCCTGAAGGGACAGCGCGGGTGGAAGCGGCAGCCTGACGGCGGGTTGATGGGGCTGGGCACGTCCCCTCCCAGGATGATTCTCTCGGATTTGGCATTTAAATCGGGAACCGGGACGGCGGACAGCAAAGACTGGGTGTAGGGGTGTTTGGGGTCGGTATATATCTCCCGGTAGACGGCCATTTCAGCAACTTTCCCCAGGTACATCACGACGATTCGATCACAGATGTACTCCACCACTGCCAGATCATGGGAGATGATGATATAGGAAAGCTTGAATTCATCCTGCAGGTCGATCAAAAGATTGATAATCTGAGCCTGGATGGATACATCCAGGGCGGAGACGGGTTCGTCACCGATCACGAGCTGCGGGTTGAGGGCCAGGGCCCGGGCAATGCCGATTCGCTGCCGCTGACCGCCGCTGAATTCGTGGGGATAACGCCGACCCTGCTCGGGCGTCAGGCCTACTTTTTCCAGCAGGTATGCCACCCGATCCTGCCGTTCGGAACCATGGCAAAGCCCATGAATCTTCATCGGATCCGAGAGGGTGCGGTTTAATGTCATGCGGGGATTCAGGGATGAGTAGGGATCCTGGAAGATGATTTGCATCTCGCGGCACAGGGTCTTTCTTTCATGCTTGGTCATCTGTGAAATGTCTTTGCCCTGAAAAATTACGCGTCCGTCCGTCGGTTCGATCAAGCTCAGGATCGCCAGGCCGGTGGTGGTTTTGCCGCAGCCGCTCTCACCAACGATACCGAGGGTTTCCCCGGCGTTTAATTCAAACGAGACGCCGTCGACGGCATATACATATCCGGCCGTTTTTGACAAGATTCCCTTTGTGATCGGGAAATGCACTTTCAAGTCGGTGACTGTCAGCAGCGGTTGCAAGCCGTGTTTTCTCCTTTATTTCTCATCCCAAATAACACCGCATGCGGTGGATGCCGCCCAGATCGAAAAACTCCGGCGGGGTTTCACAGCAGATAGGCATGACATGCCGGCAGCGTGGGTTGAAGCTGCAGCCCTGAGGCAAATCATAGAGGCTGGGCACAATTCCTGAAATTTCCTGCAACCGTGTGCGGCCCATGCGGGATCGTTCTCCCATTCTGGGCACGGATCGCAGAAGGCCCCGGGTGTAGGGATGCATCGGGTTTTCGAAGATGTCCCGCGTGGTGCCTTCTTCAACGATGCGGCCGGCATACATGACCACAATTCGTTGAGCGATTTCCGCGACAACCCCCAAATCGTGAGTGATGATGAGCACGGCGGCGCCGAAATCCTCTTTTAACCGCAGCATAAGATCGAGAATTTGGGCCTGAATCGTTACATCCAGGGCGGTTGTGGGCTCATCCGCAATGAGGATTTTCGGGTTGCAGGCCATCGCCATGGCAATCATGGCGCGTTGGCGCATTCCGCCGGAGAGCTGGTGCGGGTATTCTGAGGCGCGTTTTACGGGAGAAGGCATTTGCACCTGCCGGAGGGTCTCGATGGCCCGTTCACGGCTTTGTTTTTTATTGAGTCGGTGGTGGATGCCGAACATCTCAGCAATCTGATGGCCGATGGTGTAAACCGGGTTGAGCGATGTCATGGGCTCCTGAAAGATCATTGAAATCCTGGCGCCCCGGATCGACTGCATTTTGCTTTCCGACAATTTAACGAGATCCGACCCTTCAAAGAAAATGTTGCCGTTCACGATTCTGCCGGGCGGATCCTTGATGAGCCGCATAATGGAAAGTGCCGTTACACTTTTGCCGCAGCCGGACTCGCCTACCAGTCCCAGGGTTTCACCCGCATCCAGATAAAATGAGACATCCATCCACCGCTTGGGCGATGCCCTCGAATGTATAAAAACTCGTCTTCAGATTCCGAACGTCGAGAAGATGCCTTTTTTCGTTCAAAAGTGATTCCTCAAATTATGTGTATAAAATGGGGACAGTTGTTGTTCGAATATGGCAGGAACTATAATTTCCAAAAACAAATCACGAATAACAAACAATTTTCAATTGCCTAAATTCAAAATTCCAAACCTGCTTTGGTTATTGGTCATTGGTGCTTGGGATTTGTGATTTATAAGTGCCCCAATCGAGTTAAGCAGTTGCTTCAGCTTTACCCCTCTACCGTTATCGCAGACGGGAATTCATCTCCTGTAAAACTCCCCGGCCTTGGCGCCGGTATGGTTTTCGCCGTCGATGGCGACGCTGCCGTTGACGATGGTCGCCAGAAGCCCCCGGGGGAAATTTCGCGGGTTATCATAAGTTGCCGTATCGCCAAATGTCAAGGGGTCGAAAATTACGGCATCCGCTTTAAAACCGCGCCGGATGATCCCGGCATCCTGAAGTCCCAGGCGCCGGGCGGTCAGCCCGCTCATTTTATGAACGGCGGCTTCCAGCGACAACGCGCCCAACTCCCGCACAATCCGACGTATCACGCGGGGAAATGTGCCGTACAAGCGCGGGTGCGGGCGGCCCCGGCTGGGAGATCCATCCGAGCCGATCATGGCAAAAGGCAGGGTTAAAAAGCGAACCATGTTTTCTTCGTTCATGGACTCGGTGATGATGGATACCGCCCCGTTTTCAGCCTCGATAAGATCCAAAACCAGGTCAAAAGGATCCATCTGCCGCTCGGCGGCAATTCCGGCGATGCTGCGGCCTTCTGCTGCCTTGTTTTCACGGTTTTGGACCGATGACACCGCAATTCTGTCCCAGCCGGAATTGTAGACCATATTCTCCCATCCGGCGATTCCGCTTTTCATATCTTCTATGATCCGCTTCCGCTGACCGGGGTCGCGAAGTCTTGGGATCAAGGCGTCCATGCCGCCTTCCAGCGACCAGGGCGGCAGCAGGGCCAGCATGGTGGTGCAGGAATGGTAATACGGATAGACATCGCAGGTGATGTCGATCCCGTCGGCGCGGGCGGCTTCCAGTTTATTTACCACGGCCTCCCGCAGGTGCCAGTTTCTTGTGCCGGCGACTTTCAGATGCGAAACGTGCACCGGGACCCGGCCTTCCCGGCCGATCCGGATAATTTCATCCAGGGCGGCAATGATTCCTTCCGCCTCATTGCGGATATGGGAGGCATAAAACCCGCCCCGGCTGCCCGTCACATTCGCCAGTTCGACCAACTCCGGTGTGTCTGCAAAACAGCCGGGTGCATAAATCAAGCCCGTCGACATGCCGGCCGCGCCTTCATCCAGCGAACGGCCGAGCAGGGATTTCATGCGGTCCATCTGCTCGGGATCGGTGGGGGCTTTATCCGAGTGGCCCATGGCCGCCAGCCGCAGCGTGCCGTGGCCCACCAGCCCCACGGTATTTATGGCAATGCCTTTGTTCTTGAGTACCCGGATATACTCACCGTACGATGACCAGTCCAGGGGCTGATCCCAGGAATTCATCTGCGAGATGTTTTCCGCCTGGACTAAAGCCCGCGAATCGGCTACCAGCGGAGCCAGGGAGCTGCCGCAGTTTCCCAGCACCTCCAGGGTCACTCCCTGCCTGAGTTTGATTTCGGCATCGGGGTTGACGAAAACCGACAGATCGGAATGGCAGTGGATATCGATGAAGCCCGGCGCCAGCACCATCCCCCGGGCCGGGAACATACAGCGGGCTTCACCGGGAATATGCCCTTCTAAAGCCGCGAAACGGCCGTCTTCAATTGCGACATCCCCGACCCACGGCTTGGCGCCGGTGCCGTCGACAATGGTGGCATCTTTGATTAATATATCGAACATAGATGTAAAAAAGGCTATAGGTTAAAGGTTAAAGGTCAAAGGCTAAAGGTTTCAGGACAAGAGCTCATAGCTCATAGCTGATAGTTCATAGTTTCCGGCTGAAAGTTCATAGCTGATAGCTCATCGTTCATAGCCACAAGACCCCGGAATATCGAATAATGGCTTTCGATTGTTGCTGTAATTGCCCATATCGCACCTGCATTGTCAAGCTCAAAAGACGGTCTTAAAAACTGGTTATTAGTTGAAGGCGAAAGAATAAAGGGAAAAGGGAAAAGGATAAAGGACAAAGGAAAAAGGCTAAAGGACAAGGCTGGAAAGACGGGAAGCTGACCTGGCAGCGACGTATCCTCCTATCCCTCTGATTTTCTGATTATCTGATCTTCTGCTCTTTTATTCTTCCCAGTTTCTTACCCTCCTACCCTCAGACCCTCCCAGCCTTTCTCCTTTTACCTATCAGCTTGAGTCTATGAGCTGGCGTCTCAGCTTCCCATCCTTCCAGCCTTTATCCTTTTACCTATAAACGATGAGTTACCAGCTGCGATCTGGCGCGTCAGCGCCCTGGCTTCCCAGCGTGCACCTCATTTCTATATTGACATGTGGAATCGGCTGTGGAATTGTGTGTGCGATATTTTTATCATTGGAGCTATAACACAAACAAAGGAGGATCTATGCGAAAAATTTTGGTCTTGACACTGGTTTTATTGTTTGGATTGACGGCTTCTTCGGCTTTTGCCGCCAGAAGCGGGGGCACGTTGAATACCATGGCGCCATACGGCGGCGATCTTTATACCCTCGATCTTCACAAATCAAGCCGCTACCAGGATTGGCTTGTGGGAATGAATATCCATCGCACCCTGTATAAATGGAATGCCCAGAAAAATGAGCCGGTGCCGGATCTGGCCGAAAGCGTGTCGCTTTCGGACGACGGCCTGGTCTACAGTTTCAAACTGCGGCCCAATATTAAATTTCACAACGGCCGCCAATTGACGGCGGACGATGTCATCTATTCCTACAACCGGATCGCCGGCATGAAACCAACGTCGCCCGCGCTGGAGCACGTCAGGTTCATTAAAGGGGTCCAAGAAGTTGTCGACGGCAAGGCCGAGACCATCTCCGGTCTGAAAAAAATCGACGACCTTACTTTCGAGATGACCCTGGCAAATCCGGTGGATATCAAGTTTTCCCTCTGGCTGCCGGATACGGCGATTGTGCCTAAAGAAGAGGTGGAACGTCTGGGCGACGCTTTCGGCACCAATCCGGTAGGCTGCGGACCATTTAAATTCGTCAAGTGGGTCAAGGGTTCCGAAGTCGTATTGGAAAAGTTCCCCGAATTTTATGAGCAGGGCCGGCCATATCTGGATAAAGTGGTCTTCAAAATCATGGGCGAAGCAGCGCCCCGCGATCTGGCTTTCAAGGCCAAAGAATTGGATAACACCATCGTCGGAGCGGTAAATTACCCCGAATATAAAGCCGACCCGGTTATCTCCAAAAATCTCATCGAAGTAGCCGAGATGTTCACGCGGCTGGTCGGTTTCAACCCGGATTTCAAACCCTTAAGCGACAAACGGGTGCGCCAGGCCATCAACTATGCCATCCCGGCCGACCTGATCATCGAGAAGGTCCTCAAGGGCAAGGCCTATCCGGCCCGGGGCTATTTGCCGACCACATCGCCGGCCTTCAATCCCCAAATCAAGAAGTACGAATTCAACCCTGAAAAAGGCCAAAGAGCTTATGAAAGAGGCCGGCTACGAGAAAGGCTTCGTAGTGGAGCAGGCCATCGGTACGGCCAACAAATCCTGGGGCACGGGGATTTATGAAGCGGCGATGCCTTATCTGAAGAAGATCGGGATCGAGCTTAAGATCCAGCAAATGGAAGGGGCGGCCATGGCTGAACGCATCCGCCAGATGGACTACCAGATGTTTATCTGGTCTTTGGATTCGGGTCCGGACCCCCTGGTGGTGATGACGCGCTGGAAGTCGGACAACCCGCCGGAGGCCGGCAACTATGTCAAGTACAACAACCCCGAATATGACAAATATATGGATATGGCGGCCGCGACCCGCGACAAGGCCGAAAAAATCAAAGATATCCAGAAAGCCGAGGAGATCTTTGTCGAGGATGCGCCGGTGTGGTTTTTTAACTACAACAAAGCAGTTATGGCCTATCAGCCATGGGTGCACGGCCTGGCCCCGGTTGCCCCGGAAATGATGTTTCAGGATATGACCAACGTCTGGGTGGACGATAGCTCCCCGCGGGCCAATATGAAATAGGTATTGATATACGGGGGAATGGTACAAGTCGTTCCCCCGTTTTTCCAGACAGGGAGATACGCTTTTTCTGAGGTTTTGCCTGGCAAAAGCCGGCTCTGCTTGGCGGCCAAAGCGTTGGCGATGTGGAGACACGAATTTCAGGTGTCAGCCCCGCCGCCGGCCAAACCAACGGCCGGTCTGATCATAAAAGAAACTTTTGGAAATCGGACACAGTTGGATTTAATATCACGCCCACTTTCAGGCTTCGCTCTTCGAGCTACGACCCGACAAGCCGTTAGAGCTCACAGAGACCGCAGAGAACATTTTTCTTTCGCCGCAGGCGCCTGTAAACCCAGACCTCTGTGATCTCTGAGCGCTCTGTGTGAGATGTAGTTTCATATGAGGTGTCAGGTTTCGGGTGTCAGCAAATTAATGACTAAATCCTGAAACCTGAACACTGACACCTGAAACCTTCTTTTTCAGCCAACATGTTGCCGGGAAATGTGCCCTGAGGACCTAAACTAGAACCAAATTCCGGATAAGGAAAGCCAATGTTCGCCTATGCCGTCCGGCGCATACTTCAGTTCATTCCAACCGTTCTGGCTGTGACCCTGATTATTTTTCTGCTGCTCAACGTCCTGCCCGGAAATGCCGCCTTGATGGCGGCCGGGGAGCAGGACCACAACGTCGATGCGCATTACATCGAACAAATGAAGAAGGACTGGGGCCTGGACAAACCGGTCTGGCAGCGATTCCTGATTTACGTCAAGGACCTTGCCACCGGTGATTTGGGACTTTCTTTTCTGCGGCGCGAGCCGGTCGGCCATCTGATTATGGAACGATTATGGCCGACGCTCAAACTGGCGCTGGTGGCCATGGGCATTGCGCTGGTGCTCGGCATTCCGCTGGGATTCTATTCGGCCCTTCGCCAGGGGCGATGGCCGGACACCTTCAGCATGATGGGCGCTGTATCGGGGGTTTCCATTCCCCAGTTCTGGTTGGGTCTCTTGCTGATGTATTTTGTCGCGGTCAAACTGCGGCTTCTGCCTCCCATGGGGTACGGCGACGGTTCGATCCGCAATATCATTTTGCCGGGATTTACATTGGGAGTTGCCTACATGGCGCTGCTGGCGCGCACCACCAGGGCGGCGGTGGTCGAGATTCTGACCACCGACTACATCCGTACCGCGCGTGCCAAAGGCCTTTCCGAACTGCTGGTCAACCGCAGGCATGTTTTCCGCAACGCTCTGATTCTCGTGTTGACCACCGCCGGCATGCAATTCGGCGCCCTGATGGCCCAGACGGTAATTGTAGAAAAGCTGTTTTCCTGGCCGGGACTGGGTTCGCTCGTAGTTGATTCCATTTTTCAGCGGGACATCCCGGTGACCCAGGGATGTATTCTGATAATTATCATGGTGTTTCTTCTCGTTAACCTGATTGTGGATTTGTTGTACGGATTTATCGATCCCAGGATTCGCGCGTCTTACAAATGAATACAAGCACCAAAAAATTACTGCGACAGACCAATCTTATCGTCGGCGGCATCATTACCCTGTTTGTAATCTTTGTCGCTGTTGCTGCTCCCTTTCTCGCGCCTTACCATCCCGTCGACGATGCCGATCTGATGGTGTCCGACGAACCGCCCAATGCAACTTTCTGGTTCGGCACCGACAACCAGGGACGCGATATATTGTCCAGGGTCATTTACGGCGCCCGCATCTCCCTGTCGGTGGGATTGATCAGCCAGGGGTTTAACACGATGATCGGCGTGATTTTAGGGCTGTCGGCCGGATTTTTCGGCAAATGGTGGGACGATTTTGTGGTGGGCCTGACCAATGTGATGCTGTCGATTCCTTCGCTGATTTTTGCGCTGGCGGTAATGGCCCTGCTGGGGCCCGGTCTGCTCAATGTTTTTGTAGCGCTGGGTTTTACCAACTGGTCCTACACCTGCCGCATCACGCGATCGCAGGCCCTTTCGGTCCGGACGCTGGACTATGTCAAAGCCGCGCGGGCATTGGGTTATGGTAAAACCCGCATGATGTTCACCCAAATTCTGCCCAACATTGTCGGCCCCATCCTGGTCATCGCAACCCTGGGGGTTGCCGGAGCCATCCTGCTGGAAGCATCACTTTCCTTTCTGGGGCTGGGCGTCCAGCCGCCGACCCCGTCCTGGGGCGGCATGCTGTCGGCCGCCCGGGAGCAGCTTTTCACCGCGCCCTGGATTTCCATCTTTCCGGGAATCGCCATCTTTGTAACCGTGCTAGGCCTCAATCTCCTTGGAGACGGTCTGCGGGATATACTGGATCCCCATACAACCCGACAATCATAATGATCGATATGCTGATAACGGATAGACGATACTTACTGAAGGGAAGACATTATTGCAGAAAGGACTCATGTATGGATTTTGCTTTATTTTCAGCACGCATTTTCACAGGAAATCCGGCCCAGCCATGGGCGGAGGCCGTTAAAATAACCGATGAACGCATTACGCATGTCGGAAGCAATGCAGAAGTCAAAAAAGTCTGCGGGGCTGACACCGAGATTCTGGAATTGCCGGGAAGGCTGGTGACACCCGGCCTGGTGGATGCCCATTGCCACTTTGTCAGTCTGGGTCGATCATTTCATATGACGGATCTGCGCAACATCACATCGCTGGCGGAAGCCCGGCGCCTCATTCAGAAAGCCGCGGCGCTGAGCAAGCCCGGGGAGTGGATTCTGGGCCGCGGCTGGAACCATCATAACTGGCAGGAGGGGCGTGAACCCAGCCGGCACGATCTGGATGATATCCTGCCCGACAATCCGGCGATGATGATTCGCGCCTGCGGGCACAGCATATGGCTCAACACCCGGGCTCTCGAGCAGGCCGGTATTCATCGCGACACGCCCAATCCGACCGGCGGCCGGATCGACAAAGATCCCACCGACGGCGAACCCACCGGAATGCTGCGCGAGGCCCGCAAGCTCATTGAAGCCTATATACCGACACCCTCCCTGGAACAGCGCAAACAATGGGCGCTGGCCGCCCAGGCGGCCGCCCTCAAATGCGGGATTACCGGCGTACATACCTGTGAAACGCTGAGAGAATGGGAGGCCCTCGCGGCCCTTGAAGCGGAGGGAAAATTAAAACTGCGGGTCTACCATCTGCTGCCGCCCGATGATCTGGAGGAGGCAGCGGCGCGCGGAATCAAGGCCGGATCAGGCAGCGAGCGGCTCTGGTTTCGCCATGTAAAACTTTTTGCCGACGGCTCCCTGGGTGCAGGAACGGCCTTGCTGCACGAACCCTATTTAGACGATCCCGCTACGTGCGGTATCGCCTGTCTGGAGAAAAATAATCTGGAGGATAATATCCGGCTGGCCTACAGCCGCGGATGTGATGTGGCGATTCATGCCATCGGTGATCTTGCCGTGACCAATGCACTGGAAAGCATCGCCGCTGTGCGAAAAAAATATCCGGGTGATCACCGCGACCGCCTGGAGCATGTGCAGCTCTATCGGCCCCAAGATTTGTCTCTTTTTCAAGAATTGGCCGTGGCGGCATCGGTGCAGCCGGTATTTATTCCGACCGACTGGAAGCCGGCCGATAAACGCTGGGGACCGCGAAGATGCCGCTATGCTTATGCCTGGAAATCTTTGCTTGAAGCCGGTCTGCGGGTTCAATTCGGCTCAGATGCGCCCGTAGAACCCATTAATCCAATTTATGGCCTCCACGCAGCGGTCACGCGTCAAACGCTGAGAGGTGAACCGGTCGGCGGATGGTTTCCCGAACAGCAGATGTCGCTTGCCGAGAGCATCACCGGTTTTACGGCCGGGGCGGCCTGGAATTCCCGTTGTGAGAATCGTCTGGGTTCAATAACCCCGGGTAAATGGGCGGATCTTACCGTGCTCAACCGCGACCTTTTTGATCTTGCCCCTGAGCAGTGGCCGACCGTCGAAACGGAGATGACGGTGGTGCACGGCGAGGTGGTTTACAGGGCAGGGGGCTGAGCGTATAGGGCATAGGGCAAAGGGTAGGGGGACGGATGGTGAGTATTAGATAAAAAAGCTGATAGCTCATTGCTCATAGCTGATAGCTGATAGCTGATAGTTGATAGCTTATAGTCCATGGTCTATAGGTCATAGGACGGGGTAGGGCTCAGTTATTGGTTATTGGTTTGTGGAAGCCGGAATAGCGAAAAACTGCCCAAATCCACTTCGAAGCTTTTCAGCTTCTGATCTTCTAATCTTCCCATCTTCTTACCCTCCTACCCTCTTACCTTCTCACCTTCCTACCGTTCCTCCTTGACTTTTTATAAACATGTCGTTACCCTCTACCTCTTTTGAGGTTAACAAAACAAAACCATTGCAACCATGAAAGCACAGATCCTCGACATACTGCGGTCACGGAATGAAGTCGTATCCGGCGAAGCGCTCAGTGCCGCTTTAGGCGTTTCCCGGGTTTCCGTCTGGAAACACATCCGCAAGCTGCAGGCGCTCGGCTATGAAATATGCCCCACTTCCGGTGGGTATCGGCTTCTCAGCGCGCCGGATATCCTTTTTCCCTGGGAGTATCAGGGCCGGACCGCCAATATCCTGTATTTTCCGGAAGTCACCTCGACCATGGACACCGCCAGAGATCTGGCACGCCGGAACTGCCCGGATTTTACGGTAGTGATCGCCGGGCGCCAGACCCGGGGCCGGGGCCGGCTGACGCGGCGCTGGCTGTCGGATGACGGCGGCCTGTATTTCACGATGGTGATGCGGCCGCAAATTCCGGTGCAGTTGAGTTTCAGGATGAATTTTCTGGCCTCCCTGACGCTTGCCCGGGTAATTCGTCAGATGCTTCAGATTGAGGCCATGGTGAAGTGGCCCAACGACATTCTGGTGGCGGAACATAAAATCTCGGGAATGCTCTCGGAACTGGAGGCCGAAGCCGACCGGGTTTTTTTCATCAACATCGGAATGGGGATCAACGTCAACAACAATCCGTCAGGCGCGGAGCCGGGAGCGTCATCTTTGAAAAAGATCGCGGGCCGGGAGCTGTCCAAAAAAGATCTGCTGGCCGGCTTTCTGGAAGAATTCGGTCATCGTACGCGCAGCGCCGATTTGGAGAACGTCGTCACGGAATGGAAAAAATATGCCGTTACCCTGGGGCGCCGTGTAAGAATAGTTACCCAGCGCGAGGAAACCGAAGGGACGGCGGTGGACGTGGATGAAAACGGGGCGCTGGTGTTGGAACTTGCGAATGGCGACCGGAAAAAAATTATTTATGGAGATTGTTTTTTAGTATGAAAGATAGCAACCAACTGCGCATGATCGTTTTTGCTTCGCTGCTGGCGGCCTTGATGGCGGCCGGAGCGTGCGGATTGCCGGTTTTTGCCGGCGGGATGGGGGGCCTCGGCCGCCTTGAAGGCCCGGGCGGTTGAAAACCGAAAAAACCCCGTTTATCGATTGATCAAATTCGGCTTTCCCTTGATGCGCCGAACGTTTGAGTGCGCAGATGATCTAGTCATTGCCTTGGCAGCCAGAGGGTTTACAGAAAACCATACGGATCCCGAACTGGCTGGCGGCAAACAGGACTGGATTGCCCTGATGGTTGTCGGCTGCCTGTGTGTTCCATTGGCCGTTATCTAAAGAATTCCAGACCAGAGAACCCGGTTTTGAAGTTATAGCGGGGGGGGGTCTGAGATTTCGATGGAATAATGGAATGCTGGAATAATGGAATATTGGGTCTGAAAATCAGAAAAAGCATCTGTTGACTGGAAAACGGCGATAGGGTATCTGAGAATATTTCGGGCCCCGCGGCGCAAGCGCTGGTGCCGCGGGGGCGCCTGAGCAGCGCGTTCGATATTTCGCCTGCCCAGTTAAACCTTCGTTTCCGTTTAACCGGGGTGTTTTCGTGATGAAAAAAAATCATAAAATGCAAAGACTCTAATATTATTGGCCTCTTATGCCGCTTCAAAGTGTAACATCGGACCGGCTCAATCTTTTTCAGCGAATCCGGTATTCCATCTTGCCCGGCACTTACCAGGGTGTCCTCGATCGGCAGCGATACCGCCAGCTGTTTAACAGCCTGCTGCTGCATTTTCGCCCGCAAACGGTTCCCCGGCGCACGTTAAAATTCACCCTTACCTGGGGGCTCGGCGGGATGGCGCTGGTGCTGGTGGTGATGCTTTTCGCTACGGGCCTGATGCTCAAATTTGCCTACCAGCCGGTTCCGGACCGGGCCTATGAATCCATTGTCCACCTGCAGAACGCGGTCAATTTCGGTCAGTTGATCCGCAACCTGCATCACTGGAGCGCCAATGCGCTGCTGCTGGTCGTTCTGCTCCACTTTATACGGGTATTTTTCAGCGGAGCATTTCACTCACCCAGGCAGTTTAACTGGGTCATCGGACTGGCGCTGTTCCTTCTCGTCTTGGGGTCGAACTTCACCGGCTATTTGCTCCCGTGGGATCAGCTTGCATTCTGGGCCGTCACCATCTGCACCGGCATGCTGGAATACATTCCCGGAATCGGTTTGGGGCTGCAAAGGCTGGTCCGGGGCGGATCCGATATCGGCCCGACCACCCTGTCGATCTTTTTTGCCATCCACACCGCCATTATTCCCGCCGGTCTCATTTGCCTCATGCCGTTTCATTTCTGGCGGATACGCAAAGCCCGCGGATTGGTGATCCCGCGGAAGCCCGACGGAGATGGGCAGGACCGGGGGGAGTCGGCAGCTACCATTCCGAACCTTGTTGTACGTGAACTGGTCGTGGCCGCACTGCTGATCGCGCTGATGATGCTTTTATCGATCTTGTTTAATGCTCCTTTGGAAGCCAAGGCCAATCCGGGTCTCAGCCCCAATCCCACCAAAGCGCCCTGGTATTTTGCCGGCTTACAGGAGCTGCTGCTGCATTTCCACCCCCTGTTCGCGGTCTTTGTCATACCGGTTACCATCATCGGGCTGTTATTTTTTCTGCCGTATCTGCGCTATGATGCCGATACCGCCGGCGTCTGGTTTGCTTCCTACCGGGGCCGGAAAATGGCCGTCATCGCTGCGGCAATTGCCCTGATCATTACACCGCCCGGAATCGTGGCAGATGAATTTGGGATTGATTTTGCGGCCTGGATGCCGGCGATTTCCTCCACAATCAGCAACGGCCTGCTGCCGGCGGTCCTTATCCTGGTGGGAATCATCGGATTTTACCTGCTGATGAAGCAGGGATTTCACGCCAACAACAACGAAGCCGTCCAGGCAGTCTTTGTTTTATTGTTGACGGCATTTTTAATTTTGACCGTAACCGGGATCTGGTTCCGGGGAAAGGAGATGGCGCTGGTGTGGCCGTGGTAGTAGTGGAGGTTGGTCTATAATACTCAACGCACTCCGGTTTAGATAAGTTGGATAACGTTGCCGGATTAGTGGAGTATTGGAGTAATGGAGTAGTGGAGTAGTGGAGTAATGGAAAGAAAATGAGTAAGAACTGCATAGATTACAGGGTATTTAAGAATGCGAAAGAATAAAAATCGTGGATACCAGAAATTGAGGGTATGGAATGATGCAATTGAATATTATCAGCAAACATTTCGTATCTTCAGAAAATTTCCTTACGAATTAAAGCGAGTCGCAGGACAGGCAATAGCATCAAGTGACTCCGTTCACCGGAACATTGCAGAAGGGTATTGCAGGCGATCTATTCATGAGTATCTGAATTTTCTTAATATAGCCCTCGGATCTCTCGGGGAATCGGTATCCGGGCTATTTGCCTACAGAGCGTCAGGGCAGATCACTGAAGAAGAATTCGGAACTCTTGACACTCTGGCATATAAACTTGAAAATGGCCTGCTTAAATTAGTCGAAAGCTTAGAACTCAAAAGGGCCAAGGGAGACTGGACAGACCACCTAGTCATAAAGGAAAGCAATGCTCTATATGGAAATGATTAATCCAATACTCCAATACTCCAGCACTCCGGCTTTCTCGAAGATGTTTTATTGTTTTGATATAGTAGGAAACCACCAAGAAGTTGTTTAGGATATTCTCATGCCAAATCAACTCAAAGAGAAAGCCACACCGGCAGGTTCCTCCCGCCGCAGTTTTCTAACCAAACTCTGGTTCGCCCTGGGTTTTGTGGCGCTGGCCGAGTTCATTGCCGTCGCATTTGCTTTTTTGCGGCCGGGCAAACCCCAAGCGCACCCGGAAAACGCCGATGCCGTCGTTACCGCCGGCGCCGTCAATACATTTGTGCCTGATTCGGTGACCGCTTTTGTGCGCGGCCGGTTTTATCTTGCGCGGCTGGCAGACGGCGGATTTCTGGCCTTGTCGCGCAAATGCACCCATCTCGGCTGCACCGTCCCCTGGGTGGAGCGAGAAAAGAGATTCGCCTGTCCCTGTCATGCTTCGGCCTTTGATATCACCGGCAATGTCATCAGCCCGCCTGCGCCGCGGCCATTGGATATACATCCACTGGTCATAGAAAACGGCATTGTGAAAGTAGATACGAGTCGAACAATAAAACGCAGTGAATTCAAAACCGAGCAAGTCGTGTATCCTGTGAAGAAGGCCTGATGCGAAACTGGAAAATAACCGGAATCATTGCAACGCTTGTTATTGTGCTCTCCATTCCGGCATATGTGCTCAAGCAGCAATACTTCCGGGCGCCCGCTGCGCCGGCGCCTCCGGCGGCCTTTGTCGGCGGGCAAAAATGTGCCGAATGTCATAAAAGTGAATTCGACAAGTGGCGGGGGTCTCCGCATGATCTGGCCATGGATGAGGCCAATGATCAAACCGTGCTGGGAAATTTTGACAACGCGGTCTTCGAGCGCTTCGGGGTTACGTCGCGATTTTACCGCAAGGACGGCCGATTTTTTGTCCATACCCAGGGAGCGGACGGGAAAATGGATGATTATGAAGTCAAGTATACCTTCGGTGTGTATCCCTTGCAGCAGTACCTGATCCCGTTTCCCGGCGGGAGATTGCAATGCCTGCCCATTGCCTGGGATGTCAGAGAAAAAAAATGGTATCATCTGTATCCGGACGCCCCGATCGATCCTGCCGACTGGCTTTACTGGACCAATGCCGGACAGAATTGGAACGGAATGTGCGCCGAATGCCATTCCACCAATTTGAAAAAAAATTACGATCTCAATACGGATTCATATCGCACCACCTGGTCGGAAATCGATGTCAGCTGCGAGGCCTGCCATGGCCCGGGATCGGATCACGTGAAGTGGGCCGAATTGCCCGATATGGCGCGGCCCGCCGCTGAAAATTACCGGCTAATGGTGAAAACATCCGGCATTAACTCGCACAAACTGGTGGAACTGTGTGCCCCCTGCCATGCCCGGCGGGCCATACTGGGAGATTACACCCATGCCGAGCCGGATTTGATGGATACGATGCTGCCGAGCCTGCTCGAGGAAGACCTCTATTATCCCGACGGCCAGATCCAGGAGGAGGTTTATGTCTACGGCTCGTTTACCCAGAGTAAAATGTACGCGCGCGGGGTGCGCTGCAGCGACTGCCATGATGTGCATAGTGTCAGGACGGTCAAGACGGGCAACGCCTTGTGTTTGCAGTGTCATCGGGCGGCCGTCTATGACGCCCGGGCCCATCATTTCCACAAGAAAAAAGGCGAAAAAGGCGAGCCGCTCAAATCCGCCGACGGCCGGGTGCTGTTTGACGTGGGTACCGGCGCCGAGTGTGCCCAGTGCCATATGCCGGGGCGCATCTATATGGGAATCGATTACCGGCCGGATCACAGCCTTCGCATACCGCGTCCCGATCTGAGCCTGAAACTCGGCGTGCCCAACGCCTGCAATCGTTGCCATCAGGAGAAGAGCTTGCAATGGGCCGATGATTATTTCACCAAATGGTACGGTCCCGGCCGCCCCGGCCACTACGGCACGATTATCGATGCCGGCCGCCGGCACCTGCCGGCCGCTTCTCAGAACCTCATTCGACTGGCGGGTGATCCCTTGTATCCGGTGATCGTGCGGGCGACGGCACTGTCGCTGCTGGGCTCCTACCCGGCTAAAGACAGCATCCAGGCCTATGAGCCGGCTCTGGCGGACGATGAAGCCCTGATTCGACGCACGGCGATTGATCAGCTGAATGCTGCTGATTTAAATAAACAGACCGCCTTGCTGGCCGCCATGCTGTACGATCCCGTCAAAGCGGTTCGCATTGAAGCCGCCCGGCGTATGACGGAAATAAAGGACCCGCAGCTGGACGGCAGTCAGAAAAAGCGCTATCAAGCAGCCTTGCTGGAATATCAGGAAGCTATGGAATATTCGGCCGATTTTGCGTTTGCCAGGTACAACCTGGGTAATATTTACACCAATTTGGGCCAGCCGGAAAAAGCGATTGACAGTTTTAGGGGTGCCATCCGCATCGACAGTCAATTTTACCCGGCCAAGGTCAATCTGGCCATGCTGTTCAACCAATTGGGCCGCAGCGATGAAACGGAGGCCTTGCTGCGCGAGGTGGTCGATGCGCATCCTGAGCTTTACGAGGTGCAATATTCACTGGGACTGCTGCTGGCGGAAAAGAAAAAGTATGCTGAAGCGGCCGGGCATCTTGAGATTGCAGCCAAAGGCATGCCGGACCGGGCGCGGGTGCGCTACAATTTAGGTTTATTGCTGCAGCAAATGAAGCGGGATATGGAGGCCGAGGCCGCTCTGCTGGGAGCCCTCGAAATTGAACCCGACAACCTGGACTATCTGTATGCCGTGGCCGACCACTATCTGAAAAGCGGAAAACTGATTAAAGCCAGGGATTTCGCCGAACGGATGATTGAAAAACACCCCGGCAATCCCATCGGACGCGATATGTTGAATTATATCGAAAAAAAATTGGCCCAGCCAAATGCGCCTTGATACTTGAATTTTTCGTTTTCAGGGATTATATTGGTCTTCATTTTATTGCAACAGCCGGGCGGCATAGGGTTCATCACCTTTTAAGACGCCGAAAGGATAGCGTGAGTAAAAAATTTCTCTTAAAAGCAATTTTCTGAAAGGAGGCGTAATGTCGAAAGAGAAGGTTCAACAGATGACAGGCGTATTCGCAGCCGCTTTTGCCCATGCAGGTCACATCTCCAAGAAGGAAGCCAAAGAAATCAGCGGATTGGCTGACCATGAGTTCGAAAAAGTCTACGCCAAAGCATCGAACATTGCCGATAAAGTCATTCAGCATAACGGCAACAAAATGGATAAATTTCTGGAGCATTTTGCCAAAGAGATCGATGAGTACGTCGCTCACTTCGGCGATAAATTTTTCATGTAAAATAAGGAGCGTTAATGAAACGATTAACCAAATCCTTATCCATTTTATTTTTGGCGATAATCACGGCCGGGTTTATATCTTTGCCCGACGCCGGGGCGGGTTCATGTATCCTGAAGGCCACCAATGATGACGTGTTTATCATTATCTACGATCTGAATAGTGACGGATCCCGAAGAGGCCAGATCTGGGAGGGCAGAATCAATGCCGGACAAACCGCCCGCATAACCACACCCCACGGACAATTCGATTACGACTACAATTCCCAGCCGGATACGGACCAGCCGCTCAGCGGCGGCACCGAAAGATGGTGCAACAATGATGAGGTCATTTTAGTTCCGTGAAATAATATTGCTGTTTTAATCGCCAAACCATTTTATTTCAACATTGAAAGCCTGGTCCTCCGGGCCCTGATTCTTGGCTGCCTTGCGGCAGGGCCAGACCATAATCCTGCGGTTCGAAAATTTTGCCGACAACCGGAACTTTACCTCTGCCCTCCCCGTTCGCATAATAGAGCAGATTAGGGGCATCATAAACCGCTGCTGCCCCTTCCCCCTACCTTAATGCGAATGCGGCAATAGCATCATCTACCCCTTCAAACACATCAATATCAGCACCCTCTTTATTCATATGATCCAAACCGGTCGTTCCTTGCAGCACTGCAACGCGTCGCCCTTTCAGATCCCGGGGTTCGTTGGTGTTGCTCTTGAGACGCTGCATGGTCGGATCTGAAGACAGCTGAGCTACAAAGAAACCAAACAGGGCATATTGGGACGAAAATGAATAAGTATTCAGTATTATTTAAACGTTTAGATAAGCATCAGGTGGTTAAACTTTTTATCATGACCGGAGTTTATTTTTGTTAACTTGCTAAAATTATATAGTTAAAATTTTAGTTGGGTTTGATAATTTTAGACTTGACAGGAATCGGACGGCCTTGTATTATGAATGAACATTCATTCATAATTGTAAATGCCGACATCTGGGAGTAGGGAGGTCGAAATCAATAAAAACAACAAAAATAACAAATACCATCTCATTCTGGAAGCGGCGGTAAAAGTATTCGCCCGGCAGGGTTTTTATCAGTCGACCGTCGCCCAGATCGCTAAAGAAGCCGGTGTGGCGGACGGCACCATCTATCTTTACTTCAAAAATAAAGATGACATTCTGGTGCAATTTTTCAGCTACAGGACCAAGCAGGTATTTGATCGGTTCCGGGCCGAGGTCAGGAAAGCGGACACCAGCCTGAACAAACTGCGCAACCTCATCCGGCGGCATCTGACGGAATTCCAGCGGGACCGGGACATGGCGGTGGTATATCAGGTGGAAACCCACCAGAACAGCCGCCTGGCCGAATCGCAGATCAGAGAGATGTCCCAGATGTACCAGGACCTGATATCGGAAATTGTGGAATTGGGTCAGCAGGAGGGCCGCATTCGCAAAGATCTCTATGTCGGTCTGGTAAAGCGATTTATTCTGGGGGCTGTCGATGAAGTGATCAACACCTGGCTGCATTCGGAAAAAGAGTATGACCTGGTTTCGATGGCGGATCCGCTGGTTGATCTTTTTATTAGAGGCATCGGGACCGCCGAGTTAAAGAAAGCATAAAGAAAAGGAGAGACAAAAAATGGCACAGCAAATTGCAGATCGCAGGGATGTTGACTTTGTCCTCTACGACCAGCTGCAGGTCGAGGAATTGAGCAAGCATGACAGGTTTGCCGAATTCAACAGAAAAACCGTAGATCTCATCGTATCCGAAGCCCGCAACCTGGCTGTCAAAGAGATTTTGCCCACGCAGGCGGAAGGGGACCGGGAGGGCGCGCACTTTGAAAACGGAAGCGTGACGGTTCCCGAGTCCTTCCACAAGGCCTGGGAACTGTTCAAAGAAGGCGAATGGCTGGCCATGATCGAAGATCCGCAATGGGGCGGACAGGGTATGCCGCGGGCCGTCGCCCTGGCGGCCAGTGACTACATGAACGGGGCGAATTTTGCTTTTATGATGTATGCGGGGTTGACGCATGGGGCCGGCAAACTGGTCGAGGCTTTTGGAACAGAGGCGCAGAAGGCGCTGTTTTTGAAGAAAATGTATACCGGAGAATGGACCGGCACCATGCTGCTGACCGAACCTGAGGCGGGATCCGATGTAGGGGCGTTGACGACCAGTGCGGTTAAAAATGATGACGGGAGCTATTCGATCACGGGCAGCAAGATTTTTATTTCCTCCGGCGAGCATGATCTGGCCGAAAACATTATTCATCCGGTACTGGCGCGCATTGAAGGTGCACCGCAGGGCACTTCGGGCATATCCCTGTTTATCGTGCCCAAGATCCGGGTCAACGACGACGGGAGTCTGGGAGAGCCCAACGACGTGGTCTGCACGGGAGTCGAGGAGAAAATGGGAATTCACGGCAACGCCACCTGCGCAATGTCTCTGGGCAGCAAAGGGAAATGCCGGGGGCTGCTCCTGGGGGAAGAAAACAAAGGGATGCGATCCATGTTTCTGATGATGAACGAGGCGCGTCTGCTGGTGGGTATCCAGGCCTTTGCCTGTGCCAGTGCGGCCTACATGCATGCGATTAATTATGCCAGACAGCGGGTGCAGGGACGGCATCTGTTAAATATGATGGATAAAAGCGCGCCTTCGGTTCCGATCATTCAGCACCCGGATGTCCGGCGGATGCTGCTGACGATGAAATCTTACGTGGAAGGCATGCGCAGCCTGATCTATTATGTCGGCATGTGCGAAGATAAATTGCATGTTACGGACAGCGAAGAGGAAAAAGCCAAATATCAGGGTATCATCGATCTGTTGATACCGGTGGCCAAAGGCTATGTGTCCGACCGGGCCTTCGATGTCTGCAACCTGGGTGTTCAGATTTTCGGCGGGTACGGCTATATCAAGGAATATCCCATGGAACAGCTGCTGCGGGACTGCCGGATCACTCCCATTTACGAGGGAACCAACGGCATCCAGGCTATGGATCTTCTGGGCCGCAAACTCGGTATGAACAAGGGCAAACCGATCATGGATCTGATGGGTGAAATCCAGAAAACCATCGCTGCCGGCAAGACCAATGCCCGGGTTGAAGATTTTGCCGGCAAGGTGGAGGCAGCCTTGAATAAACTGGGTGAAGTTGCCCTGCACCTGGGCAAAACCGCTATGTCGCCCAAGGTAATGGCCGCATTTGCGCACGCCTATCCGTTCATGGAGGTCTCTGGGGATGTGATCCTGGCCTGGCTGCTGCTGTGGCGCGCCACCATTGCCGCCGCAAGGCTGGATGAAGGTGCCAAGAAAAAAGATGCGGCATTTTATGAGGGCCAGCTGAAAAGCACCGAGTTCTTTACCAGTTGTATTCTGCCGGTGACACTGGGCAAGATGGATGCCATTCTGGCCACCAACAGTGCCGCCGTGGATATCTCGGAGGATGCCTTCGGGGGGAAATAGACTGGATGCTTGATGCTGGATGATATAGTTTATTAAGCTTATTGAGTTTGAATTGAGGATAAAGGAGGACAAAGGTTAAAGGAACAAAGGTTAAAGGATAAAGGATAAAGGATAAAGGCTGGGACGCTGGGAAGCGGAATGAGAGCCGGAAGGAAGAATACAGCAAGCAGAGCACATAGGATTACTATATTTTGGTTTTTGGGTGGTGGAAGTCGGGTTGCGATAAAAAATGCAGATTCATTGTCTACCTTCTTACCTTTCCAGCCTCCAAGCAATCCAGCTGCTTTGTGTCAGCTATCAGCTATGAGCTATGCGCTTTTTATCTGACCGTTGATTTCAGGTACGGACAGACAATTATATCGGCATTTGATCGCCAGTCACACACGGCTCTTGTCTGAACGGCCTATTCATGATATGCAAGATACTTGCGCTCGAGATTAGTTTGACCAAATATTTCATCAAAGGGAGATCGATATCATTAAATGGAACCTGTATTGATTTCGCCGGCTGCGGCCACGATTTTTGGTATTCCCGCCAATATAATTTATATCCTGATTCCGCTGATCGGCATCGGGACCTTTGCCTATATTATGGCACGACGGCTTGCACCGCTTCTAAGCGCCGCCCCGGATGACCGCTTCAACCGGATCCCGGAAAGAATCCGGTCGGTCCTTAAAATTTGGCTGGCCCAATGGCGGCACCCCCGCTACCTGCCGGCCGGCGTGGTGCATATTCTTCTTTTTGCCGGTTTTTTAATTCTCGGCGCCCGTTCCACCCAGCTGATGTTCATCGGCTTTGTGAATGGTTTCCATTTGCCGGGCTTCAGCGGCGCCTTCGGTGAATTTTACAATGTTTTAAAGGATTGTGCGACGACCTGGGTCCTGGTAGTCGTTATCGTTGCCGCCGTTCGGCGGGGAATTTTAAAACCGGCTCGTTATGCCGTGCCGCCCCGCTATGGACACGATCATACGTGGGAAGCCCTTTTGGTGCTCGGCCTGATTGCGATCCTGGTTTTAAGCGAAAGCATGTTTGAAGCCAGTCTGGCGGCGGCTCAAATTCAAAAAGGGCTGCAGGCCGAATTTACGGCACCTTTGACGCTGGTGTGGGTTTTCAAGCACCTTTTCAGCACGGCTTCGCTTGCAACGCTGCAGAGGTTGCATTCGACGACTTACTTTATCCATGAAGTCACCTTTTTCTTTTTCCTGTGCTTTTTGCCCATGGGCAAGCATTTCCATGTGATTATTTCCATCTTCAATGTATTTTTCATGCGTCTTGACCGCGGCAATGTCAAACCCGTGCGCTACGGGATTGACGATGAAAAGCTGGACGATCTGGAATCCTTCGGCGTGAAGGTATTCGAGGATTTCACCTGGAAGCACATGCTGGATTTCTACACCTGCGCCGATTGCGGCAGATGCTCCGACCGCTGTCCGGCCAATGCCGCCGGCCGCCCCCTTTCACCGCGGTTTATTTCCATTAAAGGCCGCGACTATGCGTTTAAACACTACCCCTGGATCGGCGGCAATGGCGGCGAGCCGAAGCCTCTGATCGGGGATATCTACAGTGAAGATGAGATCTGGTCCTGCACCACCTGCGGTGCCTGCGAGCAGGAGTGTCCGCTGGCAATTGAATACATCGACAAAATGGTGGATCTGAGGCGCGGCATGGTGGATGAAGGCATGGTGCCCCAGTCACTCCAGAAGCCGCTGGGTGCGCTTGAAAAGCGCGGCAATCCCTGGGGAAAAATGGAGCGCAAACGGGCCGACTGGGCCAAGGATATTGCCGCCGACTGTCCCGTAAAAGTACTTGAAAAAGGCCAATCCGCCGATACCCTTTACTTTGTGGACAGCATCTCCTCTTATGATGACCGCATGCAGGAAATCGCCCGGGCAACCGCCCGGATACTCAACGCCGCCGGAATTGATTTCGGCATTCTGGGCAAGGACGAAAAAGACAGCGGCCACGAAGTTCGAAGATTCGGCGAAGAAATGCTTTTCCAGAATTTAAAGAATCAGAATACGGATGCGATTCTGAACTCCGGCGTCAAGAACATTGTCACTGCCGACCCGCACGCCTATAATGCATTGAAAAAAGACTATAAAGACCTGCCGCCGGTGGAGCATATCAGCCGGACCATCGTGCGCCATGTGAATGCGGGGAAGATCCGCCTCAAGCAGGTAGCAGACGCCGGCAAGACCTATGTCTATCACGATCCCTGCTATCTGGGAAGGCACAACAGCCTTTATGATGAGCCCCGGGCGGCGATTGACAGCATCCCCGGATTAAAGCGAATCGAAATGGAGGGCAACTGCCGGGATCGGTCCTTTTGCTGCGGCGGCGGGGGCCTGATGCTGTTTTATGAGCCCGAAGAAGAGCAGCGCATGGGAGTGCTGCGGGTTGAGATGGCCAAAAAGGCCGGTGCCGATGTGATTGTGACCGCCTGTCCCTTCTGTCTGGTGAACATTGAAGATGCAATTAAAGTCGCCGGCCTGGAGGGCGAAATGCAGGCCATTGACCTTTGTGAACTTGTTGCCGAGCATCTGGTAACGGTATAGTATCTCAATAAAATTAATAAAATGAATTAGGGGGAAAGTTATGGAAATTCTGGTCTGTGTCAAAAGAGTTCCCGATACCGCCGAAAACGAGATCGAAGTTGCCGCCGCCGGCAGCGATATAGAGCGCGATGATCTCGTTTATTCGGTGAACGAATGGGACAATTATGCGGTCGAAGAAGCCATTCAAATTGTGGATAAAGTGGGCGGATCAGTGACGGTTGTATCGGTCGGCGATGAGGAAGCCGAAGAAGTGGTTAGAAGAGAAATGGCAATGGGTGCCAACAACGGGCTCCTGCTGAGCGACGATGCCTTCGAGGGGGCGGACGGCAAGGGGACCGCCACGATGCTCAAAGCGGCCGCCCAAAAGGGCAACTATGATTTGATCCTTACCGGTGCTCAGGCCGATGACGGGGCCGGGCAGGTCGGCGGAATGTTGGCCGCCATGCTGGATCTACCCTATGCCTCGGTGGTTAATCGCATTGAAGTTCTGGATGATAAAAAGCTGAAGATCGGGCGCGAAATCGAGGGCGGCAACCAGGAAATGAACGAGATTGACCTTCCCTGCGTGCTCTCGATTCAGACCGGTATTAATGAACCGCGTTATGTCGGGATTCGCGGGATACGCAAAGTCGCCTCAGTCGATATTCCCGTCTGGGGGGCTTCCGACCTTGGCCTGGGCGCTGATGCGGTGGGAGCCGCCGCTGCCCGGGTGCAGCGGGTAGACTATTTCGTTCCCGAGCTCGGCGAGGGTGCCGAAATACTGGAAGGCAGCCTGGAAGAAATTGCCGACAAGCTGATCGAACTCTTAAAAGCCAAAGGAGGGATAAAATAATGGCCGGACAGGTTTTTGCTTATATTACTCATAAAGCAGGCAAGGCCGATGATACCGCCCGGGAGCTGGTGGTTGCGGCCGGGAAAATTTATCCGGACGCACCGGTCACGGCAATTGTCACCGGTTCAGGATCCGAACTCGATGCGGTTTGCAATGAAGTAGCGGCAAATTATAAAGAAGTATGGAAATTCGGCAATGAAGCCCTGGCTTATCCCAACGCCGAAGCCATACGCAAACTGCTGGTGAACATTCTGCCTGCGGATGCCATTTTGCTCCTGGCCCATGATACCTTTGGTATGGATCTTGGCCCGGGGCTTTCGATTAAACTGGATTCGGTCTTCGTATCCGATGTGGTGGCTTTCGAGGGCGCGGACGGTGACAGGCTCAAGGTGGTCCGGCAGGAATTCAGCGGGCAGGTCAGTACGCATTCGACCTGTGACATATCGGCCGGTGCGGTGATCAATGTTCGGCCGGGTGTATTTCAACCGGATGAAGCCGGTGCCGCCGGCGGCGTGGTGGTGGACAAGTCGGCGGATGTCGGCGAACTTGTCGTCGGCCGGCGTTTTCTTGAAATAGTCGCCGCCGAAGTCGGTGATGTCGACATTACCAAAGAGGATGTTCTCGTTTCAGTCGGCCGAGGAATCGAGGACCAGGATAATATTGAAATTGCCGAGGAGCTGGCCCGGGCCATGGGTGCCGTTGTATCCTGTTCAAGGCCGATTGTGGATGCCAAATGGCTGGAGAAATCACGGCAGGTCGGAACTTCCGGCAAGACGGTCAAACCCAAGGTTTATCTGGCGCTGGGTATCAGCGGCTCCTTCCAGCATCTGGGCGGTCTGAAGGGCAACCCCTTTATCGTGGCTGTCAATAAAAACCCGAAGGCCCCTATTTTTCAGGTCGCCGATGTGGGGGTGGTCCAGGACTTGCTCGAATTTGTTCCCGTGCTGACGGAAAAAATACAGGATAGCAAATAGATCAAGACGCGTTGCATATTTGACTGGTTTACAGGTTGACTGGAATGCATCGTGATCACTCATTGAGCATGATATGATTTATGAAACGATACGAACCGGCCGTCTGTTTCCCCTCCGGAGCAGGCGGCTGTTTACTTTGAAAGGGAGTCAGACCATCATCTGCTTTTGATCCGCTATATTCAATATTCCATTTTTCCACCCCTCCAAAGGCGGATCATCGACATTCCACTATTCCATGGGTTCTCTGACTGCCAACACCACCCGTCTCTCCGAGCTGTAGGCGCTTCTATCCGGAAGCAGGGGTGAAGTCAAAGGTTGGCCCTCCCTCCGGGCTGTAGACCCTACGGGCAGGAAGCTGGGCCGGGATTCTTTGCAATTGATTTCTGAAAAGTTTCATTTCTGAAAATTTTAATTGTAAAACAGATTGATATGGTTTAAAAACAAAAATTGGCGGTTGCCTTCCAAGTGGATGAACCGTATTATTATCCGTGTCCAAGATTTAGCGGGAATTAATCTGCATGAAAAAAGGTGCAATATTTCGAACGTTCCGGGTTCTGGCTGTACTAGCGGCGGCCCTTGTTATCGCGGCCACCCTGGTTATTTTGCGGCCTAAAGCGGAAAGACGGGTGCCGGTTGAAAAAGGGCGTCTGGTGGAGGTCTTCCCGGCTGAGGCCCAAGACGTACCGATGGTTATCGAGTCTTTCGGCACCGTGGCGCCCCGGGAGTCTCTTAAGCTGGTGGCGCAGGTTCAGGGAGCCATCGTTGAAATCGATCCGGCATTTAAAGAGGGCAATTTTATTAACAAGGGAACCCGGCTGATCCGGATTGACCCAAGAACATATGAACTGGAAGTGGAACGGCGCAGGGTTCAGATCAAGCAGTCCGAGGCGGAAATTAAGCGGCTGGATCAGGAAGTCGTCAACCTTGATACGAGGGTTAAAATCGCCAAATCCGACCTTGATCTGGCCGATAACGAATATTTGCGCTTGAAAGCCCTTGTTGCCAAAAAGGTCGTAGCGCAGTCCCAGCTGGATAAAACCGAACAGGCCTATCTGGCAAGCCTGGAGCGTCTTCAGACACTTGAAAATCAAATAGCTTTGATCGGACCCCAGCGAGAACAGCTGATTGCCGCGCGCGATATGGCTGAAGTGATGTATCGACAGGCGCAACTGGATCTCGAGCGCTCCATGATCGAGGCCCCCTTTGATGGTTGGGTTCTAGAAAAAACAGTCGAGGTGGGTCAGCATGTTAATGTAGGCCAGCAATTGGGCAGCATATACCGCTTCGGACAGATGGATATTGAGGTGAACATTCCGGCCAAGGATTTTAAATGGCTCCCCGCCGACATGGGAGAAACAACGCCGATTGCAGCCGATGTCGTCTTTAAAAATTCCGGCCGGGACCATATCTGGAGCGGCCGCCTATCCCGTGTAAAAGCCAAAATGGATGAGAGAACCCGGACCTTGCCGGTGGTGATCGAGGTCGACGGTGCCGATGCCGCCGGGCAAAAAACCAGTGTTTTCCGCTTGAGACCCGGTATGTTTGTGACCGTAATGCTTAAAGGCAAAGAAATAAAAGACGCCTTTGTGCTGCCGCGGCATGTGGTTTATCCGGGAGATATAGTTTACACCGTTACCGACAATCAGCTGAAAATAAAAGAAATAAATGTGCTGCGCAGCTATAAAGATACCGTGATCATAGATCAGGGATTATCAGAAGGTGATCGGATTATAAATACGCCGCTGTCGGGAGCTGTGGATGGGATGAGTGTGAGAGTGAAGACCATTAACCAATACCTAACCCCCAACAACGAATAACAAGCGATGCATGCCCTCGGCAAATGGAGTATTAGAAACAACGTTACCGTGAATCTGATCATGATATTTATTATCGTGGCCGGGATCTTTACGGTATTGAAGATGCGGCGCGAATTGTTCCCGCAGTTTTCGCTGGACATGATCGTTGTATCGGTTGTTTATCCCGGTTCGAGTCCGGAAGAAGTGGAAGAGGGTATTTGTATTAAGATCGAGGAAGCCATCCAGCGCATTGAAGGCATAAAGCGTCTTTTATCCACCGCGCGGGAAGGGCAGGGTGACGTCGTCGCCGAACTTGAAACCGGAACCGATGTAAGAAAAATTCTGGATGAAATCAAATCGGAAGTGGATCGCATCGACACTTTTCCCGATGAGGCCGAAGAGCCGGTGGTGACGGAGATTCTTAACCAGGACCCGACCATTTCCGTAGCGATTTTCGGTGACGTTTCCGAAAACCGTTTGCGTCAGGCTGCCGAAAAAATCCGCGACGACCTGCTGGATGCCAGGGCGGTTTCGCACACAGGCCTGGGCGGATTTAAGGATAAATTTGTCTCCCTCCTCAACCGCTTCAGGTTCAAACAACCGGAATCCATCACCCAAATCGATCTGATCGGCGTTCGTGACTACGAAATATCAGTTGAAGTCTCGGAAGAAAATCTTCGCCGCTACGGTCTTTCTTTCGATCAGGTAGTCAGTGCGGTGAGGGCCGGCAGCATCGATCTTCCGGGAGGCACAATCAAAACCGATCAGGGTGAGATTCTGATCAGAGCCAAGGGCCAGCTTTACACCGGCCGGGAGTTTGAGAAGATTCCCCTGATTACTTTGAATGACGGAACGGTTGTAGAGCTCGGGCAGGTTGCGAAGGTCATCGATGGGTTTGAAGATCTCGACATCAAGACGCGGTTTAACGGAAAGCCGGCCGCCATTGTCCAGGTGAGTCGAACCAGCGAGCAGGATATCATTGAAATTGCAAATATTGCCCGCAATTATGTAGCCACTCACCGAGACAAGCTTCCGCAGGATCTTGACGTCGCCGTCTGGGGCGATATCTCCACCATGGTTGAAGACCGCATTGATTTAATGCTGCGCAACGGTTTACAGGGTATTGTCCTGGTATTTATTACCCTCGCCCTGTTTCTGAACTTGCGTCTGGCCTTCTGGGTGGCCTTCGGGATACCAGTTGCCTTTATGGCGGCGTTCATGGTGCTGAGCGGATTTGACCAAACAATAAATATGATCTCGCTGTTTGGGTTTATCATGACCCTCGGCATCGTGGTGGACGATGCCATCATTGTGGGAGAAAATGTCTATTCGCATTACAGCAGCGGCAAATCCCCGACTCAGGCGGTGATCGACGGCTTAAAAGAAGTCGGCGTACCGGTGGTGATGGCCGTCGCCACGACGGTGGTGGCCTTCGCGCCCCTGCTATTCATATCAGGCATCATGGGCAAATTTATTGCGGTCATGCCCCTGGCTGTGATTATTATCCTGCTCGTTTCCCTGGGAGAGGCTCTTGTCATCCTGCCGTCTCATCTGCACCATGCCCTGACGCATTCGGAAAATAAATCCGGCGGGTTGACCTCCTGGCACGAACGCCTGCGCGAGAAAGTAGAGCGGGGATTGAATACCGTGATTGACCGGCTGTATTCACCGGCGATCAGATATGTGGTAAAAAACAGATATTTTACCTTCTCCATCGGCGTCGGCGTGCTGATTATCAGTCTGGGTGTCGTTGCCGCAGGATATGTCCCTTTTGTTTTTTTTCAGAAAGGCGAAAGCGATTGGATTGTGGCGGAAGTTGTCTATCCGCTCGGAACGCCCTTTAAAATAACCGGAGAGAGCATCGAGCTTCTTGAAAAAAAATCTTTTGAACTCAATTCGGTTTTCTCTGACTTTTCAAAAAAAAACGGCCGACTGGTTAAAAACACATTTTCAATTGTCGGTGCCATTCCCCGGCGAGACTGGAAGCCGCCGGAATATGGCGGTCACGTCGGTCAGGTATGGTTGGAGCTTGCCTCTTCCGAGAAGCGCGCCGGCGTCTCAACCCATACCATTCTGGCCAAGTGGCGTGATCTGATCGGGGAAATTCCGGGAATCGAAAAGTTGACCTTTTCAACCCTGGAGGGCGGTCCGGCCGGAAACCCGATTGAAATTCAACTCAGTGGACAGAATTTTGATCAAATCAAACTGGCGGCTGCCGAGTTGAAAACCGAAATTGCCACCTATCCCGGCACTTTCGACATTTCCGATAATTTCAAGCCCGGCAAACAGGAGCAAAAAGTTCGGATAAGGGAAGGCGCGCGATCCATAGGGGTCACCATGCGGGACCTTGCCCGGCAAATACGCCAGGCGTTTTATGGCGAGGAAGCGCTGCGCATTCAGCGAGGGCGCGATGATGTCAAGGTCATGGTGCGATATGCCGATGAAGAACGACGCAGCTTATCCGGAATAGAAGAAATGCGCATCCGCACTTCCAATGGAGGGCAAATCCCCATAGAAGAGGTGGCTGCCGTAACGCCCGGCAGGGCCTACTCCGTCATAAACAGGGTCGACCGCAAACGCACCATCACCGTCATTTCTGATATTGACGAAACCATCGGCAATGCCAGTATGATCGTGGCAGATCTGCAGGCCAATTTTCTGCCGACCCTGACGGCACGATATCCCGGGTTGACCTATGATTTTGAAGGTCAGGAAAAGCGGACCCGTGAGTCGTTGAACAGCATAAAAAGCGGGTACCTGCTGGCCATGATGGGTATCTTCCTCTTGCTGGCCAGTCAGTTTCGTTCCTACATGCAACCGGTAATAATTATGACGGCCATTCCTTTCGGCCTTATCGGCGCCATTCTGGGCCACCTCGTGATGGGGCTGGAATTTACCATCGTCAGCGTTTTCGGGATCGTGGCCCTTTCGGGGATCGTGGTCAATGATTCGCTGATTCTGATCGACTTCATCAACCGGGCGGTGCGCGACGGGGTTGACGTCCAACAGGCCGTAATTGAATCCGGCAAGGCCAGGTTCCGGCCGGTTCTGCTCACCTCCGTCACCACGGTTGCCGGACTTTTTCCACTGCTGCTGGAGCGCAGTTTTCAGGCCCAGTTTCTGATTCCCATGGCCGTAAGCATCTGCTTCGGCCTGACGGCGGCCACCATCCTAACGCTGCTTTATGTTCCCTCGCTTTACCTGATTGTCCGGGATATCCACGATTTGTTTACCCGCCGGGGCCGGAAAACCGAGGTCGGAGGACAGTTGACGGAAGACAGATGACAGAAGATAGAAAAAAGGTTTCAGGTGTCAGCATAGCAGGACAGATAATAAAGTTCAAAGTTGATAGCTGATAGTTCGTAGTTTAAAGGGTGGCCGATTGAGGAAAAGCTTCTGGATGCCCGCCTTCGCGGCCATGACGCCCCCTCCTGGAGAGTTTATCTAATCTATTTTTCTATCAGCTGCCAACTACGTACCATCAACAATAAACGATCAACGACCTCAACGTCCCCCACGATCTTAACCCTCTTAACGATCCTAACGCTCAAAACCATCCCAACCATCCCAACCAAAAAAAATTCTATTAATTTATCTTGATTTTATTGAAATTGATGTTATACTTGAAACAATCAATAAAGGTCCGTCCTTCATTGGCGGGCCGGTTTCGTTCTGAAGGCAAGATCCATTTGTCGAAGTGACAACCTGCAGTTTGGAACTATGAGAATTTTTAAGAAAGGAGAATGTCACCATGGCGAATGGAGTAGTCAAATGGTTTAACAGCAGCAAAGGCTACGGCTTTATCGAGCAAGAAGATGGTCCGGATGTCTTTGTTCATCATTCCGGAATCAATGCCAGCGGCTTTAAAGCGCTTTATGAAGGCGACCGGGTTACCTTTGAGATCGAGCAGGGCAAAAAAGGTCCGGCTGCAGTCAACGTAACCGTCGTTTAGTAACCCATTTTAAATTACCAAAGGGCATTTCGTCATAATATGATGAAATGCCCTTTTTATTTTCTGCTGAAAATAAAGGGCAAAGCACTCAGACCTGCGCCGGCCAAAACAATATGGACGGTACCTTTCACGAAGTAGGAATATACCATCAGCGCAATGCCGCAGACAACCATTAAAATTTGGTGGCTCTTTTTCCCATAGGTAAAATAGCCTATCCCGATGATGCTGAAAACAACCATAGCAATTATACTTCCCTTGGTGGAGCCGCCGGCAAGGCTTTTCATAACTCCGACATCACCGGACAGTTCTTTAGCCGTCGCCCATAGTTTATCTTCCTCTTTTCCTTGCGCTTTTACACTTGAACCGGCGGTGATCTCCGATTCTTCGCCCGATTTTTGCTGAGAAGAATTAAACCAAATAAAGGTAAGCAAAACGCCTGCTGCCAGCAGAATGATGACGAACAATGCCGTCCGTATGCGATCGACAGTCTTTGAGGTCCGGGCTGATTCCACAAATTCATTGAAAATCAGCCCGCAATATTCGCATTGCGATGATTCGTCCTGTTGGAGGTTGCATCTTGGGCATTTTATCATTGCGATAGTAACTTACGGTTCCAGATCAAAATTCACATGTATGTTTATTTTAGCATTCTTGTTGTCTGCCGGCAAGAAATAGAGAACCGTCTCAGCTGTTGGAGAAGTTTTCATCTGTCTTCAAAATAATCCGCGCATCAACTATCGTTATACCATTTTGATGCACGATCACCGGATTGAGGTCCAACTCCTGGATGGCGGGGTAAGCGACAACGATTTCAGAACACAGCATCAATAATTTGGAGATGGCCTTTTTGTCCAGCGGCGGCTTGCCTCTGGCGCCGTTCAGAATGGGGTATGACTTGGTTTCTTCGATCATTTTCCTGGCACCGGTGGGTGTGAGGGGGATGACGCGAAACGCGACATCTTTCAATACCTCGACCATGATTCCGCCCAGGCCGTACATGATGACCGGACCAAACTGATCATCGTATTTGGTGCCGATAATCACCTCCACGCCTTCGGCGGCCATGGGAGATACCAATATCCCCCGTATATCGGCAGCGGGATTATAATGCCGCGCGTTTTGGATAATTTCCTTAAACGCCTGTCGGACTTCTTTTTGCGTGTGAAGCTTAACCCGCACCCCACCGGCATCGGATTTGTGAAGTATGTCCGGGGAGACAATTTTGAGCACCACATCACCGCCGGCTTTGGCGGCGATTTCGGCGGCCTCATCAGCGGTTTTGGCCAGCAGGTCCCCGCTGACCGGTGCACCGTGCAGGGCAAACAGCCGTTTGGCTTCATATTCCAGCAGGGTTTGGCGTCCGTCTTCACGGGCGGTCCGTATAATTGTTTCGCCCTCCGGTTTGGCCCGGGCTCCCCAAATCAACTCAAAGGTGTCTTTGGGATGATAGCTTTTGAGATAGCTGCCGTACTCGGCCAGCGCGCTGGTACATTTGACCGCCACATCCAGGGAGTCGAAAACCGGAATATTATAGTAACGCAGCAGATCCAGGGCGTGCGGTTTTTCAGATGTATAGAGGCTGTGCAGCACAATCGGTTTGTTGCGTGATTTAACCATCTTGCCCATTCGGTGGGCGGCATCCTCCTCCATCCAAGACAGGCTCTTGGCGAACCGGATGCCGTAACCGCCGAAAAGCCCCACGATTAAAAGGCCGCCGACATTGGGATCTTTTAGAATGATATCCGCGCAGTCCGCGAAAATCGACGGGTCGGCATCCGTGCCGCCGGCCACGTCCACGGGATTCGGCACGGAGGCCGCCTCCGGCAGCATTTTTTTGAGACTTTTCTGGGTTTTTTCACTCAGCTCGGGCAGACTGACACCCAGGTCGGTCAAGAGATCGGCCGCAATGGTCGCGTGACCGCCGCCGTCTGCTAAAATGGCCACACTGTTGCTTTTAATCGGCGGCAGACTCGAAAGCGTTTCAGCCACCGGAAACAATTCGTCGGAATTTTCAATGGCAATAATGCCGGCGCGTTTGAATGCTCCCCGGGCTACTTCGGAGATGCCCGCCAGAGCGCCGGTATGGGAGCCCGCGGATTTTTTGCCGGTGGATGTGCGACCGCTCTTAAGCAGAATAATCGGCTTTTCAAGGGTCGTGTTCTGGGCCTGCTGTATGAATTCGCGGGCGTTGCGCAGTCCCTCCACGTACATCAAAATGGCCCGGGTATTTGGCTCCCGGCGGAAAAATTCCAGATATTCGTGGAATTTGATATCGGCTTCGTTGCCGACGCCGACATAGTAGGAAAATCCTTTGCGGCTTTTTATTTTGGCTTCGGTAATCAAGGTCAGCGCCATGTTGCCGCTCTGCGTGAGAAGGGCGATGTCGCCCGGAGGTGCATCTTTCAGGCCGACTAAATTTAAGTTTTCATGCAGGTTTATCATTCCCGAGGTGTTGGGGCCGATCAAACGGATGTTGTGCCTTTTGGCCACGGCCACCATTTCTTCTTCCAGTTTCCTGCCGCTTGCTCCCGCTTCACCGAACCCGCCCGCCAATACGACCGCACCTTTTACGCCCTTTTGACCGCAGTCCTCCAGCACAGCCGGCAGCGTTGCGGCCGGGGTGGCCACCAGAGCAACATCCACGGGTCCTTCGATATCGGCCACTCTTTTATAGCATTTAAATCCGAGGATGCTTTTTTCCTTCGGGTTGACCGGATAGATCCGGCCCGCGTAATTTTCGTCCAGCAGGGTCCGGATAGACTGATATCCGCGTTTGGTCTCATTTCTGGAAGCTCCGACGATGGCCACGGATTCCGCGTTTAGAATCTTTTCTAACGACATTTGGTTCCCTTCCTTGTTATTTCAACTCTTCTTGCGCTCTTCAAACTCCTTCAACGATTCCTGTCTTTCCTTGGTGGATACACAGGTCAGACAGGCTTCAACTTCGAAATCCATCAAGGCCTCCAGGCTGATTTCGCCTCGGGCCATCTGCAGTCCCTTTTTAATCATTTTCAGAGAGATGGCTGAATTGGCGGCAATTTTTGCGGCCAACTGCCGGACTTCCGTTTCCAGTTGCGCCAGAGGGACGGCCTTGTTGACCAGGCCGATTCGTTCGGCTTCCCGGCCGTCAATGTACTCCCCGGTAAACAGAAGTTCTTTCGCTTTGCCGGGACCGATCAAATCCTGAACCAGCCTGAAAGCCCCACCGGTGATAGAGGAGGTAACTTTAGCCTCCGGAGAGCCGATCTGTGCCTCCTGCGCCGCCAGGCGAATGTCACAGGCCAGCGCCAGTTCGTAACCGGAACCCAGGGCGTAGCCGTTGATGGCGGCAATTGTCGGCTTGGCAAAGCGGATGATTTTGCGCGACGCCTCCTGGAGTTCCTCCAGATAGTCCCGGTATTCTTCGATGGTTCTGGTTTTGGATTCCTTTAAATCCGCACCGGTCGAAAAGGCTCGTCCCTCACCGGTGATCACCAGAACTTTAATTTCTGCATCGTCTCCGGCATCTTCCAGGGCGGCCTGGATATCGAGCCACAACTGCTTGTTCATGGCGTTCAGCACCCGGGGGCGGTTCAATTTAACTGTTGCAATGCCCTGCTGTTTTACATAATTAATACACTCAAAATTCATCTTTTTCTCCCTTTGGCCGATAACACTGATATAAATTACCCGATTTTTGGCATCAAGGTCCAGACAATGACCCAGGAACCCGAATCCGGATTTTTTTCAAGACTGACAATGCCGCTATTCTGAAATTTAAATACAGGCTTGTCGGCAGATCCGGTCACCAGATAGGAGGTCATGCGCTCCATAAACGGCAGATGGCCGACCAGCATGGTATCGGCGGCGGCGTCAATAGTGGCGGCAAAAGCCGCTACGTCGTCCAGCGGCTTTAATCCGCGGACTTCTTCAACCCCGCCGGCGGGGTTCAGGGCGCCTGCAAAAATTTCAGCTGTTTGGCGCGCCCTTTTTTTGCCGCTCTGTTTGATGTACGCAAGGGGCACCTGATACTCCCGGGCTACCTGGGCGATGCGCTTTGTTTCCGTAATGCCTTCTTCGGAAAGACCTTGATCCGGATCGACGTCCTTTGACAGGCTTTTGCCGTGTTGGACAAGATATAGTGCCATGACGTGAATCCTCCTTGTAAAATAGGTGGTTCAATACTATGAAAAAAGGTGCCGATCCAGACTGTTATGTCAACAATTACAAAACATCAATAGATTTTTCATTTCCGATTAGGTGATTTTAATGCGAATTGTAACCAGACCGGATTTTGACGGCATTGTATGCGCCGTCCTGCTTCGCGAAGTCTTTCATATAGAGCAGCCGGTGAAATGGGTCGAGCCCAGCGAGATTCAAAATGGTCTGGTAGAAATCCGCAAAGGAGACATCCTTGCCAACCTGCCGTACGACGACAAATGTTCCCTCTGGTTTGACCATCATTATACAAATCGGGTTTACCGCTCATTCAAAGGGATCTTTAAGATTGCGCCATCAGCGGCCGGTTTAATCTTCGAACATTATAAAGGCCGGTTTAAACGCGATTACAGTGAGCTGGTTGAAGCCACCGATAAAATAGATTCGGCTGATCTTACGCTGGATCAGGTTCTTCACCCTGAAAAATATGATTACGTGCTGCTTTCCATGACCGTTTTTGACGGCGAGCATGACTGTGAACTCTACTGGAACAAACTGGTCGATCTTATCGCCGATTTTAATTTTGAACAGGTATTGGCCGATCCGGAAGTAAAACAGCGCTGCCGGGAAGTTACCGAACAAAATAAGCGGTATATTGTTTATCTGAAAGATTACACCCGCCTTGAAAAAAATGTCTCCATAACCGATTTTCGCTCCCTGTCCGAAACGCCGGTCGGCAATCGCTTTCTGGTCTATTCGTTGTTTCCGGAGGCTTACGTGAACGTGAGAATCCGTTATGAAGACCGGAACAGAGAGCTGGTCGCGGTCAGCGTAGGGCATAGTATATTTAAACCCGATTGCAGGGTAAATGTCGGCCTGCTGCTCGCCGATTTCGACGGCGGCGGTCACCGCGGGGCCGGGTCAGCCCGCTTTCACCAAAGCAAAGCGCCGGAATATATTCCCCGGATCATCGAAGCCTTACAAAAAAATGAAAATAATGAGAATTAATCCGCAAAATTCTATTCCGGTTGGTTCTCACCTTCCCACCTTCTCACCCTCTCACCTTCTTTCCTTTGTCTTCTGGCGTCTGTCCTCAGTCCTCAGTCCTCAGTCCTCTGCCCTCAGTCCTCTGTTTTTCGGCATCCGGCGCCGGTAAATTAATTTCCGTCAGCAGTGCGCCGATTATGGAAACGATCGTAAACACGAAGGCCCGCCAGATGCTGTTGACGGCGATCTCGGATATTCCGATGAAATTGGCGGCGCCAAAGCCGGCTGATATTGTTATACTGAAAAGGCCGACAGCCGCTCCGCACAAGGCCGCCCCCATAATGCGCTGCCATATGCCGGCTCCCCCGGCGCCCAATGTGACGGCCGCCCCGCTCAGTATGGGTACTGCCAGCGCCAATGCCCAGATCTGTTTCAGATCCGGCAGGCTGCCGAACCGTTGCAAGTGGGTATAATCAACCGGTACAAATAGCGCCATTGCCGCAATCGCACACAGCGCAATATGCCAGTAGCGCGGCTGCATGGCAGCTCTTATCTGACTGCGTTGGCGCATGCGATATCGAATGGTCAAAGGCCAATTGTAAAACAGGTTGAATATTTTGTGCTCCAGCAGAGCGCCCTTTTCCCCAAAAACAGGAACAACATGGACGGCCTCGGTGGCCCAGTGACCTGCCATGAACCGGGCCAGAGCCGGATAGCGGTAAGTCATCTGGATCGGGAAGGCCAGGTAGCCGATATACTTGAAAAATCCCAGAAACACCGCGATATTGTAATCCTTGAAATTTTTCTCCCGGATGACCAGATACAGCACATAGAGGCCTCGAACCAGCGAACCCGGTGAAATCGGCACCACCTGAAAAAGCGCGATAATCCCCACGCCGGTGGCATAGGCCTGGGCGCGCGGCATCTGGGGGTGGGTGAGGACATAGATGATTGCCAGGGTGAACGAGACAACCTGGGTAACCGGCAGGGTGCAGACGTGAACCGCCAGGCTTTTCAAATACTTCTGAATGTAAGGCTCCTTTATTTGAGAGAGGATCACGGCGGCATCTTCATCGTTCAGCAGGTTTTTTTCTTTTCCATCGGCAACCATGTCCCGCAGCCACTGTTCGCGCAGTTCGTTGTTGAAATACAGACGAACCGGCCGCAACAGGTAATACGCCACCCGCTCTTTGGCATATTGCCAGTCCGTCAGAAGTCTGTGAAGACCGGCGGGCAGCAGTGACAGGGGCCAGTGGTATGAGACGCGCCAGATTTGATCGGCCGTTTGCAAGGCCTTTTGGTCATCCAGTCGACCATCGCGATGCCAGTTGATCAATTTTTCGATAAATCCGGCCCGGATGGATCGCCGCCGATATTGCCGGTCGGTCAACATTTTCAGGTAGTGGGTCCGCCAGAAAGGCTGACCCCAGATGCGTCTGAAAAATCGGCCGAGGTATGGAATCAGCCCGAGGGCACCAAACAGCAGCGTCAACAGGGTGTTGTTTGCCAGTTTAGCGCGATATGAATCGTTGATGAGGTTTCTGACTTTCCATCCCGTTATTGCACTTTTGAGCATTGTAGCCCAAAGCTGCGGACTGTAGAGCAGACGCACATGGTTATGCGTCACGTCCGGAATGGAGTTGCGATACACCTGCTCTGCGGCTTCCAGCTCGGCGAGCATGGTCTGCGTATCGGCAAATTGGCTCCGGTGGGCTGCAATGTATTGCTTCAGCCGGCCGATATCACCCCGGTCAAATTGCACCAGGCTGCCGCGCAGCAGTCCGGTGAGAATCAGTTTGAAATCACCGGGACTCATGGGCAAAAAAGGCAAAAGCGCCAGGCCGGCCCTGAAATCAACGGCCGTCAACCCATCGGCCGGCGATTCGTCGGTATCATTTCTTTTCAGGCAATTCGGCTGGCTTTTCCAGGTCGACCACTCGTACTGTCTGGCAAATTCATGCGCACCCATCTGATGCAGCAGCGTGACAAACTGCTGCATGAATTCATATTTAGCCCGAAATTCCGGTGATCCCAATTTCGCGGGATCGACTTTTTTACCTTTCATCCAGCGTTTCAGAGTATCCAGATTATCATCTACTTCCAGACGCCAGGTTCGGCCTGCCACCCATTCACTCAGTTCACCGCAGCTGCCCAGCTTTTCATCAACAAAAGTTGCATAAATATCCACTACGGCCGTTTCACTCCCGAAGGCAATTTCAGCGCCGCGCCGGATGAATTTTTGCCACAAGGCACCGGTCCTGGCAGCCGCCGGGTTGACCTGAAGCTGAAAAGGCCCCTGGAAACCGATCCAGTAAAGCGCATTGCGAAACAACCGGGAGAAACCCGAGGGTGGAATTAAAATTTTTACGGCGTATGTCTCCCCGACCTGGAGATGATTGAGCGGACCGTCTTCGGTGTTGATTCCCAGCACTTTAACCCGGTAAACCTGTCCGGCAAATCCGCCACCGACAAAATTTTCCACCACCAGGCGAACTGCGGCCCGATTGGCATTTTCCACATCCGTTACCATGTATTCCAATTCGGTGCCGGCTTCATAGCGCTCAAACCGCATGGGTCGATGAAGGGCCAGGCGGTGAAATTCTTCTTCCAGTTGGCGATAAACCTTAACTGCGTCGTCCATTTATATCCTTCCATTGGTGGAGATTCAAAGGTTCATAATAACATAAATATAAAACGCTTATTAAAATCAATTGCAATCGGCCGAGCACAAAAGCGTAAATGATGGGGCTGGGTCATTTAAACCATATCGGTTTGAACCGATGCAGACGATGCCTTGGGCTTATGGCGGACTATCTTGACATCTCAGCTTTTTCTGTTATAGGCTCATTTATTTTTAAGTTTGAAAGGAGAACAATATGGGAATTCTCTCTTGGCTCGTTTTAGGACTGGTGGTCGGTATCATTGCGAAATTTCTTATGCCGGGCAAAGACCCGGGAGGATTTGTCATAACCATTATTCTGGGAATCGCCGGTGCTTTTGTCGGGGGATTTATCGGCTCCCGAATCGGTTTCGGCACTGTCAGCGGCTTTGATCTGCGCAGTTTGATGGTAGCTGTAGGCGGCGCAATCCTGCTGCTGGTGATTTACCGGGTCTTTAAAAAATGAACCTCGTATGAAACTTCATTAAATTCGATGCCATTTTTACGAAGTGTCTCACCGCTGAGAGCGCAGAGAACGCGGAGATTAATTAAAACTTTCTTTCTCGGCGTTCTCCCACCGGGGCGTAGGCCCTATGGGCCGGAGGCTGCGGGCTCTGCGGTGAATTATTATGTTTCTTTTTCGATCAGCTCGGCCGCTTTTCAGGCCGGCGGCCGGGCTGACATCTGATAAGAATTACTTCATACCAAACACTCAACCTGAAACACCAAATCCCGCAAGGCGGGAATGAATACGATTTCTATGAACTTATCACTATTTGGTTTCTTTAAAGGCTGATTTCGGGAAAAAGCAATACGGGCATTCTTCCGGCGGTTCATCACCGTAGTGCACGTATCCGCAAATCCGGCAGCGCCAGGCGGTTTTGCCTTCTTCGCCTTCCAGCTCGGCCGGATCTATTGCCCGCTGAATCGGCAAATCCTCCAGCGGCGGCATGGCCGGTTGATAGACGTTCATGGCATAGCCGGATACGATGTGGCGCTGGATTTCGCTGGTGCCTTCGTAAATGCTGAAAAGCCGTGCGTCCCGCAGAAGCTTTTCTACCGGAAACATTTTGGTATAGCCGTAGCCGCCCAGTATTTGCAGCGCCTGATTGGCGACTTCCAGCGCAGCCTCACTTGAATAGAATTTGGCAATCGAAGCGGTGATGGTCGGATCCAGACCCTGGTCCGCTTCCCAGGCGGCTTTCCAGACCAGCAGCCGCGATGTCGCCACTTTTTGATACATTTCGGCGATTTTGTGTTGAATGGCCTGGAAATTAGCGATTTTGGTGCCGAAGGCGCGTCTTTTTTTGGTGTAATCAATTGCAAATTCCATGGCTGAGCGCGCCGTTCCAACCGCAAAAGCCCCTATGGACGGGCGGGTACGGGCAAAAGTCCGCATGGCTAGTTCAAATCCTTCCCCCGGCGGCGCCAGAACATTATCCTTGGGAACCCTGACGTCCTTGAAATTCAGGCCGACCGTGTTGGAACCGCGCTGTCCAAGTTTCGTGATCCTCCGGCCGATGGACACCCCTTCCCAGTCTTTTTCCACTAGAAAGGCGCATATCCCTTCATGGCGGGAATCCGGATCCACCGTGGCAAATATCGACATGTAATCGGCAATACCGCCGTTGGTAATCCAATACTTGGTGCCGTTTAAAACATAGTCTTCACCGTCTCTTGCGGCCCTGCAGCGGATGCCGGCCACGTCCGAGCCCATGGTCGGCTCGGAGGTTGCAAAACAGATGAGCTTAAATTCGTTTAAAATCCGGGGCAAATATTTTTTCTTGAGCGCTTCGTTTTTGGAGAGCTTGAGCGGCTCCATCCCGAGAGAGTTGTCAAAAAGCGAGGTGGCCAGGCCCGGACAGGCGGCGGCGAACTCTTCGGTGGCTAGAACATTTTCCAACAGTCCCCAGCCTTTGCCGCCGTATTGCTGCGGTATATCACCGTTTATCAATTGGGCGTCGTAAGCTTTTCTCAACAGCGGCAAAGGGGTTTCGTCGATTTCGTCATAGTACCAGGCGATCGGCAATATTTCTTTTCTGGCAAATTCGCGCGCTTTTTGCTGCAATTCCAATTGTTCGGGAGTCAGAGTGAAATCAAGCATGGATTACCTCCTGTGATGGCAAATTGTTTATTATTTTTCAGCCCGAATTAATTATGCAAATATTTTCATTCCAACGACCCCTTTTATTTATTGTTTTTTGTATTAATTTCTAACATTGTATTATCACAATTTAAACCAATTTTGCAAACATTGAGGAGAATCAAATGGCGCTTAAAGAATATTTTGAAAATGCGAAAGGCACCGGAATTCTGGCTACCGCAGACGGTGACGGTAAAGTGGATGCGGCGGTTTACGCCAGACCCAACATCATGGAAGACGGAAGCCTGGCATTCATCATGCGGGATCGACTCACCCATCACAATTTGCAGTCCAATTCCCATGCAACCTATACGTTCATCGAGCATGGTCCCGGATACAAGGGCAAGCGGCTCTATTTGACCAAGGTGCGGGAAGAGCAGGATACGGAGCTTTTAGAATCATTGCGCAAACGCCTATATATCGATGCCCGGGACGAATCCAAATATCTGGTAATTTTCAATGTGACCAAGGAACTGCCGCTGATCGGGGATAGCCAGGCAGCTTAAACCCTTGGACAATTAACGCCTTACATGCTATACACCGCTTGACAGTAAGGATTCCTGACTCAGAACACCAGATTTTCAATGTCAGGGTTAATAGCGTATCGGCCCATTGACTAGTTGGTTCTAAAATCACCGTATGAGGTTAGACTCGCAGAACGCCGTGTCCGTAAGTGAAATGATGTATGTCATTCTGCCTGAAAAGCGCAAGGTGATTGCACACTAACTCCGGCAAAAAAAGGAGCCCGCCATGAAAAATCTCCTGATTGCGCTGATGGCCGGCAGTGTTGTTTTTTATGCGGCAAATGCGATTCCGGCAGACCTGCCGGCCAGTGAAGCCACCGCAGACTGCCTGGAATGTCACACGGTGATTCATCCCGGCATCGTTAAGGACTGGCAAAACAGCCGTCATGCCCTGACCACACCCCGGCACGCTATGGCTGCCGAAGGCCTGGCCCTGAAAGTTTCCAGCCAAACGGTGCCTGCCAACCTGCTGGATACCAGCGTTGGCTGTGCGGAATGCCACACTCTCAGGCCTCAAGCCCACACCGATACCTTTGAGCACAACGGCTATAACATTCATGTGGTTGTCAGCCCGCAGGACTGCGCCGTCTGCCATTCTGTGGAAAATAAGCAATACGCCGAAAATCTGATGGCCCATGCCTATGATAATCTGGCCGCCAACCCTTTATATCAAAAGCTTGAAACCAGTATCATCGGCAGGAAAAAAAATACGAATGGGAAAATAGCCTTTGAACCGGCCGGTGAAGCAACCCGGGCTGAGACCTGCTATTACTGCCATGGAACAAAGCTGAAGGTAACCGGCACTCAAACCCGGGAGACGGAACTTGCCGGCGAATTGAAATTTCCCGTCATTGAAGGCTGGCCCAATCAGGGCGTCGGTCGTATCAATTTGGACGGCAGCCTGGGAGCCTGCACCGCCTGCCACACCCGCCACGGCTTTTCGATCGAGATGGCGCGCAAACCGAACACCTGCCGGGAATGTCACGTCGGGCCCGATGCACCCGCTTATAAGGTTTATGCGGCCAGCAAACACGGCAGCATCTTTGCGTCGGTGAGCCAATCATGGAACTTCACTGCCGTCCCCTGGACCATCGGCAAGGATTTCACGGCACCCACCTGTGCCGCCTGTCATATCAGCCTGCTGGTGAATGCGGATGAGAAGATGGTTTCCGAAAGAACCCACCAGATGAACAATCGCCTGCCCTGGCGGCTTTTCGGATTGATATATGCTCACCCGCACCCGCAAAATCCGGATACAACCGTAATTCGCAACCAAGACGGCCAGCCGCTGCCGACCGGTCTGGACGGTAGCTTTGCCGCCGCTTATCTGATCGACGAAAAAGAAAGACAAGCAAGACAAAAGGCCATGCAGGCCGCTTGTTTGAATTGCCACAGCACCGCCTGGGTCGACGGTCAGTGGCAAAGACTCGAGCATACCATCCAAGAAACCAATGCGGACCTTCTAACGGCAACCCAAATCATGGATGATATCTGGCAGCAGGGTTTGGCCGACTTCAAAACCAACCCCTTTGACGAAGCCATTGAGAAAAAATGGACGGATGCATGGCAATTTTATGGCAACACCATCCGCTTTGCTTCAGCCATGGGCTGCGGCGGCGACTATGGCGTGTATGCCGGCGGCCGCTATCATTTAACACAGACACTGCTTGAAATAAACGACTGGCTGCAGGTGCGGGAAACACTAAAAAAGCCGAATCCCTAAAGATCTGAATGAGGATCTTTGCACCAACATCAAACAGGGAGCCGAATAATGCCACCGAAATCATCCGAAGAATCAGCCGCCGGCAAACAGGTGGCCCCCGTCATACCGTGTGCTGAATCGAAAAGGTTCAAAAAACAGATTGAATTTATTCTGGAAGCCGACAAACTCAAGCATGTCCGGCGTAAAACCATCTTGCTGGATCACCGCCGCCGTGAAAATTCGGCCGAGCACTCCTGGCATATCGCCCTGATGGTGCTGATTATGTCGGAATACTCAAAGGAAACGGATATTGATTTTTTTCATGTGATGAAAATGCTGCTGATTCATGACCTGGTCGAAATCGATGCCGGCGATACCTACTGTTATGATGACAATGGCAGAAAAGATCAGCACCGGCGGGAGGAAATAGCCGCGCAGCGGGTTTTCGGCCTGCTGCCGGCCGATCAGGCCGCTGCCCTGCGGGCGCTGTGGGATGAGTTCGAAAAAAGAGAAACGCCTGAATCCAGATTTGCCAATGCCCTGGACCGGGTTCAGCCGATGCTGAACAACTACTTTACCGCTGGCGAAACCTGGCAGGCGAACGATATAAAAAGCGGTCAGGTTCACCGGCGCATGCGCCCCGTGAAAGACGGTGCCCCCGTTCTCTGGGATTATGTGAGTGCCTTGATTGAAGATGCCGTACGGCAAGGATTTCTCGCAAAATAGGCGCTGTGTGCCGCTAAATGTGTTGCCCTCGATTCAATGATTTGGCCATTTAATCAAAAAGGTCGAACAAAACGATCCAAACGATCTTAACCATCAAAACGACCGTAGTTTTGAATACTTTAAACAAGAACTTTTAGCTCACTTTAATCATATTTCGGCTTGAGCGGGTTGGGAAATTAATGAAAATATTTGGAACCATCGGCGCCTTTACCTGCTTTCTGGCGGTTGTGGCCGGGGCCTTGGGCGCGCATGCGCTGAAAGCCCATCTCAGCAATTCAGGCGGCCTGTCCAATTTTGATTTGGCCACCAGCTATATGTTTTATCACGGCTTGGCCCTGATCCTGCTGGGTTTCGCCCGTGACCGCCACCCGAACATTCCGTTTCAGCTGCCCGGCTGGCTGTTTGTTGCCGGAACGGTTTTATTTCAGGGAAATCTATATTTAATCAGTTTAACCAAAATTCGCTTCTTCAGCATCCTGACACCGGCAGGTGGGTTGTGTCTTATGGGCGGCTGGCTGTTGTTTGCCTTTTATGCCCTGCGGAATAAAACAAATTGAAGATCAAAAGATATTTGTTATTGGTTATTAGTTTAACACGCCGTTGTTTTACCAAACCATGCAATCTCCCAATATATTTCCGTTAATCAGGGCCCATAACCTGACGCGCACCTATCGGCTGGGCGGCAGTGAAGTTATCGGTATCAATCAACTCAACTTTGAAATTGCTGCCGGTGAGCTGGTTGTCCTTAAGGGTGACAGCGGGTCCGGCAAGAGCACATTGTTGTCTCTGCTGGCCGGGCTGGATCGACCCACCCGCGGTGACTTAACGGTTGCCGATCATGATTTGGCCCGGGCCTCGGATGCGGCGCTCACGCATTTCCGGCGGGATGTTGTGGGGATGGTTTTCCAGTCTTTTAATTTGATGCCCACTTTAAATGTGCTGGAAAATGTCAGTCTGCCCGGGCTGTTGGCCGGCAAGCCATTCGGTCGGATCAAATCAAACGCCATGGAATTTTTAGACTGGCTCGGCCTTACAGACCGCCTGACCCACCTTCCGGCTCAGCTTTCCGGCGGCGAAATGCAGCGGACGGCCATCGCCCGAGCGCTGATAAATGATCCCGCCATTATCCTGGCGGATGAGCCAACCGGGAATTTAGACAGCCGCAACGGCCGGCTTGTCGTTGAACTGCTGGCCGACCTGAATCGCCAATGGAAGCGAACGGTCGTCATCGCGACTCACAGCACCCTGGCTGATTCCATGGCCACGATAAAAATCAGCCTCAAGGACGGAATGATATCCGATTTCTAAGTCTCCGAGCCTCCCAGCTTCCCGGCCTCCAAGCCGTTTATCAACTATCAACTATGAGCTATGAGCTATCAGCTGGCGGATAAGCGCCATAAACCCAATAAACCCAATAAACTCAATAAACAGTGCCTCGCATCTTGTTCTTCATTAAATTTTTTATCTGGTTCAGCCTGCGCAACATGCGCAAGCACCCGGGCCGGGCGCTCACCGTGCTTTGCGGGATTGCCCTGGGAGCCGCGGTATTCACCAGCGTGCGGCTTTCCGTGCATGCCTCGCTGGATTCCTTCAGCAAAAGCATGGATCTGATTGCCGGCCGCGCCGACCGGGTTCTAATCCAGCCCGGAGGCCATGTGCCCGAGGAATTGGTCCCCCTTTTGTTGAAGCATCCGGCGGTTGCCGCTGCTTCGCCGATACTGACCACCTATGTCAAACCAATGCCGCCGCCGTCCGATCCCTTTCTCTTAATCGGCCTTGACCCGATTCTGGATCGAACTCTTCGAGAATGGCAAATCACCGACGCCGGCCGGCCCGAAACTGAAGCCTGGCTGGATTTAATCAGAGAACCCAATACCATTATCATTGGTCAACCGCTGGCGCTCAAATATGAATGCAGCCCCGGCGATTCGCTCACGCTGGTGCTTGCCGGCCGGAAAGCCGAATTCCGGGTGGCCGGAATTATGCAGCCGGAAGGCCTGGCCCTGGTGGAAGGCGGACGGGTGGCAATTACCGATATCGCCACCTTTCAGGAATTCACCGGCCTCTACGGGCTGGTGGACCGCATTGATTTGCAGCTTAAGCCGGACGCCGGCAAGCGGGCGCTGACAGAGATTCGCCGCATGCTGCCCGACAGCGTTGTGATGGGGTCGCCGTCGGCTGCCAAAGAAAGCGGCCGGGGGATGATCCGGGCCTACCAGATGAATCTTTCCATTTTGAGTTTTGCATCCTTGTTCGTGGGTATGTTTCTGGTTTACAGCCTGGTGGCACTAAACGCCGCCTCTCGTCGTCACGAACTGGCTGTATTGCGCTCCACCGGAGCTTCCTCTTATCTTCTCTTTTATGTTTTTCTGGCGGAAGGGGCGCTTTTCGGCCTGGCCGGCTGGATTGCAGCCATGCCCATCAGCAGTTTTCTGGTCAAATATATGCTGCATGGCGTCAGCCGGACAATATCCATTCTTTTTGTGCGGGTTCAGGTGGATCGACTCTCCCTCAGCCCCTGGGAAATTGCCTTGAGCTTCGTCGTAACGGTTTTTATTTCCGTGCTGGCAGCATTGCAGCCGGCCCGGGAGGCGATGCTGGTGTCTCCCAAAGAAGCGCTGGAAATTTCCCAGCATGGCATGCAGGTGAAAAAATCTCCCCGTAAGCTTGCCGGCGGCGGCTTGATATGTATTGCGCTGGTTTTGCCGCTGTCAATGCTTCCCGGTGTAGTGGGCATTCCGCTTCCGGGATATGTGGCAGTTGTGCTGCTTTTTATTGGATTTTCTTTGCTGGCGCCCTGGTTCCTGACCCGGATGGGCAGTATCCTGTCACCTGCTCTGCTTCGGGTAGCCGGGATACCCGCTTATCTGGCCGGACGGTATATCCGGGACAGCGGCACCCGCACCGCGGTTTCCGTGGGGGCTTTAATCACGGCTGTGGCCCTGTTTGCTTCGCTGGTTATCATGATATTCAGCTTTCGGCGAACGGTTGAAATCTGGGCCTATCAGACGGTCAGCGGGGATCTGTTCGTGACCATGAAATTAAATGAGATGAATCAGTTTCGCTACCCCATCCCGGAGCAAGTGGCGGCCTGGTTTAGATCCCAGGCCGGGGAAGTCGAAGCCGTACCCAACCGGCGGTATTTTCTCAGCTACAATAATTTCCCTTATGAATTTGAAGTGCTGGACCTGAATATTTTCTTCAAATATGCCGACTTTTTCTGGATGAAGGGCAATCCGGATACTATCCGTCCGCGATTAAGAAAGGGCGAAGGCGTCGTTATTTCGGAAGTATTTGCAAACCGCACCGGCTTGGCCGTCGGTGATCTGTTTCGCGCCAGGATTGAAAAATCCCTGGTGGAACTGCCGGTTTTAGGGGTGGTACGCGACTATCGCACCCAGGGCGGGGTAGTTTTTTATCCCCTGCAGCCCTTCATTGAACGCTATCATGATCCCGGCTGGGGCGGCTCCCGGTTTTTTTTTCGAGACCGCACCCGGGATATCAGCCGGGCGGTGGCGCAATTTCGCACGAAAATAATCGAGCGCTGGGGCGACATGCTTGATATCATCAGCGGTCGCGAATTACGCGAGGGCATCCTGCGGGTATTTGATGAAACCTTTGCGGTTACCACGGTACTGCTGCTGATCGCCCTTGTCATCGCGGCTTTGGGAATTGCCACCACGCTGACCGTTCTGGTTTTGGAACGTTCGCGCCAGTTAAATACCCTGTTTGCAATCGGCGCCGGTTTCGGGCAGATTCGTAAAATAATCATCTGGGAAGCGGCATTTATGGTGGTGGCCGGCGAGCTGGCCGGAATTGGGTGCGGCTTCATTCTGTCATATTTGCTGGTCTACGTGATCAACCGGCAATCCTTCGGCTGGACGTTTCTGTATAGCGTCGACTGGTGGACCCTGGGCCTGTCGCTGCCGCTGATTATCCTGACCGCGCTGGCCGCCGCTCTGCCGGCCATACGCATGGTATTCAGGGAGCCGCCGGCAACCCTGCTGCGGGAGAGGTAGTGCGCTTCGAATCTGATTTTGTGCTTTTCGCGCCAAAATATATTTTACTTGAAAGAAGAAGCCACTCAAAGAATTGCCTAAAATTGCAAAATGCCTAAAATGCCTAAAATTGCGGTATTCTGTCAATTTTAATGAATCTCTGTTCGCAGCCCGGTGGGAGCGGCTTCTATCCGCGATTAAAATAAAGATATCGGGAGAGATGGAGAGGGAATAGCTATTTGAAAAAAATTTTAATTCATTTCTTCCTGCTGTTTTTTTTAACTGCTTGGTCCGTGACCGGCGAAGAAGCCGGGAATTATCTTTCCGTTACCGGTCCCTGCAATCTCGAGTTTCCCAGAGACCACGGCGCGCATCCGGGCTATCGCACCGAATGGTGGTACTACACCGGCAATCTCAAATCTGCCAATGGAGACCCATACGGCTTTCAGCTGACCTTTTTTCGCAGCCAAATCAGTCCGCCGGGAGCTGATCAGAAATGGCCCCGGCATCCGTCGGCCTGGCGCACCCGACAGGTTTACCTGGCCCACGCGGCCGTCTCGGATATCGCCGGCCGCCAGCACCTGCAGGCTGAAGATGTCTCCCGTGCGGCGCTAGGCATGGCCGGAGTTAAAGTAGCGGGGGAAAATACGCTTGTCTTCCTTAAAAACTGGTCGGCTCAAATAGGGCCGGACTCGCATGTATTGAAGGTAAATTCGGCTGACTTCTCCTATGCACTGAATTTCAAACCGGCGAAGCCGCCCGTATTGCACGGTGACAACGGATACAGCCTCAAGGGCTCGACGCCGGAACGGGCCAGCTGCTATTATTCATTCACCAGACTCGAAGGGCAGGGCAGGATCACCATCGGCGGCAATACAGTTGCGGTAAGCGGGTCGGCCTGGATGGACCACGAATTCAGCACGGCTCCGCTTGAAGCCGACTTAACCGGATGGGACTGGTTCAGCCTGCAGTTTTCGGATCAGACCGAGATCATGATTTATCTTCTCAGAAAAGCGGGGGGTGGATTGAACCCTGCGTCCAGCGGCACCTTTGTAGACCCCGCCGGCCAGTCTCGTCATCTGGCAGAAAGTGATTTTAAAGTGACAGTCCTGGATACCTGGAAAAGCAGCCAATCCAAGGCGCGCTACCCCTCCCGCTGGCGGATGCAAATCGCGCCCCTGTCGATCGATGTGACAATAACCTCCAATTTACCCGATCAGGAGATGCGAACCCTCGGCAGCACCGGTGTAACTTACTGGGAAGGCAGTGTAGCGATCGAAGGTGCCAAAAATAAGCATCCGGTAAAAGGTGAAGGCTACGTTGAGCTGACGGGATATGCCGGGTCTTTTGATGCGCCTTTGTGATTTTGACTACAAGATTGCAAACCTGGTCCTGTGGGCCGGATCAGAGGAGATTGGCTTTGCCGTGCGTCCAGGCCGTGGCGTGATGGCCCGCCCGGGCGCGACTTACCGAGAATTTAAAGCATTTTCCTCCTGGTTGGAAAAGAATAGCTCAAAATCGGTTTAGGTTAAAAACGGTCTGGGCCAGGATACTTTACGTTCATCGGCATTAGGCCCGATCCCCGCTTAATTTATCTCATGGACTCCCGGGGCTCATTCAATTTGCAGCCGGCGATGCGGAACTTTCGAGCTGATAGCCGATAATAACCGAAGCGCTTACCTGGATTCGTCCGGGTTCGACCGGGGTCGATTCGGCGGCTGCGCTGTTCATCCGCAGGGTTCGAAACTGGGGCTGGAGCGTGTGGACACCTTCTTCGGATATCTCAAGGATTCGAACCAGGCGAAGGTTCAAGGCAGACGTGATCGCCTCGGCCTTTTCGCGGGCATTTAAAACCGCCTGTTGCAGGGCCTTTTTGCGGAAAAGAGTGTCATCTTTCAGTTTAAAAGAAATTCCTTCAAGCCTGTTGGCCCCGGCACCGATACCGGCGTCGATCACAGCGCCGATTTTATTTATCTCATGAATTTCAACCCGTACCACGTTGGTTGCCGAATAGCCGACGATACGGGGAAGTTTCGCTTGTTCGGCCGAGCTCCGGTTTGCACGCTCGTATACCGGCCCAAGGGTCAATTCAGCGGTGGATATGTTTTCCGCGGGAATCCCGGCTGCTTTAACCGCTTTGAGGATCGCCCCCACGATACGGTTCACCTGCTGCTGAGCATCCGCAGCCTTCTCACTTTGGGCTGCCGCTCCGAGCTGAACCAGCGCCTGGTCCGGAGCTGCCGCTACCTCGCCGCTGCCCCTTACCGTTAGAACCGGAACCGGACTATCTTTTGACGATGTCAACTGTCCGTGGGCGTAAGGTTGAAAACAGAGCAAAAAGATTGCCAGTGAAAAAATGAAGATTCTGTGCATAAACCCTCCTTTGGATTCCGGATTTAACAAAAACCACTTTTTTACCATCAAAGAGGTGCTTCTAAGCCCCAAGATAACAGAAGATTTAGCACTCATTTGATTGATTTTCAATGCTAGAATAAATCAGGAGGCTTGATTTTATAGTGTTTTTTATATAGCATTCAATGATTAACAGAAATCGATTGATACCCAAAGGGGAATCGTTCAACGGTTTAAAGCTTAGAATAAATCGACGGACTTGAATCCGTGAACGCTTGCAAGGATAGTATGGTTAAATGTCGAATAGAAAAAGCTGCCTGCCGGATCTTTCTTCTAATGTGCCACCTCGTGTTGCTTTTTGGTTGCGCTGTCTTTCAACGGACACCCCTGCCGCATCTGCCGGAAAATGTGCCCACCAGCTTCGAACTGGATGCCGTTCCATTTTACCCGCAGGAGGCCTACCAGTGCGGACCGGCTACGCTGGCCATGGCGCTGACCTGGAGCGGCCCGGCGATCAGCCCCGAAGCGCTGAAAAATCAGGTCTATACGCCCTCGCGCAAAGGCAGCCTGCAAATGGCCATGGTCGGCGCCACCCGGCGCCATGCTAAAATCGCCTATGAATTTAAAGGCCCGGATGCCCTGTTTCCGGAAATTGCCGCCGGTCACCCGGTGATCGTTTTGCAGAATCTGGGATTGTCATGGCTGCCGGTCTGGCACTATGCCGTCGTCATCGGTTATGATTTGTCCGCCGAGGATGTCATTCTTCGGTCAGGGACCACCAAACGCAAAGTGATGTCCTACTATCTCTTTGAGAAAACCTGGGCTCGCGGCAACTACTGGGGCCTGATAGTGCTGGCACCGAACCAGATTCCGGTGCAGGCGGATGAGATCAAGTACTTGACGGCCGTCCTCGGGCTGGAAAAATCGCGTCAATTCCAGGCCGCCGAAATCGGATACCAGACCGCATTGACACGGTGGCCTGCCAGTTTGAATGCGCGAATGGGTCTGGGAAACAGCTTTTATGCCCTGGGGGACCTCAAAAGCGCTGAAAGTGCCTTTCGTGAGGCGACGGTGTTGCATCCCGATTCGACCGCGGCATTTAATAATCTGGCCTATGTGCTTTTAGATCAGGGACGCAAGCCCGAAGCCCTGGTCGCGGCCCAAAAGGCGGTTGAACTGGGCGGTCCCATGAAAGCCGAGTCTGAGAAAACATTGCAGGAGATTCGTTCCAGGATGCCCTGAGCGGGATACTGGATGCAGGTGCTGGATGATGAAATTTATTCTAACATGGAACCAGGTTTTCAACGTTGGAATATAATTGATACTACACCACCCATACTCAATTTAGATATATTACTGGTGAGATATTAAGGGTCTCATAATTGTCTATTCATGTCATAATTTGGAACTCCCAGAAGCCTTTACCTGGAATCAATGAAGAAGTGGTTTCTATTTTGAGACCCTTAATAATAATATGTTCATTGGTTTGGGCAAGAGTCAAAGCTATTGACAGTTTCCACTAAAGAATATACAAAAAAGTGTTTTTAAATCACCGATCAACTCCATGCGTTCGACACGGACAGGCCGGGTCGGGCTTTGAAATCACTGCTAGTTTTCCTTCACTTAACGACAGAGAAAGTCGCTGAACATTTTGAAAAAATCTGCCCAACCAAGCTGTGTTTATCTGGCCATCGTATTGTTGCTGGTCCCAACCTGGTATCAATCCGCCTCGGCTGCCATGATTGGAACGGAAAGCCTGCTGCCGGCCGGCCGGCAGCAGGAAACACGTGAATATCTGAATCAAATGACGGCGCGTCAGGAGATCCGCCTTGCACTGATTGCCCAGGGAATTGCCCCGCAGGAAGCCGAACTCCGCCTGGATAGTCTAACAGATGAGGAAATTGCGCTGCTTGGCCAAAAAATCGATGATCTTTCGGCCGGCAGAGGCGTCGTCATATTTTCTTTGATCATTGTAGCCGTCATCGTCGCGGCGTTCATCATATTCAATTACACCAGTGTCACCGATGTCTTCCCTTAAGGACGTAGAAGTTAATCCTGTGCATTTTGCACCTAAATTCATCTTAGTGGAGACATTCCTATGCTTGCCATGAAAACACTTGTCGCTGCAGGGATGATGGTTTTTATGCTCGCCGGCTGTGTGCCGATGAACCAATACCGGACACTGGAGTCCGAATTGGAAGCGACCCATTCGGAGAAAGATCGGACCGTAAGTGACCTGGAATTAAAACTGAAGCAGGCTGAAGAAAAAAATAATTGGCTGGGAATTGAACTGCGCAATTCGGAAGCATCCAAAAGTCAATTTTCCAAAGACTTGATGGAAGCGGAGGTTCAGAATACCTATCTGAAAAAGATAAACCAGCAAATATCGGACAACAACCGAATGCTCAAGCAGGAATTGTATAAAAAGAAATCGGTTATTGAGCTGCAGGAAAAGGTCATCCAGCTGCTTGACGACACCAAGAAGACCATTGAAACCAGCCTGAAAGATCAGATAGCCGCCCAGGAAGTCGAAGTGGTCGAAGAAGCCGACAAACTGAGAGTGATTTTTGTCGACAAAATTTTATTTGATTCCGGCAGCGTGGAAATTAATGCCAGGGGCCGAGAATTGCTGCTGGTTATGGCGGATGCTCTGAAGAATAGCCAGGATCAGGAAATCCTGGTTGAGGGCCACACGGACAATGTCCCCTTGAGTGCGGCGCTCAAGAAACGATTTCCGAGCAACTGGGAACTTTCAACCGCCCGGGCGGCAGCTGTCGTCCGATTTCTCCAGGAAGAAGCCGGGATCAAGCCCGAAAGACTGTCGGTTCGCGGCTACAGCTATTACCGACCGGTTGCATCGAACACCACCGAAGAAGGTCGCCGTCAGAATCGGCGCATTGAAATCATCCTGGGGGGGCAGATGAATGCAAATTGAAGATTGAAAATTGAAAATTGAATAATTATGGAATTAATTTGGTATGTCGCTCCGGACCGTTAATGTCCGGCAGGCCTTTCTTAAAATAGAAAGCATACCTCAAATTTTCAATCTGCAATTTTCAATATTCAATCCTCTAACACTTCTCTGATTTTCTGGGAGAGCTGGACAATATCAAAGGGCTTTTGAATGAATCCGTTGCAGCCTCTATGCATCAACTCCTCAATCTGCTTGTTCAAACTGTAACCGCTTACCAGCAGCACCTTGACATTCGGGTTTATTTTTTTCAACGCTTCATAGGTGTCCTTGCCGTTCATTTCCGGCATAATCATATCCAGCGCCACCAGGTCCAGATCCACCATGTTATCTTTATACAGCACCAGTGCTTCATGACCGCTCAAGGCCGCCAGCACCTTGTAGCCGAGCTCTTTGAGCATCAATTCTTCCACCTGGATGGTGCCCGCTTCATCATCTACCAGAAGTATCTTTCCTTCACCCCTCAAAATTTTCCTGCTCACCTTTACGTCGGCGGCTGCTTTGTCATCCGAGGCCGGCAGGTAGATATTGAACGTGGTTCCGTTGCATTTCTCGCTGTAAACTCTTATGATGCCGTTGTGATTCTTGATGATGCCGTAAGCCGATGCCAAACCGAGCCCGGTGCCTTTGCCGACATCTTTGGTAGTAAAGAACGGCTCGAAAATCCTTTCGATGATGTCTTCCTGGATACCGAGACCGGTGTCCGTCACGGAGACTTTAACATAATTTCCGCCCGGCACCTCAAAGGGCCTGCAGTAATCCTCACTGAGGAAGATGTTTTCCGTCTGAATGAAAATATCGCCGCCCTCCGGCATGGCATGCCAGGCATTCAGGTAAAGGTTAATCAGCACCTGTTCGATTTGTCCCGGGTCGACCTTAACGTTCCAGATGTCCTCCTGGAGTTTCAGGTGGGTGACGATTTCTTTTCTGGTACGGGTAAACATTTTGGTGCTGTTTTCCACAATGCAATTTAAGCTCGTTTGTCTGAGTGTGTATTTTCCTTTGCGGGCAAACCCGAGCAGCTGGTTGGTGAGATTGGCGGCGTTCATAACCGCGTTTTCAATGCCCTTGATGTAGTCTTCGTTCGGGTCTCCCGATTTGGTTTGCAGCCGCATCAGAGAGACATATCCCTGAATTCCCATTAAAAGGTTGTTGAAGTCATGGGCAATGCCGCCGGCCAGCGTGCCGACGGCCTCCATTTTCTGGGAATGCATCAACTGGCTTTCCAGGTGTTTTTTTTCTTTTTCCGCTTCAATGCGCGCCGTGATATCCCGGGCGACATTGAGAATAACATTGCGTCCCCGGTAGGATATGGCCCGGGATTGAATTTCCACGGGCATGAGTTCGCCGTTCGTTTTGGTATGGGTGGTATCAATGGTGATCTTTTTAGGGATTTCATGCGGGTCGTCCTTACCCAGCTGGTCTATGATTGAACGCGTCGCTGTGGCAGGCAGAAGGTCACTCAGGTTTAAACCGAAGAATTGTTCGGGCGAGTATCCCAGCTGCGTGTAGGCGGCTTCATTGGCTTCCAGCACCCTGCCTTTCTGATCGAGGATGTAGACCGCATCATCGACATTTTCAAGCAGCTCTTTGTAGCGCGATTGCTCTTCGGCATCTTTTAAATTGGTAAGCATGTAATTGAAGGCCTGGGATAATTGTTCGAATTCCCAGTAATTATTGCTGCCGGTTTCAAATAACAGGTCTTTTTGTCCTTCTGAGATTTGAATCGCCATCCTGGTCATGCGGCGCAACGGCTCCACCATTTTCTTGCCTAAATGGATAGACATGATGATCGATACGCTAAGAATGACAACCGAGAACAGACCGATCCATAAGGTGACTTTTCGCTTTCCATTAACCAGAGCTTCCAGCGACGATTTATAATAAAGATTATCAAAACCATCAATTTTAGACAGGATGAGTTTTTCGCCCAGCGGCAGCAGTTCCAAATTCATTGAGATGCTTTTCAGCATTTCCTCATTCAGCTGCAGGGCCTTGCCGGAGCCCAGGCTGTAGAGTTTATTGGAGTTGAGCATGGATATGTCGCCGCTCACCGTTTCATTGAGCTGCTGGATCATCTTTTTATCCTGCGTCATATCATAGAGGGCATAGGCAGTTCCCATAAGCTGGGTCTGATGCATTATCGGAGTCGAAAACAGCCACACCAGGCGTGTGATTCCATTTTCCTCCAGAATTTCGCCGTATGGATATCTTTTGAGAGCGAAGTCGATCAGACTTGGCGACACAGTGGGATAGGTTTGCGGTATGACCGTTATCTCATTGTGCTTTTTCACAAAAAAGTAAACGCCCTGGCTGGCGGGGTAGACTTCCGCGATCCGCTCTTCGAGCTGGGAGTTTCCATCGAGCATTACCGTCACACGAATAATGTTATCGGATCCCAGATCTTTTAACATATTGCTGATACGGGAGATGCGGTTGCTTAAGATGATCTCAACCTGACCTTTTTCCGCCAGTATTTTCTTGCGAAATTCAGACTCAACCTGTTTATCAAAATATCCGTAAAGCGCGATGACGATGACGATGACGGACAGGGTGGCAAGCACCGCAAACGTTGCCACCAGATTGGTCGCAAAGCGTTTGCTGTTTCTGAGTTTCAAGATTCTTTTCAGAATCATCGTTGCTTTTAGACGCTCAATTTCGCGTCTTATAATGTTGATTGCCTTGGAAAACACCGGAATTCAGCCTCTTGGGATAGCAGGATTTTTTCTAATCATCTAATTTTATATAAAAAAAGGGGAAAATTGTCAAAACAAAACCTTGCGCTATGGCCATTTCAAATTTTTTGATTGAAGAAGCAGCAGGATTTAGTACAATTAGAGGCAATTACAATCTAATCGAGCGCAATGACCAGGCAACGTCAACGTAATTCCGAATCAACAATAATCAAAAAGATTTTCAAAAATGATCAGTACCAATACCCACATGGCAATGTCGGCCGATGGGTTTGAATCGAATTCCAGCGGCAGCCCTGATCCGGCGCTACAATCTCTTGGCAGGAGGTCCAGCCTTTTTTTATTTTTGTTTGCTCTGGGTTTCCGGCTGATCTATGTGATCCAATCCTTCGACAATCCCCTTTTCGGCGTTCCGGTAGTCGATGCCTCCTCCTATGCCAGTTGGGCTCAGAAGATGGTGGACGGCGTCTGGCTGTGGGACAGCGTCGGAAATTATCTGCCGATTTATCCGGCCTTTCTGGCGGTGCAGCAAATAATTTTCGGTTCCGGGCCGCTGGTTAACAAGATTTTACAGAGCATCATGGGTGCCGGAACGGCTGTTTTACTGGCTCAGATTGCCGCCCGCACCTGGCAGCGCCAGGTGGGCCTGATCAGCGGCTATCTCATCGCAACTTACTGGATGCTGGTTGTTTTTGAATCCGAAAAATTTGCTGAAACGTTCAGTATTTTCTTTTTCAGCCTCGCTCTCTGGTGGCTGATCCGGCGTTCGCATCGATATTGGGCGCTTCTTGCCGCCGGCGTCAGCTTCGCGCTGTCTGCCGGGGTGCGGGCCAATTTGTTTCTGGTGCTGCCGTGCATTTGCGGCTGGCTGATCCTGAAAAATAAGGGACACCCGGCGGCGGCGCTGAAGACGGCCGCCCTGTTTGCCTGCGGAACCGTTTTGATTATCGGACCGATCTTTGCGCGCAATTATTATTTAACCGGTGCACCGATGTTGCGCACCCAGGCGTCCTGGAGCCTTTATTCCGGCCTGGCGCCGGAATTCAAAGGGCTGCATCCGCCGGCCGGCATCCTTTTTGACAAATACATGCATCTGGCCGAGCAGGCCGGCGCATTTTCCGAGTTGGAAGTCGAAAAATTCTGGGCGCACAAGCTGGTCGATGTTATCCGGAGCGACCCGGGCGGCGTTGCATATAATTTTTTGCGGCGGGTGTTCATTTTCATGAACGCCCGTGAATGGAGCCAGGAATTCGATGTGGCGGCCTACCGTAACTACTCCTGGTTTCTGGCGCTGCCCTGGACCGGCTTTTGGCTGGCTGGACCCTTGGGCCTGCTGGGCCTGTTTTTCTGCCGCCGCCCCACCCAAAACCAGCAGTTGCTTGTCATCGTTACGATGGCTGTCATTATATCCATCATTCCATTCAAGGCGTCCGACCGCTACCGGCTGCCGCCGGCTGTCATGTTGGCGGTTTTTGCGGCCCTGGCCTTGTGGTCTTTTTATCGCTGGGTTAAAACCGGGAACCGGCGGGCGCTTTACCGCTGGACGCCCGTCTGCGCCGTTTTATGCCTGATTTGCTGGCCGGATTGGCAAGATCTGGCGGCCCGCAAAACGGCGCGGCATGATTTTTTTATCGGCCGGCATTATGAAGACCGCGGCCGCCTCGATGACGCCATCCGTGCCTACCAAAAATCAATGCAGGATTTTCCCTGGGACCCGGATTCGCCCTACCGGATCGGGCGGTTGTATGCCCGGCGGGGGCAGGATGAGCAGGCGCGGGAATACCTGAGTAAAGCGCTGCAGCGCGAACCCGCATTCCCGGACGTGTTCAATGAATTCGCACGTCTTGAAATCAAAGCCGGTCATTTGGAGACCGCCGGAAGGCATCTGGCGGCCAGCCTCAAACTGGCGCCGTCCGGTGGCGAGGCATTATTGTTAATGGCCAATGTCCAGCGCCGTCTAGGAAATACGCGGTTTGAAATCGCTTATTTGAAGGAAGCGGTGGTTAAAACTCAAAGATCCCGGCCCCTCATGCTGCTGGCCAATCGCTTCACGGAGCTGGGAAACATAGAGGACGCCGCCGCTTCCTATGATTCTGTCATGCGGTCCCGGCAGGCAGATAAACTTACCAGGGTTACGGCCGCTATGATGGCCGGCATTACCAGGGCCAGGTTTTTCAACGATGCCGCCGGTGCCGCGGTCTACTGGAACTATGTGGTGGACCAATTTGAAAGGTTTAAATTTTTTTCCTTGCAGGCCAAATTTCTCAATGGTACCTTGACTGAAGAAACTTTCAGACACCGGATGGGCAATTCTCCGGACTGGAAAGTTTCAGCGGAATATGTTATCGGGCTTAACCACTGGCTGCAGGGAGATGCTGCTTCTGCCGCGCAGGCCTTTGAGCGTTGCCTGCAAACAGATGCCGAAAAAAAATACTCCAATCCATATTCTCCCCAAAAATGGGCCCGGGAAGATCTCCAGCGCATGCAAGAAGCCAAAAAATAGATAAGAAATTGATGGACGGTTGATTCTATAGGTTTCAGGTTTCAGCGCCGCCGCCGGCCAAAACAACGGCCGGTTTGATCGAAAAAGAAACATAATAGTTCACCGCAGAGCCCGCCGCCTCCGGCCCATAGGGCCTACGCCCCGGTGGGAGAACGCCGAGAAAGAAAAGTTAAATTAATCTCTGCGCTCTCTGCGCTCTCAGCGGTGAGACACTTCGTAAAAATGGCATCGAATTTAAGGAAGTTTCATATGAGGTGTCAGCGCCGCCGCTTGCCGCCTGTATCAGCCAATTTTACTGGGAAGGAGATTTAGGCTTTGAAACGGTCTCAGACGAAGATAAAAAAGCGAATTCCCGCCAGCCATGCAACATGTGCCAGCTTAGCCTAATCATTCTGAACAATTCGTCAGACAGAGGCTGACACCTCGTGTGCTTATATGAAACTAAATCTCACACAGAGCGCTCAGAGGTCACAGAGGTAAGGGTTGGCAGCCGCCTGCGGCGAAGAAAAATGTTCTCCACGGAATCTGTGAGCTCTATCGGCTTGTCGGGTCGCAGCTCGAAGAGCGAAGCCTGAAAGTGGGCGTGATATTAGATCCAACTGTGTCCGGATTCCCAAAAGTTTTTTTCTCGATTAATCTGGCCGTTTGTTGGGCCGGCGGCCTGGCTCGTGTGAAACTTCAACAAGATTCCATGTTAGGAGAAAAAAGCCATGCGTCGATTTTGTGCGCTTTCATCTGTAGGCCTTGCGGTCCTATTCACCGGCGCCGTTTTGATTCTAAATGCCGGCGGAGCTTCCGGTGCTGAGCCGGCGGCATTGAGCATTGTGCGCATAACGCCGACCGGCCAGGATGTGCCGGCCGGACGACAGATCGTTATTCAGTTTAACCGGGCGGTCGTGCCGGTGGGGCGCATGGAACGCCGGGCATCGGAAATTCCCATCACCATCTTGCCCGCGCTGAACTGCCAATGGCGCTGGCTGAATACCAGTGCGCTGGCCTGTCAGCTGGACGAGAAATCGGCGTTAACACCCGCCACTCGCTATGATATTGTCGTCAATCCGGGCATTATATCCGCGGACGGCGCGACCCTGGCAAAACCCGTGGCCCACAGTTTCGTCACCGAGCGACCGAAAGTGCGGCACGCCTGGTTTAAAACATGGCAGGCTCCCGGCAGGCCCTTGATTCGCATGACCTTTAGCCAGCCGGTATCCCGGGTATCAGTGGCCGAACATGTTTTCATAACGCTTGCAGCGCAAAACCAGCACCGCGTCAGCCTGAAGGTCGAGCCGGATCCCGACGACAAAGAGCCGCCTTTGATACTTCCTTTACCGGGAGAAAAGCTCGCATTGGTTCCGGAAAATAAAAAAGCCCCGGATCAAACCGTCAATATTCAGAAACAGCCCGTGTCAAATCCGCAGGCCGAAGCGCGGCGGGTCTGGCTGGTGTCGCCCGCCGCTGAGCTTCCCCTTGACACCCCGGCGCAGTTGCAGGTGGAGCCGGGCCTGGTCTCTACTCTCGGACCGGAACTGGGTGCCGAAAATCGTGTGCTGGTGGCCTTCGACACGTTTCCGGAATTTGCCTTCGAAGGCGTTGAGTGCAGCGACAATGCGGGTAAAAAAATCACCATCGATCCGGCCGGAACCGGGTGGGAGAATCAGCCCCGCTGCAATCCCCTGGGACGCGTGGCACTGGTTTTCAGTGCACCGGTCATCGTAGATGAGGTCAAGGACCATCTGACCATCACACCCGACCTGGCCGGCGGCCGAGCCGATTATGATCCCTGGGCCAATTATCGGGGCTACTCCCAACTGGGCTCACCCCACCAGCAGGGACGCAAGTATTACGTCTGGCTGCCGGAAGTATTGCACGCCTACCAGGTATATTCCCTGCGCAGCAACGCCGATCAATTTCAAGATGAATTCGGACGCCGCCTGCCGGCCCCCGTTGATATGCAGTTTGCCACCGATCACCGGCCGCCGGATTTTACCCTGACCCACCCCAGGGCCGTGCTGGAAAAGGACGTGAATACCGAGGTGCCCCTGGTGGTGACCAACCTTGACAGGGCCTCGGTAATCTATGACCGCCTGACGACCGAAGGCAGGCAAACCCGCCAAAATCAAACAATCCGGATTCCGGCGGCCGCAGATGTTGCCTTCCGGATCCCTTTGCAGGTCCGTGATATGCTCGACGGCCGATCCGGCGTGATCCAGGGCACCGTGGATACCAGCCCCGCGGTGTCGAAGAATTTTTGGGAACGCTGGTTTTTTGCCCAGGTAACCCCTTTCAGCGTGCATGTAAAAATCGGCCATTTCAACACCCTGGTGTGGGTGACGGACCTTAAGGCGGGCTTGCCTGTAGCCGACGCTGTCGTCGAGATTTATCGTGGCACCTACACCGCGCTGCCGCTGCAGCCTGCGATTCTGACCGCCGCCTCAACCAACGCCGACGGCGTGGCCATGCTGGCCGGAACCCGGGAGTTCGATCCGGAATTAAAATATCTCAATTCGTATAATATGGATGATCCCCGGATATTTGTGCGCGTCGAAAAGAACGCTGATCTGGCCCTGTTGCCGTTGGATTACCAGTTTCAGGTCGATACCTATCGGGTCTCACGCTACTCGGTATCCCCCCGTCTCCAGCCGCGCTACGGTCATATTCACACCTGGGGCACTACGGCCCAGGGCGTTTATAAAGCCGGCGATACGATTCAATACAAACTCTACGTGCGGGACCAGGATAACGAAACCTTTGTGCCGGCGCCCCCGGGAGGCTATTCGCTTGAAGTTATCGACCCCACGGGTAAAACCGTTTACACGGTTGCCGATTTAACGTTGTCCGAATTCGGCGCTTATGACGGCGAACTTACCGTGGCCGAGAACGGGGCCGTGGGTTGGTACCGCTTTCAGCTGAAGGCCGGATTTTCAGAAACCGGCTGGGAGCCAATGCGGGTGCTGGTCAGCGATTTCACCCCGGCGCCCTTTAAAGTAACCACGGATCTGAATGCCGGACATTTTCAGCCGGGGGATCAGGTTGAGGTGACCACGCAGGCCAGGCTGCATGCCGGCGGCCCTTATACGGATGCCGGCAGCCGTGTCACGGCCACGCTGGAAAGCCGTGGCTTCAGCTCGGAAGATCCGGCCGCCCGTGGATTTGTGTTCAGCACCTTTGTGCCGGGGGCACCGTTCCGGCAGACCCTTTATCAAACTGAAAATACCGTTGACAATCAGGGCAATCTGACAACCCGCTTCACGCTGGCAGACGGCAATATCCTCTACGGCAGGCTGGTTGTGGAAAGCGCGGTGAGAGATGACCGCGGCAAGTATATTACGGGCCGGGCCGCAGCCGACTATGCCGGTCGCGACCGTTACGTCGGACTGCGTCGTACCGGCTGGGTTATGAACGAAGACGAGCCGGCGGCCGTCGACGTGCTGGTGGTGGACGCGCGGGGCAACCCCCAGGCCGGTGTGCCCGTGCAGGTCAAGATCGAGCGCCGTGAAACCAGCGCGGCCCGGGTCAAAGGAGCCGGCAATGCCTACCTCACCCAATACTCCCATCAGTGGGTCGAAGTGGCCCGCTGCGAACTGAAGTCGTCCCTGGAACCGGAACAATGCGCCTTTACACCCCGGGATCCCGGTTCCCACCGGATTACCGCCACGGTGCAGGATACGCGCAATCGACCCCACAGCACGGAAATCTATCAATGGGTGGTCGGCAAAGGACGGGTCCTGTGGGAGGAAAGTCCGGACAACAGCCTGGAGATCATCGCGGAAAAACCGGCATACCGCGTGGGGGATACGGCACGCTATCTGGTCAAAAATCCCTTTCCCGGTGCCCGGGCGCTGGTAACCATCGAACGCTACGGGGTCCTGCACAGCCGGCTCGAGACCCTGGAGAGCGCCACCCCCATCATCGAATTTGAAGTAAAACAGGACTATCTGCCGGGATTTTTCCTGTCGGTGGTCGTCATGTCCCCGCGGGTTGAAAAACCGCCGTCGGACAGCCAGGTGGATCTTGGAAAGCCGGCTTTTCGTATAGGTTATGTCAAAGTGCCGGTTGTGGACCCGTATAAAGAGATCCAGATTCAGGTCGAGCCCTTGCGCGGTACCTACAAACCCCGCGAGCGCGTCAAGGTGCAACTGCAAGCCGCCGCACGGCATCCCGTCAACGCTGAACCCATCGAACTGGCCGTAACCGTGCTGGATGAAGCGGTATTTGATCTGCTGGCGCAGGGACGGGATTACTTTGACCCCTATAAGGGCTTTTACACGGTCGACGGGCTCGATCTGACAAATTACAGTTTACTCCTGCGGCTGGTGGGCCGGCAGAAGTTTGAGAAAAAAGGGGCCAGCGCCGGCGGGGGCGGTGGGCTGGATATCAGCCTGCGGTCGGTATTTAAATTTGTCAGCTACTGGAATCCGTCCATTAAAACCGATGCCCAGGGCCGGGCGGCCATTGAGTTTGACGTGCCGGACAATCTGACCGGCTGGCGGGTGCTGGCCATGGCCGCAACGCCCGGTGACCGGATGGGGCTGGGAGAGGGCGGTTTCAAAGTCAATCGTCCCACCGAAATTCGTCCGGTGATGCCCAACCAGGTCACCGCGGGAGACAGCTTCGAGGCCGGCTTCAGTGTCATGAATCGCACATCCCAAAAAAGAAAGCTGACTGTGACCATCACGGCCGAGGGTGCGATTGAGACGGTTGCCGGCCAAAAAACCCGCGCGGTCAGCCGGACGCTGGACGTGGAGCCTTATAAACGCGTCACGGTCTGGCTGCCGCTGAGGACCGTGGCGGCCGGCCAGATAAAATTTACGGCCCGCGGCGGTGACGACCTGGATCAGGACGCGCTGGTCCACACTCTGGTGGTCCGCAAGCGGTATCGCCTGGAAACGGCGGCCACCTATGGATCGACGACGGCGGCGGCCGTTACGGAACGAATTCAATTTCCCCCCGCTATTCGAACCGACGTCGGCAGCGTGAGCGTGGTGCTGGCGCCGTCGGTCATCGCCGATCTCGAGGGCGCTTTCAGGTACCTGCGCGACTACCCCTATATTTGCTGGGAGCAGGTGCTCACCCGGGGTGTGATGGCGTCCCATTACAACACTCTCAAAGCCTACATGCCCGGCGACTTCAGCTGGCAGGGCAGCGCGGATCTGCCCCGATCCATGCTGGAGCGGTCCGCCGCATACCAGGCACCCAACGGGGGCATGACCTATTACATACCGGAGGATAGCTATGTCAGCCCTTACCTGAGCGCCTACACGGCGCTGGCCTTCAACTGGCTGCGCAGGAGCGGATACGAAATTCCGGCACCGGTGGAGCAAAAGCTGCATGAATATCTTTTAACCTTATTGCGCCGCGACGTGGTGCCGACTTTTTATACCAAGGGTATGGCCTCCACGGTGCGGGCCGTTGCCTTGGCGGCCCTGGTCGAGCATGGCAAAATCAATCTGTCAGATCTGCAGCGCTACCGGCCCCATGTGCCGCAGATGAGTCTTTTCGGCCAGGCCCACTTTCTGCTGGCGGCACTGGGAGTGGCCGGATCGGAAAACATCCGCGCCGAGGTCTGCCACCTGATCCTGGCCCATGCCGATCAATCCGGCGGAAAGTTTGTTTTCAGCGAAGTCATTGACGACAGCTATACCCGTATCCTGGCTTCCGCCCTGCGGACCAACGGTGCGGTCTTGAGCGCCCTGACGGCTTACGGACTTACGGACCCGGGCCGGCAACTGGTCGGCGACATTCCCTTTAAACTCGTGCGCTATATCACCCAGAGCCGCAAAAATCGCGATCACTGGGAAAACACCCAGGAAAACATGTTTTGCCTGAATGCGCTGATTGACTACAGCCGGGTGTATGAGAGCGATAAACCGGCCATGGCCATCCGCGCGCTGTTTGATGCGCAGGTTATGGGACGGGCCCAATTCAGCGATTTGCGGGATGACCCGGTAGAACTCAAAAGGCCCCTGGAGGCCAATGACCCGGGACGTACGGCCGTCGTTCGGCTGGAGCGCAAAGGGCAGGGCCGTCTTTATTACAGTGCCCGCCTGTCTTACGCACCTTTGACTCTGAAAACGGATCCGGTCAATGCGGGCATCGAAATTCATCGCGAGTACAGCCTGGAACGGGACGGTCGGTGGGAATTGCTAAAAAGCCCCATGCCGCTTAAACGCGGCGACCTGGTCCGAGTGGATCTTTTTATGTCCCTGCCCGCGGCCGGCAATTTTGTGGTGGTCGACGATCCGGTACCCGGCGGATTGGAACCGGTGAATCGCCAACTGGCAACGGCTTCCACGGTGGATGCCGACCAAGGGGAGTTTCAACCGGCCGGCGGATCCTGGTGGTTTCGCTACAGCGACTGGTCGTCTTATGGCGTTTCCCGCTGGAGCTTTTATCATCAGGAACTGCGGCATGATGCAGCGCGGTTCTACTCCGAGTACCTGCCGGCCGGCAACTATCATCTATCCTATACGGCCCAGGCCGTGGCGCCGGGTGAATTTAGCGTGATGCCGGTCCACGCCGAGCAGATGTACGATCCCAACGTTTACGGGCAGGGGGTGCCGGCGGTGCTGAGAGTAGAAAGATAAGAAGAGAAGAAGATGAAATAAGAAGAGAAGAACGGTTATAGGTTATCAGTTAGGTTCAGGTGTCAATGGCGCAAAGTGAAGCGCCAAAGGCTAGATAAAAGGCTGCGATAGCTCGATCGTCGATTAAGTAATGAGGCTTGTTTGAGAAGTTGGTTAAAAAACCTGGCAGTTCCAATCAACTCCATCAACTCAATCGACACAACAAACTCAACAAACGCAACAAACTCAATTAACAAAACAAGCATGGATAGAAAACACGCCATAACCAGAAAAGCGGCCGCAGCTTTATTGGTGTCGACGGTATTGATTGCAGGGGGCTTGTTTTGGAAAACCCGGGCCGATCTTCGGCCGCTGCCGGATTCACTGGCCCTGGGTTCTACCCATCTGCGAAAAGTTCAGATTGTCGATCGCAATTATGTTCCGCTGACGGTCACCTACCAGAACCGTTGGAACATCCATGACTTTGTGCCGTTGCACGATATTCCCGATTTTCTGCGGCAGGCGTTCGTGGCGTCCGAGGATCAGCGGTTCTTTGAGCATGGCGGCGTCGACTGGCCGGCACGCCTGCATGCGCTCTGGCAAAATATAAAAGCGCTGCGATCGGTGAGGGGCGCAAGCACTATCAGCGAGCAGGTGGTTCGCATGTGGCATCCGCGGCCGCGCACCCTCTGGTCGCGCTGGCTGGAAGGTATCGAGGCCGCCGGGCTTGAAAAATCTTTTTCTAAAAGCGAAATTCTGGAGTTTTACCTCAATCAGGTGCCATATACCGCCCGGCGGAGGGGTGTGGTGCAGGCGGCCCGCTATTTTTTTGATCGCGATCCGGACACGCTGAGCACCAAGGAAATGCTGGCCCTGGTGGTGATGGTCCGGGCGCCGGCCCGCCTGGATGTGCGCAGCAAGCCGGATGACCTGGCTCGTTCGATTGCCGGACTTGCGGATCGTCTGCTGCAGGACGGGATCATCGATGCAGAACGCTACGCGATGATCAGCACCGATGCGCTGGAGATTAGAACCGGCGATATTCCCGTGCAGGCCGATCACTTCGTTCACCACCTCTTTCAAATATTACCGCCGGCGGATTTGCAGGATACCGTTCGCCTGCACAGCACGCTTGATTCCGGCCTGCAGCGCATCGTTCAATCCATCCTGGACAATCGGCTGAAAGATATCAAAAAACGGGGCGCCGAAAACGGAGCGGTATTGATCATAGACCATCAGCGCAGTGAGGTGCTGGCGTGGGTAAACAGCGGCAGCTATCTGGCGGATATTCCGGCCAGCTGGATTGATGCGGTCACCACGCCCCGCCAGCCGGGCTCAACCCTGAAACCGCTTTTGTATGCCCTGGCGCTGGAAAAAGGCTGGACCGCGGCCACGCTGGTGGATGATCAACCGTTGGCCGAAGCCGTCGGCCGGGGTCTGCATTCCTACCATAACTACAGCCGCACGCATTACGGGCCGTTGAGGGTCCGGGAGGCGCTCGGCAATTCACTGAACATACCGGCGGTGCGTGCCATCCAGTTTACAGGTGTCGATGCGTTTCTCGATTGTCTGCATGAACTGGAAATCCGCAGCCTGCAGCAGCACCCGGATTTTTACGGCGACGGTCTGGCGCTGGGCAACGGCGAAATTACTCTGCTGGAACTGGTGCGGGCCTATACGGTGCTGGCCGGACAGGGAACTTTTCGACCCCTGAAATATTTAATGGACGAACCGCCCCGGCAGAGCGCGCGCCGAATCTTTTCATCCGAAACCGCATCGCTGATCGGCAGCATCCTGTCGGATCCGGAAGCCCGGCGGCTGGAATTCGGCAACGGCAGTCTGCTGCGGTTTCCGGTTCAAACCGCCGTTAAGACCGGAACATCCAGCGATTACCGGGATGCCTGGGCCGTCGGTTATAATTCCCGCTTCACGGCCGGTGTCTGGATCGGCAACCTGAGCCATCAGGCCACCGACGGTATCACCGGATCCAACGGTCCGGCGCTGATATTGCGATCCGTGTTTGCGGAGCTCAATCGGCACCAGGACACGCGTCCGCTGTATTTGAGCTCGCGGCTGATAAAAATGGAAATCTGCCGCGACAGCGGATTGCCGGCCGACGGCAGCTGCTCCGCCGTCGGCGAGTGGTTCGTTCCCGGAACCGAACCCGAATCTTCCGGTGTTCGCACCTACGAAGCACTGCCGGTGTATCTGCAGTATCCCACCCCCGGGCTGCAATTGGCAATGGATCCCCGAATTGCCGACGATCAGGAGGCATTTGTTTTCAGACTGGCCAACCTGAATACAAAAACAAAAGTGGACTGGTATATCGACGACAAGCCGGCGGTGACCACGCCTTCCGGCGAATACCGGTGGCCGTTGCAGCGGGGAGCCCATTCGGTCAAGGCCCGTATAGCGCTCGATCAAACCGGGCAATTTCAGGAAACCTCAGTGGTAAGTTTTACGGTGAAGTGAGCCGATTAACGGGTGGGTAAAAGCGGAAGCAATATATTAACAGATACTATTTTGTTCGCTTTACAAGTTGTCATTTGGTAATTATATTATTGCCATATAAAAAACGCAACAGGAGGGCAATTGTCATGTATGGGGTCTCCATCGGTCTTCAGCCGCAAAGCAGTGCCAAGCTAATCGCCAAGATCAAGGAGGGATTGTCCGTGAAGGCTTTTGACCGGCTATGCAAAAACCTGGAATTGTCCGAAAAGTCGCTTGCCAAGACGCTGAACATTGCGATCAGCACGTTGGCGCGACGAAAAAAATCCGGTCGGATGACCTTTGAAGAATCCGAAAGAATCTTCCGAATTGCGCGGCTGTATGACCGAGCAGTGGAGGTGTTTGAAGACAAGAAAATGGGCCGCAAGTGGCTCAAGGAACCCGCATGGGCGCTGGGAGATATACCACCGCTGGAGTTCGCCGAGACTGAGCTTGGAGCTCAGGAAGTGGACGACCTGTTAGGCCGCATCGAACATGGGATCTTCACCTGATGATAACGGCGTGGAGAATCGTGCAGGCAAGATACCAAGACGACGCTTTTTCCGGCGAAGGCGCGCGGCTTCGCGGCGGCCGCTGGAACAGCAAGGGAACCATCATGGTATACACGGCCGGCAGCATTGCCTTAGCATCCATCGAAATGGTGGTAAACCTTCCCGGTCCCAAGCTTTTGGAGGCATATGTCAGAATCCCGGTACATATTCCGGCGAACCTGATCATGGACTTGCCTTTGGACATTCTTCCAAACGATTGGAACAGCCGGCCTGCTGCACCATCCATCAAAGCGATCGGGGATCGCTGGGTTAAGCAAGGAAAATCTGCAGTATTAAAAGTGCCCAGTGTTGTGATCCCTGAGGAATACAACTATCTGCTCAGCCCGCACCATCCGGATTTTGCAAAGATTACCATCGGCAGCACGATTAATTACCGATTTGATCCGCGTCTTGCAAGTAGGGAAAGGTGAAGGTGAAAGGCTAAAGGTGAAAGGCTAAAGGTGAAAGGCTAAAGGAAGAAATGCCGGTTTTTTTCTCAACTTCCCAACTTCTTACCTTCTGATCTTCTCACCTTCTCAACTTCTTATCTGTCCTCTGTCCTCTGTTCTCTGTTGTTCCTAGCGAAGTCCCACCGTGGTATCGTCGGTCTGCTGGTTTTCAGAGAGCATATGATCCCCCACCATCAGCAGGCGCTGCTGCACCATATGCTCAAACCTGAGCCGCTGATCGGGGGGCAGAGAGGGGGCCTTGGTGGTTTTCAGACTGCTGGGGTTCACCGGCCGGCCGTTGATGCGGATCTCATAGTGCACATGAGGACCGGTAGCGTCGCCGGTCTGGCCGACTTCGGCGATGGTCTCTCCCTGTTTCACATAGGCACCCTTTTTGACCCGCAAACGGCTGCAGTGGCCGTAGTAAGTTTCGTAACCGTTGGGATGGCGGACGATCACCAGTTTGCCATAGCCGCCGCGCCAGCCGGCATATTCCACGGTGCCGCTTGCGGTTGCAAAGATGGGCGTGCCGAGGGTGGCCCCGTAATCGATGCCGGTGTGGCGCTTGTATATTTTCGAGATGGGGTGGAAGCGTCTTGCCGAATAGGATGAGGTGCACAGGCCGAATTTGACAGGTACGCGCATGAACATCTTGCGTAACGGAACACCATTTTCATCATAATAGCCTGCCTCACGGCCGTCGTCGAAATAAAACGCCGAGAATTTTCGGTTGCGCCCGATGTATTCCGCCGCGAGGATCCTGCCGTATTTTACAAACTCCCCCTTAAGGCTATATTTTTCATAAAGCATCCGGATGGTGTCTCCCTTGCGGGGAAAAAGGTAGAAATCGATATCCCAGGAGAAGATGCCGGCAAAGTCGGCCGCCAGGCAGCTGCTTTCCTGCTGGTCGGATACGGCCTGAAAAAGCGAACTTTCAATGGTAAAGCTTTTGGCGATGAATTCTCTCTCCAACTCAATTTCCTGGTGATAGGCGCGAAAGTCGCCGTCATCGGTTCGGACGGCAATATATTGATCGGTAAGCCCTGTTTTATAGGTGAGTTTTTGCAGATTCTTTTGTGGTGTCAGGGAGACTCTGAATTCATCTTTGGGACGCGCGTTGCGAAAATCAAATAGGCCTTTGAAAGATCGCGTCAGAGACAGCACTTCTGAAGGAGCGATGCCATAGGCCACCAGTAAGTTGTAGACGGGTTGTCGACCGATTTTGCCCTCGATAACCGTCAGTGGCCCATCGGGCGCGCGCATTGCAGGGTGTTCGACCTGAGAGCTGTCCGGCCTGTCCCAAGAATTTTCGAGCGCCAAGACGACGTCATTGGCGGAAGCAGTCAACACGAGGCCGAGAACCATCAGGTGAATCAGGACCATCGTCAGGGCAGCGGGGCTTATCTTGAATTTAGGCATCGGTTTTATGACTAGTTCAGCTTTCAAATATTGAGGATCTGTTTCAGGCTCCAGAATCGCTGTTTTGTGTGTTTATATTCAAATCTTGGCGGCTTGTCAACCCAAGTCGGGATTTATTCTTATATCATAAATTCACTTGTTGTATAGGGAGTCATCTTTTTTATCGGGAATTTTGCAGATTACTTGAGGGAAATGCTAAAATATTTTGCGCAATCAAATCATCTGAAATTTTTCTCCCAACGGTAGATTCGCAGCGGCGGTATGTTGAAAAGCTGCACTTCTACCTGTGCCGTACCCAGAAAGGGCCGGCAGACGGAGGCGACGTGGCTGCTAACCTGGTATGCCACAAAGCGCCCCCCCGGGGCGAGAACAGACGAGATCGCTTCAAGAATTTTGGATCCTGATGAGTGGCTGATGGTAGAAAAGGGAATGCCGGAAATAAAAATCTCCGGGACTTCCACCCCATAGGCTGAAATGATTTCCAGCAGATTCTCGGCGTTGCCATGGTGAGCGATGAATCGTTCGTCCCTGATGCGGTTTACCAGGTTGTACAACCGCGGATTGATTTCAATGCTCAAAAGCTTGGCTTGCGGCGCCATTGCATTCAGTATCGCTCGGGTCGTGCCCCCGGTACCAGGGCCCAACTCTATAATGGACTTTGCGAAATCAACTCCGGCTGTCTCCACAATACGCCGCTCGACACAGCGAGAGCTGGGAATGATCGAGGCGACCTGAAGCGGATGTTTCAGAAATTCGCCAAAGAAGGTGAATCGGCCGCCCGTTGGGACCCCGGGTGATTTTCCCTGCGACATGCGCCTGACTCCCAGAAGAATTTATCAAGCCAAACCTAAAAGCACGCTGTCGGGTTATAGCGTAAAGCCACTAATAAAAAGTCGCGCATCGCGCTTCCAGACGAGGCCGGATGTATCGATGCCTATATTCAAAAATATGGAGACTGTCAATTAAGAAGTTGTAGGGCGAATCGACTTAGGGTTCACGAAAAAATTAGTTCACAATTTTAGGCGTTGCGGCGCCCGGCTGGCAAGGCGCGAAAACGCAGGAGTATCTGGATATTCCGAGCTTTCGCAACACAGCCAGGTGGGATGCAGCGGCGAATAAAATGTGAAATTATTTTTGAGTGAGACCTTAGTTCGCCGTGCGGCGCACGGATGCCTCGCAGTAGTCCTTGACCGCAGTCGCTGCACCGGCAGGTTCAACGGGGACACCCGGCCGGGCGGAGGGGCCTGAATCGTTCAGCTGCTCGTCGAAAATCAGGCGTTTGACATCTTTCAGGTAGTCTTCGTAGCGCGATAAATAAAAAGACAGGGGACGCGGGAAGTTGTCGCCCAGGATGCCGTCGATAAAAAGCTGGCTGATCTCGCGGTGCCGCAGCAACGTAAACTGACTGCTGACCAGGATGTGGCGCTCGTCTTCGGTCAAGGTGTGCAGGAACTGGCGCAGTGCCGTGCGCGAACGCGGCTGGTACAACCAGAAGTAGAGCAGATCCAGGGCGTGGATCATAATGATTTTTTCCAGGTCGCGCGCCTCAGCGCTGGTCCGGCGCTGCGGATTGTCGGGTCTATCCAGAATTCGGAAAGTCCGCACATCCGGGTAGAGCAGCTCCAGCTGGGCATAGATGTCGAACAGCTGGGCAAACTTGCCTGTGTATTCGCGCAGGCGGTTCTGGATGTTTTTGTGGCGGTCGGCCAGGCCCTCGATGACGCCGGCAACCATATCCGAGGCGGCTTTGGAAATGATGGCCGCCCATTTCTGCAATTCCAGATCGACGCCGGCGACGCCCCCGGCCGCCAGAATTATTCCGATGACCATGTTCAAACCGACGGCAATGGGAATGGACAAAATACTGCGGAAGAAATTTCCATAGACGGCACCTTTGGATAGCCCCCTGATGAGGTTGTGGCTGGAGAGGTAAATGCCGTTGGCCACCGCCATGAACGTGTAGAGCAGCACCGGGTTGGTTGACGTGGTGATGCCGAAGGCCCGGTCGAGGATCAAAGTTTTGACGACATAATCCAACAGGGGCACTGAGAAACCGGTGTACATCAAGGAGTCCGTGATGCGGCTCCAGCTGATGTAGTCGTTCCAATTGAGCAGGGGCGAGCGCTTGAAACCGCCGCCGCCCAGAACCGACTGCAGAATATTGCGCAGGCCGGTAATGCCGAACCAGATAAACGCCCCGCAATAGGCCAACACCCACCAGTCCTTGGTCAGGGCGAAGGTTGCAAACGCCGGAATGAAACCGATGACCACTTTCAGCGCATTCTGCAGATGGGAGTTGAGATTGCGCCAGCGAAATCGAATGCGCCGGTCGGCGGCTTCCGGCGGGTTCAGATAAAGCCCGTTGACGATGTTCTTTTGAACGCCCCCGAGGGTTACAATGTTGCCCGGGTCCGCCATGCGGGTGGCTGCCGGTTCCACCTCCCAGCCTTCCCGGCGCGTCAAACCCAGCCAGCCGTTGATCGGCAGCAGAGCCGCCAGCCAGTACAATACCTGCCTGGTCGGCATATAGCCTTTTTTGGGAAGGAATGTCAGTTGCTTGCAAGCGATCATCCGGATGGGAATGATCTCCCGTACATCCTGCATGCGGTCGCGCTTGATCGACCGTTGGGCTCTTTTGGGCAGGGTTTCTTTAATTGCCAGTCCCATGCCGTGCATGCGGCTCGATCGCCCGGTGGAGTCACTGCCGATGCGGGCCTTCAGTGGTTTTCCAATGTAAAAGGATTTGAGGGTATCGATATCATGCAAAATCGTCGTTAATTTATCGATCTGCACTTTTTTTTCAGCAGAACCGGACCGGATCAGCCGGTCAATGATGTCGCGGGTAACCTGTTTGAGATGAATTGCACTGCCTTCGTTGACGGCCTGCATCAGCCGGCTGATATCGGGAACATGGGCGGTCTTGCCGGCGGCATAATCCTTGAGATTGAAGATTTCCAGGCGCGTGATCATGCCCTGGCAGTCATAAATCAGTTCCAGTACGTCTTCAACCACCAGATTGGACAAATTCAGGGTTACCCGGTATCCCGCGTGGAACTGGGCCAGCCGGCTCAGCAATTCGAGGGGGGACAGAAGCAGCAGCTCCGGACAGTCCGGTGCATCAACGGGGGTGTCCGGATTGCCGATCCCCGCGTTTTTTTCCGGCTCCAGGTAGGCATCCACCACGGATTCCAGGTCCTGCGCATTCGTGGCCTGGATCCACTCGGAAATTTGCCGGCGTCGGTCGCCATCCGCCTGGAGATACTCGTCTCGCAACGCCGCGGCCCGTTTCTGTAGAACCTGCAGCAATTGGTTGTGAATGAATTTCGACAGATGCAGTTTGGATTTCTGCCCGATGCCGACAAAGGCCAGAAACTCGTCCTCCCTGATCGGGGGCAGATCGACGCCGAAGACCTGATTGATTTCCAGTCGGTGCACCTCGTTGAATTTTCGCAGCAGGTCCATGACATACTGTTGCTGGTAACGGGAGGCGCTGCGTCCGGCTTGCATGAGCTGCATGACGGGCGGCTCGGCCAGAAAGCACAAAAACGACTGGGCATCGGTGAACCCCCGGGGGACCCAGATGAGCTGGACGTACTTATCGCGAAATCGACTGGAAAACTCAATGCCGATCCGGATGTCGATTTCCAATATTCTCGCCGCTTCCAGCAGTTCCGCGGCAAACCGCGGCTCGATATAGTTGTAGTGAATAACGCGCAGCCGTCGGATCCCCTTGATCCAGGCGTCCATTATCAGGTGAGTGGAGGATTTGCGGCCCTTGGTGTTGGCATCATGAACGTGGTCGTCAAAGGCAATCTGATTCCACTCCTCGGGCATTTCCAGCAGGTGGTAGCGTCGCAAATGCCGGCGGACAAGGCGCGGTTTGCCCGAGGCCGTCCGGCGGAAATCATGGGCCAGCTCCAGCTGCCTGCGGTAATCCCCTTGGGCGCGCACCAGGTCTTTCATGATCTGGAGCAGCACCCGGGCCGTGTTTTTGGGCAGCGGACCCTCGGCGATGTCGATCACTTCATGGCGCAGCGAGCGCAGGGCATTGATACGGTCATCCACACCGCCGATCTCGAGCGAATTGAGCAGTTGCGCTACAGCGTAGGCCGCGCGCAAGCCCTTGGTTTCGGTCATCTCCTTGATACCATGGGGATGAAGATAGGGGAAATAGAACTTGCGGGCAAATCGGGCGCTGCTTTCGACCTGCTGCACATTATTGACGATCCGGATCAGCTCGTGATCTCGCTTGTCGAATAGAAATTTAGCTTGTTTATCTGTCATAACTCATCCCGGATGAATCGGCGCCCATGGAGTCTCCCGTAAAGACGCTAACACTAATCTAACAATAATCTAACATTTTACCAACTTTTTAGTTAATACGGAAGGTAAATGTCAATGGTTGTTTATGGGACGAGTGCTGACCCTTCGGCCGCGCAAGTTACCAAATAAGAAAATTGCAATTGGAATCATTTGGCATAAACATCGATCTCCGGCCTGAATTCAGGCTTTTATAGGAAGTTGCGCTTTCGGACACAGTGCTTATAGTTTTTATTCCAACATTGCAAAAACCCAAGACCGGCCGACTACACACCTGCTCTGCGGGGTGATCGGATAGTGTGAAACGAAACGATGATGAGCCGAAGACAGTTTATCCAAAAAATGCTGGTCAGCTTCAAAGGCCTGGCCCTGATGAGTGCGGTTTCGCCGCTGAACTTGGCAGCGCAACCGGAAGCACCGGGCAATGGGGCGCTGCATTATCGTCCGCTCAACGGGCGCAGCCTGCGGGAAATTGCCGAAAAAAAGGTGCATCACGGCAACGGCCACTTTCAAAACCCCATCGGACTTCCCCGCAACGGGCGCTTCTGGCAGGTGATGTCCTGGAAATTGTTCCACCGGAACGCGTTTGCGCCTTACCTTGACGATCAGCCCACCACAGCCGTGACCGTTGACTGGCAACGTATCCGAAGCCATACGGGACTGTCGGTCACCTTCCTGAAACACGCCAGCGTGTTGATTCGAGATGTCGACCGGTATCTGCTGGTGGACCCGGTATTTGGCAGTATTTTCTGGTTTATCAAGGATTTCTCGCCCCTGCAGTTCGACCCGCGGGAAATCCCCGGGCCGGACCAGGTCCTGATCACCCATGGCCACTACGATCATTTAGATGCGCCGTCTTTGGATCTGCTGGACAAAGACACCCATGTGATCAGTCCCCTGGGCTACAATGAGATATTGGATCGGCTCAAGTTCAAGAATCGGACGCAGCTGGACTGGTACGATTCCCATAAAGCGCACGGAAGCGAAATCATATTTCTGCCGAGCAACCACTGGACCATACGCAATCCGCTGGAGGGACCCAACCGGGCGCTGTGGGGCTCCTATCTGATCAAAACCGCGGCCGGACCGACCCTCTATCTTTCCGGCGATACCGCCTATTTCGACGGCTTCAGCCAACTGGGCCGGGAATTTGCAATCGACCTGGCGATATTCAATCTGGGTGCGTACGAACCGCGCTGGTTTATGGCCCCCAGCCACGCCAATCCGTCGGAAACCGTGCGGGCCTTCAAGGAATTGGGCGCCAAGAAGCTAATGATCGTTCACTGGGGAACCTTTCGTTTAGGGGATGAGCCGGTGCACTTTCCTCCTGTGGATATTCGAAAAGCAATGGAAAAAGAAGGCTTGATAGACCGCTTGGTGGATCTACGGCACGGCGACACGTATTTTTTTCCCTGAAGCCGGGAAGACCAAAACAGAGATAGTCGGCTCTGTCAAAAATACGAACCGGAGTCTTGGCGTGTTGGGTTTGTTGAAGGAGATCTGTTTTTATAGGGTTGGCAGCGATAAAAAATATAATATCAGACCCATATTTGTTTTTGATCCCCAACACTCCAAAACTCCAGTACTCCATTGCTCCAACGCTGCCAAGGCAGCCCGCCGGGGTAAGTTCAAAGCCCGAACCTCCGCTGGAATTTTGTACTAATCATCCTGTCGTCACACCGCCGCTAACGAGGTCCGACAATCCGAGACGCTCGAGGGTTTCGGACTTTTGCAGACCCGACTCAGCGTCCCAGCCCCGCAGTTCATAAAATTCCTTGCGCATCTCTTCGAATACGCTGCGATCCAGGACCCGGCCTTTGAGGCTGACGACCTCCTCCCCCGGCCCGGGCACGATCACATCCGGATTCATAAAGACCGTTTCAACCGGATCAGTGAAGTTAAAATTTGCGGGCACATCATCGTCTTTTGGCTGCCGGCCTTCCCGCAAAAGAATCCCTCGTTGCAGGTTGAATATTCGTTCACCGTACTGATTGAGAGCGGTCTCATCGGTTTCAACACCGGTGACGGCGGTGAATATCCGGCTTTCCAACCCCGGATCTCCCACATGATCCGGCGTGTTCCAGGAAAATATGAGCGGCCAGCCGGAATCGCACAACAGTAGGCTATCTTTGGCATAGGTACGGTCCATAATCTTGACCGCCGCTGCGGCCTTGCCTTCATGGGTTGTCAAATCCCATGCCTTTTCGTGTCCCCAGAATTTTGCGGCCGCGGCCCGAAAAACCTCGGATGTTACCGGTGAAGATTTCGGATCGGACTGATTCATGACCCAAAATCCCATGATGCGGCTTATTTCATGCAGCATCGCAATCGGCTGTCTAGGTTCCAGAGCATACAGCAGGCCGTTCATAAGATATTCGCGGGCAGAATAAGTGGCCCCGTCACCGACGCCGGAAACCTCGTTTGAGAAATGCGCTGTGGCTTGTGCACCGAGCTTATTCCCGGCGCGCAGGAGACCTTCGGCCAAAACATCGCCGAATCCCTGCCGGCGGGCGATCATATTGGCGAGATTTTCAAAAAACTCTCGCGTGCCAAGCTTGGCCATGTCCAGGCCGGTCTCTTTAGCGGTAAGGTAGCCTGCCTTGTCGCACGTATTCAGCCACCGAATGATATTCTGCATTTCCATCGTGCAGATTGACAAATCGTTGCAAATACCGGTGGCATCAACGGCGGTTTCAATCGGCTCGGCCGGTCTTCGCATGACCCATGGAAAATAAACAAACATGGCCTGGCATTTTCGGACAACGTTCTTGCCGGATGCGGTCCGGTAGGAATTTCGCATGATGCAGTCAAGGCCGCATTGATAGCAGGAGGCCCTGCCGGTGCGGCGAATCTGGTCTGGCGGGAACGGCACGAACATAGGGTCGCGCCGGCTCAAATGGACTGCCAGGCGATTGAGCTCCTTTAACTCAGTAGGGTCGGCTACCAAAGGGGTCCCGGTACCGAATACCGCCAGGGCCTTTAAGTTTTTCGATCCCATCACGGCGCCGAACCCACCGGTGCCGCTGCCTTCATTGTCGGTCATCAGATTGGCACTGCGGCACATATTTTCACCGGCCACGCCGGTGGTCACAAATCGGACATTTTCCCCATGCAGTGTTTTTAAGGTGTCCCGAACCGCATAAACACCCTTGCCCCAGAGCGCCGAGGCATCCAAAAGGCGGGCTTGGCCGTCCTCGATCCAGAGATAGACCGGTTTTTCGGATCGTCCGGAGACGACAATACCGTCGTAGCCGGCTCTTTTCAGGTAGGGACCGAAAAATCCGCCCAGGTTCGCATAGCAGAACCCCTCCGGCAACAGCATGGGAGACTTTCCCACCACTTCAAAACGGGAAGCCCCTTGGGCGCCGGTCGCCCCCAACGGACCCGTCATGAAAATCAGGCGATTCTCCGGATCAAAGGCTCCCACACCAGGCCCGACCGTCTCCCAATAAATCCGCGTGGCAATCCCGCGCCCGCCCAGGAACCGATCGGCATAATTCATGGTCATTAGTGCGTTAATGCGGCCCTCGGATAGGTTGACATCGAGTATTTTGCCGCACCACCCGTATACATCCGCCAACATTTTTTCCTCCATAAACTGATCAAGTGTCAGATAAAAGGTTTGTAGTTCATAATTGATTGGGTTGATTGGGTTGATTGGGTTGATTGGTTGATTGAGTTGAAAAAAGGTTCGCAACCTCTCACCTTCTCAACTTCCCAACCTCCCACCTTCTTATCCTCTGATCCTCTGATCTTCTGCTCTTCTTACCTTCTCACCTTCCCAGCTTCCCAGCTTCTCAGCTTCTTTCTTTGCTCACCCGGCACAGCAGCGCCGAATGCGGCCAGCTTCCGATCTCCGGACTGCAAAATTCCGATCCGTCAGGGCAGAGAATATTGGCGTTTGATTCAAAAACTCCAAATAGTTCGGGGTCCTGCTCGCGACGTTCGGGAAACCACCACCCATGATCTGCATCTGCCATCCGCCGGTCAACCATATCGGAAAGATGAAGACGCATCCGAATGCTCCCCTGAGGTGATTCCACCTTGACCCATTCACCTTCAGCCAGGCCAAGGGCTTCCGCCGTATCCGGGTGAAGCGTCAGAAGCGGGTCGGGTCTTTTTTTTCTGGCCGCCTGAATTTGGCGCTGTTCGGATTGGTACATCGGCATAAACCGGCTCCCGGAAATGAGAACCAGGGGGAAGGATTCGGCTAGTTTCGAATTACCCAAGGGGCTGTGAAAAGGTTCACGATATACCGGCAAGGGTTCGCAACCCAGCTGCTCGAAGGTTGTGGAGCGAAGCTCAACTTTACCTGACGGTGTACCGAAACCAAATTTTTCATAACGCTTGTATTGCGGCCTTCCGAAAAGGCCGTTTTGTTCAAGCAGCTTTTTGAAGGTAAGTTCTGCCGGAGCGAGCCGGTAGTCCCACACATCATCCACCGTCTTCCATGGCCAGTCATCTTGCTGCCCAAGTCTCAGCGCCAGGCCGCGCCAGAAATCATAGGTGTTGCGCCGTTCATACAGCGGCTCAACACCGCGGGGACAAGCCACACAGAACATGGGGGTCAGCCACAATTCGGTCGTCTCGACTGTGGAACATATCGGAAAAACATAATCTGCCAGAGCGGCCGAGGGCGTGAGATAAAATTCACCGACAACATAAAGTTTCAACTGCTTCAATGCCTCGTAGGTATGGCGCACATTCGGCAGGGAAAGCAACGGATTGCTGGCTACCGAGATGGCCGCCTTAACCGGATAGGGTTTGGCGGTAATCATGGCGTCAAACACACTTCGCGCATGGGCGACACAGGTCATGTCGGCATGGGGTGGATGCATGTATTCTATGGGCAGGCGGCGATTGGCTTCCCTGTTGCGCGACCACCCCGGAAAACCGAAGAAAGGATATTGATCGGCACCCAACTGCTTGGCCCGCTGCTCATTTGAAAGCGCAGTGTTGAATTCTACTTCCTCGTCGCCGATGATTCTGCCGACAGGTTCGTTCCAGCCCAGCGGCTCCCCGCCCTGGATATCCAAATTGCCGGTCACCGCTCTGAGACAACATCTGGCCCTTGCCGCCTGGGTCGCGTTGACGCCCTGCTTGTCCAGGCCGAAACCCCAGGTGATCATGGCCGGTTTGGTCGTGGCGTAGCAGCGGGCTGAACTCACCACCTGTTCGGGTGTCAGCCAGGTAATCTCGGCAACCTTTTGAGGCGTATATTCGGCGGCGGCCGTCTTGAGATCTTCAAATCCGATCGTCCAGTTTGCTACAAAATCGGTGTCATAAAGGTCTTCTTCGATGATAATCCGCAGCCATCCGAGCATCAAGGCCACATCGGTCCCGGGCCGTATGGGAAGCCACATATCCGCTCTTTCCGCCTCCGGGATTCGGCGGGGATCGACCACGATAAGTTGCGCCCCATTTTTCTGGGCTTGAAGGATCATGGGATAAAGGCCGATGGGGCTGGACTTGGATGGTGCATGCCCCCATAAAACCACGCATTTGGTATGCATCGCATCACCCCACGTGAAGCCGCCATAAGTTGCAAATTCTACCGCCTGGCTCGGGCACATGCAGATATTGTTTGCTCCGCAGATATTGGGTGACCCGAACAGGTTGAAAAATCGGCGTTCATCCCAGTGATAGGTTCGCTTGGTGCCATGCGTAAAAGCCAGGGTCTCAGCGCCGTAGTGTTCGCGAAGATCCCCTAGCTTGTTAGCGACTTCATCCAGGGCCTGATGCCATGTCAGGCGCTGCCATTGTCCGGCTCCCTTGCCGCCCTTGCGCTTGAGCGGGTAATTGATGCGATCCGGATGATCCACATGATCAGCCATCAAACTGCCTCTCTGACAAATTCGTCCCTTTGATATGGGATGATCCGGGTCCCCTTTCACTTTGACAATCCGGCCGTTTTCCATTTCCAAAAGGAGACCGCAACGGGGATGACATAAACCGCAATAAGATCGCCTGATTTCAGTCATGGCTCAAACCTCCGCTGTTCGAAAAACTGATGATTAAATGTCCGGGGTGGCTGCTAACGGAATATTATCTTGTCATTATCGAAATTACAAACGGCAAATGCGTCGAATTGCGGTTTGAGCCTCCGGACTATCTTGATTTGAACAAATTTGTGATTATTACCAGTACATGTTTATCAAGAAAGGGGGTGACTCAAATGGACAAAAATTCAAAACGAGTTGTTGTTCCCATGATCAATGTCAACCACAATGACGATGATACCGGTTTGGATATACGGGTGGATTTGGCGGGCGCATCAAAAGAAAGCGTTGATCTCGACGTGGGTGACAAAGGTTTTTGCATCAAAGCCGAAGCCGAGGATTTTCGATATGATAACTGCTATACGCTTGCCCATGAGGTTAAGCGTGAGAGCGCCAAGGCAAAATTTGATTCCGGACTGTTGCGAATCAGCGTTCCTTTCAAGGACAGCTTGCATGGACACAAAGTGACCGTCGAATAGCACATTACTTAAGGGATCGGTTCCGGATTCAGGGTTTTTCGCTCCGGCGGGATTCAAAGGTTATAAGATGATGATATCTGTATCTTTTTATTCTTGATTAAATCATATAGCTTTTCACTTGGAAAGCGTGGAATTGACTTTTAAATTCCACGCTTTTTTCATTTGTTACAAAAAAGTGATAATTTTGTGATGATCTTGTGAAGTAGACCGTATAAAGGGTTAACCTGGTATTTACTATCGGTGCTCCCGCAAGGTACTCAGCCGCAGGAATAAAGGAATATAACTATGAAAAAACGACGCCAATTTATCAAGAATTTGCTGGGATTTCTCGTCGGCATGGGTGTTTTCTTCAGCCCGGCCGCTTTTTGGGTCCGCAAGGCTTTTGCCAAGGTCAAAAAGATCATTCTGCCGCAAGGAACCCGGCCCGAAACCCTTATGGGCCAGGATCCCGCCAGTCTGGATACACGCAATTTGCGGCTGACGCCGATCGATAAGTTCGGAACAATGGGGACCACCAATCACCATGTCGATTTGAAGACCTGGCAGCTTGAAGTATCGGGCCACCTGCAACGCCCCTTGCAGCTCACCTACGCCCAAATCGTGCAGTTGCCCGCCATCGAAAGAAATGTTCTTTTAATCTGTCCGGGTGTTTTTTCCTACAACGCTCGCTGGACAGGCATTTCAGTGGCGACCATACTTGAAATGGCCCAAATTCGGCCCGGGGCAACCCACATCAGCTTTACCGGTCCGCCTGCCAATTATGAAAAGGTGGAACGATTTCCCATCGCGGATATCCTCGCTGACAAAGTGTTTTTGGCTTACCGGGTAAATGGTGAGGATCTGCCAGAAAAACACGGATTTCCGCTGCGCGTGGTGGCCGAGGGGTATTACGGCTCGGATTGGGTGAAGTATGTATATAAAGTTGCGGTGCTGAGCTGATTCCTACCCTCCCGTGTCATATACGGGGTGGCCGTTGACCAACCGCCGTGCGCACCTAATCCGCCTTCGCATCCTTCACTTGCCTGCTGAGATCATTCAGTCTTTTATTCACGTCATGGGTGGCGCTTTCCGCTTTATTTATGTATTTTTGGGCTTGGGTTTTGGTGACGCCCCCCGCATTGTCGGCTCCCATATTTTTCATGACCAGCAATCCAACGATCAATGCGACGATGAGAAGGCCGACTATAAACATTCCACGCATAACAACTCCTCTCCTTAGAATGACCCGGACAAGCCGGAACCATTATTGCCAAGTTTCAGTAGTCAGCACCTTTTGGATCAGCAAAATCTGAAAAATTATGCTAATGCTGGCTATATTATACTACAAGGAGGGTAAAATCGGAATACTTTAGTTAATCGCTCTGGATTTCATAAAATAGATTTGATATGGCTGGTAAGAATTTGACTCGGGAGGCGATTGAAATGCACTATGATGTCATCATTAAGAACGGCAAAATTATCGACGGTGCCGGCAATCCCGGCTACCGGGGCGATGTCGGGATACATAACGGCCGGATCGAAAAAATCGGGCTTTTAAAAAATGAGCAGGCCGCAGAAATCATCGATGCCGCAGACCTGGTCGTATGTCCGGGCTTCATCGACGTGCACTCCCATTCGGATGCGGCCATTTACTTCGACAATACCCTGCCGTCGACCATCCGTCAGGGCATCACTACCAGCCTGCTGGGAAATTGCGGCGACAATCTGGCCCCGCTGGCGCCGGAGACCCGGCGGGAGTATCTCAAATTATACGGCGTTTTTGCGCCGCCGGATCTCAGTTTCGAAGCGGTGCCCTGGAACACATTTGGCGAATATCTTACTTATATGGAGCAGCACGGCTGCGTCGCCAACGCGGCCCATCTGGTGGGCCTGGGTACGGTGCGGGTGGCCGGCGGACCGGGATTCGAAGATCGGCCGCCCACGGCCGGCGAAGAAAAGCGCATGCAGTCCTTCGTCGCAGAGGCCATGCAGGCGGGCGCTTTCGGTATGAGCACCGGCTTGATCTATGCCCCGCAGGCCTATGCCCGAACCGGGGAAATCATCTCCCTGGCCAAGATCGTGGCCGAATACAACGGCCTTTACTGCAGTCACATTCGGGGCGAAGGCGCGACGGTGGTGGATGCCGTCAAGGAAGTGATCGAGATCACGGAAAAGTCGGGCTGCCGCGGTGGTCATATCGCCCATCACAAGGTGGCCGGCAAGGCCTATTGGGGCAGGAGCCGCGAAACGCTTCAGCTGATGGAAGATGCCAATGCGCGTGGGTTGAGCATCACCTGCGACCAGTATCCCTACAGCCGGGGGATGACCTCGTTGATCACCCTGCTGCCGACCTGGGTGCATGCGGGCGGTCTGGAAGCGCTCATCGCACGCCTCAAAGATCCTGCCTGCCGTGCGCGCATCATGCATGATGTCAACCAGGGGTTGCCGGGATGGGAAAACTGGATTAAAGACGCCGGATTCGAGGCCATATACATCGCCTCCGTTAAATCGGAGAAATGGCGCGAAATGGAAGGCAAAAGCATCGGCGAGATCACGCGTCTCAAAGGCAAAACCGATCAATGGGAAACGCTGTTTGCCCTGCTCATCGATGAAAGCGGTGAAGTCACCATGACCATCGAATTGATGGGTGAGGAGGACATCCGCCGAATCATGACGGCCCGCTACACCATGATCGGCACCGACGCCTGGGGCGTCAATCCCTCCGGTGTCCTGGGGCACGGCAAACCGCATCCCCGCTATTACGGCACCTATCCGCGCATCCTGGGAAAATATGTGCGCCAAGAAGGCGTGCTGACCCTGGAAGATGCCGTGCGCCGGATGACCTCCTTTCCGGCCCAGCGGCTGGGCCTGACGGATCGAGGATTGTTAAAGGAGGGCATGTGGGCCGACATCGTGGTTTTTGACCCCGGGCACGTCATCGATAAGGCCACCTTCCTGGAGCCGCATCAGTTCCCGGAAGGCATCCTGCACGTCCTGGTCAACGGTCGGATCGTTGTCCAGGACGAGCGCCAGACAGACGCGCTGCCGGGCAAGGTTTTGAGGTATTGTTAATTTGTGGCTTTTTAGTCTTTTAAAATATGAGTTAGCCACGAAGGGACACGAATAACCACGAACCAAAAACTCATTAAACCTTCGACATTCTGCGGTTCGATATTCTGCGGTTCGCTGTTCCGTTCAGGTGAAGTTTCACACGAGCCAGGCCGCTGGCCCAAAAGACGGCCAGATTAATCGAAAAAAACTTTAATCATATTGATAAATCAACGATCCAATCGTAAATTAGCAACATGGCTTCTAACTTAAAAAACAGACTGCTCAAAGATTACCTGGTCCGTGATGCCGGCTACTACCCGGTGGTCACCCTTACCGGTCCGCGGCAGGCCGGCAAAACCACCATGGCAAGAGTTGCCTTCCCATCCCACCAGTATATCTCGCTGGAGCTGATCGACCAGCGGCGTTTTGCCCAGGAAGATCCGCGGGGATTTCTGTCCCAGTTGTAAGGCCCTGCCATACTCGACGAAATCCAGCACGTTCCCGACCTTTTGTCCTACATTCAATCCGCGGTTGACGAAGATCCCGTCACCGCAATTTCAGCAAGCGGGTAATCAAAAGTCCCAAGCTGTACTTTTTTGATACCGGTCTGCTCTGCCATCTGTTGGGAATCCGGGAGGCGGATCAGGTTCCAACCCATCCCCTTCGCGGCGCTCTTTTCGAAAACCTCGTGATTTCAGAGACGGTCAAAGCTTACAAGCATCACAGAAGGCCCGCGCCTCTGTTTTTCTGGCGCGACCGTACCGGCCATGAAGTTGATTTGATCATAGACGATGCCGGTCAACTTTATCCGGTGGAAATTAAATCATCCCAAACTCTCTCCGGCGACATGCTCGACAGCCTGCGCTGGTGGTGCCAACTAAGCGGCCGACCATTGGACAGCGCCACTCTGGTATACGGCGGCGATCAAGCCCTAACCCGTGAAGGCGTCGCTATTCGGCCATGGTTTGGGATATGATCGGTTTTTGAAATATTACAAATTTTCAATAATCCGGTCAGTATACTTGAATATTTTATGATTTCATAATAATGCAAGTAATGTTGTCAAAGTCTCGATGATATCCTAAGTTTGGGTTGGGTGCACATTTGGCTTTCTCACGAGCTGAATTGATGAAAGTATGAGTCCAAAGGAGGGCTCCAGCATGTTCAGTTTCGGAATGTCGACTGCCTCTTACTCACAACCTACGGGTTGGCGCATCCTCGGGTTCGGCAAACATCCCGAAATCGCATCCGCCGTTCAAGAGAAACTCCGTTCGCTCGGGTTCCAGGCGACAAATTTCGCGCTCACGAACGATGAAGCCGGGGACGCACGGCTGGTCGCGGAGCTGAAGCGAGTCGAGTACGATGGCGTGGCCATCGGCGGCTACATCAACGGACAGGACGCCGAAAATTTCCCCGCGACAGAAGCGACCACTGTCTGGTTCAATCGAGTTCTCAACATCGTCCACGCGAACGCGCCGAAATCGAAGATCATCCTTGTGCGCGGTCCTGAGGATATTGTGCCGGCTATCGAACGGGTGCTCGGGAAAAAACCGCCGTCTTGAGTAGACGCTGACCGCCGCCCAACGCCTTCCAGCGTAAGGCCGAATGCGGCACGCCGCTGTCTGCAAACGTTCGGAACAAAAAACATGGATGATGGCCACACGAGCCCTTATGGCCATGGGATCTGGTATGGAACCTGTCATTTCTCCAACAAGCCGGTAAGATATGTCTCTAACAATAACCTGCGATATCCAATTCCCAACGTGACCATTTTCCAGAATAATTTGGGCATCATGTATTAGTGGGAGCCCCGCCAGTCCAGTCCATGATTGGGTCGAGTAGTACTCGAAGATTTTGGGTAGCGCCAGAAGACCGGAATTTAATACTTGCGATGTACCTAAGAAGTGAGAATGCATCGGGGCATGGCCGGCTGATATTATAATTGATCTTTAGGGGAAACTCGGGGACGTTGTTGACTGAGTTGACTAAATGCCATCGCCATTTGTCCCAGCTATAAGATCAATTCAATTCGTGTTTCAATTTGCGCCTGCCATGCTCCCTATAAAGTTTGGTGGAACGCTCGTGCACAGCTTGCATAAAAATCTTACAGAAAATGTAGATGCTGCTAAATCTGTGATATTGTCCAAAAGCCTCAGGCTATCAGCCGGCCGGAAAACCTTTGATAAGTCTGACGTAGGTGGCCACTAGATCTTTCGTTTTTGCCAGTCTTTAAATTCACTGGGGCGGAGCCGGAAACGGGCATAGTTTCCCTCGTGCAATGCGGCGATTTCTTCTTTAGCGATTTTGAGAAAGTGTTCACGGTCATTTTCCGGCACCAGGTCCTTGGCTGACTTTAAAAGGACTTCTCCGGTATCAATAGCATTCCCCCGGCCAACCTGCCGGACTGCCTCACCCACGCAATCGATTAAGGCTTTCCGGTAGTGCAGCCGAAATGGATCGGGCTCCCCCAAAGTATGCCGTACGACCTGATAACGATTGCACGACCGTTCATAGGTCCAAACAAATACGTCCCTCATAAGCTCAATACGGTTAAGTTCGTAAACACCCAGCAGTCCGTTGACATAAAGATCCTCCGGTACATCCATGAAGGACAGCGGGCACAGGTTGTGGCGAATGAAGGGAATATTCGCCGCCAGCCGCGAAACCCGTTTATTGACATCCTCAAACGGTTGGAGGTAAGGCAGGTGTACGATGACAAAAAATGCCTGTTCGAATGGATCGGATATGGCAACAGCAGTATCCAGTATTTGACTGAAGATTTCATCGATGAGTTGCGGCACCGCCAGCGGTTCGTAGACAGACTTTCCGATACCAACAGGGATAGCGCGCAGTCGCCCTGATGCGGACGGATCACCCAGCAAATTATCCGAAAGCAGGGCATGAAGATTAAGAATAGTTCGTCGATCAAACCCGATTTCATCTACCGCATCTACGAGGAACTCGATAGCCGCTTTGTGATTGAGCACCATCTGGGTTTCGAAGGGTGTTTTTCCAGCCGCTGCTTCCCCTAACGCGATGAGTCTTTCGGTTTCAAGGAGCGAGTAGGTATTTCCTTCCAGCCGGCTGGAGGCCCAGGAAAGATCGATCAGAAGCCTGTCAAGAATTTGCCGCATGTAAGTTCCGGCGGCATAGTCGACACCCATGCGCCGGCCAACAGCCATCAGGTGGCTTCGTATTGCCGCCGGCAGGTACCAAGTTGCATTCGGTTGATAGCTATCGGTGAATTTTCTTTGATAACCAACCGGTGGGCGGGCAGATAAAGGCCTGCTGATCCGACTTAGTACCTCCTTTGCATCAGCCGAAAGGAAGATACCGCCATCGGCTTCAGTCGATTTTTCGGCGGCGACAACGGGCAGATATCGAGTGGCCCGCCCCACACCGGCAATCAGGATGCGTCCTGTTTTTTCGAGCCGGGCCAACCGTCGCTGCAAAGTACGGCGATTGAAGGGTAGGCCCTGATCCTCAAGGGCCTTCTCTAGTTCCCCAATCCGCCAGCCGTCATGTCGGTCGGCAAGCAGGGATTCAATGGGGGATAGATCATTTTCTGCAATATATTTTGGCATCTTTTTGTCGCGAAATTAGTTTTTACGACAAAATAGCCTTATATTTGTCGTGAGTCAATCTTTTGTGACATATTAACTGTCACAATAATGTGGTTCGCAGGTTAAAACGACAAAAATATCTGTGTGCATCGAGGAAACAACCGGGGTGAAGCATTCGGCATTTTTCACCCTGATGATTCCTGAGATACCCGCTCAAAAGGCGAAAATATCATCCATCTCGAAAACCTGCGATATGTCTGACTATGCACAACTTCCAAATTCATTGATTATGTCAACAATAACTGCACTATCCTTAAACCGCCATATCGACCCATCGGATTTTTCAACCCTCCATGTCGTCAATCTGAATATACTCATGCTCACAGGGCGGCCCCTTGGCGACGAGGAATTTTTTTGCAGTCAGATCCATGATCAGCGACACATTGGTCTGGCCGTGTTCCTGGGGCGGCGAATTGACGTTCGTATGGGTGCAGATGGAATTGGGTTTGTCAAAATGATCTTTTAAAACCTGCTGAATGGATGAGGCATCAATGCGGCCGCTGTATTGCTGCAGGATTTTGCCGGCCCGGTAATCCCGCATGATGGTATCGGGCCATAGCGCCGGCGTCAAGTCGGTGATGTCGGCGTTGCCGACCTTGCAGTGATTGGCATGGGAGATGATGCCTTTGTCCGGGAAAATCACGTTCAACCCCTGCGGTGCGGCCTCCAGGTTGACGGCTTCGCCGTCCGCATGGCCGATGAGATAATTGGCCGCCGAGGCCCGCGTAGGGCCGGTAACGGCCCCGATGGCCTCGGCCATGGTTGCGGACTTCAGAATTCGCCACAATATGGCGTGGTAGGGAACCCCCACGCGCCAGCCGCTGGTTACCAGCGCATTGGTGCAAAGGCCGATTCCGGCTGAATTGCAGCCCGCTTTGGCAATGATGCCCGCTTCCACCACCTGCCGGATCTTGGGTCGGCCATGCGGCGCTTCATCTAAAATCACACAACAATCGCGTACCTGGGGATACCAGTCCCAATTTTGGGCCAGCAGGGTATGCTCGGCAGCCGGGGGCACTGCGGCCACAGATGTGCATTCGGCAATGCCACCACCGGCTTGGGCAGCCAGCAGAAACAACAGTTCGGTTCGCACGTTGAGGGCGACAATTTCTTCAACCGGGCGGTGCGCTCCGCGGGCAATGCCTTCGATTTCCTCCATGATGTCGCTGTCGTATTTATTGAGAACAGGCACAAATTCGGCGCCCTTGGCCAGAGATTGCTCCCAGCTGAGCTTGGATTTGACCTCAAAAATCCAGCGATAAAAATCGATCACCCGGGCAATCATCTCCCGGCATTGCGAGCCGTACTGTTCGCCGCGCTCGAAGGGAGAGCCTCCGGTTTTTACGATGGGAAACGGCAGGTTCCTCTTCATTGCAGGCTCCTATATTTAAATGTGTCTAAATCAAAACGGGCAATTGCTAATAATGCCATTTCAAATTAACCCCATCGAGTTCAAAAGGAATGCTACCGCGCGGCCCCCACAGCGGTGGCATCATTTTAGCATTCCATTGATCATGTTCATTTTTTAACCTTTGGCAGACTTCCATATTTAGATCGGCAAGGTTGGTCTTTTCGCCGATATCCACGGCAAGATCGAAAAGCCAGTAATGTCCTTCGGCTGCGAACAGCTTCCAGTTTCCATCCCTGACAGCCCAGTTGGGGCCATCGCGCCAGAACAGAATTTTATGGGGTGGGGAATCGATTTCCCCATTTAAATAGGGAAGCAGATCGACGCCGTCCAACACTCTCTCCTGGATCATTTTTGCATTGGCGGCCGCAAGAACTGTCGGCATGATGTCTAAAGCGCTGACAGGGTCGTCGTATTTCGCTCGGGGCGCTATCTGATCCGGCCACATCATGGCAAAGGGAACCCGCACGCCGCCCTCGAACTGGGATAATTTACCAAGTCGCAAGGGGTCATTGCTGCAGGCTTTCGTGTAGAGGGCACACCCATTGTCGCTGAGAAAAATGATCAGGGTATTGGCTGCCAGACCATATTGACTGAGTTTGCTTAGAATCTGCCCCACGCCGTCGTCCAAGGCCGAAACCATAGCAGCATAGATTCGTTGCCGCTCATCCTTGATATGCTCAAAACGTGCGTAGTACTTGAGCGTAGCTTGAAGCGGTGTGTGTGGCGCACTGTAGGCTAGATACAGAAAGAAAGGTTCTTGATGATGTCGTTCAATAAAGGATAGGCCTTCTCTGGTAAAGGCATCCGTCAAATATGATTCCTCTTTAATTGCCACGGTGCCGCGCATAATCGGATTTCGAGCATCACGTCCCTTCCAGTCGGGCAGTTGGGTCCGGCCATTTTTAAAATAGCTCATGACATCCTTGCGGTTGGGGTTGATGTAAAGACTCGCCCCAAACGTAAAACCGAAAAATTCATCAAATCCTCGTTTGAGGGGATGGAACTTTGGCCGGGTTCCTAAATGCCACTTGCCGACCATGCCGGTAACGTAGCCAGAATTTTTAAGCACGTCAGCCACAGTAATTTCCTCCAGCGGCAATCCAAGTCCCTGGTCGTAATCCCGGCTCAATGGGCCGGTGTTGTATTCAAATCCAAATCTCTGCTGATAGCGGCCGGTCATCAACGCGGCCCGGGAAGGCGCGCAAACAGGATTGGTGACGTAGCCAGCCGTGAAAAGAACTCCGTTTCGGGCAATCGTATCGATGTTGGGAGTCGGGATTCGATCACACCCATAGAGATCGCTGTCGCAATAGCCAAGGTCATCCGCAACAATGAGTATAATGTTGGGTTTTTTATATTCCGCCCAGGCATCTCCACCAGAAATGATGATCAGAATTGCAATTCCGGCAGCCGTTAGTCGAAAGATTTTTTCCCAATCCATAATTTCCGTCACTTTTTCTTTATACCTTTCACCTTTATCCTTTTCAACTCAACAAACACAATAAACTCAACAAGCTAACACCCTTTTTCCTTTTTCCTTTGACCTTTTTCCTTTTGCCTTTCTCCTTTTCACCCCCATCAACTATGATCTATCAACTACAAACTATGAACTCCGAACTATCAGCTATGACCTATGAGCTATGAACTCTCCTGCGGCTGACGCAAATGGCACGCGGCCCAATGTCGCGCCGTCACTTCAATTAACGGCGGCTCTTCAATCCGGCAGCGGTCAAAAACATAGAGGCAGCGGGTGTGAAAACGGCAGCCCGGCGGCGGGGTAATCGGGCTGGGGATATCTCCTTCCAGTATGATTACCTTGCGGTCCGCCCGCGGGTTGGGAATCGGTATGGCCCCCAGCAGAGCTTCCGTGTACGGGTGAAGAGGCGCTGCAAACAAGTCCTTTTTGTCTGCGAGTTCAACAATCTTTCCCAGATACATGACGGCGATGCGGTGGCTGATGTGTTTGACCACCGCCAGATCGTGGGAGATAAACAAGAAGGCCAGATTGAATTCGTTTTGCAGGTCCACTAAAAGATTGATTACCTGGGCCTGGATGGATACGTCCAGGGCGGAAACCGGCTCGTCGGCGACAATCAGGCTCGGATTCAACGCCAGGGCCCTGGCAATGCCGATGCGCTGGCGCTGCCCGCCGGAAAATTCATGCGGCCGCTTGGCCATCTGGCCGGCGCGAAAACCGACGCGCTCCAGCAAGGTCGCCGCTCGTGCTCTTTTTTCCCTGCCGCTTGCCAGTCCGAAATTTTCCATCGGCTCCGCGACAATGTCGCGGGCCGACATGCGCGGATTCAATGATGAATACGGGTCCTGAAAAATCATCTGCATTTCCCGCCGCACAGACCGCAGCTCGCTGCCCTCCAGATGGGTGATATCTCGTGATTTCAAGCGGATCTCCCCGGCGGTGGGTGCGATGAGTCTCAAAACCGTTTTGCCGACGGTGGTCTTGCCGCAGCCGCTCTCTCCGACCAGGCCCAGGGTTTCGCCCCGCCGAATATCAAAGGACACGCCGTCCACCGCCAAAACTTGGCCGATCGTGCGCATCAGGATACCGCCCCGGACCGGAAAATACTTCTTGAGGTTAGAGACCGCCAGTATTTCTTCGACCGGCATGTCGGACGTATGAGTAGCAATGTTAGGCATCGATGTTAATCCTGGCTCTGTATGATGCTTTATACTAGACAAAAGATATCATTATTGAATGGATTCCTTTATATTTTATTTTTTTTAGACAGGATTTACAGGATTTATTGAATTTTTTTATTCTTTGTTTCCGGATGAAACAAAGAATACTCAATCGCCTTCTGCGAGGTAGCTATTAAGCGATAAGGTATCAAAAATTTTTGGGCAAACAATTCAAGAAAGAATGCCGGCCATACTGAATTTCTGCTTTCCACCGAAGGTGGATTGTGTTTCATCAATTTCTTGCGGAAATTGATGAAGACAAAAAAATAATCCTGCTAATCCTGTTTATCCTGTCTGAATAAAAAAATATAATAGAATCCATTCCATATTATTAAGCATTGCTTTGGTCCGCCTTTACCCGCTCGGTTTCCCAGCAGGCTGCCCAGTGGCCGGGCACCTTTTCTTCCAGGGGCGGCATAACCCGACGGCAATGGTCGACGGCATACTTGCAGCGCGGTGCAAATGTGCAGCCGATGATTTTTCGGCGCAGGGACGGCACCACGCCCGGAATTTCCTCCAGGCGGCTTGCGGAATCTCCATTCGGCGTCCCGCTGTCGACCCGCGGGATGGAGGCCATCAGACCGATGGTATAGGGATGCAGCGGCTGGTTGTACAGCTCATCGACCGGCGCTTCTTCGATCTTCAATCCCGTGTACATGACCATTACGCGATCGGCCATGTCGGCGATCACTCCCAGGTCGTGGGTGATCATGATAATAGCGGTGTTCAGACTGCCCTTGAGATCGCCCATGAGTTTTAAAATCTGGGCCTGAATGGTAACATCCAGGGCGGTTGTCGGCTCGTCGGCGATCAGGATTTTGGGGTTGCAGGATAGCGCCATGGCAATCATCACCCGCTGGCGCATGCCGCCCGACATCTGGTGCGGGTACTCCCGGATACGCTGGGCCGGTTCGGGAATGCGCACCAGCCTCAAAAATTCAACTGCCCGGGCGAGGGCCTCCTTTTTGGACAGACCCTGATGCAGTGTCAGCAGCTCGCTGATTTGAACGCCAACGGTCATTACCGGGTTGAGGGATGTCATGGGTTCCTGAAAAATAATCGAAATTTCATTGCCCCGTACGCGGCGCATCTGCCTTTCGGTCAGTTCCAGCAGATTGCGCCCTTCGAGAAGAATGCTGCCGCTTTCAATGCGTCCCGGCGGCCGGGGAATCAGTCCCATGATCGCCAGTGCCGTCACGCTCTTGCCGCAGCCCGATTCGCCGACCACCCCCAGGGTTTCGCCCCGGTTTAAATGAAAGGAAACCCCGTTGATGGCCCGGACGATACCGTCGCGCATATAAAAGCGAACCTTGAGGTCCTCCACTTCGAGTAGAGTACTGTTGTCTGACGCATTTACCATTATGTTTTGTTATCAGTTATTGGTTATTCGTTACCGGTCAACAGAAGCTTGGAAGCTGGGAAGCCAGGAAACTGGCGGTTAGGCTTAACCCTGAACCCAGAACCTCGGAACCCCCAGAACCTCTGAACTCACAACTGCCGCGAAAGCCGCGGATCCAGCATATCCCGCAGCCCGTCTCCCATAATGTTTACGGCCAGCACCGTCAGCGTCAAAAAGGCCCCCGGGAAAAAGATGATCCAGGAGCCGATTTCGAAATAGGTCCGTCCATCCGCCATGATGTTGCCCCAGCTGGGAATTTCCGGCGGCGTTCCGGCGCCGATAAATCCCAGCAGAGATTCGGTGATGACCGCCGAGGCGAAAGCGTAGGTTGCGGTCACCAGCAACGGTGCAATGGTGTTGGGCAGCACATGGCGGAAAAGAATTTTGGGAAGACCGGTTCCAATGGAGACAGCTGCTTCGATAAAAGGCTGCTCGCGGAGAGTGATTACGATGCTGCGCACCAGGCGGGCCATTCGCGGCACTTCCGGGATGGTGATGGCGATGATTACAGTTTTGACGGAAGCACTGCTGATGGCCATCAGCGAGATGGCCAGCAAAATTTCAGGAATGGCCATCAATCCGTCCATAATCCGCATCATAATGGCATCAACGGCGCGGATGTATCCGGAAACCAGCCCGATAAACAGGCCGATCAGTGAGGTTAAAACGGCGACGCTCAATCCGACGGTCAGTGAGATCCGCCCGCCATACAGCGTTCGGCTGAAGATGTCGCGACCTAGGTTGTCCGTGCCGAACAGATGCTCGAGCGACGGCGGTCTCAGCCTCTCGATCGGGTTGATTTCAATCGGATCAACAGCGATATAAGAAGCCAGCACTGCCAGGAGCGTCATGGCCACTAAAACGGCCGCACCGCCGACAACGGTGGGATTGTGCCGCGAAAATTCAAACCAACGCTGCCCCCATGCTTTGGCGGGTTCCGCTACAACTTCGTCTGCCGTCGATAGTTCATCGTTCATAGTTTATAGTTCATAGTTGATAGTCGATAGGTCATGGCTGAGACGAAGTGGCTGGAAGGCTCGAAAGGAAAGAAGGTGACAAAGAAAGAAGTTGAGAAGCTGAGAAGGAAAGAAGAGAAGAAGATAAGAAAATAAGAAGCTAAGAAATGAACCGGCATTTCTTCCTTTCTCTTTTTGCCTCAAACCTCAAACCTTACACTTTACACCTTATACCTTATACCCTATACTTTTAGCCATGTGCCATGCGACGTGCGCCGCATAACTCGCATCCTCCCAGCCTTTCTCCTTTGGCCTTTAACCTTCTATACATTTTAACTCAATAAACACAAGAAACTAACAACCTTTATCCGCCTGACACCTCATATGAAACTTTCTTAAATTCGATGCCATTTTTACGAAGTGTCTCACCGCTGAGAGCGCAGAGAGCGCGGAGATTAATTTAACTTTTCTTTCTCGGCGTTCTCCCACCGGGGCGTAGGCCCTATGGGCCAGAGGCGGCGGGCTCTGCGGTGAACTATTATGTTTCTTTTTCGATCAGACCGGCCGTTGTTTTGGCCGGCGGCTGGGTTGACACCTGAACACTGAAACCTCAACTAGTACTCAATCCTCGGATCGAAAAACCGGTACGATATATCGACAATCAGATTAATCACCAAGTATACACCCGATGACATGAGAATGATTCCCTGAATCACGGGGTAATCCCGGGAGAGAATGGCATCCACAACCAGCCTGCCGATGCCGTTAATGTTGAACACGCTCTCCGTGACCACCACGCCGCCGATCAACAGGGCGATGCCGATGCCGATAATCGTGACGATGGGAATGGCGGCGTTGCGCAGCGTGTGCCGAATCAGGATCGCATAAGTATTCAGGCCTTTGGACTGGGCGGTGCGGATATAATCCTGGGTCAGAATTTCCAGTACGCTGGCCCGGGTGATGCGGGCAATCAGGGCGGCATAGATCAGCCCCAACGCCAGGCTCGGCAGGGTGATGGTGCGCAGAAACGGCAACACGCCTTCTCTGATGCTGACAAACCCCTGGACCGGAAACCAGTGCAGGTGGACGGAAAATCCGAAGATCAGCAGGTAGCCGATGACAAAAACCGGGACCGAAAAGCCGAAAACCGCAAATATCATGACCACATAATCAATCCAGGTACCGGCTTTCCAGGCCGCCAGGATGCCCATGGGAACCGCCAGGAAGACGGCAATGATAATGCTGGCCGATGCCAGGCAGAGCGTTGCTTCCATGCGCTGGCCGATCAGGGTGGTCACCGGCATATCGGAGTAGATGGAAATGCCCAGGTCGCCGTGCAGCAGCTGGCCCATCCAACGCACAAACTGGACGTAAATGGGGTCATCGAGGCCCAGCTTGACGCGGATGCGGGCAATATCCTCGGGCATGGCCGTATCGCCCGCAATAATTGCCGCCGGGTCCCCCGGAGCCAGGTGCAGCAGCAAAAAGACAAAGATGGCTATCACCCCCGCCACGGGGATGATAGCCAATATTCGTCGGACAGTGTATTGCCACATTGTCGGTTAAATTCCTACTTTTTGCTGACATTCCAGAACAGCGGCACCGGGCATTTGATCAGCCCCGTCAGTCGATCACCGCGATAGGCAACCGGTGAAAAAATGGTGCCCAGGGGTACATAGGTGACAACTTCAAAAGCCCGCTCCTGAATTTCGCGGGCAAGTTGTTTTTGTTTTGCCGGATCGGGTTCGCGGCCGAATTCCGTGCGCAGCTCTTCGATTTTCGCATCGCAGGGCCAGCCGAACCACGCCTTGTCGCAGCCGGCACCGATGGCAATGTGCTCCACCGGGTTCAAGAAATCCGGACCGTTGAACCAGGTTTGGAAAATGTGCCAGCCGCCTTCGGAGGCCGGCTTCTTGCTGGCGCGACGGGACACCAGGGTCGACCAGTTCATGGACTCTACCTTCACGTTGAATCCGGCCTTGCGCAGATTTTGGACCGAGGCCAGGGTCTGATTCGAGATAATGAAATCATCGGTGCAATGCAGCACGACGATGGGCTCGTTGTTGTAACCTGCTTCTTTGAGCAGCTGTTTGGCTTTGTCGAAATCCTGCTTGACGAGCGGTTCGGACCCCGCGTCGGAAGCCAGCGGCGATTTGCAGGGATACATCGAGGGGCAGGGGTCCATCAGGTCCGGATTATTGCCCACGGCCGCCAGCAAATCATCCTTCTGACTGGTTGCCCAGAGGACCGCCTGGCGCGCCTTCGGGTTGTCAAACGGCGGCTGCAGGTGGTTTAATCGCATCACGGTTTGAAGTCCGAGGGGGTCAAAGACTTCAACCTTAACGCCGGGGGCGTCTTTCAGTTTCGGCAGAAAGTCGGTTTGCGGCACCTGGATAAAGTCGATTTCGCCGGCAATCAGGGCATTGGTCTGGGTATTGGTGTCCGGAATCCAGACAAACTCCACCCGATCCACATTCACGACCTTACCGCCGGCCGTGCCGCTGGCCGGTTCCTTGCGAGGAACATAATCCTCGTTTTTGACATATACTGCCGAAACACCGGGCTTGAATTCCTCCTTGACGAACTTGAAGGGACCCGAACCGATGACATCCTTGATCTGCTCATCCGGCGGGGTCATGGCCTGCTCCTCTTTCATCATAAACGGCACGTTGGAGGTGATTTTAGCCAGGGCCAGCAGAACCATGCCGAAAGGTTCTTTCAATTGCAGTTTGAAGGTTTTGTCGTTGACCGTCTCAAGGGTTGCGGTGGCAGCCATCAATTTTTGTCCCATGCCGTCTTTGGCGCCCCAGCGCTTGAGGGAGGCGACACAATCCTTGGCGGTCACCGGCGTGCCGTCGTGCCATTTCAAACCGTCTCTGAGGGTAAACGTGTAGGTCATGCCGTCGTCGCTCATGGTATAGGTGTCTACCATCTGGGGTTTGACATTGAAGTTTTCGTCCAGGCCGAACAGGGTATCATAGACCATAAAGCCGTGGCTGCGGGAGATGTAAGCGGTGGTCCAAATGGGATCCAGCTGCTTGAGCGCAGAATCGAGATTGGCCCTGATGACCGTTTCGGCGACGGCCGGTTGACCGCCGAAGCTCAATACGGCGGCGGCCGTCAGCCCAACCATAAGCGCTGCCTTTTTAAAAATTCTGATGATCATAACCTCCTCCTTTCTTCTGAAGCGATTGTGTGGGATGTGTTGTCTGGGGATTGAAATCGGTTTTGGCGAAGGTTTAATTCTCCAATTCCGGTCGGTTGCCGGCTGCGGCAGCAGTCCGGCACTTAGCACCGCGACGGCAGCCGTGAGATGAAACAGATATTTTTAATAGCCGAACTGTCAGGACTTGTCAACGCAGATCTTTGACCCATCGGGCTGCTTCATTTCTCAGATAATTGATCGAGCATTTATTTCCGCCGTTCGGGAATGAGATCCGGCCTTATGATGAACATGCGAATTCCGGCCAGACCAACGACCAATGCGGCAACGTAAAATGCCGGATCCAAGCCGAATGTCTCGATAATCAATCCGAGAAAAATCGGACTTATCAGGCTTGCGGCCATGGTAGCGGTGAACCGCAGCCCCATGGCAAGACCCGATTGGTGCGGCTCAGTCAGATCGGCGACCATTACCATTGTCAGCGGTTGCGTCATGCCGAATCCGAGCCCGAAAAGCGATATCAGGATGGCGAATCCTGCAGTCGATATCATCATTGGTATCAGTCCGACTGCCAGGATAATGGCCAGCATGGAAGATGCGAGAATCTTCTTGCGATCAAATATATCCAACAGCCTGCCAAATAAAAGCCTGATGGAAGTGGACATGACTGCAAAAATAGAAATCAATATTCCCACAGTGGACTCAGTTAAGCCTTTAGTGCGGAGCAGGACCGGTAAAAATGATGTGCGCAGATTGGCCGCAAAAATAATTGCAAAGGTCGCTATGAGAGTCGTTAAAACCTTCGGATCAACTGCGAGCGCACCAGCGAGCCGGGCGTCATGAACCGGGTTGTAGGAAGATTTTGTAGCACATGTCGCTTGGGTATTTTTCAGCCCCAATACAATTAATCCGGCACTCGACAAGATTAGAGCCACCCAAAATGCAGCCGGGTAGCCTGAGCGATGGACCAGGATTCCTCCGAGGATCGGCCCCACGCTTTGACCGGCTGCCGCGCCGAAGCTAAACCAACCGAATCCTTTCTCGCGCCGGTGAGCATCGGGCAGCCGTGAGATAAATGTTTGGCCGGCAACAACATGCAGTAGAAAGCCGATACCGGCAATCAATTGGGCAACGATCAATTCGATTATCGTGTCGGTCTGCAACAAAATTACGGCATTTGCAATATTGCAGATGATACCCAACAATAGCAGACGCTTGACACCAAACCGATCCACCAACCCGCCCAACGGTATCGATAGAAATACGGCAATCAAGCTAAACGCACCGACAATAAATCCCGTGGTCGTCGGTCCGGCTCCCATTTTTTCGGCCAGCAATGGGATAAACGGAAAAATAAGGCCATACCGGGTAAAATGTAAAGTTATAGCGCTCAATATCAGCCACATTTTCCAACCATCTCAGAAATCAAAATTTGTTCGGTAAAATATAAATACACATCCTCCCCGGGTGAGGCTTCCCACGCACATTAATCTAACTCGCACTATCTATATCACATGATGATAAAGTATCCAGAAGATTCAGATTGACCTTAAAAGAAATAATTTGATATCAGCATATGCATGAAATATCTAGTACTGAAAACCTGGTTCTCTGGATCAGGATCAGGATTCTTTCCATTGCCGGGGAGCAGAAAAAATGCACAATGAAATTAAAAACGTGGCCTGTGTCGGTTCCGGGCTTATCGGGCAGGGCTGGGCAACGCTGTTTGCTGCCGGGGGATATACGGTTGCGATGCAGGACCTGACCGACGACAAACTGGAACGGGCTGTCCGGCAGATCAATTTAAACCTGGGGTTTCTGGAAGACAACGGCCGGCTGCTGCAGGGAGCGGCCGGAGCAGCTTACAACCGCATCCGGACCACGACCAATCTGAACGAGGCGCTAAAAGATGCAGATTATGTTCAGGAATCCGTGCCCGACAACTACCAGGCGAAGAAAATGATTTTCAGGGAGATGGACGCGCGGGCACCGTTCCAGGCGATTCTTGCCAGCAGCAGTTCCGGGCTGCTGATGAGTGAGATTCAAAAAGTCGCTACACGACCGGAGCGCTGTTTGCTGGTTCATCCTTTTCTGCCTGTCCATCTCCTGCCGCTGGTGGAGGTCGTCGGCGGGGACCAAACCGACCCCGAGACGGTCCAGGCAACTTGCGAGCTCATGGAAAAAATCGGCAAAATGCCGGTGCAACTCAAAAAAGAGGTGCCGGGCTACATCGTCAATCGTCTCCAGGCCGCTGTTCTACGCGAGGCCATTGATCTGGTGGCAAGCGGCGTGGCCGGCGCGGAGGAAGTGGATCGCGCATTCTGCGCGGGCATGGGGATGCGCGATCCTTTCATCGGACCATTATTGCGGGCCTATCTGGCAGGCGACGGCATCGAGAGCTTTATCGAAAAATATTCAGCGTCCTACAGCGTAAGATGGGAATCGATGGCTGCCTGGAAGGAGATTGCGCCGCCGCAGCGGGATGCTCTGGTAAAAAGCGTCCATGACATGGCGGTTGTGCGCGAGAACTCGCTGGAGAAGATCCAAAACTGGCGCGATAAAATGCTGATAGAAATTCTGAAGCTTAATCGGAAGTGCTGTTGATTGAGCGATTTCGCCTGTTGTCAGCTGTTCGGCGTCTGTACGAATCCCTTAAATCTATTCCAACATTGAAAACCTGGTCCTCCCTCTCTCCGAGCTGTAGGCTCTACGAGCCGGAAGCCGGGCTGTAGGCCCACGGACAGGAAGCTGGGTCAGGATTCTTTACTTGAAGGATGATGATGATTCGGCTCATGACTTCGGTGCTTCGAATGTGATCCTGAATTCGGTTCCTTTATCGATTGCAACCTCCACGGCAGCTTGCAGCTGCCCGGCGAGCATATGCACCAGGCGCAGACCCAGGGAGCGGGCATTTTTCCAGTCAAGCTCCGGCGGCAACCCGATTCCGTTGTCGCCCACGCAGAGGCGCACCCGGCCTTGGCGGTCGCCGTCAAGCGACACGGTTACCTTGCCTTGGTTACGTCCGTTAAAGGCATGCTTCAACGCGTTGCTGAACAGTTCGTTCAGGATCAGACCGCAGGGCACCGCTGCGTTCACCGGCAGGAAAACCGGTTTTAAGTCCAGGTTTAACCGGACGCCGGAGGCCGCGGCCCCTTGGGCCCGCCACAGGTAACCCAACAGGCTTTGCGCGTAATCGGCAAACTCTACCCGGGCCAGGTCGGTTGACTGGTAGAGCTTCTCATGGACCATGGCCATCGAACGCACGCGATAAACCACGTCCTTGAAAATGTCGCGCATGGCGGCCTCCTCGACTTCGTCGGCCTGCAAATCCAGCAGGCTGGAGATAACCTGCATGTTGTTTTTCACCCTGTGGTGAATCTCTTTTAACAACACCTCTTTTTCAGCGAGCGAGGATCTCAGGCGCTCTTCGCTTGCCCGCAGGGCCCTGGTTGCCTGCAACCGCTGCATGGCCACTGCCACCTTGTCCGTGACTGTTTTCATCAATTCAACTTCGTCGGCGGTGAACGTCGACCGGGTCCGAGTTCCGAACGAAAGCGTGCCGATAAGTTCGTCTTGTACCAGCATGGGATGACAGCAGTACGCCTGCACCCCGAAGGATTTGACCAGTTGTGTCCGAAGATCATTGCTGTCGCAAATGTGCTCGGCAATGATGCGTTCACCGTCACGCGCCACACAGCCGCAGACCGCTACCCCGAAATCGAGCTGCCGGATAGAATCGGCCGTCTTGGTCGGAATACCGGCGCAGGCGTTGAGCAGCATCCGTTGCCCGGGAACATCCACCAGGTAGTTGAAAAAGAATTGACAATCAATGTGTGCCATCACCAACCGGCAGAGCTCTTCGATGATGGCCTGCGGGTTTTCTGCGCGAAGCAGCCGCTGCGCCACCGTGGTCAATAATTCCAGACGTGTATTGCTGTTTTGCAGCGCCTTTTCTGTTTGCTTAAGGGCGGTGATGTCCTGAAACACGGTAACCGCCCCCCAGATTTCGGCAGCTTCGGTTCTCAGGGGCGTTGCGTTGGCCAGGATTATGGACTGTGTGCCGTTTGAGTGTGTTACGAGCAGTTCCTTATCGAACACGGCTTGACCGGCCAAAGCCAGCGACAGCGGTAAGTTGCTTTGCGGTATGGGTGAGCCGTCCGGATTGAGTACGCGGTATCCGCGGTCGGGTCCATAAGCGTTCTCGGCAGTGGAGTCGCCGAAGATGTGCCGGGTGAAGGCGCTGGACAACAAAATGCGCCCAGCGCTGTCCGCCACAACCACACCGGCAGGGGCTGCATCAAGAACAGCCTGCAGTGTATCACGTGTTTGCACCAGCGATTCCTCGGTCGCTTGGCAGACTGCGATTTGCTCTCTTAATTTTTGGGTCTTCCTGTCAACTTCCCTTCTTAAATACCAGAGTCCAAATATGCCGATCAAAACCAATAATGGAATAAGGATGAAGAAAAGGTATTTAACCAGGGTTGCAAGATCTACGGAGGGCTTCGGCAGAATGGGACCGAACCACTTGTCATAAAGTTCATCGTAGACGCCGTTGGTGATGACAATTGACAAGCCTTCGTTCAAGCGTGCCAGCAGCGCCTGATTACCTTCTTTGACGGCGATACAAAACTTCTGCTGGAACCCTGACAGTGGTTCGGCTGCCGGTTTCAAACTCGATTCCTGAATCGAACGCACACTGACCAGGTTGGAAAGATGAAGCTTTTTAATGATCTGCAGTCCGACCAATTGTTGGACCACCACCGCATCATGCTTTCCCGCTGATAGCTGCTGCATGGCATCTTCAATGCTGTCAGTCAGTATCAGTTTGTTGCACAATTGGTTTCCGGACGACGTATTCATGCGCCGCATCGTCCCGCATCACAAGGACTTCCTTTTCCTTTAAGTCGGTCTCATCATGGATCGATGTATCATCCTTGACGAACGAAAATTGCGCCATGCATTCTAAGATAAGGCGCCGTGAAATCGAGCTCTTTATCGCGCTCTGTTGAATAAGAGACCAGAGGAAGCGCATCAAGCCGGCCCTCGACAAGTTCACGCTTTATTACATGCCAGGGGCCGACCTTAAAAGTGACCTCGAGACCGGTCGCCTGGGCAACTGCCTTGAGGAGCTCGACCGAAAACCCGTCGGCGGTGCCGTCCTCGCGAACCAAAGAAAATGGCGGATAGTCCAATTCACTCGCGGAGGCAATAACCTGGCGGGGAAGGTCCGAGGGATTGTCATTGCCGGCAATGCTCGGGCCGGCTGGGAACATACCCACCAGAAAAATTAGCGAAATGATAAAGTTCAAGCGGGTTTTCAGCATAGATAAAAGCCTCAGCATGTGGACGTGCAATTGTTGCAATAAATCATCAACTTAACCGGAATTACCGCAAATACGAAGCTCCTCCTCCATACGGCGGGAACACAATAAATTTCAGCAACACCGATTTGGTTTTAAAACTTTTTATAATTTTGCGAAATTAAATCAGGAATTGTACAAGCTTAATTGCACATTATACCAGATATTGGATCTGACACAACATATGTAAATTGGATTTGGGCGGTTGAAATCAGGGTCGAATGGCGTTATGTTAAAAACACAGACCCCAAAAACATTGCTTTAGGATAAATATATGGAAAAGTTAATCATAACCGCCGCCATCACCGGGAGCCGAATTTCGCGCGAAACCACGCCCTACATCCCCATAACACCAGAGGAGATTGCCCAATCCGCTGTCGAGTGCTGGAAGGCAGGCGCCGCTATGGTCCACATCCACGTACGCGATCCGCAAACCGGCCTGGGAACCCAGGATGTGGAAAAATTCAGACAGGTTGTTGATATTTTGCGGGAAAAAACCGATTTGATCCTGTGCCTGACCACCAGCGGCATCCCGGGCCGCAATCTTCCCTCCGAGGAGCGGCTGGCGCCGCTTGACCTGAAACCGGAAGTGGCCTCATTCGATGCGGGATCGATTAATCTGGGAGGTTCCGTTTTTTTGAATTCCCCGGAGTTTCTTGAACGGGCGGCGGAAAAAATGAGGACAGCGGGCGTAAAACCGGAGCTTGAGATTTTCGATCTGGGAATGCTCCTCACCTGCCTTCGCATGCGGGATGAAGGGAAGTTAGACGAACCGCTGCACTTCCAGTTGGTGCTGGGAACTCCCTGGGGAGCACCGGCAACGCCGAAGTCGCTTATCTATTTGCACGACTATATCCCTGAAAATTCCACCTGGTCCATTATCGGGATCGGCAAAGGCCATTTGCCGATGTCAATGATGGCAATGGTCATGGGCGGTCACATACGCGTTGGTATGGAAGACAATATCTACTACAACAGGGGGATTCTGGCCAAAACCAACGCCCAGTTTGTGGAGCGCATTGTCAGGCTGGCGCAGGAATACGGCCGCGAGGTGGCGACACCCGATGACGCGCGAACGATATTGAAATTATGATTTCGCGGCAGCGGCCGTCAATGGTCAACGTTCGCAGGTGCCGGAACAGTCTTTAAAAGTTGAAACACAATCTGAGTGATCATCTTCAACGCAGTCGATAAATTCTTCCTGGCATCTGCTGATGCAGTCTTTTTCCTTGTCGATGTTTTCGATGGGCATTTGAATATCCTCCTCTATGGTTCATTTTGCCTGCAATTCCGGGATTCAAGATAGCACCTTTCCATGCAGACACTTTCTTTACTGGACATTTTTTTAGCCATAGCTATTGCCCTCCACGTGGATTTTTTGATACCCTTTTGCCAGGTATTAGATTTAAGCTAAGCATCACGTGGTCAAACGCAACTGCGCTTTGTATTGGAATCGCTTAATTTAGAATTGGATTAATGATTTTCCCGGCCGCTGACCCTGTGCCCGGTATGCCTGCCCAAACTTCAAAATAGCATGGGGTTCAATGTCGCCGCAAGTTACCGGCGGCTTGAATTTTACCTTAAATCCGGAACCGGCCATTCTACCTTAATTCTTTAAATGCTTGAACTATCAGACTATCGAAAAATGGCGCTATGGAAATTCTTATAACCGCTACCTCCAAATATCTGGCACCACAAGTTCGTGACGAAATTTTTCGTTTATATATTTTTGTGAAAATCCCATTGTCTGCCTCCTTTTGGTTTTTGGGTTTGACCTCCATAAACCGCCTGAGATAAACATAATGTATCTATTTCGTATCTGCAATAATTTGGGTAAGGTTGATAGCTGGGGTATCTGTCAAAAAATTCATGATTCTGTGAGCCCTAAATTCTGATAGATCATCTACTTATATGAATTTTAATGATTTTGCATGTAGTCTCAATATATCATAGATTGGCAGTGAGAAGGCTCACCACAACATCTTGAATCACGAATCAATTTTTAACTATTGATAAAAGGAGACGATTAATGAAAGTAGTTGCATTTAACGGAAGCCCTCGAGAAAAGGGGAATACAACAGGATGCCTGAATGCTGTGTTTAAAGAGCTTAATAAAGCAGGCATCGAAACCGAGATGATCCTTGTGGGAAAAAACAAAATAAGGGGCTGTGTGGCCTGTTATACCTGTCTCAAAGAACAAAACGAAAAATGCGCGTTCGATGATGATCCGGTAAATGAATGGATTCAGAAAATGAAAGCCGCCGATGGTATTTTATTAGGATCACCAGTTCATTTTTCAGGTGCAGCCGGCACCATAAAATCTTTTCTGGATCGGGCCTTTTTTGTTAGCACAATGAACGGTAATCTGTTTCGTCACAAAGTGGGTGCATCAGTTGCCGCCGTGCGTCGGTCCGGAGGCATTCCGACCATAGATACCCTTAATCACTATATTGCTTATTCTGAAATGTTTATGCCCAGCGCCAACTACTGGACTGTAGCCCATGGCAGAGATCCCGGTGAGATGGAGCAGGACGCTGAAGGCATGCAGATCATGGAAGTCCTCGGTAGAAATATGGCTTGGTTGATGAAGGTTATCGAAGCTGGGAGCACAAAAGTTTCTCCACCGGCCAAGGTTGATAAAATTGCCACCAATTTTATTCGATGAGAGAATGGAATGTGGGGGGATTGATTTTTATAGAGACCCCCCAAGACAATTGCATATAGGGTTAAGTCACTTTGGATCGATTGTTATAGAGGCAAAAAGTTGTATGAGACCGCATATAAAAAAATCAATTCTCATGCTGCGATATGGTCGATATCTGTAAGGAACAAGCACTCTATAAATTTCATATGTTGTAAACTTATACCCCCCAAACAATTAAATTGCAGGTGCTACGATTAATACAAAATAGTAAGCACCTTGGAGCCCTGAGATATAAAAATCATATACCACAGAAAAAGTGCCGGTTTGGTGATATGAATTTTCCATTTTTGGTTTTCAAAACCCCATTTTCATGATTTCGATTTGACATCGGATTTCCTGATACGATATTGTCAATATATCCAAATTGTATCTGCAATAAATAAAAACTGATAGTTGGACCTTCGGCAAGCTATCTATAAAATTTGGTTTCTAATTTCGCGATTTGATTTCACCGCATTGCGCCATTCTTAATCTTGACAAAGACCATTCTGTATCTATGGTATTATGCTATGTTCTGAATAATACCGCAGGAATCCGTTTTACGCATCTTCAGGAGATATAGTCAATAGTTGTGTATGACGGAATCAGGCGGCAATCCGTTTTTCTTCGACACCATTGACAAATTTTACTCCTCTAATGACTTCTGCCAGGCGTTGAGGGTGGTGAAGTCGAATCCAGCGTTTCTGCGCACACTGGCAGAGTTTAAAAGCCATTGTGATAACGCTCTGCGCTGAAAAACAACCGCGGACCTTGTTTGTCCGCAGCCTTACCGTTGCAAAGGTTGATTCAATCGGATTGGTCGTTCGGATGTGTCTCCAGTGCTCAGCCGGGAAATCGTAAAATGTCAGCAGCACTTTATGGTCCTTTTGGAGACACTCTGCGGCCTTGAGAAGTGGTTGGCAGAAAACAATGCTAAGATTGGGGCCAACGGCCGAGAACTGCAAAGCAACGTCACCGATAACGAATTGGCGAAAATGATGACCTCTCATGGTACCATCCAGGGGTACAATGCTCAGGCTTTAGTGGATAATGAGCATCAGGTGGTCATGCAAGCAGAAGCCTTTTGCAGCGGTCAAGACAATGAGCATCTTGCTCCTATGGTTGATGGCGCCAAAGACAATCTTAAAAAGATCGGTCAATCAGAAGATTATTTTGAGGACAAGATTTTCACCGCTGATACCAATTATCATAACCAAAGCACCTTAGAAAAATGCGAAGAAGAGAAATTGGATGCTTACATTCCGGACCGCAAATTTCGCAAATTAATGGGTCCTCGAAAAAGGCTATTTCGACAATCTCACCAATTATCTGTAATTCGGCACAGTTTGTAATATCCTATATTCTAAATTGGATTTTATAATTCATTTCGGAGGCGAAAGCATGGGGAATTTAGGGGATTTAGGCATTTTTTTTGCCGGTTTTTTTGGTGGCTTAGGGATCTTCTTTATTGGTTGTGCTTTTCTCTGGTGGTGCTCTCTTTATAGAAAAATTAATTTTCCAAAACAAAAAAAGAATGAATAATATAGGTTCAATTTACCTCAAGGCGCCAAAACAGCGACGATAGAGTCTAAAACCAACTTTTCCCGGGGTGTAAAAGAAGGTCATATCGAGGTGGTAGCCACCCCCGTTCATATCGGACATGCTGCGATTGTCATACAGACAGATATCCCCAGCGAGCGCGGAGAACTGGTAAGCCGAACGATTCAGACCCAAGCTGTGCTTACTTAAAATTTAACGGTGCAAAGATAAAATGGAGTATCCTCTCAAATTGTGCCTATCCATCTCCTAACGGGAATATCTATCTCCTGTTGGGAATCCTAAACATTTTTATTGGCTAATATCCATATTTACACCGAAGCAGCAGACCAATAGAATAAATGGGAGGCGAAATTATGGCAAAACATCTCATACTTTGGAGCCTTAATGAGGCAAGAATACCGGTTGATCCTAAGGAACGAGGATCCGGATATGAACTTCTTACGGCGATGGTTAAGCAAGATATTGAAAAAGGTATTATAAAAGATTATGGGACATTTCCCGGTGAAGGAAAAGGATATGTTGTTGCCGAAGGAACTTATTTGGAAATAATGAAGATGACTGAGCAATATGTACCATATGTTCAATTCGAGATTCATCCGGCTGCTTCGATTAGTGAAGTAGTTGAATTGATTAAACATCTTACTGGATAGCGGCATCCACGGCAGGGTCATCAAGGCAAGACCCTGCCATTTATTTGCTCGGTGAGAGATGCAAAGACCCTTTCAGGGGCGGTATTTGCTCTGAAACCGGCATTCTACCGATGCCTGGTTGGAGATGCGTCCACCTTTCGGCACCAGGTCACGCCGGCCACCGCTTAGGTGATGAAACTCCTTTCCAATTGCTGCCAAATGGTAGACAGATGGGTGACAAAATGACAATAAATTTCAGGGCCGGATTTTACTTTATTTTTCTTTTGCTCTTTTTATTTTCAATTGTGTGTACCGCGCTCGCTGAAAATGCCAATAAAAGCGGGGGCCTCGATCAGAAAGTAAGGAGGTTTCTCGCAAGCCAGCGGGGTAAATGGGTCGACTGGAACATTCCTGAAGCAGATGGGAAGGTTTTGTACGATCTTATCGTCAAAAACGATTATCAAAAAGCGGTCGAAATCGGCACCTCCACCGGACACTCTGCCATCTGGATGGCATGGGCGCTCAGCAAAACCGGCGGCAGGCTCATCACGATCGAAATAGATGAAAGCCGCTACCAACAGGCCCTGGCTAATTTTAAAAAGGCCGGGCTGTCCGACTATATCGACGCCCGGCTGGCTGATGCCCATCAACTGGTCGCAGAACTGAAGGGACCGTTTGATTTCGTGTTTTCCGATGCCGATAAGGACTGGTATAAAAACTACTTTATCGCCTTGGCGCCCAAACTCGAAGTGGGCGGCTGCTTTACGGCCCACAATGTTGCCAGCCATTGGGGCGGGATTCAAGAGTTTCTCGATTACGTGCAAAGCCTGCCGAACTTTGCAACCACGATCGATAGGTCAAGCTCGGCGGGAGTTTCCATCAGCTATAAGACTGCCGATCAGTGAAGACCTGGAAGATTTGCCTGATATGTTAACCGGGCCGAAAAAAACCGGTGTGCGCCGGCAGGGCGTACCGGTGACCACCCGCATCTGCATCACGGTCTGACCTTCTTCGACAACCGTCAAATTGAAGGCGGCAATGTTGACCAGCAGATATCGAATTCCGAGATTCTGCGGCAGCCACCGCCACCGCTCCATGTTGACGATGATTTGGCGGATTCGCTGCTGCACCGTCAAGTTTAACGCCCGGCGCGTCTGCGGTCCGACAACGCCGTCCGGCTTCAGACCGGTGCAGAATTGAATATATATCGGAAAACAACCTTAATCCATTAGACCATAGGAGGCGTGCCCCAACCACTCACGGGACTTGGTTTTCCTTCAACTACGAACTACCTCAAACCAGCCAGGGAATTCGATTGTCCGTAGAAAATATCATCATGCATCTGCTTGAGTTCATTGCCCAGTGTTTCCCGGTCAACCGGCTTCATCCATTTTACGGTATCAAACAAGTTTATCGGAAACTCTTGTATAATTCGTGAAACATCCAGCGGATCGACCCATAGATCTTTGTTTTTTGCTTCTTCTATGATTTCGGGCCATTCAAAAGAAAAGTTTTTGGCGATGAACAGCAAATCGGCTATGTCTTTTGGTTCTGATCGACTGATTGCGCACAATTTATTTGAAAGAATATTCCTCCAACTGTCAATTTTAGGGAAAAAATCCGCCGCTTCAAATCCGCCGTAATGGTAGATGACATCATTAACAAAATCTATTTTCATTGATATCTCGTCTCTCAAAACCGCAATTCTGAGAAACGAATCAGATGCTGTGCCGATTTCGATTTGCAGCCCGCTTTTCCTAATGGCGGCCACAGAGCGTTCTGCCTGCTTCTTGAAATCGGCAGCCTGGTTAACGAAGAAGTCTAGATCGTCGGAAAGTCGGTGGTTCAAATAGAACCTTCCCAAAGCAGTACCGCCGGTAAGGTAAAAATCGACGTCCTGCTTCTGAATTAACTCCATTAATTGATCCTGCAGGGCGTATAATTTATGATAGAATGCTTTCTCTCGCATAGTGGTACTTATCTTTCAGATCTTTAAAACGAATTCGTTCAATCACGGCCTCATCCAAAAGTTCCGACAGCTTTTCTCGCGGAAAGATTCTCAGGATAGTGTACCAGTCAAATGTCATCAACATTCGATGGTAAAGGTTGGCGATATCAATGTGTCCGACCTTTTTTGTTTCACCCTTCAAGAGCGCATACAGTTGATCAGGATGCACCTTGACATCCCAGTACAACCGTGAAAGCATATTTTTTATTTCTGATTCTGAATACGGCTTCATTTCTTGTAAGCGTTTACAGGTTCGAAGTTCACCGTTCAAGATTGCCTCTATTCAAACGTGTTTACAAGCTCAGGTTTGTAGGGCAAATCCATGGTTCGGATTGACCATTATCCCCTGAACGGTTATCATTTCTTTTCGATAGTATCCCTTCTGTGTCTAACTTTCAACCCTATTGTTATTGTTGACTATTTTAACAAATTGATTTAGGCACAATGAGTTCGAATTTAAATCGGTATTATCAAAACAGCAGGAGATATTCCATGGCTGGCGGATACGCAGGAAAAATTGCATTTGTCGATTTGACAAAAGGTGAAATTATAACTGAGAAATTGGATGAAACCCTGGCGCGGGATTTCATCGGCGGGCAAGGTCTGGGGGCGCGGATTTTGTTTGAGCGCCAGAAAAAGGGTGTCGACCCGCTGGGGCCGGAGAACATACTGGGCTTCACCACGGGGCCGCTGACCGGGACCAAAACACCTACCGGCGGACGCTACATGGCGGTCTGCAAGTCGCCTTTGACCGGGGGCTGGGGGGATGCCAACTCCGGCGGGTATTTCGGCGCCGAACTGAAGGCCGCCGGCTGGGATGCGGTTTTTGTCTCCGGCGCGGCCGCTTCTCCCAAATATCTGATGATCACGGATGATAGGATCGAATTAAAGGATGCCGCCCAGCTCTGGGGCAAAGACACTGTCGAAACCGAAACCGCCATCCAGACCGCGGCCGGCGACAGGAAAATCCGGATTGCCTGCATCGGACCCGCTTCGGAGAAGCTGTCACTGATCAGCGGCATCATCAATGACCGGGGCCGGGCGGCCGCCCGCTCCGGTGTGGGGGCCGTGATGGGCGCCAAAAAGCTCAAGGCCGTGGCGGTGCGCGGCACCGGCAAGGCGGCCGTGGCCGATAACCAAGCTCTGGAGAGGCTACGCAAGGATTTTATTGCCGAAATGCGTGCCATGGGAGGATTTGCCGACATACTGATAAAACACGGCACCTGCGGACTGACTGCGGGGCTGGTGGCCTCCGGCGCCACCCCGGTCAAAAACTGGCAAATGACCGGCACCCAGTCCTTTGCCAACCTGGAAAAAATCGCCGATGCCGATGCCGTCCTTCAACACCAGAGCCGCAAATACGGCTGTGCCAACTGCCCGATTGCCTGCGGCGGCATTTTCAATGTCACCGGCGGAAAGTACCCGGTGGGTGAAACCCACAAGCCCGAGTATGAAACCATCGGCGCTTTCGGCACAATGTGCCTGTGCGACGATTTTGAGGCCATCATCAAGTTAAACGAAATGTGCAACCGCAGCGGCCTGGACACCATCTCGGCCGGCACGGCCCTGGCCTTTGCCATGGAGTGCTTTGAAAACGGCATCATTTCCGAGGCCGACATGGACGGCGTGCCCCTGACCTGGGGCAATGCCGAAGCCATGATCACCATGGTGGGCAAAATGGCCGCCCGGGAAGGCTTCGGCGATATCCTGGCGGACGGGGTCAGGATTGCCGCGCGGAAAATCGGCGGCGGCGCCGAAAAGTATGCCATGCACGTGGGCGGTCAGGAGCCCGGGCTGCATAATGCCCTTTTTCTGCCTAGCCGGGGCACCGGTTTTGTGTGCGACCCCACGCCGGGGCGCCACACGGCCGCCCCCATGGCGCGCATCGACGGCGGCCCCGGCGCCTTTGCGCCGTATGCCGAGTTGAAGATCGAACAATTTGAACGCTACGCTTACACCGGCAAGGGACCGATGAGCGCCACGGCATCCAGCTATCTGCAGGCCGGCGCCAGCGCGGGTCTATGTCTCATGCCGCTGATGTTCTTCGGCAATTTTCCCTTTGTCGATTTTTTAAATGCCGTGACCGGATGGAACCTTTCTGTGGCCGATGTCCTGACCACCGGTGCGCGCATCCAGACCCTGCGGCAAAGCTTCAATGTCCGCGAAGGCATTCAGCCGGCCGACTTCAAATTGCCGGAGCGCATGGCTGGTCGTCCGCCCCAGCAGGAAGGCCCTGTGGCCGGCGTTACCCTGGATATCGACAATCTGGCCCGGGAATACCGGCAGGCCATGGGCTGGAACCCCGACAGCGGCCGGCCGGATGAGGCCGAGCTTGAAAAGCTCGGTTTGACCATGCTGGTCAAAGTCCATGGATAAAAATATTCCGGAGGAATTTTTTTGGATTTCAATCTGTGTCAGGAAATCATCGACAATGTTGCGCGCGTGATCGTCGGCAAAAAAAAGTGTGTCGAGATGCTCACGGTCGCCCTGCTGGCCGACGGGCATGTCCTGCTCGAGGACGTGCCCGGTATGGGGAAAACCCTGATGGCCAAATGCCTGGCCCGAAGCATCGGCGGGGCCTTTAAACGGGTGCAGTTCACACCGGACCTGCTGCCGTCGGATATAACGGGCTTTAATGTCTACAGCCGGCAGGCGGGTAGTTTTGAGTTCCAACCCGGACCGGTCATGACCAATGTTCTTCTGGCCGACGAAATCAATCGCACAATTCCTCGTACCCAGTCCAGCCTGTTGGAAAGCATGGAGGAGCGGCAGGTGACGGTTGACGGCCGGACGTATCGGCTGCCCTCTCCGTTTTTTGTAATTGCAACCCAGAATCCCATTGAACTTGAGGGGACTTTTCCCCTGCCTGAAGCCCAACTGGACCGGTTTCTGTTAAAAATCGACCTGGGATATCCGGAGCGCGCGGAAGAAATTACGATTTTAGAACGTTTCCAGGAAAAAGATCCGCTCGAAGAACTTGGACCCGTCATCCAACCGGAGGTTTTTGTTGAGCTGCAGGCAGCCCGCCGGCAAATACGCGTCTCCGGGCCCGTGCGGGCTTACATCGCCGATATTGTCAGGGGCACGCGCGGTCATTCCGCCCTGCAGTACGGGGCCAGTCCGCGGGCAACGCTCGGTTTGATGCGGGCCGCGCAGGGACTGGCCGCCTTGCAGGGACGCGCGTTTGTTTTGCCCGACGACGTCAAACAGCTGGCCGGTCCGGTATTGTGCCACCGCCTGATTCTCAAAGAAGAAGAACGGCTGCGAGGCGCTGAAACCAAACAGGTTGTCGAAGATATTATCGGCGGGACAGCCGTACCGGTGGGCGAGTGATTTGGGGCAGGTAACAGGCGGATAGAGTTTGATAGTTTGTTGAGTTTGTTGAGTTTGTTGAGTTTAATGAGTTGAATAAGGCTGAAGCAGATAAAGGTTGAAGGCGGCGCGAACGCGCCAGTTGATAGTTCATAGCTCATAGTTGATAGAAAAAGGGATAGAGGTAAAAGGCTAAAGGTGAAAGGAAAAAGGGTTTCAGTTTGTTGAGTTTGTTGAGTTATAAGGTAGAAGGGAAGCAATGCCTGTTTTTTTCTGAGTTTCTGAGTTTCTGATCTTCTTATCCTCACCTTCTTCTCTTCTTCCCTTTCAAGCTTTCCAGCCACTTTTATCAGCTATGAACTATGAACTATCAACTATCAACGATCATCTATCAACTATCAACGATGAACTCTTTATTATGGACACCAATCAAGATAGACTGCCGACTGCTTTAATCATCCCCCTGATACAGATTTTTGTGGTCCTTTTTCTTTTTATAGCCCTGCTGAACGATCAACGCGATTTGACGGTGCTGGGCCTGGTTGTCATCGCAATTATGGCGGGGACCAACTGCTGGAGCCGATTGAGCCCGGCCAAAATCCACTTCGAAAGCGTATTGAACAAACAACGGGTTTTTCCGGGAGAAACGCTGACCCTTTCCACCCGGGTTCAAAATGCAAAGGTGCTGCCGGTGCTGGTCCAATTGTCGGTTGTTTTCTCAAAGTCTTTCCTGTCGGCCGAGAACGCTGCATCGTCTAAAAAAGAATGCAGCCTGCTCTGGTATCAGGAGGCCGATTTTCAGTGGCATTTGACGGCACTGCGGCGCGGAGTGCACCAAATCTCAACCGCGGAACTGCGCGTTGGGGACCTTTTTGGATTTTATTCGAAAAAGCAAAAAACAGCATCCTTTCACGATGTCATTGTCTATCCCCGTCTGATTCCGTTAAAGCCGCTTGCTTTGCCGCGTCGCGATTTTTTCGGTGTTCCCGGAGCCAAAAGTCCGATCGAAGATCCCGTTTATGTTTACGGCACCCGGCAGTATCAGAGCGGGCGGCCGGCGCGGTATATCCACTGGAAAGCCAGTGCCCGCTTCAGGCAGCTGCAGGAAAAAATCTGCGAGCCTGCCGCCCAGGAAAAAATATTGCTGATGGTTGATGTCGCCCGCTTCGCTGAACAAGGGGCGCACGCTGAATTTGAAAAAATTCTCGAAGTTGCGGCTTCGGCTGCGGTCCGCTTCGATCGTTCGGGTTTTGCCGTGGGCTTGGTGACAAACGGGAAGATGAACGGCGATGGGTCAAATGCTTTGCCGATCGGCCGAGGGCCGCGGCAGGTTCCGAAAATCCTCGAGACACTGGCCCGGCTGCAGATGTCACCGCTGGCAGACATGGCCGATTTTCTAAGACGCGGCTTGAAACTGCCCTGGGGGACCACCGGTTTCAGCTTGTCCTATGAATCCGGCGAGTCGTTCCGGGAAATTTTGGCGTTTTTCAAACACCGCCGGATGCCGGTTGTGTCGGTCGTCTGCCGTGCACCAAACAGGCCCGCCGCAGATCAAAAATTCCGATTCAGCCATTGCATTCCTCTCGAGGATATCTGTATGGAGGCGCCGGTCTGAATTGAAAAGAAATCCCGCCGTTTTTTTGTTTGTCTCCGGTGCCGGAGCGGAACTGACCTGGCTTTATGCCTGGGCGTCCTTTCTGCTTTTTTCATTCTTCCAGCGGCTGTATCCCTTGCCCGAGGCTCTTGGAACTTTCTGCCTGGCGGCGTTGCTGACGCTTGTTCTCCGCAGACACCGCCGGCGGGTGATTCAGATTATCGGTATGCACCTGATCGGTCTGGCCGGCACCGTTCTGTGGGTTGTGCATGTCTTTTACTACCGTTCTTCTGCCTTGTGGAATCCGGCCTGGTTCGCTGATTTTTTTAATCGGCCGCGGGATCATTTGGCGTGGTTTCTGCTTATTTTTGTTTTGGCATATACCGTTATGTTCTGGGGGATCGGGGTCCGGTTTGCGCTGCAGGTAAAATCTTACTTTTATGCCTGCACACGGTTTGACCGGGGGGTGGCCGCATTTTTCAGTCTCTTCCTGATTAAATTGATTTTACACACCCAGGCGGGGCTCCAGTTCCATGATTCGATGACGGTCTGGCTGATTTTTCCCTTTTTTATTTTCAGTTTGACGGAAATTGGACTGACCCGCAATCAGGGCCATGGTCATAAAAAAGACTATTTATCAGGCTATCACGCTGTCGGCGTATTCACCGGTTTTTCCGTCGGGGCCTTAATTTTGGGTGGTGCGGTTTTTCTATTCTTCCTGCCGTACCTTAGAAGCGCTTCGGTGGTCGGATACGACCTGATGAAAAGTGCCGCCGCACCGTTTTCACCGATATTGATTGCGGTGATCAGGTTTATTTTCGGGCATGCGAAATTCGGTCAGCAGCCCCCGGGCTTGTCTCCCTCGGCCGGCACAGCCGGCACCCCGCAAGGGAACGAACCCGGCGCCTGGATGCTGCTGATGCAAAAAGTTCTGATGTGGGGAGGCGGCACGCTGCTGCTGGCTCTGGGGATTGTGGTGGCCGGCCTGGCATTATGGTACACGATTCGATGGCTATTCAGGCAGCGCTACGGTGCCGATGAAAAATGGGAACAAGTCGATCTTTTATGGTGGTGGCACCGGCTGAAGGCGTTTTTGCTTGCCTGCTATGAGTGGATGCTGCGCACCGGTGCCAAACGAAGCGCCCTTGATTTTTACGCAGCATTGCTGCGCTGGGGCCGCTACAGCGGAATACCTCAGGCATCCGATGAAACACCCATGGAGTACGGCACGCGCCTGGCTTGCCGATTCCCGAAATTAAAAACTGATATTATGCTGATTATTGAGATGGTGCATTGGGAGGTATACGGGGAATCCACCCTCAGCTCACAACAGATTATCAGGATCCAAGAGGCCTGGCAAAAGCTGCACAGCCCGTTAAGGTGGCCGTTTCGAATTAAAACAATCATGATGGATTCATAATAACAAATAACGAATAACTGCCAATTAGCTTGGAGGTCGATTTGGATTACAGGCCCCTCTTTAACCCCGGGACCATCGCCGTCATCGGCGTTTCCTTGACCAATGACCGGCATCCGGCCAATGTCATCTACAATAAGATCCTTCTGCGCTACCCGGTCAAGGTATATCCCGTTAATCCCAAGGGCGGCGACCTTCAGCGCGACCGGGTCTATGAGGATATCTCCCGCATACCGGCCAAAATCGACCTGGCGGTGGTGGCGGCCAGGGCCGAGTTCGTGCCTGACATTTTGCAAGCCTGCATTCAAAACGGTGTCGGCGGGGCGATCGTCATTTCGGGCGGTTTTGCCGAAAGCGGGCGGCAGGACCTGCAGGACCGACTGGTTGATCTGGCCCGGGCAGCGGATTTCCCCTTCATCGGTCCGAACTGTCTCGGCGTCTATGCCCCCACCCGCTTTGACACTTTCTTTCTGCCCGGTGAGCGCCTGATCCGGCCCGAAACCGGCAGCGTGGCCTTGGTCAGTCAGAGCGGCGGCGTGCTGGTGGATCAGATGGTTAAATTTGCCGAACAGGGTGTGGGCCTTTCCCTGGCGGTAAGCATCGGCAACAAAGCCCTGATCCGGGAACTGGATCTGCTCGATTACCTGGCCGCAGACGACGCCACGCGCGTTATCGCGTTTTATCTGGAAGGATTTAAACGCAATGAAGGCCGCCGGTTCGTGCAGAAGGCAGCTCAGCTGTGCAAGCCGATCATTATGCTCAAAGCCGGTAAATCCGTCGCAGGCCGCCGGGCCGTCTCGAGCCACACGGCTTCGCTGGCCGGCGACTACCGGGTATTTTCCGAGGTCATGACCCAGTACGGCATTGTGGAAGCGCAGGACGAGTTCGAGATGGTGTCGTTTTGCGAAGCCCTGAGCTGCTATCAGACGTCCGTTAGCGGCAGGGTGGGAATTATATCCGTCAGCGGCGGTCACGGGGCTCTGGCGTCCGATGTCTGCATCGCCCACGGTCTTACACTGCCGAATTTATCCGAGCAGACCCGCCGGCTGATCCGGGAAAACCTGTCGCCCAGTATCCAGTCGATTGCTTCCCTTGAAAACCCCATTGACCTTACCGGCAGTGCGGTGGACGAGGATTTTGTGGCGGCCGCCGGCGGTCTGAGCACCTCGCCCGAAGTCGACGCCGTGATCCTGCTGCTGTTGCCATATTCACCGGGAATCAGTATGGATCTGGGAGCACGGTTAAGCCATGTGCTGCGTCGGGAGGGTAAACCCCTGGTGGCCTACGTACCCCACCAGGAAAAATACCGCATGCTTATCGAAGGTTTCGAACTGAACAACGTGCCGGTGTCCTCTTCGATTGAAGGGGCGGTTCTGATGGTTGAGGCCATCCGGAGGTACAAGACATGCTGACCGCAGACATGCGTGCCATCCTTGAAAACGGACGGGAGGACGGCTGGATCCTGGAGTCCGAGGCCAAACGGCTGCTTTCTCTGGCCGGTTTAGCGGTGCCGGAATATGAGCTTACGACCACTGCATCGGAAGCTGTCGCTGCGGCCCAACGGATCGGCTGGCCGGTGGTCGCCAAGGTGGTTTCGGCCCAAATCCTCCATAAATCGGAGGCGGGCGGGGTGGTCGTCGGTGTACCGGATGCGTTCCGTTTGACGGGTATTTTCGAAAAATTTTCAGCCCTGGCGGGATTTGCCGGGCTGTTGGTGGAAGAAGTGCTGCCGGGCAGCGAATTGATCGTCGGCGCCAAGGTCGACTTTCAGTTCGGGCCCGTAATTCTGCTGGGCATCGGCGGCACCGGCGTTGAAATCTACCAGGATACGAGCATCCGCATGGCGCCTATTACCGAAAAAGATGTGCCGGCGATGCTGGCGGGTCTCAAGGGTGCCAAACTGCTCCAGGGCTACCGGGGCGCCGAACCCATCAACGTTTCCCTTTTGACCCGGCTGATGCTGGCTTTTTCAGACCTGGTCATGGATTTGGAAAATGATATGGCATCGATCGATCTCAATCCCGTTAAATGCAGCGCCAGTCGGTGCGTGGTGGCGGATGCCCGGATCATGCTGAACGGGCTGTAGCGGCCGCATTGTGCCTGCCTTGATTTTGCAGGAATCGATGTAATTTGGAGGTCATTTTTTTCATAGGCAAACGAAAGGAGATAAGTGTCATGTTTAAAGAATTCAAAGAATTTGCCATGAGAGGCAACGTCGTGGACATGGCCGTCGGCATCATTATCGGAGCGGCATTCGGTCTGATCGTAAAATCACTAGTGGCCGATATCATTATGCCGCCGATCGGCCTGTTGCTGGGCAACGTAGATTTTTCCAATCTTTTCGTCGTTCTGAAGGAAGGTACCACCCCGGGGCCGTTTCTGGCTCTGGCCGACGCTCAGAAAGCGGGGGCCGTAACGATCAACTATGGCCTGTTCATCAACACCGTCATAAATTTTCTGATCGTCGCCTTTGCCATCTTTTTCTTGATCCGGGGGCTCAACAAGCTCAAGCGCGAAAAGCCGGTCCCTGCGGCCGAACCAACCACGAAAGAGTGCGCCCATTGTTTTTCAACCATACCGATCAAGGCCACGCGCTGCCCGTTTTGTACATCTGAGCTGCAGGCCGCCTGATTTGGCTGGGGTCTGAAAATTGATGCAACTGGCTTGGAATTTTTTGTGGGGTTATTTTGGAGTTTTTGACATAGGAGCTGAAACGATGATCTTAAAAGGCGGAACCAATTTATGCGGCATACCCATCGGCATCCTCTGCCTGGAAACTTACTACGGCCGGCCCCCCGGTCACATCCGCAACGCATCCACCTTCCGGTTTCCGGTCATGTACCGCATCGTCCAAGGTGCCACGGCCAGGCGGGTTGTCAAAGAAGCCGACCCGGAACTATTAAATCCGTTCATCAAAGCCGCGCAGGACCTCGAACAGGAAGGGGTGATGGCTATCACCGGAAGCTGCGGGTTTCTGGCGCTGTTTCAGGATGAACTCGCCGATTCGGTCGACATCCCGGTCTTTACTTCCAGCCTGATTCAAATTCCCATGGTCTATCGTATGCTCCGCCGGAACCAAAAAGTGGGAATTTTAACCGCCAGCAAAGGCACGCTTACCGCAGCGCACCTTAAAGCGGTCGGAGCGGAGGCGGTGCCGGTTTGTGTGGCCGGCATGGATGACCGGCAAGAATTCTGTGAAGTCGTCATCGAGGGCCGGCGCCGGGAGCTGGATGTGGCGCGTCTGGCGGAGGAAGTGCTGGCCGTGGTGGAAGGCTTGGCCGGGGATCATCCTGAGATGGGCGCACTGGTGATTGAATGCACGGATTTGCCCCCGTTTGCCCGCCTGATTCAGGAAAAGATTCACGTTCCGGTTTTTGATATTGTCACGCTGACCAATATGGTTTATGAAACTCTGGTAAGAATAGAATACAAGGGTATTATGCCGCGGCGGATTTTGGGTGATTAGTTGATGGGTTGATTGAGTTCACTAATCAAAAGAAAGGAGGGTATTACTGATGAAAATCTTTAGCCGTAAACAATTATCGTTTGGTCTCATCTCGGTAATGGCGTTGGTGGTCGTACTATGGGGGTTGGGGCCATCACCGGCGGCTGCCAAGGATTCCGTGAAACTGGGTCTCCTATCGCCGTTTTCGCCGCCGGGTGATCCGGCCGCCGGCAAACGAATGCGCTGGGGCGCGGAACTGGCAATTGAATATATCAACAAGGAGATGGGCGGCGTTTTGGGCGGCAGGACCGTGGAACTGGTGGTGGAAGATGATGCCGGAACCCCGGCCGATGGCATTGCGGGATTTCGCAAGCTGGTTCAGAAAGACGGTGTGGTGGCGGTCGTGGGGCAATATCACAGCTCTGTTTGTCTGGCGGTGAACAAAGTTTCCCAAGACCTTCAGGTACCCCTGTTTTCATCGGGTGCGTCCAGCCCTAAAATCACCGAGTCCCAGAATCCCTATATATTCAGCATCATGTCATTGACGCCCGATCGGGCCAAATTCTGGATTGATTTCGCCAAGGCCATGAATTTTAAACGGGTGGCCGTTATTGCCGAAGATACGGACTACGGCACCGGCTTTGAAACCTATGTAAAAGATTACGGCAAGGATGCCGGCCTGGAAATCAAGTCCATCATTTTTCCGCGGACCATCACGGATATGACCCCGATGCTGCTGGAGACCAAAGCCTGGAAACCGGACCTGATCGTGAATATAGGTGTGGGGCCTCCGGCTTATCTGATGGTTAAACAGGCCTATGATATCGGGCTTTTCCCGCAGGTCAAAATGCTCGGTTCGTTTGCCTGGCCGGTGCGCCCTGAATACTGGGATGCTGTGGGGGATAAAGGCAAGTGGGTCATGTACACCTCCTACTACAAGCCCGGCATGCTGATGTCGGAATCCGGCAACTGGATGGCGGCCAAATATAAAGCCGCTCATGATGAAGACCCGACTTTTTACGCGCTCAACGTCTTCGGCGAACTGGTCGTCATCGCCCAGGCGCTCGACAAGGCCCAGTCCGACGATCCCAAGGCCTTGCAAAAGGCGCTGGTCGGCAATACCTATCAGGACTGGAGCGGAAACGTGAAATTTGAGGAGCCGCAGGGTCTGAAATGGCACAATGTGTCGCCGCCGCATCTGATCCTCCAGGAAACGGAGGTGCGGCAGCCGTTTACCGAGTCACATCTGGTATATCCGCCGCAATTCGGCGGAGACGGCAAAATTGCCGGGCCCTGATCGATTTCCAGCTGGCAAGTGACGCACCTTTGAGAGAACTGCATAAATAACACCCTGATCGAGTCTTCAGGCTCGATCAGGGTTCAGGTGGTTTGTTGTGTGTGGCTTGTTGTTTAGCGTTAAAAACGGATCACATTATAACAGCATTTTTCTCAGAGGAGCGCCGGAAGATAAGGCTCCCAATTCTTCTTAACGCAAAACCGACAACATACAACTGACTTCTATCATACTTATTAATTATCATCATGCTCGCTGACCGGCAATCCGAATCGGCAACTAAAGGAGAACTCCATCGAAATGTTCGAATCTATTAAGACTGAAGAAATAGGTAACATCGGGATTATCGCGCTGAATCGGCCCGATGTCTTGAATGCCTGGCACAAGCCGATGCGAGACGAAATAGCGCAGGCGCTTGAACATTATGACAAAGATGAGGCCATTCGGGCCATTATTCTTACCGGCACCGGCGACCGTGCGTTTTGTGCCGGCCAGGATTTCGGAGAGGCTAAAACCTTCGATCCTCAGGGTGCAGAACGCTGGATTGAAGAATGGCGCAGTCTGTATGGTTTGATTCGCAGTTTGACCATACCGTTGATTGCAGCCTTGAACGGAGTTGCAGCGGGGTCCGGATTTCAAGTGGCGCTGCTGGCCGATGTCCGCATCGGACACCCGGAGGTTACCATGGGCCAGCCCGAAATCAACTCCGGTATTTTGAGTATCACCGGCCCGTGGATTATGAGGGAAATGCTGGGCCTTTCCCGAACCATCGAGCTTACCCTGACCGGGCGGATGATGGCGGCGGAAGAATGCCTGCATATCGGGTTGATTCACAAGCTGGTTCCCCGGGAGGAATTGATGAACGAAGCCATCCGCACCGCCGGGATGCTGGCGTCAAAACCGCCGGTGGCCATGCGGCTGGATAAACAGCGGTTCCGTGAGGTGACGGAAGCCGGTTTTCAGGAGGCCCTGGACGCCGCTGTAAGGTACCATCATGAATCCTATGCAACCGGAGAGCCCCAGGCAACTATGGAAAAATTTCTTCAGGAGCACGCCGCCGGAAGGAAAAATCCAGTTGATTAGGTTGATTGAGCCAGGAGGAATATAGGTTTCAGTGTTCAGGTGTCAGCGCCGCCGCCGGCCAAAACAACGGCCGGTCTGATCATAAAAGAAACTTTTGGAAATCGGACACAGTTGGATTTAATATCACGCCCACTTTCAGGCTTCGCTCTTCGAGCTACGACCCGACAAGCCGTTAGAGCTCACAGAGACCGCAGAGAACATTTTTCTTTCGCCGCAGGCGCCTGTAAACCCAGACCTCTGTGATCTCTGAGCGCTCTGTGTGAGATGTAGTTTCATATGAGGTGTCAGCGCCGCCGCTAACGATGGAGCGGCCGGTTTTATCGAAGAGGAAATCCCTTATAGCCCATATCGACCAATGAGTAATAATGATTTATGTCCTTATGTATAACTGACCTTATTCAAGTCAACGTGATCAACTTAATCAACCCAATCAACTTAATCAACCATATTCTTTGGTACCAATGGCATTTGAAAAAACCATAGCCGAGCTGTTGGAGCTCCGCGCCCGGCAGACGCCCGACGATGTCTTCGGTATCCATGACGACGGCGAAATTACATTCAGGACTCTGGAATCCCGTGTAAACAGTCTGGCGAATGGATTGGCGAAACTCGGTGTTGCGGCGGGTCAACGGGTGGCCGTCATCTTCACCAATCACCCGGATCACATTTTTACGTTTTTTGCGCTGGCAAAACTGGGGGCTGTTTGGGTGCCGGTCAATACCAACCTGCGCGGCGCAGGTCTGGAGTTTATTTTTAAGCAGTCAGCACCCCGCATTGTAATTGCGGATGCACAATTCTGGCCGCATTTGAAGTCTCTTCCAGCAGCTAATACGTTCGATACCCTGGTCATTCGCAACCCGGGAGCCCCGGCGGAACCAGCCGATGGGTACGATTTTGCCTTGGTTGCCGAAGGGAGCGGCGCACCGCTGCGCGCGGCCGCAACGATGGATGAAGTTCGCGCTGTTTTTTTTACGTCGGGTACGACAGGGCCGCCCAAAGGTGCCCCTTTGACCGAAAAGATGTTGACAACTTGCGCGGCTGCTGCCGGCCGGGCGGCCGATGTTCGTCCGGGTGACGTCTTTTTACTGTGGGAGCCTGTTTACCACACCAGTGGTGCCCAGATGTGCGTGCTGGCCCTGCTGGAACCCGTTAAACTGGCAATCGTGCCGCGCTTCAGCGCCTCCCGGTTTTGGGAGCAGATGAGAAAATATCAGGTCACCAAGCTGCATTATCTCGGCGGTATTCTCGATATATTGCTGAAGCAGCCCCCCGGTCCGTATGACAGGGATCACAACGTGCGGATCGCATTTGGTGCAGGCTGTACCAAGGGCACGTGGAAGGCCTTTGAACAGCGTTTCGGGGTCGAAATTCGCGAAGTCTATGGTATGACCGAAGCCTCCTGTTTTACCACTCTGAACCGAACGGGTAAGGTGGGATCAATCGGCAAGCCCTACCCGTATTTTGAGCTGCGGATTGTCGATGACAACGGACAGCCGGTCGAGGCCGGTCAAAGCGGCGAAATCTGCGTGCGGGAACAAGAGCCCGGCCTGATCATGCAGGGCTATCTGGAGAATTCGGCGGGGACCGGAGCCGAGCTGCGAGACGGCTGGCTTTACACCGGCGATCTGGCCTGCTGCGACGCTGAGGGCGATTATTACTACCTGGGACGCAAGAAAGACAGTTTCCGTCGCCGCGGCGAAAACATATCGGCCTGGGAAGTCGAGCATATCATCAACGCGCACCCGGACATTCAGGAAAGCGCCGTCGTCGGTGTGGCGGCAGAAGTCGGTGAACAGGATTTAAAGGTTTTCATAAAATGTGCGTCCGGCGTCAGGCTTGACCCTCTTGATTTTATTAAGTGGTGTGAGCCGCGGATGGCCTATTACCAGATACCGCGCTACATAGCATTTATTGAAGATTTTGAAAAAACGCCTACCCAGCGAATTGCAAAAGATAAGCTTTCCAGGGATATTATGGATTGCTGGGACCTTGAGAAGTCGGGCTATCGAATAAGACGTTGAAAGCCTAAACTTAACCGTGAAAGGAGGATAGGGCCATCGACCTGCATCTCTTCAGCCAGTTTTTAATTTCAGGGATCATCATGGGGGTCCTGTACTGCCTGATGTCCATGGGGATCAATTTCATTTACGGTATCATGAAAGTGATCAACTGGTCCATGGGCGAATTCTTCATGATCGGGGCCTATGTCCAATATTTGCTGCTGACTTACATCCTCGGTCCGAATCTCTGGTTTGTCGGAATTGTCATCGCGGCTTTTGTTGTTTTCATTTTCGGTGCCGTGGTCCAACGGATACTGATCAAGCCGATGTTCGTCGGTATTATTGAAGCCAAAATGGAATATGCGACAATTGTTACCATTTCCCTGGCGATCTTCCTGCGCAACATGGCGGTGCTTATCGGCGGTCCCTATATTTATACACCGCCCGATTACGCCGGTCCGACCCAGCTGCTGACGCTGCCCATCAGCGGAAATCGCCTGATCGCGCTGATCGGCTCCCTAGTCATGCTGGGGGCATTTTACTATTTCATCAAAAAGACCTGGGCCGGCAAAGCTTTTCAGGGAGTTGCGCAAAACCGGCCCGGCGTTCAAACCGCCGGGGTCAATGTGCTCAAATACGATACTCTGGCCTTCGGGCTGGGGACCGCCTTGGCAGGCGCCGGCGGTGCGCTGCTGGCCCCGATTTTTCTGGTATACCCGCTGTGCGGCGCGGCTCCGACGGTTCGTGGATTTGAAATAATTGTTATCGCCGGTCTGGGGTCCATACCGGGTATTCTGGTTGCCGGTCTTTCACTGGGTATCGCAGAGAGTCTGGGGAGTGCCTTCATTCACCCGTCTTTTGTGGATATCTACGGCTTTATTTTGCTGGTTATCGTCCTGTCGATAAAGCCTTACGGCCTGTTCGGCAAACCGGAGCGGGCGGTATGAGAGCTGATAGCTCATAGTTCATAGCTCATAGCTCATAGTTCATAGTTCATAGTTGAATGGTTGATTCTGGATGATAGATGCTGTTGGATAAAGGATAAAGGTTAAAGGATAAAGGTAAAGATAAAGGTTAAAGGTTAGGAGTCGACGAAGCCCATGGGGATGACGGCAGGGAGTCTTAGCACGGTCATCGTACCGAGGGAGCCGGTGAATCCGACCCGGGGAGAGCCGGCCGAGGAAAGGGCCGTGCCGGGGCATGGAGCCGTTGGTGGGCAACACGGAGGATACGTTGCGATCTGTGAGTGTGTACACGAAACAGCAACAGATAGCGCAACTTGCGGAGCAGATGCCGCAGTCGGTGCTCACAACGCTGTCGTACCATGTGTACATGCACTGTCTTCTCGAGTCATACCGGCGCACGCGGAAGGATGGAGCGGCTCGCGTCTATCAAGGACGGCCACCGAGTATGAGCAAGATTTGGAGACCAATCTGGCATCATTGTTGTAGCAGTTCAAGTCAGTCAATTACCGTGCGCCAGCAGTGCGTCTCGTATATATACCAAAGGAAGCCTAGAGTAAAGCCTAGCGACCGATAAGCATACCGACGTTGGAAGACAAAGTGCTTCAGCGAGCCGTGTTGATGCTGTTGACGCCTATATACTAGCAGTACTTTTTAGATTGTTCGTATGTCTTTCTGTCTCGTCGCAGCAGTCACCAGGCCTTATATAATCTTTGTCTAGCAGTCATGCGCATGTGTACACAGTGTTGCGTGTGGAAGTAGACATCAAGAGCTACTTCGACACGGTGAGCCATCAGCACGTGCGTCTATTTGTAAGCAAGCTCGTGCTAGACGTTGTGATCTATCCGATGTTGCGCAAGTGTCTTAAAGCCTTCGTAATGGAAGATAGTCAGATGCTCTATCCTCGTCTTTGAACTCCCCAAGTTGTAGTGATTTCGCCGCTGCTATCCTACATCTCTCTTCTCTTATTTCTGGACAGCTCGTTTGAGCATGAAGTGCAGCCCAGACTTGGCGGCAGGGCGGAGTTGATCCGATTTACCGACGACTTTGCATCGTGTTCGAGCAGCGCAGCGATGCCCAAAGAGTCTGGGGGAAGCTTCCCGGGCGATTTGGTCGTTATGAGCTTGCTATCCAGGAGGCCAAAAGTCGGCTGCTGGACTTCAGCCGAGCTATAAACAAAAGGATAAAGGTCGGAGGATGAGAGAGAAAAATTATAAAGCAGTTTCGAACGCAGAATTTCGGATTTTTTCTCACCTTCCCAACCTCTCACCTTCCCTGCTTCTATCCTTTCTATCTTCCCAGCCTCATTACTTCTGTCTTTCGACTATGAACTATGCGCTATCAGCTATGGGCTTATTATCTGACACCTCATATGAAACTTCCTTAAATTCGATGTCATTTTTACGAAGTGTCTCACCGCTGAGAGCGCAGAGAGCGCAGAGATTAATTTAACTTTTCTTTCTCGGCGTTCTCCCACCGGGGCGTAGGCCCTATGGGCCGGAGGCTGCGGGCTCTGCGGTGAACTATTATGTTTCTTTTTCGATCAGACCGGCCGTTGTTTTGGCCGGCGGCGGCGCTGACACCTGAAACCACAATATCTAAGCTTAGGTACTAAAAAGTTCATAATGAAAATACTGAATGTAAAAAATCTGGCTCTGGCGGTGGTCATTTTCATAGCTCTTTTGCTGCCGTTGGGCCTTACGGATTACTGGCAGTATATCCTTACGGTGTCCTTCTTCTATGCCATTATGGCCGCCAGCTGGAACCTGCTCGGGGGGTACACCGGGCAATTCTCCCTGGCCCACCATACTTTCGGCATGCTCGGCGCTTATACCTCGTCACTGCTGATGGTCAAAGCCGGGGCTTCACTCTGGCTCACCATACCGGCGGCAATTGCTTTGACGATGTTCCTCAGTTTGATCCTGGGGATTGTTTGTCTGCGGACGCAAGGACTGTATCTGGCCCTGATCACCTGGGCGTTTGCCGAGGTGATACGCAATTATTTGCGAATGCACTACGCGTTTACCGGCGGTGACCGCGGGCTGGAAACGCCGCTGCTTTTCGGGACCCTGCAGCCCACGCCCTACTATTATTTCTTCCTCGGACTCACCGTGTTTTGCGTCCTGTTGATTGCCGTCCTGATGCGTTCCCGCATCGGGTATTATTTGAGATCGATTCGCGATGATGCCATTGCGGCCCGATCGATGGGAGTCAATATCGTTCGCTATAAAATCTTCGCCTTTATCATTGCCAGCAGTATTGCAGGAATGGCTGGAGCCTTTTACGGTCACACCATCGGTCTGATCAGTCCTGTTCTGGGAGACTTCAACGAAATGGCCATGATCATTATTTTTGTAGTCATCGGCGGTATGCGCACCCAGGCCGGTCCGGTGGCCGGCGCTATTGCGGTTCGAATTACCATGGAGCTCCTCAGAGAACAGTCCGAGATCCGTATCATTATCTTAAGTGCTCTGGTCATCATCATCATGCGGTTTTTCAACGGCGGGTTGATGGAATTGGTCAGGCGGGTTAAAAATTGGTTTGGCAGGGAAAAGGAGCCGGTGTCGGCATATAATTAATCCGCCCTGAAAAGTAGTCTATACGGGCTCGGATATGGTTATTTGAAAACTGAAGAAACTTGTCTGATCGAAGCCCCGGTGGCTTAATTATGTTCAATGCTTCGCATATTTTTTTGAATTTTTGACATTGGGATTTTGATATTGTTTCGGATTTCGATATTCGAATTTTCTATCTCAATTTGGTACTCAGCGGCGTTTGATGCTCAATTAAGAGCACCGGGATGGCGAATAAATGAATGAACATGCTTATCCATTCCTTGATGTGCAAAAGGTCGTTAAAAGATTCGGCGGGTTGGTTGCCAATAATAAGGTCTCTTTGCAGATTGGAAAAGGTGAGATTCGCGGCTTGATCGGCCCCAACGGGTCCGGCAAAACGACTCTTATCAATGTTATCACCGGGATCTACGAACCCGACGAGGGAAATATCTTTTATGCCGGAAAGCGCATCGACGGCCTGCAATCGGATGTTATTGCTTTACAGGGCATCATGCGGACCTTTCAGGTTGCCAGGGTCTTTCGTGATATGACCGTTTTGGAAAACATGCTGATCCCTGCATTTTGCCAGGGGCAGTCAAAAAAAGATGCCGTTGCCCGGGCTGATGAACTGCTGGAATTCGCAAAGCTTACGCGACTGAAGGATAAGCAGGCCAAGAGCCTCTCAGGCGGCCAGAACATGCTGCTGCAGATAGTGCGGGGATTCATGAACCGGGACCTTCAACTCTACGTTATGGATGAACCTTTTGCCGGCGTTCACCAGTCCATCAAGGGAATTATCCTGAAATCCATCAGAATGATGAATACCGAGAAAGGCATTACTTTTTTAATTATCAGCCATGAGATGCCGACCGTCAGCACCTTGTGCGACAAAGTCACCGTGCTGGCCAAAGGCGAACTGATCGCCGAAGGCACAATGGAACAGGTCGCCAATGAACCCCGGGTGATCGATGCGTATTTGGGAGGGTAGATCGATTGAATATTGAATGTTGAAAATTGAATATTTATGGAGTCACTTCGTTCCAGCATTAATTTATATTAACGTCTTAGAATCGATCTGCCGGAGGCAGACCTCAAATATTCAATTTTCAATTTTCAATCTTCAATTCCGGCTCGTCCGGATTAGGCATTTTGGAGATTTTCATGTCCATGCTTTCCATGGAAAATATTACGGCCGGCTACGTGGAAGAAATCGACGTGCTGAACAATGTATCGCTCGAGGTAAAAGAAGGGGCGATCACAGGGATAATCGGGGCCAACGGAGCAGGCAAATCCACCATCTTAAAGACGATTTTTGGATTTCTGCACCCGCGCCGGGGCCAAATTAATTTCCAGGGCCGGGAAATCCAGGGGCTTCAGCCTTATCAGTTGAAGCAGATGGGAATCAGCTACATGCTTCAGGAATACAGCACGTTTCCCCAGTTGTCCATCCAGGATAATCTGCTGCTGGGGGCCTGGACGTTTCGGAATGATAAAAATTTGGTAAGAGAAAGGTTGTCTGAAATATATGAATTTTTTCCGGTCCTGGCTGAACGCAGGGCGGAAAAAGCAACCTATTTGAGCGGCGGGTATCTGAGAATGCTCTCAGTGGGCAAAGAGATCATGTCAAAACCCAGGCTGCTGATGATCGATGAACCCTCGGTCGGTCTGGCCCCCAAAATTGTAGCGGAAATTTATAACCTCTTAATTCAGGTGGCCCAACAGGGCACCACGATTCTCATTGTGGATCAGAACATTATGAAGGCCCTCGATGTATCAGACTACTTGTATTTGCTCGACATGGGGCAGGTCAAACAGGGCGGTCCCAAAAAAGATTTTGAAGAAGATATCCGGGAAATTATCAAGGTGTCCCTGATGGCCAAAGAATAGAAAGACAAAAAAATGGAGTAATGGAATGATGGAGTGATGGAGAAATGGGACCAAACTGAACACGAAATTCGGTTTGGGTATGCGGAAGATAGATTACTCCATCACTCCAGTACTCCAATACTCCGGTACTCCATATAAATTTTAAGGAGAATATCTTGCTGCCGGGTAAAGCCGACGTTGTCGTCATCGGCGGCGGAGTGATCGGGGGCTCCATCGCCTATCATCTTGCCAAGCGCAAGGTCGACGTAGTTTTGCTTGAAAAGGGCGATGCGGCCTCCGGAAGTTCCGGTGCCTGCGGCGGTACTATTTTTCTGCAAACCAAGAGTCCCGGAACACATCTGGAGTTGGCCCTGGAGAGTTCCAGGCGATTTGCTCATCTGGAGCAGGAGTTGGGCGCCGGTTTCGAATACCGGTGCCAAGGCGGCCTGATTGTCGTTGAACACGATGAAGAACTACGGACTATGCAACAGTTCGTAGAAAGGCAGAATACCATCGGTCTGGATGTGTCGTTGCTGGATCCAAAACAGGCCCGAGAACTCGAGCCGTCCCTGAGTGAAAAGATATTGGGTGCCACGTTTTCACCGGTGGACGCTCAGGTCAATCCCATGCTGCTGACGTTTGCCTTCCTTAAAGCCGCCCAGGGCCTTGGTGCCAAAATTCTAACCAATACCCGGGCAACCGGATTCCAAAAAACCTCAAATCGTATAAAGTCCGTAAAAACAGATAAGGGTGAAATCCATACCGGTACGGTTGTGAATGCCGGCGGCGTTTATGCCTCGGAAATCGGCGCTCTGCTGGATTTGGAAATCCCGGTCAGGCCCAGAAGAGGGCAGCTTGTCGTGACCGAGGCCGTTGGACCGATCATAAGCCGCTGCCTGCTGTCGGCCCAATATATTGCCGCCAAATTCAATCCGGCTTTAGCTCAACAAGGCGGAGGCATATCGATCGAACCTACCGCCAGCGGCAATTTCGTTTTGGGATCGACCAGAGAATTTGTCGGATTCGACAAAAGGGTAACTCCGGAAAAAATTTTTCATATTGCCAAAAACGTTGGCAGGATTATGCCGTGCCTTAAAAAGTTGAATTTTATTAGAGCATTTGCAGGCCTGCGGCCTTACACACCGGACGGTCTGCCCATACTCGGCCCTGTAGCCGGGCTTGGCGGCTTTGTCATGGCGGCCGGACATGAAGGTGACGGCATTGCGCTGTCGCCGATTACGGGTGAAATAATCGCCGAGCTGATCGTGGACAATAAAACAGGTTTTCCGATAGAAGAATATAGATTAGAGAGGTTTTAAACTTTTCCCGCGACACTGTTGGGAAAAGGAACTCGGGCGGGCAGTTATCAACTGGCGAATTCAGCGATATCAATGCCCTGTCTAAAATGCCTTGCCTAAAGTTAAGGTATCCTGTCTTCCAAGGTGATAGATTCAATAATTTCAGCTCATTTTTTTAAAACCCAAAGGAGGTAACATTGAGCCGAACTTTAAACTTTGCCGTCCTCGGCAGCGGCAACGGCGGCAGGGCTTTTTGCGGACAGATCGCCCATAAGGGATATCCGGTGGTGATGTACGAGCCGTTGGAGGAAACCGCGCATTTTCTGAAATTAAAAGAAGAAAAGAAAATGTTTCTATCAGGAGATATTTCTGCCGGGGGAAAACTGCGGGCAGTCACCATGGACATCAAAGCGGCGGTGGGGGCTGCCGATGTGATCTTTATTGTCGTGCCGTCTTTCGCGCATCCGTCGATATTTCAAAAAATGATTCCCCATTTGCAGGATGGACAGCATGTTGTCGTCGTTCCCGGCAATTACGGCGGCTTTCTGTTAAAAAAAATGATGGCCGAGGCCGACGTCAATCCGGCTATTTCCATCTCCGGAACCGCTTCGCTGCCCTATGCCTGCCGCATATCCGACTACAATACCGTCATGATCTACAAAAAAAAGTCTCAGCTGAAGATCGCTACTTCTCCGGCTGAAACCTCGCCAACGGTGCTCGATATCATGAACGATGTTTTCAGCGGCTATATTGATTTTATCGCCGGCCCAAATCTGCTGGCAATTGATCTTGACAATATCAACTATACGCTGCATCCTCTGCCGGTGCTCTTAAATTACGGCGACATTGAGATGAACCCGGACACTTTCAGACATTACATCGACGGGGTGACGCCGTTAATATCGGAGCAGATGATGAAAATGGATGAGGAGCGCCTGTCCATCGGCCACGCCCTGGGCCTGGAGCTTATGCCCGCCATGGATCAATTAATGATGTACTACGGCCGCAACGAAACCAGAACTTATTACGACTATGTGAACAGCGATGAAAGTCCGTATAAAGACATCATCGGCCATAACGTCCGAGGCCGTTACATCACCGAGGATGTCCCGTGCCTACACGTGCCGGCCGTTGAACTGGCTCATCTGGCCGGCATCGATGCGCCGATGGTCGAGCTGTGCGTGAAATTAAGCTCTCTGCTGCACGGTGTGGATTATGCCGCGGCGGGCACGACGCTGGCAAAGTTGGGCCTTGAGGGCAAAACCCCGGCGGAGATTGTGGCGATGGGGTGATGCGGGTTTATTGAGTTTATTGAGTTGATTGGGTGAAAAGGACAAAGGCAAAAGGTGAAAGGCTAAAGGTTAAAGGAAGAGGGGGTTAGTTTATTGTGTTTGTTGAGTTAAAAGGGAGAAAGGAGGAATTCCGGTTTTCTTCTCAGCTTCTTATCTTCTTTCCTTCTCACCTTCCCAGCCACCCAGCTTATCGCTCAATGCTTTAAAAAGACAGAATACATTCAATCTTCAATTTTCAATCTTCAATCGTCAATTCAAGTGGGGGTACCATGGAAATAAACGTCGGCAACATCATCGGAAAGGTACTGCGGGAGCAGGGCGTTAAATTTTTATTTACCCTGTGTGGCGGACATATTTCCCCGATTCTGACCGGGGCGAATAAGGAAGGCATCCGGATTATCGATGTGCGGCATGAAGTGAATGCCGTTTTTGCTGCGGATGCCGTCGGCCGGTTGACCGGCACTCCGGGGGTGGCGGCGGTGACCGCCGGTCCGGGCGTAACCAACTCGATTACGGCACTCAAAAATGCCCAGTTGGCGCAATCACCCATGATCCTGCTGGCCGGAGCGTCTCCCACAGTTTTAAAAAACAGGGGGGCACTGCAGGACATCGACCAGCTGGCACTGGTGAAATCAATCACCAAGCTGGCCCTCTCCGTCCGTCGCAACTGTGATATTATTCCCGTGCTGGAAAATGCCTTTGACGTCTGCCGTTCCGGGGTTCCCGGACCGGTGTTTATCGAATGTCCGATTGACCTGGTCTACAGCGAATCCATGGTGCGCCAGTGGTACGGCATCGATGCCGATTCGCAGCACGCCTGGGGCCTGAAAAGCAAACTGCTGGAGGTTTACCTGAAACGGCATGTGGATCAGATGTTCGCCTGTGATTTCGAAGACATGGAACCCGGCAAAACCAGGATAACCTCACCGGATCTGGATCCCGATCGGGTAGCCAAAGCCGTCGAACTGCTAACCATGGGCCGCAGGCCGGTCCTGATCATCGGAAGTCAGGCCATGCTGCATGCCGATGACACCCCAAAGCTTGCCGGCGCCGTCGAATCTTTGGGTATACCCGTTTTTCTGGCAGGAATGGCCCGCGGCCTTTTAGGAAGGCAGCATCCGTTGCAGATGCGTCATCAGCGCAAAAAAGCTCTGAAAAATGCGGATCTGGTAATTCTTGCCGGAATGCCCTGTGATTTCCGCTTGAACTATGGACGATCATTCGGCACCGAAACTAAAATAATTGCCGTCAATCGCAGCAAAACTGATTTAAGGTTGAATTGCCGGCCGGATCTGGCGGTCCTGTCGGATCCGTTTCTTTTCCTGTGTGCATTGGCTGAAGGATTGGCATCTGATGTATCCGACCGGGATGCCTGGATTCGCGAGCTCAGAAAAAATGACGAGGAACGGGAAAAGTTCATTGCCGACGCATCCGGGGAAGCAACCGACGATATCAATCCGCTTTATCTGTTGCAAAAAATGAACGCAGTCATCGATGAAAAATCTATTATCGTTGGAGACGGCGGTGATTTTGTGGCCAGTGCCGCCTATGTTTTACAGCCTCCGGGGCCGCTGACCTGGCTGGATCCGGGAGTTTTCGGCACGCTCGGCGTCGGAGCCGGTTTTGCCCTGGCAGCCAAGCTGACCAAGCCGGATTCGGAAGTCTGGCTGATATACGGCGACGGCGCAGCCGGGTTCAGCCTGCAGGAATTCGACACATTTGTGCGCCACCAATTGCCGGTGATTGCCGTGGTCGGCAATGACGCCTGCTGGACCCAGATCGCCCGCGACCAGGTAGCCGTTTTCGGCGACGATGTCGCGACGGTGTTGCGAAGATCCGATTATCATCGGGTGGCAGAAGGATTCGGCGGCAAAGGGTTTCTCCTTGACCGGAAAGAAGATATCGACCGTGTTTTTAAAGAAGCGAAAAAGGCAGCCAGGAACGGTCATCCGGTGCTGGTCAATGCGCTTATCGGCAAAACGGATTTTCGCAAAGGCTCCATCTCAATGTAAATTCTTTATATTAGAAGATGGGAAGAACAGAAGAATGACAGAAAGGAAGACGGGTATATAATTGAAGATTGAAAATTGAAGATTGAATATTTGTGGTATCCTATCGATTTAATTTGAACTTGATTTACATAAAATCCAGATCGGCCCCGAGATGCGCTTGAAGCACATGTTCTGCATGCAGCTTGAGCCAACCCCGGTCCGGAATAGGGCGCGATCGAAATTTGGATCTGCGAACTGCCAGTTCGTTTTCGTCTACCAGCAAGTCCAAATGCCTTTCCGGCACATTCAGTTCGATGAGATCACCGTCTTTGACGAGCGCCAGCGGTCCGCCGACGGCGGCTTCCGGTGAACAATGCAAAACCACCGAGCCGTAGGCCGTTCCGCTCATGCGGGCATCCGATACCCGCACCATATCCTTAACCCCCCGGGCCGCCAGATATTTGGGAATCGGCATCGAGCCTGCTTCCGGCATGCCGGCCCCAACCGGCCCGGCATTGCGCAAAACCATCACATGGTCGGGCGTAATTCCGAGCGCCGGGTCATCGATGCGCTGGGCGACCTCTTCCGGTGATTCGAAGACCACGGCCGGACCCCGGTGAGTCAGCAGGGCGGGATTGGCGGCCGCCGTTTTGATGACGGCCCCGTCCGGAGCAAGCGATCCGTATATGACAGCCAGAGCCCCTGATGCAGACAGCGGTGCCTCCAGCGGTCGAATCGTGGTCTGCCAGCCGGCCGCGGCCGATACGCCCCGCAGATTTTCAGCCAGGGTCCCGCCGGTGATGCTCCGGGCTGATGTATCCAGCAGCGGCTCCAGGGTCTTGAGAAGCACCGGCATGCCGCCGGCATGGTAAAAGTCCTGCATATAATTTTTACCGGCCGGTTTGCAGTCAACCAGCACCGGAACCTGTCGGGCGGCTTCATCAAAGTCGTTGAGGGACAGGTCGATTTGAGCCCGCCGAGCGATAGCCAGCAGGTGAATGATGGCATTGGTCGATCCACTCAGGGCTGCCAGGACTTTGAGGGCATTTAGAAAAGACGACCGGCTCAGGATCTCCCTGGGCTGCAATGTGTTTAGCGCCATCTCCACCGCCTGTCGTCCGGACATCACACAATTTTTAAGGCGCGCGCCGGATGCATGGGGCGGCGCCGCTCCGCCCGGCAGCATCAGGCCCAGAGTCTCCACCAGACAGGCCATGGTCGAGGCGGTGCCCATGACCATGCAGGTTCCTCCCGTGAAACACAGGGAGGCTTCGATCTCGTCTATTTCCTGCCGGTCCAGCTCGCCGCCGCGAAATTGCGCCCAGAAGCGCCGGCAGTCGGTGCAGGCACCCAACCGCTGGCCGCGCCAGCTGCCGGTCATCATCGGGCCTGCCACGACGCTGATCGCCGGAATATCGGCCGACACGGCGGCCATGATCTGGGCCGGCACAGTTTTGTCACAGCCCCCCAGCAGCACAACGGCATCCATGGGCTGGGCCCGAATCATCTCCTCAGTTTCCATGGCCTGCAGATTGCGGAACAGCATGGTAGTGGGCGACATTAATATTTCATTTAGAGAGATGGTCGGAAACACCAGCGGCAGTCCGCCGGCTTCCAGCACTCCCCTTTTGACGGCGCTGATCATCTCGGGCATCTGGCGATGACAGGTATTGTAATCGGAAGATGTATCGACGATACCGATAATGGGCCGCTGCAAATCGGTCTGGTCGTAACCGGCCGAGGCGAGAAAAGCCCGGCGCATGTATTTGCTGAACTGTCGATCACCGTAACTTGTCAGGTTGCGGTTGATTCCGGTATTTTCATTTTTATTTGGCATGACCATGATCGAATTTCTAACAATACTCCGGTATGCTGTCAACCACACTTTACAAAGTATCGCATTTGAAAGTTGAAATTTATTAAAAATTAATGGTAATGTCGGCTGAAATTTAAAGTCTGATGTTGCCAAGGGCATTTCGATTATGGCCGCAACAAGGGCAAAATACTGGACTACTGCGGTGTGGATCAGGTTCCCCAAAAGGGTGCACCGCTGATTTTGATGCCGACCACCGCGGGAACCGGCAGTGAAGTCACACGGGTATTGGTTCTAACCGATGAGGCCCAAAATACCAAAAATGTTGTTTTTACACCGTATGCCCTGGCCTATCCTCTGGGAACCGAGTACCATATGACCCACGGACGCTCGAATGCCATCATGCTGCCGCATGTGATGCGGTACAACTTATCCGGCAACCCGGTAAAATACGCGCGGATTGCCGATCTGATGGGCAGGGATACTGAAGGCTATGCTCCGCTGGAAGCGGCTGAACTGGCAGTGGAGGCTGTCGAAGATCTGCTGGATACCGTCCATGTGTCCTGCCGGATAAAAGATTACGGAATACCCGCGGCGGATTTGCCCAAACTGGCGGCCGGCGGGATGAAACAGGCCCGCTTGTTTGTGGCCAACCCGCGGGATCTCAACGAGGATGATGTCAATTCTATTTATAAAGAAGCTTATTGAGTTGAAAAGGATAAAGGATCAAGGATAAAGGTTAAAGGATAAAGGAGATCGCGCCAGGCTAAGCCTGGGGCGTTGGGATAGGGGGCGGTAGGTCTTCTTGAAATACGCCGTAGGAGTCCAGCGGGTTCGAATCCCGTCCGGCAAGGGTTAGCCACCCACCGGGAGCGAGTCTTGCCAGTGTAGGGAAAGCCGAATCTGGAAGCGTAGACAGCGAGTGCTGAAGCCGCGTGAAACAGCCTCGAAATAACCAAAGTAGCTGCGGCCTTCGTGGTTTTCCTGGCGGGGGCAACACCTGACTGTCGTTAGTGGCGAGACGGGGAGGCGCGGCCGGGGTCTTTTGAGCGGGGCAAAGGCACGAGAGGACTCCCCAGGAACCTGGCAGGCCCTCGCCGTTCCATTGCCAAGGAATTCCGGTAAGGTGCGCCGTCGGGGGAAAGGCCGAGAACACCGGGTCCGGCAAGAACCGAACCTGCAAGGGCTTGTCGGGAGAAACGAAGGCAAAAGAGCAGGGGCAATGGTACCGGTGGCGGAGCGACGAAGCCCATGGGGATGACGGCAGGGAGTCTTAGCACGGTCATAGTACCGAGGAAGCCGGTGAATCCGACCCGGGGAGAGCCGGCCGAGGAAAGGGCCGTGCCGGGGCATGGAGCCGTTGGTGGGAACACGGAGGATACGTTGGGATCTGTGAGTGTGTACACGAAACAGCAACGGATAGCGCAACTTGCGGAGCAGATGCCGCAGGCGGTGCTCACAACGCTGTCGTACCATGTGGACATGGACTGGCTTCGGGAGGCATACCGGCGCACGCGGAAGGATGGAGCGGCGGGCGTGGATGAGTAACGGCCGCCGAGTATGAGCAGGATTTGGAGACCAATCTGGCATCATTGTTGGAGCGGTTCAAGTCGGGCAATTACCGTGCGCCGGCAGTGCGTCGGGTATATATACCAAAGGAAGCCGAGGGTAAAGCCGAGCGACCGATAGGCATACCGACGTTGGAAGACAAAGTGCTTCAGCGAGCGGTGGTGATGCTGTTGACGCCGATATACGAGCAGGACTTTTTAGATTGTTCGTATGGCTTTCGGGCCGGTCGCAGCGGTCACCAGGCCTTGGATAGGCTTTGGCTAGCGGTCATGCGCATGGGGACACAGTGTTGGGTGTTGGAAGTAGACATCAAGAGCTACTTCGACACGGTGAGCCATGAGCACGTGCGGGGATTTGTAAGCAAGCGGGTGCGGGACGGTGTGATCAATCGGATGGTGGGCAAGTGGCTTAAAGCCGGGGTCATGGAAGATGGTCAGATGCACTATCCGCGGCGGGGAACGCCCCAAGGGGGAGTGATTTCGCCGCTGCTGGCCAACATCTATCTGCACGAAGTGCTGGACAGCTGGTTTGAGCATGAAGTGCAGCCCCGACTTGGCGCAGAGCGGAGTTGATCCGATTTGCCGACGACTTTGTCATCGTGTTCGAGCAGCGCAGCGATGCCCAAAGAGTCTGGGGAAGCTTCCCGGGCGATTTGGGCGTTATGGGCTTGCGATCCAGGAGGCCAAAGTCGGCTGCTGGACTTCAGCCGAGCTGGAGGCAAGGGACAAAAGCCGCAGGTTTTTGACTTTCTGAGCTTTACCCACTACTGGGGCAAGTCGCGGAAGAGCAATCGGGTGGTGAAGCGCAAGACGTCGAGCAAGAAGCTGAGGAAGGCAGTAAAGCGGATGTATCTGTGGTGCAAGGTCAACCGTCACATGCCAGTTGCGGAGCAGTGGGTGATGCTGTGTCTGAAGCTTCGCGGGCATTACGGGTATTACGAATCACAGGCAACATCCGCAGCCTGAGCGGCTATCGCCTGCAGGTCAAGCGGTCGTGGCGGAAGTGGCTGAACCGGAGATCACGGAAAACACATGCCGCGGGATCGCTTCAACCGTCTGCTGGAGCGTTACCCGTTGCCGGAACCAAGGATTGTACACCGATACGCGTAGCGAAACCATGCTTCGAGGAAACGTAGTCTCTACTGGAAAGCTTGAAAGATCGGAGGCCTGAAGGCTTTCGCTTTCCAGCCTCCCAGCCTCATAACTTCTGTCTTCTGACAACTATGAACTATGAACTATGTGCTATCAACTATGTACTATCAACTATCAACTTATTTACAGTGATGCAGCTAAAATTATCATACGGCCGGCAAGAATTATTTTCACAACTTTCAGCTGCCGGCCGGGTTAATGTCAGACTGGCAATCGTGGGGCTTAAAACCAGTCATCCGCAAATCTATCAACGGCTGTGCGACAGCAAGGGGCGCTTGCGCGAATCTCTCACAGTCTTCATCAATGGAGAGCATATTCGCTATCGCAGCGGCTGGGAGACGCTGCTGGAAGAGGGCGACGAGATTTACATCGTTCCGCTGATCACGGGTGGATAGGGGATGCGGGGTGCCTGTTTGTCGTGTTTATTGTGTTTTCGAGTTTATTGTGTTGGCTGGAGCCCCATGTGAGGTGCTAATGACAATCGCATAGAGCATGGAGCACAGCGCCTGGCGTAAAAGGAATGAAAGGGACCCGAGCTTAAGCCTCCCGGCTTTTCGCTCGATGCTTATGAAAGACAGAATTCATTCAATATTCAATCGTCAATCTTCAATAATTAGGGAGGTACATTATGGCCAACGGATATATGGGAAAGCTGCTGAATGTCAACCTGAACGATGGTAAAATTTCAGAAGAAAAATTGAGCGAGGAGTTGTGCACCAAATTTATCGGCGGCTATGGGCTGGGCGCCAGGCTTTTGTATGACCGCATACCGGCCGGCGCTGATCCGCTGGGGCCGGATAATATCCTGGGGATTTTGACCGGGCCTTTGACCGGCACGCCGGCTGTCATCGGGTCCCGGTTTGTGGTGGTTGCCAAGTCTCCCAAGACGGCCGGCGGCTGGGGAGATGCCAACTGCGGCGGCTACTTCGGTCCCCATCTTAAATTTGCCGGCTATGACGGCATTTTGTTCAGCGGCATATCCCCCAGACTCGTATATTTGTTCATCGATGAGGGCCGCGCCTCGCTGCTGGACGCGGCCGATCTGGCGGGGATGGGCGTTTCTCCCCTGGAAGATCTGCTGAAGGAGCGGCATGGATCAGACTGTGAAATCTGTTCGATCGGTCCGGCCGGTGAAAAATTAGCCTTGATGGCCTGTATTATGAACGACAAGGAGCGGGCCGCCGGCCGCTCCGGGCTCGGGGCGGTCATGGGTTCGAAAAAATTAAAAGCAGTCGTTGTCAAGGGCAGGATGAAGGTGCCGCTGCATGATGAAGCCGGAATGATGGAGCTTAAAAAGAAGATGTTAAAGGAAGCCACCGGCGGCTATCCGGTATTCCACAAATACGGTACCGCCGGCTTTACCCACGATTCAGCCCTCAGCGGTGATGGTCCGGTAAAGAACTGGGGCGGTGCCGGGACTACGGATTTTGCATCCGAGCGGGCCCGAAAAATCAGCGATGATGCCGTCATTGGGGTTGAGGGATATAAACCTTATGGCTGCTGGCGCTGTCCGGTGGCCTGCGGCGGCAGGATGATTCAAAAAAGCGGCAAATTCGCCCTCGAATTCAATGACGGCGTCGGCCACAAGCCCGAGTATGAAACCCTGGCCATGTTCGGCTCGAACCTGCTCAATGATGATCTGGCATCGATTATCAAGGTCAACGAAATTTGCAATAACCTGGGTTTGGACACCATCGCCGCCGGTGCAACCATTGGGTATGCCATCGAGTGCTATGAGAATGGACTGCTGAGCCAGGATCAAACCGACGGGTTGGAACTGACCTGGGGCAACGCCGAGGCCGTGGTAGCGTTGACGGAAAAGATGGGCAGACGCGAAGGGTTTGGAGATGTTTTGGCCGACGGCATTGCCGCAGCCTGCGAAAAACTCGGCCAAATTGGAACCGAATACGCCGTACACGTTCAGGGCGAAGAGATGCCGGCCCATGATCCCAAATTTACCCCGGGTCTGGCGACGACCTACCTGGTGGCGGCTACCCCGGCCCGTCACACCCAGGGCGGGGAGCTGCTCATACCGCCCGGGTTTGATGCACCGGAAGGGGATAAGTATACCTATTCCGGACAGGCACCGACGCATTCGAAGCTGGTGGCGATCCATGAAGTGGTGAATGCCGCCGGGCTTTGTATGTTCGGCGCCCTGTGCTATCCGCTGCAGTTTTTGCCGGCCCAGTTGTCGGCGGTAACCGGGCGGGACTATGATATGGAGAAAATTTACGAAATCGGGATGCGAATTTTTACCATGCGCCACGCCTTTAACCTGCGGGAGGGGCTCAATCCCCTGACCCGCAAGGTCCCGGGCCGGATGATCGGCGATCCGCCGCTCAAGGAGGGCAACGTCCGGGATATCACCTTGGATTACAAGCTTTTGACCAAAGAGTTTCTGGAACAAATCGGCTGGGATACTTCAACCAGTGTGCCCACGGAGGCGAGCCTGGAGAAACTCGAATTGGATTTTCTGATCGAAGATCTGAAAAAAGTCGATATTCCGGCTGTTTAAAATGGAAATAGAAGTCACCACGATCTTTCTTGAAATGCTGTCCCCAAAGGATTTCAGGCCCAAAATTTTGGATAGAGACGATGTGCGGGTCGAAAAAGTTGAAATACCGACACCGGTCATCAACCATTTTTTCTTTGTCAATGTCGGGCGACCCTGGAAATGGTACAGCCGGCTGAAATGGAAGCTTTCGGACTGGAAAGCACTGGTTGAAAATGATACGGTGACCACCTGGATCGGGTATATCAAGGGATCTCCGTTCGGCTACATTGAACTCGTGCGGCAGGCCGAAAGCGCCGAGATTGCATTTTTCGGCCTTCTGCCCCAGTATATCGGGATGGGTTTGGGCGGCTTCTTGTTGTCGGCGGCGATCCGACTGGCCTGGGATTTAAACCCCCGGCGGGTCTGGGTTCACACCTGCACCCTGGACCATAAATATGCGCTCGACAACTATCTTGCCAGGGGATTGACCATCTATAAACAGGAAAAAAAGACCGAGCAGGTTCCGGACGACGATGACCCGATCTGGAGAACCCCGCGGTTTTACGATTCGCTGACCAAGGAATATGCAGCTTTAAGCACGGAAATTGCCGGATAGAGATTATGGTATGATTTTATCAAGTGGTCGGCAGCATTCAAGGAAAGACACATGTCTGTTTTTATAAAATTGGGCCGGGCAGCCGTCACGCTTGCCCGCCGGGTACTGTTTCGATCTCCGGCGCGATTTTCAATTTTTGGATTCGCAGCCCTTATAATTGTCGGTACTGCTCTATTGATGCTGCCGGCTGCCTCGACCAGCCGCAACCTTGGGTTTGTAGATGCACTTTTTACCGCTGTTTCGGCAAGTTGTGTGACCGGTCTGGTCGTTGTGGATACAGGCAGTGCGCTGAGCATATTTGGACAGCTCGTCGTCCTTGGATTAATCCAGGCCGGTGGCCTTGGCATAATGACCATGTCGACTTTATTTCTTCTGATCGGCGGCAGGCGGCCGAGTCTCGTGGGACGAATGGTGATCCAGGATGCCTTTACCGGCGGTGGAGAACGAAGCCTTCCCGACATTATTCGGGATGTTTTCCTGTTTACGCTGGTCATTGAAGGTATTGGTGCGTCGCTGCTGTTTTTGCGGTTTCTCCCCGGCCGGTCGGTGGGCGAGGCGTTTTATTTCTCGGTTTTCCATGCAGTCAGCGCCTTTTGCAACGCCGGTTTTTCCTTTTTTTCAGACAGTTTTATCCCCTATCGGCAGGATTTGACGGTGAATCTGGTAATTTGTTTTCTGATCGTATGCGGCGGTATTGGATTTTTAGTTCTCTCCGAGCTTAAACGGAATTTTCCATTCAATCGGCGACGCTGGTCCCGCCTCAGTTTGCATTCGAAGCTGGTTTTGTCGGTAACGGCACTTTTGCTCATTTGCAGCAGCCTGCTGATCAGTTTTATGGAATGGAATAACACCGTTGCATCCCTGCCGGTCTCCGGCCGCTTTCTGGCTGGATTTTTTCAAGCCGTAAGCGCACGGACGGCGGGATTCAATACACTGCCGATCGGTCAAATGGCCAATGAAACGCTTTTTGTTCTTATGTTGCTTATGTTTATCGGCGCCTCGCCGGGCTCCTGCGGAGGCGGCATCAAAACCAGCTCTTTTGCCAGTCTGATCGTTTTGGGGATCTCGCGTTTGCGCGGCCATGATCGTCCGCAGATATTTCGCCGCACCATTTCGGCAACCAGTATCGCTAAAGCCATGAGTGTCGTGCTGATCAGCACGATAGTCATTGTCCTGGCCACCATGGCTATCCTCATGACCGAACTGGGGGAATTGCCCCATCCCCTGAGCCGTGGAAAATTTCTGGAGCTGCTGTTTGAAGTGATCAGCGCCTTCGGCACGGTGGGGCTTTCCACCGGGATCACGGAAAGCCTCAGCCAGGCCGGCAAGCTGATTCTGTCTCTGGTGATGTTCGTGGGTCGCCTGGGCCCGCTGGTTATTGCTTTGGCTGTCAGCCGCCCTGACGCGGCCCACTACTACTATGCTGAAGAAGAAATAATGAGTGGATGAGGTCTGCAATGAAACAATTTGTTATCCTGGGAAGTGGAAATTTCGGTCACTATCTGGCTATCCATCTATACAAAAAAGGCCATGAGGTCCTGGTAATCGATAAAATATCAAACCGCGTTACCGAGATCAAAGATCAGGTCAGTCAGGCCGTAGTCGCAGACGCCACGGACCGTAAGGCGCTGGAGGCACTTGGACTGGATAAAATGGATGCAGCGGTAGTTTGCATCGGTTCCGTGCTGAGCGAATCCATCCTGGCGACCCTGAATCTGAAGGATATCGGAGTTGAGCGCGTGTATGCCAAGGCACTCAGCGAAGCTCACTCACGCATCCTTCAAAAAATCGGGGCTTCAGAAGTTTTTTTTCCGGAAAGAGATCAGGCTATTTCCCTGGCTGAACGGCTGCACAATCCAAATATGTTGGATTATCTGCCTTTTCTTGAAGGCTACAGTATCATCCAATTGGCGCCGCCCAACCGATTTATCGGCAAATCCCTGCGGGAGTTGAACCTCATTAACAAGTTCGGCGTTCAGGTAGTTGCCGTCAAAGAAGTCATTCCGGATCGCTTGAACTTGATTCCGACGGCCCAATTTGTATTAAAGGACAGCGACATTATGATTCTGCTGGGTCCCAACGAGGCGCTTGATGAGCTGCGCAAACTGAATTGACCCGTGGCCTGCAAAACAAAACGGTTTTATGAACCCAAATAAGGTGAGTTTAGAGGGGGATTTTAATTTGACATCGGCGTGTTGGAGTAATGGAGTGTTGGAGTGATGGCTAAAGGTTTGATAACTTTTTTTCAATACTCCAATACTCCATCATTACGTGTATATGCCATCACTCGATGCCGTAGCGCTTTAACTTCCGCCATAATGAGACGCGATCGATTCCCATAATTTTGGCCGCCTTGCTCTTGTTGCCGTCGCTTTTTTCCAGAACCCACTGAATGTATCGTTTTTCCTGATCTTCCAGGGAGGGAATGTCCGAGGGTGTGTGGCGATAAGTCTCGATGGTGAGATTGTGAACGTAGTCAGGCAGGTCCGCCACACGGATCAGCGGTCCATTTTCCAGTGCTATGGCCCTTTCCATGATGTTTTCCAACTCCCGCACATTGCCGGGCCAGCTGTAGCGGCATAACAGATCCATGGCTTGCGGCTCAATTGCCTCGATCTGTTTTTTCATGCTCCGGCTCTTCTGGGCCAAAAAATGATTCACCAGCAGTGGAATATCGTCGATGCGATCGGTCAGGGGCGGGAGCCGCAACGCGATCACGTTGAGCCGATAGTAAAGATCCTGCCGGAAATGCCCGCTTTGCACATCCTGCTGAAGATCACGGTGAGTGGCAGCTAAAAAGCGCACGTCAACGGGAAAGGGATCCACCCCGCCGACGCGTAAAAGCTCTTTTTCCTGAATTACCCGCAGCAATTTCACCTGCATGGTCATCGGCATGTCACCGATTTCATCCAGAAAGACCGTGCCGCCGTCGGCCGTCTGCAGCAGCCCTTTTTTTTCCTGAACAGCGCCGGTGAAAGCTCCTTTTTCATGGCCAAAGAGCTCATTGGCCATGAGTTCGTCGCTAAACGAGCCGCAGTTAAAGGCCACGAATCTCTTCTCGGACCGTGGACTCAGATGATGGATCGCCTTTGCCGCCAGTTCCTTGCCGGTGCCGCTTTCACCAAAGATCAATACATTGGTGTCGGAGGAGGATATCTGCTGGATGGTCTCAAGCACCTGGGTGATCGCCTTGCTTTTGCCCACAATAAAAGGCACCGGCTGCGCCTTTTTAAGAGATTCTCTGAGTTCCCGGTTTTCCAGCTGCAGCCGGCGTTTCATGAGGGCCTGGCCGACGATTTGTCTGATCTCATCAATTTTGTAGGGCTTGGCGATATAATGATACGCGCCCTCTTTCATGGCCGCAACCGCCGAATCCACCGTCGCATACCCGGTGATCATGATCACTTCGGTATAGGGGTGAAGCTCCCGGCTTTTTTCGAGTACTTGCATGCCGTCGACTTTTTCCATTTTAAGATCCGTGAGAACCAGGTCGAAGTCCCGGTGCCGCAGCAAATCGAGCGCTTTTGCGCCGCTGCCCGTCGCAATTACCTCATAGCCTTCCTTCTTCAGTATATGTTCAAGGTTCCGGCGAGCGATATTCTCGTCTTCGACGACAAGTATACTGGCTACGGATGCCTGCATGAATCCTCCCTTCCATGTGGATCATCAAATGATGGCGTCGCAAAGGTGCCGTCGGGTTAGGCGCTTAGGGCGTTTTGTCTGACATCTGACACCTATTCAAATGACTCAGCGATCAATTTGCTGCCCCGCAGAGGACGTTTCTGCCAAGCGACCAGACAGAAGAACACATATTAATGAAAAATCAGGTGGGATTCAATCGAAATCTAGACTTATTGAAGCCGCTGCGAGTCATCAGGAAGATAAAAAAACGGTAAACTTAGTACCCCGGCCGGTTTGGCTATTTACTTCTATTCGGCCCCCATGCTGTTCGATGATGCCGTGCGAGACCGAAAGACCCAGGCCGCATCCCTTGCCGACATCTTTGGTGGTGAAAAAGGGATCAAAAATTTTGCCGATATCCTCCGGTGGGATACCTTTGCCCGTATCGGTGACTTCAAAGAAAAATCCACCATCGTTTTCTTTCCACCGGGCTTTGATGCCCAGGATGCCGCCTTGCTCCATCGCCTGGATGCCGTTTAAAATTAAGTTGATCAGAACCTGTTCGATCCGACGCGGGTCCATGTCCCCCTCGATATCAACGGGGACGTCAACGGCGAGCTGCACATTGGTCGGTATTTCGCCTTTAATCAACCGAATGGTGTTTTCCACCAGTTCTGAAAATTTAACCTTTTTCAGTTTAAAAGATCTTTCCCGGGAGAAGTCCAGCAGCGCCCTGACGATGTCCCGTGCCCGCTGAATCTGTCCTTCCGTTTCGGTTAGCAGCTCTTTTTTATATGCCAGATCCTCATCTTCCAGCTCTTCGAGCAGGATCTGAACCGAGGTGGAAATGTTGTTCAGCGGATTGTTCAATTCATGGGCCACGCCGGAGGTCAGGGTGCCCAAAGAGGCCATCTTTTCACTTTGCACCAGCTGTTCGCTGCGTTTGTTCAGCTCGCTGATCATCGTATTTAAACTGGTCACCAGAGACTCGAATTCATCCCCGGTTGAAATGGCCGGCATGTTTTTGTAGTCTCCTTCGACGATTTTGTGAATGCCTTCTTCGATGGCCTTCAAGGGCCGGTTGACATTGAAGATAAAAAAAAGCACGGTCAATATCGTTAGGGAGACGATTCCGATCAGGGCCAGCAAGTGGTAGATTTTCGATTCCCGGATGAGTTGATTAACATAGCGGCGCTCCTCATTGAGGATTTTCTCCATATCCTCGGTAATTTTTCGGGCCAGGATGCGGATGGCTTCCTGCCGCCCGGCAAAAGTTTCCGTCAGATCGGGGTTGCTTACCGACGACCCTTTTTGCTGATGCAGCACAAGTAAAGCCGAAAGGGCTTTTTCGTATTGCCTCAGATTATCCAGCTTATTCTCGAGGTTTCTATCGAGGGTGTAGCTGCCGTAATTTTCTATGAGTTTGACCAGCTTGTGTTCGGCCTGCTGCGCATAGGACAGTGATTCCTCAAGATTGTTCGGTTCCATGTATAAGAAGTAGTTTTTCTCGTAGCGGCGGGCCTCAAGGATGGTGTTGAAAAGATCATCCTTTTTTTCCAGAATCTCAAGTTTCTGGTTCAGAACGTAATGTTTGTAATAGTTCAGCAGCCACATCGAGCCGCCGGCCGTCAAAAAAAGCGAAAGCGCGATGATGATTTTTTTTCGTAGACTGACTCTCATAGTGATCCGCAGTTAGGCGTTTAACTGTACGACATCCACAATTTGTTGTCGATGTTGACGAGTGCTCTGATTTTCAAATGGCTTGCGTGTTTGCGTGATTATTTTGTCCTTTTTGGTCCCGATTCATCCGGATTAGGTATCAACGGTATGCGACTTTAGGCATAGTAGGGCAGATCGATGTCGCACACAACTTCTTTCACACCAGGAATGCGCCGGGTGATTTGTAATATCTCCTGATTCAGGTCCTCGCGAATTTTTTCCCGGACCTGCTGCTGCAGCTCGGAAGTGGCGATGCCCGTGTTCCTGATTTTCTGCCCGACAACCTGAATATGAACCATCCCGCTGTCGGCGCTGACCTCGGCGTCGCAGATATCCTGCAGTGCGGCTTTCACATGGCTGCTGACGGCCAGATCAGAGACCAGTTTTTGGGACATAGCCGTTGTCGCATAGATGTCGCTGGAGACTGCCCGGCAGATAATATCGCAGGCATCTTCAATCTTCAGGTGGGTTAGGTTGATTATAAGATCATACAGTTCGGGGTCGTGGACATCGCGATTGTAAATATAGCGGGTCCAGTCGATCCGCTGCTTATCCTCGCTTTTCAGAAAGGCCAGGGCTTCCTCCGGCGACATCTTCTGCTCCTTTTGCAGCAGAGCGATGCGATCGCTCTCAGCGGCAAAGAGTCTTATTTTCAGAACATGCGTAATTTCAGGAATCAGCAAATGGCCGGCATGTCCATGATAGACGATGTTGTCTTTTTTTACGTGCGCCAGCAGTGCCGCCCGAATATAGGCGAGATATTTTTCCCGGCCGTGGGTTATTCTTTCCAGCACGCTGGGGGCATCGTGAATCGAATGCAGCAGTCTCTGTTCAGGGATATTGAAAAAGTATGCCGCCTCGAGCAGAATTTCCCGGCTGATACATTCATACCCCAGCATCTCGGCGACTTTTTCAGCGATTTCAGCGCCATGGCTGCAGCATTCGCGGGCAATAGTGATAATGGCCATGGAAATGGTCTCCTTGGTCGCAGAGCTTATTGGATTCCGTAAAAGAAGTATAGGATCGTCAACTCAACGGTCAAAAAGATAGTCGTCATCACGATGCCGGCTTTGGCATAATCCACGGTGCGATATCCTCCCGGCCGCATCATCAGGGCGTTGACCTGGTGGGTGGGCAGCACGAAGGTGTTGGAGGCGGAAAGCCCCACCACCAGCGCGGCCATGCGGGGATCCCCGCCCGCCATGAGGGCCATGTTCATACACAGCGGCACCAGCAGCACCGTTGCGCCGACATTGGAGATTACCAGAGTGAAAAAGGAAGTCATCAGGCCCACCACCGCCAGCAGCACGATCGGGCTGGGCCGGCCGATTAAGGCCAGAATGTTATGGGCAATTAAAGCCGCCGTACCGGTTTTTTCAAAAGCAATTCCCAGGGGGATGAGCCCGGCAAGTAGAAACACCGTCATCCAATCCACCGCCCGGTAGGCCTCGTCTATCGAAAGCACCCCGGTGATGATCATCCCCAGCGCTCCGGACATCAGGGCCACGGAGAGCTGGACTTTGAAAATAATAATCTGCAGCAGGGCCGCCGCCAACCAGCCACAGGCCAGTTTGGCTTTTTGCGGCCGCAGGATTTCGCCCTCCAGCGGGGTGGCAAAGCTCAGGGCGCGCGGCTGCGGCCGGTTTTTTAAGATGTGAAATCGTTCCCACGGCCCTTGCAGCAGGAGTGTGTCACCCATTTCCAGGGCAATGTTGGTCAGGCCGCTGTAGAAAATTTTGCGGCCCTTGGACAAGGCGACGGGGTTGACACCGTAAAGCTCTTTGAAATTGATTTCACTCAGAGTTTTATTGATCAGCTCCGAGCGGGGGGAAACAATGGTCTCCGCCATGCCGGCATTGGTTCGTGCCATACTTTCGGCAAATACTTCCAATCCCCCTTTTATCTGCCAGCCGTACTCTCCGGCCAGCGCGCGAATGTTTTTTTCCCGGCCGACCGCGGCAATATCATCACCGGGTTCGATCGTATCGGTGCTATGGGGCACAAATATTTTTTCCTTTTTGGCGGCGTGATTGATGGCCACCACGGTGGTTAGAAACTGCTCCCGGATTGCGAGTTTTTCCAGGGTATGCGGGCCCTTAAAATCATCGGAGACGTGCAGTTCGAATACGGTCCCCAGGGGACTGTAGGCTTCCAACAGGGAGGCGGTAACGCCGCGGTCGGCTTCGCCTTCGGCGGCTGGTAGAATGAATTTTCCGAACAATGTGAAATAGAGTATGGCGCTGGCCAGCAGGCAGATCCCGATAGGCGTTTGGGTAAACAGACCGAAAGGCTCCAGTTTTTCCGTACCCAGGACCATGAGATCGTTCAACAAAATAGTCGGGCTGGCACCCACCAGCGTGATGGTCCCGCCGATGATGGCGCAAAATCCCAGGGGCATCAGGATGCGGGATACGGGTACCTCCATGCGTTTGGCAATACGCTGCGCAGCCGGCAGGAAAAGTGCGGCCGCACCGATGTTTTGCATCATGCTGGAGATTATCCCGACGGTTCCCGATATCAGAATTATAATTCTCTTTTCGCTTTTTCCGGCCAGTTTGATGATGGGGCCGGCCACCTGATTCATCACACCGGTCTTGTCAAGACCGGCACCGATGATAATAACCGCAATGATGGAACATACGGCGTTGCTGCTCAAACCGACGAAGGCCTCTTTGGGCGATATCAAACCGGCCAGCGGCAACAATACCATCATAATTATTCCGACAACATCCACCCGCACCCATTCAAAAATAAAAAGAAAAATCACAAAAAACAGAACGATCATGGTCAGCATTATATCAGGCGTCATGCTCACTGCTCCTCAGGTCTTGTCTCCATCGTCATATCGGTTGCCGTTGGCGGCCGGCGATCCCGGCGGCCGGTCATTACTTTTTGCGGTTTTCTTTTCTGAACCGAAAACACAGCAAAAAAACAAATAAAATGAGTGCCAGGGCATAATAAAAATGGGCATCCATTGCTTTTATCCTCCTGCCTTGGATAGGCTTTTATTTTACAATCACCGGTGCTTCAGGCAGGGGGCAGCCTGCAGCGCTCTCAATAAAAAATTAAAGCTGAAAAGTCAAAATAATAAAAACAGAACATCCCGCTGCCGTCTGATCCGTGACAGCCGGATGTTCTGATTATTTCAATATTTGCACGCTTTATGAATTATACTATGGAATAGACGTAGATTTCCTGTTTGGGTCTTTCACCTTGGGAAACCCTTGCAACCGACCGGTCTCCTTCGGTATCCGATACTACAAACTCGATGTCGCCGAATTCCCGGGTGATTTCGGCCAGCGCCTGATCTTTTTCGCTGAACTTGATCACATGCTTAAAGGGAATCGACCTTTTTTGCGCCTCCTGTTGAAAATGTTTGATATTCTTCTCGGTCAGGGTTCTGAATTCCTGACAGACCTTGCTGCGTTCCGTCGGCAACAGACTAAAAGTTTCGCAAGTCAGCGGCGCCGTATTCAACGCCAAAATTTCGTAGGAAAGTCTCTGGGCCATATCCAGAGCATAATCAATCACTTCCCTGTTGAAGTTGCTCTCGCGGCCGACCACCAGCAGCTTTCCCGCACTTGAGGGGGATTCTTTCTCCTGAACCACCTGCTGAGCATGGTGAGCTTGACCTGCCTCGGCAAACGTAATCGCCTCCTGGTAGCGGTCCATTCTCCCTGTGATCTTTTGCACCCTGCTTACTAATTTGTTCATAATTCCTGCCATTTAATAAGGCCCTCCTTGTTAAGGCTGCAGTCCCGTCGGTTCGCACCCTCTTCTCAAAACCAGGGGGGTAGGAAGTTTTTGTGCGATGGCCGGGATTTTATTTCTTTTCTTATCAAGCCGACATTCCTGCTCATCTTTGCCGTGCGCGGCATCATATATGGTCAGGACCACGTCCCGATGGTCGCAGACGTAGCGAACGATTTCATCGGCCGCATTTCCGGGTTTCAGCGTCAGGTGATATTCCAGGCCGTCTCTTTCCGGCTCCGGGATCAAATGATCTAAATTGTCGCGAGCCTGTTTTCGCATCTGCTCGACAAAATCATGCTGTCCGGCCTCGGCGAAGGTAACGGCAACCATGGCGTCTTCGAACACACTTGTGGCATGCCGGGCGCCTTGCCTTACTTTTTTCAAATAACTTTTGTAAGTGCGCGGACTGAGAATTTGAAGGATTTCCAGGCCGGCGCGCATTCGCTTGCAAAGGGCAACCGCATAGTTGAATGTGCTGCTGTCGGGTGCGACCCCCTCAATGGCCAGGAGAATTTTTTTCATGGTTATAACCCGCTATGAGATGGATCCATATTTAGGCCCTGAGAACCGGGCGCTGATCGATGCGGTTTGTTGCTTTTTCAGATCGGCGTTTGCTTCTGTTGACCGGCTTCTCATTCATTATTTCCAGAGCCGTGTCTTTTTGCCCTGCTTCGGCAAATGTAACGGCCGTCATCAGCTTCTCGAATTTATAAACTATATTTTTTAGGTTGAACATTTTATTGCCTCCTGCAATATGGTTTTGCTCTTTTTAAAAGCAAGGGTCGTGCCATCGGTCATGATTGTCTATAACAATTTGAAATAATTGAGGTTTAAATCAAACAGGCTGGCATCCAAACAAAACTAAGGTGTTGCAATATGCAATACTTAAACCTGGAATCAAAATAAACTATGAAATTTTGGCCGGTTATGGTATGTAACAAAATCACTGGTTGTGTTGCAATATGCAACAAGTGTTTGTTCCAACATTGAAAATCTGGTCCTGTGAGCCAGGTCACAGATAATAGGCTTCGCCGTCAATGAATGTCATGAAACCAGAAGATCAAAGTGAACGGCTGCGGCTGGCGGTCATCGATGATGAGTCGATAGCCTGCCGCGCAATCCAGCGGGGTCTGGCGCAAAATTGTTACGAAATTGAAACCTTCGGCGATGGAGAATCCTTTCTCAATAGAATGCAGGAGGTTCTCTTCGACCTTGTTATCTGCGACCTCAGGCTGCCGGCCATCAGCGGACTGGATGTATTGAAAGAAATTAAAAACCGGCATCCCCGGACCGAGGTCATCGTCGTAACAGGCTACGGTTCGGTGGATACGGCCGTTGATGCCATCCGGGCCGGGGCCTTTCACTATCTCGCCAAACCGCTCAATATAGCCGAGCTGCGATCCTTGGCTGAACGTGCCCTGGAAAAGGTTAAATTGATCCGGGAAAAGGAACAATTGAAAAAAGCTCTTTTTTCCCAGTCCCGCCAGCAGTATCTGATCGGTCACAGCCCCGCAATCCAGCAGGTTCTTGGTCTGGTCAAGAAAGTGTGTTCCCTGAACTGCAATGTCCTCATCCTGGGGGAAAGCGGCACCGGCAAGGAGCTGGTTGCCCGTGCGCTGCATTTTCTCGGCGAGCGCCGGGAGCATCCCTTTATTTGCTTTAATTGCGGCGGATTTACCGAAGAGCTGATCGCCAATGAGCTTTTCGGCCATGAGAAAGGGGCTTTTACGGGAGCATTTGACACCAAGATCGGCCTGCTGGAAGCCGCCCATCAGGGAACAATTTTTTTAGACGAAATCGGCGCCATGCCTCACAGTATGCAGGTCAAATTGCTGCGCTTTGTTCAGGAGCGCAGCCTGATCCGGGTGGGCGGCATCAAACCGATTCCGGTGGACGTGCGTCTGATTGCCGCCGGCAACCGGGATCTTAAGGCGGCGGTGGATAAAAAGCAGTTTCGCGAAGATCTTTACTATCGCCTCAATGTGGTTTTGATCGACCTGCCGCCGCTGCGGGCCCGAAAGGACGACATACCGCTGCTGATCCGCCATTTTTTAAAAAAGTACAGCCGGCAGTTCGGCAAAGCGGTATCCGTGCTGGAGCCGGAGGCGTTGGAAATCCTGCTGCAATATCCGTTTCCGGGCAATGTGCGGGAGCTTGAAAACATCATCGAACGCGCCGTCGCCCTGACGGACAGGGTCACCCTCGGCCCGCAGGACCTTCCCGGCGACTTGCAGCAGCTTTCCATCAGCAGTCTGGAATCCAACGACTGGCCTTCGCTGGAGGAAAAGGAAAAGGAATATATCCAACGGGTTTTGATTAAAACCGGCAGCCGCAAAGCTGCCGCCGCCGAGATTCTCCAGATTCCCCGTACCACACTGTGGCGCAAAATGAAACGATTGGGTCTTGACTGATCCCGGTCCTTCGAAAAAACCCGAATAGTCAAATGACAAAAAAATGCCATGCCGGAAAATAGATATAAAGAAAACAATACGATAGATAATATATTGGCCTAAGCTCCAGCCGTACTTCCTCTTGTTGGGCACCGTTTCCTGTGAGCCTGAAAGTTTCAATGTGAAACAAAATCCTTAAGCAATTAGTTTTATACATTAAATTTGGCGCAGCAATTTATCCCGCATTAGATTCGTTCCAAAGTGAAACAAATATGCCGGCACAGATTCCAGGCATTCGATTCATAACTACTTAAAATTACACATGATATTTATTTTGGCACAAATTTTGATTAACGGGTATAGAGAAAATAACATCTGAAATTTCCAAAGGCGGTGTGGATAGCGGTGACCCGAAAAAAAATTTTAGTCCCCATAGATCCGGAAAACAAGGATCTCAAGGCGCTTTACCACGCTTTGGCCCTGGCGGAGAGGATTCAGGCCAAAGTTTTTATTCTTCTTTCCAGGCTGCCTGGAAATCCTCAACAGGTCGACAGCTGGGTGGAAGAGGATCTGATGGACGTCATCCACGGTGCCTGTGAGGAAGGCCTGCAAGTCTCCTATCACATCGAAGAAGACGGTTTTGAGGAGGAAGTCATCAGCCTGGTAGAAAGCGAACACATCGATCTGATCGTCGTCAGTGCCGAAAAAGGCCCTATAAAAGACATCCTGCAGCGAATCAAACCGCAGATGTCGACCCAGATTATTCAGGTAAAAGGAAAAGACAATTCAGATTAATTAACCATTCAACGATATTTTAACCGACGACCTACAAAAGGGAAGAGGGGGGTGAAACATGCCGATTGTGTTAATTTCCAGCTCTCCTAACGGTTCCGGCGAGGAGCTGGCCCGGGAACTGGAGCGCAAAACCGGCTGGCCGCTGTTCAGCCGCCAACAACTGGTCGAACAGGCCCACGATCAGGGGATCAGGTTGAGCCGGCTGGAGACTTCCATCGTTAAATCGCCGATCATCCCGGAAAAGCTGGCCCGGGAAAAGGATCTTTACCTGGCCTTTGTGACCGCCAAGCTTTACGAAAATGCGAGGGAAGGCAACCTGATTTATTTCGGCCGGGCCGGTCATCTGCTTTTGCCGGGGGTATCTCACCGGCTGCGGGTCGGATTGGCGGTTCCCCGGCTGACTCGTATCGACAATGTTGTGCGGACGCTGCACCTGTCGCCGGAAAAGGCTGCGGAATATATCGACCATCTGGATGGGGATATTGAAAAATGGATTCATTTTGTGCATCGGCAGGATGCGAAAGACCCCGGGCAGTATGACATTTTTTTTAATCTGCAAAATATGAGTCTGGCCAACGCTTGCATGCTGTTGTGCGAGAGCGCCGGACTGCCCGACTTCCGGCCGACGCCGATGAGCACCAAACGCCTGGATGACCTGTACCTGGCCGCCCGGGCCAAGCTGCGCCTCTCCGAGGATGAGCATACCCGCTCACTTGATCTGGGGGTGCGGGCCGTTGGGGGGGTAGTTACCGTAACCTACATGCCGCGCCAGGAAAAAGCGGCTCAGTCGATTTCGGACGTACTACAGGATCTGGAGGGCTGCCGGGAAAACCGGTGCACGATGGCGGAAACCAACATTCTCTGGATCCAGCAGGCCTTTGATCCCAAAGCCGAAAGCTTTAGGCAGATCACCCGACTGGCGCAGCGCTGGGGGGCGGCGGTGGAATTGCTGCGCCTGGTACCACATAAAAGCGACGTCCAGGCGTCCCCGACAGATAACCAGACCCAGGATCAGTCCCGATCGTCAAAACCAACGGAGCAAGTCTATACCGGCGGCGTTGAAGATGATGAGACCGAAGCTCCGGCGGACGTCGGCGGACTGGCGCAGACCCAGGAAGAACTGGTGGCCATCGGCCGGTCGGCCGGAGGTTTTACGGTATACGGCGGCGCCGGTGAAGTCATCGAGGCGGTGAAAGAAAACAGTCAATACTCCCTGGTGGTGCTCGGAGATCTGTTCCTGGATAAAGGGCCCGAAACCCGCAAACGCCAGACCCGGGAGATGGGACTGACCCTGCGCGAAAGACTCAAGGCAGCCGTCATTACGGTTGATGAGCTGGAATCACGCTTTCTTTTCGGGAAAAAACAGGCCCTGAAGGCCGTGCTCTATGGGGCGGCGGTGGCTTGCCTTTATTTCCTGGTGTTCTATTTCCAGGACCCGATTTTAAATTTTATGGGCGGCGAGATGCACGCCAAATGGAAATGGCTGGCTTCCATCTTGGTAGTGTTGTTTGTTCCCCTAGTGGCCTACGCTTACGGCACGGTCACCGGCCTGGTCCTTAAACTGATTGATATCGACTAATTGTTAGGAGGAGAGCATGCACGAATTTCTCGTTCACTTTATTCACATCGACGGTGCCATCGCGCTGCAGGTAGTACTCTTAGGGTTCATCGGCGGGGTGTTAAGCGGATTTATCGGCAGCGGCGGGGCTTTTTTTATGACCCCGGGAATGATGAACCTGGGCGTTGAGGGGGTCGTGGCCGTGGCCAGCAATATCACTCATAAATTCGGCAAAGCCATGGTCGGCTCCCGCAAGCACGGCGAGGCCGGCAATGTGGACAAGCGACTGGCCGCCTGCGTGCTGGTAACCGCTATTGCGGGCATTCAGCTGGCGGTCTGGATCAACAGTTTTCTATTCAAGGGCGGCGGCGGGCACGGGGCGGCCCAGGGCGCCGGCGCCGATCTCTACATCAGCCTGGTATTTGTTTTTATTTTGCTGGCGGTGGCGCTGTCCATGCTGCGGGATGTTCTTCGCCAGCCGGGAGAAGGGTGAAGAGGGGGCCGGACCTTCCAGAAAAATCGCCGATTTCCTGGCCCGTCTGAACCTTCCGCCCATGATTCATTTTAAAGTCGCCGACACCAAGGTCAGTGTCTGGATTTTGCTGCCGGTGGGGATAGCCACCGGGTACCTGGCCGGCACCATCGGGGTGGGCGGATTCATCGGAGTTCCCTCCATGATCTATGTCTTCGGAGTACCCACGGCGGTTGCGGCCGGCACTGAACTTTATCTGGCCATGTTCATGGGGGCCTATGGGGCCCTGAGCTATGCTTTTCAGGGATTTGTGGATATCCGCATGACCATGCTCTTATACCTGGGCTCTTTGCTGGGAATCTATTTGGGGGTTTATGGGGTCAAGGTGGTCAACGAGAGATACATCCGCCTTGCGACCAGCGTGATCATTCTGCTATGTGTTCTCAGCCGGGGCATTGCCATTCCCATGTATTTGCGGCAGCTGGGTTTTCTCTCAATTAATCCGGACTGGGATAAATATTTCAATCTGACCAGTAAATTTTTTCTATTTGCCAGCGGGATCACCGGCACCCTGCTGATCCTCTATCAAGTTATTCGAGCCCACCGGCAGAGAAGCGGACTTCAAAAAACCCTGCGAGTGGTCAAAGAGACCTCAATTCTTCCGGTCTGAGGATTTAACCGTTGACGGGTTCATGCGAACACCCGCAAAAGGAGGCTAAGATGCCACTGGAAATTCTAATCTTGGACGATGAGCCCATTGTGGGCCAGCGGTTAAAAGCCGCATTGGAAAAAGAAGGTCACCGCGCGGAGGCATTTGTCGATCCTATTGAGGCAGTGGCCCGGCTTGAAGACAAGACCTTTGATATTGTGGTCACCGACATTCGCATGGATGATATGGACGGCATTGAAATTCTTGAATTGGTCCGCAAAAAAAACGATCGGACAAAAGTCATTATGATTACCGGCTATGCCACCCTGGAAGTGGCCCGTGAATCATTGACCAAGGGGGCCTTTGATTTCATTGCCAAACCCTTTAAGCTCAGAGAGATGCGGCAGGCCATCGACAAAGCCGTCGAGGCCTTGAAGGCCTCGGATCAAAATCTACCGTCCGGCAATGCGGTTTGAATATTGAGGGGGTAAATATGTCCGAGCCTTTGAAGGTTATGCTGCTCGATGATGAACCCATCGTGGGCAAACGGCTAAAACCGGCCCTGACCAAGATTGGATGCGAAGTCGAGGTCTTTGAAGACTCACGCAAGGCACTCGAGCGCATTGATCAAATAGATTTCGATATTGTGATTACGGATATCCGCATGGATGAAGTGGATGGAATTGAAATTTTGGAGCACGTCCAGCGAAAATCGCCGCGCACGCGGGTAATCATGATCACCGGCTACGCCATGATGTCCCTGGCCGAAAAAGCCATGGAAAAGGGCGCCTTTGATTTTATCGCCAAACCTTTTAAACCCGATGATTTGAGAAGAGTCGTTGCCAGGGCGGCTGAGGCGCTGGGTCTTGCCGTCGATTTTAATACCGGAGCCGGCCATGAATCAAACGCGGAATAATCCAGCCGATGAAGCCGCCGCGGGCCGGACAACGGCCGATGATGAAGAGGCAGCCGATTCCAGCAGCAAATTGGAGGGGCGCTATGAACGCATCAAAGCTGTAGAAGCGGCCCATCGCGCGCTGCTGGCACGGCCCCGCATCAGTTTGCATCTGCAAATCAATCTGGGATTTTTATTGATTTTTTTATTTGTGCTGGCCATCTCGGTAGCGTTGGTGCTCAACATGTATTCCGTGGAAAACCGTCTGCAATGGCTTGAAATCGTCAATGAATACGCCGCGGAGATGGATCAGACCCGTCTTTTCGAAAAAAATTATTTTCTTTACGGCACCAATTTAAACGATGCGCTGGAAAACGCCTTTCGGGCCAATGATTTGCTGAACCGCAACTCAGAAGAAATCGGCAAGCTCCTGGGTAAAAGCGGACAGGCGGAGGTTCTGCAGAATATCAAAGAATATGAGGCCTTGCTGCAACGGCTGGAGAAACTTGAGAAGAGGGGGATAAAGGACGCCGAATATCAGCGGGAAAAAAATGAAATCGAACCGGAACTGCGAAAATACGGCCACCAGCTGCTTTCCTACGCTCAGGGTATGATGCGGCGGGAGAAGAAATCCCTGACCGACGTCATCGCCCGTTCGCGCTATATCACTATCTACTCGCTGATCATTTTGCTGATCTTTTTAGGAATCTACGCCTTTTTCCTGGGTACGCGCCTCCTCCGATCCATCAAGCGCTTTTCAACGTACGCCCGGCGCATCGCTTCGGGGGATTATACGCCCATCATGCCGGCCCGTGCCTACCGGGATGAGTTCACCGAACTGGCTCTGGCGTTCAACCGCATGATCCAGGATCTGGAAAACCGCGAGGTCGTGCTCATCCAGTCCCACAAAATGCGGGCGGTGGGTACCCTTACGGCCGGGGTGGCCCACGAACTGAATAATCCGCTGAACAACATTACCCTTACGGCCGACATGCTGCTGGAAGACTATGACACCCTGAGTGATGCGGAGCGCAAAGAAATGATCGGTGATGTGGTCAATGAAGCCGGCCGCTCCAAAAAAATTATCAGCAACCTGCTGGATTTTGCGCGGGAAAGCGGCTCCCAGCTTGAACCGCTGGACCTGGTGCATCTGCTCGAGGAAACCATCAACCTGGCTTCCAACCAGATCAAGCTTTCGGGCATTAAAATCGAATTTCAGACCGCCGACAACCTGCCCCGGGTGCACGGCGACAGCCAGCAGCTCGAACAGGTCTTTCTCAATCTGATGTTAAACGCCATAGATGCTTCGCCCAAAGGAAGCAAGATTCAGGTCATCATTGTGCCGGCGGATGACCCTCATTACCTGGCGGTGAAAATTATCGATTTCGGCAGCGGCATACCGCGGCACATCCTGGGCTCTATTTTTGATCCCTTTTTTACCACCAAAGGCAAGGGTAAAGGCACCGGCTTGGGGTTGAGCGTATCTCAGGGCATCGTCGGCAAGCACGGCGGGCGCATCCGGGTCAGCAGCCGGGAAGGGGCGGGATCCTCCTTTACCGTGACGTTGCCGGTCACCACCATCCCTGCTGAAATCGTTGCCTCTGCTGATTTAGCTGACGAGCACCCGTAATTTCGGCGGCGGAGGCTTCCAGAGGAAGCCTTAGTTCACGATTCGTAATTACGGTGACGTATTGGTAGTAATATTTTTTCACCGCAGAGGCGCGAAGGATGCAGAGAGAAAATATTTATTATTTGCCGTTGACCTGCCTTCGTCCTTTAAAGAATGGGCCTATGGCAAGGCAAGGAGGAAGGCAAATGAAAAGAAAAGTACCCTTTGCGCTCATTGCGTCTTGCGGTGAAAATTAAAATCATTCATCGTAAAGGCGGTCAAATCATCGGCTGGGCTTCAGTAGATTATACGCTGCCTTATTTATGAAACCGTGTACTTAGTTAAGTAGACATGAAAGAGGATATAGGACGATGAGCACGCTCAAGGCATTGATTGCTGTAAAGGCTGATCTGGCATCCAGTATTGCCATACGATATGCCTGTCATTTGGCAGAATTGACCGGTTTGAGGCTGCAGATGATTTATGTGGCCAAACCGGATGAACAAGGCCCTACGCCGGGCACCGGCTGGGTGCGGCAGACCTGGGAGGATGCGATGGTCCTGAAGGGCCGGGACAGCATTGCCCAGCTGATCCAGGCGGAAAAGGTTGCATGTCCCGAGCTGGGAAATCCGAAAATGGTTGCCGGCAAGCGGGATATGGAGATTCTGCACGAGCTGCAGGTTGCAGATTACGATCTGTTCAGCGAAGGTATTTTGCACGCTTTTGAACCGGCGAATTTTCTAAAGAAAATCCATTCGCGGCTTTATCGAAACCTGCCGTGCCCGGCTTTACTGGTCAAAAACCTGATGAGTCTGGACAAGGGTATTTTGGCATTGGGGGAAGCAAACGACATGCAGTCTTGCGTATCGGTCTTTTTAAAATTATTTGAAGGGGTCCAGGTCGACCTCGACCTCGTTTGCTGCCGGTTTCAGAATACGGGAGAAGCTGCCGAGCCCAACGCAACATTCCGCCTGGAAACCGCTCTGCGGGCTGCCGAGAACATGCTGGCCGCAAAGGGCCGCAAACCCAGAGCAAGCCGGATCGTTGAAGCCGTTTCCGAATCACTCGATCAATCGATACAGGACTACGGTATGGTCCTGGCGTCTCTTCCGCGTGAGAATTTAGAAAATAGGCCCATGGTAGATCTGTTGAGTCGCAATCCTTCTCCAGTTCTGATTGGCTGGCACTAAAAATTAGAGGTACTTATGAGAATTCTCGTTGCTGTAGATCAAAATCCTTACAGCGCCCACGCTGTTCACCAGGTGGCCGGTCTGGCAATGAACACCTGGGGCGACATCACCCTTTTAGGGCTGCAGCCCAAAAAAAGGACCGGCGTCGACACATCCGCATCTGATTCAGGCCGGCGCAAAATTGATCCTTCTCTTGCCAAGGCCATGCATGCCTATCGTGATGCGTTTCTCAGCCGTTTTGAAGGCGAGGCCTCGCCTTATACCCAGCTGAAATTCGAATACGAACTGCTGCGAATAGAACCCAACCTTTGGCAGGAATTCTACGTGGGGCGCAGCAGCCGTAAAGATTTCAATGTGACGATACGCCAGGGGAATCCTGTCAAGGAGATTCTGGCGGAAGCCCGGCAGGACGGCAGTGATCTTATTGTTCTCGGCTGTGAACGGGGCCAGGCGTGTTTCTGGGAAGAATGGGGCAACATCCCGCAGAAAGTAGCCTCCTCGGCCAACTGCTCGGTGTGGGTAATAAAAAAAGAGAAGGAAATTAAGAAAATTCTCTGCTGCCTGGACCATGACCGTGTCAGCCAGGAATCCCTTGAGATGATCAGTCAGATGGTAACCCTTCACGGGGCTGAGCTGGAAGTTGTGGGGTTGACGGAAGGTGAGAGTTTACCCAAAAATGTCGAACGAAAATTGGACGCGATTCTGAAATACTATACCGCCAAAAAAATCTGGCCGCGGATAGAGCTGGTGAAGATTTCCTCCCTGGAAACCTTTGTCAGCCAGGAAGGGCGCTGGGGCCTGATGGCGCTCTGGATGGGAGAAAAATCCATCCTGCAAAAGGCGTTTTCCCGCAAGACAGTGGATCGACTCATCCGGGCCGGCGAGTCGTCGGTGCTAATTCTGAGGTGAGATGTCCAGGGTTAAATCCCAGAATTGCACAAAAAAAAACCAGCTGGTTGTTTGGTTTTTGGTGCCTCTGTGTATATAAAAAATTATAAGCACCAAATTACCAATAACAAACAATATGCAAATTCCAATGACCCAAACAAGTTTTGACTTGCCTCGAGGATTCTATTATATTGATCTTTGAAAACTGAAGAAAAGTGAGCTAAAATTTTGCTATTCTGTCAATTTCATAAAAAGACAGCGCAGCGTTTCCTTAATTTTTGTCACTTTTGGCAATTTAGATCACTTTTGGCATTCCTTTATTACGGTATATCAGTTTATGGGAATATTTAAAAAAGCCGAAGACAATCAGGAACCCACCGAGATCGACGGGTTTGTGGAACTGGTGCGGGAAGCCCGGATGCCGCCCCAGGTTGAAAAAATTGCCCTCAAAGAACTGGAAAAGCTTAATAGAACCAGCCCTTCCGCGCCGGAATACACCATCGGCACCAACCATATCGAGTATTTGGCAAGTCTGCCCTGGAACAAATCGACCGAGGACAACCTGGACATCCGGCGCGCGGAGGCCATCTTAGACGAAGCCCATTACGGTCTGGCGGAGGTTAAGGACCGCATTTTGGAACACCTGGCGGTGCGGATATTGAAGCTGTCGCGCAAACACCGCATTTTGGTGGTTGATGATGAGGAAATTACCCGCAAAAACCTGGATCATGTGCTGACTCGCGAGGGCTGCGAGGTGATGACGGCCGCCGGCGGTGCAGAGGCCCTGAATCTTTTGGAAAAGCAAAGTTTTGAGGTCATCATTACCGATCTTAAAATGGAAAATGTCGACGGTATGGGGGTGCTGGAATCGGCCAAGAAAAAGGATCCTACCGTCGAGGTCATCATGATCAGCGGTTACGCGACGGTACCGACAGCCGTAGAAGCCATGAAAAAAGGATCTTATTATTACCTTTCCAAGCCTTTCAAGCTGGATGAGATTCGGTCCACCGTCAAAGCGGCGTTGTCAAAAAAAAGAGCCCAGCTGGAGTCCCGGGGCCCGCTTTTGTGTTTTGTGGGACCGCCGGGCACCGGAAAAACGTCGCTGGGAATGTCCATCGCCCGCAGCCTGGAACGCAAATTTATTCGCATCTCCCTGGGCGGTATGAAGGACGAGGCCCAGATCAGGGGACACCGCCGCAGCTATGTGGGGGCGCTGCCCGGACGCATTATCCAGGAAATCAGGCGCTGTGAAGCTAAGAATCCGGTATTTATGCTGGATGAAATAGACAAAATCGGTCAGGAATTCAAAGGAGATCCGGCCTCAGCCCTGCTGGAAGTCCTGGATCCGGAGCAGAACAATCAATTTATGGATCACTATCTCGATGTTCCCTTTGACCTCTCAAAGACCATGTTTATTGCCACCGCCAATACCATCGATCCCATACCCGAACCGCTGCTGGACCGATTCGAAGTCCTGTACCTTTCCGGATATACGGAACTGGAAAAAGAGCAGATCGCGTTCAGATATCTGATTCCGAAAGAAATCCAAGCCGCCGGGCTGATCGCGGATTCCGTCCGGTTTGCGAAAGAGGCGGTCCGCAAAATTATCAGGGAATATACCCGGGAGGCGGGTCTGCGCAACCTTCAGCGGCAAATCGCATCCCTGTGCCGTAAAATCGCCCGCGATCAATTAAGCCGTGATTTCAGACAGGCGCCGGATTATGTTACTCCGGAAATCGTAGAGACCCTGCTGGGGCCCAGGAAATTTTATTTTGAGGTCACTCAGGCTAAAGACAGAATCGGCGTGGCGACCGGCCTGGCATGGACGGACAGCGGAGGAGAGATTATTTTTATCGAGGCAACCAAGATGAAAGGCAAAAGCCAGCTGATCCTGACGGGCTCCCTCGGCAATGTGATGAAGGAATCGGCCCAGGCTGCCATGAGCTACATCCGAAGTCATACCGGCGAATATCTCATACCGGAGGATTTTTTCGAACTGCATGATATTCACATCCATGTGCCCGCCGGCGCGATTCCCAAAGACGGGCCTTCGGCAGGATTAACGATCGCCGTCGCCCTGCTGTCTCTTATCACCGGACGACCCTGCCGCCGGGATACGGCCTTGAGCGGGGAACTGACATTAACCGGCCGGATACTCCCGGTCGGCGGCGTTAAAGAAAAGTTGCTGGCCGCTCACCGGGCCGGGATCAAAACCGTTGTGTTTCCGGTTAAAAATGAAGCCAATCTCAGAGAAATTCCGGAAGAGATCCGAAAAGACCTCGAAATTATCACGATCGATGAATTAAACGAAGTGGTTGATCAGGTCTTGAAGTAAAGTCCCGGTTTTATGCTTCTCTTTGCATGATGGACTTACCTTCAAAAATGCAACCCCCAAACAGCCTGATTTTAGCGGCGTTGAGATTACCGATCAGTCGTCCGGTGGGCTTGATTTCAACGTATTCGGCCGATTGTATATGGCCATGAACCGCGCCTTCCAGGATGACCTTGCGGGCAAATATATTCCCCTGCACGACGCCTTTAGGGCCTATTTTGACCATCCCGCCGCAATCGATGTCTCCTTCCATACTTCCCAAAACGGAAAGCTGATCCGGGCAGCTTATGACCCCCTTAACGTGCGCCCCTTGGGCAATTACGGTCGCTGGTGTCTCCATTTCATCCTGCATCATATTTTCAGCCGCTGCCAATGATGTCCTTTTATCTTCTTTGGAGTTCATTGTTCATCTCCCTGGCGGGTTGCCATTTTGTTTGCCGTCAATCGGGATTATTTAGATATATCAAGGTGTCAAGATTCTTCAGACAGCTCGCTGAACTTGTATCCCACGCCATAGACCGTGCTGATGATTTCCTGATCGGGGAGTACGGCGGCAATTTTTTTGCGCAGATTTTTGACGTGGCTGTCGATGGTGCGGTCATAGCCCTCGAACTGGTAGCCCTGCACCCGGTCGAGCAATTCGCTGCGGGAAAATACGCGGTTGGGGTGGGACATAAAAACTTTCAGCAATCCGAATTCACTGGGAGTTAAAATCAAATTCCAATCGCCGATCCTGACCTGGTGGGTGTCTTCTTCCAGCAATATGGGGCCGGCTTTCATTTGCTTGACATCCTGTTTCGGCAAAGCGCGGCGCAGCACCGCTTTGACGCGGGCCACCACCTCGCGGGGGCTGAACGGCTTGCAGATATAGTCATCGGCTCCCAGCTCAAGGCCCAGCAGCCGGTCGATTTCTTCGACGCGGGCCGTGATCATGATAACCGGTACGTCGGAAAATTTTCGAATCTCCCGGCAAACGTCGGTACCCTCCATGCCGGGCAGCATCAGATCCAGCAGAATCAGATCCGGCATATCTTTTTTGATGCAGGGAATGACCTTGTCGCCGCGGTCCAGGTGATCGGTTTTATACCCTGATTTTGCCAGATAATCGCAGATGAGCCGCGCTATTTTCTGCTCGTCTTCAACGACAAGTATATGTTCGGTTGCCATGAACGCTCGCTTTCCAATTTTGTCAGCTACATGCTTTATGGGTTGATAGTTGAAAGTTCATAGTTGATAGATCATAGTTCATAGAGTTGAATAAGTAGATTGAATTGATTGAGTTGAAGATGATCAAGGAGAAAGGAAGAAATGCCGGTTTATTTCCCAACTTCTCAACTTCTCATCTTCTCAGCTTTCCAGCGGCAGCACAATTTCAATGCGCAGACCGCCTGATGGAGCGTTGACGGCCCTGATTTGTCCCCCGAGAGTATCCACGATACTTTTGCAAATACTCAAGCCCAGACCGCTGCCTCCCAGCGCGCGGCTTCTTGATTTATCCACACGGTAGAGCCTGTCAAAAAGGTGCTCCAATGATGCCTGCGGCACGCCGGGGCCGGAATCCTCAAAATACAGCGTGATTTGGTTTGCCGTACGATTGTACCCCAATTTTAAAGTCCCGGGCGCATCTGCATAGCGCAGGGTGTTTTCCAGCAGATTGGAAAAGAGCTGGGTGAGTCGATCTGCATCTCCCAGAATGCGGACCCGCGCATCAGAAGCCAGATCTGCCTGCAAATCGATGGCCTGCCTCTCGAACCGGGTTCTAAAGGCTTTCAGGGTGTCGGCCAGAACCAGCAGCGGGTCGATCGGTTCCTTGTTGAAAGAAAGCGAACCGGCATCGGCCAATGACAGCTCATGCAGATCATTTACGATCTTGGCTACATGCAGCACTTCGGCATGCAGGGAATCCAGTGTTTCCCGGTTCATCTCCCGCACGCCGTCTTGAATTGCTTCCAGTTCGCCGCGCAAAACAGACAGGGGCGTGCGCAGCTCATGCGAGATATCGGAGATCCATTGTTGGCGCATTTTTTCGTATTTTGCCAGGGTTTGGGCCATCATGTTGAAATCACGGGCGAGCTGTCCCAGCTCATCCTGTGAATGCACCTCGATTCGGGTGTCGAATCGCCGCGAACTCAAGGCCCGGGTTCCGGCCGTGAGCTGCCGGATGGGTGCCAGAAAGTGTCTGGACAAAAGAAACGCAACGATCGCTGCCAGCAGCAGAATCGGGCCGCCGATCAGATATAATGCCCGGGATTGCTGAGCTAAAAATGCAGCCACCCGCTGGTTCGACAGGTGCTCCCTTTTATAAAGCCCCAGCCAGCCGACGATTTTGCCGTCAACGCTGATTTCCGACAGCGTAAAACTCTCAGCGGATAGACCCGGCCGGCTCCCGACGACCTTTTGCTGCTGAGCATCAAAAAGGGCAAGCCCCCGGGCAAGTCGATGAAGACGTTCGCGCGATGTCGACGACGCGCTGCTCTGAGAAGATCGCAAACCGGTTTTACTCTCAGAATCAGAAAATACGGACGGGTGCCGCCGTAAGCTAAAATCTTGGCGCGGAATTTGGGAGCGCAAAACTTCTTCCCAGCGCGGCTGATTGTCTTCCAGAGAGCTCCAATCCCCATGCTGCCGATAGACCGCAGCCAATTCGTCCTTTAGGTCATCGAGCCTCTCCAAGGCGGCGTTGTTGACATAGTCCGTAAAATTGCGGGTCACATAAAATCGTATGAAGCCGACCATCAGGGCCACGATCATAAAAGACGTCAATAAAAACGTGGCGAAAATTTTATAGAAAAGCTTTGTCTTCATTAATTTTCTTCCGATCAAACTGTCCACCCTGCCATATAAACTTCGGCTGACGGCGTCTGAGCTAACACCATATATGAAACTACATTAAGTTTCTTCTACGATCAGACTGGACGCTTGCGGCCAGCGGCGGCGCTCGTATGAAACTTCATTAAATTCGAGGTCATTTTTATGAAGTGTCTCACCGCTGAGAGCGCAGAGAGCGCGGAGACAAATTAGAAATTTCTTTCTCGGCGGTCTCGGCGGTCTCGGCGGTGAACCATTATGTTTCTTTTTCGATCAGATCGGCCTTTGTTTTGGCCGGCGGTCCGCCTTCGGCGGAACACCTGAAACCTTATTTAATACAATTAACTTCATAGATCAAACAATTCCAGAGATCCCTACGAACTTCACATAATTTCTCCATATTTTCTCCACAGTCGATTGTTATAGTGCAATTAACACTGGGAAACAAAGTCTTTTGTTATCTCAAATTCACCAACTAAACCAAGGGAGGTACTCATGAAAAAGAATCAAACCATCATTGTCATAGGTGTGCTTTTAATCGGCCTGGTATTCATTGGAGCTGCTGTGGCCGCCGGCATGGGGGATGATGCCGGTCGGGGATTTCGGCATCGCGGCGCGTATGGAAAAGACGGACTCGGGCCCATGGCCTATTACGCCAAACAAACCATGGCAGTTTCAGTGCTCGCCGAATTGAGCGGCCAACCTGCCGAAACCGTCCGGCAAAAGCTGGAAGAGCATCACCTGCGCGAATTTATGACAGAATACAACATCGATCGTCAGGCATTCCACACGGCGATGCAGGCAAAGATGAATACCCTGGTTCAATATCTGGCGGCCGGCGGATATATCACGCCGGATCAGGCGAAGGAGTATAGTGATAGAATTGAGCGTAAATCCCAACTCCGGTCCGAGCGTCGCGAGCTTATGAACCAGCTGATTGAAAAAGGGCTTGCGGACGGTACCATTACCGCGGAGCAGGCTCAATTGCTGCAGCACAAAGGTTTAATAAGTAAACCTTGCGTGCGCTTCCGGCCGATGCATTCAGAAAACAGATCAGCGGAGTTCCAGGGAATTGTGGAGTTGAGATCCGGTCGGCTGGAAGCGCACTTTGTAACATCATAAGAAGTATAGTGAAAGTTTCAAATGTTCTCCATCGCTTTAAAAAGGCATTGGAATTGTCCATAATTTTTTGCCAGTTTGAAAAGATTTGCATTATAGCCTCAATCGCGAACTTTGGGTAAGCTTATAATTACGGGTTGGGTGGTAAAATTTATGAAAGAAAGCGGTCTCATTATGTTAAGATTTGAATCGATAATTTTGCCGAAATTTTCCACTGAAATTCCCAATTAGCTTGGCAGGGAGCACAGGGCCTGATGTGCGAATTATTCCTCAATGGTCTCCAAGGGCAAGGGGGAGTCGATATCATCAGCGTCGCTTGTTTGGGCCTCGGTATCGATCGGCCCAAAAAGATCGATTTTATCGGAATTACCTGCCTTTTTTGCCGATGGTGACGGAGGCGCTTTTTGGGGGGAGGTCGCAGAAGACAGGAACTCAATCGGCATGGGTTGCCGGGTTTTCAAGAGGTCTTCTGGAATTAAAATTGAATCCCCTATTTTGATCCGTCTCGGTTCGATTCCCGGATTGGCCTCTACCAAGCGCATCCAGTTTTTGGCTGATCCGGTATACCAACGAGCAATCAAACTGAGATTCTCACCCGGCCATTTGATTTTGTGGTTAAGATATTTTACTTTGGGTGGTGGCAGTGGGCGTGCATCCTTAGGGGAATCCAGAGCCTGTTTGGTCGCAAGTGGTACAGGAGTCTCAGGCGGTACTTTTTCTTGCCCGGCCGGTTGAAATATGCTACAGCCGAACGACCATAAAATGACCATCACCATAATGCAACGGACGGTTGATACTTTCGTCACATCCATCATGGGCTCTCCTTTGCGCTAATTTCAACTTGTTTTAAATAGGCTTGAATTCTTTTATCCTCCGGCCTGACAGTGACCGCCTTTTTCAGATTTGCCAAGCTCTCCTGCTTTTCCCCGAGCCTTTCCTGCACCAGAGCGAGGTTAAAGAGCGCCTTGTCAAGATAAGTAGGCTTCAAGTGGACAACTCTTGTAAAAACAATTTCTGCTTCTTTGTAGTTACCGGTTGTAGCATAGATGAAACCAAGGTTGAAAAAAGCGTCGGAAAAATTAGGATTCAGGGCAACGGCATTTTGATAGGCGTCGATGGCTTGGGCGTATTTTTTGGTTTGAGTGTAAATTTTGCCCAGCTCAAAGTGGGCTCTGATATTTTTAGGATCCGCTTCTACGGCTTTGCGCATCATGGTTTCAGCTTCGAGTGGTGATCTCTCCATAATCTGGCCAGCTCGACCAGTCAGTGCTTCTGAATATAGCTCCCTGGCTTTTGAACTTTTCTGGGCATCGAGGCTCCGGTCAGCTTCGAGCAGTTCGATTGCCGTCCTAAAGTTTTGTTGTTTCAGCGCTGCGGTTGCCAATTCCAGGGTCGTCGGTCTAAATTCCTTAGTGATTTTTTGGGCGTAAATTCAGCTGACCCTGCCGTCGCGGGTTTTTTTAGCTCATTTGATTTAGCCTCACGAGAGCGAGATTCTTTGAGCGACGGGATTGCGGCAATTGTGGGCTTCGGGCTTGCCGGTGCATGTTCCTTATTATAGACGATGATTTCTTCGGCTGGTTGCTGTTTCTGCAATTTTGTTGCCGCTTTTGGGGCGTCCTGCACAAGTATTTCGGAGACTGATTCAGCGTTGTCAGTTGGTTGCTGAAGCTCGGCAAGAGCATCACGGCGAGCAGGAAAGCTTGCTTTTTCTGCAAGTGTAATTCGATCGACATGTCTCGATGCAGCTGTTTTAACCTTCGATCCCATCTTGAGGCCAATGCCCCCCACAAAGGCCACAAGAACGGTGGCTGCAAGGAGTCCGATCGCTGTCAATTTCCGTTGGTTCTTTTTCACCAATGAAGTGGTGGCCTTTTGATAAGTGGCATTTTTGACATTTTTTGTGCGGACGCGTGTCCGCATGGAATTCGATTCTCCTCGGGCGCTGTTCTTGTGATCCTCCTTATGAATCCACGACCCGGCAACGGCGGGGGGGTCTGCGTTGAAAATTTGTCAATCTTAATGGTTTCGGTATCAGATGCCGTAGTATCAAGAAAGCTGATTTCACGGGCGCACTCAGAGACAATACCTGCATCGATCATTTTTTGCTCTTTCAAATAGCCCGTCAACATCGCACGATCGCAAATTATATTGATGAGGCGCGGATATCCCCGCGTAAAATTCTGAATCTGATGGATCGCCTCGAAGGTAAACAACTGTTCCTCAGTGCCGGCAACTTTCAAACGGTGAACCACATAGTCCCGGGTCTCATCTTCGGACAGCGGTTGAATGTCATAAAAAAGCGTGATCCTCTGCCGCAGCGCGCTGCACTCCGGAGACGACAGTGTCAGCTTTAATTCTTTCTGTCCGACTAAGAAGATGTTGATAAGTTTATTGTACGCCTGTTCGATGTTGGATAGCAGACGTATTTCTTCAAGGGACGCCTTAGGTAAGCGATGAGCCTCGTCGATAATGAGAGTGGTGGTTTTGCCTTCGGCATGCGCCTGTTGTAGAAAAGATTTGAAAAAGAACCAACAATCGGCCTTGCCAGCGACTTCGACCGTCGAGTCGTACGTTTTAGCCACTAAGTAAAGAAATTCGTCAGCGCCGAAAGTGGGATGGCTAATCTTGGCAACGAGTACATTATCGTCCAATGTTTCTATGAGCGCATTCACCAACGTAGTTTTACCCGTCCCAGCGTCACCTGTCATAACCACATAGCCGTTTTCCTCCATAAGACCATATTTAAGATTGGCCAGGGCTTCCCCATGTTTTTCCCCATACCAAAGAAACCGGGGATCGGTGTTGATGCTGAAAGGCTTTTCCTTTATTTTGTAGAACGAAAGATACATTTCTGCTCTTACTTATAAGGGGTCCGATGCGCTCTTCAAAACCCACCCTAATATATCCACCATAATATTAGAATCTTCTGAATAATCAAACCTTTTTTTGCAGTATATTAAACGTGACATAAGCTTCCTATCGTCGGTTGCTTGAAGACCGGTGCAGCAAAATTCCGTGATAATACCAGAAAAGCGCACTTCAATATTCAGTGGAGGTTTTGTTAAAATCTCAAGTTTTTCGGCGCTTCAAAATTCTTGGTGTTTTGTACATATGAAATTTTGGGATTGGCGGCTTAGCTATGCAGTACACGAACAAAAACCAAAATGCCACGAAACATAGAGATCATCCTTGTATATTTCGCGGCATAAAAAGAAATCGTACTATCCTAAAATGTTACTTTAAAAATTTCTTTCTACGAAAAATTGCGAGGCCAGCAATGCCGAGACCCACTAGAAGAAGGGTTCCGGGTTCTGGGACAGAGATTGGCTGGACAGTCTCTCCGCCAGACATGGTATAACCGTTTCCAGCCCTTTGGATAGTCGCTTTTGGCGCGGGATGATTACTTCCAGCACCACCGCCTCCTGATAAAGCATAGGCATTTCCAGTCGGAGTAAAATCAAGTGCAAAGGGTGCCAATAAAAAGGTGAGGCTTAGCGCTAGACAAAATAGAATTTTTAACTTAGAACCCTTCATCTTCAACCTCCTTTTAAATTTGTAGTAAGCGATACTTAGTGATGCTCAGCAAATTTAGGCTTCTGATATCCTCTTCAGAAACCTTTCCCCAATCATTTTCAATAAAGTTTTTAAACTGTTCACTTTCAGGGCAGTTTGGAGAAGTGAGAACTGCTTTTCTTAAATAAATTTTAGGTAGTTATTCAAACACGATGATACATGTGGTTTAAGCAAATTTAAGTGTCATCTTTTTCTAACCAATCGAGAGGTATGACAAGCGCCCACCAAGAATGATATAGGTGCCTCCACAGTTAAGACAATAATAATGCTTGCTAAAAGGTATGTCTCGCATCCATTGTTTGCGTGTTTGCGCCGAATCCGCATCCTTGTCGGCGATTGGCATGAGGAGCACATTTTACCAGAAATATATTTTTTCATTGCACTTATCCTGATTCGACAAATATTACCAAATTATTACCTTGATTTTACCTTCATTTCAGGAAACATGCTCTCCGCTTGCTCCTTCGTGCCGGGTTTCATGGTATTCCTCCTGCCGGAACTTGGTTTGACTGGGTAATCGTGAACATGGAAATGGTTAATAGCAACTATCCTGCCAAAAACACGGAAAAAGCATAAAGCTGCAATTAACATTTAATAACAATGGATTACATTAACAGGAGAGAACAGCAGGTAAGGTTGGAACGATTGGTTAGCCCTCAACATTTGGAGGAACCTCAATAAGCTGAGGGCAACCTTGAGGGTAGCCGGCTTGGTGATAAATTCTGGTTCTTTGAAAAAAACCCTGTTGATTGCGTCTTGAACTTCACCCGAAGCCAAGGGGGAAAGGATAATAGTGAAAGGTCGCTGCAACGAAGATCAGAGTATAGATACGAATTCAAAATCTCGCTTTATAGCCTCCAAGCTTCCAGGCATCCCAGCCCCTAATCTCTGTCCTCTGTGTTTGTTGTATAACAACATGTTGTACTCAGACTGGTGTTTCGCTGGCGCTTCACACCAGAAGGTAATCATGAACGTTAATGTATTCGAAATATATCATACAAAACACCGAGCTTGCTATACTGCTATCTTCAATGGCGATGATCAAGATTACTTGAAGATATTCAAGGCGTATCACAATTAGATCAATAAAATAGAGCCCTGTCATTTGCCCGTTGCCGCCTTCAGGCTGGCGAGGTGTTCGGATGCCGATTGAATGATGATGTTATCGATAACCTGTCGGGTGCTGATTGCGCCGCCGGCAAGTGCGAAGTTTCCGGATCGGTCTAAATCGGCATCATCCAGCCCGGCGATATAATCGGATATGGCGGTACCGTTTTTTCGCAGCAACCCGAGCACTTCATCTCTTGTGCAACCGGCATGTTTTTCAGCATGCTGGGCATTGGCCTCGTCGATTGCCTCGTGGCTGAGCTCCGGCAGCTGCTTGCCCTCCACAATCATTATGGCCAATGAGAGCGCGCGGTAGTGCCCGGCTGCAACATGCCGGGCGACCACCCCGACCGGCCAGTTTTCACCCGGACACACCCGGGTCCAATCTTCTTCCGGACAGCTTTCAACAAATGCGGTTAATTTGTTATTAAAGTCCATGAAACGTTTGGCGAGATTTTCAGCTCTAGTGCTCATGATTATCCTCCTTTGCAAACTCGTTATACAGCAAAAATGATTTCACCACCCGCTTCCGACTTCGCTCTTCGAGCTACGACGGGACAGGTCGATCGAGACACAGAGAGCTCTGAGGGCGTTAATTCCTTTCCTTTGCCGGAGACCTACCCCTATAAATTATGATTCGATAGGTCATCCCGCTTTAGGGGTGGTATTTGGGGTCGTCTTAACAGCTGCAGAACTCCGCCGACCACGAGGATCGCCCCGGCGATCTGGCTCATTGTCAGCCGTTCTCCCAAAAAAAGATAGGCATAAAAAACCGCAAAAGCAATTTCCGACATCAGCAGGATGCTGGCAATGCTGGCCTGTAATCGGCCGATTCCGACCGCAAATAAATAAAAGGCAGCCAGCGAGGATACGCCGATCAGACCGGCAAACCAGAGCCAGGTCCGCGGTTGAATCGGCCAGGGTTGGGTTATGAAAAACTGCAAGGGCAAAAGCAGGGACGAGGCGATGCCGAAGGCAAAGATCAGGACCACCAGGGCCCCATACTGCATGCGTGATTTTTTGCTGAAAAGGGTCCAGGCGGCATACAGGCAAGGGACGCAGAATCCGATCAGCAGCCCGTAAAGTGAAAAACCGCCGGTCTTAAAATCAGCCAGACCGGCTGCCAGGACGGTTCCGGCAAATGCCATCAGCAGCGCCAGTGTCTTGCGCCCGGTTAATGGCTCCTGCCACAGATAGCGGGCCGCGATCGTCACAATCGCCGGCATAACCGCCTGCTGGACGGTTGTGACTGCCGCCCCGTTGAGCATGATGCCGACATTATAGAAAATATGAAATATTCCCAGGCTTGCGCCCATACCGGCCATCAGGCACCAATCCGACCGTTTAATCCGGATTTTGCCTGGAAATGCCATCAGTCCCGCTGTCAGCAGGCAAATGAAGGTCGCGGTATCGCGCCAGAATGCAAGTGCCGTGGCCGACACCGCCCCGTTATCGGCGATCAATTTTATAAACACCCCGGAAGCACCCCAGAAAGCGGCAGCCGTGATTTCAGCCGCATAACCGGTAATGGCCGTTGTGTTAATATGTTGCAGCTTGCTTTTCATTTACTTGTGAACGGGACTTATAGCATGAAATACGCCGGAAGCTACAGTAAGTTTTAAGTCTATTTTGTGAATAGCAGATTTTATGTTGATTGAGCTGGTTGCGTTGATTCGGTTGATTGAGTTGATAGAGTTGAGTAAGTTGATTTGGATGCGAGTTGCCGGGTAGGGTGCGACCGATATCGACAGAATTCCCGCCGTTGCCCTTCTTAATTGACGGACTTACCAAATCGATTCCTCCTTGACATTTTAGGCATTGTTACAAATATTCATTTGAATCCAAATTCTACAGGAACATGTATCCCTGTTTGCCCAGACCTCTTGCCGAACGCCCGGAAGCGTACTAAAAGGAGAACACGCAATGCCCATATACATGGATCGCCACAATCTGGAAGGTTTGACTGCCAAGGAAGTGGCGGAAGCGCACCTGAAGGATCTGGATCTTCAGGAAAAATATGATATTAAAGTGCTGACCTACTGGTTCGATCAAAAGCGGGGGGCCGGCTTTTGTCTAGTTGATTCCCCCGACAAGGAAAGGGTTACCAAGCTGCATGCAGAAGCCCATGGCGCAATTCCGCACAAGATCATCGAAGTCGATACGCAAGCAGTCGAGACATTTTTAGGCAGAATTGCAGATCCCCAGCCAACGGTAGTCTCTCCTGTGCCTGCCAAAGAGACATTGATCGATTCCGCATTTCGTACAATAATGTTCACAGACATGAAAGATTCCACTGCGATCACAACCCGTCTCGGCGACGCCCGGGCCCTGGAATTGTTCCGCACCCATAATTCCTTGACGCGCGATGCACTTAGCCAACATCATGGAAGAGAAATTCAGCACACCGGCGACGGCTTCTTGATATCCTTTAATTCCGCCTCCAATGCAGTGGCGTGTGCCATCGGCATCCAGCAATCCTTCGCCGTGCACAACGAATCTCATCCCGATACCCCGATTAATGTGCGCATCGGAATTTGCGCCGGTGAGCCGGTTGAAGAAGACCATCGTCTGTTTGGTTCCACCATCCAGTTAACTTCCCGCATTTGCGACCAGGCTGAACCCGATCAGATTTTAGTGGCCTCCGTAATCCGGGATCTTTGCCTTGGGAAAAAGTTTGTTTTCGCCGACCAAGGCGAAACGAGATTGAAAGGATTCGACCAACCGCAAAAAATCTATGAAGTTCAATGGCAGTTGACCTGAATTGGTTGAGCAGTTGGCGTACCACTCTCTTTCCGATTCAGTGAGAATTAAAACAGTGGATATCGAAGGCTCGAAATATAGGAAACTTAAAACCCCGAGGGAGCAAGATGGCTTCTATTTTTAAAACACTCCACAATAAATTCACCACACTGCCTGAGAATTTACCGGACCGATACTCTGAATCCAGTTACTATCGCTATCTGGTGACCGCCAACTACGGCTATCTCTCCAGCGGAATTATTCATTTTCTCCTGATCTTTTTATTCTTTGGGATCGGCATAAAATCTCTGGCGATATATAATATTGCCAGCGCATGTTTCTGGGGCCTGATGATTCACATAAATCTGAAAGGCTACTGGAAGACGGCGCTGGTCCTTGCCTACACAGAGGTCTTAATTCATTCGGTGCTGTGTACGGTCATCATTGGATGGGCTTCAAACTTTCATTATTTCCTTTTGATATTTCCGATCGTCGTCTTTCTGGCGCCGCTTACCGTCCGAATTAAAGCGGTATCTGCCGGCGTCACAACCGTCATATACGCGATGCTGAGCCACACCTCTCAGTCCTTAATCCCGCTGAGAACCTTGGATGCTGCTTTATTTTCAGTGCTCCACATCGCCAATATTTTCACTTTCTGCTTTGTTTTATCCTATGTAGCTTACTATTATTCCCTATCCGCCAGGCAGGCCGAGGAAAAACACGAACGGGCACACCGGAAAGCAAATGCCGCGCTGGAGGAACGCAACAAAGTGTTAATAAGGCTCAATAAAGAATTGGCGGAAGCGGTAGACTATGTCAGGACCATGCTCCCTCAACCTATAAAAGAAGGCCCGGTGTGCATCGACTGGAAATTTATCCCCTCAACTTCTCTGGGCGGCGATGCTTTCGGATACCATTGGCTGGATGATGAAAACTTCGCTGTTTATTTGCTTGACGTCAGCGGGCACGGCGTCGGAGCGGCGCTTTTATCGGTTTCGGTCATGAATGCCCTGCGCTCCGAAACGCTGTTGGATACCGATTTTTGTGATCCGAAGAAGGTGTTGGAAGCCTTGAATGAGGCGTTTCCGAGTGAGCAAAACAATGATATGTTTTTTACCATCTGGTACGGTGTTTACAATAAATCATCTCAGAGCCTGACCTTTGCCACCGGGGGGCATCCGCCGGCACTTCTGTTCGGCGGAATGCCATCCGAAAAATCCGAGATGTTCCTGCTCAGAACCAAAAACAATGTGATCGGCGGAATGCCGGATATCGCATATAAAAAAGGGATGCAAAAAATCAACAACCCGAGCTGCATGTATATTTTTTCGGACGGCGTTTATGAAATTGCGAAGACGGATGGAAGCATGTGGCGGTTTAAAGAGTTTTCAGAATTTGTAAAGAAGCCGAGCACTGAAAAACAGTCGGATATAGAACGTATCTATCAATATGCCAAAAAAATAAACCAATACGACTCATTTGAAGATGATTTCACGATAATCGAAGTTATTTTCAACTCAAGCTGCCTGTAGATTTCGATACTTCTCAGGTTGACCCGGGTACAGTAGTAATTGCCGTGAAAGAACGAACAGTTGCCCGCCGCCATTTCCATTATTCCAATGCAATTTTAAGCATGGGGAGTTTTTAATTTTCAAACTTGCCGGCGCGATAGGCCTTCAGATATTTCATGCAATAGTTATCTTTTCCGGCCAGGGCTTCGGCGGCGATGATATTGGCCATCATCTTTTTATCCAGCGGATTGACGATTGCGCCGTCCAAACCCTTGCTGATGGCCATTACCATAAACGTCTGGTTTAAAAATGGGCGGACCGGCAAACCATAAGAAATGTTGGACAGACCGCAGGCGGTGTGGATCCCTTCAAATTTTTGCATGATTTGTTCCACCGCGTTGAGAAATTCCATCCCGAAGTGATTGTTCACCGACATGGGCTGCACCAGCGGATCTACGAATATGTTTTCAATCTTTACGTTGTTTTGCAGCAAGCCGTTAACCAGTTTGTCGGCGATTTTTATCCGGTCGTCAACGGTTTCAGGCATACCTTTGTCGCTCATGCACAGCGCGATCACTTTCATGTCCGTCCCGGCGATGATCGGCATCAGATTTTCATAACGTTCTTTCTCCAGGGAAATTGAGTTGATCATGGGCGCACCGCGGTGAGCGGCCAGGGCCGCCTCGATGGCTTTGGGATTGGGGCTGTCGATAGCGCAGGGACTTTCGACCGCTTCCTGAACTGTTTTGACCAGCCAGGTCAGGTAATCCGGCTCCTTGCCCACGAATATCCCGGCATTGACATCGATAAAATCGGCACCCGCGGCGTGCTGGTCTTGAGCTACCCGCTGAATTGCGGCAGCGTCCCCGGCCTCGATGGCGGCCCCGATTGCCTTGCGGCTGGCGTTGATCAATTCTCCGATGATGATCATAGTGATGCTCCTTGCGATGCTCTTTCAGTTCCTGAAATTTGTTTGTCGGACATTGAGCTAATAAAAAGTGCTATTCGAGGTTTCAGGTTTCGGGTGTCAGGTGTCAGATTACTGGTTGCCTATACGTGTGAAACTTCAGCCAAGGTATGTGGAATGGATTCGGTTTTTATTTTTTTTTAGACGGGATTAACAGGATTATCAGGAATTTTTTCGCCTGCGGCGAGGGGCCTTTCGGCCGAAGTCCGTATTATCCTAACGATTCTGTTGATCCTGTCCAATTATTTTCTTTAAAATAAGAATCCATTCCTCTCTTTCTTTTCAATAGAAATAACCGTGCACCCGGCGAATACGGTTGACGACTACGCCCCAACCAGACGGCGAACAAGTCCTACGGCGCCCGGCGCGTCATCGCCGTGACCGTCCGCGCCGATCTGGTTGGCAAAAGCCTCTGTTACCGGGGCGCCCCCGATTATGCATTTGATCGTCAGACCGGCTTCTCTGACCGCTTTGATGGTGGTTTCCATGCCGGGCATGGTGGTGGTCAGCAAAGCGGACATTGCGATAACATCGGCCTTGTTGTCCCTGGCCGCCGCAACAAATTTTTCCGCGTCAACATCGACACCTAGGTCCACCACCGTGAGCCCGGCGCCTTCCAGCATCATCGCCACCAGGTTTTTGCCGATATCATGCAGGTCGCCCTTGACGGTTCCGATCACTACCGTTCCCCGGGCGTGACTGACTTCTTCCGTCAAATGGGGTTTCAGAATTTCGAGTCCGGCTTTCATCGCCTGGGCGGACATAAGCATCTCCGGCACAAAAAGAATGCCTTCGCTGAATTTCCGGCCCACCTCATCCATCGCTCCGATCAGTCCGTCGTTGAGAATCCGCTGCACATCCGTGCCGGCCTCAAGCTCCGCTTGGGTCAACTCTTTAACCTTGTCTACCTGAAAAGCCAGCACGCCTTCATAAATGTCTTTGATTGCCATGGTCAATTCCTCCCTGTTTCTCTGAAAATATTCGATTTATAGTTTGTCTGCGCGTCTGCACATCATGTGCCATTCAAGTAATCACGATATAAACATTTGAATTCTGTAAGCGGCAAAGTCAAGAGGTTTTCGAAATTATTATAGATAATGCAAATAAAAAAATAGTCCCCCATGATGTATTGATGAATATAAGGCGATCACTTAAAGAAAATTCCAGTAAAAGGCAAAAATAATTTTACTATCCGGGTGGGTGTGTAAAAATTATTTTGCAAAGGGCAAATAATTTTGACAAACCGAACCGGTTAACCTAAGGTGGTATGTTGCAACATTGTAAACTTGGTCCTGAGGGCCAGGATTCTTTAATAAACCGAATCAACCACAGTCGGGGGATTGCTTGATATGGACATCGAATTGGATCAATCGCTGCTTCTGGATGAGGTCGACATTATGTCTGTTTTATCCGCGTTTGATGAGGGGGTAGTCATTGCGGACAACTCCGGCCGCATCGTTTTTTACAACCACACCCAGTCTCAGATCGACGGGCTTGAGCCTGAGTGGGTTATCGGCAAGTCCGTGCCGGAAGTCTACAACCTTGACCATAACAGCAGTATGATTTTGCGCTGCATTAAAAGCGGACAGCCGATCGTGGGTGAGTTGTTCTTTTACCGTACCTGCCGCGGTAAGCTCGTCAACACGGTTACCAGCGTCTTTCCGCTGATGCAGCACGGCCGGGTAACCGGGGCAATTTGCTTCATTAAGGATTATAACCTGCTGGATAGGAAAATCTCCGCTACATCCGCCTGCAGCCCCTATGAAGGTCACGGATACGGCAACGGCACCCGGTTCACTTTCAGCGATATCATCGGTGATGATGAAAAATTCCTGCAATCCGTCAAAATGGCCCGGCTGGCGGCGGATTCGCCCTCACCGGTTATGCTTTTCGGTGAAACCGGCACCGGCAAGGAGATGTTTGCTCAATCCATCCACAATCATGGTCCACGCCGTCCCGAACGGTTTATCGGGATCAACTGTGCAGCCATTCCTGAAAATCTTCTGGAAGGTCTGCTTTTCGGCACCACCAAAGGGGCGTTCACCGGGGCCGTGAATAAACCCGGTATATTCGAGCAGGCTCACGGCGGCACGCTATTTTTCGATGAGGTCGATTCCATGCCCCTCAATCTACAGACCAAGCTGCTGCGTTTCCTGCAGGAACGCAAAATAAGACGCATCGGTGGGTCCACGGACATTGGAATTGATGTTAAAATCATCAGCTCTGTCAGCAACAACCCTCAGCAAGCCCTTCAGGACGGACAAATTCGAATGGACCTGTTTTATCGGCTGGCGGTTGTGTTTATCGCCATCCCGCCGCTCAGGCAGTTGAAAAACGGCGTGGAAAACCTCACCCGCCATTTCATCTACAAATACAACCTCGTCCTGGGCAAGAGTGTCCTCGGCGTTGCCGAAGACGTCATCGATTTATTCAGACGCTATCAATGGCCGGGAAATGTTCGCGAGCTGGAGCATATGATCGAAGGCACCTTGAATGTGATCCAATCCGACGATATTATCCGGATGCATCATCTTCCCCGCCATTTTTTGCCCCCCGATTTCAATCGGCTGACAGAAGAGGTCACCGGCTCGACCGGAACCAGCCTGCCGGATCCGGCCCAACCGCCGGAAGTCATAAGCCTGCAAGACAGTGTGCCGCCGGCTGACGATCCCCTGCCGCAGGTTTCCCCGCAGAGTTTAATCCGGCTCCAGCAAGCCCGTGAAAAAGAACTGATCCAAAATGCGCTGGTGGAATCGGCCGGCAAAGTTTCACGGGCCGCGCGCAAGCTGAACATCTCCCGCCAGCTGCTGCATTATAAAATAAAAAAGTACAATCTGCGTCGTGATGATTATGACACATAGCCCCCGGTTTACCCGGCCCTTCATTCTTGCCGTCCCGCTGCAAGCGGGACAGGGTATTCGGGCGAAGGCGATTAAAATCAGACCATCCTCCGCTTGAGATTCCCCAGGATCCATCATTGCATCTTTCCATAAATTATCGGATGTCCAAAACCGCCCCTCTCTCCGAGCTGTAGGCTCTGCGAGCTGGGAGCCGGGGTGAAGCCTGCGCCTGCCCGCCGAACCGGAATTCTCCACTTTTTTCTTGACAAACCAGATTGGAAAAAATAGGTTATATTTCACAATATGAAAATGAGTTCCGTATTTGGAACTTTCTGGTCCGGTGACCACTGGTGAATGAATCAAAATATGTTTCGAAAAATTACCAGGGCAGGCTCCGACCGGGGGAATAAGTGTCATGCAGCCAAAATTCTTTACTTAAGTCAGCGATCGTAAGCAGAGCGTGACCCCGGCCCGTTCCAGGTGCCTTCCCCATAGCCCCAGCTCTGCAGGCGGTCGCCGATTTATTTTCACAAAACCAATTCTACTCAGGAAAGGAGGAGCAAAATGAAGACAAGAAATTTCATCGTCTTACTTGGTGTATTTTTGATTGCAGGATTGGTGAGTACCCCGGCCATGGCGCTGGAGTTAAAATTCGGACATTACGCGGCCGAAACCCATCCGGGCCATAAGGCAACGCTGATGTTTGCCGAAGCCGTAGAAAAACGCACTCAGGGCGCAATCACCGTCAAGATCTACCCGGCCAATGCTCTGGGATCTCCCCCGGAAGAGCTGGAACAGACCAAACTCGGCGCCATCGATATGAATCTGCCCACCCAGGGGGCCCTGGATAAGTATGTCCGCGAGTTTTCCGTCGTCATGCTGCCGTTTGTCTATGACAGTTATGAACATTGCTGGCGGGTGCTGGATGGCCCGTTCATGGATTGGGTGGCGCCCAAGCTCGCAGCGCAGAATCTCGTGCTTCTCTCCAACTGGGAATGGGGCTTTCGCAATGTCACCAACAATGTCAGGCCCGTGATGACACCCGCCGACATGAAAGGCCTTAAAATGCGCACTCCGCCTGAATTGCAGCTTCAGGCCGCCATGGAAGCCTGCGGGGCCGTGGTCACCAAAATTGCCTTCCCCGAACTTTACAATGCCCTGAAACAGGGCGTGGTCGATGGACAGGAGAATCCCCTGGCCGTCATCTACCACTTTAAACTCTATGAAGTTCAAAAAAACCTGGCCCTCACCCGCCATGTCTACAATTCCATGGTTCATGTAATGAATAAAACAACCTGGGACAAGCTAACCCCCGAACAGCAGTTAATTATTAAAGAGGAGAGCAAAAAGGCCGGCCAGTGGTTCCGTGACCGCATGGTGGAGGAAGAAGGCGAATTGATTCAGAAACTCAAGGACAAAGGCATGCAGGTAACCGAGCCGGACATTGCAAAATTCCGCGACGCCATGCAGCCTGCTTACGACCGCATCGCCGATTACGCCGGGAAGGAAAATGTCGCCAAATTTCTCAAGATGGTTAATGACGCACGTTAACAGCACCGGATAAAACCGGTCGGAAGGGACGCAGGTCATGCTGACGTTGGCGATATTCGGCGTGCTGGTAGCGCTCATCTTTCTGGGAGTCCCGATTGCCGTGGCCATGGGTCTGACGGCTGTGGGAACCTTTATTTTTCTGGGTGAGGCTTTTGTTTTGCCGATGCTGGCGCAACGCATGTATTCGGCGACCACCGGCTTTACGCTGCTGGCAATACCCTTCTTCATTCTGGCCGGTAATTTGATGAACAGGGGTGGGATCACCCACCGGATCTTTCGCTTTGCCCAGGCCTTGGTCGGCCACTTGCAGGGTGGACTCGGGCACGTCAATGTGGTTTCGAGCATGATTTTTTCAGGCATGTCCGGCGCCGCGGTGGCCGATGCGGCCGGCCTGGGTCTCGTCGAATTGGAAGCCATGAAAAAAGCCGGTTACGGCCTTCGATTCAGTGCCGCCATTACGGCGGCATCGTCTACGATCGGCCCGGTGGTCCCTCCCAGCATTCCTTTTGTAATTTACGGCAGCATGACCGGCGAGTCGGTCGGCCGTCTTTTTCTCGCCGGATGTCTGCCGGGGGTGATGATGGGTCTGGCTATGATGATCGCCGTTTATTTTGTTTCCAAACGACGCGGTTTTCCCAGGGGCCAGAGGGCATCTCTAAAGGAATTACTGATCAGTGCCTGGGGGTCATCTTTTGCATTGTTTATGCCGGTCCTGATTATCGGCGGCATCCTGGGCGGTATTTTTACCCCTACGGAAGCTGCCGTGGTAGCCTCGATTTATGCCCTGCTGCTGGGCCTTTTCGTATACCGCGAGATCAGAATCAAAGATTTGGCGGACATCCTGTGGGAAACCATTGTTCAAAGCGTTAAAGTTTTATTTATAATTGCTGCGGCGGGCTTCCTCGGATGGCTGCTGATCCACCAGCGGATACCGCAGCAGGTAATTAGCGGTCTGACCTCATTGAGCAGCACCCGGTGGGTGCTCCTTTTGATCATTATTGCCATACTGCTCATTTTAGGCTGCTTTCTGGAAGGCATCGCCGTGCTGGTTATAACCATACCGGTTTTTATGCCGCTGATCGAACAATTCGGGGTGGATCCGATTCAATTCGGGGTGATCATGATTCTGTGCTCGATGCTGGGATTGCTCACACCACCGGTGGGAATGTCGCTCTATGCCGTGGCAAGCATCAGCAATGTTCCGGTAGGCGCTTTGTCAAAAGAACTCTGGCCCTATCTGCTCGGCATATTCTTCGTTCTGATCCTGATTACCTATGTGCCGGTATTTTCGCTGGGAATACCCGATCTGCTGATGCCGCGTTAGGAGAAGTTATCCGTTCCGGCGGGACAGTCTCACGAGAAGGAGCCATGCTGCAATTCTTAATAAAATTAGACGGCTGGATAGAGCGAACCCTGCGATGGTTCAGCATTGGGTGTTTTGTAATGCTGGCGGTGGTATTGAGCGGCGTGGTATTCGTGCGCTTCGTCCCGATCGCCAAATTAAGCTGGTCGGACGAAGCAATCGAATGGGCTTTTGCCTGGCTGGTTTTTATGGGCGCGGCCGCCCTCTGGCGCCGCAATGAACATTTTTGCGTTGATGCGCTTTCCGGCAAACTGGGACAACTGCGCTGCGGTCTGTTCCATAGCCTGCTGGTCGGACTGCTCTCGCTTTGCTTTTTTGTTATTTTTACTTATTATGCATATCTGCTCACTGCAGCGGCCAATGATCGATCGCCTATCCTGGAATGGCCGCGGCCGCTGTGGTATGCGAGCATGCCCATTGCAGGTGCCATCATGACGGGCTATTGCGTCCAAAGTGTTATTAAAATTATTTTGGAAATTGCTGCACCGGGGAGGGTCCGGCAGAAGCCTTTACCCGGCGAACCGGTTTCCGCCTCCCAACCTGGGAATAAATATATTTGAGCTCACTAGAGAAAGTATTTACGGTTATCGAGACGATCGTTTCCCATCAGAGCACAGGGCTGAACTTTGCCGGGGTTGTTGCTAAAACCGGACTGCCCAAATCCACGGCTCATCGTATCTTAAAATACTTAACCGGTATCGGGTACTTGTCCTACGGTACGGATACCAAAATGTACCGCGGCACGCTCAAACTGGCCGGCCTTGGTGCCGAAGTGATGTCCAATTTCGACCTGCGTCAACAAGTCCACCCCCAGCTTATTAAGCTGCACCAGGAAACCGAACATACCTGTAATATGGGAATTAAAAGCGGGGAGGCCGGAATTTTTGTTGATAAGATCGAATCGCGCGATTTTGGGATCAAACTTTTTTCCGAGATAGGAAAAAGTTTCCCGCTGCATTGTACGGCGATGGGTAAGGTCCTGTTGGCTTATGCCGCCGGGGAGGAGACGGGAAAAATTTTGTCGCAACCGTTGCCAGCCTACACCGATAATACCATTACCGGGAAAAAGATGCTGCTGAAAGAACTGGAAAAAGTAAAAAATAGCGGATACGCGGTTGATTGGGAAGAAATTACCCGCGGTGTTATGTGTGTGGCGGCGCCGGTTTTCGGTATTGCCGGTGAAGTCACCTGTGCCATCAGTATGGCGTTTCCATCCTACATTTACAGTGACAGGGGGATCGACAGGGAAATTCGTGCGATCAAAGCCCACGCGGAAGCCATATCCGGCCCAAACCATCGGGGGCAGCGCTGACCGATAAGATAACTGGAGGCCAAGATGATTTTGGATAAATTCAGCCTGAGTGGAAAAAGCGGCATCGTCACCGGTGCCGGTTCCGGGATCGGCAAGGCGATAGCCGCGGGCCTGGCCGAAGCCGGCGCTGATGTAGCGGTCGCAGGCCGCACTCTTGCAAAGCTGGAAAATACTGTCAGAGAATTCGCCGGCACCGGCGGCCGACTGGTGCCGCTGGCGGTCGACATGAAAAACCACGAAAGTATCCAATCACTGGTAGACCGGACCGTAACTGAATTCGGCAAAATAGATTTTTTATTTAACAATGCCGGTACTATCCACCGGCAGGCATCCGAAGAACATTCCAGCGAGGCCTGGGAGGAGGTATTGCAGGTCAACCTGACCGGACCATTTCTGCTGGCTCAGGCTGCGGCGCGGATCATGATATCTAAAAAAATTAAGGGCAAGATCATAAATACATCTTCACTGATTGCGGTTTTCGGCGGTAAAACGGTACCCTCCTATGCGGCCAGCAAAGGCGGCCTGACCCAGCTGACCAAGGCCATGTGCAACGATTTCGGGCAATACGGCATCAACGTGAATGCGATTGGGCCCGGCTGGGTCAAGACTGACTTGACCCAGGCCTTGCAGAAAAACGAGGAGCGCTATAATGCGATAACCGCACGAATTCCCCTTGGGCGCTGGGCGGACCCGCAGGACCTGGCCGGAACCGCTGTTTTTCTGGCTTCCGCCGCTTCCGACTACATCACCGGCCAGGTGATTTTTGTCGACGGCGGCTATTTGGCGATGTAAGCGCCTTAAGATTAATTTAACTTTTCTTTCTCGGCGTTCTCCCACCGGGGCGTAGGCCCTATGGGCCGGAGGCTGCGGGCTCTGCGGTGAACTATTATGTTTCTTTTTCGATCAGACCGGCCGTTGTTTTGGCCGGCGGCCGAGCTGACATCCGAAACCTTAATTTTTTTAACTGGAAAGGATTGCGCATTATGGAGATAAGATATCCATCACACCCAACTGATTTTCAAGGGTACAGTACCGACCGCATCCGCTCGGAGTTTCTGCTGCAGTCACTCTTTACCCGCGGCAGGATGACCTTGACCTACAGCCATTTTGACCGTATGATCATCGGCGGTATATGCCCGGCCGGCCCGCTGGCACTGGAGGCCGGCAAGGAACTGGGCACGGCGTACTTTTTGGAACGCCGGGAGATGGGCATTATCAATGTCGGCCCCCCGGGCAAGGTCAAGGTCGACGGCCGGGATTTTGAACTCAATAAAACCGACGGCCTTTACATCGGCCGGAATACAAAAGAGGTCGTATTCACAAGCGTTGAACCGGAGAACCCGGCGCGCTTTTACATGCTTAGCGGCCCGGCCCATAAGCAGTATCCGTCGGTTAGGGTCACGAGCGCCGAAACTGAAATCACCAGTTTAGGTTCGCCCCGGGAGGCCAACGTCCGCGTGATCTACAAGTATATTCATCCGGACGGTGTGCCAAGCTGCCAGCTGGTAATGGGGATGACGGTTCTTGAGTCCGGCAGTGTGTGGAACAGCATGCCCTGCCATACGCATGAGCGACGCATGGAAGTGTATTTTTATTTTGATTTAGCGCCGGCTGCAATAATGCTGCACCTGATGGGCCAACCGGATGAAACCCGCCATCTTGTCATGCGCAATGAAGAAGCGGTCATTTCCCCCAGCTGGTCGATCCACGCCGGGGCCGGGACTTCGAATTATTCCTTTATCTGGGGTATGCTGGGTGACAATCAGACCTTCAGCGATATGGACGCGGTTGCGTTGCCCAATTTGAAGTAACCACAAGCCGGTTCAGGGTTCACGGTTCAGGGTTCAAAGGCTGCAACCGGTTGAAATTGGGTGCATCAAGAAGAAACTCAATAAACACAATAAACACAACCAACTGAATTTACCTATTCATATTATCCGGGAGGAGTAATTATGTCTAAAGTTATACTTATTACAGGAGCCAGCACCGGCTTAGGGGCTGAGACGGCCCGCCATCTGGCGGCCGGCAATCAAGTCTTCATTCACTATAATGCATCCAAAGAGGCAGCGGAAAAAGTGGCCGCCGACGTCGAAGCGAAAGGGGGGAGACCTCAGCCTGTGCAGGCGGATTTGTCCAAAGAAGAGGGCTGCCGGGCGCTGTTCAAGGCCGTTGCGGCAAAAGCGGATAAACTGGATGCACTCGTCAACAATGCGGGCGGACTGATAAAAAGGCAGCCGGCCCGGGATTACGAGTGGCGTCTGATGGAGGAGATTTTTGCTTTAAACACATTTTCAGCGATGATGGTCACCTCCCTGTTCATACCGATGCTCGAGAAAGGGGAAGATCCGAATATCATCAACATAAGTTCAGTTGCCATACGACATGGCGGACCGACCGCCACCATTTATGCCGCCTCAAAAGCGGCCCTGGATTCCTTTACCCGGGGCCTTGCCAAAGAATTGGCGCCTCGCATTCGGGTAAACGCTGTGGCGCCGGGGGTGATCGTTACCCCGTTTCATGATAAAGTTTCCACCCCCGAGCAGCTGGAAGCCTGGCGCAAAGCATGTCCGCTGCAAATAAACGGTGATCCTATTCACATCGCCCGCACGATAAAGTTTATTATGGATAACAACTTTCTGCACGGCGAAACGATCGACGTCAATGGGGGGCTTTTCATGCGATAAAAGACTTTGAAGAAGTTTATCTCGCTGAGAGTCCGAGGGGAAAGTCGAGAGGGTGTCCTGGACAAGCGATCGAGATTTTTCAATGGTATCGGGGATGGGGAAGCCGATCCGTTTCGGATCGGCTTCTTTGGTTATTATCGCTGTGCGCCGCTGTCTTTATTGATCGGAAAATTAGGGCCTACCGCTGCCCAATGAATGTACGAATATCTTGAGTTGGGTGAGGAAACGGGCCAGGGTCAAAGGCGGGGCTTAAGCCGCTTTGTCTGTGATTGTTTCCTCCCGCAGCCACTGGGTCCAGCGCTCGGCGGCCCAGGCAGCCAGCTTCTGGGGCTTATCCGATTGGTTGAAAGGTCTGTCCTTGCGGGCAGCGGCCTCGGTTTTTCCTACCCACAACAAAAATTTCTTTTGGCCTTTTTTCGGCCAGGCAGGGTTCAGCTCGAAGATAACCGTCATTTCACCGAAGGTCGGACTCGTGCGCATCTTCAATTTTTCTCCGGGTTGGAGAGTTTCCAAACGTTTCAGAATTTCACTTTTGCTTACCGGTTCCATATTGGATTCCTTTCTTTATGAACGTTGGAAGTTGTTTTTTGCGGGTCTCAAATAAATAAGCAAAACAGAGGCCAATAATATATGTATTTGTAATTATACAAAATATTTATTTTGAGAATTGCCCGTCTGGAAGCGCCAATTCCCTCAATCGAGCGTCGGGGACGGCAGGGGTTGAGGATTCTAAATGTAACAGTTTGATTTTAAATAGAAAAAATTGCGAGATGGCATCAGGAACTGCCGTTTCTTATTGCGGGTGGAATCAGAACTCCGAATTCTCCTGCGGGGAGTGCAGGGCGGGTTCTGATTCCGCGGAAGAAACGACCAGCAGTGTCACCAGCGGGGATTGACATACAGGAGGTTTTATGCAATTTAAAGCCAAATCTTCTTACCTTAGGCACGCGAACATGCGCCGGGACCTCTTCTTAAAGGCCTATCAAAGATGGGAGCGGCCGCGACCGGCATGAGGAAAAGCCATCCATATAATTTCTTAATAATTTATTAAGGTTGATCTTCTATCATAAGTGATAATCTCTCTCGCAAAAGCATTCGGAGATCCGGTATAGATATATGGAGACAAAACAAACCCATAAAGCACAATCCAGGCCGAATTTCAACGACAAATCCCTTGAAGAGGTTCATAGCAGCGTCGAGACCCGGCATCCCAAATTATGGAAGCGCATATTTGCTTTTGCAGGACCGGCCTACTTGGTCAGTGTGGGCTACATGGATCCGGGCAACTGGGCGACCGACCTGGAAGGGGGATCACGCTTCGGCTACGCGCTGATCTGGGTGATCCTGATGTCGAACCTGATGGCGGTGCTCTTGCAGACATTGGCTGCGCGCCTCGGGATTGTCACCGGAAAGGATTTGGCACAGGCCTGCCGATCGGAATATTCTAAAACAGCCTCCTTCGCACTTTGGATTCTATGCGAGATTGCCATTGCTGCCACCGACCTCGCGGAATTGCTGGGCACTATACTCGGGTTGAATCTTCTCTTCGGACTACCCCTGCTCTGGGGAGCGCTGGTGACCTTGTTAGATACCTTCGTGCTGCTTGCGATCCAGAAATTAGGGATTCGCAAGATGGAAGCGTTCATCCTGTCCCTGATAAGCGTCATTGCCGGTGGTTTCGTTGTCAACCTGTTTCTGGCGAAACCGGATTGGGGCGCGGCTGCGGCCGGGCTTGCCCCTTCCCTGCCCGTGGGGTCGCTGTACATCATTCTGGGGATCATCGGCGCGACCGTGATGCCGCACAACCTATACCTGCATTCCTCGCTGGTGCAGACACGCCGGGTATCGCGGACAATAGATTCGAAGTCACAGGCTTGCAAGTATAACTTCCTCGATTCCATGATCGCCTTGAATGCGGCCTTTTTTGTGAACGCAGCGATCCTTGTCCTGGCGGCGGCAGTGTTTTATCGTAACGGGATCGTCGTAACCGAGATTCAGCAGGCATACAAGTTGCTGGAACAACTTCTGGGGACGCAGGCCGCTCCCATCGCCTTCGGACTGGCGCTGCTCGCATCAGGGCAAAGCTCGACTTTGACGGGCACACTGGCAGGACAAATCGTGATGGAAGGGTTTGTCAGGATTCGGCTGAGACCCTACCTGCGACGCCTGATCACGCGTTCCATCGCGCTGCTGCCGGCGGTGGTGGTAATTTGGATCTCGGGGGATGAGGGAACGTACAAGCTGCTGATTTTAAGCCAGGTGATTCTCAGTCTGCAATTGCCGTTTGCCATCGTTCCGCTGGTGCATTTCACAAGCGATAAGCTGAAAATGGGCTCCTTCGCCAGCAAATTGTGGGTAAAGGTGTTGGCATGGACCACTTCCGTCGTCATCATCGTGCTGAACGGTAAACTGGTGTATGACCAGATCATGGAATGGACAGAGGGTGGCGCTCCTCTGCTGGTCTCGATTCTGACGATCGGCATTGCGGCAGCAATCTCATTTTTTCTCGTGTACATTATTTTGCTGCCGTTGATTCGCGGGGAAAAAAGCTGGAGGGCAGAGAAGCCCACCGGGGCTTCGGTGGTCATCGAGGGGATCAAATCTCATCGCTCGAAGCATATTGCGGCGGCACTGGGACGGGACGACAGCGACACTGCGATTGTCGGCCGGGCCCTATCCTTGGCAAAGGCGGCGGGAGCACTGCTCACCCTGATTCATGTGACCGATTCCGCTCCGGCGCAATTTTACAGCAGCGATGCGTATGATGAGCATACGCGTGACGATGAACAATATCTGCTGGAAATCGCAGTAGAGGTGCGGGCGGCCGGGGTTGCGGTGGAAATTGCGCTCCCCCAAGGTGATCCCTCCAGGGAATTGATCAGCTTTGCAGAGTCGCACGGAGTCGATATGCTGGTCATGGGATCGCACGGACACCGGTTGATCGGCGACCTGCTTTGGGGACAAACGGTTGATCCGGTGCGTCACAGGGTGGGGATCCCGGTATTGGTGGTATGATGAAGCACAAAACTTTGCCCAGTTAGCCCGGCGCATGGCTTATAATTAGATAAAGTTCTCCGCATTTTCATTAAATTGTAAAATTTCCGAGACGATTAATTCACCCGTTTCCCGTATTCCTCCAGCACCAGATCCGGCTGGCCGATCAGCTGGCCGAAAATGGTGCGTCCCAGAAAGATGCTGCTGCCGCCGGCGGCCGTCGGCGTGCGGTCCTCCCGCCGGATAGAGACCCGGGTCGCACTGGTGCCGGCCGCCTGCGCCAACTCCCGGATCCGATTCGTCAGGAGTTCTTCGGCGTAGGCATCCGCCTCAGCAAGGTCGCTGAAATTTTTAACACCGGCCAGTCCCACGACCTGATAGCGTCCGGGCTGCGGTGCGATAATGTCGATTTTGCGGCGGAGGGCAATGCGGCCGGTTATGGCGCCGATGGCATTGGCCACGTCGGCATTCTCCGGGATGACGACTTGGGCGCCAAGTGTTGCGGCCGCCTGCGGCAGGAAAAAATGAACGGGCGCTCCGATTCCGATCACCGGGTGGTGCAGACGGACGCTGACGGTAAACCGGCGGTTGCCCCCCTTGAGCAGGTTTTCGAGCAGGGTCCGGCCGGCCGGGATTTGCTCCAGACCCACCGGATCTGCTTCTTCATCCAGCTGGGTTTTTAAAATTTCAAGGGTCAGTTTTTCGGTGACGCCGGTCAGCAGATCGGCTGTCATGGCATGTAAATCACGCCGGCAGATTTGGGCAAACAGCTGTCCCATGGTTATTGCAGCCTCACGATTCCAGCGGGTAAATTGATTTTCGATGTGCAGCAGGTCGGTCGGGGTAAAGCCGCAGCGCTGAACGATGAATGTCTGCTCGAGGCGTTCCAGTCCCAGTGCGCCGGCAAAATGGGCGCCCGTTTGCTGGACCAGTTCATCAATCGCCCGGGGGCGCATGGTCAGCAGGTCGACAATTTTTTCTTCCGATGGCGTCAGCCCGCGCCGGGTTGGATGTGCCAGCAGCGTCAACAGCTGCATGCTGCCCGATGACGAACCATAGCGGTTGAGATTGCGCTGCAGGAATTCCAGGGCCTGATTTGTCCCGGAGGTATGCGCTGCCAGCCATGAGATCGGCGCCACCCGCGCGGGGCCGACCGTAAAAGCGCCTTTGTCCCACTGAATCAGGCTGTCGCCGCCGAGGCCCTCCGTGCGAATATGCATGGCCTTGACATGGGTTTGGAAACCCCCGACGGCGGCCCCGCCGTCGCAGATTTCCGCAACCCCATCTTCGATGACGGCACTATCGGTTGTGGTTCCGCCCATATCCACGATGACGGCATTATTCAGATCGGTTAAAAATTGGGCCCCGGCAACACTGGCGGCAGGGCCGGACAGGATGGTTTCCACAGGACGCTGCCGGGCCACGCGGCTGCTCATCAGGGTTCCGTCGCCTCTCACAACGACAACGGGGGCTTCTATTCCGCGCCCGATCAATACATTTTCCAGGTCTTTCAGTAGCCTGTCGAGCAAAGGAATGATCCGGGCATTGAGGACAGCGGTCTGGGCGCGGGTGCGGAAGTTCAGGATATCCGAAAGCTCATGGCCGCAGGTAACCAGAAGTCCGGTGGCTTTCTGCACAATTCTTTTGACAGCGGTCTCATGCGCCGGATTGATGCACCCGCCATAGCCGGAAACCGCAAATACCTGCACGCCATCATTTGCAACCATGGTCCGGGAAACACGATGCACTTGCTCTTCATCGATGGAGCTGATTTCCCGGCCGGTGATGGACATCTGCCCGGCAAGCAGGGCCTTGGGTTCATACGGGATGTCCTGTCGATCCAACCGGCCGGCCGGCGGCATGATCAATAGCCCCACTTTCTGTCCCCGGCCTTCGACAATGGCATTGGTGGCCAGGGTGGTGGAGAGGGCGACCAGTTGCACCTGCGACAGGAGGGCCTGGTCCAGGCCGGTTAATGTTTCAGCGATGCCGAGCGTAAAATTCCATTTGGTACTCAGGGCTTTGTTTTTGGACACCACCCTTTTCGACGGCATATCGAAAATGACCGCATCCGTGTAAGTACCACCGGCATCGATTCCCAAACCGATATTGAACATATAAAAGCTCTCTTGCTATCCTTTTTGGGGGCTATGCCACCTGGAACTACCTGGCAACCCCAATTTTGTTTCTCAGAGATGGTTTTGATTTTACCCTACTTGAGCCTTTGACCGGTATAAGCGTCAGAATTCACAGGAGGGCGCAGTGTCGGAAAATTGACGCTTTCGGGTGACAGCCTGATTTTAGGTGATTATATAATATATTGATTTTATTTAAAATAAAAATTTTTAAGTTTGGCATTATTTTTGAATATTGTTATTGCCAATTGAGTTCTCGAATGCGCGTGCATCTTTTCTGCCGAACTTCCAACTTAACGAGAAGATATCCGAGCGAGAAAACAACGGCATTCAAGAGAGCAAAATTAAACTCCTGGCTTCTGCTTCAAACATTAAAATGTGGCGAGAATAGAGGCCAGAAACAAAAAGGCAGGGCTATGAAAGGTCCTGCCTTTTTGTTTTTATATGGCCGGTTTGCCAAATCGTACATGGATCAGTTCTCAGGGCCGGCGTAAATCAAAGTCACAAATGTTTTCTGCCTCCTGAGATTTGACATGACACCGGCTCTGAACGGCGAATCCTACTCCTGCTGGATTTCTCTTTCACTGATACCCATCAGATATAACAGCCCGTCCAGCCCAACGCTGGAGATGGACTTGGCGGCATTCCTTTTTACAAAGGGTTTGGCATGAAATGCGATTCCCAGACCGGCGGCACTGATCATGGGAAGATCATTGGCACCGTCTCCCACGGCGACGGTCTGCTGCAGACTGATGTTTTCAACCCTGGCGATGGTTTTAAGAATTTCAGCCTTTTTGGGTCCGTCGATAATGTCGCCCGTAACTTTTCCGGTGACTTTGCCGTTTTCGATCTCGAGCACGTTGGCAAAAACATAATCCAGGCCCAGCATTTTTTGCAGATATTCGCCGAAATAGTCAAAGCCGCCGGATATGATTCCGATCTTGAAGCCCAACCTTTTCAGCGTGTTGACGAGCCGTTCCGCACCTTCGGTGAGCTCGAGATTCTGAACAACATCGGCCAGCACCGCTTCATCAAGGCCTTTGAGCAGGGCCACCCTGCGGGTGAGACTTTCTTTGAAATCCATCTCGCCGCCCATGGCAGCTGAAGTGATTGCGGCGACCTGCTCGCCGGCGCCGGCATGCTGGGCCAGGATATTGATCATTTCACCCTGGATCAATGTAGAATCCATGTCAAATACCACCAGCCGGCGGGCATGCCGATAAATATCGTCCGCATGAAAGGAAATATCGATTCCGGTTTCTTCGGAAATTTTCAGCAACTGGCCGCGTAAACGACCGGATTCAGGATGCATGCCGGATACGGTAAACTGCACGCAGGCCTTGGGCAGCGATTCGGTATCGTCATATGGTATCCTGCCGGAAAGCCGGGTAATCACATCGATATTTAAATTGTTGGCTGCAATGGCCGTGGTTACTTTGGCCAGCTGTTCAGCGGTTAACCTGCGGCCGAGGAGCGTTATAAACCGGCGCTGTCGGCCGGTCTCCGAAGCCCAGCTTTCATAGCCCGCGCTGTCGATGGCGGAAAAACGGATTTGAATGCCAAGCTCATGCGCCTTGAACAGAAGATCTTTGAGAATCGAAGACGATGAATGCGCGGTCGGTATTTCGATCAGGATGCCCAGCGACAGGTAGTCATGGATAACCGCCTGGCCGATATCCAGAATCGTTGCTTCATACTGTGCCAGGATGTTCGTCAAGCTGGATGTCAGGCCCGGTTTATCCTTGCCGGTGATATTAATCAGTATGATTTCTCGCATTAGCAACGTCCTGACACGTTAGTTGTTAGTAATGTGCATTTTGTGGCGAAATATTGTATAGAGATATCTTCATTATCTTGTAACGATTGAATATTTTCGATTGAATATTGAATATTTAAGGAATTCTATCCATTTAAAAAAAAGACGGAGCGACACCCGGCGCAAGTGCCTCCCAGCGTCAAGCGCTCGCGCGACGTTTGCGCTGCGCGAGCGACATCCACATATATTCAATTTGCAATTTTCAATATTCAATTCCGGCTTGTCCGGGCCTTACGCTTGAACTCAAAAATTCAAGCACCATTTGTTCGAATAATTCCGGGGCTTCGGCCGGTATACTGTGACCGATGCCGGGCAGCTCCGCGTGGTCGTGCTTTGCAAAGATCCGCGAGTTGCCGGACATCCTCGGATTCCACCAGCGGATCCTCCGAGCCTGAGACAATGAGCGTCGGTACATTGAAATCCGCCGGTAGGCTGTCCGGCTCAGGATAACTTAACGCCGCCTCAAGCTGAACAGCCAATGCTTTTTTGCTGTTGCGCAAAACTACGGCATTGACGATCGTATCGAGCGTTTTCTGATGGTGTTTTAAAAACCGGTTGCCGAACACCGTCGGCACGGCAGCCCAGGCCATGGCCCTTAAATCAGACATCTTCAGTATTTCCAGCCACGATCGAACAAAGGCCCGGCAACGGTCGCTGGTGCCGGCACCGATGCTGCACAGGACCAGTTTTTCGACCATCTGCGGAAACTTAGCTGCAAACTCCAGCGCCACCCGGGCGCCATGACTTATGCCCACCAGGTGAGCTTTGTCAATAGCCAAATGGGTCAATAACTGATAAAGATCTGAAACATGCAGTTGCAGAGAGATCGGCGCGGCGCCGGGGTCACTTTGCCCCTGGCATCTGGCATCGTAGCAAAGCAGCCCATAACGTTTTGAAAACGCCGGCACTTGGCTGCCCCAATACAATGTGGTCTGGGTGGTGCCGTTCAGAAAAATAACGACGGAATTGGACGTGTCAACTCGATAGGTCCGATAGAAAATTTTGCAGTCGTCGCGGGTCGTGAAATAAGGCACGATGGGTTCCTGTTGGAGGTTTAGGGTTCGAGGTTTTGGTCAGCCGCAGGCCGCTGAAGCGGCCAGTTTGATCGGGAAAGAAACTCTAATAACAGCGAATCCACAAAGGCGGACAAGTACCCAATAATGAACATCGAACATCGAACGTTCAATCTGTTCACTGTATTCTTCATTCGACAATCGTCATTCCAAATAGACTCTAGGCACCCTCGCTGTAATCGAGGTGACGACTTCATAATTGATTGTATCTAAATTGGCTGCAATTTCATCGGCCGTGATCGCCTGATTTCCCTGTTGCCCGAAAACTACGACTTCATCTTCCATTCCGATGCCGGTCACTGCACCCACATCTATCATTGTCAGGTCCATGCAGACCCGACCGACGATAGGCACTTTTTGTCCGTGAACCAGCATGTGACCGGCCGATGACAACAGACGGTTGAGCCCGTCGGCATATCCGACCGGAACGGTGGCAATGGTGGTATTCCCTTTTGTGCTTGAAGGTGCTGCCGTAGCTGATGCTGAAGCCGGCCGGCACCTTTTTCAGGTGAATGATTCTGCTTTTCAGCGTCATGACCGGAATCAGCTCGATGCTGTTTTTATTGACCTCATCGGAGGGATACAACCCATAGGTCGCGATTCCCGGCCGCACCATGTCCAGATGAGAATCCGGCATATCGATCAGGGCCCCGCTGTTGGCGGCATGAGCTATCGGAATATTCAGACCTTCACGACGCAGGGTTTCCAAAAAAATAATAAAACGTTCCAGCTGCCTGTTCGCATATGATTTGTCGGCGCTGTCGGCCGTCGCAAAGTGGGTGAAAATTCCCTCCACCTCCAGATCGGCCAGACGGCTGATGGCCTCGACTTCACGCAGGCTGATCGCGGCGGGGTTTTTATCAGGAATGGAATCGGCCCCGTTGTCCAGCAGCAAACCCAGCCTTCCCATGCCGCTGTCCATCTTGATATGAATCTTAATCTTTTTTCCTCTGCGTCCCGCCTGGTGGGATAAAGCCGCGGCCGTCCGGGTGGAATAAACGGTCTGGGTAAGCTCATAATCAATGAGCGTTTCGGCGGACTCGAGGGGACTGTAGCCAAAAATTAGAATGGGTGCCTCAAGTCCGGCCTCTCTAAGTTGAACCGCCTCCTGGAATGCGAGCCACCCCCAGGGCCGCCGCACCGTTTTGCAGGGCTGTGCGCGCCGTCTCGACGGCTCCATGACCGTAGCCGTTGGCTTTGACCACGGCCATCAGACGTGCGGCGGGATTGGTAATGCGCCTCAACTCCCTGATGTTGTGCGCATACGCGTTCAGGTCGATTTCAGCCCAGATCAGTTGTTTTTCCAAAATCGTACCCCAGAAGTATTCATTTTTTATCTATCACATTTTACTCCGTCGCAAAAAAAAATTACAAATCACAAATACCAAATATCAAACAAATCACAATGACAAAAATTCAAAATTCAAAACTTATATACTAACCAGAAAAACGAACATCTAACCACGCGCCGGGATTAATACTGTGAAAATTCCAAAGCTTGTTGCAGGACATTCATGGGTTGAAAAAGATCCTCCTACCAATACTAAAAAGAGAAACGATAAAGATTCTCAAAGTAAAGGTTTTGGTCATTGAGTATTGGGATTTGAGATTTGTTTGTAATTTGGAATTTGTAATTTGATATTTTAAAAAAGTTGCCCTGCTTTATTGCAGAATCTTATGCGCTCTCAGATATATTGATTTTCCAACTCACAATTAACACCCCTTCAAGCTTTTACTTCCTGAAACAACTCCTTGGCGTGATACGAGCTTCTTACGAACGGTCCGCTGGCGACTTCGGCAAAGCCTAATTGGACAGCCTTTTTGCGCCACGCTTCGAATTCTTGCGGTGGGATAAAGCGCTCTACCGGCAGATGGTTTTTGGAAGGCTGCAAATATTGGCCCAGCGTCAGCAGGCGGCAGCCGGCAGTTAAAAGATCTTCGAGTGTCTTCTCAACTTCAGCTTTTTTTTCCCCTAAACCGAGCATCAGTCCGGATTTGGTCGGCAGCAACGAGTCGTATTCGTGAGCCCGATGAATGAGCCTCAGGGAGCGCTCATATGAAGCCTGGGGCCGTACCCGCGGGTAGAGGCGCGCCACGGTTTCAATATTGTGATTTAAGACATCCGGCCGGGCCTGTAAAACCTTGTGGAGCGCTTCCCGGTTCCCCTGAAAATCCGGAATTAAGACTTCCACGCAGGCCTCAGGCATCTTGCGGCGGATTTCTTCAACCGTTTCGGCAAACAAGGCAGCACCGCCGTCGGGCAGGTCGTCTCGGGTGACAGATGTGACCACCACATATTTTAAGCCCATCCGGTGTGCGACATCGGCTACTCTGGCGGGTTCCCCGGGATCCGGCGGTTCCAGCGGACCTGGGCGCACCGAACAGAAGCGGCAGTTGCGGGTGCACCGCGAGCCCATGATTAGAAACGTCGCCGTCTTTTGTGAAAAGCACTCCCACATGTTGGGGCATTTGGCTTCCTGGCATACCGTGTGCAGCTGTTCTGCCTTGATCATTTTTTTGACTTTTTCATAGGCGGAACCCGTTGGCAGCTGCCGCCGCAGCCAGCTGGGTTTTTGGACGAGTACGGTGGAGTTTGATTGCTGGTTCATTACTTTATTGTTTTTTAGGGTTTGGTGTTTAGCTCGAAATCATATGTCGTTAAAAAAAGGCCTAAGTGCCTTACCACCGACCCTCTTTAAAGCCCGTCCGAATGGCCCAACACGCATCCGAGATCCGACAGCCGGCGCGCTTCAAATGATATCCCTAAGACTGCTGCAAGGTGATTCTTCAGGACGTTGCCGGCATCGGCCAGGGATACTTCCCGGTCGAGCTCATTTGCCATGGATGTCATCCCCACGCCCGGCAGGCCGCAGGGTTGAATCCAGGAAAACGGTGTTAAGTCAAGATTGACGTTTAAGGCCAGGCCGTGGAAGCTGACGCCTTTGCGCAGGGCGATTCCGATGCTGCCCATTTTATTGTCTCCGGCCCAGATGCCGCTGTTGACGGGATTGCGCGCTGCGGCAATGTCCCAGGCTGCGGCCGTGCGAAGCATGGCTTCTTCCATAGCCGCAACAAAATCCTTTACGCCGATTCTTCTTGTATGCAGGTTTATAATGGGATAAACCACGATTTGGCCGGGGCCATGATATGTTATGAAGCCGCCGCGTTCAACCTGGACAACCGGCACGCCGGCATTTTTCAAAAATTCTTCCGAGACCAGCAGATTCTCCAGCCCACCCCGGCGGCCGAGAGTAAACACGGCCGGATGCTCCAAAAAAAGGAAAACGTCCCGGTTCAAGCGCTTAGCGAGTCGCGCGGCCACCAGCTTCTCCTGCAGCGCCCAGGCCTCACGATAGTCAATCAGACCCAGGTCGAGGGCGAAGCAAAGTTTGTTGTCAGTGGTATGTTGTATGTTGTTGGTTGGATTTAGCACGCCTATACTGGTTTCTGTCTCTTTGTTTGCACCAAGCATGTCTATTGACTGTGAAGTTATCTATCCTGAAAACTAATACTTCAAGCTTAGATTTGCAACAGACCACTTACAACACACCACTGACAAATCATCCCGTCAAGCAGGGTCTGCGGGCCGCTGTGGTTTCATCCAGTCTTCTGCGGCGGCAGTTGCGGGGCGCTGCATGCAAAACATCCGGATTTTCGATAGCTTCAGCGGCGATGGCCTTCAGGGCATCGATGAAAAGATCGATGTCCTCTTTGCATTCCGTTTCGGTGGGCTCAATCATGATGGCCCCGGGAACAACCAGGGGGAAGTAAATGGTGGGTGGGTGAAATCCATAATCCATCAGGCGCTTAACCATATCCAGAGTGGTTACCCTGTGCGCCTGCTGCAATTTGTCCGAGAAAACGCACTCATGCATGCAGGGACGATTATAGGCCAGATGAAAGGTTCCCTTCAATTGCTCTTTGATGTAGTTGGCATTCAGCACCGCCAACTGACTGGCTTTTTTTAAATATTCTCCGCCCATGCTCAGAATATAGCTGTAGGCCCGGATGAGAACACCCACATTGCCGTAAAAGGCATGCAGCCGGCCGATGGACTCCGGGTAATCCTCTTTGAGCAGATATTGTCCGTCCTTTAGTGTGACTCGGGGCACCGGCAGAAACGGTTCCAGATGCTTCAGCACGCAGACCGGTCCGGACCCCGGTCCTCCGCCGCCATGAGGCGTCGAAAAAGTCTTGTGAAGGTTTAAATGTAAAACATCGATCCCGATTCTTCCAATATCGGCGATTCCCATAATTGCATTCATATTGGCCCCGTCCCCGTACACCAGGCCCCCTTTCGCATGGACGATATCGGCTATTTTTTTGATGTTTTCTTCAAACAACCCCAGGGTATTGGGATTGGTAACCATGATCCCGGCGGTTTCCTCGTCCATCAGCCCGGCAACATCATCCGGTGCCAGGATCCCTTTTGCGCTGGATTTTATCGATACCGGTCTGTAGCCGCACAGGGCCGCACTGGCCGGATTCGTACCGTGGGCCGTGTCCGGCACGAGGATTTTTGATCGGCGGGCGCCTTTGCTCCGGTGGTAGGCGTAAAAAAGCAGCATGCCCGTAAGCTCACCATGGGCACCGGCGGCCGGCTGCAGGCTGACGGCGTCCATGCCGGTAATTTCCAACAGGAAGCGTTCGAGATCGTACAACAGTTTGAGGATGCCCTGGGAGAGATGCGGCGGCAGCAGGGGATGGGCGGCGGAAAATCCGGGCTGCGCGGCCTGTCTTTCATTGGTTTTGGGATTATACTTCATGGTACACGATCCAAGTGGATACATTCCGGTATCGACGGCAAAATTCCACTGGGAGAGACGGGTATAGTGGCGAACGACATCCACTTCGCTGAGATCCGGAAAATCCGGCCCTTCACCGAGCAGGTCCGGATCCGGATCGCAGGATTCGACATCGCGGCGCGGCGCGGAAAACCCGGATCTTCCCTTCTTGCCTTTTTCCCAGAGCAGGGGTTCGTTTAGTATCAGGCCGGTTGCTCCTGGATATTCTTGCATGGCTAAATCTCCATTTCCCCGTTATCGCAAAATAAATTTATCTTTTAATGGCATCGACCAACCTGTCCATATCTTCCCTGCCGATGGTTTCGGTAACACAAAGCAGATAATGATTTTTCAACTCACGATAGTGACATTCCAGGGGCAGACCCGCGATAATTTTAGCGTCGACCAGACGCGCATAGGTTTTGTCAAAGCCTTCCGGGAATTCGACCACAAATTCATTGAAAGTGGACTGCTCGAAAGGGATTTTGAACCCGGCATGGCGCAGCTTCTTTTTCAGGTATTCACATTTGTCATAATTCAAGCGGGCCAGCGCTTTCATGCCCGTATGGCCGAGAGTCGCCATATACATTGCGGCCGCCAGGGCGCACAAACTGTGATTGGTGCAGATGTTGGAGGTGGCTTTTTCCCGGCGGATGTGCTGCTCCCGGGTGGCCAGCGTCAGCACAAAACCCCGGCGCCCCTCGATGTCCTGGGTTTGTCCGACCAGCCGCCCGGGCATGTTGCGGACATGCTTCATCCGGGCGGCAAACATGCCCAGCGCCGGACCGCCGAACGTGCGGGGCACTCCCAGACTCTGTCCTTCGCCGCAGGCGATATCAGCCCCCTGGCTGCCCGGATTTTTGAACAAGCCATAGGCCAGCGGCTCCGTGAAGCCTGCAATCAACAGAGCCTCTTTGGCGCGGGCCTGCTCGCCGATTTGGCCGAGGTTTTCAATACAGCCAAAAAAGTTGGGTGACTGCACGGCCACGGCAGCAAGATCGTCCAGCCCTTCCAGCTGTTCCGCATCGGTTGTTCCGTTCGCCAGATAAGGCAATTCGACGATTTCAATATCGGTTGGGCCTAGATATGTCCGCAACACGCTGCGGTAGTGGGGATGGACGAGGCGGGACACTGCGATTTTCTTTTTCCGTGTGACACGAACGGCCATGAGTGCCGCTTCGGCCAGAGAAGAAGCGCCGTCGTATTGCGATGCGTTGGCGATTTCCATTCCCAGCAGCCGGGCGGTGAGTGTTTGGTATTCAAAAATTGCCTGCAGCGTTCCCTGGCTCACCTCAGGTTGATACGGCGTGTAGGAAGTGACAAACTCCGAACGGCCCAGCAGGTGAGTTACCGCCGCCGGAATATAATGCTCGTAGCTGCCGGCACCTAGAAATATCCTGTATTCAGGGGATACGGCCATCGTACCGGACAGGGCATCGATATGGCGGTTTAACTCCCATTCACTCAAACGCTCCGGCAGGTTTAAGTCTTTTTCACGGCGGCACTCGCCGGGTATCGTGGCAAACAGGTCCTCCAGGGAGTCCGTACCGACCACTGCCAGCATGGCTGCTATGTCTTCAGGAGTATGCGGTAAATATCGCATGGCGGTTGTCCTTTGTGATTATTTTTTGGTTGGCGATCGTTCCCCCATTCAGCGCTTAGGATCCCTGCAATGAATCCAAATACGCATCTTTGGTCATCAGGCTTTCTATTTCAGATGGGTCGTCGGGTTTGACCTGAATCATCCACCCATCGGTATAGGGCGAGTTGTTGATCAGTTCGGGAGCGTCTTCCAGGGCGGCATTGACGGCGACAACTTCTCCGGCGATGGGGATGTAGAGCTCCGAAACGGCCTTGACCGATTCCACCGTACCGAATTCCGCCCCTTTTTCAAAAGTTGCTCCGACCTCGGGCATTTCCACAAAGACAATGTCGCCCAGCTGATCCTGAGCATAGTCCGTGATGCCGATTTTGACCTTGCCTCCTTCCGCTTTAACCCACTCATGACTTTCTGAGTAGCGAAAATCATCCGGAAAACTCAATTCACTCAGTTCTTTCATGCTGCCTCCTTTTCTTTCCGATGAATGGCCAATTGAATTTCAGAATTTTTACTTCTATAATACATACGGTACCTTGAAATTGTAGCTTTTGTAAACCACAAATGTTTCGACCGATTGGACATCCTTTAGCCTGGATACTTCTTCGGTGTAAAATTCCAACAGTCCGAATCCAGGCTTCAGCAGAACAACCAGAATCAGATCAAAGCGTCCGGTGACGACACTGACTGAAATAACCCCTTTCAACCGGCTGAATTCTTCCCCTTTTTTAACCAGTTCCATGGTGGACAGCTTAACGCCCACAATGACAGTGCGGTGATCGGTGACAGCCTCCGCATCCACCAGACCGGCAATTTCCAGCACGCCTTCATCAATCAGTTTATTGACACGGGTCCGAACGGTGTTTTCGGAAAGAGATAACTCTTCCGCAATTTTTTTATAGGACTTGCGACCGTCCCGCAGATGCTTGATGATGGAGAGATTTATTTGATCGATGTTCATGGGCTCAGTCGCGTTTAGGGGGCTTGAGGATCGTTAATGCTCTAAATAATATTGGGGATTCTGTCAATAATTAATTTATTTTTTTATGATATCATCAAAAAATTTACCAAGAATCATTGTATATCGAAATTCCAAACGCCGATGATCCGAACCCGCGCTTGCCTGAAGTCAAGGTCGGGAAAATCATTGCGACCTCTGAAATCCACTTAGCGGAAACTCTGAAACTGTGAAGGATTAGCAATGATTGGCATTGAAAATCCAAAATTCATGTGATATGCACCCTACTACCTGTATGGATTTTAGGCTGTTGGTTCTTCAATCCGGAAGGTCGATTTCCGCCCGGGCGGGAAACAACTAACCAAAAGCGTAGGAAAGGAGCCTTATGATGAAAAGAATTGTATTTGTGGCAGCAGTCATTTCATTTATGGTAGCGGGTCTGGGGGTTTGTGCCTATTCGGCCGGGCCCGACACCATCAGAATAGGGGTGAACGCCCCCCTGACAGGCGATATCCCCAAAGTGGGCGAGGGCACGAAATATGCGGCCCAGATGTGGCTGGAAGACGTTAATGCCGCCGGCGGCATTGACGTCGGCGGAAAGAAGTATAAAGTTGAGCTGGTCATCGAAGACAACGAATCCAAAGCCGAATCTGCCGTCAAAGCCAACACCAAGCTGATCACCGAGGATGATGTTCTGGCGATTGTGGGCCCCCAGTCCTCGAAGCAGGCGATTCCCGCCGGCGCAAAAGCCAACGAGCTGGGTACGCCGATGATCAGCCCCTGGTCGACCAACCCCGACACCACCAAAGATCGTCCTTTCGTGTTTCGCGGCTGCTTCCTGGATCCGTTTCAAGGGCCGGTGGTTGCCAACTTTGTCAAAAGTGAATTCGGCTTCACCAAAGCTGCCGTGCTTTACGACGTGGCCAGTGATTACCCCAAAGGACTGGCTGAATTCTTTAAAAAGGCCTGGGAGGGGCTCAATGGTCCCGGCTCGGTGGTGGCCTACGAAAGTTTTACCACCAAAGACACCGATTTCAGCTCTCAGCTGACGAAGATCATCAACTCCGGCGCCCAATTCCTGTTCACCCCGCAGTACTACAACGAAGTGGCGCTGATCGTTCAGCAGGCCCATCAGCTGGGGTGGAACAAGCCCATCGTGGGCAGTGACAGCTGGGGGTCGGCTGAAACGGTCAAACTATGCGGTAAAGACTGCTATGGTTCGTTCTTCAGCACCCACTATGCGGCCGCAGGCGCCAAAGGCGCAACCAAGGAATTTATTGATCGCTATCAAAAAGAGTACGGTTATGTTCCGGATGATGTGGCGGCACTGACCTGGGATTCGATCCGCATTGTGCAGCAGGCCATTCAGGATTGCGGCAAGCTGACGGGCAACCTCAAGGTCGACCGCCAGTGCGTGCGGGATGCGATGGCCAAGATCAAGGAATTTGACGGGATCACCGGTAAGATGACCTTTACCGAGGACGGCGATCCGATCAAGTGTGCCGTTATCGTTCGCATCAGTGATACCGGCGAGTTTGAATTTTATAAATCTGTTTGCCCCTAGCGGCAGGCAAACCCAATGGAGTACATGGTAATGTGGTTGGGTTTCCCCGGTTGAGCCGGGGAAACCCAACTGTCTTTTCCGCTTTTTTGTAAGGAACCGGGGAGAACACTGATGGTATTTTTTCAAAACCTGATCAACGCCTTGCAGTGGGGAAGTTTTTATGCCCTTATCGCGTTGGGATATTCCATGGTGTACAGTATTCTGATGCTCTTTAACTTTGCGCACGGCGATATTTTTATGGTCGGTGCCTATATCGGTTTAGGCGTTGCCACGGCTATTGTGGCGCTTACCGCCATGGGGGCTTTCGCGCTGCCCGGCTGGTTGATCTTGGTTTTGACAATACTTATCTCCATGTTTCTGACCTCTTTTGTGGGTATGTTTGTCGAACGTGTCTGCTACAGGCCTTTGCGTGATGCGCCGCGGGCTTCGGCCGCCATCACCGGGCTTATGATCGGCATCATCCTGGAAACGGGCAATCTGATTCTGTTAGGAGCGCAACGATACAGCTTTCCATCATTGATTGAAACAACCACCTATCGATTCGGCGGGGTAGTGGTGACCAACAAAAAGATTATGATCGTGCTGGTGTCTATCGCCTTGTCGTTTGCGCTGCACCAGTTCATCCGCCGCACGCGCTGGGGAATGGCGATGCGCGCCATGGCCTTTGATTATGTGGTCGTACCGTTGATGGGAGTGCCGATCAACAGGATCGCTGCGCTAACCTTTGCCATCGGATCGGGGTTGGCTGCCGCGGCCGGCATCCTTTTCGGAGTTGCTTATCCGGTCTTGGATCCCTACATGGGTGTTCTGATCGGCTGGAAGGCCTTTGTGGCTGCCATTTTAGGAGGCCGAGGCTCGGTAGTTGGAGCCACGCTGGCGGGTTTTTTACTGGGTTTTATTGAGATGTTTGTGCCGATGATCTTTCCGTCAACTTTTCGAGACTTGATCGCCTATTCGATCATTCTACTTATTCTGGTGTTCCGGCCCCATGGATTCTTCGGTGAACCGTATAGTGCGCAACTGAGGCTATGACAAATTGAAAATTGAATATTCAATTTTCAATATTCAATAACATTGAGGACCTGATATGGAAGCAATAGGCGAAGGGGTGTCGACGAACAGGAGCGCAATCATGAGCCATATCCGGACATTTGTGGCTCGGGTTCCTCTGCTCAGCTGGCTGCTGGGCGCACTGATTGCAGTAGGGCTGGAATATTTCATCGGAACGCCCTTCGCACGAACGCTGGGACTGCGCAAGGCACCGATGCTTTTCGGCTTTGCCATCATGCTCAAACAGCCGCTGCTGATCCACAGTGCTTTAATTTATCTGGTGCTGATTTATGTTTTGCCGATCCTCGTGGTTGCGCGTTTGAGTGCGGCCGGCATGAACCGGCTGGCGGCCAAACTGCTTGATTATCCGCTGATGCTTTCAGCGCTCATTCATCTTGGCATGTTTTACGTAATCCTGCACTGGTGGTCGGACATGAGCCTCTATCGGGCGGATGTGCTCAGATTCTCTTTGATTGCCGTTTTGCTGACATTGAGCTTGAATGTGATCAACGGCTATATGGGCGAATTCTCATGTTCGCACCCCGGCTTTATGGCCCTGGGGGCTTATGCCTCCTCGGTTTTCACCCTCGGCCTGTTTGCCGATGACCGACTTTTAGGAGCTGCACTGCTGCCGCATTGGCTCGGTCCCTTTTTTTTCCCCATTGCGCTAATCCTGGGCGGACTGGTAGCGGCCTTCGGTGCGCTGGCAGTGGCCATACCTTCCTTCAGGACACGGGGGGACTACCTTGCAATTATTTCACTGGCATTTATGTTCATCGTAAAAAGTCTGATCGAGAATCTTGAGGTTGTGGGGGGCCCCCGCGGCTTGGGCGACCAGCCCGATTGGGCCAATCGGCCGGTGGTCTTTGCCACCGTTGTGATCGGCATATGGGTTATCAACAATTTTGTGCGCTCCACTCTGGGCAAGGCTTTAAATGCCGTGCGCGACAATGAAATGGCTGCAGATGCCATGACCGTCAACACCCGTCAAACCAAAATCACCGCCTTTTTGTTTGGTGCCTTTTGGGCCGGTGTAGCCGGAGGGTTATACGCCCATGCCTTGCGATACGTGAATCCAAGCAGCTTCGGCATCCAGAAGCTGGCCGAAGTTCTGGCAATGGTCTATTTCGGCGGGCTGAACTCCGTATACGGTTCTATCGTCGGTGCCTGCAGCATCAGCTTGCTCGGCGAGATGCTGCGGCCGCTGGAACTATTTAAGTGGATTATCATTCCCCTGCTCCTGATACTGGTAATGATTTTTCGCCCGACCGGCCTGATTGCATTCAAGGAATTCGACGTTAAAAAATTGGTCCAGCCGAAAAAAGTTGATTGAGTTGATAGTTGATCGTTTATAGTTGATGGAAGATAAAATGATTTACATCCTTAATTTTAGGCATTTTAGTCATTTCTTATATTAGCCGAGATCATATTTAAAAGCAGACAAATTATTTTAACTTGTTTGGCTTCGTTTTGAGGTAAATAACGCATGGCGCTGCTTCAAATCCAAAAAATGTCGCACTATTTCGGCGGCCTGCGGGCTGTTTACAACTATGGACTCGATATCGAACCCGGCCAAATCCGAGGGTTGATCGGTCCCAACGGCGCCGGCAAAACCACCATTTTCAACCTCATCACCGGCATCTACCAGCCCACTGAGGGGAAAATACTGTTGGAGGGTCAAAAATTAAACGGCCGCGCTCCCCATGAGATCGCTTCACTGGGTATCGGGCGAACCTTTCAAAACATGCTTCTGTGGCGTCACATGACGGTGTTGGAACATGTCACCATGGCCCGCTATTCCAAACTGACTTATGGACTGGTCGGTGCATTTTTCGGCACCCCCCGCAGACGCCGGGAGGAGGCCGAAAGCGCAGAGATCGCATCTCAACTTTTGAAGATGATGCGGGTTGCTCAGTTCGCCGATCAAAATGTCCTTAACCTGCCTTATGGCGCCCAGCGGCGGGTGGAAATGGCCCGGGCGCTGGCAATGGAACCCAAAGTTCTGTTTTTGGACGAACCGACGGCCGGCATGAATCCCGAGGAACTTGTGCAGATGATGGATATTATCCGTCAGGTCCACAGGGAATTTGGCTTGGCCATTTTTCTGATCGAACATCGTATGAAGGTGGTCATGGAGCTTTGCGAGAGAATTCAGACCCTGGTCTTCGGTGAGGTGATTGCCGAGGGCACGCCGGAAGAAATCCAAAACAACTCCAAAGTGATCGATGCCTATCTGGGCAAGGAGGTAGTTGAATAATGCTGTTATCGGTTGAGGATTTGCGCGTATCATACGGCAACATCAAGGCCTTGCACGGGCTGAACTTTCAAATCGATGAAGGGGAGATTGTTTGCATCATCGGGGCCAACGGCGCCGGCAAGAGTACCACACTCAAGGCCATATCACGCATGGTCCCGGTCGAAGAAGGCACCCGAATGTCATTTGCCGGCAATGACCTGCTGCATTACCCTGCCGATAAAGTCGTCAGCCAACTGGGCATTTCCCACGTCCCGGAAGGCCGGCGTTTGTTCGAAAACCTGACGGTTACCGAAAATCTGATGCTGGCGACTTTTGCCCGCAAAGACCGGGATGAGATTCAACAGGACTTCAAACGTGTATTTTCCATATTCCCGCGCCTGGAGGAACGACAACACCAGAAATCGGGCACGTTGAGCGGTGGCGAACAGCAGATGCTGGCGGTGGGGAGAGCCTATATGAGCGGGCGGAAAGTCATGCTGCTGGATGAACCGTCCATGGGATTGGCTCCCCTGTTGATGATGAGCATGTTTGATGCGCTGAAAGAAATCAACCGGGAAGGCACCACCATTCTGCTGGTGGAGCAAAATGCCCGTCTGGCGCTGCAGTTTGCCAGCCGGGGCTATGTGCTGGAAAACGGCAACCTGGTTTTGCAGGGATCATCGGCCGAACTGCTTGATGATCCCGAGGTCAAAAAAGCTTATCTGGGGGGCTGAGCCCTCACGCGCTGAACTATTTTGTAAACATTCCCAGGTTGTGTTCATGCTGTAGGAGGTTGGTTTGAAACATCGAACGTCCAACATTGAAAACCTGGTCCTCGGGGCCAGGATTCTTTACTCAACCTATCTGCGCGTCTTCCTATTCGCGCTATAAACACGGGAGGGACTCGACCTTGAAGATACTGGTACTGGGAGGATGCGGGTTTCAGGGGCGCACCGCTGTTTACGACCTGGCCCGCAGCGAAAATGTCGCTGAAATCATCTGCGCCGACGCTAGATTGGCAGCATTTGATCGGATCAAGGATTATCCCGGCATGTCCAAAGTACAGCCGGTGCTGCTGGACGCGGCTGATCCGGAAAATCTCGTAAAACTTTTCAGCCGTGCGGATGCGGCTATCGATCTTTTGCCCCGCCAATTCACGCCGCAGGTATGTCAGGCCGCCATCACAACCGGCGTAGGGGTGGTCTATACCAATTATGCCGGCACTATTTTAAATCTGGCCGATCAGGCCCGCAGCGCGGGGGTAGCCATCATGCCCGAATGCGGCCTTGATCCAGGCATTGATCTGATTATTTATGGTGAGGGCCGCCGGCGGTTTGATGAACTGCAGGTGATCCAATCCTACTGTGGGGGATTTCCGGAAAAATCCGCTTGCGACAATCCGATCAACTATAAGATATCCTGGATCTGGGAGGGGGTGTTGAGCTCCACCCGGCGGGATTCGCGAGCCATAAAAAACGGCCGCGAAGTGGATATCCCGGCTGCCCGCCAGCATGATCCCCAATTTATCCATTACATCGATTTTCCGGAGTTAGGTCGGCTGGAGGCCATCCCCAACGGTGATGCCGTCAAATACACCGATTTGCTGGGCGTGACCGCCGGCATCAAAGAGAGCGGGCGGTATTCTTTGCGCTGGCCCGGATGGAGCGCTTTCTGGCACCCCTTGAAGCAAATGGGATTTTTGGATGATAAACCCGTTGCCGGTCTGCCCTGCGATGTCTCACCGATTCAGTTTCTGGACAAATTAATGGGGCCCCGACTTCAATACCGGGATGACGAAAAAGACCTGGTCGTCATGTTGAACATTTTTGAGGGGCTGGCGGGTGGAAAGAAAATCCGTCTTACCTTGCGCCTGTTAATCGAGCGCGATCTGGAGACCGGTTTGATGGCCATGAGCAAGGGGGTGGGGTTTACGGCCAGTATCGTGGCCCAGATGATCGCCGGCAACGAAATCTCTGAAAAAGGCATTCTGGCACCTGCAGTCCATATACCATATCAGTTGTTTATGGATCGAATGGCCGAGCGGGGCATTGTAGTCGAAGAAGAGCAGGAAGTCTTGGCGTAATATGCAAAGAAATAACAATCAAAACTTGAGAGGAGGAAACTATGAAAATTAAAGGATTAGTTGCTGTTTGTTGTGTTTTGGCACTTACGGCGGCAACTGCCGGGACGGCTTCGGCGGGGACTCTGGCTGACATAGTCAAAAGAGGAGAATTAAGGGTCGCAGTGCAATCCGGGGCCGCGCCCTATGCGTTTGTCGACAAAAACGGCGATTATACCGGTTCGATGGTCGACTTTGCGCGAGAGATGGCCAAACGTATGGATGTTAAGCTGAAGATTTTGGATTTTGACTGGGACGGCCTCATTCCGGCGCTGCTTTCGGGCAAAGCCGATATTCTGGCCGCCGACATGACGCCGACCCTCAAGCGGGCGCTCAAGATAACTTTCTGCGATCCCTGGTATTATGTCCAAGCTTGTGTATTTACCAAGACGGGCGCTTCCTACCAGGTCCCGGAAGACGTCAACAAGCCCGACATCACGGTGGGAGTGTTGCTGGGCTCGACGGGCGAGAATATCGCCAAGAAGTATCTTCCCAAGGCTCAGATTAAGACTTACAAAGGCAGCGGACGCATGATCGTTCAAGCTCTTTTAGCCGGACATGTAGACGCCGGTGTGAATGACGATTTAGCCGTTTTGACCGCGCTGCCCGACTTTCCACCCAATTCGGTCCGGTTGCTGGATCAACGCCTGGGCACAGGCAAAGACCCCCTGGCATTCGCGGTTCGCCAGGAATCGGTGAACCTCTGGCAGTGGGTTAACCTGTTCTTTGCCACCATCCATGCCGACGGGACCTACGATGCGAATGTAAAGTACTGGATGGAGTCTACGGATTGGAAAAAAGACCACCAGTAATGGGTGACTACATTCATATAGAGAGCGGATGGCTTCGGATTCATGCCCACGGGAGGCCGGCCTCACCCTTGCGGGGGGGGAATACGCTGAAGCCGCCCGCTCGGCAATGGGCGCCTCACTCGGGAGGGAAATGATTGTATAATGCTTGAAGGGTTCAACTTCAGAATCATCTGGGAGTACTTGCCTTTTTTCCTGGAGGGCCTGAGAAACACCTTCCTGATTTCGATCGTATCCATCTTTCTGGCGCTGATTGTCGGAACCATCGCCTGTGCCTGCCGTCTTTCGCGCTGGAAGCTGTTGCGCGGCGTATCCATCGCTTACATCGAATCGATCCGATCAACCCCCCTTTTGGTTCAGATATACTTTTTTTACTTCGGCCTTCCAACCCTCGGCCTGCGCGTTCCCGAACTTCAAACCGGTATCCTGGCCTTGATGCTCAACAGCGGTGCCTACATGGCTGAGATCATCAGGGCCGGGATCACGTCGGTTTCGATCGGTCAGATAGAGGCGGGGATTTCTTCCGGCCTGAGCTATTTTCAGAGAATGCGCTTTATCGTTTTGCCCCAGGCCCTGGGGGTGACCGTCCCACCCCTCTTGGGCCAGGCCATTGTGCTGGTCAAAGACTCGGCGCTGCTCTCGCTGATTTCGGTTCTGGAGTTGACCCGCTGCGGACAGGTGCTGACCTCGGAGCGTTTCATGCCGACCGAAGCTTTTTTTACCGTCGCTTTCTTTTATTTGTGCATTTACTTCTTCCTGAAGACTTTAGCCGACTGGTCACAGAAGAAGCTGATTTATCGCGAGGCCTACTAACCCATGATCGCATTCAATTTGCAGCGGTTGGTGGAAATTTTTCCTTTCTTCCTCAAGGGGTTGTGGATGACCGTCGTCGTCGCCGGGCTGGGTTTATCGTTTGCCACCATCTCTGGATTTTTGCTGGGCATCATGCGATCCAGCAAAAGAAAACTGTTGACCTGGCCGATTGGAGTCTTTGTGTTCGTCATCCGGGGCACACCGTTTGTAGTGCAGATATTTATCATTTTTTTTATTTTGCCGGAGTGGGGCATCCAGTTGGATGCCTTTCCGGCGGCCGTCTTGGCGCTGAGCATCATGGGGGCGGCTTTTATATGCGAAATTGTTGCCGGCGGAATAAAGGCCGTAGACCAGGGGCAGCGGGAGGCGGCTACGGCTTCGGGTCTGTCCGTCATTCAGCAACTGCGCTTCGTGATCGTACCCCAGGCCATGCAGACGATTTTACCGCCGCTGGTCGGCCAATATGTTCTATTAATCAAGGATTCTTCGGTGGTTTCAGTTATCGGGGTGGTCGAGCTGACCCGGGTGGGCTGGATGACGGTGGTCAGAATACCGGAGGGATTGATGGTGTTCAGTCTGGTCGGAATTCTGTATTTCGTTATTTCCTATCCGCTGATCCGTGTTTCCAACAGCCTGGAACGAAGAATGGCTGTGCAGGAGGTCAGGTTATGACCATGATCGAATTTGAAAATGTCAATAAATGGTTCGGCAAACTGCATGTTCTCAAAGACATTAATTTGCAGGTCGAACCCGGCGAAGTTTTGGTTATCTGCGGACCGAGCGGATCGGGCAAATCCACACTGATTCGGTGCATCAACCGCCTGGAAAAGTTTCAGGAAGGCAAGCTGATCGTGGATGGAACCGCGCTGCACGATTACGGCATCAACCTGACCAAGTTACGGGCCGATATCGGCTTTGTCTTCCAGCAATTTCATCTCTATCCCCACATGACGGCTCTGCAAAACGTCACCCTGGCGCCGGTCCACGTCCGCAAGATAAACAAAAAGGAAGCTGAAAAGTTGGGCCGCAAAACCCTGGCCAGAGTCGGCCTGGCAGAAAAGGTGGATTCCTATCCGGCCCAGTTGTCGGGCGGCCAGCAGCAGCGAGTGGCCATAGCCCGGGGACTGGCCATGAATCCCAAAATAATGCTCTTTGACGAGCCCACCAGCGCGCTGGATCCGGAGATGATCGGGGAGGTGCTCGATGTTATGGTCCAGCTGGCCAAAGAGGGAATCACCATGTGCGTGGTAACCCACGAAATGGGCTTTGCCCGGCAGGTTGCGCATCGCGTTATATTCATGGATGACGGGCTGCTGGTGGAAACGGGCAAGCCGGATCAGTTTTTCGACAATCCCCAAACCGACCGGGCGGCCCAATTCATCAGCAAGATACTGACCCACTAGGGTATATTCTACCATTGAAAACCTGGTCGTCTGGGCCAGGATTCTTTACTTCTGCTTTTGAGGTTCGGCTTTATTCTGGTCCGCTTCAGATTTTTGCAGAAAGTCGTCGGGTGCTTTCATGATGCGGTTCACCTGACTGTCTGATAGCTGGAACGGGTAGCCGCTGCCCGAAGAAACGGCCGGGAAGGCGGTATCTTTATCATCGGCTTTGGCAAATATGGCAAGGCTGTATTCTTTAGGGCCTTTCAGCTGGAGCGTAAACAACGGTGAGGTGTAATCCTCCTTTTTGCGATCGTCGATGAATTTCTCGCAACGCAAATTGCTGAGGGTGCTGAGCAATTGGTTTAAGGCGGTTTCATTGGCCGGCTTTCCGTTTGCAGCCTGCCAGACGAGGCGTTGGGCCGGCGGTGATGAACTTTCTTTTTTCTCCGTGTCCGGGGTTTTTACCTCGGATGAGCTTTCTTTTTTCTCTGTTTGCGGATTTTTTACCTCCACGGGCACCGGAGTTCGGGTGAAGGCCAGGGACTGCTGATCCTTGCTGATCTGGACCTGTTGAATGTCGGTTGGATTGAAGGCTAAAACTGCTTTCTCCCGGAGTTGGTCCACGCTCAGGTCAAAGCTGTTTTTGAGATTGCCGCGGGCATGAAAAACCCGCTCCTCCCCGGAAGGCTTCACAAACGTGTGGCGATAAGAGGAGGCGGTCTTGCCTAAATCAAAGTCCAGCTTGAGGTCGTCGCCCTGCCAGGCTTTGACATTAATCTTTTGCTCCGGGTCGAGTTCGTAGCGGTTATAATCTTTGGATTCGGAGACCAGCGCGGTTAAGGTGAAGTTTTCAAGCGCGTTGAGCATATCCTTGACTTTGTTGGCATCGGCCGGATACCCGGCCGGCTCGATATACCACTTATCATCCTTCTTACTGAGGACGATGGCGGTTTTGCCCTTCGTGATCTGCAGTTTGGTGATATCCTTCTGGGTAATTTTGGGAATCTTCGGCAGCTCGTAAAGGGTGCGGTCTGAGCTGCGTTTGTAAAGATAAACAGATAGTGCAATGATGATAACAGCCAGAATGATGTATTCTTTTTTTAACCTCATTTTATTGTCCTATTTTTCTATTTGCTGAACATCATTTGAATATATTTTTTGCGGGAGTGGCGGCGGAACCACACGCCCAGGCCGAATATAACGACCAAGACCGGAAGGCCGGCGATATTAAAGGTTTTGACAAATGTTTTGACCGCCGACGGAGTTTCCTCCAGCGGATTTAACTTCTGCTCCTTGCCGCGCATAACGGCAATGTCTTCACGGCCGTTCAGGTAATCGACAACGTTTTGAATCAAGACGGCGTTGGAACCTTTTCCGTCGGCGTCCAATACGTTGTTTTTCAGCATATCGGCGGAGGCCATTAAAAATATTTTGCCGGGCTTGCCGACAGTCAGAAACTGCCCCTTGCTTTCGATGCGGGATAAATCGATGTCCGATTTCTGGTCGGAACTTTCCGAACCGGTCTTCGGCTCGGGGTCTTTTTTCTCCGAACCTTCCTTGGCGGCTGTTTCTTTTACCGGCATGGGTTTGCCGGCAAAATAACTGGGGAATTCGCCTTCAAGCAGATACGCCAGGGGGTAGCTCTGCATATCGTCCGATGCAGCCGGCGGTTTGATAAACAACGGATTTAAATTGATGCGACCGCGCATCTGCCAGGATTTTTCCGACGACGCAAAGAGGCGGTAGGTTTTTAATTTATTTTGCGTGATGCGCTCGGCAATCAACTCCAGCGGCGATATTTTCAGGGCCACCAGCACCTTGATATTTTTCATGAAGTCCAGGTCCTGATTGATATTGCGATTTTTAATCAGAGGCGCATAGTAAATTTTGCGTTCACCGCCGCCTAACTGTTCGGGCATTTCCTGGCGGTAGCAGTTTTCATCCATTACATAGGACTGCTGGATGCGGACTCCATAATGCTCCAGCAGCTTTTCAAGCCCGGTGTCCAGCGGGACAAAAATGGGTTGCTGTCCGAAATTCATGCCCTGCTGTCCGGACGGCATGACTTCGTTAAAACGATCCAGTACGAGGGCCAGGTTCTTGCCCTGCATGAGGAACTGATCGATCTGGAACAGCTCAAAATCGGTAAATTTTTCTGTCGGACCTGCTATTACCAGGCAATTCAGGCCTTCGGGAATGCCCTCGTCCTTTAATTTGACATCCTTGATGGTGTAGTTCCGGGAGATCAGGGTGCGAAAGTTGGTGGCCGATTCCTGGTTCGGCGGGCGGCCGGGAAGATTGGGAGCAGCTCCGTTCAGATCCAGGGTGCCGTGATCAGCCAGATACCCGATATCTTCATTGATGTCGATGAGCCGTTCGACATTGCTGTTGATCGTATCCTCCATTTGCTCCATTTCGGTCAGGCGATACTGGGTTCCGATAAGGGGCAGCCGGATCACCTGCAGCAAAGGCACGGTCAATGATTTACCATCGTATTCCATGACCAGTCCGATGGCGCCCTTGCCGGGCGGGACCTTGCCCTTGCCAAGGGCCGGCCAGGATAGCGTCATGACATTGTATCGACCGGCAAGGGTTTCCAGCTCCTGCTCCCGGGTGGGATCTATATACTGGTATTGCAGTTTATGGTAAAGTTTCTGATTCAATTTATCTACAACCGTTCGTATCTCCTCCGGCATGCCCGCCAGATCGCGGATACCCATGTGCGGTGCAACGGCATCGAGGGAAGAAGACAAATAGAGCTTGATGTCGATCTTTTCGGGCAGGCCCAACAGGGCACCAATTTTATTGTTCATCTTCTGGATGGTGGTGGTCAGCGTATATTCCAGTCCTTCGGTGGTGGTTATCGTCGGAACGGTCTCGATCAAATCGCCATAAATCATAACAAGTCCCATGTAAGCTTTTTGAAATTTGACCTCGTCATTTTCGACAACCTGGATCTGAATGGGATGAATACCGTAGTTGTTGGCCAGGTTCTGGTTTTCACGGGCATTGGCGGTGATTTCGCCTTCTTCAGCGCTGACATTATAAAACTCGTAATTGAAGAATTTGTTGGCATATAATGTATACTCCTGCAAAAGGTCCTGGAGGTAGCGCTCGGTATTGTTATAGGGGGCGGGCAGGTCCTTGGTGAAGAAGACCTTGATGGTCAATGGTTCGGACAGGGATTCTACGACCGCTCGGCTGGCTTTGGAAATCGAGTAAATTTTGCTGGCCGTCAGGTCCGATCTTACAAACAGCGTGATCCCGGCCACATTAACCAGTACGACGACAATCAGGTAAATAATAAACTTGATATATTTTCCCGATTTTTTTATATCTGCCATGGTGCTCTCCTTAGTATTTCTCCCTTAAGACCAGATAAGCCGCATACAGCCCGATAAAGCACACGCTTAAAAAGTAGATGATATCGCGGGAATCGATAATTCCTTTTGATATATTCTGAAAGTGATAATCCGCCCCCAGATAGGCCATAACCCCCAGCAGGGACCGCGGCAGAAAAAAAACCATTTTGTCGATCAGCGTCAGGATGAAGCAAATCGCCATGCCGATAATAAATGCGATGATCTGGTTGCGGGTCAAGGTGGATGCGAACAGTCCGATCGCGCAAAAGGCGGCACCCAGCAGAACGGCGCCGATGTAGCCGCCGACCACGGGCCCCCAATCGAGCTGTCCCATGGTCGAGACCGTAATCGGGTAGGCCAGGGTCGGTATCAGCATGGCAACCACAAAGGCGAGCGCTGCCAGAAATTTTCCGATGACCACGTCGGTGAAGGTGACCGGCATGGTCATCAGAATTTCATAGGAACCGATGTTTAATTCTTCGGAAACCAGCCGCATCGTGACGGCCGGTATGACAAATGAAAAGATGATCGGCAGCAGTGAGAAAAAGTTTCTCAAGGTTGCCTGGCCGAATAAAAAGAAGGTGGCAAAAAAGAACCAGCCTGTCACCAGCAGGAAAATTGCAATGACGATGTAGGCAATCGGCGTGACAAAATAGGACCTGAATTCTTTTCTGAAAATCTGAATGGCCTGCCGCATTATTCACTCTCCATTGATGGTAAGCTCGCGAAATATGGTTTCAAGGGTTTGGGTTTTCTGGTGAAATTCCAACACAACCCAGTCAGTCTGTTTGATTTTTTGGTAGATTTCCGCCCGGGGATCAGCGGCTGAGCGGCAGTCGATGCGCACATCCAGCTGGTGGTCCGTCTCATCGATGCGCGTGACCCCCGTGATGCCATCGATGGCGGCCAAGGCCATGTCGACGGATTTAAAGTCGGCATTCTGCAGGCTCAGTTGAACATATTTTCTATCTCCGGCCGATTCCTTCAGGTTTTCGGTGCTGTCGTCGGCGACGATCTTCCCCTTGTTAATGATCACCACCCGGTCGCAGGTAGCCTCGGCTTCGCTCAATATGTGGGTGGACAGAATGATGGTCTTCTCTTTGCCGATTCGTTTGATAATTTGCCGGATTTCGACGATCTGATTGGGGTCCAGACCGGAGGTCGGCTCATCCAGGATAAGAATTTCCGGGTCGTTCATCATGGCATGGGCCAATCCTACCCGCTGTTTGTAGCCCTTGGAAAGTTCGCCGATCGGCTGGTGCATGACATTGTTGATGCCGCACAAATCGCCCAGTTGACGGATGCGGTCCGGTTTGCGTCGTTTGTCGATTTCCCGGATGTCGGCCACATAATTCAAATAGTCGTAGACCAGCATGTCATGGTACAGGGGTGCGGATTCCGGCAGATAACCCAGAATCTTTTTGATTTCCAGCGGATGTTCATCAATGCTGTAGTCTTTAACCCGAATACTGCCGGCGGTGGGCTGTAAAAATCCCGTGAGCATGCGCAAGGTGGTGGTTTTACCGGCGCCGTTGGGGCCCAGCAATCCGAGAATCTCCCCATTCTGAATGTCAACGCTGATTGCGTCCACCGCACAAAAGTCATGAAAATATTTGGTTAAATTTTCAACCTGGATCATACCCATCTCCTGTTTGAATCGGGGTGGCAATGCCGGAAAACTGTCTTATTATTATGGTGTTTGCGGGTGGCAGTTGCCCGCAGCATCGGTTTCGAATGCGATTTTGCAACAATTCTATCAACACATTTTGCCTTGTCAAGGCCTTAATTAAAGAGTAAATCTAAATTTTCCAGTGCGGCACAATTATCGTTTTATCAGGAAAAGCCGGTCTCTCCGGGGCCGGCGCACGCCCTTTACCCTCAATTAACTTGAGAAAGGAGATCCATACAATTATGGGCGCGATGGAAGTATCAAGGAACAAAACAAAATTAAAAACCTTTACCATTTTTCTCATCCTGCTCGGTGGACTGCTTGTTGCAACAGATTTTGGACTCAGTCCGCTGCTATATGCAAAATCGACGCCTACCTTTGACGCTCCTAAAAGTTTCAGTGATCTGGTGGAAATGGCGGGTCCGGCCGTGGTGAATATTCGAATCGTTAAAACGATCAAGGGCGGTGGTCCGGTTTTCAGGCATTTTCAACAGGACCCCTATGGGCATGAAAGTCCTTTCAAGGATTTTTTTGAGCGGTTTTTCGGTGAAGAAATGCCAAGAGAATTCAAACAGCCCAGTGTCGGCTCGGGTTTCATCATCGACAAGCAGGGTCATGTAGTTACCAATAACCATGTGATCGAAGATGCCGATCAGATTAGGGTCAAGCTCGACGATGACAACGAGTTCGATGCCGAAGTCGTGGGTCGGGATCCCAATACGGACCTGGCGCTGCTCAAGATAAACTCGAAAAAAGATCTGCCGACTATCCAAATGGGCGATTCCGACCAGCTGAAAATCGGCCAATGGGTCGTTGCCATCGGCAGCCCCTTCGGCCTGGAACGCACGGTGACCGCCGGCATCGTCAGCGCCAAGGGAAGGGTCATAGGCTCCGGCCCCTACGATGATTTTATTCAAACCGACGCCTCCATCAATCCCGGCAACAGCGGTGGACCGCTGCTTAACATGAATGGAGAGGTCATCGGAATCAACACAGCCATTATTGCCAGCGGAACGGGAATCGGGTTTGCAATTCCTGCCAATCTGGCCAAAGGCGTCATCGCCCAGCTTAAATCAGAAGGCGAGGTCACCCGCGCCTGGTTGGGGGTCGCTATTCAGGATCTTACCCCTGATATGGCGGATTATTACGGTCTCAAGGATCGCAAAGGTGTGCTGGTGGCCGATGTGTTCGAGGGAGATCCGGCCGACCAGGCCGGTATAGAGGCCAAGGACATAATCTTGAAGGTCAATGACCGGAAAATTGAAACCAGCCGACAGCTGACGACGATGATCGCCGGTCTCAAAGTCGGCGAGAAGGCCAAAGTAGACGTTTTTCGCAACGGAAAACCACAAACCTTTTACATCGCACTTGCCAAACGGGATGATGAAAAACTTGCCTCCCGCAGTACGCCCCCGAAACCCGAGGAGGAGGAAGAGCTTGGTATTCGGGTAGCGGAGTTAACCTCTGAGTTGGCCCAGCAGTTTAACATCGAAGATATGACCGGTGTCGTGGTCGTTAACGTGCAGTCCGGCAGCCAGGGCGATCAGGGCGGTGTCCAGATGGGAGATATCATCAAGGAAATCAATCACCGGGTCATCGGGAGCGTGAACGAATACAAGGCCGCCGTGCAAAAGTTAAAAGACGGCGAAGCCGCCCATTTATTCATCTGGCGCAGGAACGCCGGATTTTTAGTGGCTAAATTGACGAAATAATTGATTTGTCAGTGGTCTGTTGTCATTATATGTTGGATTCTTTTTTTACAATAGACATACAATAGACAACGGACTACCGGCAAGTAACGCTTAGCCTTTCCCTTCTATTGAATTCATTTCAGACAACCCCCTTTTTTCATTGCGAGAATTGTTTGCTAATCGCTTATGGTCTTGCTCAAATCCGGGATCGTCTCGTTTTTGCCTTTAATCATGTAGCGACTGTCCTTTCCACGGGCCGTAACATTCTCATAGACGCCGTCGTCGCGCTTTACCAGCTTGGTAAACCCGAGATCACGCAATTCGGTGTTTGTTTTGGGACAGCTGATGTTGATGCGGGATACAATTTTTTGAACCTTACCGCAGCATTGGGGGCACCTGGCGAGCGGTTTGTCTTCGATGGATTGTTTCACATCAAATACCTTTCCCAGTGAGCAGGGTGCTCCCTCGTGTTCATATTCATAAACGGGCATTTTAGTTCCTCATCTATTTCAGTCAGGATTAATTTTAATTCCGCCGGGAGCGGAGTTTTAGCAGCACCAACTTCCAATTAACATGTTTTTGGCAGCTTGCCTGCGCCAACCCCACCACGAAGGGCTCACTCAAAAAAATTATACCAGAAAAAGTATAAATTGGAAATCCTTCCTGTCAATGTGCCAATCAACTGAAATTACCGTTCATAAATCACCTGCACCCCGCTAAAGTTTGCCTGGAATCAGCCGATAGCTACTATGTATTTTTCAGGGCGGATGAATTAGGAATAAACGCATAATCTGAATCGGAACTCAAACATATGAATGACATTCAACCGATCACCCAGTCTGAGATGGAGATGAGAATAAAGGAAGCTGAAACGTGTTATTCCATGGGAATGATGAACGAATCTCTGACTATCTATGAGCAGATTCTGAGTGGATTACCAGGCAAGGACGGCCAAATTCGTGAGACGGTTCGATCAAAAATAAAAAAAATAAAAAAGGACATCCAGGTTCGGGAAGAAGCGGACAATAAAGGATTTAGCAAAGAGGATATCTCTATCTTCAAAAAGACCCTGTCTGTTCATGACGATGTTCCCACCTTGCTTGACGGAGCTGCCGCGCTAAAAGAACTGGGCTTGATGGATGAGGCTATTGCAGAATATGAAAAGCTGCTGGAGTTTGATTACACTAAATTTGATTATTCCAAAATAGATTACTCACTGGTTAAAATCATACGTGACTATCTATGCTGTTTGCTGGATATCAAACAACCTCAGAAGGCCGTCAAAGAAGCCTATAAAGTTATCTACAAGCACAATTTAAAGGAAAAAGAAACCGCCGAATTAAAATACTGGCTTGGATTGCAGCTGGAAAAGAAAGACCAAAACGATCTGGCCTATGAGCTCTATGAGACCGCAGCCGAAATCGATCCCTCCAATAAGGAAATTTTTGATCGACTGAATTCATTAAAGGCAAAAATTTCATCCAGTTCGCGTTACGATTACCTGGTCAGAAATAAAATTGTCACCACCAATCAACTGCAGGAATCTTTGGCCATTGCCAAAAAAATAAACAAAAGTGTTGAATTTGTGCTTGTTGATCGTTTCAGTGTAAATAAAGATGAAGTCGGCAAATCGCTGTCGCTGTTTTTCGGATGCCGATATCGGGATTATGAGATTGAGCTTCCGATTCCTTACGAGCTGATCGGCAAGCTTAAAAAGTCATTCCTGCTTTATTATGTCTGGGTTCCGCTGGGCTGGGACAAAACGGGCGTGGAGATTCTCGTTGATGATCCGAAAGACCTGCGCAAAACAGACCACATCAGAGCTTTGATGACCAATCAGAAAATCCACTTCAGCGTCGGCTTTAAGGAGGACATTGAAAAGTATATCACTCACTTCTTTGATCCCCGTGCCGATGTGATGGTCGACAGCAACTTTAACGATCTGGATGAGATCATACCCGATGTCACTTTCGAAGAAGAGGAAGAAATCGCTGAAGACATCGCCGGCCTGGATGAATCATCCAGTCAGGTCGTCAAATTCGTCGATCAGGTTTTGGTTACGGCCTTCCGCAATGGCGCATCGGACGTTCATGTCGAACCGTCTCCGATAACCCGCAAAACCATCATCCGTTTTCGTACGGACGGTGTCTGCCATGAATATATCCAGGTGCCCAACGCTATGGCCCCGGCCATTGTATCGCGGCTTAAAATTATGGCCGATCTGGACATTGCGGAAAAGCGGCGTCCGCAGGACGGAAAAATAAAATTGAGACGCAAAGGCATCCCCGAATTTGAGCTACGAATGTCCACCATGCCGACCGCCGGAAGATTTGAGGACGTGGTTTTGCGAATTTTGACAAGATCCTCCGCATTTAAAATTGAAGAAATCGGATTGAATGAGCGCAACCTGAAAGTCATGAAAAGAATCATAGCCAAACCCTATGGACTGGTTTTGTGCGTCGGTCCCACCGGTTCGGGCAAGACCACCACCCTGCATGCTTTTCTGGGCCACCTCAACCAGTCCGGCGTCAAAATATGGACGGCTGAAGATCCGGTGGAAATCACCCAGGCCGGACTGCGCCAGGTGCAGGTGAGCCCCAAGATCGGACTCGATTTTGCCAGAATCATGCGCGGTTTTTTAAGACTTGACCCGGATATCATCATGATCGGTGAAATGCGGGACCGAGAAACGGCTGCCACTGCCATCGAAGCCTCGCTCACCGGCCATCTGGTATTGTCGACCCTGCATACCAACAATGCTCCTGAAACACTGACCCGACTAATGGATATGGGAATGAATGCGTTGAACATTTCGGATTCCTTTCTCGGCGTACTGGCGCAACGGCTGGTTCGAAGATTATGCACCAAATGCCAGGAGACCTACCATCCGCTGCAGGAAGAATTTGAGGACATTGAGTCCGATTACGGGAAAAAGGAACTGGCCAGTGCCGGGTATACGTACGGCCCCGGACTGAAACTGTATCGTTCGCTCGGTTGCGAGAAATGCAATGGGTCCGGGTATAAAGGACGTATGGGCATCCATGAATTAATGGAAGGAACCCCTGACCTGAAAATTCTCATTAAAAAGCAGGCAACCTCGCAGGATCTTGCCAAACTGGCCGTCAAACAGGGGATGACCAGATTAAAACAGGACGGCATTCACAAAGTATTCGATGGATTAACCGATATCCAAGAGGTGCGTCGTGTTTCGGTGGAGTGATGCTGGATACTGGATACTGGATGTTTGAGGTTATAGGTTGGAGGCACATCGCAACTTCCCAACTTTCGAGCCTCCTATCCTCCCAGCTTCAGTCATCTGTCCTCTGCCTTCTGGCTGCGGAGGAGGGCGCATAGGGCATGGGGCAGGGCGCCTAGCGTAAAAAACAAGGGCGAGTTTCGGGTTGGCGCTCAGGCTCATAGCCGATAGCTGATAGAAGATAGTTCATAGTTGATGGTTAATAGACGATAGTTCAGGATAAAATAGACAGGGTGCCGCAAATATTCAATATTCAGTCTTCAATATTCAATTTCTTTTGAATGGGTGATGGTCATGCAAAAAAAAGCGCTGGTAGTCGATAATGATTTTTTCTTCGTCGAATTTCTAAGCGAATTGCTGGAAAAAAGAGGTTATCAGGTATCTAAAGCCTATAACGGGAAGCAGGGCATTGCCCAGCTGGAGGATAGGACGGTTGATATCCTCTTTTCCGATTTGATACTGCAAAAAGTCGACGGAAGGCAGTTTTTTAAGTTCGTACGCGACAAATATAGTGCCAGCCATTTTCCCTTGGTGGCCCTTTCGGGAAGCATGATCGAACAGCTCGGTTCGTTGCATGAGATCGGGGCCGACTATTATATCGCCAAGGGACCGATAGATAAATTAGCGGTTAAACTAAACGAATTTTTAAACGGCCTGGAAAACCGGTCTCTTTTTCCATCCTCGCAACCGGAAGTCCTCGCCGACGGCAATGTATATCCAAGGCGCGATGCCATTGAACTGATGAATTCCCTGCATTTTCAGCAAGCGGTGGTGGAATGTTCCGCCGTGGGAATTATGGTCGTGGACGATGATACGCGCATTATCAATGCGAATCCGACGGCGCTTGATATCATCGGCAGGCGTTGTGTCGATGTCCTCAATCGCCCGGTGGCCGATTTGTTTGCTGCTGAAGCGCGGGCTGAACTCATTGATGGTCTCAAACTGGTAAGACGCCAGGATGATATCAAGAAAGTTTCGTTTTATGTTAACTTCAATTCCCTTTTGATCGGCACGACGATTTCGACCATTAAAATGCAAGATAATGTCGTCGGTTGGGTAATCGTGCTGACGCCGTCGTTTTTGAATGACCCCAATCGGCCGGCCGTCTGAATGCTGCGGGCCTGGGTTCCATACCTTCCAATTAGCCGCCGTCGGAAATAGCGTCCGCCTCACCCTCTGTTGAATCTCCCCTTGCAGTGGCGTTCAGTCTCTGGTAATAGTCGACTTTGCCAACATTTGTTTCCCAGCTGAAACGGATATTAAACGCGGATTGACTACCGGCGCATGCAGTATGCCCAAAAGGAGTTCAAAGAAATGACCCCTGTTGCCGTAGTGGGAGCCACCGGATATGCCGGTGCAGAGCTTGTCAGGATTTTATCCGGCCACCCTGATATCCAACTGACAATCTTAACATCGCGCCAGCACGCAGGTGTTAAATTTGATCAAGTATATCCAGCCATGGCCGGACTGGTTGATCTGGTTTGCCAGGAATATGCCCCGGACCGCATTTGTGCCCAGGCGGATCTGGTATTTATGGCGCTTCCCCACAAACTGCCCATGGCTTTTGTCCCGGATATTTTAAAACATGACAAAAAGGTCATCGATCTTTCCGCGGATTTTCGATTCAATGATGCCGACCTTTATGAAGCTACCTATCAGCCGCACTCTGCCAGAGAACTGCTCAAATCAACGGTTTACGGTCTGAGCGAAATCTATGCCGATCGGATTAAAAACGCCAGGCTCATCGGCAACCCGGGGTGTTACCCCACCAGTGTGCTTTTGCCGCTGATCCCGCTGATAAAAGAGGGTATGTTGGACCCTGGCAGCCTCGTGGCAGATTCCAAATCAGGCGTCAGCGGCGCCGGGCGCTCCCTGGCACTCACCACCCACTACTGCGAAGTGAATGAATCCTTTAAGGCATACAAGGTGGCGGTACATCGTCATAATCCCGAAATGGATGCCGTCTTAAGCCAAGAAGCCCGCCGACCGGTCTCCATTACGTTTGTGCCCCATTTGGTTCCCATGACACGCGGCATGCTGACAACCATATATGCCACCCCGGCGGTGGACCTGAAAGAACAGCAAATCTTCGACTGCTATAAAAATGCGTATTACCGGCGACCTTTCATTCGCCTCTGCCAGGATGACAGGTTGCCCGATACCCTGCACGTACGCGGCACCAACTATTGCGACATCGGCTTTAAGATGGATAAAAAAAACAACCGCCTGATACTCATTTCGGCCATCGACAATCTTGTGAAAGGGGCGGCCGGTCAAGCTGTACAGAATATGAATATTATGCTTGGTCTTGATGAAACCGCGGGACTGCTTCATGTGCCGTTTCCGCTGTAATGCTTGAGGTTGGCAGTTATTGGTTATTGGATTTTCAGCGTACACTGTTGATGGGATTGATTGATAATTGATTGAAAATCTGTTAAGCCGTCAGCCTTCAACCCCTGACGATCACCCGGAAACCGGTATCGAGCACCCAGCAACCAGTATCAAGTATTCAGTATTCAGTATCCAGTCGGATGTCTTCTTGACATCTCGGTTTAATTGAATTAGTAAAATGCGCACGTTGAAACTAAAAACGGGCCAAAGGATTGACTGGCAGGCGTAAACCAATTTAAGAAGGAGGTTGAAGATGACCGCAAAGCTAATCATGGGAACGGAAATTCGCGAAGTAATTCTCGAAGAAATTAAGAATGAGGTGAAGGAAATCAAAGAGAAACATGGCGTGGTTCCCGGCCTTGTGACAATTCTGGTCGGTGAAAATCCGGCTTCCATTTCCTACGTTACGTTAAAGATCAAAACAGCCGATCAACTGGGATTCAAAGAGATTCAGGACAGTCAACCGGTAGATATTTCGGAAAAAGATCTTTTGGCCCTGGTGGAAAAATATAACTAGGACGACAGCATTAATGGGATTTTAGTGCAACTGCCATTGCCCAAACACATCGATGAAAAAAAGGTTCTCAATGCCATCGATCCTGATAAAGATGTGGACGGTTTTCATCCGGTGAACGTGGGCCGGCTGATGATCGGCGGCGCCGAGGTGAAATTCCCCCCCTGCACACCGGCCGGCATTCAGGAGATGATTGTTCGATCCGGTGTGGAAACCAGCGGCGCCGAGGTCGTCGTCGTCGGCCGTTCAAACATCGTCGGCAAGCCGATTGCCAACATGATGCTGCAAAAAGGTCCGGGTGCCAATTCTACCGTGACGGTTGTGCACACGCGTACCAAAGATTTGGAAGGCCACTGCAAGCGGGCGGACATTCTGATTGTTGCCGCCGGTGTGCCCGGGCTGGTGAAACCGCAGTGGATTAAACCGGGCGCCTGTGTAATTGACGTCGGGGTCAACCGGGTCGGCGAAAAAATCAGCGAGAAGACCGGTAAAAAGATCGCCATTCTGAAAGGTGATGTTGATTTTGAAGCAGCCAAGGAAATTGCCGGCTACATTACGCCGGTACCCGGCGGTGTGGGCCCGATGACCGTCACCATGCTGATGGTAAACACCTTAAAATCGCTGAAATTCAAACTCGGCATCGCCTGATCGGGATTTTTACCTGGTCCGATGTTGCAAGATCGGCAAGGGTTTTTGGTGCCGGCAATTAAAAATTAAAAAAAAGCTAATGTTTTTTTTCTATTGGCCGATATAGGGAATGGTTCGCAATTTCACTTGTAGTTCAGTGGCAGGCATGGGCGCCAAATTCACCCTATAGGGGGGCGTCCGCTGGATCATTTTTTAAGGCCGGAGACCAGGGGCGGGCTTGAGCGCCCCGATCGGCCGGCGAGACCCTTGCCGGGTACCGGCAACACAGTGTAAGCCATGGATTTAAAACTTGACAAAAACAACGGTACCAAATATAGTTTAACTTTAAGACCAAATTGTTCAGCGAAAGGGCAAAGTCACCGAAAGATGGCGACGCAAAACCATGGATCTAAAGCCGTTGAAGGCCAGGATCGCCAGGTTGCCGAATACCTATTGTGACGCCTTTGGGTGATTTTTCCCAAAGGCGTTTGTTTATGTAATGCGCCAAGCTTTTTCGTAATCGAAATATCGAGGAACGCTTCTACGGGCTCCATAAGGTGTATTGATCATGCGAAAGAAAATTTCTTTTGTCATACTGGGCAGCAGCGGCGCACCTGCAAAGCAAATCTGCGCATCCAAAACATCCCTGCGACTGTTCGGACTTGCGCTGGTGCTACTTTTTGCCGGTTTTGGTTATATTATTTATGATTACTATAACTTGAGGGAAACGACCTCACACCTGCAAAACCGTGAGATTTATATCTCCAGCCAGCTTGAGGAAATTCAAAACCAACGCATGCAAATTCAAGAATTTGCCAATGATATTAATCTGCTGAAGGAAAAGCTGCTGGCGCTGAACAATTTTGAGAAAAAAATCCGCATCATTGCCAACATTGAAAAGAACGATGGGTCGGAAAACATGTTCGGTGTGGGCGGGTCGATACCCGAAGATCTGGACCCGGATATCCCCCTCAAGGAAAAACACAACAGCCTGATGCGGGATATGCACGAACAGATCGAGCAGCTCAGCCGTGCATCCGTCAATCAGGCTGAGGGGTTCGAATCCCTTCTCAAATCACTTGAAGACCAGCAGAATCTGCTGGCGTCCACGCCGGCCATCCGCCCGGTCCCCAGTGACGTCAAAACCTGGATAACCTCCAAGTTCGGATACCGTAAATCTCCCTTTACCCAGACGACGTGAATTCCACAAAGGCTATGATATTTCCGGCCGCCAGGGAACCCCCATCCTGGCGACCGCCGACGGGGTGGTCACCTTTGCCGGTAAAAAAGGACTGCTGGGCAACGCCATTGTCATCGATCACGGCCACGGTATCATTACCCGCTACGGGCATTGTGAAAAATTTTTAAAAAAGCGTGGTGACAAAGTGAAACGGTGGGAACCCATCGCATTGATGGGCAACACCGGCCGCAGTACCGGCCCGCATGTTCACTACGAAGTGCATCTGAACGGAATTCCGGTCAATCCTGAAAAATACATTCTCAACTATAATCCATCAGTCTTTTTTCCGACGAAACCGGCCGCTGCGCCAGTCGGCGGTCGGTCTGAGCCTGAGCTTTGACTCCCCTCAACGCTGGACCTCCTTTTTTTAAGTAAATCAATTCATCCAATATCGGTGGTCGAAAATTAACGCTTGAGACCGGTTTTAAATCTGGTATAATAAAATTCCAAAAACAGCTTCGCTCCGGAAGAATATGCATCCGGCAGGAGTGTTTTAAATATGGTATTTGATTTTTTAACCAAAGTTTTCGGCAGCAAAAACGAACGGGAACTAAAACAGCTGCAACCGTTCGTTGAGCGCATCAATGCGCTGGAGCCCGAAATGCAGGCGATGAGCGATGAAAGCTCAAAGCCCAGACGGCCGTTTTCAGACAGCGTCTTGATCAGGGAGAAACCCTTGACAGCCTCTTGCCGGAGGCATTTGCCACTGTTCAGGGAAGCTTCGCTGCGCACACTGAAAATGCGGCATTTTGACGTTCAGCTTATCGGCGGAATCGTCCTTGCATCAAGGCAAAATTGCCGAAATGAAAACCGGTGAGGGCAAAACCCTGGCCGCCACGCTGCCGGCCTACTTGAATGCGCTGACCCGCAAAGGCGTGCATGTTATCACCGTCAATGACTACCTGGCCAGGCGCGATACGGAGTGGATGGGAAACATCTACAGATTTCTAGGACTTTCGGTGGGATCCATCCTGCACGGTCTGGACGACAAAGAACGCCAGCACGGCCTACGGCTCCGACATTACTTACGGGACGAACAACGAATTCGGTTTTGATTACCTGCGCGACAATATGAAATTTGACCGGGAATCGCTGGTTCAGGGCGAGCTCAACTTCGCCATCGTGGACGAGGTCGACAGCATCTTGATCGATGAGGCCAGAACACCCGCTGATCATATCGGGACCGGCCGAAAAATCCACCGACTTGTACTATCAGGTCAATGGTCTGATTCCACGCTTGCAAAAGGAGGTGGATTATACCATCGACGAGAAGGCCCGGTCGTCAATTCTTACCGAAGAAGGTGTTGCCAAAGCCGAAAAACTGCTGCAGATCGACAATCTCTACGATCCTAAGTACATTGAATTGTTGCACCATATAAACCAGGCCCTCAAAGCCCATACGCTCTTTAAACTTGATGTTGACTATATCGTGAAAAACGGCGAAGTCATCATTGTCGATGAATTTACCGGGCGATTGATGCCCGGACGCCGCTACAGCGAGGGGCTGCATCAGGCCCTGGAAGCCAAAGAAAACGTCAAGATCGAAAACGAAAATCAGACCCTGGCCACCGTTACCTTCCAGAATTATTTTCGCATGTATTCCAAACTTGCAGGTATGACCGGTACCGCGGATACCGAGGCCACCGAATTTAAAAAGATTTATAATCTGGATGTGATGGTGATTCCCACCAACATGCCCATGATACGCAATGACTTCTCGGATGTGATCTACAAAACCCGCCAGGAGAAGTTTGACGCGGCGTTGGATGAAATCGTAGAACTGCATAAAAAAGGACAGCCGGTTCTGGTGGGTACGATTTCCATTGATGTATCCGAAGCGCTTAGCAAAAAATTGAAAAAGCGGGGCATCCAACATACTGTGCTGAATGCCAAAAATCACGAGAAAGAGGCCGAAATTATTGCTCAGGCCGGTCAGAGAAACGCGGTGACCATTTCTACCAACATGGCCGGCCGGGGAACCGACATCGTGCTGGGCGAAGGTGTAACCGATTTAGGCGGACTGCATATTCTCGGCACCGAACGGCATGAAAGCCGGCGCATTGACAATCAGCTGCGCGGCCGATCCGGCCGGCAGGGAGACCCCGGTTCGTCTCGATTTTATCTGGCCCTGGAAGACGATCTTTTGCGAATTTTCGGCGGGGAACGTATCACCGGTATCATGGAAAAGCTGGGGATGCAGGAGGGCGAGCCCATTGAGCACCGCATGATCAGCCGGGCCATCGAAAATGCCCAATCCAAAGTGGAAGGGCATAATTTTGAAATTCGAAAACAGCTCATCGAATACGATGACGTGATGAACCAGCAGCGGGAGGTAATTTACCGTCAGCGGCGGGAAGCACTGAACGGCACAGATCTGAAAGCGGCGATTCAGGACATGATCCAGGATAAAGCCGAAGAGATTGCCGATACCTATGCCGGCGATAATCCACACGCTGAAGAATGGGACCTGAAAGAAATCCGAGACGCGGTATTCAAGCAGTTTAATTTTCGCCTGAATTCCTTTGATGAGGAAACCTTGAACGGTCTCAATCGGGACGGGCTGGCCGAATTGATCTATGAAGCCGCCGCTGAGGTCTATGAATCGCGTGAAGCGACCGTCGGATCAGATGAATTCCGGCAGCTGGAACGCTTTGTCATGCTGCAGACAGTCGATAATTTATGGAAAGATCATTTGCTCTCCATGGACCATCTCAAGGAAGGCATCGGATTGAGGGGCTATGCCCAGCAAAATCCGCTGACCGTTTATAAAAAAGAAGGCTTTGAATTATTTCAGGACATGATCCAAAGGATCAAGGAAGAAACCCTGGGGATCTTATACCGCATCCAGATTGCCGAGTCGCGGAAAATAGATGACTACCGGCGGCCGAAACAACAGCAGCTGGCCTTTTCCGGAGGCGGTGAGCCCGAGAAGAAAAAACCGGCCAAGCGGTCGACCGAAAAAGTCGGCCGCAATGCCCCCTGTCCCTGCGGCAGCGGGAAAAAATACAAAAAATGTTGCGGCCGATAGATTTGTGACCGAGATAAAAATCCGGAATGGCCCTTTACAAGCCTTAAACGAAGTGATTATAATAAAATTGTATAGATAACCCCCGAGTTCGTGATAGAATTGGGTAAACACCAATGAGCCAGTATGAGCCGGACTTAAAGGAGCGGGTCGATTCGAAGACCGGTATTGAAGTCGATGAACCGCCCATGTTCAAAGTGATGCTCCTCAACGACAACTATACAACCATGGATTTTGTGGTTGAAGTTCTGGTTTATGTGTTTCAAAAGCCGCCGGAGGAGGCCACTCTGATAATGCTCAACGTGCACCGCAAAGGCGTTGGGGTCTGCGGCATATACCCTTATGAGATCGCTGAAACCAAAGTTAACCTGGTAGAAAATTTGGCTCGCGAAAACGGATTTCCCCTAAAATGCATTATGGAAAGAGAGTAGATTATGATCAGCAAAGAGCTTAGCGCAACTCTTGGCTTTGCGGTTAGAGAAGCAAAAAAAAGACGCCACGAATATGTCAGCGTTGAACATATCCTGTTTGCCATTTTATACGATCCGACCGGCATCGACATCATTGAAAATTGCGGTGGCAATGTCGATCAACTGATAACCTCACTCGAAGATTTTTTTGAGGAAAAAATAGAGCGGATTCCCGACGGCAATGAATATGTGCTGCAGCAAACAATCGGCTTCCAACGCGTTATTCAGCGGGCGGTGAATCACGCACGTTCAGCGGAAAAACCGGAGGTGACCGTCAGCGATATTCTGGCCTCCATCTTTTTGGAGAAAGATTCGCATGCGGAATATTTTCTCAGCACCGAAGGGGTCACGCGCCTGGACGTATTGAATTTTATTTCCCACAGCGTTTCCAAAGAACCCTATGATGACGCGCCTGCTGAACTGGCGAGACCGGCCAAGGACAAGGGCAAGAAAAAAACCAACCCGTTGGAGCTTTTTACGGCCGACCTGATTAAAATGGCGGCAGACGGCAAACTGGATCCGCTCATCGGCCGCAAAAGCGAAATGGAGCGTACCATGCAGGTGCTGTGCCGGCGACGAAAAAATAATCCGGTCTATGTCGGTGATCCCGGTGTGGGAAAAACGGCCATGGCCGAAGGGCTGGCCCAGCAGATCCAGAAAGGTGAAGTGCCCGACCTGCTGAAAGATGTGGAAATTTTTGCTCTTGATCTTGGCGGCATGCTGGCCGGGACCAAATTCCGCGGTGATTTCGAGCAACGGTTAAAAGGCGTGATTGCCGAGCTCAAGAAAAAGCCCAAGGCCATCCTGTTCATTGATGAAATTCACACCATCGTGGGCGCCGGCGCCACCAGCAGCGGTTCCATGGATGCCTCCAACATCCTGAAACCGGTCCTGACCAGCGGCGAAATCCGCTGCATCGGGTCCTCCACCTTTGAGGAATATAAAAATCATTTCGAGAAGGACCGTGCCTTGTCGCGGCGGTTTGAAAAAATCGAGATCTTCGAACCGCCGGTCGGTGAAACCGTCAAAATATTGAAAGGACTGCGTTCCCGTTACGAGGAACACCACGGAATCGTCTATACCGATTCGGCGCTCAAAGCAGCTGTCGAACTGTCGGCCAAATTCATCAACGATCGCTATTTACCGGACAAAGCCATTGATGTCATCGACGAAGCCGGGGCGTTTGTCAGACTTTCAGGTGCTGCCACCCGCACGAAAATCAATCCGGCGGACATTGAAAAAATTGTGGCTAAAATGGCTCGAATTCCAACCCAGAGTGTATCCACCACGGATCGCAGCAAACTGGAGAACCTGGAAGATGGTCTGAAAAAAGTGGTATTCGGCCAGGACGATGCCATCAAAGCCCTGGTGACCTCCATAAAGCGCTCGCGGGCCGGACTGGGTACCCCCCAGAGACCGGTGGGATGCTTTTTGTTTACCGGACCCACCGGTGTCGGCAAGACCGAAGTGGCCCGCCAGGTAGCCATGATTCTGGGTGTGGAGTTTATGCGCTATGATATGAGCGAATACATGGAAAAACATACCGTGGCCCGGCTGATCGGCGCACCTCCCGGTTATATCGGTTTTGATCAGGGCGGATTGCTGACCGACGGGATTCGGAAGCATCCGCACTCGGTCTTGTTGATGGATGAGATCGAGAAAGCGCATCCGGACCTGTTCAACATCCTGCTTCAGGTCATGGATCACGCCACCCTGACGGATAATAACGGCAAGAAAGCGGATTTCAGAAATGTAATCCTGATGATGACCTCCAATGCCGGCACCCGTGAAATGAGCCAACAGACCATTGGTTTCGGCGACGTACGCAAAGATACGGTCTCCAAAGGCATGAAGGCGATTGAAAAAATATTCAGTCCGGAATTTCGCAATCGTCTGGATGAGATTATTACTTTCAATTCCCTCAATCTGGAGATAATGGAAATGGTGGTCGATAAGTTCATGGCGGAACTAAACGGACAGCTGGCTGTCAAAAAAGTTGCGCTGACGATATCGCCGGCCGTGCGGACCTGGTTGGCTAAAAAAGGATATGATCCGCAATATGGTGCCAGGCCGCTGACGCGGGTGATTCAGGCCGAAATTAAAGATCAGCTCTCGGACGAGATTCTTTTCGGGAAAATACAAAAAGGCGGCTTGGTGCATGTCGATCTGGCGGATGATAAGCTAACTTTTAATTACAGTTAGAGACTGTTTCAAAAATCCATCAAGCCCACTGAAATTTTGAAACGGTTTCCAAACGAGCAAAAGCTGCGAAAATTATTCAGGAAGTGCGAATCCGGGAATTTCGGAATTACAAATGGATTTATCCTTTTCTCAAATCCGCATTCCGCATTCCGTATTCCGAAATCCCATGCCCGTCTATCAGCTATCGGAAGACCTCATTTTTCCGCCTCCTCATCTGGCTGCCGAATCAGGCTTGCTGGCTGTCGGCGGTGATCTGAGCCGCAACCGCCTGCTGCTCGCTTACAGCATGGGTATATTCCCCTGGTATTCCGCGGGTGAACCGATCCTCTGGTGGTCGCCCGATCCCCGCCTGGTGCTCTATCCGGATGAATTCAAAGTTTCCAGGTCACTGGGCAAAATCATTAAAAAGGGCGTTTTTAAAATAACCATTGATCGCGCATTTGAAGATGTGATCACGCAATGCGCTCAGGTGCGCCTGGAAAAGCATGAGGGTACCTGGATCGTGGATGACATGGTTCAGGCTTATTGCAGGCTGTACGCATCCGGCTTGGCCCACTCCGTTGAGGCCTGGCAGGATGATAGGCTGGCCGGCGGCCTTTACGGTGTCTCATTGGGTAATTGCTTTTTCGGCGAGTCCATGTTTACCCGCATTACAAATGCTTCCAAAGTCGCTCTGGTGGTGCTGGTGGAGTATCTGCAATCGCGCAGCTTTGGCTTCATCGACTGTCAGATCGCCACCGAGCATCTGATCAGTTTCGGCGCCCGTGAAATATCAAGAGCCCGATATCTGAAGGAGCTCGCCGGTGCACTGAAATATCCCACCCGGCAGGGGAGGTGGGCATTTCCATCTTAGTATATCAATTTGCATAATCCTATAACATCACCCCAAAGCTTCGCCGCAGTGCCAAAAACACCAAACGGAGAATCATTGCATATGGAAAAAGGCTGCCTGTTCTGTCGGATTTCGCGGGGAGAAACACCAACTGAATTTTTATTCGAAAACGATATCCTGGTTGTGTTCAAAGATATTCATCCGGCTGCTCCGGTTCATCTTTTGATTGTCCCTAAAAAACATATCCGCAGCATCAATGATCTCCAGGATGCAGATCAACCCATCCTGTCGGAGCTGTTCATGGCGGCCAGAGATATGGCCGCTCAATGCGGTGTTGCAAAATCCGGCTATCGCCTGTTTATTAATGTCGAGCGGGGAGGGGGGCAGGTTATTTTTCATTTGCACTTGCATTTGATCGGGGGCTGGAAATAGCTGATAGCTGATAGGTTAAAGGTGAAAGGTGAAAGGCTAAAGGTTAAAGGGTATAGACATATGTCAGCTATAAAATCAGCGGTACGCTCACTTCTCACCTTCTTACCACCCTCCCACCCTCCCAGCCTCTCAGCTTTCCAGCATTTTTGAGATTAAAGCCATATGACTAAGAATCCTGAAATATCCGGGGGCCTCTACATTCATATCCCCTTTTGTGAAAAAAAGTGTTTCTATTGTGATTTTTATTCCGTCACCGACCGTTCCCAAATCCCCCTTTTTCTGGCGGCGCTGCAAAAGGAAATGCAGCTGGCAAGCCCAGTGTCGCTGGTGTTCGACACGCTTTATATCGGCGGCGGCACACCGTCGGTTCTGGAAACAGACGATGTTGCCCGGATCATTGCCTCCGCTTTTAAATATTTTAGGATTCTGCCCGAGGCGGAGGTCACTATGGAAGTGAATCCGGGCACCGTAACACCCCAAGAATTGACGAATTATCGTCACTCCGGCGTCAACCGCCTGAATATCGGCGTCCAATCGTTTCAGGCAGAAAACCTCAGGTTTCTCGGTCGGATTCATACTGTCGATCAGGCCCTGTTATCCCTTAATTGGGCGCGACAGGCCGGATTTGCCAATGTCGGCCTGGACCTGATTTACGGATTGCCGGCCCAGAAACAAACCAACTGGCTGGACGATTTGGCGCGGGCGGTCGATATTAGTCCCGAACACCTATCCTGTTATATGTTAACCCGCGAGTCGGGGACACCTTTGGATAAAGAGGTGGCCGCGGATCGAGTTCGTTTGGCCGGGGAAGACACATTGCGAGGATTATTTGAAACCACCATCGATTATCTGACCGCACACGGCTTTCTGCACTATGAAGTTTCCAATTTTGCCCGCCTGGCAGAAACTATCGACAGCCCCTGGAAGTCCAGGCACAATTCGAAATACTGGTCATTGGCACCCTACATCGGTCTTGGGCCGTCAGCGCATTCTTTTATAGAGCCCGAGCGTTACTGGAACCACAAAAGCGTGCAAACTTATATTCGGATACTGCAGGCCGGCAAATTGCCGGTTGCCGAAAAAGAGAAACTCACCCGCGAACAGCTGCTTATGGAGGCGATTTATCTGGGCTTCAGGACCACCCGAGGGATTGACCTGGCTGGAATTTCAGGCAAAAGTTCGGAATCGATTTTTTGAAGTATTTTGCGGGGGTTATTGCCGATTTTGAAAAGGAGGGTCTTTTAAAGATCACAGAAACCCACTGTGCCTTGACCTGTCCAAGGAATGGCATTGCTAGACAGCATCACGGCTGTGTTTACGAATCAGGATCTCTCCTGAGGCTGGGAAGCCGGGATGCTGGGAAGCTGGAAGGCGATAGCGCCGCAGGTGCCCGGGGCTCATAGCTGATAGCTCATAGGTCATAGTACATAGTTTATATTCATCATCCCGGTACTATTCTCTTTGCCCTCTGCTCTATGCTACCATCCACCAACCGCCCCTTGTTTCCCAACTTCCCAACTTCCCAACTTCCCAACCTCACAGCTTCCCTGCCTCCTGGCCTCCCAGCCCATAAACCTTTAACCTTCAACCTTTTTCCTTTGACCTTTAACCTATCAGCTATCTAGCTGTCAGCTCTCAACCTTTGCGCAGCTTGCGACTGTCCCCCACCCGCAACGTCACATTTTTGGCATCAAAATATTCAATTAGTGGAATGACATATTTGCGGGAAACGCCGGTCATCTCTTTGAACCGGGGTGTGTCAATCTCGCCGTTGATCTTCAGGAATTCAACCAATTTGCGCTTGAGCGCATCGACGGCTTTGACATGAAAATAAAGGTCGTCCTTGGTTTTAATGATTTGTCCTTCCTCTACCAGAAGCATGAGCACATCCTTGGCGTGTTTGGGAGACGATCCAACTTCCCTGATGACATCGCGGAAATAAGGGGGCTGCAGTCCGCCTGATAGATAAATTTTTATGATTCTATCTCTGATGTCCGCCTGGTCCCGGCCCAGAGATACCTGATGACTTGCCAGACGGACCGTCTTTTCTTCCAGCACGATTTGTTGGTCTTTGATCATCTGGTTTAGCGCCAGATTGAATAGTTTCGAATCGCCTAGCAGCGGAAATTTGGATTTTAGCTCTTCCTTTGACATTCCGGCTTTTAGGGGATTGGCGCCATGGTAATTAACGAGATGTTCGCTGATTTTTTGTTTTAACATGTTAAAAGTGGTTTGATGAATAAAAATTCGAGTTTCCCTATCCGTCTGAATGAGCGTCTTTTGAGACATGAGATGTTGCAGATGGTGTTCAAGTTGTTTGTCCGGCAGGTTTGTCATGATTTTCAGGTGAGAAAAAGAAACGCCGCTGTATCCCGCCTGTTCAATGTGGTAAGCGATAATTGATTCCGGCTCGTTGTCGGCCAGCTGTTGCAAACCCCGGTTGACTTCCGGTTTCAGGCGCTTGTGTTTTTGGGGTATCGGATTTAATATCTGTCCGCCGCCGATCGTTCGCACGGGTGAATAGCTGCGGACCACAAAACGATCGTCTTTGACAAGGGCCACCGGTGACTCAAGCCGCAGCTGGGCCACCGACGTTTGGCCGGGCGGCAGCTCGTCGTGTTCGAGCAATATCAAATAGCCGAGCACCTCGCTGGTACCGGTATGAAATCTTATCAAGGTTCGATTTTTAAGGGGCTTTTGATTGCTGGCCAGATAATGGAAGGAGACGTCCACCATGTAGCTTGTCGTCAGAGCGCCGGGCGTGGATAAGACCTCACCGCGCATGACGGCTGCCTTGTCAAGGCCCTGGAAATTGATGGCGGTGCGCAGGCCGGCTGCCGCGGAATTTGCGCTTTGGTTATGGACCTGGATACCCCTGACCTTAGAGGTAATCCCCGCAGGATATATCATGATCGTTTCGCCCACTTCAATTTTACCTGAAATCAGCGTGCCGGTTATAACGGTGCCGAAGCCCTTCATGCTGAATACCCGGTCAATCGGCAGGCGAAACAGGCTCGAGGGATTACGCGGCGGAATTCGGCCGGCGATTTCATCCAGAGCGCCGATCAGTTCGGGGATGCCCTGTCCGGTGGCGGAAGACACGGGCAGGATGGGTGAATTTTCCAAAAAAGTGCCCCGGCTGAATTCGCGAATATCTTCCAGGGCCAGCTCCAGCCATTCCTCATCTACCAGATCGGTTTTGGTCATGGCGATCAAGCCGTGCTGCACACCCAGCAGGGTGCATATTTCCATGTGTTCCCGGGTCTGGGGCATCACGCCCTCGTCGGCTGCGATGACCATGGCCACAATGTCGATGCCCGTTGCGCCGGCCACCATGTTTTTGATAAATTTTTCATGGCCGGGAACATCCACGATGCCCAGATGCTGACCACTCGGCAAATCCAGGGATGCAAAACCCAGCTCAATCGTGATGCCGCGCTCCTTTTCTTCTTTGAGTCGGTCCGTATCGATGCCGGTCATCGCCTTTATCAGACTGGTTTTGCCGTGATCAATGTGTCCCGCCGTTCCGAGAATTATCTGTTTCACTTAAAAGGCTCCTAAGTCGATTTTATGTATCAGGTCACAGATTTGCAGATCTTTACGGATTTTTAAAAATTTAATACTTAGTAGGTGAAATTGGAAGCCACCTGAAAGTATCTGTTTAATCCGTGTTTATCCGTGTCCTATTTGGAAATTATTTATTGCGGCGCAGCCGCAGATATTCCGAAAAATATGCCAGGCCCACCATGATAATGGCCAGGCCCGCGATATAAGGAAGGTAAATCCGTCCGGTGAATATTTTTGTAATGACAACCGCCACAAAAAGACCGATCACCGCTCTGATTATGAACATTTGAAATTGGTTCAATTTTTTACCCTTGTAAAGGCTGACGGCCTCGTCACCGTGTCGATCAGAAACACATTCCGTATATTGTGTTTAGACCTACAAAAATGATAAAGCATAATCCATATCAGGCAAATCCCAAAATGGGACCTGAACCAAATTGATTATAATAGTTGTTGAAAACCGTCAACACTAAGTTTTTTTCACTTGTAATTCAATGTTCATTTTGTTAATAGATCTTTTCGGTGGTTTGCGACGTTAGAATTATGCCTTAATTCCGACTTCCACATTCAAATTATGGTGGGTGTAGCTCAGTTGGTAGAGCCCCAGGTTGTGGCCCTGGTTGTCGTGGGTTCAAGTCCCATCACTCACCCCATTTTTTTAAATATATTAAGCCTCTGGAAAATGCTCAATTTTGTTCTATTTCAAGGAAGGCGAGAATTTTAACCACAGACATACATGTAAGTATTTCGAGGATTAAAATTCGAGCGTGACGCAGAAATTGTGCAAAAGGAGGCGTTTTGCAGAGGCTTAATCTTGCGCCCGTAGCTCAGCTGGATAGAGCGCCGGACTTCGAATCCGTAGGTCGCCCGTTCGAATCGGGCCGGGCGGCCCGTTCGAATCGGGCCGGGCGTACCAGTAAATTCAAGCACTTACGAGATTTTCGTGAGTGCTTTTTTTGTTTTAATAAGTCCAAAAAGCGGGCACAATAGGTCATAGGTATTATTTTAACCTGCTGATATCGTAACTTTATTTGTTGAAGACCGGAGGCTTTTTAATCCTCTGTCCCCCGCAACAACGACGGACGATTCGACATGCTGTATGAAAAAAACCGGAAAGTGGCGCCAGGAACTGTAAAGAAATCGATTGAAACCATGTTATTCAAGTGATTTCTTTAGAAAATTCGACATGTATGGGTTGGTGGCGTTGTATGGCAGGAAGGCTTCAGATTGGAACCTGTTCCTTCGGATATTAACTTTTCCAGGATTCGGCCCATATGTCTCTGCGCTGGTAATAGCGAAAATTGGAGATCCTTTCAGGTATAAAAATAGAGGCCAGGTTCTTAAAAAACCCGGATTTGATCTGAGTGCAAAAAGAAGCGGCAAGAGCAGCGATAAGGCGCCCAGAGTGATATCTAAAAAAGGCAGCAATTCGTTTCGATATACTCTATATCAAGCGGCTTTGATTGCGTCGGCAAGAAATAGCAACTTTATAAAATACTTTACCAACACACTCAAGGGAAGAGAAAAAGAGCACGGAATAAAAAAAAAGAGAGTAAAGCTGGCAGTCAAGATGTTGATCATCCCCTGCACATTAATGAAGAAGAAAATCGATTTTAATCCTGATTTTCTTTTAGCTGAAGAATAGCGAAATAAAAGTTTCGGTGAGAGAGCTCGCTATGTGCCTTGTAAGCAGCGACTTCAGGAGGGACAATCTTCAGCCTCTCGCTGAACCTATAGCCTGGATAAGGGATGATAGGTAGTGCCTAAACGGAACAATCAGGTATGGGTTCATTTGTAGATAGAGATCCGCCAATAATTTGAAAAAAATATCAGGATAAATGTCATTTGAAATCGGAAAAGACTCTATCCGATTGAATTAATACCTAAAAATTGCTTATGATGTAAAAGTCTGTTTTTCTTGATATTTTTATTAAAATCTGGGAAATTAACCCTGTCTGACCCTGGAGATAAAACACTTATTCAAAAGGGAGAGCATATGAATGGAATATAGACCCCGTTTCCAATGTTGGAGCCGGGGTTTTGTATTTAGATATCACCGGATCAAAAAGGATCCGAAAGCGGATTATACGGCGCTCACTTGGTTGTTTCTCTGGTTAAACGATTGATCCGCAGCACCTTCCAGGGCCGCTTTGAACCTAAATACCTCCAGAATTATTTGGATGAATATGTCTTCCGATTCAACCGCCGAAAATCGAGATCAATCGGCAAAAAATTTATGCGAATTGTTCAGCAAGTGATAAAATCGCGCAATATCAATAATAAAGACATTCAATGGGATCTTGACCCAATTTCGGAATACTTCTCACTTGGGCTTAAGTAGATAACCGCATAAAAATATATTTATAGATTTCACCGCAGAGGCGTTGAGGCCGCAGAGAGTGATCCAGTTTTTATTTGCCGTTGAGAGGACGGCAAATACAAAGACGCATACCCTGCGGGTAGAACACAAATCTGTCTTTCTAATTGTATAAGTTAGTACTCTTACTCATTGATAATCGGGTTTAGGATTTATTGATGCCCGATTTATTCTTTGCCATCGGCTGATTGTTTTTCATTTGCCTTTGCTTGCATCCCGTGCCAGCGGGGCCTCTCAAAGGCAAATGAAAAGAAAAGTTATCTCTGCACTCTTTGTGCCTTTGGGGTGGGAAAAAATTCTTCCAATACGTTACCAAATCATTGGTAGGAAAACTACGTTATAGTTTCAACCAGCCGGATATTTCTTTTCTCATATCCTGCGAGCAAATCATCAAAGCATGCGTCCTGTTTTCCCAAAAACTCGGGCGGGCAAATCCCCTTCAGGTCAAATTTACCGGCCAGGACCTGACGGGCCACAATGCTGCAGGTATATCCGGTTGTCCGGGCCATTGAAGTCGTTTGGGTCTGGTGGTCATATCTGTCCAGAAGATCATAAGTATAGCGGCGTTCGGCCTCTTTATCCCAGCCGTCGACAATTACTTTCAGCAAAGTGAAATCTTCTTCTCCCGGTTGAAGTTTCCACTGGTCAAACAAAAGGGCTGATGCAACCGAAAGGGGCCGGACGGATTGACCATCGACCTGCAGCGGGGTCGGGCTGAAAAATCCGCTTTCCCTGAAGGTTCGCATCAGATTGGCGTGGCCGGGATAACGCATCGTTTTTTCCTTCATATTCGGAATCTTCATGGTTTGGCGAAGGGTGCGCAGTCCATCGGTGTTAAACGCTTCCAGCGTACCGACTTCCGGGAAATCGATCAGCTCCACTTCCGAAAGGGCCGGCCGTACCACCTCGCGGCCGTGTTCAATCAGCCGGCTCGGACGGATGTATTCTTCGATGACATCCGTCGGCGAGAAAACCGTTTTGTATTCGTACGGCCATTTTCGCGCCGCCGGCAGGCCGCCGACATAGCACGCGTAATGCTCTATGCGGTCCAGGCGGTTGTCAATATGCCCGCAGAGTGCGTTGCACAATCCGGGCGCCACCCCGCAATCCACCACCGCGGTGACCCCTTCGGACTTTGCCAGGTCGTCCAGCTGAAACGGGTCCTGTGCGAAAAACGAAATGTCGACGACATTTTTTCCGGCGGCGATGACCTGCTTCAGGGTTTCAAAGCCCATGAATCCAGGCATGGCATTTATTACCAGGTCGCTTCCGGCCACGATTTTTCCGACCTGGCCTTCTTCAACCAGGTCCGCCTGCATGATTTGGGCGGAGCATTTTTTCTGCAGTCGGTTTAAGGCTTGCGGGTCTCTGTCCACAGCAACAATGTCAAAAAGATTGTCCAGCGCCAGGTCCCTTGCAATGGCATTGCCCACCAGACCGGCACCCAATACGGTTATTTTCAAACAACATCCTCCTTCTTTTCTCATTAATTCAATTCAAGTTTATCCGAAAACCGGCAATTGCACCTTCATGGCATTTATGGCAATTTTCAAGCCAGGCTGCAGATTTGTCAAGGCCGTGGCGCATCCGCATTATTCGGGTACAGGGTTCACGCAGCCGATGGCACTACAACGGCTGGCTAAATTCGAAAAAAAGCTGTCTTTGTATATTATTTCGAACCGACGGTCAATGCGGAAGACGCCCTTAGCTTTCTGCCGTCAACAGGCTATAGTTTGTTCAGAATCATCCGGGTTTTGTCGAACCAGGAGACCATCCCCAGTGTTTCGAACGTCTCGGCGGCATCTTTCAGAAAGTTGGAAGCCTGGTCCGTGCGGCCCAACTTCCAATAAAGTTCTCCCAAAAATAAATGAGCGATCGCTGCATCAGGTTTTGTTTCCAGGACATCGAGGATTTTCAGGCCGCGTTGAATAATATCAATCGCCTCATTTTTTTTGTGCGAATCGGCAAGGCCTTCCAACCGACCCAGCCAGATTAAAGACTTGCCGGCATAGTGCATCTCCTGATTTTTTTCCGACATCCGGTAAGCTTCCTGCATCAGATCAACGGCTCCGGTGACATCCCCTGAATACCAATGACAGATACCCAGCGACAAAATTAGATCGCACTCCAGCCAGTCGATATTGGCATCCCGTTGAATTTTTAACCCTTTCTCAACAAATTTTTTTCCGCCTTCGGGGTTTGCAAGTTCAGCTTCAGCAAACCCCAATCCACCCCAGGCCAATGCCAACCATTGATAAAATGAGGTCTTTTCACCGATCTCTATGCTTTTCTGCAGGTGAACCCTGGCCGCTTTCCAATCGCCCCTGTTTGAGAAAACCATAGCCAGATAATATTCGACAATTCCCTGAACCGGGGTGTTCGCGAAAGCGACTGCATTCTTGAGCGACTTATCACACAGCGCCAATGCTTCTTCAAAATTTCCCAGCATCCCCTGGCTGTAGCCGCAGACAACCATCAGGGCAGAATACACATTCGACGGTCCTCCGAAGGTTTCGGCCTGCCGTTGCGTTTTTTCAATCAGATGGTTGACTCTGGATGTAACATCAATGACTTTGTGGTATTCGCCTTCGGTCATGTGCGCTAAAGCAATATCCGGCCCTGACCGGGCCATCGATTCAAGATCCTGGATCTTTTCAGCCTCTTCAAAGGCTTTTGCTGCATACTTTCTGCCCTCGGCCTGCTTTCCTTTGTCGGAATAATACACGCCCATGTTGCTGTAAAATCGTATCCGGCTTTTTTTGTCGTCAACGGCGGTTGCGATGCGCACACCCGCCTGCAGAATAGACAGGCTTCCTTCCGGGAAGCCTAGTAAGATCATGGGAACCAGTATTTTATGGATAAGCGCCAGTTGCTTTTGTTCGTGTTCTTCAGACTCTGGGAATTTTTTGAGGGCATCCATCGCATCTTTGTAATAGGAAAAGGCCTCTGATGCGCAATGATTGCGAATGACTTTATCCCCCGAAAGTACCAGAAATTGGCAGGCTTTCTTAAAATTGTCACTCTTTGAATAGTGATGCGCCAGCATTTCATAGAACTCTTCTATTCGATCCGGGTAAAGCGCTTCGATTGCCCGTCCGATTTTTTCATGAATCTCCCTTCTTTTCTGCTGCAGGAGGCTGTTGTATGCCACCTGCCGGGTCAGGGTATGCTTAAATACGTACTCCAACTCGGGGAACAGACTTTTTTCGTAAATAAATTCCAATCCCTGAAGATTGAGCAGACAGGATTTAAGCTCCTGTCTTATCTCTGAGATCGTTTCAAGAATTCGGTAGGGAAAATACCTGCCGATCACCGAAGCCAACTGCATAGTGCGCTTGATGTCTTCCTGCAATCGGTCCATGCGCGCTGAAATGATCCCCTCGATGGTATCAGGCACCTCAATTTCGGCTAAGTTCTCTATTAACCGGCACCTGCCACCCTCACATCGAATCGAACCATTTTCCAGCAAAGTGCGCGTCAGCTCCTCCATGAAAAGCGGATTGCCGGCTGTCCGTTCGAGGATAAATACTTCCAGAGCCGGTACCGCATCGCAGCCCTGAAGCATGGACCGTATAAGCTCGGCGCTGGATCCGGAGTTAAGTTGTTCCAGACCGATTCTATTGTAAAAGGATTTGCTCCCCCAGGGGTGGGTATACTCCGGTCGATAAAGGAGAAGCAGCAGAATCCGGGCCCCGGACAGCCACCCGATCAGATAGTCCAGGAATTCTTCCGATGTCTTATCGATCCAGTGCAGATCCTCGACAACGGCGATAACCGGTTTTTTCTGACTTTCAGAAATGAGCAGGTTCCGGATGGCCTCGAAGATTCGCTCTCTCTTTTGCCTGGGCGCGAGTTTTTCGTAATCCGTATCCGCTGAATCAAGGGACAGAAGGTCACAAAAAGGTGATAGAATACCATGCAGCCTTTCATCGAGCCGGCTGACCGCGGTCTCCAGGTTTTTCCTGATCAGCGGCTCAGGATCTCCTTCTTTGATGTTAAAATAGGATCGTAGAATTTCCAGTAAGGGCCGATACGCCATGGCGCCGCCGAAAGGCAGGCACTGGCCTTCAAGATAGATAAATTCATCAGCCGGCAATTGATTTCGAAATTCAAACAAAAGCCTTGACTTTCCCACACCCGCATCCCCTACAATTCCGATAACCTGGCCTGATCCGCTCGCGGCTTTATTGTAGGCATCGATAAGGGAGCGGATGGCGCTGTCCCGGCCGACAAATTGCGTCAAGCCTTTGGCCACGGATGCCGCGATGCGTGTATCCGCATCACCGGCGCCGAGTAATTCAAAAATTTCCTGGGGCTCTTTTTTGCCTTTCACCTCAATATGGCCGAGATTGTTGAAATCGAAAAAATCCCGCACAAGCTTGTAGGTGTTTTTGGAAACCAGGCATTTGTCCGGACGTGCCATGCTCTCCATCCTGGAGGCCAGATTGGTGGTGTCGCCGACTGCCGTATAATCCATGCGCAAATCGTCTCCGATGGAGCCCACAACCACCGGACCTGAATTCAGGCCGACACGCATTTTAAATTCAATCCCATACTCTTTTTTGATTCCTTCGCCATAGTTTTTCATGGATTTCTGAATAGACAGCGCTGCCTGGCACGCCCGCCGCCCATGATCCTCATGGGCCAGCGGAGCGCCGAATAGCGCCATGACACCATCGCCGGTGAACTGGTTGATGGTTCCTTCAAACCGGTGAATCTCCTCCATCAGGATTATAAAGCAGCCATCCATGAGACGGTGAACTTCTTCAGGATCAAGATTTTCAGAAATAGAAGTAAAGTTTGCCACGTCCGCAAAGAGGACCGTGACCTGTTTGCGCTCTCCCTCGACGGAGCTGCGGGTGGTGAGAATTTTATCTGCCAGATGTTTCGGCGTGTAATCTTGCGGTTTCGAATAATCCAGCGTAGAGGAATCCTGCGGTTCGCTCAGCTTATGGCCGCATTTGCCGCAAAAATTAAATTCCGGTGGATTGGAAGCGTTGCATTCCGGGCAGATGCTTTCCAATTTTGCGCCGCACTTGCCACAAAACCGCATCTCCGCGGGATTTTCAAACCGGCACTTTGGGCATTGCATATTAATGCCTTCCATGGTTTATGTTAGCAGTATTTAAAGAAAGTCGCTCAAAATCCGGGAACCAGATTAGAGATATCATCATAGCGTTAAAAATTTCGAGCCTATCTAAAAAAGTAAGGTAGATGTCAATTTATCCCCCTCTCTCAATCCCTCCCGCCCGGGGAAGCTAAACTCCTCCCCATTGACGGGGGAGGCCGGGTGGGGTGAAATAAATTGCTAAGTTCCTTGCCCCTAATATTGTATATAAGCCAGAAAAATTTTAATGCGCTTTCATGTAATTGGCGGGTCGGGTTCGAAAAATTCCCGGTCCCGCAGGTAATTAAAGGCAACGTATACTAAAATAACGCATATCAGAGAATTATCAATTCGGACAAAAGAAACAAATTTTAAATAGATTAATGCGGATATGCACATGACCCAAGTGATATTGCATGGGGGCCAGCGGGCATTCGGTTTGAGGACGGGCAACTGTCTGAGTGATTTAGGCGATGTTAGGACCGCCGCTTAAATCAACTGGGTCCGTGTGACCCAACTGCTCTTTATCCTTGACCTTACTTAGCAGTCTGGGCAGCGGCGGTCCCTACTGCGCCTTAAGCACGAGTTTTGGCCGGCTTCAAACCGAATGCCCGCTGGCCTGTCGGACGTTTTAACTTGGGCTAAATGGATAACCGCATAAATTTATTTAAATTGCAATTAGAGCAGTTGGCCAAATCTATTTGGTTATGAGTACCACATTTACAAATCCATTCTGATTTGCCATTATCTATTTTTAAAGAAGAATTAACTCTTTTTATCTTATTTAAAACCTTTGGTTCACCTAATTCCTCTTCTTCTTTTTGGTTGTTCTCTTTATAAAGAAAGTATAAAAGGCCGCCAATTGTAATTACAATTAGATACTGAATAAGCAATAGAGACACATTTAATCTCAGATACATCGAAGAGTGACATCGATCTCATGGTGAAGTTCTCAAAGAGGAAAAGCCTGTAGATATTGTAAGAATGGAACGGGAACTATCGACAGCACTTGGTAAAAAAGTTGATTTGTTGACTGAAGCTGCCATAAGCCCTTATTTGAGAGATAGAATTTTAAGCGAATTGAAGGTTATTTATGAAAACTGACCAATCTGCATTTTTGAATCACATTCCGGATGCAATAAAGAAAATAGAAAAATACCTTCAAGCTAATGATGAAGAGGCTTTTAAAAAAAATGATCTGGTCCAGGACGGTGTAATTAGGCAGATTGAAATCATAGGCGAGGCGATGAAAAGACTTTCGGGAGATTTGAAAAGCCTCGCTCCTCTCTTACCTTGGCAGGACATTGCCGGTATGCGTGACAAGCTTATCCACGATTACTTTGGTGTTGACATAGATACAGTGTGACTCACCGTTAAAAAAGATATCCCCGTTCTCAAAAAAGAAATTGTGCGAATTGTTGAGAATTTAGAATAACTAATGATGAAATTCTCCTTTCTTTCAAAAGAATATTTCAGACGGCTTCAGATACGAATCGTGTATCATCAATGAATACCTTGAAGAGAAGTATCCCGCAGCCAGCTGCGTGAGGGCAATTCCTAGTCCCCTCAAAGTCCGTCATTCCCGCATGCTTTTTCCGCCACCGGGCTTCGGACGCATCAGCCGCAGGCTGAAGCGGGAATCCAGGCGGAATTCTGACCGGACCCCCGATAGAAACATTCGGGGGTGACGACTTTAGGGGAATATTGTCGATACCACATAGCTCGCTGCGGGCATAGTTCTTTTTCATGGAAACGCGGTTCGTGAAGGAGTTGGATGAAACTGGTTTTATTGACCGGTTGTACCAAAGATAGGTCAGCAGGAGTTTGGCTTTACCGCGAGCCGGTTTCGAAGGCGTAAGTCCCCGTCGCAGGGTTAGTACGGTTGCCGACGATGAGCATGTGTTTCCCGCCTCTTGTCAACGTCTGGACACCGGGCTCACTGCAGCCGAGGCAGGTGTTAAATATCTCCGCGCTGTTCTCATCGACCAAGCGCCATTTGATGTAGTTCATTCCTTTCTCATGTTCGAACAGGTGGAAATAGACCTTCTGGCCCGGCGTGGCGCTAAAGGTATAAATGTCCTCCACGCCCGGGGTTTCGATCATACCCGCTCCTGCGCCTGGCACTCCCGGTCTGATCTTATCGCCGATCTTGATGGAAAATTGGTTCGGAGGCGGAACGTTGAAAAGCTGCAGCCGGTAGGTGCCGGTGGAAGCGTCGGTCTTGTTGCCCACCGTGAGCGTGTAGGTTCCGCCTTTGATCAGTGTTTGCACGCCGGGCTCGCTGCATCCGAGGCAGGTGTTGAACACTTCCATGCCGTTGTCGTCCACCAGGTTCCAATTAATGTAGGACATCCCGTTACTGCTCTCGAACATTCGAAAATAAACGTTTTGCCGGGGCGCTGCTGTAAAGGTGTAGATACTCTCAGCGCCGGGACTTCCGACAGCGCCCGCGCCCGGCCCGGGAGTGCTCTCTTTGATGATATCGCCGATCTTGATCGAGAACCGATTCGGGGGCGGCACGTTGAATAATTGCAGTTGATAAGTGCCGGTGGCTGCATCGCTGTCGGAGCCCACCGTGAGCGTGTAGTTTCCTCCTTTGCTTAAGATTTGTACTCCAGGTTCACTGCACCCGAGACAGGTGTTGAATATTTCCATTCCATCCGCGTCCGTCAAGCGCCATTTGATGTAAGCCAATCCGTTGCTGTGGCGCAGCATGCGAAAATAGACCCGCTGGCCCGCGGCAGCGGTAAAGGAGTAAGCATCCTGGGCATAGGGCGTTTCGATGCTGCCGGCGCCAGGAGCTGGAACGCCATCGTCGATCTTATCGCCGATCTTGATCGGGAAAGTGCTCTTGGGTGGCGCTGGCTTTTGACTGCCGGAAACCGTCTGAGAGGGCGTAACCGAGCTGTTCGTATTTGCAGGAGATGGAGGACTGATATTGTTGGCTGCGTCGTTGGAGGCAGACGGGGTAGTCTCGTGCTGAGTTTCACGGAGCGCTTTCCAGGCAAATAAAAGACCCACGATGACAAGCACCACAGCGGCGATTGCGCCCAACAAGCGAAGCGAAAGCCACGGTGCGCTTGCGGTTTTACTTTTATTTTGTGTTTCGTGCGGCGCAACGCGCCCGGCTGGCTCCGATCGACCAACCAAATCTCTAATCGCCTGAACGAGTCTTTGAAACTCCGGGATTGAGGTGTCTCCGTTCCAATCCTGGAGCATGGCGGTCTGAATCCGTTTGAACTCCAAGGGAATTGCGGCGTCGTCGATCAATACCGGCGCGAGGCGATCTCTATCGGCCGCCGCTGAAGATTCGGTTTTTACCCATCGAGATTGGACTGACTCTTTGGACCACAGCACCACCACGCAGCGGGCAGTGTTCAATTCCTCTTCGATAACCTGATCAAAGCTCTTGCCAACCGGGATCTCGCGGTCCCACCACACCGACCACCCATAAGGTTCCAAAGCGTCGGCAAATTTCTGCGCGGTTTGGCGATCGGAGCTATCGTAGCTAATGAATACATCATTCATGACATTGTCCGACGTTTCTCAGAAATCCAGCTTGGTCAAGATCTCTCACTTTGCCCTTATTGGGGAATTATAGACCATGCCGGTCGAGCGAATCAACGGCCCCCGCCGGGGCGCCGGGCGAAGGCGTGCACTAACGCACTAGACGGCCACGGCCTCCACGATTCTCTTGTAGATTTTGAGAAAATCTTTGCTCTGCTGCGCGGGTTCGAGATCCTCTAAAGGCCCACGGGGATCGTTAAGCGTTTGGTATTTCATGATCTCCGTGTTCTCAACGGTGCTCGCACTGACCGCAATCCAGAGAATCTGCAGCCCCTCAGACGCCGCTCTGTCTATCAGCGCAGGAAGTTGTTTTTCGGCAATAAACCTTGACGAAAGGAAGTTCTGAGTGACGACAAGGACTGCTACTTTCGCGGACCGCAACGCTTCTTCGATTCTCACAGTCCAATCTTCGCCCGCTTTGATCTCACTATGAGTGTCTTCAACGCGTAAAATAGGATCTATTAAGCCTTGTGGGCCTTTGGGATGAAAGCCGGGATGCGTGTCGGTTTCCCATCGTACGAATTCGAGTCACAGCCCGCGATATTGGGCAATACCTCGATTCAGCTCCGCCGTCACTCGTTCGAGCAAATCTCGCTCAGCCTGGACGTCCGAAGGTGAAGCGACCGCAATCTTGAGCACTCATATATTCATTATAGTTGAGTTGATAGGAAATTGCTTTTTGAATCTACCGGGCATTTAACAAAAATATCAGGAAAAGGTCAACCTTATTTCCTGTTTTTGATCCGAGATTAATCTTTGGAAGGCGATGTAACGGTAGGAGTTGAGATAAGATTGGGATTTTGCAGCTAATTGAAAGATTTTCGATGATCGGGTAGCCCTTGAAATTGGAGTTGTGAGATGAGGGTTTTTTGAAAAGATAAAGATAAGACGTTGCTTTTTGAGGGCGAACTAAGTGAAAATTGTGAATTCTGTATCCGTTTAGGTGCTCCCAAGCATATTGAAGCGCCCAATAGTGCAAACGATACAAGCCCGAATAACTAAAGTCTTTACATCGGTGTTGCAATTTCAGGCCAGTTTGAGCATATCTCACCGGTATGGTCTCAACTGGATTTCTTAAAAGGAGAATTCAAGCGGATAATCTGATTGGATTATGTAATTTGTCTCACCGAAGCAACAGAAGCGAAGGCAGATCATCTGTGCCGGGTGATGAGGATTGATCATGGATGATAATGATTTCAGATGGGGAAGAGGCGGTCGTGATTTTATGAATATCCTTAAGAATCAATTGAATTGTGCCCAAATTGTGCCCGTCAAGGTCAAATATTTCCAAACATTTCCAAACGAAACCAAAAGTTAGCTGAAAAATTGCAATAGAATCAACCGGTTGAAATCACGACATTTTTTAATTTTAAGAATCCTGGACTTCGAATCCGTAGGTCGCCCGTTCGAATCGGGCCGGGCGTACCATAATAAAAAACAGGCACTTACGGTCCAATTGGGAGTGCCTTTTATATTTTGCACTATTGATTGAATAAAATTAGTCAGGGATTTATTTTCAAGAAAACCTAATGGTCAGCTTCAAATAAAAGAAAACCGGGAGTTAGGGTCGGACCCCGATGAGGATTTTCATTATAAAAGGAATGCATAACTGCAAAACGCGCTCTCAGCCGGTCCAATTCTGGGTCAAAATCACTCTTTTGAGAAAAGGGTTGATAAGACGGCATACCCAAAAACTAAAAATTCCAGGAATCTGTATAATTCCGAAACTTTTACTTTTAACCCGTCATTTGCCTTGCTATTCGATGCTGATCAAGTGCCTGGCGCAAATATACTTTAATGACTGCTTGACGACTGACATTTAACTCTTTTGCAAGCGAATCTAATTCTTCAAGCATATCAAGATTAAAATCCACATTGACCCTTTGAATTTGAACCTTTTCAAGCGGCTGTCTTACTCTAAATTTTTTGGTAAAATATTCTGAAACATCCTTTCCTTCGGCCGCCATCTCAGATATTTCATCTATTGTGGGAGTCATTTTTTTAGGTGTTTTCTTCATATTTTAATCTTTCCATTTTTGTTGCTTTCCAAAGCTTAACAAGGTGATAGTATTCGCCGTCCTTATCTTTTCATTCTTCATAAACCACCGTATACAGTTCCCCCTGAACCCAACCCGTTGCGCGCCATTGATGCGGATAGTCGATATGTTGATCTTCGATAAATACATTATCAAATAATTCTTGTGCTTCTTCAAATCCGATTTTTCGCCTTGGATCATTTCGAAGTTGTTCGCTTTTTTTCTTATCGAATTTGATTCTCATGAGTGATTTAATATTGCTGTTATACCATAGTGTCAAGCCAAATTTTCAACAAAGAAGATCGATTATATCGTGAATTTAGACGATTTCAGATAATCGTTTCAGCGAGTATATCCCCTCCGACCCCTTGATCGGTTTTGGCTCTTTTTCATTCTTTGAGAAAAATAGATGTTTAAACCGCTTGTAATTTTCTGCCACAAATTCCTTCGAGCCGATGATGCCCGAATCCGTAAAATAGCGCGTGCGATATCTGAAACGATCGCTTCGGCGGAGTTCAAACCCCGTGCGACGCTCTTTTTCAAGCACCTTATTATCGATGACCTTGACGTTGCCTTTCTCTGGCTTACTCACCGATCCAGCTTCATAGATAAATCGGTGATACCTTCTGATGCGCTCTTTTTTGCTTTTGATATTGAATTCTTTTAAGCCAAAGTCAGTGGAAAGAAAGTTGTCCCGATTGTTGGTCTGGACATGATACCCAAGTGAATTCCAGCGATACTGCTCAGGACGCTCAACTAAACCGGCCCGCAAGGGATTTAAGTCAATATAGGCCAGGCAATTGATTAAGGTTTCTCCCTTTTCAACAATGACACTCTTGAACCGGTCTCCCCAGAAATAACCTCGCCGGTTGTTACGTCGGTTGTAAAACCGGGCAAAACCGACCTTGATTTCACGCATAAACTCCGAAAGATTGGAGAGTTTCTCCCGCAATGATGGAATTAGAACATCTGCGAAGATACGCTCATCGCCATAAAAATCAACATAGCGTCTTAGAATATTCTCGAATGTTTCTTTATAAAAATAGCTTTACTTCATTGACTTTGCACGATTCATGCGTAGCTTTTAAATGTTAAGTGTCACACCAACTTCGACACCTATAAATATACCATGGGACGGCTTTGAGCCTCCAACGGTCATACTTTAAAAAAGGGGGTTTGGTACGTGGCACTTGACAGGTTTCTTGGGTGTGCGTGGATCCTTTCTGAATGAGATAAATGAAATAACTGTTAAAGGTGATTCATAATTTATTTTATGTGGGTCACTTTTTTTGCTGGTGATCTTCTTTCAGAGATCTGCGTTACCTGCCCGGCCCACCAGCCCTTAATTAAATCCTACCTGCACCTTACCGAATGAAGCAGGATTCAAACCATCTGTCGCCATCAGAAGATACTGTTCGTTTTCCGCATCGCTAAGTCAGAGCAAGCATCCGCAGCCATGGACGCTTTAATCCGCTGGACAACAATTGCCAGGGATTCATTCAGGCGTGTTAAAAGCAGCCCTACCGGCGGCATACCGGTTTAGGACGGAAGCGGCCACATACGGCGTGGTGGTACAAGAACCGCTAAAGCAACCGCCTACCAAGGATACCAGGGTCGAGGAATTTGTGTTTAAGCAATACCAACTTTACAACGAATACCAAAGGAGGAAAGCGCTATGGGAAATGTGACGATTTTAATACCAAAGCAAACCAGCATTAATAACCCTGTGGCCACACCGGGCATGGTTAACCAGAAGGCGATGGATCTATCAGGCCGCCCGGCCGGTAGCCAATCCACCCCGGCCGGTGTTAAGATTTCATTTAAGCTCCCCAACGATAAAAAGGAAAAACTGTTTAGGCGTTGGGCGGTAGAACACGGGGCGGTTATTACCACGCTGGGCGGGTACAATTAGGCCCGAAGCATGCCAGTGTAGCCGATTGCCGAGGAAGTGCCGACGTCGGCTAAATCTCAAAGCGAGTCGGGGCAGAAATATTGGCAGGAGTCGCATGGGATCCGCAACAAACGTCACGATGAATGGTTATCTTTGTGTGGAAGTAAGCATTAAAAAACTAAAGCAGGAAGTAGCTTGGGAATTTGCTTTAAAGATAATGGTATCGTATCTCAAAGAAATAGCGGACTGAAATTCGTGCAATAGCAGTTATCGGTACTTTTAGCTTTTTGAAGTGACCCCATCCGATTGCACAAAAAATTAATTGATTACCATTCTTTTTCAGCCAACTTTAAAAGTCGCATTGGCATTGGCGGCGTACGAACCGAAGCATACGCCAAGCGGGGCAGCATGCTTGCCAGGTCAATCCGACGGTCAAAACGGTATTGAAACTCTGCCAGGTAACGAGAAGTATGCTTCTGGCTAAAACGATGATAAGTACCTTTCATAGAATTCTTCACATTGCCAAGGATCGTATTTACCCATTTGAAGGCAGGATGGTCGACGGCTTGCTTACCGCCACCTACGATAAAAGGCCTATGATTGCATCCCGCATTTACAACTGCTTTAAAGCAGGAGAAACCATCGGAGACGACCATACAATTAGACCTCAAATTGTGCATACTCCAGCGCTTGATCTCCTGCTGACTGAAGCCTTTTACCTTCGACAGTTTAATTCGAAGTGGCTTTTTATCATCAGTTGTCTCAACGGCTGCAACAAAGGGGGTTTTTCTCCCAGCGCCACGCCCCCTTTTTCCACTCACCCGTTTAGCGCCAAGGTACGAATCGTCAATTTCGATTCGCCCGGTAATAGGTTTGCTACTGTCGCGCTCCAGCATGACTTGCATGATTTTATGTTTAACTCTCCAGGCGGCATTATAAGAAACGCCCATTTGGCGATGCAGCTCCAGAGCGGAAATTCCATTTTTACTTTGTGTGATCAAAAACATAGCAAGAAACCATTTTGTGAGGGGCAGGTGCGTCGAGTGGAAAATCGTGCCGGCCGTCACCGATGTCTGGTAGTGGCATCGATTACATTGAAATATTTTTCTAGCATGAATTTCACAATAGGTCTTATTGCCGCAAATAGGGCATTCGAAGCCGCTCGCCCAGCGCAGTTTAAACAGCTGATCATGACATTTATCTTCGGTGCCGTACTGTTCTATGAAATTCTCAAAGCTCATGCCTTTCTGAAATTGTATTTTATTTTTTGCCATGCGATATCTCCATATTTACCAGTAGTTAGATTTATAACTATAATATAAGCATGGCTGATTAAAGGTGGTAATCAAAAA